>NZ_CP137573.1:3667585-5070171 GCF_033343995.1 Streptomyces sp. HUAS YS2 | reverse complement strand
CGAAGCCGCCCTCGACCGGCAGGTCGCCCTGGATGTACTGCTTGATGCAGGAGGCCACGAGCTTCTTGCGGCTCGCGTCCGTCTTCGCCGCGTCGGAGAAGTACTTGGAGTAGGTCCAGCCGCCCAGCGAGATGTTGATCTTCAGGTGCGGGTGCTTCGCCTTCAGCTCCTTGAACTGGTTGAAGACGCCCACGATCGGCTGGTCCCACTTGTCGGCCACGCCGTCGACGCTGTCCGCCGCCGAGAAGGACTTCTGGTAGTCGGCGTACGAGTCGCCCGCGCCGTCACCGGCGTTGGGGTTGGCGTCGTCACCGGCCGCCTTGTTGGCCTCGAAACAGGTCAGGTCGGTCGGGTGGATGTTGCCGAACGAGTAGTTGATGACGTCGAGCTTGGCCGCGATCCCCCGGGTGTCCAGGTGCTTGGGGTAGAAGGCGTTGCCGTAGACGCTCCACTGGTCGTAGTACGCGATCTTCACGCCGCCCGTGGAGGCCGCGGGGGTGGCCGTGCCGGCCGCCTGGGCGGAGCCGAGGCCGACGGTCGCGGCCAGCGCGCCGGCGGCGAGGGCCGAGCTGAGGAGTGCGGCGATCAGGGGTTTGCGGGGGTGCACGTGCGGCCTCCGAGGGGGGTACGCGGTACAGGAGTTGGAGCAGTGATAGCCGCCGCGTGAATGGTGCGTCAATGGTCTGAACCAAACGAGGACTAGACCAATTCGCGCAAGAAAGCCCTCGTCAGAGTGGTGCAGCAGAAAACGGAACCGCTCGCCACCACAGGTGACGAGCGGTTTAAGGCTCACTTAGGGATGGCGCGTCGGATCGTTCGACGCTGAACCAACCCGCCCCGGAATCCCGGGACTCACTCCCCCGGAACGTCTCCGCCCGGCAGTCCGTACGCGTCCGCGATCAGCTCGTAGCTCCGCAGCCGCGCCTCCCCGCCGTGCGCGTTGGCGGTGATCATCAGCTCGTCCGCGCCGGTGCGCTTCTGGAGCCCGTCCAGGCCGGTGCGGACCTCGTCCGCGGTCCCGTGGATCACGTTCCCGAGCCAGGAGTTCACGAACTCCCGCTCCGGCGCGCTGAATTCGTACGCCTCCGCCTCCTCCGGCGTCGGGATCAGCCCGGGCCTGCCGGTGCGCAGCCGCAGCATCGACAGCGCGCCGGTCAGCACCTGCCGGCGCGCCTCCTTCGCGTCGTCGCTCGCCAGCGCCGAGACGCCGATCAGCGCGTACGGCGCGTCGAGCGCCTCGGAGGGTCGGAAGGAGTCCCGGTAGAGGTCGAGCGCCGGGACGGTGTTCTGCGCGGAGAAGTGGTGGGCGAAGGCGAACGGCAGCCCGAGCATCCCGGCCAGCCGGGCGCTGAAGCCGGACGAGCCGAGCAGCCAGATCGGCGGGCGCCCCTTCGGGCCCTGCACGGGACCGGGCACGGCGTGGATCCGGGCGTACGAGTGCCCGTCGGGGAAGTCGTCGTCCAGGAACCGGGTCAGCTCGGAGAGCTGCTGCGGAAAGTCGTCGCCCCCTTCGTTCAGATGGTCCGTACGGCGCAGGGCGGCCGCCGTCGCCCCGTCCGTGCCCGGTGCGCGGCCGAGCCCGAGGTCGACCCGGCCCGGGGCCAGCGCCTCCAGGGTGCCGAACTGCTCGGCGATCACCAGCGGGGCGTGGTTGGGCAGCATCACGCCGCCGGAGCCGAGCCGGATGCGCTCGGTGTGCGCGGCGAGGTGGGCGAGGATCACGGCCGGCGACGAGGACGCGACGCCGGGCATGGAGTGGTGCTCGGCCACCCAGTGGCGGTGGTAGCCGCGCCGCTCGGCGAGCCGGCTGATCTCCACACTGGTGGCCAGGGCCTGCGAGGCGGTCCGCCCGCTGCCGACGGTCACCAGGTCCAGAACGGACAGCGGGACGGGCGCGGTCCCGCGCACCTCTCCCCGGATCGGGTCGCTCACCTTGTCGCTCACCTCTGAGAGCCCTCCTGCGCTTGTGACGTACGCGCTCACGACGTACGGATCGCACACCAGAACAGGAGGGGGGCTCCGGTTATTCCGCCGGGGGCCGGCAGGACGCCCGCGGAGCGCTGACCTCACCTTCGAGCCGTCACGCATACCCCTGGCATATGCCAGAGTGCCGCGTCCCAGCGTATGGGGCTGACGGGGCGGGCCAATCCGGCAACAGCCGCTCCCTGACAGGCCCTTGGCGGCTATCGTGGTACGGAAGCTTGCGGTCACAACCTGGTCGACCTGGTAGGGGGAAACCGTGGCGCTGAAGCCCGAGCCCATCGCGCCGTTCCACTCGGTGCAGTACGCCCTTCGTGTCCTGGAGGCGGTGGCCCGGCACGCGGGCGGTGTCACGGACACCCAGATCGGACGCGAGACCGGCCTGCCGCTCGGTCACCTGTCCTCCCTCCTCCTCATGCTCCGCCGCGAGGGTTACGTGGAGCAGGTCGCCGACGGCGCGTACGTCGTCGGTGACTCCCTCGTCCTGCTCGGCTCCGGCGCCACCCGCCGCGAGGCCCTGGAGCGCAAGCTCCAGGAAACCCTCCGCGAGCTGCGCGACTCCGTCGGCGCGGCGGTCTACATCAGCCGGTACATCGACGGCGAGGTGAAGATCACCCAGTTCGCGGACGGCCCGCGCACGCCCGCGGTCAACGAGTGGGTGGACTTCCGCTCGGCGGCGCACGCCAGCGCGGTCGGCAAGTGCCTGCTCACCCAGCTCGACCAGAACGGGCGCCGCGACCACCTCTCCCGCCACAAGATCGCCCGGCTGACCTCCCGGACGATCACCAACGAGAAGGTGCTCTTCTCCAAGCTGGACAGCCAGCCCGCGTCCGTCCCGGTGCTCGACCTCCAGGAGTACGCGGTGGGCACGGTCTGCGCGGCGGTCCCGCTGACGGCCGGATCGGCGGTCGGCTGCCTCGCGCTCTCCCTGCCGATCGAGCACGCCCACCGGCTGCGCGCGGCGGCCGACACGCTGAACCGGAAGGCGGCGCCGGTGGTGCTGTCGCTGGCGATCTGAGGCCCTGGGGCGCCTGGAGACGGCCCGGCGGCGGCAGGCGGCGGCGGGTGGTCCGGAGCACCCCTCCGGACCAGGTAGTATTACTTCTGTCAGCAGGCGCCGCTAGCTCAGTTGGTTAGAGCAGCTGACTCTTAATCAGCGGGTCCGGGGTTCGAGTCCCTGGCGGCGCACAGACACGGAGGAGCCCCTCGCGCGAGCGAGGGGCTCCTCCGCTTTGTTCCCGCGACCGCCGCTACGCCCGCAGGTAGGTCAGCACGGCCAGCACCCGGCGGTGCGTGTCCTCGGCCGGCGGGAGGTCGAGCTTCCCGAGGATGTTGCCGATGTGCTTCCCGACGGCGGCCTCGGTCACCACGAGACGGCGGGCGATCGCCCCGTTCGAATGCCCCTCGGCGACCAGTCCCAGCACCTCCCGCTCGCGCGGAGTCAGCGCGGCCAGCGGGTCGCGGCGGCGGCGCAGCAGCTGCCGGACGACCTCGGGGTCGACGACCGTGCCGCCGGCCGCGACCCGGGTGAGCGCGTCCAGGAACTCCTCGACCTGGCCGATCCGGTCCTTGAGCAGATAGCCCACGCCCGTGCCGTCGCCGGAGTCGAGCAGCTCGGTGGCGTAACTGCGCTGCACGTACTGGCTCAGTACCAGGACCGGCAGCTCCGGGCGTGCGGCGCGCAGCGCGACCGCGGCGCGCAGCCCCTCGTCCTGGAAACCGGGCGGCATCCGGACGTCGGTCACGACGATGTCGGGGGCGTGCGCGGCGACCGCCTCGCGCAGGGCCTCGGCGTCGCCGACGGCGGCGGCGACCTCGTGGCCGAAGCGGGCGAGCAGCCCGATCAGCCCTTCGCGCAGGAGGACGCTGTCCTCGGCCAGGACTACGCGGAGGGAGGAGGGCACGGGATCTCCACTCGGATCAGGGTCGGCCCGCCGGGCGGGCTGGAGATCGTCAGTGTGCCATCGAGGACGGCGATGCGGTCGGCCAGTCCGGTGAGTCCGGACCCGCCGGCCGGGTCGGCGCCGCCGCGGCCGTCGTCCTGGACGAGGAGGGTGAGGCTTCCGGAGGCGTACCGGGCGGTGAGCCGGGCCTTGGTCGCACCGCTGTGCTTGCCGATGTTGGCGAGCGCCTCGCAGACGGCGAAGTACCCGGCGGACTCCACCGCCGTGGGGAGCCGGGGCAGTTCGATGTCCGCGTCGACGGGCACGGCGGAGCGGTCGGCGGCGTCGGCGAGCGCCGCGCCCAGGCCGAAGTCGGCGAGGACCTGGGGATGGATGCCGTGGATCAGCTCCCTCAGCTCGGTGAGGACCTGCCCGGCCTCGTCGTGCGCCTTGGCGAGCTGGTCGCCGAGGGGGCTGCCGGGCGGGGCGTCGAGGCGGGCGAGGCCGAGGGTCATCGTGAGGGCGACGAGGCGCTGTTGGGCGCCGTCGTGGAGATCGCGTTCGATGCGGCGGCGCTCGGCCTCGAAGGCGTCGACGAGGCGGGCGCGGGAGCGGGTCACCTCGCCGATCCGGTCGGTCAGCTCGGTCTCGCGGGGCGCGAGCAGCGCGCGGGCCATCGCGGCGCGGGCGCCGGCGAGTGCCGCGACCGGGTACAGCAGGGCGACGAGGAGGACGGCGCCGAGCAGGGAGGCGGCGAACGCCTCCGGATAGGAGGTGACGAGGTACGCCTTGACGACCTTGGTCTCCTGGCCGTCGAGGGCCAGGCGGAGCGGTGCGCCGAGAAGGGCCGCGGGCAGGCCCAGGCAGACGGCGAGCACGATCAGGTCGAGCGGCCACAGAACGGTGGCGTGCAGCACGGCGTACGCCAGCTCCCGCCAGGTCGCCTGCTCGCGCACCCGGATCCGGAGCCAGGCGGCGAGGCCG
The DNA here is from genome assembly GCF_033343995.1 of Streptomyces sp. HUAS YS2. Taxonomy (NCBI): domain Bacteria; kingdom Bacillati; phylum Actinomycetota; class Actinomycetes; order Kitasatosporales; family Streptomycetaceae; genus Streptomyces; species Streptomyces solicathayae. Next base: position 5,065,324 of record NZ_CP137573.1, on the reverse strand, counting down.
GGGGTGTCGGGCACGCGGTGCGGGTCGGCGGCGGGGGTGGTCTCGGCGATGCGGAGCCGGCGGCGCTCGATGCCGCCGAGCGCGACGCCGGCGAACAGGAGCAGCGGCAACCCGACGAGCAGCAGCGAGAACATGGCGAGGACCAGCAGCACCGCGAGCGCGGCCGCCCCGGTGACGGCCCCGCTCGCGAGATACCCGGCGGACCGCCAGGGCCAGACGGAACGGGGGTACGCGAGCGGCCGGGTGAGCGCCTGCCAGGGCGTGCGGACATCCATGCGGGTACGGTATGCGCCGCCGCCCGCCCGCGGCGATGGCCCTGGAGGGCGTCCGGGAGGTAGGCCTGGCCCTACCCCGGGCCCGGGCCGGGTTTCGAAAAGGGGCAGGGGTGTGCCTGGCTCTACCTCTGCCCCCGGGCCCGCACCCGGAGCGGAGGGCAGAGCCCCGCTCCGGACACCCCGACCCCCGCGGCGCGAAGCTGCCGCACCCGGGGCGGGGTGGGAGAGCCCCTGCTCCTGGCCTTCCCCGGCCCCCGGCAGGGTTTCGGGAAGGGGCGGGGTGGGGTGAATCAACTCCACACGAGGTGGGCGCGGTTGTGGGAGTCGTAGGTTGCGCGCAGGGTCGTGAGGGCCTTCGGCGTCAGGGGGGTGTACGCGGCGCCCGGGGTGGGGCGCCACCAGAGTTCGTCGCGGGAGAGGAACCCCTCCGTACGCAGGGACGCGCGCTGGATCTTGTTCGTCGCCGTCGTGGGGAGACGGTCCATGACGCGGACGAAACGCGGGGGCATCTTGGTGCCGAGGTCCGCCTGGCCGGAGAGGAACTCCGTGAAGCGGGCCGGGTCGAACGCCGCGCCCTCGCGCAGCGCCAGCGCCGCCATCACCATGTCCCCCGCCACCGGATCCGGCACCGCGTAGACCGCGACCGCCTCCGCGTCCGTCCAGCGCGCCAGGATGTTCTCGATCACGGCCGCCGCCAGGTTCTCGCTGTCCACCCGCAGCCGGTCGTCGGTGCGTCCCGCGAAGTAGTAGAAGTCGGCCTCGTCCCGGTAGAAGAGGTCCCCGGTCCAGTACCAGCCGCCGCGCAGCCGCTCCTTCTCCGCCTCCTCGTTGCGCCAGTAGCCCTCGAAGGGGCTGCGGCCCTTGTTGACGAGTTCGCCTATCGCCGCCGCGCCGTTGAGGAGGTGGCCCTGCGGCGAGAAGCGGGCCCGCTCGCACTCCTGCCCCTCGGCGTCCACGACCGCCAGTCCGTCGCCCGGCGCGGCCCGTCCGATCGCGCCCGTCGGGGTGTCCGGGGTCCGCTGGATCGCCGCGCCGCCCTCGGAGGAGCCGTACCCCTCGACGAGCTTCACCCCGAAGCGGGCCTCGAAGCGGGCCGCGTCGACCGCGCCCGCCTCCGTGCCGAAGCCGAGCCGCAGCCCGTGCTCCCGGTCTCCTGGGCCTTCGGGCGTGGCCAGCAGGTACTGGATCGCCCGCCCCACATACGTGAAGTAGGTCGCGCCGAACTCCCGTACGTCCGGCAGGAAGCCGGACGCGGAGAACCGGTCCCGCAGCGCCACCGACGCCCCGGCCGACAGCGCCGGTGCCCAGTCCGCGATGACGGCGTTGCCGTGGAACATCGGCATGCAGATGTAGTGCACGTCGTCCCGGCCCACCCCGAAGTGCGCGACCAGCGACGCGCCGGCCGCCGCCAGCCGCCCCTGGCTGCAGATCGCCGCCTTGGGCGCGCCGGTCGAGCCGGACGTGAAGTAGAGCAGCATCCGGCTGTCCGGCCGCACCGGCCGGACCACCGCGTCGCCGGGCTCGGCGCCCTCATACGGCGTGAGGAGTTCCGTGTAGGCGTCGGTGTCCGTCACGAGCACGCGCAGGCCCGGCAGGGCGAGCCCGTCGAGCAGGGGAAGGTACGCGCGCTGGGTGACGAGGACCCGGCATTCGGTGTGGACGATGTCCCGGGCCAGCTCCGCGCCCCGCCGGGTGGGGTTGATCCCGGCGACGGCGGCCCCCGCGAGGGCCGCCGCGCTGAGCCAGAGCGGGTACTCCGGTGTGTTGTCGAGGAGCACCCCGAGGTGCGGCTCGGCACCCCGGGGCAGCAGATCGACGAGCAGTGCCGCGCGCGCGGCGGCGCCCGCGGATACGTCGTGGTGCGTGAGGACCGTGTCCCGGCTCCGGAGTCCGGTCCTCGGGTCGCCCCACTGCCGCTGTACGAGCTCCGCCACGGTCGCGGTCACGGTCCCGGTCATGCGCCTGACCGTAACTGACTACTCGTCAGAACTGAACATCCGAGCAGGCGTAGAACGCGTTCGAGGTGTCCGCGATCGTCCACACCGCCAGGATCAGGTGCCGGCCGGTCTTGCCCGCCGGGATCGTGCCGGAGTGCGAGAGCGTGGACGGCGGCTGCTGGCTGTTGTAGGGAACGGTCAGGAACGGCTGGGGATCGAGCGCGGCCCGGGTCAGCTTCTGGCCGGGGTCCCAGCCGTTCCTGGTGATGAAGTACTTGAAGTCGGTGGTGCGGTGACGGGCCGTGAACTGCCAGCGGAAGGTGAAGCTCTGGCCGGCCGTGACCCGGGTGGCGGGCCAGGCTCCGCCGCGGGGGTCGTCGAGCTGGGCGAACTGGGTGAGCCCGGCGGAGCAGATCTTCCCGTCCGCCGGCCCGGCGGCCGGGAAGCCCTTCGGACCCTCGACCGACTGCGGTTCCCACTGGATGGGGCCGCAGTCGGTCACGGTGCCGTTGGCGCAGAGCTTCTGCCGGCTGATCGGGGAGTCGGTGTAGCCGTGGCCGGTGGCGCTGCCGGTGGCCAGGAACGTGACCCCGGCGACGCCGAGCGCGACCAGGGTCGCGCCTGTCTTGGTCTTGCTGCGCTTTCGCATGCTGTCGCTCCAGAAGAACGTGGGGGAGTTCTGTGGGCTGTGCGGTGCACGCGCGTGCGGGGTTCCGCGGTGGGACTGGTTCCGGTCTAGACCAAGTCCCAATGTATGGACGGAAGTTGAACATGTCCATACCAATCGCGGTGGCTCATGCGCCCTCTCCGCCGGTCCCCCGGCCCGTGTAGAACGCCACCGTCAGGTCCTTCACCAGCGCCTTGCGCTCGTAGTCGTCCAGCTCGACCAGACCACGCGTGGTCAGCCGGTGGACCATGTCGTCCACCGCGTCCACGACCGACGTCAGCACGCTGTCGCGGTGCTTCGCGTCGATCGCCGCGATCCGGCGGCGCTGCATCGCGGCCGCGATCTCGGGGGCGTACTCGATCCGGGTCGGCTGCGCCGAGAAGACGTCGATGCCGACCGGCGCGCACTCCGCGGAGAGCATCTTGGTGAGCGCCTCGCCGACGGCCTCCGCGTCGCGCAGGGTGGGGGCGTCCTCGTGGAACGCGTCGGCCGGGAGCTGGGACAGCACGCGGGCCATCGCCGCCTCGACCTGCTCGCGCAGGTACTCCTCGTGGTGCTCGACGCCGAGCGCGGCGCGGACGGTGTCGCGGATGCGCCAGACCACGAGCACGACGACGTTCAGCGCCGTGCCCTTCGCGTCGACCGCGGGCATCGGCTCGCTGCGCCAGTGCCGCAGCCGGACGTCGACGCGTCGGCGGAGCAGGAGCGGGCTCACCCACAGCAGGCCGGTCCGGCGGACGCTGCCGCGGTACTCGCCGAACAGCGTGAGCACCCACGCCGAGCCGACCCGGCCGCGGCCGAGGCCGCCGAGAGAGAAGAGGGCGAGGATCACGCCCAGGGAGAGCAGCCCCCACTGGCCGAGGTGGATGCCGTGGTACGGGCGCGCGGGCAGCCGGAGCATCCGGGTCACGGCGTCGGGCACGGCCCCGGTCCACCACACGACGGCGGCGCAGCCGGTGAGCGCGACGGCTCCGGCGACGACACCGATCCATCCGGGCAGCACAGGTCCGGGCCGCTCGCGCAGCGCGGGGTCGGCGGTCGGCGCGGGGCGGGGCTTCTGCTTGGGCTTCGGCTTGGGCGTCTCGGGCGCGGGCCCGCTCGGCTTGGGGACGGCCTTGCGTACGTCCGCGACCCCGAACACGGTGCCGGAGGCCTCGGCCGCGGCCCCGACGGACACCGGGGAGCCGCCGGGGGCGAACAGCGCCTCGAAGTCGAAGCTCTTGCCGGTACGCGGTGTGACGACGTCGTCCTTGGCGACCGGCGGCTCGCTCAGATCCGCCTCGTCCGACCGCGGCCGGCCGACGGTCACCCCGGACGGCGCGAAGATCGCCTCGAAGTCGAACCCGGTCGCGGCCGCGTCGGGCATCGGCCGGGTGTCCGGCCCCGCGTCGACGGCGGCGGGCTCCTCCCGGAAGAGCCGATGCACAGGAATCGCCCCGGTCGTCTCCACCCCGATAACCGGCGTCCGCCGCCCCACCCCACCCCGAGTCCCCCCAACCACACCATCCCCACCGACCGAACCACCATGGGAGGACACGGAAGGCCCACCGACCGAACCGACCCCGGGAGACGCGGAAGCACCGCTGGGCGAACCGGCCCCGGGGGACGCGGAAGGCCCGCCGGGCGAACCGGACCTGGGAGGCGCGGGATTACCGGCCACCGAGCCAGATTCGGCGGACGCGGGAGTACCCACCGCCGAACCGGCCCCGGAGGACGCGGACATGCTGGTGGACGAACCGGACGCCGCGGACGCCGGTGTACCGACCGACGGACCAGACCCAGGAGACGCGGAAGCACCGACCACCGAACCAGACCCGGCCGACGCGGACGGACCGACCACCGCACCAGACCCCGCGGACGCGGACGGACCGATCGGCGCGCCCGGACCCGCCGCCGCGGCCGGCGCCCGGAAGCCGACCGGGCCACCCGGCGCGCTCTGGGACGGCCGCCGACCCTCGGAGCCGGCGGACGCGGGCGTACCGATCGTGCCCACCGAAGCACCCGGCCCGAACCCGCCCGCCAGGGCTCCCCGGCCGACGGACGCGCCCGGACCCGCCGCCGGCGGAAGCGCGGAACCGACCGGCGCGCCCGGCCCGGCCGGTTCGACCGGGCCACCCGGCGCGTCCGGCGTCGCGGACGGGAGCCCGGAGCCGACCGGCGAAGCGGAACCCACGGACACGCCGGACCCGGCCGGGCCGGCCGACGCGCCCGCGCCGACCGGGCCCGGCGGGCCGGGCAGGCCGGGGTCGGCCGGCCGGTCCGCCTCGCCGGGGCGGGGCGCCGGGCCCGGCGGGGCGGGCTGCGCCGCGCCCTCCGCGCCCGCCAGGGCCGGATCGTTCTCGCGGTCGGGTGTCGCTGTGGTCATCCGTTCCACCTCACGCTCTCACTGGTTCATCGGAACAACCGGCGCCAGGTCTCCGGCCCCGGGTAGCCGTCGGCCGCCGCGCCGCTCCAGCCCTGGGCTCGCTGGAAGGCCTCGACGTTGCGGCGGTCCGCCTCCGTCCAGCGCGGACCGGGGCCGGACAGGTAGTGCTTGCCGAAGCCCCGCTTCACCAACTGCTTGCCCAGTTTCTCCACATATGCGTTGGATTGGCCCGGACGGAAGTAGCCACGCCCGGGGAACGCCGGCGCAGTCGCGCTCGACCCGCCCGAACCACTCGAACCGCCGATGGCCCGGCCCTTGCCGGTCACCAGGAGCCGCCACGTCTCGGGCCCCGGCAGCCCGTCCGCGTCGCCGCCCGTCCAGCCCTGCGCCTGCTGGAACGCCTGGGTCGCCCTACGGTCCGCGTCGCCCCAGCGCGGACCCGGGCCCTGGCTGTAGAAGCGCCCGCCGCCCCGCTCGACGAGCATCTTCCCGAGCTGGGTGACGTACTTGTTGTTCGCGCCGGGGCCGAAGTACCCCGCGCCCGGGTAGGCCGTCGTGGCCGATCCCGTACCGCTCTCGCTCCCGCCGGCGCCGCCGGTGCCGCCGGCGATCAGGCCCTTGTAGCGGTAGGCCACGTACCGGTCGGAGTTGTTCCAGTACGCCATGGGCGTGACCTGCCTGCGCGTACGCGGCTTGGTCTGCTCGTACGCGACGTACGCGGTGCGCGTGTAGTCGCTCCAGCCGCCGAAGATCGTCACGTGCGAGCCGCGGGTCGGGTTGTCGGGGTTGTGGAACAGCAGGATGTCGCCGGGCTGGAGATCGTTGCGGTCGATCCGGGTGCCGTACCGGGCGAGGCTGCCCGTCCACTCGTTGCCGGTCAGGTTCCAGACCATGGAGATGTAGCCGGAGCAGTCCTGCCGGTAGCCGTCGGACCAGTACTGCGTCATCGAGTACGGGACGTGCGCGTCGACCCACCGCTTGGCCCGGTTGATGATCTCCGCGCGGGTGCTGCGGCGCAGCGTCTCGGCGGAGATCTGACCGGTCGTCGGGGTCGCGCCGGCCGACGGCGGTCCGGGGTGCCCCACGCTCCCACCCCCGCTCCCGCTCGCGCTCCCGTGCAGCGGACCGGTGTAGCCCTGCGGGGTGTCCGGCAGGGGCTGCCCCTCGTCGGCCGCCCCGGCCGCCCCGGACACCCCAGCCGCCCCGGCCGACTCCGCCGCGTCCGCGGCCCCCGTGTCGGCGACCACCGACGCCGCGCCCGCCGCGCCCCCGCCTCCCAGGACCACGCCCGCCGCGGTCACCAGGAGCAGCGCGCGGCGCGCTCCGTGCGCCGCCGGGTGGCCGCCCGCCCGGACGGGAAGGCCCAGGGCGAGATCGCGCCGCCGCTGGGCGCAGCCCGGGCAGCCGCAGTCAGCCGCGGGCTCGTACTCCTCGAAGACCGGCACGCTCATGCGAATCCCCTCCACACTCGTCAAGATCTTCTGGCGCTGATGCACGGGCGCCAGTGTCTCAACTGTCCGGACATATCGCATTTTGACGGATCGAAGCTACGAAACGACCATCCGACAGGCCGGAGCGGCACGGAAATGGTCAGGAGCACTCTCAAACATCAGGTAGAGTTTTCTTTGTCAGCAGGCGCCGCTAGCTCAGTTGGTTAGAGCAGCTGACTCTTAATCAGCGGGTCCGGGGTTCGAGTCCCTGGCGGCGCACGCACAGCCGAGGCCCCTCACCGATGGTGAGGGGCCTCGGCCATGTTCTGACACGATCATGAGCGTAGCCCCATGCGATCACTTTCGGTCCGTTTCCACACCCTCGTCACACCCTTCCCACCTGGCCCGGTTATGGGCGGTAAACAGCTTGTTTCGCCCTTGTGATCATGAGGCGGGGTCGTGGACTCTGGCTTGGTCCCTGGGGGGTTGGGGACTTTTCGGCCGGTCGCGCCGAGTGCGGGGTGGGGGCCCCGCCCGCGACCGGGCACGGGGGGATGGACTCATGACGTCTGCATGGACGCCTGCCGGGGGAACCCGGCTCCGCTCCGTGACGACACTGCCACGCTACGACTACGAGCACTACAGCCGGCTCGCCGGGCCACTGACCGAGCCCGACCCGGCGAAACCGTACACAGTGCGCTACCGGTCCCTGCTCGCGCAGGAGCCGCACCGGCTGCGCGCGGGGCTCCTGCTCGCCGCCGCGCCACTCGTCTCGCTGTGCCTCTTCGCCTGGCTGATGCAGCCGCGGCACTGGACCGAACGCGACCCGAACCTCGACAACGACCTGCTCCGCGCACTCGACGTGGTCATGCTCGTCTCGATCGGGCTGATCGAGCTCTTCCGCACCGTGAACGTGCTGTCGAACGCGCACGCGACGCTGGTCGCCCGCGACCCCGTGCCGGTCGTGCCCGAACCCGGCACCAGGGTCGCCTTCCTCACCTCCTTCGTGCCGGGCAAGGAGCCTCTGGAGATGGTGACGAGAACGCTGGAGGCGGCCGTCCGGATCCGGCACCGGGGCACGATGCACGTCTGGCTGCTCGACGAGGGCGACGACGCCGAGGTCAAGGCGGTCTGCGCGCGGCTCGGCGTACGACACTTCTCCCGCAAGGGCGTCCCGCTGTGGAACCAGGCCACCGGCCCGCACCGGGCGAGGACCAAGCACGGCAACTACAACGCCTGGCTCCAGGCGCACGGCGACGCGTACGACTTCTTCGCCTCCGTCGACACCGACCACGTCCCCCTGCCCAACTACCTGGAGCGGATGCTCGGCTACTTCCGCGACCCGGACGTCGGCTTCGTCATCGGGCCGCAGGTGTACGGCAATTACGACACCTTCGTCACCAAGGCCGCCGAGTCGCAGCAGTTCCTCTTCCACGCGCTGATCCAGCGGGCCGGGAACCGCTACGGCGCGCCCATGTTCGTCGGCACCTCCAACGCCGTGCGGATCAGGGCCCTGCAGCAGATCGGCGGCCTGTACGACTCGATCACCGAGGACATGGCCACCGGCTTCGAGATGCACCGCCACAGGAACCCGGCGACCGGTCGGAAGTGGCGCTCGGTCTACACCCCGGACGTGCTCGCCGTCGGCGAGGGCCCGACCGCCTGGACCGACTTCTTCACCCAGCAGCTGCGCTGGTCCCGGGGCACCTACGAGACCATCCTCACCCAGTACTGGAAGGGCTTCGGCAGCCTGCCGCCGGGCAAGCTCCTCAACTACACGCTGATGATCGTGTTCTATCCGATGTCGGCCCTCAACTGGATCCTCGCGGCACTGAGTTGCGCGCTGTTCCTCGGCATGGGTGCCTCCGGTGTCCAGATCGACCCGGCGATGTGGATGATGCTGTACGGCAACGCCTCGGCGCTCCAGATCGGCCTCTACGTCTGGAACCGGCGGCACAACGTGTCGCCGCACGAACCCGAGGGGTCCGGCGGACTCGCCGGCATGATGATGTCCGCGCTCTCCGCGCCGATCTACGCCCGCTCGCTGCTCGACGCGGTGCTGCGCCGCAAGAGCTCGTTCGTGGTGACGCCGAAGGGCGACTCGTCCAGCCCGGACACCCTCTTCGGCACCTTCCGCGTCCATCTGTTCTTCGTCGCCGTCTTCGGCGGATCGCTCGCCGCGTCCTTCGTCCTCGGCCACGACCACCCGGCGATGATCACCTGGGCCACGCTGGCCCTGCTGATCACCGCCGCGCCGATCCTGGCCTGGGCGTACGGGCTCCGCGCAGCGAAGCGCGCCGCCCGCGTACCCGAGCGGCCGGCCGCGCCCGCGCACGTACCGCAGCAGCGCCCGCAGTGGTCCGGGTCCGGGACCGCCGGGTCCGAACCCGGCGCCCCCGAACGGACGATGGTCCTGGGAGGGCGTAAGAAGTGAGCGCCGTACGGCCCGACCATCGGAGGAGCCGGGCGCGGAGGGTGGGGATCTCGGCGGTCGTCGTCCTCGCGCTCGCCGGGTTCAACGGACCGGCGATGTGGCGGTTCGGCTCGGAGCAGTATCACGAGTACGCGATCGACCGGCCCGCGTACAAGGCGACCCACGGCCACTGGGACCTGCTCGACGTGCCCGCGGAGTTCCGGATCAACACCATCCACGCGGCCCTGCTCCACACCGGCAAGGTGCTGCTGATCGCCGGCTCCGGCAACAACCAGAAGAACTTCGACGCGAGGAAGTTCGAGTCCGTGCTGTGGGACCCGGCGACGGGGGACTTCAAGAAGATCCCGACGCCCAGGGACATGTTCTGCTCCGGGCACACCCAACTCCCGGACGGGAAACTCCTCGTGGCGGGCGGGACGAAGCGGTACGAGAAATTGGAGGGCGACGTCACCAAGGCCGGCGGCCTGATGATCGTCCACAACGAGAACCCGGACAAGCCGGCCACTCTGCCCGCCGGCACCCGCTTCACCGGGCGGGAGAACGGCAGGACCTTCGTCTCCCGGGACCCGGTCCTGGTCGAGCGGGCCACCAAGGTCTTCGACCGGAGGACCGGCCGGTTCCTGCGCAACGACCCCGGACTCGGCCGGATCTACGTCGAGGCGGAGAAGTCCGGGAAGGCGTACGAGACCGGCACCCAGGACAACTACCGGGTGGCCGGCCTGACCGGCGCCGACGCGCGCAACACCTACGGCATCGCGCAGAAGCTCGCCCTCGACAAGAAGGACTTCCAGGGCATCCGGGAGGCATACGAGTTCGACCCGGTCGCCGAGAAGTACCTCACCGTCGACCCGATGAACGAGGCCCGCTGGTACCCGACCCTCACCACCCTCGCGGACGGCCGGGTGCTGTCCCTCTCCGGGCTCGACGAGATCGGCCAGATCGTCCCCGGCAAGGACGAGATCTACGACCCGAGGACGAAGAAGTGGGCCTACACCGGCGTCGAGCGCCGGTTCCCCACCTACCCGGCGATCTTCCTGCTGGCCGACGGCCGGCTGTTCTACTCCGGCTCCAACGCCGGGTACGGTCCCGCCGACGTCGGTCGCGACCCGGGCGTCTGGGACCTGCGGACCGACACCTTCACCAGGGTGCCGGGGCTCTCCGACCCCGACCGGATGGAGACCTCCGCGACCGTGCTGCTGCCGCCCGCGCAGGACCAGCGGTTCCTGGTCATCGGCGGCGGCGGGGTCGGTGAGTCCGAGAAGGCCAGCGCGCGGTCCCGGCTCGTCGACCTCAAGGAGCCGCGCCCGCGGTTCCGGGACAGTGCCGCCCTGGAGAAGGGCACCCGCTACCCGAGCGCCTCGCTGCTGCCCGACGACACCGTGCTCGTCACCGGAGGCTCCGAGGACTACCGGGGGCGCGGCGGCTCGAACATCCTCCAGGCCCGGACGTACGACCCGAGGACGGGCGCGTACACCCGGGTCGCCGACCCGCGGGTCGGCCGGAACTACCACTCCGGCTCGCTGCTGCTGCCCGACGGCCGGGTCATGATCTTCGGCTCGGACTCGCTCTTCTCCGACGCCGCGAACACCCGGCCGGGCGTCTTCGAGCAGCGCATCGAGATCTACACGCCCGCCTACCTGTTCCGCGGCGACCGGCCGGAACTCGGGGACGGGCCGGGGCGGATCGCGCGCGGCAGGACCGGCGTGTACCGGACGGCGGACGCCGCCGGGATCACCTCGGCGAAGCTGATCCGGCCGAGCGCCGTCACCCATGTCACCGACGTCGACCAGCGCACGGTCGCGCTGACGCTCGAGAAGACGCCGGGCGCGGTCGAGCTGGGCGTCCCGAAGAACCGGGCCCTGGTGCCCTCGGGCTGGTACATGCTCTTCGTCACCGACGCGCGGGGCACCCCCTCCCGCGCGAGGTGGGTGGAGGTGCCCTGAGGCAGGCTGCTCGCCGAACTACTCGGCGTTGCGGGCCAGTTCGAGGGCGTACGGCTCGAACCAGTCGCCCGCCTTCGGGCCGCCCCTGCAGTCGCCGTCCGACTCGCCCGGCCGCTTGACCCACAGGTAGGCGCGGACCAGCTTGTCGGCCGTGCGGGTGGTCGGCGACTCGCCGAGCGCCCGGCCCGGCGGATTGCACCAGTTCTGGGCCGGGTCGCCTGCGGTGTAGGGCCCGTTGCCGTTGCGGCTGGTGTCGACGACGAAGGGCTTCCCTCCGGTCCGGGCCGAGAGCTGCTTCCCGTACGCGGTACTGGCCTCGGTGGTCTGGAAGTTGGAGACGTTGACCGCGAAGCCGTCGGCGTCGGCGATCCCGGCCCGCCGCAGCGGTTCGTCGAGCTGCTCCGGCCGGCCCCAGCCCGCGTTGCCCGCGTCCAGGTAGACGGTGGTGTGCGGCTGCTGCTTGAGGCGCTGGACGGCCGCCTCGAGCAGGGCGTACCGCTCCTCGTGGTACGGCTGCTCGGTGCAGCCGTCGACCATGTGCATCACCGCGTCCGGCTCCAGGACGACGGTGGCGCGCCGCTCCCCGATGCCGCGGGCGGCCGCCTCCACCCAGGCCCGGTAGGCCGCGCCGTCGGCGGCGCCGCCGGCCGAGTGCTGGCCGCAGTCGCGGTGGGGGATGTTGTACAGGACGAGCAGTGCGTCCCGGTCGGCCCGCTCGGCGGCCTCGGTGAAGCCGCGGGCTTCCTGCTCGGGACGCTCGGTGCCGATCCACTCGCCCACCGGCTGCCCGGCGATCTTCCGGATCAGCGCGGCCTCGGGTTGCCTCCCCGCCTTCACGTACGCGGCGACCTGGCGGGCCGCGCTGCCGTCCGGGTTGACCCAGAACGGGGCGGTCTTCTTGGGCTGTTGGGGGGCCGGCGGGCCCTGCACCGCGCCGCGGTCCACCCCCTCGTCCCCGTCTCCCCCGGACGCACTGCACCCCGCCGCCAGCAGCGCCGCCACCCCCAGCAGCACGAGCATGCGTCCGGTGCGATTCCCGTACATCCACTCCCCCTTGGGTGTACTAACCGGTCGAATCCATCGTGACACAGACAGATCCGGACCGGTCAGGCTTTCGTGGTGGCTGTGGTGAAGCCCGTCAGATAGGCGGAGACGACGACGTTGGCGGTGTAGGCGCCGGTCCTCTTGTCGTAGGTGCCGCCGCAGGTGATGAGGCGCAGTTCGGCCCGGTCGAGGTCGCGCTGCCCGTAGACCTGCTGCGGGTCGAAGTGCTCGCGCGGGAAGACCTGGACGTCGTCGACGGTGAACTCGGCGACCGAGCCGTCCGCCCGCACGACGTCGATCTTGGCGCCGGGCCGGGCGGAGCTGAGGCCGTAGAAGACGGCGGGCTTCGTCGCGGTGTCGACGTGGCCGACGAGGAGGGCGGCGCCGTCCGCGCCGGGCTGGGTGCCGCGGGCGAACCAGCCGACGGTGTGCGGCATCTCGTACGGCGGCGGGTCCACGGCGCCGGTCGCGTCGAGGCCGCGCGGGACGACCGGGGCGACGATGCCTATGGAGGGGATCTCGATCCGCCGCGGCTGCGCCGGGGCGACCGGGCGGTGCGCGGGCGGCAGGGCGACACCGAGCGGGCGGCCGACGGCGGCGACGTCGCCGGTGGTCGGCGCGGAGTGCCCGCCGGGGCCCGAGGTGGCCTCACGGCCCCAGAGCCACAGGCCAAGGAGCAGGACGGCCCAGGTGAGGCCGGTCAGCAGCCGCCCGGTGCCGCTCGGGCGTGGGTCGGCGGACATGTCACTCAGCGTCCTTGCGACCGTTCGCGTGCGCGCCCGCGCTCGCCCGGCGGCGCGAGTGCCGGAACGCGACGGCCACCGCGGCCACACCGGCCAGGCCGAGCCCGACCAGGGTGTGCGGGGTGCCGGGGCCCTGCTCCTCGACGGTGGCCGGCTCGGCGCTGTCCGCGCCGGGCGCGGCGAGGGCCGCGGCCCCGCCGCCGCCCGCGCGCACCGGGGCGAACGGGGTCTCGTGGTGCGTGGGCCGGTGGGTCGGCCGGTGCGTGGGCTGCTGGGTGGGCTGATGAGTGGGACGGTGCGTGGGCCGGTGCGTGGGCTTCTGCTTCCGTTCGACCTGGACCGTGCCGACGTCGCGGTGGTCGTGTCCGTCGCAGGTCACGGTGATCCGGTAGGTGCCGTCGGCCAGGCCCGACTTGAGCGTGGTGTCGCCGATCAGCGGGCGGTCGCCGCCGTCCCGGCCCGACAGCTCGGCGTCCGCGACGAACGCGTCGGACCTGGCCGCGCCGGTCGTGCCCTTGCAGCCGCTGACCCGGATGTCGATGTCGGCACCGGGTTTCGCGGTCGCCGGGCTGACCCGGACCTTCACGCCGTCGTGGGCGTACGCGACGCCCGCGGTGGGGCCGAGGACCAGTACGGCGGCGGCCGCTCCTGCGGCACGGAGAGCAATTGGACCTGAACGCATCGTGACCTCCTGATATCAGAAGGTTCGCGCGGTTCCGGCGCTCCCGCATCCGCAGGGGGCCCGACCAGGGGATCCGGGGCCCGGACAGGCCCTGGTGCACCCCTGGTACACCCCTAGTGCACGAGGTCCACGATGTCGGCGATCGAGTCGACGATCTGCGACGGGCGGAACGGGTAGCGGTCCACCTCGGCCTGGGTCGTCAGGCCGGTCAGCACGAGGAACGTCTTCATGCCCGCCTCCAGGCCGGCCAGCACGTCGGTGTCCATCCGGTCGCCGATCATCGCGCTGGTCTCGGAGTGCGCGCCGATCGCGTTCAGCCCGGTGCGCATCATCAGCGGGTTCGGCTTGCCCGCGAAGTACGGGTCCTTGCCGGTGGCCTTGGTGATCAGCGCGGCGACGGAGCCGGTGGCGGGCAGCGGGCCCTCGATGGACGGGCCGGTCTCGTCCGGGTTGGTGCAGATGAACCGGGCGCCGGCGTTGATCAGCCGGACCGCCTTGGTCATGGCCTCGAAGGAGTACGTCCGGGTCTCGCCCAGGACCACGTAGTCGGGGTCGTGGTCGGTGAGGACGTAGCCGATGTCGTGCAGCGCGGTGGTCAGTCCGGCCTCGCCGATGACGTACGCGGTGCCGCCGGGGCGCTGGTCGTCGAGGAACTGCGCGGTGGCGAGCGCCGAGGTCCAGATGTTCTCGACGGGGACGTCCAGGCCCATCCTGGAGAGCCGGGCGTGCAGGTCGCGTGCGGTGTAGATCGAGTTGTTGGTGAGGACCAGGAACGGCTTCCCGGTCTCGCGCAGCTTCTTGATGAACGCGTCGGCGCCGGGGATCGGCACGCCCTCGTGGATGAGGACGCCGTCCATGTCGGTGAGCCAGGATTCGATCGGCTTGCGCTCTGCCATGGGTGCGGGACTCCTGCCGTACAAAAGCCGTCCGGAACGGCGGTGTGCTGGGGGCGACGCGACAGCGCTGTGGCGACGCCCCCAGACTAGGTCAGGACGTGCTGATCCTGACCCCGTCGATCACCCAGTACCAGTTGTTGGACCCGGTGTAGCGGAAGCGGAAGCTGACGCTGGAGGCGCCGGTGGGGACGTTCACGGCGAGCGACTGCGGCTGCGAGATCACGTCGACGGTGTAGCTCTTGACGAGGGTCGGCGTGCCGCCGTTGAACGAGGCCAGGACCTGGGCGGTCTGGCTGCCCTCCTGCCGGTAGAAGGTCGTGAAGTCGAGGGTGACGCGGGACGCGCCGGAGACCCCGTACGCGGGGCTGACCAGCGTCGAGTCGTACGTACCCGAGAAAGCCTTGTCGGCCCACTCGTCGGAGTCGGCGACCGCGAACACGCCGCGGGCACGGACGTTGAGCTCGCGGGACTGGTCGCGCTGGGTACGGGACCAGAACTCGTCGGTGGCGAAGGACCAGCCGCGCCACTCGGTCATGCCGCCGGTGCCCATGGCGTTGTTGATGACCGACCAGCCGCTGGGCACGGTGTGCGTGAAGCCGAGGACGCCGGCCGGGATGCCGGTCTCGTCGACGCGGCCGGTGAGGGACGGCTGGAGCGCGTCGAACGGGTCGGTGGAGCGCTGCTGGATCGGCTTGCCGTCCAGGCCCCAGGCCGGGTCGGGGGTGATGCCGAGCTGCCGGAAGACGGTGGCGGCGACGTCGACCAGACGGGTGTCGATGGGCCGCGCGCCGGCGGCGATGCCGGGGCCCTCGGCGAGCACGAAGGTGCGCCGCTCCTCGATGGAGGAGCCGCCGTGGCCACCGGCGTCGGTGTGGCCGTGGTCGGTCGCGATGATGACGGTCCAGCGCTCGGAGGCGTACGAGGGGCGGGCCTTGATCGCGGCCCGGAGACGGCCGAGGTAGCCGTCCTGGACGGCGATGGCGTCCAGGTACTTCGGGCTGGCGGCGCCGTAGTTGTGGCCGATCTCGTCGGTCTCGCCGAAGTAGACGAACAGGACGTCCGGGTTCTGGTTGCGCAGGATGTCCTCGGTGGCGTCGGTGATCACCTTGTCGTTGACGACGTAGTTGTTGTTGTAGACCAGCTTGGCGTCGGCGCCGGGGGTGACCGTGCCGTAGGTGTCCAGCTCGGGCCAGTCGACGGCGGCGAAGAGCGAGAGCCCGGGCCGGACCTGGTTCAGGCGGGCCAGGAAGCCGGGGTACCGGCCGTAGTTGCGGCCGGTGAAGGTGTTGTCGCGGACGCCGTGCTTGTCGGGCCAGACGCCGGTGGAGATGGTCGACCAGCCGGGGCCGGACGAGGTGGCGGCCATCGGGTTGGCGTAGAGCAGGGACAGGCCGTACGTGCCGTTCGCCATCATCGCTTTGAGGTTCGGCGCGTCGGCGGCGTCGATGCGGTCGTACCGCAGGCCGTCCATGCCGACGACGAGCACCTTGTCGAGGCTGGTGCCGTTCGGGAGCGTCGGTGCGGCGGCGTGGGCGGCGGGCGCGGTGATGACGCCGGTCGCGGCGAGCGCGCCGGTGGCCGCACCGGCGGCGAGCACGCTGCGACGGGATATGCCGTTCGTCGGCATGGGGATCCTCCGTGGAAGGGGGCCGGATGACACGGGACGGACGGACACACCAACGCCCCTGATCGCTCAGGGGCGTTGGGCGTTGGTCCGTACCCGTTATCTTTCCGCGACACTCCACGGAGGCGGAAGAGACGTGCGGTGAACTCTTAGCTGCCGGTCGCGGACTTCCACGCGTCGACGTACGACGCCAGGTTCTTGTCGATGTCGGCCCAGTCGGGCTCGAAGATCTCCACGCCGTTCATCAGCTTGGCCAGTTCGATCGCGTTGGCGTCGGTCGGCTTGACGTCGGTACGGGCCGGAAAGCCGCCGCCGATCGCGCTGACCTGCCGCTGCGCCTCCTCCTCCAGCATGAAGTCGAGGAGCTTCTTGCCGTTCTCGCTGTGCGGGGCCTTGTTCACCAGGCCGGCGGCGTACGGCAGCGCGAACGTGGTGGGCTTGCCGCCCTGCTTCGCCGGGAACCAGATGCCCAGGTTCGGCATGGACTTGGCCTGCGCGAAGTTCATCTGGACGTCGCCGTTGGCGACCAGGATCTCGCCCTTGTCGACCTTCGGCGCGAGCTTCGAGGTGGAGGACGACGGGCCGACGTTGTTGGCCTGGAGCTTCTTCAGGTACTCCATCGCCGGCTCCTTGCCGCCGAAGTCGTGCATCGCCTTGATGACGACCGCCGTGCCGTCGCCCGCGACACCCGGCGTCGAGTACTGCAGCTTGTTCTTGAACTTGCCGTCGAGCAGCTCCTCCCACGTCCTGGGAGCGGCGGGCAGCTCCTTCTTGTTGTGGACGAAGCCGAAGTAGTTGTTGACGACGGAGATCCACTTGCCGTCGGCGGACTTGTCCGCGCCGCTGACCTTGTCGGCGTTCTTCGGGGAGTACGCCTGGAGCAGCCCCTTGCCGTCGGCCTGCTGGATGAACGGCGGGAGCGTGACGAGGACGTCGGCCTGGGTGTTGCTCTTCTCGCGGACGGCGCGCTGCACCATCTCGCCCGAACCGCCCTCCACGTACTCGACCTTGATCCCGGTCTTCTTCTCGAAGTCCTTGAAGACCTTGTCGTACCAGCCGTCGCCCGCCTCGCCCTTGAGGCCGTCGGCGCTGTAGACGGTGACGACCTTCTCGCCGGAGGCGGCGGAGGAACCGCCGCAGGCGGTGAGGGTGGCGGCGAGGGCGAGGCTGCCGGTGACGGCGGCGATCGGCTTGAGGTGCTGGGACATCGTGCGCATAACGTCGTTCTCTCCTAGCGGAAGGAAGCCTTGGTACGGATACGGGAGACAGCGAGCAGGACGATCAGGGTCGCGGCCATCAGGACGACGGCGAGCGCCGATCCGGTGAAGAGCGAGCCGCGATCGGTGGCGGTGAAGATCAGCACCGGCAGCGGCAGCCAGTCCGGCGGGTAGAGCATCATCGTGGCGCTCAGTTCGCCCATGGACAGCGCGAAGCAGAGCCCGGCGGCCGCGTTGAGCGACGGCAGCAGAAGCGGCAGCTTCACCCGGAGCAGTACGTACGAGGGGCGGGCGCCGAGGCTGGCCGCCGCCTGCTCGTACATCGGGTCGAGACGGAGGATGGCAGCCGAAACCGACTGGTAGGCGAACGCCGTGACAAGAATGGTGTGCGCCAGGATCACGATCCAGCGCGTTCCGTTGAGCAGCACGGGCGGCTGCGAGAACGCGACCAGGACGGCGAGCCCGACCACCACGGACGGCACGGCGACCGGCAGCACGAACAGCGCGTCGAGCACCTTCCGGCCGCGCTTGCCGAGGGCGGCCGCGGAGAGCGCGGCCCAGGTCCCGATGAGCAGCGCGAGCAGGCTCGCGGTGACGGCGGTGACCAGGCTGGTGGTCAGCGCCTGGAGCGATTCGCCGCGTACTGCCGCCGCGTAGTGGTCGACCGTGGGCCCGGAGGGGAAGGCCCCCGACCAGTGGGTGGCGAACGACGCGGCGAGGATGACGAGCAGGGGCAGGGCGAACAGCGGGACGAACAGCACCGCGAACACGGTCCAGGCCGTCCACCGGCCCGTACGGCTATGCACCAACACGGCGGCTGACCCCCCGGTACAGGGTGTAGAGGCCCACGGAGATCGCCACGTTGACGACGGCCACGACGCAGGCGGCGGAGTAGTCGGACTCGAGGATCGCCTTGCTGTAGACGAGCATCGGCAGGGTGGTGACCCCCTTGGCGCCGGTGAACAGCACGATCCCGAACTCGTTCAGGCACATGACCAGCACGAGGCTGCCGCCGGCCGCGAGCGCGGGCAGCGCCTCGGGCAGGATCACCTGCCGCACGATCCGCAGCGGCCGGGCCCCGAGCGAGGACGCGACCTCCAGCTGCGCGGTCTCCAGCTGCGAGAACGCGGCGAGGAGGGGCCGCATCACGAAGGGCGTGAAGTACGTGATCTCCGCGAGGAGCACGCCCCAGGGAGTGGTGAGGAACTGGAACGGCCCGGTGCCGTCGGGCGCTCCGGTGAGATCCGTCCACACCCCGTTGGCCATGCCGACGGTCCCGTAGAGGAACAGCAGGGCGAGCGTGACCAGGAACGAGGGGAAGGAGAGGAAGACATCGATGAACTTGGTGACGGCCCTCCCCCCGGGGAACGGCACGAACGCCACGATCAGCGCGAGCACGAACCCGAGCACGAGACACCCGACGGTGGCGGCGACGGCGAGCCACACGGTGGTGACGAGCGCGTCCCGGAACGCGACGGAGGCGAAGACGTCGGAGTAGGCCCCGGGGGCGAGGGACTCCTGGACGACGAGGGCGAGGGGGTAGAGAAAGAGAAGACCGAGAACGAGAAGGGGAGGCAGGGCCCAGATCGTTGCGGGCATTCGTTCCGGCTTCGTTGTGGGCATACGTTCCGCAGGGGCGATGGGGGTCCCCCCTGCTCGAGCGAAGCCGAGAGCTTGGGGGAGGGTGGACACAACGACCGGAGACCGTTCACTGCTCTTGACCGGTGCGGAGGCGTCACCCATCGGTGACCCCCGCCCCCAACAACACCGCATCCTCCGGCGCGAAGTGCACCGTGACCTCGTCCCCGAGCGCCGGCGTCTCCCGCAGCTCCCGTACGTCGGCCTTGAGGCGATGGCCGCCCACTTCCACGTACAGCCGGTGCGTCGCGCCGCGCCACTGCACCTCGGCGATCCGCCCGCGCAGCGCGTTGGGCCCGTCGCCGAGCCCGACGAGGTGGGGCCGTACGCAGAGGGTCGCGGCGGCTCCGGCGGCGACGCCGGACGTGGCGAGGGCGAGCTCGGCGCCGTCGAGGGTGACCGCGTCCCGCCCGGCCACGGTCACCGGCAGCAGATTCGCGTTGCCGACGAACGACGCCGTGAACTCCGTACGCGGCCTGCGGTACAGCTCCTGCGGGGTGCCGCAGTCCTGGAGCCGGGCGCGGTCCATGACGGCGATCCGGTCGGCGAGGGTGAGCGCCTCGACCTGGTCGTGCGTGACGTACAGAATCGAGACGTCCGGCAACTCGCGGTGCAGCCGGGCGAGTTCCGCGAGCATCCCGGACCGGAGCTGCGCGTCGAGCGCGGACAGCGGCTCGTCGAGGAGCAGGACGTTCGGCCGGATGGCGAGGGCCCGCGCGATGGCGACCCGCTGCTGCTGCCCGCCGGACAGCTCGCGCGGGTAGCGCTTGGCGTACGCCGCCATGCCGGTCATCTCCAGGGCCTCGGCGACCCGGCCCGGGATCTCGCCCTTCGGCGCTTTCTGCGCCTTGAGCCCGAAGGCGACGTTGTCCTCGACGCGCAGGTGCGGGAAGAGCGCGTACTGCTGGACGACCATGCCGATCCCGCGCTTGTGCGGCGGGAGGGCGGTGACGTCGCGGTCGCCGAGGAAGACCCGTCCGAAGACCGGCCGGACGAACCCGGCGACCGCCCGCAGCGCGGTGGTCTTGCCGGAGCCGGAGGGCCCGAGCAGGGCCATCACCTCGCCGGGCTCGACGGTGAGGGAGAGCGAGTCGAGGACGGTGTTGCCGCCGTACGCGACGGAGACCGCGTCGAACCGGATGCCGCCGTTCACGACGCGGACTTCGCTATCAGCGCGGGGAGTTCGGCGACGGAGGCGAGGACGTGCGTGGCGCCGTGCTCCGTGAGCGCGGTCTCGTCGTGGGCGCCGGTCAGGACACCCGCCACGATCCCGGCGCCGGAGCGGACGCCGCTGAGCATGTCGTACGAGGTGTCGCCGGCGACGGCGATCTGCCGGACGTCGTCCACCGCTCCGGTACGGAGGAAGGCGGCGAGCACCATGTCGGGGAAGGGCCGGCCGCGGCCGCCCGCGTCGGCGGGGCAGAGGGTCAGGGCGACGAGGTCGCGCCAGCCGAGGGCGTCGAGGATGGCGTCCTGGGTGACGCGGGCGAAGCCGGTGGTGAGGACGACGGTCCGGCCCTGCTCCTGGAGCGCGCCGATCGCCTCGGCCGCGCCGGGGATCGGGGCGATGCGCCCGCCGGTGACGAGGCTGCCGTACGCGTCCTCGAAGGCGAGGTTGGCCTGCTCGGCGCGGGCCTCGTCGCCGCCGAAGAGGTGGCGGAAGACGGAGATCTTGGACTCGCCCATGGTGGCGCGGACGTAGTCGATCATCGTGGCCGGGTCCTCGCCGAGCCGCTCGGCGGCGGCGGTGAAGGCCTGCTCGACGAGGCCGCCGTCGGCGACGGTGGTCCCGGCCATGTCGAGGACGACGAGGTTGTGGAGGGTCTTGTCCGTGCTCATGGATTCACCAACCCAGGTGGTTCGCGGTGGTCTCGGCGATGTCGGGCGAGCAGGTCATGCCGCGTCCGCCGGGTCCGGTCACCAGCCAGACGCCGTCGCGGACCTGCTGACGGTGGACGACGCGGGTGGTGTCGGTGCACTGCGCGTACACGCCGGCCCAGCGGCGGCGGATCTTCGGCAGCGGGCGGCCGAGGAAGTCCTCGACGACCCGGGTGACGTGCTCGTAGGGGTCTTCGAGGGTGTCGAAGGCGAAGGGGTGCTCGTACTCGTGGGTGTCGCCGATGGTCAGCCCGCCGTCGCGGCGCTGCACCATGAGGAGCTGCATCTTGTGGGCGGCGGCGACGGGCTCCTGGGCCTGGCGGGCGTTGAGCGCGTCGAGGGCCTCGGACTGGTAGGCGGGGTAGTACCGGAACGAGTCGGCGTCGGCGACGGAGGTGGTGAGGGCCTCGCCGAGGGGTTCGGTCTGCATCATCTGGAGCCGGACGCGGCGCACGGGGATCGGCCCGGCGATCTCGCGAACGAGGCCGGAGAGCCAGGCGCCGGTGCACAGAACGACGACGTCGCCGCTGTGGACGTCACCGTGGTCGTCGCGCACCGCGGTGTCACCGACGACGTCACGGACCTCCCGGTTGGGCAGGAAGGTGTACTTCCCGGTGGCCAGCAGGGCCTCGCGGAGGGCGAGTTGGGCGGTACGGGGTTCGACGGCGGCGTCGCGCTCGCACCAGAGCGCGGCCTCGAAGTCGCCGTGCAGGGCCGGGTTGATGCTCCGCGCCTCCTCGGCTGTGAGCAGCTTGTAGCCGCGGGCGGCGGCGTCGGGGCGGGCGAGGGCGGCCTCGGCGACGGCGCGCTCGAGGTCGTTGCGGACGGGGGTGAGCGAGCCGTTGGCCCGGAAGCCCAGCCCGGGGACACGGGCACCGATGCCCTCCCAGAGCTCCCGGGCGCGCAGCGCGGTCTCCAACTCCTCTCCGCCGGCCCGGCCGCTCACCCATATCTGGCCGAAGTTGCGGAGCGATGCCCCGCGCGCCTCGGCCTCGCGCTCGATGTGTACGACCTCGTGGCCGCGTTCCACTGCGTGCCAGGCGTGCATGGTTCCCACCACGCCGGCTCCTACGACGATCACCTTCATGGCAGAGACGGTCGTCGGGGTGAGTGACCCGGACGGATCGAGAGAGCGACGGGACGGTGAACGACCCACCAAACTTGGCCCAGACCCGTTACCAGTTCGTGACTTCAAAGGCGGAGGAACCTGACGAACGACTGGAACCCGATTTACCCCTGCCTACCCAGATGCGCGGTGAAGCTGAACCGGTCGCCGCGGTAGAGGGTCCGTACCCGCTCCAGGGGCCGGCCGGCGGTGTCCCGCGAGATGCGGTGGATGAGGAGCATGGGAAGGGCGGGCGGGGTGCCGATCAGGAGCGCCTCGCGGGGGGTGGCGAGGACGGTCTCGATGCGCTCGTCGGCATCGCCGAACTCGATGCCGAGCCGGTCGTGGAGGTAGGCGTAGAAGGAGGAGTCGGGGTCGAACTCGACATCGAGCCGGGGGACGCGGGCGACCTCGACGTACGTGCTCTCCAGTCCGACACGCTCGTCGTCGGCGAGCAGCACGCGCTCCATGTGCCAGACGGGCTCCCCGCGCGCGGCGCCGATCTCGGGGGCGAGGGCGTCGGGGCAGGGGAACCGGTCGAGCGAGATCAGCGACCGCCCGGGCCGGCGGCCCTGGCGGCGCACGCCCTCGGTATAGCTCGCGAGCGACAGCGGCTGCTCCAGCTTGGGCCCGGCGACGACCGTCCCCCGCCCCTGGCGGCGCAACCGCCCTTCCAGCAACAGCTCGCGCAGGGCCTGCCGCACGGTCTCCCTCGACACCTCGAACCGCACGGCGAGATCCCGCTCGGTCGGCAACAGCCCCCCTTCCCCCAACTCCTCGACGAGCGCGCCGACTTTCGCCTTCACGGCGTAGTACTTGGGAATGCGCCCATGCTCCGGAATGCCGGATCGGACAGGAGCGCCTGGTGCCTGGTCGTTCGGGTAGTCCACGCATGGATGGTCGCAGACGGGCATGAACGGGGAGGTGAACGAGGGGTTGCGGGGGTGGGAGCGCGCTGGAGCGCGCGCCGCAGGGCGGTGGGCGGAACCGCGGAAGGGAACGCGGCGCGAAGCTGCCGCGAGTGGGGCGCGGGAGCGGGCCCCGTTGGAACGTGCGCAGCGCACCGCAGGGCGGTGGGCGGAGCCGCGCACCATCCCGCGGCGCGAAGCTGCCGCGCCCTGGGCGCGGGGCGGAGCCACGCATCCCCCACCCACCCTCGCGGCGCGCAGCTGCCGCGCTTCGAGGTGCGGGGCGGAGCCCCGGCTTCCCCACTCACCACCAGCCCCCGGCAGGGTTTCGGGAAGGGGCGGGGTGGGGGACTCTCAGGCCGGCTCAGCCACCGCCACCACCACCGCCACCGCTCCCGCGACGCCGCCGCCCCAGCGCCACCAACCCCGCGCCGACCACGACCGCCAGCCCCGCCACCCCCGCCATCGCCCCCGCCGCCCGCCGCCCCACCGCGCCCGTC
Source organism: Streptomyces sp. HUAS YS2 (assembly GCF_033343995.1). Classification (NCBI taxonomy): domain Bacteria; kingdom Bacillati; phylum Actinomycetota; class Actinomycetes; order Kitasatosporales; family Streptomycetaceae; genus Streptomyces; species Streptomyces solicathayae. The sequence continues at coordinate 5,042,038 of NZ_CP137573.1, read as the reverse complement.
TGGGCCAGCTCCGGCACGGACGGCAGACGCGGCGGCGCAACCGGCCGGACCTGGTTGCCGATCACCCCGTCGTCGCCCCGCCCCGCCGGCGGGTCCGCCGGCGCGGACGGCACCGCGGACGGCACCGCGGACCCGGACCCGGCCCCGATCGTGAGCCGGTAGTCCCCCGACTCCCCCACCCAGTCCCCGTCGTCCCCCCGCCGCTGCACGATCGCCGCGTTCGCCACGACCTCGTTGGGCGCGGTCCCGTCGCGGAACGCGAGCCGCACAGGCACGGTCAGCGTCCGCCCACCGGGTACGACGAAGCCGGGGAACCCGTCGTCGAACACGCCGACGTTCTCGTCCTCCTCCGTCTCCTCGAACTCCACCGGCCGCCACCGCCGCGCCTCGGCGTCGTAGAAGTCGAACCGGATCTGCGCGGGCCGCAGCGCCCGGTCCCGGTCCGTCAGGGCGAGGACGGGGTGGATGTTGTCGCACGGCTCGCGCGTCGTGTTCGTGAGGTCGACGTTCCAGGTGCGGAAGGCGTCCCCGGCCCGGTAGTCGGCGGGGCCGCCGTGGATCCGGGTGTCGATGGGAAAGTCCGGGTCGGACGCCTTGCCGCAGGTCGGCGGCTGGTCCTTGCGCTCACCCCCGGATCCGGCCCCTGTCCCGGCACCCGCACCCGCACCGGCACCGGCCCCTGCCCCGGCTCCCGCCCCGGAGTCCGAGTCCGAACCCGGCCCCGGCCACGGTTCGGCGACCGCCACGGCCGGGCCACTGAACAGAAGGACGGCGGTTCCTGATGTCGTGACGGCGGTGACTCCGCGCACAAGAGCGCCGCGCAGTCGCGTGGGGACCTGTCGCATGGGCCTGGTGCCTTTGCTGCTCGCGGGCGTACGGGACGGCCGCGACGCTGCCATGCGGCACGCGGCGCGCCGGTCAGCGACGCGGTCCCGACCCCCGTACAGCCCGGAGAATCCGCCTGATCAGCCTATTGTCCGACTGATGGGCCCCCGCCCGATCTCCTTCCCGAACACCGGCGCGAGCACCAACTGCGCAGCCCCCTCCGCGACAGCGCTTCCCCCACCCCCCGCCAACGCGACGGGCACCGGCACCGGCACCGGCACCGCCGCAGCAGCAGCGCCGGTCCGGTGCGCGAGCGCGCCGAGTGCCTCGCCGACCCCGCGTACGAAAGCATCCGGCGCCGCGTCGACGAGCCGACCCCCCAGCAGCACCCGGTCGACGTCGAGCAGCGCGACGAGGTTGGCCGCCCCCGCCCCGAGTACCCGCGCTGCCTCGGGAACGTCCCCGCGCGCGACCGCTCCCAGGCACAGGACCTCCAGGCACCCGCGCCCGCCGCACCCGCACGGGGGCCCGTCGAGCTGGATGGTCTGGTGCCCGAACTCCCCCGCTCCCGTACGGGCGCCCCGGTGCAGCGCGCCGCCGAGGACGAGCGCGGCGCCCAGTCCGGTACCGAGGTGGAGGTACGCGAACGACTCCGGCGCCCCGGCCCGCAACGCGAGCCCGAGCGCGGCGGCGTTGGTGTCCTTGTCGAGGACGACGACCCCGCCGAGCCGCCGCGCGAGCGCGTCCCGCAGCGGGAACCCGTCCCACTGCGGGTGCCCGGTGACGCGGTGCGGCACGCCGGCGAGGTGGTCGAGCGGCCCGGGCATGGCGATGCCGACACCGAGGGACACGCGTTGCGGCCCGGCGCCGGAGGGCTCGTGCAGCAGCTCCCGTACCAGGCCCCCCACCTCTCGCTCGATCGCCGTCAGAACCGTTTCGGCGGGCGCCCCCAGATCCAGCGGCGCGCGCCGCACCGCGACCGGAGCCCCCGTCAGATCGACCAGGACCACCGTCAGTTCGTCGCGGTCGAGGTGCACACCGACGGCGTGCGCGGCCCCCGGCACCAGCCGCAGCGCGGTCGCCGGCTTGCCGCCCGTCGAGGCGCGCCGCCCCGCGTCCGCGGCCAGGCCCTCGGCCCGCAGCCGGGCCGTGATCTTGCTGACGGCCTGCGGGGTGAGCCCGGTGCGCTCGGCGAGTTCGGGCCTGCTGATGCCGGCCTCGCCGGCGGTCCGCAGCAGGTCCAGCACGAGGGCCGCGTTGTGGCTGCGCAGCGCGGGCTGGTTCACGCCGACACGGCCGGCCTGGCTGACACGGCCGGCGCGGCCGGCACGGCCGGCACCACTCACTCCGCCGACACGGGAATCGGTCCTGTTCACGCGCCCATTGTCGCGCGCGCTTGCACTTAGGCAACAGCGTTGCTTAAGTGAGCCCATGACTGGCACGCCCCGCAACCCCCTCCGCGTCGGCCTCGTCGGCTACGGCCTCGCCGGCTCCGTGTTCCACGCCCCGCTGATCGCCGCCACCGACGGCCTCGTCCTCGACACGGTCACCACCGGCAACGCGGAGCGCCGGGCGCAGGCGCTCGCCGAGTTCCCCGACGTACGGGTGGCCGCCTCGGCCGACGAGCTGTGGACGCGGGCCGACGAGCTCGACCTGATCGTCGTCGCGTCCCCGAACAAGACGCACGTACCGATCGCCACCGCCGCCCTGAACGCGGGCCTGCCGGTCGTCGTCGACAAGCCGATCGCGGGCACCGCCGCCGAGGCGCGCGAGCTGGCCGCGCTCGCCGACGAGCGCGGGCTGCTGCTCTCGGTCTTCCAGAACCGCCGCTGGGACAACGACTTCCGCACCCTCCGCGCCCTCCTCGCGGACGGCGCGCTCGGCCACGTACAGCGCTTCGAGTCCCGCTTCGAGCGGTGGCGACCGCGTCTGAAGGGCGGCTGGCGCGAGTCGGGCGCGCCGGAGGAGATCGGCGGTCTGCTGTACGACCTGGGCAGCCATGTCGTCGACCAGGCGCTGGTGCTGTTCGGCCCGGCGGCCCAGGTGTACGCGGAGTCGGACGTCCGCCGCGCCGGCGCGGAGGCCGACGACGACACGTTCATCGCGCTCACGCACGCGAACGGGGTCCGCTCGCACCTGTACGTGAGCGCCACCACGGCGCAGCTCGGCCCGCGCTTCCGGGTGCTGGGCGAGCGCGCCGGGTACGTGAAGTACGGCCTCGACCCGCAGGAGGCGGCGCTTCGCGAGGGCCATCGCCCGGGCCGCCCGGGCGACGAGGCGTGGGGCCGGGAGCCGGAGTCGCTGTGGGGCACGCTCGGCGCCGGGGAGTCCCCGCTGTCGGGCGGCGGGGACCCGGTCGAGTCGTTGCCGGGCGACTACCCGGCGTACTACGCGGCGATCGCGGCGGCGCTCCGCGGCGAGGCCCCGAACCCGGTCACCGCCGAGGAGGCGGCAGCCGCCCTGGACGTCCTGGAGTCGGCCCGCCGCTCGGCCCGGGAGGGCGTGACGGTGAGGCTTTAACCAGCGATATCACTTCGATCCCAGAAGCGATATCGTATGACGTGACCCGGCTCAGCCGAAGGGGGTTCGCCATGTCCCGCACCGTAATCGACCTGGACGACCAGATGGTCGCGGAAGCAATGCGCATCTACGGCACGACCATAAAAGCCAAAGCTGTCCGCATGGCGATGGAAGACGCCGTCAAGCGCCACCTGCGCCGGGAGTTCGCGGAGGCCGTCAAGAGCGGTGAACTCGATTTCAGCGAGATCGTCGACGCCACCGGGCCGAAGGAAGGCGCTGCACTCAACGGTGGTACGACCGGCCGGACCGCCGCGTGACCGAACTGTTCCTTGCGGACAAGTCCGCGCTCGCCCGCTGGAACCAGACCGCAGTGGCAGCGGTACTGGACGACCTGGACGAACGCGGTCTGCTGGCCATCTGCGCCCCCGTCGAATGGGAGATGGTCTACAGCGCCCGCAACAAGGCGGAGTCGGAGCGGATCAGGCTCCTGCTCTACGGATTCGATCTGCTCCCCGTTCCGGACGAGGTATGGGACCGCACTCTCGAGGTGCAGCGTGAGGCGCTCTCCCGCGGCGTGCATCGCTCACTGTCGATGGCCGATCTACTGATCGCCGCCACGGCCGAGCGCCATGGGGCGACAGTGCTGCACTACGACGACGACTACGACGCCATCGCCTCCATCACCGGACAGGCGACACGATGGGTCGTCGGCCCGGGCACCGCAGATCGGTGACCGTCGGGGTGGCACTGGTGCCGACCGGCACCACCCCGAAGAGGAGAGCTCACGCGTCCTTGAGCTCCTGCCGCTGCCGCCCCAGCCCCTCGACCTCGAGCTCCACCACATCACCGGCGCGGAGGTACGGCTTGGGCTCCGGCTGCCCCATGGCGACGCCCGCCGGGGTGCCGGTGTTGATGACGTCACCCGGGTACAGGGTCATGAACTGGCTGACGTACCGGACGACCTCCGCGACCTTGAAGATCTGGTCGGCGGTGGAGCCGTTCTGCTTCAGCTCGCCGTTGACCCAGAGCTTGAGCGAGAGCGCCTGCGGGTCCGGCACCTCGTCGGCGGTGACCAGCCACGGCCCGAGCGGGTTGAAGGTCTCGCAGTTCTTGCCCTTGTCCCAGGTGCCGCCGCGCTCGATCTGGAACTCGCGCTCCGAGACGTCGTGGGAGACGGCGTACCCGGCTACGTGCGCGAGCGCCTGCTCGTCGGTCTCCAGGTAGCGTGCGGTGCGGCCGATGACGACCGCCAGCTCGACCTCCCAGTCGGTTTTCACCGAGCGGCGCGGTACGAGCACGGTGTCGTCCGGGCCGACGACGGTGTCGGGGGCCTTCAGGAACACGACCGGCTCGGCCGGCGTCGCGGCGCCGGTCTCGGCGGCGTGGTCGTGGTAGTTCAGGCCGATACAGACGACCTTGCCGATGCGGCCGACCGGCGCGCCGACGCGCAGCCCGGTGGCGTCCAGCGCGGGCAGTACGCCCGCACCGGCCGCGGCCCGGATGCGATCGAGCGCGGACTCGTCGGCCAGCAGCCCTCCGTCGATGTCGCTCACCAGGGCGGAGAGGTCCCGGAGGGTTCCGTCCTGGTCGAGCAGCGCGGGCCGCTCGGCGCCCGCCGGTCCGACGCGCAGCAGCTTCATGGTCTTCTCCCTGTGGTCGAGGTGAGCCCCGGCCGATGGAGTGCGGCCATCGGAGGATTGGAAGATCCTCCAAGAATTCCGACCACCCTGCAAGGCCCCGTTCACAAGCTGGACCATTACCGGGCGGTAGCCGCCTGAGCGTCCGGATACGTGTCCGGGGACGAGCCCGAGGACGTGTCCGAGGGAGAGCCCGAAGACGTGTCCGGCTTCGCGCCCCGCTTCACGTCCCGGTACAAGAACGCCCGCTCGACGGCCGTCCACAAGGTGCTCGTCACGACGTAGAGCGCGGCAGCGAGCGGAACGACGGCGACGGTGATCAGGGTCCCGTACGAGAGCAGCGGCAGGACGCGGGCGACGCCGGCGGCGGCAGGCCCCGGCACGGCCTCGGTGAGCGAGGCGTCCCGCTTGGCCCGCCGGTACGTGAACGTGGCGACGGCGGCGACGACGGCGAACAGCGCCACGTACACCAGCCCGGCCGGCCCGAAGGGTCCGCCGTGCGCCAGCGCCTCGGACCAGTGGCCGCCGAGCGGGGCGGCGAAGAGGCTGTGCCCGGCGAGCCGCTCGCCGGAGAACAGGTGGAAGAGCAGGAAGAAGGCGGGCAGCTGGAGCACGCTCGGGAGGCAGCCGGCGAGCGGGGAGACGTTCTCCCGCTTGTGCAGCGCCAAGACCTCCTTCTGCAGCCGCTCCGGGTTCTTGGCGTGCCGGGTGCGCAGCTCGGCCATCTCCGGCGCGAGCCGCACCCGCGCCTTCTGGCCGCGGGCGGCGGCGCGGGCGAGGGGGTGCAGGGCGAGCCGTACGAGCGCGGTGAACAGCACGATGGCGGCGGCGGTGGAGGCGGAGCCGAAGAGCGGCTGGAACAGGTCGGCGAAGTGCTCGAAGAGCGAGGCGAAAACGGACATGGGAGCCCTCCAGGGGTCTCGTCGTGCCGGAGAAAGACGGAGATCGGCATGACGAAGCCGCGAAAGGGCGGGGGAAGAGCGAGGAGAACGCGCCCCTAAGCGGTCGTCGGGAGGAGACGTCCGGGGGCTCGGGGCCTGCGACGGCCCGAGGCGTCGGGGTCGCGCTGCGGTAGGAAGGCGGTGCGTTGCTCGCGGTCGCGGATGGCGGTCCGTACCCGGGTGGGCGGGACGGCGGGGGCGAGCCGGCCGACGGCGAGGACGCCCGCCGCGGCAGCGGCGAGGACGACGGCGACGGCGGAGAGCGCGGACCCGTCGACGAGAAGGGCCTCGGCGACGGCGAGCACGAAGAGCAGCAGGGCGATCGGCCGCGTACGAACGACGTCGAGCATGCCACCCCCCATTTCTGGTCTCGGACTCCACGAACCTACGGCTCTACAAACCTATGGCTCTACAAACGGAGCTTAGCCCAGATGACAAGCCGATAGGCGGAAGAGAACTCCGGGGTGCAGGTGGTGAGGGTCAGATACGAGCCGGGCTCGTCGTACCCGGAGGAGGGGTGGACGAGGCTGCGGGGGACGGGTGCGATGACGCCGGTGTCGCGGGGCGAGGTGCGGGCGAGGATCCGGTCGACGACGTACACGTACTCGCGCTGCTTGGTCCGGACCCGGATCTCGTCGCCCTTGCGGAGCCGGTTGATGTACCGGAAGGGCTCGCCGTGGGTGTTGCGATGCCCGGCGAGCGCGAAGTTCCCGGCAGCGCCGGGCGCGGCGGTACGGGGGTACTGCCCGACGAACCCCTTGTCGAGCACGGCCCGCCGCCCGACGCCGGAGGCGACGGGGACGGAGAGGGAGAGGGCGGGGATACGGAGGACGGCGAAGGAGGACCGCCGCGGAGGAGACGACGAGGACGAGGAGGAGGACGACGAGCCCCCGACCTCCTCCGACTCCGACTCCGCACCGGACTCCGCACCGGCCTCCGAACCAGGCACCACATCCGACGACTCCACGCCCCGCGAGAACTCCTCCTCCAACACCTGAACCTGCTGACGGGCGCCGGCGCGCGCCTGCTGGTTGGTCCACCACACCTGATGGACGACGAGGAGCAGGACGACGACCCCGAAGGTGACGGTGAGCTCGGCGGAGGCCCAGAGGGCGCGAGCGCTTCGGGTCCGTGGCGCCCGCTGCACGAGGACCCGGGTCCGATTCCGTTGCGGCAGCACGGGCGCACGATAGGGGGCGGCCCGCCAACTCACCAGACCGCGCGGGGCCCCGCCCCGACTGGCGTACAGCAGTACGGTGTTCACCATGCGCCCCGACACGCCTGCCGACCACACCACCGAAGCCGAGCGTCTGCTGCGGACCGCGGCGACGTACCCGGAGGACCACGAGCCGCTGCTCCTGAGGGCCGCGGCCCATCTGGAGCTCGCGGGCGACCGCGCCCGCGCGACGGACCTGTACGACACGCTCCTGGGCTCCACGCCGTCGAACCCCACCCTGATCAGAGCACTGAAGGCCGCGAACCTGTGGGAGTACGGCCACGAGGCGGAGGCAAGGGCGATCATCGAAGGCGTCAGGGCGCAGGTCCCGCAGGACGCGGCCCCCTGGGAGATCATCGCGGAGACGCTGGAGGCCCACGACGAGCTGGAGGCGTCGGAGGCCACGTTCACGCAGGCGGCGGAGCTGCTGGCGGACGGGGAGGACGAGGACTACGCCACCCAGTCCCTCCTGACCTCCCGGCACCGGGTGAGGCGGATGCTGGCCCTGGAGCACGACGCGTGGGACCACCGGGCGGACGCCCTGCACACGGGGGCGGTCCCCCTGGACGAACTGCACGACCCGAAGCGCCTGTGGTCCCTGGGCTCGGACGACCCGGCGGAGCTCCAGGCCGAGATCACCCGCCTCCGCAGCGAACTGGGCTCGTACCGCACGGCCCTGTCCCGCCCGTTCCCGGTGGCGGTCCTGCACTGGCCGGAGGCGGAACTGGACGAACTCGTCGCCTCGTACCCGGAACTGGAAGCCGAATACCCCACGTACGCGGCCCACCTCACGGACCTGGAAGCCTCCCTCCGCGAACTCCAGGCCGCCGGCACCCCCAACCTGGGCATCGTCCCGGCCACGGTCCCCTCCTACGAAGCCTTCGCCGCCTCGGAATCCTCCACCCCGGCCAACCCGGACCTCCTCCCCCAATACGCCACGACACTGGCCGCCCGAGGCCGAGCCACGGCATGGCCCCCAGCCCGCACGGCAGCGTGCTGGTGCGGCTCGGGAAGGACGTACGGGGAGTGCCACGGCGCGGACTGAGAGCGAGCTCAAGCGCGACGGAAGTGGTGAGTAATCGCGCCCAAGTGTGCCGCTGTCGGCCCGACCTGTCTGTGACGCCTGGTATCACTGGGACGATCACAACGGGGAGGGTGCGCGCCTATGACCGGTTGGAACGACACCAGTGGGCCGACAGCGGGGCTCTACGAGCAGCTGATCACGCTGCGGCTGGAGGGCCAGCTCCAGGGCATGGCCGCGCGGGGCTGGCATGCGGTTGACGGTGTCATCGGCCCCGAGTCATCGCCTCACGTCATCGCACGGCACGTAGCAGAAACGACACGGCGCATCCTGGAATGGCTGCCTGAGGCGGAACGGGTCCACGCGGCCAATCACATCCTCGAGTCGATGAACAGCATTGAGGGTGCGCGCGAGTGGGTCGACCTCGTTGCTGAGGGCCCGCGCCAGCTTTTGGCCATCGCTGAGCAGGAGGCCAAGGGGGTCTACCGGATCAGACCGGCGACGCCGCTTTCCGATACGGCGCTCATCACGAACTCCCCTGAAGACCCCAGCCTGGGCTTCGAGCTGCGCGCCGAGCTGGCCACAGCTGATCGCGTCGACCTGCTCTGCGCTTTCGTAAAGTGGCACGGACTTCGTGTCATCGAGCAGTCCCTCGAAGCAGCCCATGCACGGGGCGTTCCCATTCGCGTCATCACGACGACCTATATCGGCGCCACGGAACGCAGGGCACTCGACCGCTTGGTCCAGAGGTTCAACGCCGAGGTGAAGGTCAACTACGAGCTCCGATCGACGCGACTGCACGCCAAGGCATGGCTCTTCCGGCGCAACAGCGGCTACGACACGGCCTACGTCGGCAGCTCGAACCTCTCCAAGGCCGCTCTTCTCGACGGCCTTGAGTGGAACGTCCGTCTCTCCTCCGTTGCCACTCCGGACGTGCTGCGCAAGTTTGAGGCCACCTTCGACTCCTACTGGAGCGATGCGTCCTTCGAGCTCTACCACCCGGACCAGGACGCTGGACGCCTTGACGAGGCACTCCAGTTGGCCGGCCGCGGCACCTCCTCGGATTCGGGACGCCAACTCACCCTCTCTGGCCTCGAGGTGCGCCCGTACCCCCATCAGCGGGACATGCTGGAGCGGCTGGAGGTGGAACGGGAAGTCCACGACCGCCATCACAACCTGTTGGTGGCGGCAACAGGGACGGGCAAGACCGTCATGGCCGCGCTCGACTACAAGCGACTTCGCCAGAAGTACGGGCGGGATCTCCGCTTGCTGTTCGTCGCGCACCGGCAAGAAATCCTTCGCCAGTCACTCCGCACCTACCAGGACGTACTCGTCGACGCCAACTTCGGCGAAGAGTTCCATAGCGGACTGGTCCCGGACGACTGGAAGCACGTCTTCGCCAGCGTTCAATCTCTGCACGCGCGTGCCCTTGAACGATTCACGCCGGATCACTTCGACGTCATCGTCATCGATGAGTTCCACCACGGTGTGTCCCCCACCTACCGGAAGATCATCGATCACTTCGCGCCTCGGGAGCTCCTCGGGCTGACCGCCACCCCGGAGCGGATGGACGGCCGCACCATCCAGGACGAGTTCTTCGAGGGGCGCATCGCCGCCGAGATGCGCCTGTGGGAAGCGCTGGAGAACGACCTCCTCAGCCCGTTCCATTACTTCGGCATCACGGACAGCACCGACATGAGCGCGGTCGCCTGGAAGCGAGGCTCCTACGATGCCGCCGCGCTCGGCGAGCTGTTCACCGGGAACGAAGCGCGCGCTCGTCTGGTCGTCCAGGCCGTACGGGACAAGGTGGCGGACCCAGGTTCAATGCGGGCCCTCGGGTTCTGCGTCTCCGTCTCCCACGCGCACTACATGGCAGAGGTCTTCCGTCGTGCCGGCCTCAGAGCCGTAGCGCTCTCCGGCGAGTCTCCACGAGAGGAGCGTCGGTCCGCCCTCGCGGCTCTGAGCTCCGGAGAGCTCCAAGTGATCTTCTCCGTCGACCTCTTCAACGAGGGCTTGGACATCCCCGACGTCGACACCCTGCTGCTCCTGCGCCCCACGTCCAGCGCCACGGTCTTTCTGCAGCAGCTGGGTCGCGGACTTCGCCGGAGCGAGGGCAAGGCCGTACTGACCGTCCTGGACTTCATCGGTCACCATCGCAAGGAGTTCCGCTTCGAGGAACAGTTCCGCGCTCTCACCAACCTGACGCGCAACCGGCTGCTCGCACACATCGAGCATGACTTCCCGCAGCTGCCCTCCGGCTGCCAGATCATCCTTGAGTCCAAGGCCAAGGAAACGGTCATCGACAACATTCGCAGCCAGATCAGCGTCAACGTCACGCAGCTGGCTCGTGAAGTCCGGCGTTACGGCGAGTCTCGCCTGTCGACGTACCTGCGGGAAAGCGGGCGCGAACTCAAAGAGATCTACCGCGGCAACGGCAACTCCTGGACGGGCCTCCTCCGTCGCGCGGGGATCTTGCCGACGTCGAGCCCTGAGGGAGAAGAGGCCCTCCTGAAGCGCGTCTCCGCTTTCCTCCACGTCGACGACCCGCGCCGGGCCGCCACGTACACCCGGCTCCTCGAAGACAACGCCCCGACGTACGCCTCGCTCAACGAGCTCGACCGCAGCTACGCCCGCATGTTCTTCTTTTCGCTGTGGCCGCTGGGCGGCAACTTCTCCAGCTATCAGGACGCGCTGGACTCACTGCAGCCCCACGAGGCGTTTCGAGACGAGCTCCGTCAGGTCTTGGCGTACGCGCTCGACCACACCGATCACGTCCCGATCCCCCTCCTCGGAGACCTCGCCGAGCTGCCCCTGACCGTCCACGCGTCCTACAGCCGCGAGGAAATCCTGCCGGCGTTGGGCCAGTCGTACATCGGCGGCTTCATGCCGGGCCACTTCCGCGAGGGGGTGAAGTGGTGCGAGGACATCGAGACCGACGCGCTGTTCATCACCTTGGAGAAGGACGAGAAGGACTTCTCCCCACAGACCCGCTACCGGGACTACGCCCTCAGCGACACGCTGTTCCACTGGGAATCGCAGAACCAGACGTCAGATACGTCCCCGACCGGGATCCGATACCGGACCCACGAGGCGAACGGCTCCCACGTCCTCCTCTTCGTCCGCCGCTACAAGAAGACCGACATCGGCGGCCCCCAGCCGTGGATGCTCCTGGGCCCAGCCGAGTTCGTCGACTCCAAGGGCAGCAAGCCGATGGGCATCACCTGGAAGGTCCAGCACGAGATTCCCGCCGACGTCTTGTCCTACTCAGCCATCACGGCGGGCTGATGCCGAGTACGGGCCGCCCCCCGCGTTCGCATGGGGGCCGGCCCGTGTCGCCTGTGTCGACCTACTCCGCTTACTCCGCCTACTCCGCGGAAGTCGCGACGTCGTCGACGACCTGAACGATCTCCTTGACCATGCCCGAGCCGGCCTCGAGTGCGGACTGCAACTGGGTGGCACCCGCACTGAACACGATCGACGCCCCAACAATCCCGAGGAACGCCCTCTTCCATCGGCCACCGGTCTGCACATCAGTGCCGGTCAGGATGGTCGTGGCCTGGGTGAGGGAGCCAATCACCCGATTCGTTTCCCGCGAGACGCTGGCCGTACCGAAGAGTTCCGCATGCTCGATGAGCCACAGCAGGTGGTTGATCTGCGCCGTGATGGCAGTACGCAGCGTGGCGGGAAGCTCCGCCTCCGACGTTTCGGCCAGGATCTCGAGCCAGCTACGACAACTTTCGGCGAGGTTCTCCAGGTGAGTTCCGCTCGGCGCAGCGCTCGTGCCCTGCAGCGCCGAGCCGAGCACATCGGCCGCCGAGGCAAGGTGGTCCAGCGTCTCCTGCGATATCAGCAGGCTTGCCGGCCGACCCGTGTCGGACCAGCTCAGCTCCGGCTGAACCACTGACGCCCACCACTGCGGGAAGTAACGGGAGTACCTGACTCGCTGAGGCTCGGGCAGGGCGCATATCTGCGCAATCGACTCCGAGAGCAGGGCAGCTACCTCGGCATGGCGTCGAGCGAACTCGTCAGATCCCCACTCTGCTTCGAGTACCGCCGACCATCCTGCTCGGAAGTGCGGGGCATCTGATTGCCGCACCCGCGTCAGGATCTCGTACAAGCCATGCGCGCTTGTCGCCGACGCCATTTTCCCCGTCCCCCACCATGCGACGTAGCCGTAGAAACTTTAGAAATCTATCAGACCGAGTTCCGATACAAGCTCTGACGCCACACCCAGAGAGAAGCATCTTTCTTCGCATTATGGACAGATGGCGGATAGCATCCAAATCGCCAGAAATTATCCACTCGCCGGATCAGGATCTGACGCTGCCTCACAGAGCAACCCGACGGAGGTTATTCTCTTTCGAAACTCGGGGAGGACAGCCCATGGCTATCATCAAGCACGCCGCCCGTCAGACTCTCGGGCAACTCATAGGGGCCAATAATCCGCCCGTCGAGGTACCGGACGACAGTCAGCGCCAATACGCCTGGGGAAAGCGCGAAGTCGACACGTATTGGGACGACATTCAGAAGTTCATGCGCGCGCGGCGCACGGGCGCCAAGGCATCGTCCGAGTACTTCATCGGCCCGATCGTCACCATCACAGACGACAAGGTGACCACCCGCTCCCTCCTCGATGGCCAGCAGCGGCTCACCACGTCCACCATTCTCATCGCCGCCATCAGGGACACCCTGGGCAGCATGGCCACGACGTGGGCCCACGTTACCGCTAACAACATTCAGCGCGACTACATCGCCCGACGGGATGGGCGGCATTCACAGCCTCAATATTTTCTTACCCTGTCACTCTTCGATCGTGACTATTTTCGGGATTCGATCCAGAATTGGAACGAGACCACCGGTAAGGCCGCCCAGACAGAACTGCCGTCCCGCCCCTCGCACAAACTCATCCAGGACGCGTACTCTTCCTTCAAGTCCCACATCTTCTCGGCCTTGTCAATGATCCCCTCCGAGGAGGATCGGATTGACTGGCTGGAGACTCTTAGGGATTGCCTCGTCAAGGGTCTAGTCTTCGTGGAAGTGCAGACCCCGACGTCGAGCGATGCAAACGAAGTATTCGAGACCATCAACTCGCGCGGCAAGGATCTCTCCACCGTCGACCTCGTTCGAAACTTCCTGATGGAAAAGAGCAGGGGCGAAGACGAGAAGAACCGCGTCAACACGGCATGGAGTTCACTCCTCGACGGCTTCGAGCGTCGTGAGGAGATCGAGAAGTTCCTGCGGCATTTCTGGGTGGCCGGACATGGAGACGTCCGGTCGCACAGCCTCTACACGACCATCAGGACCGAGCTGACGGAACGCTTCGAGAAGGCGCAGCCCCGGTACGAGGTGCGGACGTTCGCGGCCGAGCTTCAGAACGCATCCGGAAGGTACATCGAGCTCATCACGTCCGGAACGGGGATGGAGACGCTCGACAGCCTTCTGGACGAGGTCAAGACGCTCGGCGCCGATGCCGTCTACCCCCTGCTCCTGGCTGTCTCTGGACGGGTCGATCACAACGAGCTGGCCAAAATAACCGAAGCGCTCGTCAGTTACTACGTGCGCTGGACCGTGGTGGGGCGGCGCGAGTCGACACTCCTTGAAGAGAAGCTCTTCGATCTTGCGAAGCAAGTGAGCTCCGGCACCTCTGTCGAGAACGCATTCCAGCAGGTGGTCTCCTGGACGCCGGACGATGCGGCCTTCCAGGCCGATTTCGAGCAGGCTCCGATCCCTAGGAGCACGCAGGCACGCTACCTCCTCACCATGATCGAGCAGCACCTGCGAAGGCGCGATGGCGTGGACGACGTCGTCGTCGCGGGAAGCAGCACGGTGCATGTCGAGCACATCTATCCGAAGTCGCCGGAGGCGAAGCACCGCCTCAACGATCACCCCGCGTGGGTGAACAGGCTTGGAAACCAAACCCTGCTTCACGGACGGAAGAACCGGATCGCCTCCAACAAGCCGCTCCCGGAGAAGGTCGAGGCGTACCAGTCCTCGTCTTTCTTGATCACGCGGGAAATCGACATCGACCGGCTCTGGAGCACAAGCATGAGCATCTGGCGAACCCAGGGAATCGAAGAGCGCCAAGCCGAGCTCGCGAAGATCGCCATTGATGTCTGGCCCATCGGGCAGCGACAAGTAGCACCGTCCATCGGCTGAACTCAGGCGAGTTTGGGCACGGTTCGGACACGTTGACTGCATTGTGAAACGAGCGGTGCAAGCATCGGGGCTTCGTTGATGGAACGAGGCCTTGGGGGGCTTGTGGGAAGAGGAGTGATACGCCGACGGGGCTTGGGTGTTGGCGTGGCTAGCGTGCTTGTGGGGGCTCTTGCGGGGTGTGGGGGCGGAGGTTCCGGAGTGGGGGACGGGAAGCGGGTGGGAACCGCTTCGCCGTCCGTCAGCGCCTCTGCCTCTGCGTCCGCGGCTCCTGCCGTGACGCTCACGCTCGTCGACGATCAGCAGCGGGCAGACGGAGGCGAGGAGTTGGAGATCGCGATACTCGCCAATGACACCGCCACCGAGGGGGACGGGGGTGGCGTGCGGCCGCTTGCCGATGTGCTGGGTGCGGGCGAGTATCAGCTTGAGATCTTCAAGACGCCGGCAAATGGGACGGCCGTCGTCTCTGGGACCGTCGTCACGTACACGCCGACCGCAGGGTTCAGCGGGGCGGACGAGTTCGTCTACCAGGTGACTCCGACGGACACGCGCATCGCCGGGGGTACCGCCGTCGTCCGGATCGCCGTTCCCGCTCCCAGCCCGTCGCCGACGCCTAAGCCCACGAAGGCTCCTGCGCCCGCCGTGTACTACCGGAACTGCGACGCGGCCCGCGCTGCCGGTGTCGCGCCGCTGCATCGTGGTGACAAGGGGTACGGGCGGCACCTCGACCGCGATGGGGACGGCGTCGCCTGCGAGCCGTACCACGGGAGCACGGGTGGGTCCGGCGGGTCTGGTGGGTCCTCGTCCGGCGGTGGAGGTGGCGGTGTGTACTACGCCAACTGCGCCGCCGCACGGGCCGCCGGTGCCGCGCCCGTCCGGCGTGGCGATCCCGGGTACGGGCGGCATCTCGACCGGGACGGGGACGGCGTCGCCTGCGAGTAGCGGCCGAGTAGGGTCGGAGGCATGGCTCTGAACCTTTCTCCCGTGCTCACCACCGTCGGGCTCGTCGGCGGTTACGCCGTCGCGCGGTACAGCAAGAAGCGGGCGCTCGGGGGTGTGGTGCTTGCCGCTGCCGGTGGTGTCGCCGCGCGGGAGTGGCACCGGGAGGGTGGGGGGCCCGTGGCCGTCGGGATGACTGCCGCCTACCTCGGGGCCTTCGGGGCCGCGCATCCGCTCGCCAAGAAGGTGGGCGCCTGGCCGGCCGTGCTCGGGCTCGCCACCGGTGTCGGTGTCGCCTCCGCCGTTGTTACTCGGGGCAGGGGCTGAACGCCCCGCCCCTCCCCTCCGTACTACCCGGCACCTCCCCTCACGCGCTGGGTGGCTGAACCGGAAGTCAGCCGCCCAGTGCGTGGCTCACGGTGTAGATCGCCAGGCCGGCCAGGGCGCCGACCACCGTGCCGTTGATGCGGATGAACTGGAGGTCGCGGCCGATGTTGGCCTCGATCTTTCGCGACGTCTGGGTCGCGTCCCAGCTCGCCACCGTGTCCGTGATCAGGGACGTGATCTCGCCGCGGTACGTCGTCACCACATACGCCGCCGCGTCCTCCACCCAGCCCTCCACCTTCGCCTGCAGCCTGCCGTCCGTGACCAGCCGGCCGCCCAGGGAGAGCAGCGAGGCCCGCGCGCGCAGGCGGAGTTCGCTGCGGTCGTCCTCCGCGGCCGCCAGCATCATCGTGCGGACCGCCGACCACGCCGAGGCGATGACGTCCTGCACCTCCGGCCGCGCCAAGAGGTCCGACTTCAGGCGCTCCACCCGTGCCCGCGTGTCCGTGTCGGCCTGGAGGTCGGCCGCGAAGTCCGTCAGGAAGCGGTCGATCGCGCCGCGCGCCGGGTGCCCGGGCATGTCCCGCATCTCCGTGACGAAGCGGAGGAGTTCCCGGTAGACCCGTTCGCCGACCTTTCTGTCCACGAATCTCGGGGTCCAGCCCGGCGCCCCGCCCTGCACCGCGTCCATCACCGAGTCCGCGTGGAACACCAGCCAGTCGTGCGCTCGTGCGCAGATCAGGTCCACCGCCCGTCGGTGCGCCCCGTCCGCGACGATCTTCTCCAGCGTCTTGCCGATGCCCGGCGCGACCTCCGCCGCGTCCGCCCGCCGCGTGATCGCCTCCCCCACCACCGCCTGCACGTCCGAGTCCCGCAGCACCGTCAGCGCCCCGCGCAGCGCCGTCGCCAGCTCCGCCGTCACCCGGTCCGCGTGCGCCGGCTCCGCCAGCCACGCACCCAGCCGGCCGGCGATGCCGAGGGCGCGCAGCCGGCCCCGTACGACGTCCGCCGACAGGAAGTTCTCCCCGACGAACGCGCCGAGCGTGGCCCCCAGCTGGTCCTTCTTCGTCGGGATGATCGCGGTGTGCGGGATCGGCAGCCCCATCGGGCGCTTGAACAGCGCCGTCACCGCGAACCAGTCCGCCAGCGCGCCCACCATCCCGGCCTCCGCCGCGGCCGCGACGTACCCCGCCCAGGCCCCGGCCCCCTCCGCCTTCCCCCACGTCGCCAGCGCGTAGATCACCGCCACGCACAGCAGCAGGCCCGTCGCCGTGGCCTTCATCCGCCGCACGCCGCGGCTCTTCTCCGCGTCCGCCGCCGTGTACGCGAACGCGGCGAGGGGGCGGGGAGACGCCGTACGAGGCGTGGGCGGGGACGGTGCAGGCGAAAGCGCCCCGGCCGGTGAGTCCCCCGCCCCCGGCCTCGCGCCCTGCCCGTCCCTCTCCCTGTCGTTCATCCGTCCGCCGTCCCCGTCCCGTCCCGTTCCGTACGCTTGCCGTACGAATGTCCCTACCTCAGAGACTTCTCGGGCGCATCCTGAGTTCCCGAGGACGGTCCCGCTGACGATCCCGTTGTCGGTCCCGCCGACGATCCCGTTGTCGGTCCCGCCGACGGTCCCGTCTCCGTCCCCGCGTACATCTTCGCGATCACCGCCTCGATGTCCGGCTCCCGCACGGACAGGTCCACCAGCGGGTACGCCTCCGCCACCGCCGCCACCACCGGCGCCGCCGACGCCGAGGAAGGGAACGCCAGCCACTGCCGCGGCCCCTCCGCCCGCACGAACCGGGCCCCCAGCACCTCGATCGGCGGCAGCTCCCGCTCCAGGTCCACCACCAGCGTCCGCTCGCTCTCCCCCGCCTCGTGCAGACCCGCCACCGCCCCCTCGTACATCAGCCGGCCGTGGTCGATCACCATCACCCGCCCGCACAGCTGCTCGATGTCCGTCAGGTCGTGCGTCGTCAGCAGCACCGTCGTGCCCCGCTCCGCGTTCAGGTCCCGCAGGAACTCCCGCACCCGCGCCTTCGACACCACGTCGAGCCCGATCGTCGGCTCGTCCAGGTACAGCACGTCCGGGTCGTGCAGCAGCGCCGCTGCGATGTCGCCGCGCATCCGCTGACCGAGTGACAGCTGCCGCACCGGTACGTCGAGCAGCGCGCCGAGCTCCAGGAGCTCCACGCACCGCTCCAGGTTCTCCGCGAACCGGGCGTCCGGGACCCGGTACATCCGGTGCACCAGCCGGTACGAGTCGATCAGCGGCAGGTCCCACCACAGCGTCGTCCGCTGCCCGAACACCACCCCGATCCGGCGCGCCAGCCTCGTCCGCTCCCGCGCCGGGTCGATGCCGGCGACCCGCAGCCAGCCGCCGGTCGGGGTGAGGATGCCCGTCAGCATCTTGATCGTCGTCGACTTCCCCGCGCCGTTCGGGCCGATGTACCCGACCATCTCGCCGCGCGCCACCCGGAAACTGATCCCGTCCACCGCTCTGACCTGCTGCTTCTCGCGACGGAACCGGCCCGCGCCCTTGCGGCGTACGTCGAAGACCTTCTCCACGCCGTCCAGTTCGATGAGATCCATGGTCCCGCCTCTCGCCTCAGCTTCCCGTGCTCCGGTACGACCGCAGCCCCTTCCGCCACGCCGCCCCCGCCACCGCGCAGCACCCCGCCGCCACCAGCGGCGACAGGAACGCCGCCCACACCGGCACCCCCGCCGGAAGCGGGCGGCCCAGCACGTACAGCGCCGGCAGCCAGTTCACGAACGCCAGCGGGACGACGTACACGACCCCCCGCACCAGCTCCTTCGCGAAGATCGTCGGCGGGTAGCCGAGCAGCGTGTTGCCGCCGTACGTGAACGCGTTCGTGACCTCCGACGCATCCTGCGCCCAGAACAGCAGCGACGCGCCCAGCACCATCAGCGCGGAGAAGAGCACCGCACCGGACACCACCATCACCGGCACCAGCAGCACCTTCACCGCCGTCCACTCCACGTCCACCAGCGCCAGGCCCCAGACCAGCACGAACAGACCCTGCGCCACCCGGCCCAGCCGGCGCAGCGCGAACCGGTCCGCGGCGACCTGCGCCAGCACCGGCGCCGGACGCACCAGCAGCGTGTCGAGCGTCCCGTCCCGGACCCGGCCGCCCATCCGCTGCAACGAGCCCATGGTCAGGTCCGCCAGGCCGAACGACGTCCCCGTCGCCCCGTACAGGAACGCCACCTCGCCGAACGAGAACCCGCCCAGGCCGTCCACCTGACCGAACATCAGCAGGATCACGACGAAGTCGAAGAACGTGACGGCGAACGACGCGAACAGCGTCATCGCGAAGGAGGAGCGGTACGTCATCGTGGAGCGCATCCACATCCCGGCGACCATCCGGTACGTACGCCACGCCTCGCCCGCGAGCCGGTACGAGGTCTCCCCCTCGCCCGCGAGCCGGTACGAGGTCTCCCCCTCGCCCGCGAGCCGGTACGAGGCCCCCGTCTCACCCACCCTGCACCACCACCTTCCGCGTCGCCGCCGACTGCAGCAGCCGGCCCGCCGCCAGCAGCGCGACCGCCCAGCCCGCCTGGAACGCGTACGCCCGCAGCACGCCCCACCCCTGGTACTTCTCCAGGTACACGTCCGCCGGGACCTGGAGCAGCGACGCCCACGGCAGCACCTGCGCGACCTCCCCCAGCGCCCCCGGGAACACCGTCAGCGGCAGCAGCATCCCCGAGAAGAACAGGCCCGACAGCCACACCACCTGCGTCACCCCCGAGCCGTCCATCAGCCAGAACGCGCTCAGCGCCACCAGGTACCAGATCCCGAAGCTCACGCTCGCGCCCAGCGCCACCGACACCACGAACGCCGGCCACGTCACCGCCCGTTCGGGCAGCGCGATGTCGAAGACCAGCGCGCCGACCGCCATCGGGACGACCCCGCGACCGAGGAACTGGAACGCCGCCCGGCCCAGGTTGGCCGAGAACCACCAGGCCTGCAGGTCCACCGGGCGGTACAGGTCGACGGCGATGTCACCGGTCCGGATCCGCTCCATGATCTCGTCCTCGAAACCGCCGCCCATCAGCCCGCAGACGGTGATCAGCCCCTGGCCGATCCACACGTACGCGAGCGCGTCGGCCATGTCGTAACCACCCAGCCGCGGGCGCTCGTCCCACAGGGCCATGTACGTGTACGCCAGGATGAAGCCGAAGACGGTGTTGGTGAACAGCCCGGCCAGCGTGGCCACCCGGTACGTGGCATGGCGTCGGAACCCACCGGCGGCAACCAATCCATAGAGCCTCAGCACGCCGCCCCCCGCCCCCCGTCCGTACGCCGCCACAGCGCGCGACCGCAGCGCGCAACCGCGGCACGCCGCCCCGTCGCTCCCCGAGTCGCCAAAGCGCACGACCTTAGCTGCCTCGGAGTGGCACCGCGAGCCCATTTCGAGCCGGATTCACGGCTTCTGCCCGGAAGGCGTGCAGTATGACCCCATGCGCGACGAGCCACAGCAGCCCGGCTGGGAACCCCGGGACCGGACGGTGCACACTCCCCCGACCCCTCCGACTCCCCCGACCGCCCCCGCCCGGCCCAAGAGGAGGGCCCGCCGGCGGCTCCTCCCCTCCTGGCGCACCCTCCTCGGCGCGTTCCTCCTCACCGGACTGCTGCTCGCCGGCGGATTCACCGCCGGCTACCTGCTCGTCGACATCCCCGCCGCCAACGCGACCGCGATCGCGCAGTCCAACGTCTACCTCTACGCGGACGGCACCCAGCTCGCCCGCGACGGCGAGGTCAACCGCGAGAACGTCCGCCTCGACCGGATCCCCGCACCCCTGCGGCACGCCGTCCTCGCCGCCGAGGACCGCGACTTCCACTCCGAACGCGCCGTCGACCCGCAGGCCATGCTCCGCGCCGCCTGGAACACCGTCACCGGCAAGGGCAAACAGTCCGGCTCCACCATCACCCAGCAGTACGTCAAGAACTACTACCTGGGCCAGGAACGGACCGTCACCCGCAAGGTGAAGGAGTTCTTCATCGCGATCAAACTCGACCGCGAGAAGAGCAAGGACGAGATCTTCGAGGGGTACCTCAACACCAGCTACTTCGGCCGCAACGCGTACGGCGTGCAGGCCGCCGCCCGCGCCTACTACGGCCAGGACGTCGAGCACCTCGACACCGCCCAGAGCGCCTACCTCGCCACCCTGCTCAACGCCCCCAGCGTCTACGACGTCGCCACCCACCCCGAGAACCGCGCGAACGCCGTCGCCCGCTGGCACTACGTCCTCGACGGCATGGTCGCGGAGAACTGGCTCACCCCTGCCGAACGGGCCGCCATGAAGTTCCCCGCCCCGCACAAGGCCCGGCCCGTCACCAGCCTCTCCGGACAGCGCGGCTACGTCGTCCAGGCCGTCGAGGACTACCTCACCGGCCGCGGCATCCTCGACGAGAACACCCTCGCCCGCGGCGGCTACCGCATCACCACCACCCTGGAGAAGACGAAGCAGGACGCCCTCGTCCGCGCCGTCGACGACCAGGTCATGTCACGGCTCGACCGGAACGGCAACGAGACCGACCGGAACGTCCGCGTCGGCGGCGTCGCCGTCGTCCCCGGCACCGGACACGTCGTCGCCATGTACGGCGGCATCGACTACACCAAGCAGTACGTCAACAACGCCACCCGCCGCGACTACCAGGTCGGTTCGACGTTCAAGCCGATCGTCTTCACGGCGGCCGTGGAACACGGCGCACACACCCAGGACGGCCGGCCCATCACCCCGAACGCCTTCTACGACGGCAGCGACCGGCGCCCCGTCGAAGGCTGGAACGGCCCCTCGTACGCCCCCGAGAACGAGGACGGAGGCTCGTACGGACAGATCAGCGTCCGCGAGGCCACCGACAAGTCCGTGAACTCCGTGTACGCGCAGATGGCCGTCGACGTCGGCCCCACGAAGGTCCGCAAGACCGCCGTCGCCCTCGGCCTGCCGCAGAACACCCCCGACCTCACCGCCTCCCCGTCCATCGCGCTCGGCCCCGCCACCGCCAGCGTCCTCGACATGGCGGAGGCGTACGCCACCCTCGCCAACCACGGCGAACACGGCACGTACACGCTCGTCGCCGCCGTCAGCAAGGACGGCCAGGAGGTCGAGCTGCCCGCCGCCGCGCGCCGGCAGGCCGTCGCCCGGGAGGCCGCCGACACCACCACCGCCATGCTCCGCGGCGTCGTCGAGGGCGGCACAGGCACCGCCGCGCTCGCCGCCGGCCGGCCCGCCGCCGGCAAGACCGGGACCGCGGAGGACGACAAGGCCGCCTGGTTCGCCGGCTACACCCCCGACCTCGCCACCGTCGTCGCGATGATGGGCCAGGACCCGGACACCGGCGCGCAGAAGCCGCTGTACGGGGCGATGGGACTGCCGCGCGTCAACGGCGGCGGGGCACCGGCCGAGATCTGGGCACAGTTCACCCGCGAGGCACTGGAGGACACCGAGGCCACGGACTTCGACCTGCGGCTCGCGGCCGGCGCCGAGGACATGACGTTCCCGGACGGCATGCAGGACCCGTTCGGCCCCGGCGACGGCACCGAACCCGGACAGCAGGACCAGCAGGACGGCCAGTCGGACGAGGAACTCCTCGGGCCGCAGGCGGGGCCACGCGGGCCGCAGGGCAAGACCCCGGGCGGCCGGGACACGACGCCCGGCGCCGGGCGTCAGCAGCAGGCACCGACCGGACCGGGACCGGACGGTCCGACGGTCGGCGGCGCCGGAACGGGAACCGCGACGGGGACGGCGACAGGGCCGGGAACCGGGGGCGGGATCGGCGGCACGACGGGCACGGCTGACCGGCCGCCCGCGCCGCCCGCCCCACCCGGACAGCCGCAGCCGGACGCGGGACCGGGCGCGGGACCGAACGGACGCCCCTAATGACCCGAGGTCGCCTTGAGGCCGACCACGGCCACCAGCAGCAGACAGACGAAGAAGATCCGGGCGGCGGTCGCCGGCTCACCCAGCACGACCATCCCCAGCACCGCCGCACCCGCCGCGCCGATACCGACCCACACGCCGTACGCCGTACCGATGGGCAGACTCTTCGCGGCCTGCGAGAGCAACAGCATGGAGGCGACGATCCCCGCGCCCGTCAGGACGCTCGGCCAGAGACGGGTGAAGCCGTCCGTGTACTTCATGCCGATGGACCAGCCGACCTCGAGGAGACCGGCGACGATGAGAAGAACCCAGGCCATGACGACGCATACCTTCCGCGAGACGGAACAACGGATCGAACCGGTGCGTCGTCTTTGCGTGTGACCCGGTACGGCGCGTCTCGTCGGGTGCCTCCACGGTAGCAAAACGAAGGCAAAAGGCCTGGTGACCATGGTCACCAGGCCTTTGATCGGTACTCCGAACTACAGATACAGGCCGGTCGAGTCCTTGGTGCCCTCGAAGCGGTCCGCGGCGACGGCATGCAGGTCGCGCTCGCGCATCAGGACGTACGCGATGCCGCGCACCTCCACCTCCGCGCGGTCCTCGGGGTCGTACAGCACCCGGTCACCGATCTCCACGGTCCGCACGTTCTGGCCGACCGCGACGACCTCCGCCCAGGCCAGCCGACGGCCGACCGCCGCCGTCGCCGGAATCAGGATGCCGCCGCCGGAGCGCCGCTCGCCCTCCGGCGAGTCGGTCCGGACCAGCACCCGGTCGTGGAGCATCCGGATGGGCAGCTTGTCGTGGGTGTTCTCGCTCACGCGTCGAACCTACACGTCTCGCGGGTCATGCCCCGGTCAGCCCTTGCGCTTGCGCGAGGAGATCGCGAGCAGACCGACCACACCGACGACGGCCAGCGCCACCGGCACCACGCGCTCCAGACGCGGCGCGCCGTCCTCGTGCGTGAACCGGGCCTTCACGTCGTCCACGGTCCGCTGGACGGCGGCGAACGCCCGCCCGGCGGTCTGCTCCACCGTGGAGGCGGCCTTCGCCCTGGCATCGCCGATGATCGTCTTCGGATGCATCCGAATACCGATCTCGTCGAGAGTGACGGCAAGCTGGTCGCGCCGGCGGACGATGTCCGCCTCGATCTGCGCAGGGGTCCTGGCGTCCGACACCGCGCTGCCTCCGTAGTCGTAATCGGTCGTTGATGAACAGTCTGTCAGCTTCGCCGCCGCGGGGTCGTCCCAGACCCCCATTAGGCTCGTGTGGCGTACGCCCCAGATTCCCGAGGAGAGCCATGAGCGAGCGACTGCAGCCCGGCGACACCGCCCCCGCCTTCACCCTGCCCGACGCGGACGGCAACGAGGTCTCCCTCGCGGACCACAAGGGCCGCAAGGTCATCGTCTACTTCTACCCGGCGGCCCTCACCCCGGGTTGCACCAAGCAGGCGTGCGACTTCACCGACAATCTCGACCTCCTCGCCGAGGCCGGCTACGACGTCATCGGCGTGTCCCCGGACAAGCCGGAGAAGCTGGCCAAGTTCCGTGAGAAGGAGCACCTGAAGGTCACGCTGGTCGGCGACCCGGACAAGAAGGTCCTGGAGGCGTACGGCGCCTTCGGCGAGAAGAAGCTGTACGGCAAGGTCGTGACGGGCGTCATCCGCTCGACGATCGTCGTCGACGAGGACGGCAAGGTCGAACGAGCCCTCTACAACGTCAAGGCCACCGGCCACGTCGCCAAGATCATCAAGGACCTGGGTATCTGAGCCCAGGCGTCAGATCCTGCACGACCGATCGTTGAACGACGCTGCCCGGCCAGTAGCATGGCCGGGCAGCAAGCGGCCGTGGTGGAATTGGCAGTCACGCTGGGTTTAGGTCCCAGTGGGGTAATACCCGTGGGGGTTCGAGTCCCCCCGGCCGCACTTACTTGACCAACTCCCGTACCACCGGTACCAGCGCCCTGAAGGCCTTGCCTCGGTGGCTGATCGCGTTTTTCTCGTCCGGGGTCAGCTGGGCGCAGGTCACGTCGTAGCCGTCCGGCTGGAGGATGGGGTCGTAGCCGAAGCCGTAGCCGCCGACGGGTTCGTGGCGGAGGACGCCCGGCATGCGGCCTTCCACCACCCGTTCCGTGCCGTCGGGGAGAGCCAGGGCTGCCGCGCAGGTGAAGTGGGCCGCCCTGTGGGCGTCGTCGATGTCGGTCAGCTGGGCCAGCAGGAGGTCCAGGTTGGCGCGGTCGTCCCCGTGCTTGCCGACCCAGCGGGCGGAGAAGATGCCGGGGGCGCCGTTCAGGACGTCGACGCAGAGGCCGGAGTCGTCGGCGATCGCGGGCAGCCCGGTGGCCCGGGCGAGGGCGTGGGCCTTGAGGAGGGCGTTCTCGGCGAAGGTGACGCCGGTTTCCCTGACGTCGGGCACGTCGGGGTACGCGTCCGCGCCGACGAGTTCGTGGTCGAGGCCTGCGTCGGCGAGGATCGCGTGGAGTTCGGTGATCTTGCCCGCGTTGCGGGTGGCGAGGACGAGACGGGTCATGCCCTCGATTATCCCGGCGTGCAGACCTTGCCGATCTCGGTGGCCGCGTCGGTGATGGGCTTGATGTCGGGGGTGGTGTCGCCGTTCTTGACCGCGGTGCGGACGGTTTCGACGCCCTTGGTGAGGTCGTCGACGGCCTTGGAGAGGTCCGCGTTGTCCGTCGTGTTCTTGAGGTTGCCCAGTTCGGTGTCGATGGTGTTCAGCGACTCCTCGATCTGGGTCGCGTCGTTCGTCCCCGTGCTGACGGCCTGCTGGAGGTTGTTGACGGAGGTGGCGATCGCGTCGGCGGTCTTGACGCAGTCCATCGCCTTGTCGAGTGCGCCGCAGCCCACCAGGCCGGTGAGTGTGGCTGCCGTGGCGACGGCGAGGGCTATGGAGCGGCGCTTCACGTTCGGGTCCCCCCAAGTTCGTATGACTGGACGGGGCGCACGGTTCGATCCGTGCGCCCGTACCGTTTCAGACGCAGCGGCGTCCTACAGAGTTCCTTCGAGGGCCTTGCGCTGGATCTCGGCGAGTTCGGCGCAGCCGCCGGAGGCGAGGTCGAGGAGGGCGTTGAGCTCCTTGCGGTCGAAGGGCTCGGCCTCGGCGGTGCCCTGGACCTCGACGAAGCGGCCGTCGCCGGTGCAGACGACGTTCATGTCGGTGTCGGCGCGGACGTCCTCCTCGTAGCGGAGGTCGAGGAGGGGGGTGCCGTCGACGATGCCCACCGACACCGCGGCGACGGTTCCCGTGAGGGGCTTGCGGCCGGCCTTGATGAGCTTCTTGCCCTGGGCCCAGGAGACCGCGTCGGCGAGGGCGACGTACGCGCCGGTGATGGCGGCGGTGCGGGTGCCGCCGTCGGCCTGGAGGACGTCGCAGTCGAGGACGATGGTGTTCTCGCCGAGCGCCTTGTAGTCGATGACGGCGCGCAGGGAGCGGCCGATGAGGCGGGAGATCTCGTGGGTGCGGCCGCCGATCTTGCCGCGGACGGATTCGCGGTCGCCGCGGGTGTTCGTGGCGCGGGGGAGCATGGAGTACTCGGCGGTGACCCAGCCCTCGCCGCTGCCCTTGCGCCAGCGGGGGACGCCTTCGGTGACGGAGGCGGTGCAGAAGACCTTGGTGTCGCCGAAGGAGATGAGGACACTGCCCTCGGCGTGCTTGCTCCAGCCGCGTTCGATGGTGACCGGGCGGAGCTGTTCGGGCGTGCGGCCGTCGATTCGAGACATGCCCCTGAGCCTAGCTGCCATGACGAAGGGCCCGTTCCCCTGCCGGAACGGGCCCTGTGCCGATGTGAGTCAGGTGCTCACATCATGTCTTCGATGTCCGCGGCGATGGGGTCGGCGTCGGTGCCGATGACGACCTGGATGGCGGTGCCCATCTTGACGACGCCGTGGGCGCCGGCGGCCTTGAGGGCGGCTTCGTCGACCTTGCTGGGGTCGATGACCTCGGTGCGCAGCCGGGTGATGCAGCCTTCGACCTCTTCGATGTTCTCGATGCCGCCGAGGCCGGCGACGATCTTCTCAGCCTTGCTGGCCATGTGTTTCTCCCTGTCCGTTCTGCGCACCAGTGGTCCGCTTTGTCACGGTAACCCACGGTTGGCCCAACTGTGCGAGCGGGTGCCGCCGTTCTGCCGAATGATGACGATCACCGGAAGCCTGTCCCGGCGGGCTCCGCGAGCCTACCGCAACTGGTCTACACCAGTTTTCCAGGGAGGGATGTCAATGAGCAGCGAGAGTGCCGCCGCACCACCGCAGAAGTCCTGGTGGAACGGGCTCTTCCAGGGGCTGCAGAAGATGGGCCGCAGTCTCCAGCTGCCCATCGCCGTGCTGCCGGCCGCCGGCATCATCAACCGGCTCGGCCAGCCCGACGTCTTCGGTGCCGACGGTCTCGGCTGGGACAACGTCGCGAAGGTGATGGCGGGCGCGGGCGGCGCACTGCTCGACGGCAACCTCGGTCTGCCGCTGCTGTTCTGCATCGGTGTCGCGATCGGCATGGCGAAGAAGGCGGACGGCTCCACGGCGCTCGCCGCCACGGTGGGCTTCCTCGTCTACTACAACGTGCTGCGCCAGTTCCCCGAGGACTGCCCGCGGGGCACGGTGGACGTCAACGGCGGCTGCCTGGCCCCCGACCAGGCGTTCAGCGGGTACACGTACCAGAACCCCGGCGTCTTCGGCGGCATCGTCATCGGCCTGCTCTCGGCCTGGTTCTGGCAGCGCTACCACCGGAAGAAGCTCGTCGACTGGCTGGGGTTCTTCAACGGCCGCCGGCTCGTGCCGATCATCATGACGTTCGTGGCGATCGCCTTCGCGTCCCTGTGCGTGTGGATCTGGCCGCCGATCGGCGACGGTCTCGAGAACTTCAGCGACTGGCTGGTGGGTCTCGGGTTCTGGGGTTCGGGGATCTTCGGCGTGGCGAACCGGGCACTACTCGTCATCGGCCTGCACCAGTTCCTGAACGTGCCGATCTGGTTCCAGTTCGGCACGTACGAGAAGCCGGACGGCACGACGGTCCACGGCGACATCCCGATGTTCCTCGCGGGCGATCCCGACGCGGGCCAGTTCCTGACGGGCTTCTTCCCGATCATGATGTTCGCGCTGCCGGCGGCGGCGCTGGCGATCACGCACTGCGCGAAGCCGCGGCGCCGCAAGGAGGTCGGCGGCATGATGCTCTCGGTGGCGCTGACGTCGTTCGTCACGGGCATCACCGAGCCGATCGAGTACTCGTTCCTCTTCATCGCCCCGCTGCTCTACGCGATCCACGCGGTGCTCACGGGTGTGTCGATGGCCGTGACCTGGGCGCTGGGCGTCAAGGACGGCTTCAGCTTCTCGGCCGGCCTGATCGACTACGTCATCAACTGGAACCTCGCGACGAAACCGTGGCTGATCATCCCGATCGGTCTCGCGTTCGCGCTCGTCTACTACGTGATCTTCCGGTTCGCGATCACCAGGTTCAACCTCCCCACTCCGGGCCGTGAGCCCGAGGAGCTGGAGGAGGAGATGGAGCGGGACGTCACGAAGGCATAACCGCGGGAGGGGCCCGGCGGGCCGGGAGCCCCCTGGAACGCAGGGATCCCGGGCCTTCCGACCCCTGTTCCGAAGCCGCGAAAGACCCCTGGACCTCACGGTCCGGGGGTCTTTCGTCATGCCCGTACGTCACCGCCCGGACACACAGAATTCGCAGGTTCCTTATCTAAGTCTCACGTGCTAAAACTGGTCTACACCACTCAATGGTGTAGACCACGCGGTCCAGACCACCGCGTTCCACGAGACGCCGCCGTCACCACCTTTGCCATGTCCTCTGGCGGCGCCTTGCCTACTGGAGGAAGTTGATGAGTACGGCTACCGCCCAGGCCGCCGCTCCCGCGAAGAAGCGGGGCTCCGGTCTGTTCCAGGGCCTGCAGAAGGTCGGTCGCAGCCTGCAGCTGCCGATCGCCGTGCTGCCGGCCGCGGGTATTCTGCTCCGCCTCGGCCAGCCCGACGTGTTCGGCAAGGACGGCCTCGGCTGGGACAAGGTCGCCTCCGTGTTCGCCACGGCCGGCGGCGCTGTCTTCGACAATCTGCCCCTGCTGTTCTGCATAGGCGTGGCCATCGGCTTCGCCAAGAAGGCGGACGGCTCCACGGCGCTCGCCGCCCTGGTCGGCTTCCTGGTCTACAGCAATGTGCTGAAGGCCTTCCCCGTCACCGAGGCCGTGATCAACACGACCGCCAACAAGGGTGTCGACGTCGCCGCGACGTACAACAACCCGGGCGTCCTCGGCGGCATCCTGATGGGTCTCGTCTCCGCCGTGATCTGGCAGCGGTACCACCGCACCAAGCTGGTCGACTGGCTCGGCTTCTTCAACGGCCGCCGCCTCGTCCCGATCATCATGGCCTTCGTCGGCACCCTGGTCGGCGTGCTGTTCGGCGTCCTGTGGGAGCCGATCGGCGAGGCCATCTCCAGCTTCGGCGAGTGGATGACGGGCCTCGGCGCGGCCGGCGCCGGCCTGTTCGGTCTGATCAACCGCGCGCTGATCCCGGTCGGCATGCACCAGTTCGTGAACACCGTCTCCTGGTTCCAGATCGGTGACTTCACCAACGCCGCCGGCGAGGTCGTCCACGGCGACCTGAACCGCTTCTTCGCCGGTGACGCGAGCGCCGGACTCTTCATGTCGGGCTTCTTCCCGATCATGATGTTCGGCCTCCCGGCCGCCGCGCTCGCCATCGCGCACTCCGCCCGCCCCGAGCGCCGCAAGGCCGTCCTCGGCATGATGCTCTCGCTCGCGCTGACGTCCTTCGTCACCGGCATCACCGAGCCGATCGAGTTCACCTTCATGTTCATCGCGCCGGTGCTGTACGCGATCCACGCCGTCCTCACGGCCGTCTCGATGGCCGTCACCTGGGCGTTCGGCGTCCACGCGGGCTTCACCTTCTCGGCCGGTGCGATCGACTACCTGCTGAACTGGAACCTCGCGACCAAGCCCTGGATGATCATCCCGATCGGCCTGGTCTTCGGGGCGATCTACTACGTGGTCTTCCGCTTCGCGATCACCAAGTTCAACCTCCCCACGCCGGGCCGTGAGTCCGACGAGGAGCTCGAGGACCTCACCAAGGCGTGAGCCCCGAAGCACCGAAGAGAAGGCCCCGGAACCTCGATGGTTCCGGGGCCTTCCCCGTTGTCCCGAACCGAACCGAACCGGGCCGGGACTCAGATCTCGTACGCCGCGCCCGCCCGGGCCAGCTCCACCGGGCCGTCGTACGCCGCGCGCGCGTCCGCCAGGTTCCGCTCGCCGTCCGTCCACGGCGGGACGTGCGTGAGCACCATCCGGCCCACGCCCGCGCGGGACGCCGCGGCCCCGGCCTCCCGGCCGTTGAGGTGCAGGTCCGGGATGTCCTCCTTGCCGTGCGTGAACGACGCCTCGCACAGGAAGAGGTCGGCCCCGGCGGCCAGTTCGTCCAGCGACCCGCAGACGCCGGTGTCGCCGGAGTACGTCAGCGTCTTCCCGCCATGCTCGATCCGGATGCCGTACGCCTCCACCGGGTGGCACACCCGCTCGGTGCGCACCTGGAACGGGCCGATGTCGAAGGAGGCGGACTTCAGCGTGCGGAAGTCGAAGACCTCGCTCATCGCGCCGGGCGTCGGGATGTCGGCGTACGCGGTGGTCAGCCGCTGCTCCGCGCCCTCGGGGGCGTAGACGGGGATCGCGTCGCAGCGGCCGCCCTCGTGGCGGTAGTAGCGGGCGACGAAGTACACGCACATGTCGATGCAGTGGTCGGCGTGCAGGTGGCTGAGGAAGACGGCGTCGAGGTCGTAGAGACCGATGTGGCGCTGCAGCTCGCCCAGGGCGCCGTTGCCCATGTCGAGGAGCAGCCGGAAGCCGTCGGCCTCGACGAGGTAGCTCGAGCAGGCCGATTCCGCGGACGGGAACGACCCTGAGCAGCCGACGACGGTGAGCTTCATGGAGCGAGAACCTCCGTGGACGGGCGTCCGGGGACGGGTGCGGGAATGTCGCTGAGGGGGAGGTCGTGCGGTCCATCGAGCGTACGGCGCGGTGGCGTCCGTCGCTCCTCCGCAGTGGCCCGTTGTGGGCGAACTCACGGGCTCTGTCACCGGTTCGGATGGACGGCGGGGCGGCGCGGCGCGGGCGGCCGGGCCCCGGTACGGTCTTGAGGTATGGACACGTCGTGGTGGCCTGCGCTGGTCGCGGTCGTGGTGATCGCGCTGGTCGTCGCGCTCGCGGACGGGTGGGGGCGGTCGCGTCGCCGGTCGTCCGACCGGGGGCGGGGGCCGTCCGATCGCGGGCGCCGGCCGGGCCGGGGCCGGGGTACGGCGCCGACGGCGCCGCCGGGCCGGCCGCGCGGTGCGGTGCGGGCACCGGCTCGGGCGCCGCGGCCGGGTGAGATCTGGTGGGCGGAGGTGCCCTACGAGGACGGTCCGGGCTCGAAGGACCGGCCGTGTCTGGTGCTGTCGCTGCGCGGGGACCGCGCGCTCGTCGCGAAGATCACCAGCAAGTACCACGACGAGCGGCCGGGCGTGATCGCGCTGCCGCCGGGTTCGGTGGGCGATGCGCAGGGCCGGCCGAGCTTCCTGGAGACGGACGAGCTGCGCGAGGTCGAGGTGGCGGAGTTCCGCCGCAGGGTGGGCACGGCGGACCCGGTCGTCTGGGACCAGGTCCGCCACCTGGCGTGAGCGGGGGCCGGGGGCCCTACGCCCAGAGCTGGCCCTGGACGGTCTCGATCGCCTCTTCGGTCGTCGCGGCCGTGTAGAGGCCGGTCGACAGGTACTTCCAGCCGCCGTCGGCGACGACGAACGCGATGTCCGCGCTCTCCCCCGCCTTGAGCGCCTTCTTGCCGACGCCGATCGCCGCGTGCAGCGCCGCGCCGGTCGAGACGCCCGCGAAGATGCCCTCCTGCTGGAGGAGTTCGCGGGTGCGGGTGACCGCGTCCGCCGAGCCGACCGAGAAGCGGGTGGTCAGCACGGAGGCGTCGTACAGCTCGGGCACGAAGCCCTCGTCGAGGTTGCGCAGGCCGTAGACCAGGTCGTCGTACCGCGGCTCGGCGGCGACGATCCTGACGTCCGGCTTGTGC
Organism: Streptomyces sp. HUAS YS2; assembly: GCF_033343995.1. Classification (NCBI taxonomy): domain Bacteria; kingdom Bacillati; phylum Actinomycetota; class Actinomycetes; order Kitasatosporales; family Streptomycetaceae; genus Streptomyces; species Streptomyces solicathayae. The sequence goes on along the minus strand of NZ_CP137573.1, from coordinate 5,010,507 downwards.
TCGCGCAGGTAGCGACCGACGCCCATGAGGGTGCCGGTGGTGCCGAGGCCCGCGACGAAGTGGGTGATGGACGGCAGGTCCGCGAGGATCTCGGGGCCGGTCGTCGCGTAGTGCGCGCCCGCGTTGTCGGGGTTGCCGTACTGGTAGAGCATCACCCAGTCCGGGTTCTGCGCGGCCAGTTCCTTGGCGACCCGGACGGCGGTGTTGGAGCCGCCGGCCGCCGGCGAGGAGATGATCTCGGCGCCCCACATCGCCAGCAGCTGGCGGCGCTCCTCGCTGGTGTTCTCCGGCATGACGCAGACGATGCGGTAGCCCTTGAGCTTCGCGGCCATCGCCAGCGAGATCCCCGTGTTGCCCGAGGTCGGTTCGAGGATCGTGCAGCCGGGGGTGAGCCGGCCGGCCTTCTCCGCCTGCTCGATCATGTGCAGGGCCGGGCGGTCCTTGACGGAGCCGGTCGGGTTGCGGTCCTCGAGCTTCGCCCAGATGCGGACGTCGTCCGACGGCGAGAGCCGCGGGAGCCGCACCAGGGGCGTGTTGCCGACCGCGGCGAGCGGGGAGTCGTAGCGCATGTCGCTCAGACCATGCCGCCGGCCACGGCCGGGAGGATCGTGACGTTGTCGCCGTCGGTCAGCTTGGTCTCGATGCCGTCCAGGAAGCGGACGTCCTCGTCGTTGAGGTACACGTTGACGAACCGGCGGAGCTTGCCCTCGTCCACGATGCGGGCCTCGATCCCGGCGTGCCGGGTCTCCAGGTCGGCGAAGAGCTCGGCGAGCGTCGCGCCGCTGCCCTCGACGGCCTTGGCGCCGTCGGTGTAGGTGCGGAGGATGGTCGGGATGCGGACCTCGATGGCCATGGCGTGGGCTCCTGTCGGGAGGTGGCGTGAAAGGCGCGCGCGGCTGTGGGCCCCCGCGCGAGGGTGGTGCTGCTGAGGAGCGCGTACGCGCTCCCGCTCACATCGCGCTGGCGAGACGGCACAGGTCGACGTGCAGGCGCGCCGTGAGCAGCGCGCTGCCCGGCGTCGTCACTTCGCTCACGTCGTGGAGAACCATGGGCTCATCGTATCGATTCCCGGTCCGGGTTCCGGAATGTGATCTCGGATACTGGACGATCGATGCTCAGCCGGTGGACTCGTTCGCCTCTGCGTAGGACTCGACGATCTCCACCTTCTCCTCCGTGACCTCGCCCTCGACGATCCGGAAGGAGCGGAACTGGAACTCGCCGGCGCCGTCGGTGTCGGCGGTGGAGACCAGGACGTAGTGGGCGCCGGGCTCGTTCGCGTACGAGATGTCGGTGCGGGAGGGGTACGCCTCGGTGGCGGTGTGCGAGTGGTAGACGATCACCGGCTCCTCGTCGCGGTCGTCCATCTCGCGGTAGAGCTTCAGCAGGTCCGCGGAGTCGAACTCGTAGAACGTGGGCGACCGGGCGGCGTTGAGCATCGGGATGAAGCGCTCGGGGCGTCCGGTGCCGGCCGGGCCGGCGACGACGCCGCAGGCCTCGTCGGGGTGGTCCGCGCGGGCGTGCTCGACGATCCGGTCGTACAGGTCACGGGTGAGGGTCAGCATGTCCGACAGGATAGACAGACGGGCCGTTCCGTACCGAGGGTTGGTACGGAACGGCCCGGATGCCGAGACGGACGAGGTCAGGAGCGCTTGGCGAAGGCCGCGCCCTCGGGGTTGCGGGCCTTCAGGACCAGGTACGAGATGCCCAGGATCAGGCCCCAGACGGGCGCGCCGTAGAGCGCGACCCGGTTGTCCGCGTCCATGCCCATGGTCACGACGACCATGAGGATGAAGGCGAGGGCGAAGAGGCTGGCCCAGATGCCGCCCGGGGCCTTGAAGGGCGACTGGGGCAGCTCGCCGCGGTCGGCCTTGATGCGGTAGCGGACCTGGCAGACCAGGATCATGATCCAGGCCCACATGCCGGAGATGGTGGCGAAGGAGACGACGTAGTTGAACGCCTCGCCGGGCCACTGGTAGTTGACCCAGACGCCCACCAGCATCAGCGCGGCGGAGAACGTGGTGCCGGCCAGCGGGGTGCCGTTCTGCGTGAGCTTGGTGAAGAACTTCGGGCCCTGGCCGTTGAGCGCGAGGTCGCGCAGCATGCGGCCGGTGGAGTACATGCCCGAGTTGCAGGACGAGAGCGCGGCCGTCAGGACGACGAAGTTGACGATCGCGGCGCCGATGCCGAGGCCCATCTTCTCGAAGGCCTCGACGAACGGGGAGACGCCCGGCTTGAACTCGGTCCACGGGACGACCGAGAGGATCATGATCAGCGCGCCGACGTAGAAGACGGCGATGCGCCACGGCACGGTGTTGATGGCCTTGGGCAGGACGGTCTTCGGGTCCTTGGACTCGCCGGCGGTGACGCCGACCAGCTCGACGGCGAGGAAGGCGAACATGACCATCTGCAGGGTCATGAGGGTGGAGCCGATGCCGTTCTCACCCGCGAAGAATCCGCCGAGGTCCCACAGGTGGGTGATCGAGGCGGTGTCGCCGGCGTCGGAGAAGCCGAGGGTGAGGATGCCGAGGCAGATCAGGATCATGCCGACGATGGCGGTGACCTTGACCATGGAGAACCAGAACTCGAGCTCGCCGAAGAGCTTCACGGAGATCAGGTTCGCGCCGTACAGGATGATCGTGAAGACGAGGGCCGAGAGCCACTGCGGGATGTCCCACCAGTAGGTCATGTAGGTGGCCGCCGCGGTGACCTCGGTGATGCCGGTGACGACCCAGAAGAGCCAGTACGTCCAGCCGGTCACGAAGCCCGCGAAGGGGCCGATGAACTCGCGCGCGTACTCCGAGAACGAGCCGGAGACCGGGCGGTACATGAGGAGCTCGCCGAGTGCCCGCATGATGAAGAAGATGACGAGGCCGGCGATCGCGTACGCGAGGATCAGGCTGGGGCCGGCCTTGTGGATGCCCTTGCCCGCGCCGAGGAAGAGGCCGGTGCCGATGGCTCCGCCGATGGCGATCATCTGGATCTGACGGGCGCCGAGTGCCCGGTGATAACCCTCGCCCGAGGCGGAATCCGCGGCCTCAACGCCGTCGTGCTTCTGGTCGACCCGCAGTGAGGTCATGGTGGTGCGCCTTTCTCCATGCTTCCTGATCCCCCCGGATACGGATGGAGTGCCACCGGCGGTCAGCCGGTCCAAGCGCCCCTGGAGACATGGGTGGCGTCACCAGCGGTCGTGCAGATCTATCACGACCCGAACGGTGACTATGCGGAGAAAGCGGGCACACCGGCCCACCGGTGGACCCATTGCTGATGTATTCGTTATCCGGATTTGAGCGTCCGCTGAGCGAACACTCGGCAGCCGGCAGGCCGCGTCAGGACATCAGCGTCTCGACGAGCGACTCCTGGAGCGCACCGAGCCAGAGGTACGCCATGACCATCGGCTTGCGCGGATCGTCGTCCGGCAACCGGTACAGGTCCCCGCCCTCGTCCTCGTCGGTGACCTCGAGCCGGGTCCCGATGGTGAGCCGCAGGTCGTTGAGCGCGCCGAGCCAGGAGCGGGACTCGTCGGGGGTGAGCTTGAGGACGGCGCCGCCCTCCCCGGACGCGGAGAGCGCGTCGAGGGTGCGGACCACCGCGAGGGCGTCGTCCCGCTTGCGGGCGCGCAGGTCGTTCTCGGTGTAGCGGCGGAAGTCCGCGGCGGCCTGCCGCAGCTCCTCGTCGTCGTCCGCGTACGCGTCGGGGAAGAGCCGGCGCAGCGCGGGGTCGGACGGCGGTTCGCTCGGGCCCTCCGCGAACAGCGCGGCCAGCGGGTCCTCGCCCTCGACGGGCTCGTCGCCCGGGCCGATCAGCTCCAGGAGCTGGACGGCCAGGGAGCGCAGGATGGAGATCTCGACCTCGTCGAGCGGCACGGCCGCGCCGCCGCCGGGCAGCGCCTCGAAGTGTCCGGCCATCACTTGCGGTCCTGGGAGAGGGTCGCCCACAGTCCGTAGCCGTGCATCGCCTGCACGTCGCGCTCCATCTCCTCGCGGGTGCCGCTGGAGACCACCGCGCGCCCCTTGTTGTGCACGTCGAGCATCAGCTTGTGCGCCTTGTCCTTGGAGTAGCCGAAGTACGCCTGGAAGACGTAGGTGACATAGCTCATCAGATTGACCGGGTCGTTGTGCACGATGGTCACCCACGGCACGTCCGGCTCGACGACCTCGAAGGCCTCTTCGGCGGGTTTCGTGCGTTCGATCTCGATTGGCGCGACGCTCACTTACCCCATGCTGCCACTCGAAGGGGCCGGTCGCACAAACGGAACCGCCGCTTCCGCGCGCCCTCGAACTAGAAATCGTCACTTTGACGATTTCTGCGGTAGCATCGCTGACATGAACGCTGCGGACCTTGGGCTGCCGGTGGATGTTCCCTCGACGGCGCTCTTCACCGACCAGTACGAGCTGACCATGTTGCAGGCCGCCCTGCGGGCGGGCACCGCCGACCGGCGGTCCGTCTTCGAGGTCTTCACCCGCCGACTGCCCGAGGGGCGCCGGTACGGCGTCGTCGCCGGCACCGGCCGCGTCCTGGACGCCGTGGAGAACTTCCGCTTCGACGCGGGCGTCATCGGCTTCCTGCGCGACCAGGGCATCGTCGACGAGTCGACCCTCGAATGGCTCGCGGGCTACCGCTTCTCCGGCGACATCTGGGGCTACCCCGAGGGCGAGGTGTACTTCCCCGGCTCGCCGATCCTGCGGGTCGAGGGCTCCTTCGCCGAGTGCGTGCTCCTGGAGACCGTGATCCTGTCGATCCTCAACCACGACTCCGCCATCGCGGCGGCGGCCTCCCGGATGTCGGCCGCGGCCGGCGGCCGGCGGCTGATCGAGATGGGCGCCCGGCGCACCCACGAGCTGGCCGCGGTGGCCTCCGCCCGCGCCGCGTACGTCGGCGGCTTCGGCGCCACCTCGGACCTGGCGGCGGGCTTCCGCTACGGCATCCCGACCGTCGGCACCTCCGCGCACGCCTTCACCCTGCTGCACGACAGCGAGCGGGACGCCTTCCGGGCCCAGATCGACTCGCTCGGCAAGGGGACGACGCTGCTCGTCGACACGTACGACGTCGCCGAGGCCGTCCGCACCGCCGTCGAGCTGGCCGGGACGGACCTCGGGGCGGTCCGCATCGACTCGGGCGACCTGCTCCTGGTCGCGCACCGGGTGCGCCAGCAACTCGACGAGCTCGGCGCGACCGGCACCAAGATCGTGGTCACCTCCGACCTCGACGAGTACGCCATCGCCTCGCTGGCCGCGGCGCCGGTCGACGCGTACGGGGTGGGCACCCAGCTGGTCACCGGCAGCGGGCACCCGACCTGCTCGATGGTCTACAAGCTGGTCGCCCGCGCCGAGTCGGCCGATCCCAAGGCGCCACTGGTCCCGGTCGCCAAGAAGTCGACGGGCGGCAAGACGTCGATCGGCGGACGCAAGTGGGCGGCCCGCCGGGTCGACGCCGAGGGCGTCGCGGAGGCGGAGATCATCGGCACCGGGCCGGTCCCGGCCGAGCTCGCCGACCGGCAGCTCCTGGTGGAGCTGGTCAAGGGCGGCGAGGTGATCGCCCGCGAGCCGCTGGACACGGTCCGCGCCCGGCACATGGACGCGCGGGCGGGGCTGCCGATGTCGGCGATCCAGCTCTCCCGCGGCGAGCCGGTCCTGCCGACGCAGTACGTGTGACCGCCCGACGCGGTACGTGTAGCCACGCCGGGGGCGGGTAGCCCCCGGCATGCCCCCTCCCGCAGGGCGGGGGAAGTCTCTACGCTCGATGTCACCCCGGAAGACGCCCTCTCCTCCCCCCATCGAAGGACAACCGCCATGCACCGCGCATTGATCGTCGTGGATGTTCAGAACGACTTCTGCGAGGGCGGCAGCCTCGCGGTGGCGGGGGGTGCGGACGTCGCTGCCGCGGTCACCGACCTGGTCGGCGAGGCCGCGGGCGCCGTCTACCGGCACGTCGTGGCGACCCGGGACCACCACATCGACCCGGGCGACCACTTCTCCGTCGCCCCGGACTACGTCAGCTCCTGGCCCGCGCACTGTGTGGCCGGCACCGAGGGCGTGGGCTTCCACCCGAACTTCGCCCCGGCCGTCGCCTCCGGCGCGATCGACGCCGTCTTCGACAAGGGCGCGTACAACGCCGCGTACAGCGGCTTCGAGGGCCTCGACGAGAACGGTGGGACGCTCGCGCAGTGGCTGCGGGACCGGGAGGTCACCGAGGTGGACGTGGTCGGCATCGCGACCGACCACTGCGTGCGGGCGACGGCGCTGGACGCGGCGCGCGAGGGGTTCCGGACGAAGGTGCTGCTCGACCTGACGGCCGGGGTCTCCGCGGAGACCACCGACCGGGCGCTGGAGGAGCTGCGGGCGGCCGGCGTCGAGCTGACCGGCAAGCCGGTCGTCGCCTAGGGGCCGCTCAGGCCACGGGTCCCTTCGGCGGGGCCCTAGGCCACGGGCTCCTTCGGGAGGGTCCGTATCGAGTGCCAGAGCTCCTGGGTGGTCGAGCGCCACAGGAGGCCGTCCGGGTGGTGCAGGACGGCGGTGATCTCGTCCGGGGTGGGCGGCTCCGCGTTGCCGCGCAGGTACACCGCCCGCAGGCCCAGGTTCCGCAGCCTGGTCAGGGCGCGGGCCCGGTTCGCGGCGTGGACCAGGAAGCGGACCGTGCACCCGTCCCCGGCCGGGCTGGGCAGCCCTATCGCGACGACCACACTGCCGTTCGGCAACTTGCTGAACCCTCCGCCGGGCATGCGGAACCACTCCCCCGTGAGTTGGCTGTCAATAAGAACTGCGTCAGACGCACCTAAACACGATCGGCCGCCGCCCGCTAGAGGGCGACGGCCGATCATGATTTGACCTGCAGTTTTACCGATTACTTGGTCGAGGGGCCGACCTGAACCGTGATCGTCTGGCCATCCTTCGGCTCCTTGACGACCTGGATCTTGGTGTTGGTGTCAGTTACCTGGACACCGGCACGCTCGGTCTCCTTGAACCAGTACGTGCCCTTGCGGTCGTCGAAGACCGGGTTGCCGGCCTGCGACGGGACCCACGTGGCGACGCCCTTGTTGTGGAGCTGGAAGCCGTCGGTGCGGGAGATGCTGAACGGCGCGTCGTACGACTGGACGCGGTTGCGCATCAGCGTGCCGTCGGACCACTTCAGCGGGCTCGGGTGCGAGTCGATCGGGAGGACCAGACCGGCGCCCGGGTGCTGGGAGGTGTTGTTGTCCTTCTGGGACAGGTCCCACTTCCAGATGAGCAGACCGTTCTGGTACGGGTAGTGCTCGACCCAGCCCGCCTTGTCACCGGTGAAACCGAAGTTGTACGGGCCGACCTTGAGGGTCTTGTCGTACGAGACGTACTGGCGGTTCTCCGCGATGTAGTACTGCTCGTACTCCTTCGTGAAGCCCTTGCCGACCCGCGAGAAGCCCTTCGCGACCCAGCCGTTGTCACCGTTCTCGACGTTGTCGGAGAAGACGGCGGCACCGTCGGCGGTCAGCGTGATGGCGTCGGCGGTGAAGCCCTTGCCGCCCGCGCCGCCGTCCGTCTGGTAGCGGAAGCGGAGGTCGAACTTCTTGCCCGCGTAGGCGTCGAGGCCGTAGACGAGCTTCTTGTGCTTGCCGGAGACGTCCGTCAGCGCCGGGGCGCCGGAGGCGTCCTTCGGGATGGCCACGCCGTCGGCGGTGCCGTCCAGGGCGGTCCAGTTGGCGCCGCCGTCCGTCGACACCTCGGCGTAGAGGTAGTCGTAGTCCAGCTCGATGTCGTACCAGCCCTGGAGCTCCAGGGAGGCCGAGGTCTTGCCGGTCAGGTCGACGGAGCGGGTCAGGGTGTTCTTGAGGTCGTCACCCATGTTGCTCCACCACTGGGTGGCGCCCTCGGCGGGGGCCACGATGTCCGTGGTGACCTGCTTCTTCGGCAGCTCGACGAGGAGCGCCTGCGGGTTCTTCGTGTTGTACTCCGAGACGCCCAGCTTGTGGGTGGTCTTGGTGGAGCGCTGCCAGTCGTTGACCTTGGCGTAGTTCAGCCAGCCGAGCTGGAGCTTGTCCCAGGCGGTCATGTCGCCGGGCAGGTCGCCGATGGCGTCCTTGCCCTGGCCGAGCCAGGAACCCGAGGACATGAGGGTCCAGAACCCGGTGGAGTTCTCGCCGCCCGCGGTGTCGTAGTGGTCCGGCAGACCGAGGTCGTGGCCGTACTCGTGGGCGAAGACGCCGAGGCCGCCGTTCTCGGGCTGCATCGTGTAGTCGCCGACCCAGATGCCGGTGTCACCGATCGGGGTACCGCCGGCCTTGTTGCCCGACGGGCCGGTCTTGCCCGCGTCGGTGCCGTAGGCGTACCAGCGGTGGGCCCACAGGGCGTTCTTGCCCTCGGCGCCGCCGCCGGCCGACTCGTCCTCGCCCGCGTGCACGAGCTGGAAGTGGTCGATGTAGCCGTCGGACTCGTTGAAGTTGCCGTCGCCGTCGAAGTCGTAGCGGTCCCACTGGTCGTACTCGGCCAGCTGGGCCTTGATCTCGGCGTCGGACTTGCCCTTGGCCTTCTGGTCGGCGACCCAGGCGGTGAGACCGTCGCGGACGGTGTCCCAGACGTTGGCGCAGTTGGTCTGGCCGCACCAGTTCGAGCCGTAACGGGCCTCGTTGTACGGGACCTTGACCCAGTCGGAGACCGTGCCGTCGACCGAGTAGCGGCCGGACGAGGTCTTCTCGTAGTAGGTCTTCAGCGACTGCTTCGGCTTGCCCTGCGCGTCCTTGCCGGTACCGAAGTACAGGTCCTGGAAGTGCTGCTGGTTGTAGTCCGCCTGCCAGGCCGTGGAGTTGTCGTTCGCACGGTCGGGCTTGGCTATGCGGTTGTGCAGCGGGCCGGGCTCGCCGCCGTACTTCGGCTTGAGCTCGGTGGTGTCGTCGTCCTTGCGGTCGACCAGGGTGGTGTTGTCCACCTGGTCGCCGAACTCGACGAGGATGGTGAAGATCTTGTCGGTCTTCTCGCGGGCCAGCTCGACGTACTTCTTGCTGCCGAGCTTGACGACCTGAGAACCGCCACGGCGCTCGATCTTGGCGTCGCCGTTCAGGACCTGCTCCAGGGCAGCCTTGCGCTGCTGCTCCTGCTGCTCGCTGTACGGGCCTTCGAGGTCGTGGTCGACCGTCGTCTTGTCGACGGTCTGGATGCCTGCCGGTGCTCCCTTGCCGTTCTCGTCGGCCTGGGCGGTGGCGAAGGTCGAGGCGGTGGCGGCGGTGGCCGCGAGCGCCACGACGACTGCGGACGCTCTGATCGCCCGTCGTCTGTTGGTCACTTGGTGTTTGTCCTCCCCGGCGACGCGATTCCACGCGGACCGAGGGTGGGGTGTCCGCGAGTGGCGTCGCACGTCACAAGTGACGACATTCGACCGGAGTTGAGGAAGAAAAGACAGACCTTGACTTGAACAGGCCAACTGCACTATGCAGGAGTCGATTCCCGATATCCGGACGAAGCCGACGAGGGGCGCACACCTCGACGGGCGCACCGAACGGGGCAATTGACGGTGGCAGTGACTCGGTGCGCCCCCCTGTGCTCCGGCACCGTGGGTTAGGTCACGCTTACCAACGGTTCCGCTCGGGCATGCCCCGACGTAGAGTCGCCCGAGAGTGCGACCCCGTGCGCGTCACCCGACCGATGCACCCTTGCTTCGAGGACTGGACCCGTCATGCCGCGTCCCAATGCCGCACAACTCGCCTACGGTTCGGCCACCGTCGTCTTCTCGACCGTCGCCCTGTTGCTGCTCTCCCGCGCCACCACCGGAGCGGGGATCGCCCTGATCGGCGTGGCCTCGCTGCTGCTGGGCCTGCTGGTCGTGCTGACCATGCCGGTCGCGGCGCGACGGCGGACGCGGGCGTCCCGGGCCGCGGCGCCCGTTCCGGCCCAGGACGAGACGATCCGGGTGCCGGCCGCGCACGTGGGCGCGGGCGCGGACACCCGGATCGGTTCGTAGCCTCCTGTCGACTACTGCGGCGTGGAGACCACCACCGTCTTCGCCGCCTTGTCGTGCAGACCCTGCTTGTAGGGCTTGTCGACCAGGATGAGGATCAGCAGCAGCAGCGGCCACAGGCAGGCGCAGCAGATCAGCGCGGGCAGCCAGAGCACGATCGCGCGCATCAGCGAGGCGTTCATCGGCGGCGTCGAGCCGTCGTTGAGCATCGCCACCCGCATCTTCATCAGCTTCTTGCCGACGGTCTGCCCGCCCCTCGCGGTCATCACGGTGTCGTAGGCGACGAACGCCACGATCGTGATGAGCTGGAAGGCGAGACCGCTGCCCGTGCTCGACTGAGTGATGGCGTCACCGAAGTCGTCGCTGTCGGTGGTCCGCTCGTAGACGTTGAGCGGGATGCCGATGAGCGCCAGCGGCACCACGACGATCAGCCAGTCGACGATCCGGGCGAGGATCCGCTTGCCGGAATCGGCGAGCGGCGGCATGCCCGCGAGCGGGTCCGGACCGCCGTAACCGCCGCCGCCTCCGTAGGGCTGGGAGCCGTACGGAGGAGGAGGCGGGCTGTCGTACGGGGAGCCACCGCCGCCGTACGGGGATCCGGGCGGCGGGCCACCGGGCGGCGGGCCCCCGGGCGGTGGGCCACCCGGGGGCGGACCTTCGGGCGGCGGGCCACCCGGCGATTCGGAGCCGTACGGACCCTCCGCCGGCGGCGGCGTGGGGTCCTGCGGCTTCTTGAGGAACGGGTCCTCATCGGGCGGCTGGCCGGGCGGCGGCTGGTCGTTGCTCATGGGGGCAGTGCATCCCGGCCGACCGGGCCCCGCAACGAATCGCCCCCCGTTCGGGGGACGGCCCAGGTGACGGCCTGTGTGACGGCCGGCCTGCCGGCCTACCTGCCTGCCTACTTGCCGGCGACGAAGGTGCGGGCCGCCTTGTCGTGCCAGCACTGCCGCCACGGGCGGTCGAACAGGCACCACAGCACGTTGACCACCCCGATCGCGAGCAGCCCGAGGACGCTGTACACCAGCCAACGGCGCAGCGAGGCGCCGAAGGTCGGCGGCTGGTGCGCCTCGATGTCGCGCACCTCGAGACCGCAGACCTTCTTGCCCGCCGTCCAGCCCCACTTGGCGGTCGGCAGCACCTCGTACAGCAGGCCGAGGACCAGGAAGACGGCCAGCGCGATCCCGAACTGGACGGAGGTCGTGCCGTCCAGGAGCCACACCTGGACCGTCGTACCGGACTGCTTGGCCGTCTCGATCTTGTCGGCGATGTGGTCGAGCGCCTGGGTCACGAACGGGAAGGACGCGGCGCCGGCGAGGGCGCCGAGGAGCACGGAGTCGATCAGCCGGGCGGCGAACCGCCGGCCGAGACCGGCCGGCCGGGCGGCGGCCTGCGCCTGAGCGGCCTTCAGGAACGGGTCCTCGACCACCGGCTTCCAGGGGGTCACCGGCTGCTGCTGTTGCTGCGCGGCCGCCGCGTCCGGCTGCGCGAGCCGGTGCACCTGCTGCGCCCACGACGGGGAGCCGCCGCCTGGACCCGTGGTGACGGGCGCGGCGACGGGAGCGGGGGCCTGCTGGGCCTGCGGCGCGGGGGCCTGGGCGGCGGCCTGGGCCTGCTGCTGGGCCTGCTGGGCCTGGGCGGGGACCTGCGGGGCCTTGCCGGCCTGCGGGCCGCCGAGGGCGCGGATCGTCATCGTCCCGCTGTCGTCCCCGGCGGGGCGGCGGCGGATGGCGACCGTCCCCTCGGGCGCGTCGGAACCGGGCTGGGTCTGCCGTACGCCGGGCAGCGCGCCACCGGTCGGGTCGGCCGGCACCACGCCACTGCCGGGCACGGTGCCCGCGATGCGGCGGGACGGGGCGGCGGGCTCGGCGGCCGGCGCCGGGCTCGGGGCCGGGTTGCCGCTCGGCGCGCGGTCGGACGGCGTCCTGTCGGCCGGGGTGCGGGGGTCCGCGAGGGCGGCGCGCGGGTCGGCCGCCTCGGGCGAGCCCCAGGAGACCTTCTGGTCGCGCTCGCCACCGAAGCCGGACTGGCGCGAGGCGTCCGCCTGCCAGGCCGACGCGGGCTCGGGCCGGACCTCGTCGGCCGGCTCCTCGTCCAGGAACACCGGCCCGGTCTCGTCCACCGCCGGCCTCGGCGCGGGCGTCGGCGTCGGCGCGGCCGGGGAGGCGAGTACGGGGGCCGGGGGCATCGCCGACGCGGGCGGCGCGGGCATGGCCTCGCCGTCCTTCGGCGCGGGCCGGCTCGTCCCGGGTACCCAGGCGGCACCGTTCCAGTACCGGACATATCCGGGAATGGACGGGTCCGGGTAGTACCCGGCCTGGGGTACCTCCCCGCCGCCTCCAGGAGGAGTAGCCACCGCTCCGACTCCGTTCCGTCACACACCGCTGCTGCCAAGGAGGACAGTAACGAAGAACCCGGGAAGGGGAAGAAGGAGGCGGCCAGAAAGCCCGCCTTCGAGCGACATGGTCCCGATTCCCGTCACCGGGTGTGGGGACCCGGCCTAGGGTGACGCCGGACTGTTGCCGTGCCTGCAGCCGTGCCTGCCGTCGTGCTCTGCCGCCGTGTCCCGCGAGGAGGCCGGAAAAATTCTCGAGAAAGTTCGCGGAAGTCGCGTAATGGCAGGTCACCACCCCGCTCTCTCCTTGTGCAGGCCCGCCCGGGGCCGCACGAGACGAGGGAGCAGGACCGTGCGCAACATCGAGAACTCCGAGCACACCGAGAACACCGCCGAGAACCCCGTCGTGGAGCGCGATCTGGAGCTGCGTCTGGTGCTGTCGCCGGAGCGGAGCATCCCCGTGCCCGCCCGGCTCGGCTACCGCGCCGACGACCCGTTCGCCGTGCACATCGCCTTCCACATCGGCTCGGAGCACCCGGTCAACTGGACGTTCGCCCGCGAGCTGCTCGTCGAGGGCGTGTTCCGGCCGTGCGGCCACGGGGACGTGCGGATCTGGCCGACGAAGGTCGAGGGCCGCAGCGTGGTGCTGATGGCGCTGTCCTCGCCGGACGGGGACGCGCTCCTGGAGGCCCCGTCGGCGCAGGTGTCCGCGTGGCTGGAGCGGACGCTGCGCGCCGTCCCGCCGGGCACCGAGGCCGACCGGCTCGGCATCGACGACGGACTCGCCCGGCTGCTCGCCCCGACCGCTGCGGACGACCTGTGGCTGCGCGACCCGTGGCCGTCGGACGAGTCGCAGGACGGCGAGCTGTGACGCCCGCCCACCCGTCTCAGAAGAGCTTGCCGGGGTTCAGCAGGCCCAGCGGGTCGAAGGTCCGCTTGATACCCCGCTGCAGCTCCACGCCCACCGGCCCCAACTCCCGTGCCAGCCACTCCTTCTTCAGCGTGCCGACGCCGTGCTCGCCGGTGATCGTTCCGCCCAGTTCCAGACCGAGCGCCATGATCTCGTCGAAGGATTCGCGGGCCCGGCGCGACTCGTCCTCGTCGGTGTGGTCGAAGCACACGACGGGATGGGTGTTGCCGTCGCCCGCGTGGGCGCACACGCCGATGGTGAGGCCGTACTTCTCCGCGATCGCGGCGGTGCCGTCGAGCATGGCGGCCAGCTTGGTCCGGGGCACGCACACGTCGTCGATCATCGTCGCCGACTTCACCGCCTCCAGGGCGGTGAGCGAGAGCCGGCGGGCCTGCAGGAGGAGTTCGGACTCCGCCACGTCCTCGGCGGGGACCACCTCGGTCGCGCCGGCCGCGGTGCACAGCACGCCGACCGCGGCCAGGTCGGCGGCCGGGTCCGGAGTGTCGAAGGCGCACAGCAGCAGAGCTTCGGTGCTGTCCGGAAGACCCATGTTCGCCAGCTTGTTGACCGCCCGGACCGTGGTGCGGTCCATGATCTCCAGCAGCGAGGGGGTGTGGCCGGCCTCCATGATCGCGCAGACCGCCGCGCAGGCCGCCGCCGTCGAGCCGAACTCGGCGGCGAGCACGAGCTGCCGCGGCGGGCGCGGCTTGAGCGCCAGGACCGCCCTGACCACGATGCCCAGACTTCCCTCCGAGCCGACGAAGAGCCGGGTGAGGTCGTACCCGGCCACGCCCTTGGCGGTGCGCCGGCCGGTGGACATCAGCCGGCCGTCGGCGAGCACGACGTCGAGTCCGAGCACGTACTCCGCCGTCACCCCGTACTTCACGCAGCACAGGCCGCCGGACGCGGTGCCGATGTTGCCGCCGATCGTGCACATCTCCCAGCTGGACGGGTCCGGCGGGTAGTACAGCCCCTGCTCGTCGACGGCGCGCGAGAGCACCGCGTTGACGACGCCCGGTTCGACGACGGCGATCCGGTCGACCGGGTTGATCTCCAGGATCCGGTCCATCTTGACGAGCGACAGCACGATGCAGCCGTCGGAGGCGTTGGCGGCGCCGGACAGGCCGGTGCGGGCGCCCTGCGGAACGACGGGGACACGCAGTTCGGTCGCGACCCGCATGACGTGCTGGACCTGCTCGACGGTCCGCGGGAGCACGACGGCGGCGGGGGCGCCGGCCGGGCAGAAGCTCGCCATGTCGTGCGCGTACGAGGCCATGACGTCGGGGTCGTCGAGGAGGGCCTCGGCGGGCAGGCCCGCGCGCAGGAGCTCGTGGAGTCGTTCGGCGGTCGGCTGAAGATCGTCCATGCCTCCAGCGTGGCACTCGGGGCCATCGGTGTGAACCCGCCGGACGTTCGGGTTCGACGCGCTCGGTGTGCTCTTCGTACAGGCGCAAAGTGAGCGCCATGAAGACGCTGAACGTCTCACGGAAGGTGCTCGTCACCGGGGTGTGCGCGGTGGCGGTCGCGGGGGCGGCGCTGGTGTACGGGCCCGATCTGTTCGACGACGGGCCGGAGCCGCTGCCCGGCCCGGCCGGCCGGGCCATGACGGCGGTGACCGCAGGGGCGCCGGCGGCGCTGCCGGACCTGGTGGCGCTGATCGGGGACCGGCGGACCTGGCTGCGTGAGCACCCGGGCGACGAGGCTTCCTGGGCGGTGCTCGGGGCGGCGTACACGGAGCGGGGCACGCGGTTCGCGGAGGCGGAGGACTTCCCGCGGGCCGAGCGGGCGCTGCGGAAGTCGCTGGCGGTGTTGCCGGCGAAGCGCGGGAACGTCGACGCGCAGCTGGGGCTCGCGGCGCTGGCCAACGCGCGGGGCGACTTCGCGCGGGGCAGGGCGTGGGGCGAGCGGGTGCGCAAGGAGGCCCCGAAGCGCTGGGCGGCGTACCCGGTGCTGATCGACGCGTACAAGGGGCTCGGCGACTACCAGGCGGCGCAGAAGGCCATGACGGCCCTGGAGGGGCTGCACTCGGGTGCGGCGGTGCTGGACCGGGCCGCGCAGATGTACCGGGACCGGGGCTGGCGCGAGGACGCGGGCGCGGCAGCGCTGGAGGCGGCGGCGTACGCGGGCAGTCCGGTGCAGAAGGCGGCCTGTCTGCACCGGCTCGGCGAACTGGCCTGGGAGCGGGGCGAGCCGGCCGAGGCGGTGGCCCAGTACACGGCGGCGCTGCGGCTGGCCCCCGCGCACGGGCCGGCGCTGGCGGGCCGGGCGAGGGCGCTGGGGGCGCTGGGGCGGACGGCGGAGGCGTTCCGGGACTACCGGGCGGCGCTTGCGGCGACGCCGTTGCCCGAATACGCCCTGGAGGCAGGCGAGTTGTACGAGGCGGAGGGCCTGGACGGGGACGCGGCGACGCAGTTCGAGACGCTGCGGGCGCGGGCGACGGAGGCCGGGGCGCAGGGCGTGAACGGGGAGCTGACGCTCGCCCGGTTCGAGACGGACCACGGCGAACCGGACGAGGGCGTACGGCGATTGAAGGCCGAGTGGGCACGCGGGCACCGCTCGATGGAGGTGGCGGACGCACTGGCCTGGGCGCTGTACCGGACCGGCGAGGCGGAGGAGGCGCTGCCGTACGCGAAGCGGGTGACCGACGAGGGCCGGCGCAGCGCGCTTTTCGCGTACCACCGCGGCGAGATCGAGCGCACGCTCGGCGAGTACGGCGCGGCGCGCCGGCACATCGGGGAGGCGCTCCGGATCAACCCGTACTTCTCCCCTCTCCTCGCCCCCAAGGCGAAGGAGGCCCTGGCAGCCCTGGGAGACCCCCCGGAGGGCGGCCCGAAGGACATGGAGGACGCGAGGCGAGCGCGGGAGGCCGCGGCAGCGGCGGAGGCGGCGAGAGCGGCCGAGGCGGCGAGAGCCGCGAACGCGGCCAAGGCCGTGACGCCCGCGAAGCCCGCGAAGCCCGCGCCGGCGCGGAAGCCCGGGGGCGCGGCGCGCCCCTGACGCCCCCGCGTTGCGGACACACGTTCCCGGCGCCCTTTGCGGGCGCCTCCGCCCCATGCTCGTACCCGCACCCCGTGGCGCGTTCACGCCGCAAGGGCGGCACCCCCCGTCGGCGCCGCCCTTGCAACCGCGCGGCGGCCTACAGGTTGCCGCGCTTGTCCTGCTCTCGCTCGATCGCTTCGAACAGGGCCTTGAAGTTGCCCTTGCCGAAGCCCATCGAGCCGTGCCGCTCGATGATCTCGAAGAAGACCGTCGGACGGTCCTGGACCGGCTTCGTGAAGATCTGCAGCAGGTAGCCGTCCTCGTCGCGGTCCGCGAGGATCTTCAGCTCGCGCAGCTCGTCGATCGGGACACGTGTGTCGCCGACCCACTCGCCCAGCGTGTCGTAGTACGCGTCCGGGACGGACAGGAACTCGACGCCCGCCGCGCGCATCGTGCGCACCGTCGCGACGATGTCGTTCGACGCGAGGGCGATGTGCTGCACGCCCGGGCCGCCGTAGAACTCCAGGTACTCGTCGATCTGCGACTTCTTCTTCGCGATCGCCGGCTCGTTGATCGGGAACTTGACCTTCTTGGTGCCGTCCGCGACGACCTTCGACATCAGCGCCGAGTACTCGGTCGCGATGTCGTCGCCGACGAACTCCTTCATGTTGGTGAAGCCCATGACCTGGTTGTAGAAGGCCACCCACTCGTTCATCTTGCCGAGCTCGACGTTGCCGACGCAGTGGTCGATGGCCTGGAAGGTGCGCTTGGCCGGCGGGGCGACGATCGGGTCGGCCGCGATGAAGCCGGGCAGGTACGGGCCGTCGTACCCGGAGCGGTCGACGAGGGTGTGGCGGGTCTTGCCGTACGTGGCGATCGCGGCGAGGACGACGGTGCCGTGCTCGTCCTTCACCTCGTACGGCTCGGTGAGGCCGCGGGCGCCGTGCTCGACGGCGTACGCGTACGCGGCGCGCGCGTCCGGCACCTCGATCGCCAGGTCGATCACGCCGTCGCCGTGCTCGGCGACGTGCTCGGCGAGGAAGGTGCCCCAGTCGGTGGCGGCCTTGATGACGGAGGTGAACACGAAACGGGCCGCGCCGTTGGTGAGGACGTACGACGCCGTCTCGCGGCTGCCGGTCTCCGGTCCGGAGTACGCGACGAGCTTCATGCCGAAGGCCGTGGAGTAGTAGTGCGCGGCCTGCTTGGCGTTGCCTACGGCGAAGACGACCGCGTCCATTCCCTTGACCGGGAAGGGATCGGCCTCACGCGCGGTGTTCGGGGTGGTGTGGAGGGTCTCAGTCATGACCGCAGACTCTCTCCGTTCCACAAGCTGCGCAATAGTTCCCTGATTCACTGGTCAATCTGCTCAGCGACGGGCCAGTATCGACGTACGTTCTGCACAGGATGACCAACGGGAGGACGCCGTGGCGATCGATCATCTGGACGGCCGGCTGCTGACACTGCTGGCACAGGAGCCGCGTATCGGGGTGCTTGAGGCGTCCCGCCGGCTCGGGGTGGCGCGCGGCACGGTCCAGGCGCGGCTGGACCGGCTCCAGTCGAACGGGGTGATCCGCGGCTTCGGGCCGGACGTGGACCCGGCGGCGCTCGGATACCCGGTGACCGCGTTCGCGACGCTGGAGATCAAGCAGGGCCAGGGCGGCGACGTACGGGCGCACCTGGCGACCGTGCCGGAGGTGCTGGAGCTGCACACGACGACGGGCCACGGGGACATGCTGTGCCGGCTGGTGGCGCGCTCGAACGCGGATCTGCAGCGGGTGATCGACCGGGTGGTGGGCTTCGCCGGGATCGTCCGGGCGTCGACGGCGATCGTGATGGAGAACCCGGTTCCGCTGCGGATCGTCCCGCTGGTGCAGCAGGCGGCGGAGGACGAACGGTAGGGGGCGGCGGGACGCAAAGGAGTTCCCGCAAAGAAGTCCATGCAAAGAGATTGATGCAAAGAAAAGCTTGCAGAGACTCCTTTGCACGCTTAGGGTCGAGTCATGCCCGAATCCGAGAACTCCGAGGCTCGCGTACTCGACTCACGGTCACTGCGCGGACTCGCCCACCCCCTGCGCATCCGCCTCCTCCAGGCGCTGCGCCGGCACGGACCGGCCACCGCGTCCCAACTCGCCGAGCGGCTCGACGAGTCCAGCGGCGCCACCAGCTACCACCTGCGGCAACTCGCCGCGCACGGCTTCGTCGAGGACGACCCGGAGCGCGGCAAGGGCCGGGAGCGGTGGTGGCGGGCCGCGCAGCAGGGGACGGCGTTCGACGAGTCGCTCCTGAAGGACCGCGGTCCGGAGACCCGGGGCGCCGCCGACGTCTACCTGCACGAGATCGCGACCGTCCACCAGCAGGAGCTGTCGACCTGGATCGCAACCCGGAGCGACTGGTCGGACGAGTGGGGCGGCGCCTCCGACATGAGTGACTTCACCTTGAACGTCACCCCGGAGGAGCTGCGCGAGATCAACGCGAAGATCCACGAACTGCTCGACGGCTACCGGCGGGCCACGCCGGCGGACGCCGAGCGCGCGCGGATCCACTTTCACGCCTTCCCGCAGAAGAACGACTGAGAGGACCGCCGCCATGCACTCCGACATCCACCTCACGCTGCACGAGATGCGCGCCGCCGACCTCCGCCAGGAGGCGGCGGGGGCGCTCCCCCGGACCTCCGTACGCGTCCAGCTCGGCTGGAAACTGGTCGAGTGGGGGCTGCGCCTGGCCACGCCGGAGCCGCGACGCGTCGTGCTGGCGGCCTGAGCGGCAGCCGGCCCCGGCGCCGTCCGGTCAGCAGCTGGGGACCTTGGCCTCCTGACCCTTCCCCAGGGCGGTGAGGGACGCCACGGCGTCCTTGAGCGTCGAGACCGGGATCAGCCGGATGCCCTTCGGCAGCTCGGCCTCGGCGTCCGAGCACTCCGCCTTCGGCACGAGGAACACGGTGGCGCCGTCCCGGCCGGCGGCCTGCGTCTTGAGGGACACGCCGCCGACGGCGCCGACGGTGCCGTCGGCCTTGATCGTGCCCGTGCCGGCGACGACACGGCCGCCGGTGAGGTCGCCGCCCGCGCCGTTCCCGTCGAGCTTGTCGACGATCCCGAGGGAGAACAGCAGGCCGGCGCTGGGGCCGCCGATGTCCTCCAGGTGGAGGGTGACCTTCACGTCCTTCGGGCTCTTGCCCAGGTAGTTCAGGGCCGCGAGCGCGGCGGCGTCCTGGGACTCCTTCATCTGGTCGAGGTTGTGCTGCTCGACCTCCTCGTCGGACTGCCCCGACGGGTACACCAGGTCGTGCGGCAGCACGGACCGGTCGGTGCGGAACCACGCGTCGACGACGTCGCCGATCCCGACCTCGGTGCTGGGGCCGGTGGCCAGGATCGTGGTCATCCGCAGCTGGCCCTTGGTCGGCCGCACCGGCGCGCCGGTGATCGTGATGACCGGCTTCCCCTCGTCCTCGCCGAGCACGTCGGCGGTCGTCCCCGGCTGCGCCACCGCGAACGGCAGCGGCGCGAACCCGGCGACGGCGACGAGCGCGGCGACGGGCAGCGCGCAGAGCGCCAGGGCACGAGGACGGGAGAGATTGCTGAGCACGCCCCCAAGATACGGGTTCCCCTCCGCAAGGCGTCGGGGGCGGGGTGCCCGGCGGACGGGGCCGGCCCGGCCGGTGGGCGGCCCCGCCACGACCTAGCGCAGGGCGTCCGCGACCTCGCGGGCCGCGTCGACCACGCGGGGGCCCACGCGTTCCGGGACCGCGTCGGCGAGCATGACGACGCCGACGCTGCCCTCCAGGCCGGTGACGCCGACCAGGGGGGCCGCCGCGCCGCTCGCGCCCGCTTCGAGTTCGCCGTGGGTGAGCGTGAAGCCGGGCTCCGTCAGGCCGCCCTGCCGGGCGGCGAGGATCGCGCGGCCCGCGGCCCCGCGGTCAAGCGGGTGCCGGAAGCCCGCCCGGTACGCCACGTGGTAGTCCGTCCAGGTCGGCTCGACGACCGCGACGGCGAGCGCCTCCGCCCCGTCGACCAGCGTCAGGTGCGCGGTCGCGCCTATGTCCTCGGCGAGCGAGCGCAGCGCGGGCAGCGCGGCCTCCCGCACCAGCGGGTGGACCTGGCGGCCCAGCCGCAGCACGCCGAGCCCGACACGGGCCCGGCCGCCCAGGTCGCGGCGGACCAGCGCGTGCTGTTCGAGCGTGGCCAGCAGACGGTAGACGACGGTCCGGTTGACGCCGAGTTTGTTGGACAACTCGGTGACCGTCAGGCCGTGGTCGGTGTCGGCGAGCAGTTTGAGGACACGCAGTCCCCGGTCGAGCGTCTGGGAGGTCTCCGCGGTCACGACGCCCTCTCCTTCGGAGTGAGTGCCGACGGACTCTCACGGATTGCTGCGACACCGGTCCCGCGGCGACGCACGTCAGAGGCCGCCGGCGGACGGGGTGCAGTACCGGCTGCGCTCCGCGGCGGCGCTGCCACGGGGCGTTTGCTTGGCCGGGACAGTAGCGACCTGCTCCGCTCAGCGGAAGACCTCGTCCAGAATCCGGGCGCGAGCGACCGGATACGGCCGGTTCGGGGCCTAAGTCGGCCGGTCTGACGACTTCACCGGACAAGATCACCCAAGACGTGCGGGGGTGCGGCCCCCGGAATCGGGGCCTCACGCCGCCTCAGCGCATCCGGGTCGCCCACTCCTGGACCTTCTTGATCCGCTCCCGGATCTGCCCCGCCGTCGCCTCCGCGCTCGGCGGCCCGCCGCACACCCGGCGCAGCTCGGTGTGGACGACGCCGTGCGGCTTGCCGCTCTGGTGCACGTACGCGCCGACCATGGTGTTGAGCTGCTTCCTGAGCTCCAGCAGCTCCTTGTGCGAAACGACGGGGCGCCGCTCCGCCGGAAGCTCCAGGAGGTCGGCCTCCTCGTCGGGCTTCTTGCGGCTGTGCGCGATCTGCCGGGCCTGACGTTTCTGCAGCAGCAGCTGCACCTGGTCGGGCTCGAGCAGACCGGGGATGCCGAGGTAGTCCTGCTCCTCCTCGCTGCCCGGGTGCGCCTGCATGCCGAACTCGGCGCTGTTGTAGAGCACCCGGTCGAAGACGGCGTCGGACTCCAGCGCCTCGAAGGGCAGCATGTCCTGCTCGCCGGTGTCCTCGTCCTGCTGGCGCTCGGCCTCCGCCATCTCCTTCTCGGACTCGGCGTACGGGTCCTCGTCCTCGCCCGCCTTCTTCGGCTTGTCGAGGACGTGGTCGCGCTCGACCTCCATCTCGTTGGCGAAGCCGAGGAGGCTGGGGATCGTCGGAAGGAACACGGACGCGGTCTCCCCGCGCCTGCGCGATCGCACGAAGCGGCCGACGGCCTGGGCGAAGAAGAGCGGCGTCGAGATGGTGGTGGCGTACACACCGACCGCGAGCCGCGGCACGTCGACGCCCTCGGACACCATCCGGACCGCGACCATCCAGCGGTCGGTGTTCTCGCTGAAGTCGTCGATCCGCTTCGACGCGCCGGTGTCGTCGGAGAGGACGACGGTCGCCTTCGTGCCGGTGATCTCGCGGATCAGCTTGGCGTACGAGCGGGCGGAGTCCTGGTCGGAGGCGATGACGAGGCCGCCGGCGTCCGGGATGGACTTGCGGACCTCGGTGAGCCGCTGGTCGGCCGCGCGCAGCACGTTCGGCATCCAGTCGCCCTTGGCGTCGAGCGCGGTGCGCCAGGCCTGCGAGATCGCGTCCTTGGTCATCGGCTCGCCGAGGCGCGCGGCGATCTCGTCGCCGGCCTTCGTGCGCCAGCGCATGTTGCCGCTGTAGGAGAGGAAGATGACCGGCCGGACGACGCCGTCGCCGAGGGCGTTGCCGTAGCCGTACGTGTAGTCCGCGGAGGAGCGGCGGATCCCGTCGTTGCCCTCCTCGTAGGTCACGAACGGAATGGGGTTGGTGTCGGAGCGGAACGGCGTACCGGTCAGCGCGAGGCGGCGGGTGGCCGGATCGAACGCCTCCAGACAGGCCTCGCCCCAGGACTTGGAGTCACCGGCGTGGTGGATCTCGTCGAGGATGACGAGGGTCTTGCGCTGCTCGCAGCGGTTGCGGTGCAGCATGGGCCGCACGCCGACGCCGGCGTACGTGATGGCGACGCCCTGGTACTCCTTGCTGAGCGGCCCGGCGCTGTAGTCGGGATCCAGCTTGATCCCTATCCGCGCGGCCGCGGCGGCCCACTGCTTCTTCAGGTGCTCGGTGGGCGCGACGACGGTGACCTGCTGGACCACGTGGTGGTGCAGCAGCCACGACGCGAGGGTCAGCGCGAAGGTGGTCTTTCCGGCGCCGGGGGTCGCGACCGCGAGGAAGTCGCGGGGCTGCTCCTGGAGGTACTTCTCCATGGCCCCCTGCTGCCAGGCACGCAGCTTGTTGGCGGTGCCCCAGGGGGCGCGGCCGGGGAAGGCGGGAGAGAGGTGATGGGAGGAGGTGGCGGTGGTAGTCACGGTCTCCGGTTCGACGCTCGTCCAGATATGACAACCGGGCCACCTTACCGGTGCGACCGGTGCGACCCACCCCGCCCGAGGGCGTGGCGGGTGCGCTTGAGACGGTCCTCACAACTCCCGGACGCGTCGCGCGATGTCCGGAATGTCGGCGAGCTCGCCGGCGGCCACCTCGATGACCAGGTCGTATGCGCGATCGAGGTCGACGCCCGCCAGATCGACTCCGTTGATCCCGAGGAAGACGGCCGCGGCCAGCCAGGCGGCGCGCTTGTTGCCGTCGACGAAGGGGTGGTTGGCGGCGATGGCGTGCAGCAGGGCGGCGGCCTGCTCGTACCGGTCGCGGTAGGCGCTCTCGCCGAACATCCGCGCGCGGGGCCGGTGCACGGCGGACTCCAGCAGCCCGGGCGCGCGCAGCTCCGGCACGCCGTCGCCGGTGAAAGCGATCCGGGCGATCTCGGTGACCTCGTGGACGGTGAGGAAGCGGGTGGGCCCGGTGGCGGTGCTCATTCCCCGAGCCTCCTCAGCAGCGACGCGTGGCGCAGCGCGAGCCGCATGGCCTCGTGCCGCACGAGCGCGTCTTTGGTGGCCAGAAACCGCCCCATGGCCTCTTCGACCTGCGCCTCGACACTGACCCCCCGGGCATCGGCCAGATCGACGAGCTCGGGCGGAACAGAAACGGTGATCTCCTGCATGACCACGGAGCGTAGGGGCGGGAGGGAGTGGGCGCGACGGGGTTTACGGGGGGGCGGACCGGCAGTCGCGACGGCCCGCGACCGCCGTCGGCCGACACCTCCGGCGGGAGGACCGTCGGACGACGCGACGCCGCACGGGCGGTGCGAGCGGGAAACACCGCGCGGGCGGAGGGACCGTCGGTCGACGTCCACGTCGCCCCCGGGCCCGGGCCGCCGGGCCGGCCTACGCGCGCAGCCGCGTGGCCACCCACGCGCCCGCCGCCGCCACCGCCGCCATCGGCAGGAAGACCGCCGCGAAGGCCGTCGGGTGGGAGCCGGCGCCGCCGGCCGCGGCGGCGCCGTGGGCCGTCGCGCCCACCAGGCCGCCGCCCAGCGCGGCGAACGCCGCACCGCCCGCCGCGAGCAGAAGGACGTTCGACAGGCCGTCCGAGATCTGCAGGGCTGCCGAGTTCGCGCCCGCCTCCTCCGGCGCCGACAGCTCCAGGAGCAGCACGCTCGTCGAGGCGATGACCACGCCCATCCCGAGGCAGCCGAACGCCCACGCCACCGCGACCGTCCAGGCCGGCACCGACGGGATCAGGACGCTCGGGGCACCCGCGATCGCCGCCGCGACCAGGATCATTCCGGCCACCAGCGTGCGGTCCCGGTACGGCTCCATCCAGGGCCGCGCCTGGAGGTACGAGCCCAGCGCCCAGGTCAGCCCGCCGACCGCGAGCGACAGCCCCGCCAGCGTGGGGCTGAGCCCGCGCTCCGTGACGAGCATCAGCGGCACGAACGATTCCGCGGCGATGAACGACCCCGCCGCGATCCCCCGCAGCAGCACCACCGCCGGGAGCCCCCGCGCGGCCCGGAACGTGCCCTTCGGCAGCAGTCCCAGCGCGGACGGGACGAGCAGCGCCGCGCCCGCCGCCGCGGGCAGCAGCGAGAGCCAGCGCAGGTCCTGCCCGGCGTACTGGAGCAGGCCCGCGCCCAGCGAGATGCCCAGCGCCAACCGGATCCGCCGCCGGTCGTACGGCGGCAGCGGCGCGGTCGGGTCCGCCGGACCCGACGCGGTGCGCCGGATCGCCGGCAGCGCGAGCGCCAGCGGGAAGACCACGAGCGCCGGGATGCCGACGAAGACCCAGCGCCACCCCAGGTGCTCCGTGATCGTCCCGGACGCGAGCGGCCCGACCACCGACGGCACGACCCAGCTCGCGGCGAACGCCGCCATGATCGCGGGCCGCAGCGCCTCGGAGTACGCGCGGCTGACGACGACGTACAGCGCGACGATCACCAGTCCGCCGCCGAGGCCCTGCACGGCCCGGCCGACGATGAACAGCCACATCGTCCCGGCGGTGCCGGACAGCAGCAGTCCGGCGGCGAACGCGGACATCCCGGCCGCGAGCGGCGCGAGCGGGCCGCTGCGGTCGGACCACTGCCCGGACAGCACCATCGCGAAGAGGCTGGTGGTGAAGTACGCGGAGAAGGCGAAGGCGTACAGGGAGACGCCGTTCAGCTCCCGCGCGGCGACCGGCATCGCGGTGCCCACGGCGGTCGCCTCGAAGGCGATCAGCAGGACGACGGAGACGATCCCGATGCTGAGCGCCCGGTGGGCCCGGTCGAGAACCCCGCCGCCGGGGGTTCCGGCGGCGGGTGCGGGCGGTGCGGGTGCGACGTCGGTGTCGCGTGGGTCCAGGGCGCTCATGACGTCCAGCGTAAGGGGCGTAGGGCGGGGTGGGCCCTGTCGTGAGCAGGGAGTGACCTCGGACCTTGGTCGTACGACCGTGAACGGCACATGGCAGTCGTGTTGCGGCGCCCGCGATTCCCTTGAGCCCGCCACAGCGCCGCGCCTACGGTCGTTCCAGAGCACAACACGACCGTGTGCCCGAGTGGTTCAGGGGCTCGACTGCAACTCGAGTTACGTCGGTTCGATTCCGATCACGGTCTCAAGTGGGGGCGCCCCGACCTCTGCCGGGGGTCCGGGGGTCGCCCCCGGGAAACACAGCGTCGGTTCGATTCCGATCACGGTCTCAAGAGGGGGCGCCCCGACCTCTGCCGGGGGTCCGGGGGTCGCCCCCGGGAAACACAGCGTCGGTTCGATTCCGATCACGGTCTCAAGTGGGGGCGCCCCCGACTCGCACACCGAAGGGCCTGGGGAGTCTCCTCAGGCCCTTCGAAATTCATCCGCACGATCTTCACAAGATCACCCCCGCCGTGCGACAGTCCCGCCATGACAGTTACGGCCGGTCGCAAGCTGGGCGCCCTCGTGGGCGTCGGCCTTGCCGGGCTCCTGCCCGGCGTCACCCTCGGATCCGGCTCCGAGGCGTTCATCTCGTACATGGTCGCGTTCATCGCCGTGGGGCTGCTGACGCAGGTCGTCTACATAGGGCCGTCCGCCCTCGTCCCCGGCCTGCCCCTGCTCGCCTTCGCCGCCGCCGGCGTCGTCCAGGACTCGCTCATCTGGTGGCTGTTGTCCTGGGTGGGCCTGGCCGGCGGGTTCGAGCTGCGGGTGGACGGGTTCCTCGCGATCGTGCTGGCCGGTCTGATCACCCGGGTCGCGATCCTCGGCGTCTCGCTCCTCCTCGGCCGCCCGGCGGCCGAGGAGGACTGACCGCGAGAGAGGATCAGGCCGACGGTCGGGCCGCCTGGGCCATCTCCTTCAGGTGCTCCTCGTCCGCCTTGCTCAGCGACGTCCGCACCACCTGGCCGCCGTACTGGGCCAGTTCCGGCACCACCTTGTCCGCGGCCGCGTGCTTCACCAGCGTGAACACCGCGGCGGCGCCCGGCTGGAGGTTGGCGCTGAGCTCCTTCATGAAGCCGTCGTCGATGCCCGTGTCGGTGACCGCGCCGCCCGCCGCGCCCGCCGCCGCGCCCACGGCGGCGCCGAGGAACGGGACGAGGAAGAGCAGTCCGATGACGCTCCCCCACAGCGCGCCGCCCGCCGCGCCCATGGCGGTGTGGTTGACGGCCTGGTGGAGCTTGATCTTGTTGTCGCTCGCCCGGCGCTCGACGACCACGATGTCCTCGAGTTCGACGAGGTGTTCGCGGTTCATGGACAGCAGCCTGTCGCGGACCTGGTTCGCGGTGGCGAGGTCGTTGTAGGCGACGACGAACAGATTGCTCATGCGACTGACTCCTTCTACGGATTCCACGGAAGGCGAAAACGGGAGATGCCCGATTCGCCCCCACCCTAGAGTCAGGGAGCGAATCGGGCATTCCGAAGTAATCCACCCACGTGGCAGGCCGCGCTCAGGCGCCCGTCTGCGTCACCGCCGCCACCGCGGCCTGCGGCCTGATCGGGAGCCGGTTCACCGGCCGCCCCGTCGCCGCCCGCACCGCCGCGGCCACCGCCGCCGGAGACGTCACGACCGGCACCGCGCTCGCCGCCTTCGCGCCGAACGGGGCCACCACGTCACGCTCCTCGACAAGCTTCACGATCCGTACGTCCGGGGCGTCGAGCGCCGTCGGCAGCGCATAGCCCATGAAGTCCGGGTGCCGCACCACTCCACGCGCCGTACGCAGGTTCTCCGTCAGCGCCGCGCCGACGCCCTGCGTGACGCCCGCCTCGATCCGGGCCGCGAGCTGCGCGGGGTTGAGGATCCGGCCGACGTCCTGGGCGACGGCCATCTCCACCACCCGCACGGAGCCGAGCTCGATGTCGACGTCCACCACCGCGCGGATCGCGCAGAACGCCAGGCCGACGAACGCGTCGCCCTGCCCCGACTCGTCCAGCGGCTCCGTCGGGTGCGGGCGGCACTGCGCGGTGGCCCACAGCTCCTTGCCGTCCATCGCCTCGGTGACCGTCGTGGAGAGCACGCCGTCGTACGAGGTGATCTTGCCGTCGGTGATCTGGAGCAGCTCCGTCGACATGCCGAACTTGTGCGCCAGCGGCTGCAGCAGCTGCGTACGGACCATCTTGGCCGCCCGCTCCACCGCGCCGCCCGACACCCACGTGTGCCGGCCGTGCGTCGCCGCGCCGGCCGGCGGCTGGTCGGTGTCGACGGAGGCGACGTGCACCTCGTCGATGCCCAGGGTCTCCTGGACGATCTGGCGGGCCAGCGTGGAGAAGCCCGAACCGGTCTCCACCGCCGCGCAGATGACCGTCGCGACCCCGTCCTGCACCTTCACCGTGGCCGTCGAGACCTCGTCGGCACCTTCCGCGCCGAGCATGTGGACCATGCCGAGCGCGTAGCCGACGCCCCGCCGCACCGCCCCCGGCTCGCCCGCGCCGTCCGGTCCGCCGGGCAGCAGCCAGTCGTCCTCGGGGGCGTCCATCGGCAGCGGCGGCAGCGGGAAGTCCCGTACCGCGCCGAGGAGTTCGGCGACCGGGGCCGGGCAGGTCACGGTCTGCCCGGTGGGCAGCAGGTCGCCGGTCGCGAGCACGTTCCGCATCCGCAACTCGGCCGGGTCGACGCCCAGTCGGGCCGCCAGCTTGTCCATCTGCGCCTCGTAGGCGGCGCACACCTGCATCGCGCCCTCGCCCCGCACATGGCCGGAGGGCGGGTTGTTCGTACGGACCGCCCAGCCCTCGATGAAGGCGTGCGGCACGACGTACGGGCCGCAGGCGAACGAGACGGCGGCGGCGAGGGATTCGGCGGAGTGGTCCGCGTACGCGCCCGCGTCCAGCAGGATCTGCGCCTCCACCTTCACCAACCGGCCCTCGCCGTCCGCGTGGTGGCGGTAGCGCAGCAGCGTCGGGTGGCGGTGGGCGTGGCCGAGGAAGGACTCCTCGCGGGTGGCGGTGAGCTTGACCGGGCAGCCGGTGCGCAGCGCGAGCAGGCCCAGCGGGATCTGGAAGCCGGGATCCTCGCGGTCGCTGGTCGCGCCGGGCACGCCGGTGACGACGACCTTGACCTGCTCGGGGGCGAGCCCGAAGCAGGCCGCGGCCAGGTCGCGGTCGGTGTGCGGGTCGGTGGAGGCGGTGTAGATCTCGACGCCGCCGTCGGGGCGCGGGACGGCCAGGCCGGCCTCGGCGCCGATCGGCGCGGGGTCCTGGCGGCCGATCCGGTACAGCCCCTCGACGACGATCTCGCCGGTCGCCTCGGCGTCGCCGAAGCTCAGTGGGATGTGCCGGATCAGGTTGCCGTCCGGGTGCAGCGCGGGCGCGGCGAAGGCCTTCTCGGGGTCGGTGACCGGCTCCAGGACCTCGTACTCGACGGCGATGGCCGCGGCCGCGAGCCGGGCGGTGTCGGGGTGGTCGGCGGCGACGGCGGCGATCGCCTCGCCGTGGTGCCGGACGAGTTCGGCGGCGAAGACCGGCCGGTCGGCGACGGTACGGCCGTACGACGGGTCGCCCGGCACGTCCGCGTGCGTCACCACGGCCCGGACGCCCGGCATCTCGGCGGCGGCGGTCGTGTCGAGGGAGACGATCCGGGCGTGCGGGTGCGGCGAGCGCAGGATCGCCGCCCACAGCAGGCCCTCGGCCCACAGGTCGGAGGCGTACGGGAAGGTGCCCTCGGTCTTCGCCCGGGCGTCGGCCGGCGGCAGGGAGACCCCCAGGCCGTGCAGCCGCTGCTCCTGCCGGGGGCTGTCGAGCGGGGCCGTGGGAACGGCGGTGCTCGTGTCGCTGCTCACGCCATGCCTCCGTCGAGCGGGTGCGGAATCTGGTGCGGGATGCGCGCCTCGTCCGCCGGGTCCGCGGCGGCCGGGTCGGCGGCCGCGGTCGCGGCCCGCTCGGCGACGACCTCCTGGACGGCGTCGAGTACGCCCCGGTAGCCCGAGCAGCGGCACAGGTTGCCGCAGAGGGCCTGGCGGGTCTCCAGCTCGGTGGGCGCGTGGTTGCCCTCGAGCAGGTCGTGCACGGTCATGGCCATGCCCGGGACGCAGAAGCCGCACTGGACGGCGCCGCACTTGGCGAGGGCCCGCTGCACGTCGGAGGGCTCGCCGTCGACGGCGAGGCCCTCGACGGTACGGATCTCGCTGCCGGCGGTGGTCGCGGCGGGCACCAGGCAGGAGGCCACGAGCCGGCCGTCGACCTGGACGTTGCACGCGCCGCACTCGCCCTGCGAGCAGCCGTCCTTCGCCCCGGCGAGGCCGAGCCGCTCGCGCAGCACGTAGAGCAGGGACTCGCCGATCCAGGACCCGGTGACGGGGCGGTCGGCGCCGTTGACGCGCAGCGCGTACGAGATGTGCGGGTGCTCTTCGCTGTCGCTGCTGCTGCCCGTGTCGAACACGGGAGCGGGCCCCGCCTCGCCGGGGTCCTCGGGGGCCTCAGGAAGCTCGGGAAGGGCCTCAGGGGCCTCTGGAGCCTCCGAGGCGGTCTCCTGGACGTCCTGGACGGGCTCGACGGCCGCATCCGCCTCCGGCGCCGCCTCGGGCTCCGGCTCCGCGACCGCCCACGGCGCGGGGGCGCCGCCGGGCAGCGTGGCGGGCGCGCTGCTCGCGTACTGGGCCAGCATCGACGTGGTGAACTCGCCCGACTCGTCCGAGCCTTCCGGCACGGTCGGGATGGTCCACTGGCCGGTGGACTGCGAGGCGTCCGGAAAGCTCCACTGCCCGGTCGCGTGCGGGTCGTGCGCGGCCGGCGGCTCGGACGCCCCGGCCCCCGCCGCGGGCTCGCCGTAGGCGGAGTGGTCGCCGTACTGCGCGTGCTCGGACTGCTCGCCGTACTCCCTGTGCTCGCCGTACTCGCTGTGCTCGCCGTGCTCGACGAAGTCGCCCGGGTCGGTCGGGTCGGTCGGGACGACGTACTCCGCCTCCGTCGGCTCCTGCACCACCCAGGTGCCGGTCGCGGCCGGGTCGGTCGCGGCGGCCGGGGTCAGCGGCACGATCATCGGCGGCACGTAGCCGTGCCCGGGGGCCTCCAGGGGCGCGGTGGCGAAGTCGAAGTCCGG
Organism: Streptomyces sp. HUAS YS2; assembly: GCF_033343995.1. Lineage (NCBI taxonomy): Bacteria > Bacillati > Actinomycetota > Actinomycetes > Kitasatosporales > Streptomycetaceae > Streptomyces > Streptomyces solicathayae. The sequence continues at coordinate 4,980,431 of NZ_CP137573.1, read as the reverse complement.
CGGCAGCTGCACGAAGGCCGTGGCGTCGCTGTCGTAGCCCTCGCTCTGCGGGATGGGCTGCCAGCCGCCGTGGTCGTGACCCGCTGCGTACGGGTCGTTCGGCTCGTTGGTCTCGTCCGTGCTCACGACAGCGCCCTCCCCAGTGCCCGTCGGGCCAGCGCGGCGACGGTGCGCCGCAGGTGCAGTACGGCGGGCGGCAGCTGCTCGTCGCCCTCCGGGTCCGGGATGCAGGCCGCGGCCACGTACTCTCCGAAGGCCGTCAGGGCCTCCGGGGCGAGCCCCCGGTCGTTGTCCCAGTCGATCAGCGAGGCGATCCACCGCTCCGCCTCCAGCGGCCGCAGCGGCATCGGCGCGATCGCGCCGACCGCGCAGCGCACCGCGCGGTGCGCCGGGTCGAGGACGACGGCGACGGACGCGGCGGCGCGGGCCGGGCCGGTCCGGCCGGTGACCTTGAGGAACACCTGCGGGGCGTGCAGCAGCGGTACGCGGACGAAGCCGACGAGTTCGCCGGGCGCGAGCATGTCCCGGCCGGCCAGCAGGTGCGAGACGGGGATCTCGCGGCCGCCGTCCGGGCCCGTGACGACCAGGTCGGCCTCCAGGGCGGCCAGGACGGGCAGCGAGTCGCCGGTGGGCGCGGCGGAGACGACGTTGCCGCCGAGGGTGCCGGCGTTGCGGATCTGGGGCGGTCCGGCGGCGCGGGCGGCCGCGGCGAGCGCGGGGATCAGGGCGGCGAAGTCGGGCCGGCCCATCCGGGAGTGGGTGAGACCCGCGCCGAGCAGCGCGTGACCGTCCTGGTACTGCCAGCCGCGGATCTCGTTGATCCGGCCGAGGCCGACGAGCCCGGCGGGGCGCAGCTGCCCCCGGTTGACGGCCGCCATCAGATCGGTGCCGCCCGCGACGGGCACGGCGGCGGGCATGGCGGTGAGCGCGGCCACGGCCTCGTCGAGCGTGGCCGGAAGCGTCACCGAATGCGCCGTCCGTGGTGCGTGCGTGGTCAACCCGCTGCCCCTTCCCGGTGTCCCCGGCTGTCCCCGGTTGTCCCGCCTGTGTGGCCGTACGGTACGTGGTCACAGCCCGGACGTGGCAACTCTGGCACATCTTCCGAGCCGTCCGACGCGAGGGTCCGCGAAGGACGGTTCCGTCCCGGACCTCCCACGACCCGGGATATGGTCCGTTTTGACACTACTTCGGAAGCTGGGGCGGATTGCGGCACTTCGGCGAATTCCGAGCGGGTGCCGGTGCGGCCGGCGGTCAGCCGCCCGACCTGGGCGGCCCGGCCGGGCGGCGCTGCCGAGGGAGGGGTCCGGAGGGCGGCCGGTAGTCGACGCCGAGGGCGTCGAGGCGCGCGTAATGGGTGGTCAGGCGCCGCTCGAAGTCGGCGACATCGCGGTCCGCGGGGGCGGGCAGGGCGGACCAGGCGACCTCCGCGAAGGCGGCGAGCCGGGGGAACACCTGGTAGTCGACGCGGTCGCGGCTCTCCATCGCCTCGGTCCACACGTTGGCCTGGGTGCCGAGGACGTGCCCGGCGGCCGTCTCGGACAGGCCCGGCGGCACGGGGTCGAAGCGGTAGACGTCCGCCAGGGTCACGGTGTGGCCGACGGGCATCGGCTCGTCCTCGCCCGGGTCCTGACGGTAGTCCAGGTAGACGTGCTGCGCGGGGCACATGACGACGTCGTGCCCGGCCTCGGCGGCGGCGATCCCGCCCTCGTACCCGCGCCACGAGGAGACGGCGGCGCCGTCCGCGAGCCCGCCCTCCAGGATCTCGTCCCAGCCGATCAGCCGGCGTCCGCGGGCGGCCAGCCAGCGGTCGAAGTGCCGGACGAACCACGACTGCAGCTCGTCCTCGTCGGCGAGACCCAGCTCCTTGATGCGCGCCCGGGCCGAAGGGGACGCCCTCCACTGGTCCTTGGGGCACTCGTCGCCGCCGATGTGGACGAAGGTCGACGGGAAGAGGTCGAGGACCTCCTCGAAGACGCCCTCGTAGAAACGGAGTACGGCGTCGGTGGGCGCGAGCACGTTGGGGTTCACGCCCCAGGTGTCCCAGACCCCGAGCGCGGCGGTGTCGACGACGTCGGTGTTGCCGAGTTCGGGGTACGCGGCGATCGCGGCCTGCGAGTGGCCGGGAACGTCGATCTCGGGAACGACGGTGACGTGCCGTTCGGCTGCGTACGCGACGATCTCGCGGATGTCGTCCCGCGTGTAGTACCCGCCGTGCGGTGTCTCGTTCCAGTACGGCGAGTTCTTGTGCCCCCACTTGGTCCGCGCCCGCCACGCACCGGTCTCGGTGAGCCGCGGGTACCGCTCGATCTCGATCCGCCAGCCCTGGTCGTCGGTGAGGTGGAGGTGGAGCACGTTGAGCTTGTGGGCGGCGAGCAGGTCGACGTAGCGCAGGACGTCGTCCTTGGGCATGAAGTGCCGCGCGACGTCGAGCATGAGCCCGCGCCAGCGGAACCGGGGCGCGTCGGTGACGGACTGGACCGGCAGGGCGGCAACAGCCTCCGGGCCGCGCGCCCTGCGGAAGGCGGCGGGACCGAGGAGCTGACGGAACGTCTGGGCGCCCCAGAAGACGCCGGCCGGGTCGCCGCCGGCGATCTCGACCGTCCCGTTCACGACCGCGTCCAGGCGGTACGCCTCGGGGCCCAGGGCGTCGTCGACGCGCAGCCGGACGACGTTGTCCCGCCGTCCGTCCGGGGCGGGCCGCAGCGGCAGGCCGAAGGCCGCGCCGAGCACGGCGCGCAGCCAGCGCTCGGTGGACTCGGTGCCGGGCGCGGCGTCCAGGGCGGTACGACCGTCGAGAGCGAAGCCGCAGCGGTACGGCCCCTCGACGCGCGCGGGCGCGGGGATCAGGTCCATGGGCTCAGTCCTACCCCACAAGTGGTCTCGACCACTACGGGACGGACGGAGGCACCGGGTACGAACAGGACGGCCCCCGGCGCCCGCGCCGCAGCGCGTGCACCGGGGGCCGTCCCCGCGGTCGGGACAGGACTACTTCTTGTCCTTGCCGCCCTTGTCCTTGTCTCCGCCACCGGCGCCCATGGACTCGTAGATCTCCTTGCACATCGGACAGACCGGGTACTTCTTGGGGTCGCGCCCCGGCACCCAGACCTTGCCGCACAGTGCCACCACGGGAGTGCCGTCGAGGGCACTCGCCATGATCTTGTCCTTCTGGACGTAGTGGGCGTAGCGCTCGTGGTCGCCGTCACCGTGGGACACCTGCGGCGTCGGCTCGACGAGGGTTCCCGTACCTGCCCCGCGCTCGGGCTCGAGAGTGCTCATGGGTCCCAAGAGTACTGAAACGTGGCGGCTTCAGTTCAGCGACGGGTCGTCCGGGTAGGTGGCGACGATGGCGAGCTCGCCGCGCTGGCGGCGCAGCACCGCGCGCCACAGGGTCTCCGGGTGCGGGGCGGAGACGTCGCCGGGTTCGGACTCGACGACGTACCAGGCGCCCTCCGCGAGCTCGCGCTCCAGCTGGCCCGGGCCCCAGCCCGCGTAGCCGGCGAAGATCCGGAGCGAGCCGAGGGCGGCGGCGAGCAGTTCCGGCGGGGCCTCCAGGTCGACCAGGCCGATCGCCCCGTACACCCGGCGCCAGCCGAGCGGGCCCTCGTCGCCGGGGATGACGGCGACGCCGAGCGCGGCGTCGAGGGAGACCGGGCCGCCCTGGAAGACGACCCCGGGCTCGCCGGCCAGCGGCGCCCAGGACTCCAGGATGTCACCGACGGTGACGGGGGTGGGCCGGTTCAGGACCACGCCGAGGGAGCCCTCGTCGTCGTGGTCGAGCAGCAGCACGACCGCGCGGTCGAAGTTCGGGTCCGTCAGCGCGGGCGTGGCGACGAGCAGCCGTCCTGTGAGCGAGGACACCTCGGTCATGCGAGACATGATCCCGCATCTCGGCCCGTTGTGGGGGCCCGGCGGCCGGACCGGGACGGGGCCGCAGGTGAGGCCCGGAGTGTCCGATGTCCGGAGAACGACCCGCACGCAAACGGACGGTGACACTCCGCAAGCTCGGGCGAACAGAGGGTGTTGTGCCGAATTCATTACATCTGCGTGGCCGCCTCGCCCTTACAAGAAGGGGGTACTCGGCCCTTACTCTTTTCCCTGGCCCTGCCCGAGCTCCCCCTCGCCATCACTGGGGGGACCACCTCCGGAACGCGAGATTCATGACCGGCACAGACGATGTCCTGCTTGTCCACGGCGGAACCCCGCTCGAGGGCGAGATCCGCGTCCGCGGCGCGAAGAACCTCGTGCCCAAGGCGATGGTCGCCGCCCTGCTCGGCAGCGAGCCGAGCCGACTGCGCAACGTGCCCGACATCCGCGACGTGCGTGTGGTGCGCGGACTCCTCCAGTTGCACGGGGTGACGGTCCGCCCCGGCGACGAGCCGGGCGAGCTGGTGCTCGACCCCACCCACGTCGAATCCGCGAACGTCGCCGACATCGATGCCCACGCGGGCTCGTCGCGCATCCCGATCCTGTTCTGCGGTCCGCTGCTGCACCGCCTCGGTCACGCCTTCATCCCGGGCCTGGGCGGCTGTGACATCGGCGGCCGGCCGATCGACTTCCACTTCGACGTGCTGCGACAGTTCGGCGCGACCATCGAGAAGCGCGCGGACGGCCAGTACCTGGAGGCCCCGCAGCGGCTGCGCGGCACCAAGATCCGGCTGCCGTACCCCTCGGTCGGCTCGACCGAGCAGGTGCTGCTCACGGCCGTCCTGGCGGAGGGCGTCACCGAGCTGTCCAACGCGGCGGTGGAGCCGGAGATCGAGGACCTGATCTGCGTCCTGCAGAAAATGGGCGCGATCATCTCCATGGACACCGACCGGACGATCCGGATCACCGGTGTCGACAAGCTCGGCGGCTACACCCACCGCGCCCTGCCGGACCGCCTGGAGGCGGCGTCCTGGGCGTCGGCGGCGCTGGCGACCGAGGGCGACATCTACGTGCGCGGCGCGCAGCAGCGCTCGATGATGACCTTCCTGAACACGTACCGGAAGGTCGGCGGCGCCTTCGAGATCGACGACGAGGGCATCCGCTTCTGGCACCCGGGCGGCCAGCTGAAGTCGATCGCCCTGGAGACGGACGTGCACCCCGGCTTCCAGACCGACTGGCAGCAGCCGCTGGTGGTCGCGCTGACGCAGGCGACGGGTCTGTCGATCGTGCACGAGACGGTGTACGAGTCCCGGCTCGGCTTCACGTCCGCGCTGAACCAGATGGGCGCGCACATCCAGCTGTACCGCGAGTGCCTGGGCGGCTCGGACTGCCGTTTCGGCCAGCGCAACTTCCTGCACTCGGCGGTCGTGTCCGGCCCCACGAAGCTGCAGGGCGCCGACCTGGTCATCCCGGACCTCCGCGGCGGCTTCTCGTACCTGATCGCCGCCCTGGCGGCCCAGGGCACGTCGCGGGTCCACGGCATCGACCTGATCAACCGCGGCTACGAGAACTTCATGGACAAGCTGGTGGAGCTCGGCGCGAAGGTGGAGCTGCCGGGCAGCAGCCTGGTGTAGCGGACACGGAACGGCCGCCCGGCCCCCAGGACCCCGGCTGGGGGTCCGGGGGTCACCCCCCGGGAAGACACAGCATGGACAAGCTGGTGGAGCTCGGCGCGAAGGTGGAGCTGCCGGGCAGCAGCCTGGTGTAGCGCGGCGGGCCTGAGAGGGCCTCAGGATCGACGAAAGGGCCGGCCCCCACCCACTCGGGTGGGGGCCGGCCCTTTCGGGCTTCGTACGGGCGTACACGCGTACGACGAAGGGCGGCCACCCCCTGACAGGGTGGCCGCCCTTCCAAGCTGCCTGGAGGCGCTTACTTGCCCTTGGCGGCTTCCTTGAGCTTCGAGCCCGCGGAGACCTTCACGCTGTAGCCGGCCGGGATGTCGATCGGGTCGCCGGTCTGCGGGTTACGCGCGGTGCGAGCGGCACGGTGGGTGCGCTCGAAGGTCAGAAAGCCGGGGATGGTGACCTTCTCGTCGCCCTTGGCGACGACCTCGCCGACGGTCTCGGCGAGAGCGGCCAGCACGGCGTCGGCGTCCTTGCGGGTCACCTCGGCGCGGTCGGCCAGGGCGGCCACCAGCTCACTGCGGTTCATGTTCTTACTCCCGTGTTCTTCTTGCCTGTGAGGCGGGCCACGCGGCGGAGCCGCATGTTGGGCACAGCGAAGCCGATGCTGCCAGGGCCCTCGGACAGTCCCCGGACCCGGGTCTGCGGTCAGACCCTCGCGCCCGAATAGGCATCCTGCCCCCACCAGCGGCGGGAACGCCAATCCGGAACCCTCCGGGGTCACACGAAAAGCGCCAGAGGCCCTTCACGATGACGTTGCGTCGACTCCGCGGAAACGCTGCGGAGCCGAACAGCAACCCTAGAGGCGGGTTTACGGTGCGGCGACTCGCGACGCGCCGTCAGAGCCCGTTCGACGAGGCGTCGGTCCCCGAGCCGGCGGCCTTCGCGGCGGTGCGCACCGCGCCCGCGACCGCGCCGGCCACCTTGTCGTTGAAGACCGACGGGATGATGTAGTTCGGGTTCAGCTCGTCCTCGGTGACGACGTCCGCGAGGGCGGTCGCCGCCGCCAGCATCATGTCCGTGTTCACCGTGCGGGACTGCGCGTCCAGCAGGCCGCGGAAGACGCCGGGGAAGACCAGCACGTTGTTGATCTGGTTCGGGAAGTCCGAACGGCCGGTGGCCACGACGGCCGCGGTCTGACGGGCCGCGGCCGGGTCGACCTCCGGGTCCGGGTTCGCGAGCGCGAACACGATCGCGCCTTCGGCCATGGCCGCCACGTCCTCCGCGCCGAGCAGGTTCGGGGCCGAGACGCCGATGAACACGTCCGCGCCGACGACGGCCTGCTTGAGGGTGCCGGTGACGCCCTCCGGGTTGGTGTTGTCGGCGATCCAGCGCAGCGGCGAGTCGACCGACGCGTCCACCAGGTCCTCGCGGCCCGCGTGCACGACGCCGTGGATGTCGGCGACGACGGCGTGCTTCACACCCGCCGCGAGGAGCAGCTTCAGGATGGCCGTACCGGCCGCGCCCGCACCGGACATGACGACCCGTACGTCGCCGATGCCCTTGCCGACCACGCGCAGCGCGTTGGTCAGCGCGGCGAGCACGACGATGGCGGTGCCGTGCTGGTCGTCGTGGAAGACGGGGATGTCGAGGGCCTCGCGCAGCCGGGCCTCGATCTCGAAGCAGCGCGGCGCGGAGATGTCCTCCAGGTTGATGCCGGCGAAGCCCGGGGCGATGGCTTTCACGATCGCGACGATCTCGTCGGTGTCCTGGGTGTCCAGGCAGAGCGGCCAGGCGTCGATGCCGGCGAAGCGCTTGAACAGGGCCGCCTTACCCTCCATGACCGGCAGCGCGGCCTTGGGGCCGATGTTGCCGAGGCCGAGGACGGCGGAGCCGTCGGTGACCACGGCGACCGAGTTGCGCTTGATGGTGAGGCGGCGGGCGTCCTCGGGGTTCTCGGCGATCGCCATGCAGACCCGGGCGACGCCCGGGGTGTAGATCATCGAGAGGTCGTCACGGTTGCGGATGGGGTGCTTGGACGCCATCTCGATCTTGCCGCCGAGGTGCATCAGGAACGTACGGTCGGAGACCTTGCCGAGCGTGACGCCCTCGATGCGGCTGAGCTTCTCGACGATCTCGTCGGCGTGCGTGGTGGAGGTCGCCGCGATGGTGACGTCGATGCGCAGCTTCTCGTGGCCGGAGGCGGTCACGTCGAGGCCGGTGACCGAGCCGCCGGAGGACTCGACCGCGGTGGTGAGCTGGGAGACCGCGGTCCCGCTCGCCGGGACCTCGAGACGGACCGTCATCGAGTACGAGACGCTGGGCGCCGTTGCCATGCCGGGTTCCTCTGCTTTCCCTAGCTTCGTTGCTACGCCGCCCCGGCTGGTTGCCAGGCGGCGCCCTCCGATCGTCGCACCTACCTGCCGGTAGCAGGTAATGCGGTCATTTTGTTTTCGGAAAGTAGTTTCCACCATACGAGAACTAGAGGAAGAACAGAAGAGGCCCCCGTCACCAGCAGGTGACAGGGGCCTCAACTTTGTGCATTTCAACAAACTGTTCAAGTGGCACCGACCCGCCATGCTCGCCTCGCGGCAAGTGGTCCCTCTGAGGGACGAAGGTTGGGCCCGGGGGCTTGGATCGAGCCGGTGCCACAGACAGGCTAACAAACCACCCTGGTAAGTGATTCCTGCGGCGCAGGTTGACCGGAAATCAGTCCCTCAGCAGGTCCGGCACCCCGTCCGCGTCCGGTACGTCCCGGGGCCCGGAGACCACGGTGAGCTGCTGCGTCGCCCGGGTGAGCGCCACGTACAGCACCCGCAGGCCGGCCGGGGACTCGTCCGCGATCTCCGCCGGCGAGACGACCACCGTGGCGTCGTACTCCAGGCCCTTGGCCTCCAGGGAACCCAGCGCCACCACCCGGTCGCCCAGGTCGGCGAGGAGCCGGGCGGCCTGCTCGCGGCGGTTCATCGCCACCACGACGCCGACCGTGCCGTCCACCCGCTCCAGCAGCCGGGCCGCCTCCGCGTGCACCGTCCGGGGCAGGGCGTCCCGTTCGGGCACCGCCACGAACCGGGGCTCCACGCCGGTCGAACGGACCGCGCGCGGGGACTCCTTTCCGGGCATCGCCAGCGCCAGGACCTTGGCCGCCAGCTCGGCGATCTCGGCCGGGTTGCGGTAGTTCACGGTCAGCTCGAAGCGGCGCCGAGGCCGGGTGCCCAGCGCCTCGTCACGGGCCTCGGCAGCCTCGTCCGGGGTGGACCAGGAGGACTGGGCCGGGTCGCCGACGACCGTCCAGGTGGCGTGCCGGCCGCGGCGGCCGATCATCCGCCACTGCATGGGCGTCAGGTCCTGCGCCTCGTCGACGATGACGTGCGCGTACTCGGTGCGCTCGGCGGCCAGCCGCTCGGCCCGCTCGCGCTGCGTCTCCTCGCGCACCGGCATCAGCTCCTCCAGGCCGGTGAGCTGGTCCAGCGGGTCGTACTCGCGCTTCTTGCGCGGCCGGGCCGGGGCGCCCAGGAGGGTGTTCAGCTCGTCCAGGAGCGCCACGTCGTGGACCGAGTACGCGTCCCTGCGCAGCGAGCGGGCCAGCCGGCGCACCTCGCCCGGGTTGAGCACCCGGCGGGCCCAGCGGGACAGCCGCTTCTCGTCGGCCATGGCGTCGAGGACCTGCCGCGGGGTGAGCTCGGGCCACCAGGCGTCGAGGAAGGACAGGAAGCTGTCCTCGGTGGAGACGTCCTCGTCGAAGGAGGAACGCAGCTCGGCGGCGAGTTCGGGGTCGCTGTGCCGGGAGCCCGCGCCGGACCTGGAGTACAGGGCGTCGAGCAGCAGCCGGCGGGCGCGCGGGCGCAGCAGGTTGACCGGCGCGGTGCCGCCGAGGACGTTCTCGCGGATCCGCCGGAGGTCGTCGGCCTCCAGCTCCAGGCGCCGCCCGAAGGCGACGACGCGCAGCCGGGTCGGCGTGCCGGCCGGGGCCGCGGGTGCCTCGGGCTCCTCGCCCAGCTCGAGCTGCCCGTCCGCCGGGGCAGCCGCCTGCGCCGGGGCCTCCAGGGCGCCCCTGGCGGCCTTCCGCAGCACCTTGAGCATCCGGGAGGAGCCCTTGATCCGGGCGACCGCCGGCTCGTCGTACGCCGTGGCCTCGACGCCGTCGACGAGCGAGCCGACGGCGCGGATCGCGACCTGGCCCTCCTCGCCGAGCGAGGGCAGCACGCCCTCGGTGTACGAGACGAGCAGCGGCGTCGGGGAGACGATCAGGATGCCGCCCGCGTACCGCCGCCGGTCCTGGTAGAGCAGGTAGGCGGCCCGGTGCAGCGCGACGGCGGTCTTGCCGGTGCCGGGGCCGCCCTCGACGTACGTGACGGACGCGGCGGGCGCGCGGATGACCAGGTCCTGTTCGGCCTGGATGCTGGAGACGATGTCCCGCATGGTGTGGCTGCGGGCCTGGCCGAGCGCGGCCATCAGGGCGCCGTCGCCGATCGCGGGCAGCTCCTCGCCCTCCAGGTACGCGGTCAGCTCGGGGCGCATCAGGTCGTCCTCGACGCCGAGCACCCGGCGGCCCTTGGACCGGATGACCCGGCGGCGCACCACCCGGCCGGGGTCGACCGGGGTGGAGCGGTAGAACGGGGCGGCGGCGGGCGCCCGCCAGTCGATGACGAGCGGGGCGTAGTCGGAGTCGAGGACGCCGATCCGGCCGATGTGCAGGGTCTCGCCGATGTCGGCCGTGTTGTCCGGCCGCAGGGCGTCCTCGGCGGGCTCGACGGAGGTGTACGCGCCGTCCGGGCCCTTCTTGCCGTCCTTGCCGTACAGCAGGTCGATCCGGCCGAAGAGGAAGTCCTCGAACTCGTTGTTGAGCCGGTTGAGGTGGATGCCGGCCCGGAACACCTGGGCGTCGCGCTCGGCGAGCGCGCCGGGCGTGCCGACGTGCCCGCGCTGGGCGGCGTCGTGCATCAGGAACTCCGCCTCGTGGATCTTCTCCTCGAGGCGCCGGTACACCCGGTCCAGATGTTCCTGCTCGACACCGATCTCGCGGTCTCTGACCGTGTCGACCACACCGTCGGCTTCCTGCGCGGCCACCGGGGCCCCCTTCTCAACGTGCACTTGGGCAGCCGTCGAGCGTACGCCACGGTGGCCGTTATGTCAGGCGCCGACCTCCACGAGCCGGTCGCCGTCGAAGGTCCGCACCTCGAAGCGGTCGATCTCGTCCCGGTTCATGGCCGCGCCGCCGTGGACGTACAGCGGGTTCTTCGCGGCCTCGTTCGGGCTGTCCGGGATGCCGTACCCCCATTTGGGGACCGCCCAGGAGGTGACGATCTCCTCCTCCCCCGTCTTGGAGACGGCGACGAGGGTGCACTTCAGCGGACCCTTGACGTTCTTCAGTTCCAGGACCGTATGGGTGCCCCAGCCCTTCTTCTCCATGCCGACGGTGGCGCTGACCTTGGTGGTCGCGTCGGTGGCGGCGATCTTCTCCTCCATGTGGTGGAAGAAGGCGTCCTCGGCGGGGCTGGTGGGGTGCGGGTCGGCGGCGACGTTGTTCCGCCCGTCGCCGTCGCCGGAGGTGGCGACCACGGCCACGGCCGGCCCGCCGATGATCAGCGCGGCGGCCGCGGCGACCAGGTACATGGTCCGCCGGCGACGCTGGGCACGCTTGGCGGCGACCTCGTCGACCAGCCGGTCGAGCAGCTCGGGCCGGGGCGTCACGGGCGGCTCGACGACGGCGGGGCCCGGCGGCGCGGGGCGCGGTGCCGGCGGCCGGGGGGCGAAGGCGTCGAAGGCGTCGTCCGCGTACGGGTCGATGCCCGCCCCGGCGCCGGGGTCGCCGGTGCGCGGTTCGGGGACGGCGGCGGGGCCGGGGCCCTCGGCGAGCATCGCCAGCATCGGGGTCAGCCCGGCGAACTCGTCCAGATGGGCGGCGCACCGGGCGCAGCCGGCGAGGTGGGCCTCGAAGGCCGTGGCGTCCGCGTCGTCGAGCACGCCGAGCACGTACGCGCCGACGGCGTCGTGCGGCGACTCGCGGTCGTGGGCCGGGTCGCTGTCGTACGCGGTCATACCGACACCCCCCTCTCCTCCAGCGCGAGCTTCATCGAACGCAGTGCGTAGAAAACCCGGGACCGCACGGTCCCGCTGGGTATGCCGAGCGTCTCGGCCGCCTCGTTGACGGTACGCCCCTTGAAGTACGTCTCGACCAACACTTCCCGGTGCGCCGGGGTCAAATCGTCGAGTGCGTCGGAGAGGGTCATGAGCCACAGCGCCTTGTCGATCTCGTCCTCCGCGGGCATGACCTCCAGCGGTGACGCGTCGACTTCCTGCGGCCGGGCCTGCCGGCTGCGGTGAGCGTCGATGACGATGCGCCGGGCGACCGTCACCAGCCAGGGTCTGACGGAACCGGTGGCCTGGCCCAGGCTGCCGGCGTTCTTCCAGGCACGGATGAGCGTCTCCTGCACCACGTCCTCGGCGCGCTGGCGGTCGCCGGCGACGAGGCGGAGTACGTAGGCGAGCAGGGGCCCGGCGTGCTCGCGGTACAGCGCCCGCATCAACTCCTCGTCGGGGACGGGGGGCTGAGGACGTGCGGGACTGCCGCGATGCCGGGCCCTGTGCGGACGGTCATCGGCCACGGCGGCATCCTTGCGCACGCTGAACCTCCCGGTCGAGACCCTGTCGGACTGCTGTCCTCCTCCTTTACGCGGGGCTCCGGGATTCTGCTCAACGCGCGGCGGAATTTCTTTTCGCGGGGTGCCGGCGGCGGTGCCGGGCGACGCGTTCGCGGTTGCCGCACACCTCGCTGGAGCACCAGCGGCGGCGGTGTCCGCGGGAGGTGTCGAGGTAGCAGCGGTGGCAGTCGTCGCTCTCGCACTGGCGCAGCAGGGCGCGGGCGACGGGGTCGGTGAGCAGGTCGACGGCGTCGCGGGCGACGGCGGCGAGCAGCGCGCGGCACTCGGGTTCGCCGCTCAACACCCGGACGAGCGCCCCGGTTTCGGTGCGGACGGCGCGGGGCGCGGGCGGGGCGGCGGCCGCGGCGAGGGCGTTGAGGCGGTCCAGCGCGACGGGGTCGGGTCCGGCGCCCTGGAGCTGCGCGCGGACCAACGCGGTGACGCAGTCGCCGAGTTCGCGAAAACGGGCGACCCAGCGGGCGTCCAGGCCGTGCAGCGGGGTGGTGCCGGGGACCAGGCCCTCGGCGTGCAGCCAGCGGTCGAGGGCGTCGGCGCGGTCGGGCGGCTGGGCGGCCAGGTCGAGGCAGATCCGTCCGGCGTCGATCCGTACGGGGGGACCGGCGAGCACGGTCATGTCCCTGTCACCACCTCGCGGTCGGGGGACGGTCGGGGTGCCGCCACCAGAGTGCCCACGCGGGGCGCGGCCGACTAGGGGTGCGGCGGAGGATCGTCGTGCAGGATCCGCTGGAACAGGTGATGGTCGCGCCACGCGCCGTCGATGTGCAGGTAGTTCGGCGCGGTACCGATCCGCTCGAAGCCGGACTTGGCGAGCACGCGCTGGGAGGCGTGGTTGTCGAGCATCGTGCACGCCTCGATCCGGTGCAGCCCCAGCTCCTCGCGGGCGCCCCGGCACACCTCCGCGACCAGCTGGGTGGCGACGCCCTGCCCGGCGTACGCGGGGTCCACCCAGTACCCGAGGGAGGCGCTGCGGAACGGCCCTTCGACGATGCCGGAGAGCGTGGCCAGGGCGACGATCGCGTCCCCGTCCACGGCGACCCAGCGTTCCCCGCCGTCCGTGAGCCGCTCGGCCTGCCCCTCGGCGGTGTAGTACCGCTCGGCCCGGTAGGGCTCCCAGGGGCGCAGATACTCCCGGATGCGCAGCAGCGCGGCGGCGAGGGCGTGGGCGTCGGAGGGAGCGGTGGCGCCGGAGGGCACGACGGCGGGACGTATGTGGATCACCCGACCACCGTAGACGCCCGCGTATGGAACGTGGACGGAAATCCATGGTCCCGGGGGCGGCCGCCCGATTGACTGTGCCCATGACAGAAAACAGGGGCGGGACGGGACGGGGCGCCGTGCTCGGCGTGGCGACGGCGATGACGGGACTGGTCGCGGGGGTGTGGCTGGCCTATGTGTGCTCGGTGATGCCGGCACTGGCGCGCAGCGACGACAAGACCTTCGTCGAGGTGATGCGGAACATCAACGACGTGATCCAGAACCCGGTGTTCTTCACGCCGTTCTTCGGCGCGCTGATCCTCACCGGGGTCGCGGCCTGGCAGCAGCGCCGTACCCCGGCGAAGGGCTGGGTGATCGCGGCGCTGGTGCTGTACGTCGCGGTCTTCGTGGTCACCTCGGCGGTCAACGTCCCGCTGAACGACGCCCTCGCGGCGGCCAAGGACATCACCAAGGCCCGTACGGACTTCGAGTCCCCGTGGGTCGCCTGGAACACGGTCCGCCTGGTGCTGACGGTGCTCGGCTTCGGCTGCCTGCTGCGGGCGATGGCCCTGCGGGAGCGGTGAGCGGCGAGCGCTGAGGGGGCGGGGACGCAGGGACGGGCAGGGGCCGGTGATCGCCGGCCCCTGCCCGTCGCTCAGAGCGCTTCCGCGTCCGCGTACTTCTCCTCCGCCGGGGTGTCCAGGGCCAGCCGGTAGCCGCGCTTGACGACCGTCTGGATCAGCTTCGGCGCGCCCAGGGCGGTACGGAGCCGGGCCATCGCCGTCTCCACCGCGTGCTCGTCACGGCCCGCGCCGGGCAGCGCGCGCAGCAGATCGGCCCGCGAGACGACCCAGCCGGGACGCCGCGCCAGGGCGCCGAGCAGCGCCATCCCGGCCGGCGGGACCGGTCGCAACTCCCCGTCCACGAGGACCGCGTGACCGCGGATCTCCACGCTGCGGCCGGCCACCGGGAGCGTCCGGGCCCGGGACGGCAGCTCCCGGCAGAGCAGTTGCACCAGCGGCCCGAGCCGGAACCGCTCCGGCTGGAGCGTGTCGATCCCCTGGGCCTGGAGCGGCAGCGCGGTGACCGGCCCCACGCAGACCGCCAGCACGTCGTGCCGCAGCGCCGCGAGCAGCTCCGGCAGCGCGCCCCGGTACTCGGCCCGGGTCAGCAGCGAGACCGCCGCAGGGGCGCTGGTGAAGGTGACCGCGTCCAGCGTGCCGGCCAGCGCCCCGTCGAGGAGCCGGTCGAGCGGCGCGATGTCCTCCGGCGGCATCCACCGGTACACCGGTACGCCGACGACCTCCGCGCCGCCGGCCCGGAGCGCCTCCACGAACCCGGGCAGCGGCTCCCCGTGCAGCTGGAGGGCGATCCGGCGGCCCGCCACACCCTCCGCGAGCAGCCGGTCGAGGACCTCCGCCATGGACTCCGAGGACGGCGACCAGTGCTCCGTCAGCCCGGCCGCCCGCACCGCGCCCTTGACCTTGGGGCCGCGGGCCAGCAGCTCCACGCCCCGCAGGCAGGCCAGGAGTTCGTCCCCGTACCCCCAGCCCTCGGCCGCCTCGACCCAGCCGCGGAAGCCGATCGCCGTGGTGGCGACGACGACGTCCGGGGCGTTGGCGATCAGTTCCTTCGTCGCGGCCAGGAGCTCCGTGTCGTCGGCGAGAGGGACGATCCGCAGTGCCGGCCCGTGCACCACCGCGGCGCCGCGGCGGCGCAGCAGCGCGGACAGCTCGTCCGCGCGCCGCGCCGCCGTGACGCCGACGGTGAACCCCGCGAGGGGCCCCTGCTCTTGCTCGTTCATGGCAGTCGAGCCTGGCGGCACCGCGTGACAGTCTCGGTCCTCCCGCATTTCACCGCCGTTACGGACGTTACGGGCCACTGTGTCGCGGACCACTGCGGCTCACACCCCGGCGTAGCCGCGCTGCGCCTCGGCCTCGGCGGTCTCCGCCGCCTCGGCCGTGTCGGGCACCGTCGCCTGCCGGCGAAGGTATACCGCCCAGGTGACGACCATGCACGCCGCGTAGAAGGCCAGGAAGGCGACGAAGGCGGACGTCCCGGTGCCGGCCGTCTGGAAGGACTGCCGGAAGGCCAGGTTGATGCCGAGCCCGCCGAGCGCCCCGACCGCGCCGATCAGCCCCATGGAGGCCCCGGAGAGCCGGCGGCCGTACGCCTCGGCCTCCTCGCCCGCCAGGCCCTTGCGGTGGCCCTGCGCCAGGAAGATCGCCGGGATCATCTTGTACGTGGAGCCGTTGCCCAGGCCGGAGAGGACGAACAGTCCGATGAAGCCGACGAGGAAGACGGTGAGCGACTCGACCACGGACGCGTAGATCACCACGCCGGTCGACAGGGCCATCGCCGCGAAGGTCGACAGCGTGATCCGCGCGCCGCCGTACTTGTCGGCGAGGGAGCCGCCGACCGGCCGGATCAGCGAGCCGAGCAGCGGGCCGATGAAGGTCAGCGAGGCGGCCTGCAGCGGGGTCCGGCCGAACTGCGTCTGGAGCACCAGGCCGAAGGCGAAGCTGTACCCGATGAAGGAGCCGAACGTGCCGATGTACAGGAAGGCCATGATCCACGTGTGCTTCGCCGACACGGCCTCCTTGACCGCGCCGGTGTCGTTCTTCACCGGGGCCAGGTTGTCCATGAAGAGCGCGGAGCACAACGCGGCGACGACGATCAGCGGGATGTAGACGCCGAGCACGATCCGCGGGTGCGCGGCGCCGGCGGTGCCGATGACCAGCAGGCCGACGAGCTGGACCACGGGCACCCCGATGTTGCCGCCGCCCGCGTTGAGGCCGAGCGCCCAGCCCTTCTTCCGGAGCGGGAAGAAGGCGTTGATGTTGGTCATCGAGGAGGCGAAGTTGCCGCCGCCGACGCCGGTGAGCGCGGCCACCAGCAGGAACGTGTTGTACGAGGTCCCGGGCTCCATCACCGCGTACGCGAAGCCGGTCGGCAGGAGCAGCAGCACCGCGCTGACGATCGTCCAGTTCCGGCCACCGAAGCGGGCGACCGCGAAGGTGTACGGGATGCGGATCAGCGCGCCGACGAAGGTCGCGGTGGCGATCAGGAAGAACTTGCCCGCGGGGTCGATCCCGTACTGCGGCCCCATGAACAGGACCATCACCGACCACAGGCTCCAGATGGAGAAGCCGATGTGCTCGGAGAACACGGAGAACAGCAGGTTGCGCCTGGCGATCCGCTCTCCCTGTTCGTTCCAGAAGACCTCGTCCTCCGGCTCCCACCGTTCGATCCAACGGCCGCCCATCTCGCACCTCCACGGTGTCGGGTCCCAGAGCGTCCAGAGCTCTGGACCTCTCGCACTCCAGAAGGTACGGAGGGCTCGTTTCAGGCCGGTGCCGCGAAGTGACGGGTACGGAACCTTGCTCTCACGCGAACCGGCCGGGCCGTGTGAGACGCCGGGCTCAGGGTGCGGGCGGGCCTGACTCAGGGTGCGGGCGGGCCCGGCTCAGGGTGCGGGCAGCCCGGCTCAGGATGCGGGCAGCCCGGGCTCGCCCTCCGGAAGCCAGGAGCCGGGCGGCCGGTCCAGCCAGCCCTCCCTGGCCCCGATCTCCGCGGCCGCCGCGCGCAGGGCGTCCAGGCCCGGGTGCCGCAGCCCGTCGCGCCACACCATCCACACCGGCGAGAGCGGCACGGGATCGGTCAGCGGCCGCAGCACGCTGCCCGGCATCGGCGGGAAGTCGACGACGGCGAGCACCGGGGTGCGGTTCTTGGCCATCAGGCGGCGGAACTCCTCCTTGCCGACCGCGAGCGGCGCGGGCGGGGCGATGTCGATCCCGCGCCCGGCGAACAGCCGGGCCGCCAGATCCGTCCACTCGGACGTGCGGTCGTTGCCGGCGCCCGCGTAGATGCGCTCCCCGGCGAGCGCGTCGAGGGGGACCTCCGCCAGGCCGGCGAGCGGATGGTCCTCGGGCAAGATCACGGCCATCGGCTCGTACCGGACGAACTGCGCGCCGAGCCGCGCCCGCACCGCCGCGCCGAGCCCGCCGTACCGGCCGAAGGAGACGTCCAGCCGGCCGGCCAGGATCTCCCCGGCGGCCCAGGTCAGTCCGCTCTCGTAGCGGGCCATCAGCTCCTGTTCCGGGGCGCGTTCGCGGGCCCGGGCGAGGACCGCGGCGGTGGCCAGACCCGGGCTGTTGAGGTCGACGAGCAGCGGCCGGGCGTCGGCCCGGAAGGCGTCGGCGAGCGCGTCGTGCGCGGCGAGGACCCGCCGGGCGTGCGGCAGCAGCCGCTCGCCGTCGGGGGTGAGGGAGACCTGACGGGTGGTACGGACGAACAGCTCGGCCCCCAACTCCCGCTCCAGGCGCCGGATGTCCCGACTGAGGGCCTGCTGGGCCACGTACAGCCGGGCGGCGGCGCGGGTGAAGTGCAGTTCGTCGGCGACGGCGGTGAAGGCGCGGAGCAGTCGCGGGTCGAGGTCGGAGGAGGAGGCCACGCGGCATTCAACAACAGGAGTGCGTGAATCGCGATCGATTAGGTGTTGGACCCGCGCGGGGCCCCGCCGCGAACCTTGATCCATGCCGCAGACGACCCTCACCCTGACCCCGCACGGCCCCGCCCTCGCCCCCCGCTACCGCGAGGCCGCCGTGCCGCCCCGCCGGAGCACCAACCCGTACGCGCGGCTGTTCGCCGTCCCGGGCGCGAAGGCGTTCACGGCGGGCAACCTGGTGGCGCGGCTGCCGATGGGCATGTTCGGCGTCTCCGCCGTGATCATGATCGCCGGCCGGTACGACTCGTACGCGCTGGCCGGCTCGGTCACCGCGACCGGACTGGCCGCGACGGCGGTCGTGGCGCCGTGGACGGCGCGGCTCGTCGACCGGTACGGGCAGGCCCGGGTGGCCGTCCCCGCCACCGTCCTGTCCGTCCTGGGCACCCTGTCGATGCTGCTGTGCGTACGAGCGGGGGCACCGGCCTGGACGCTGTTCGTCTGCGCCGTGGCGACCGCGACCGCCCCCAACACCGGCGGGATGTCACGGGCCCGCTGGGCGCACCTCCACCGGGACGACCCGGCCGCCCGGCACACCGCGAACGCCTTCGAGCAGGCCGCGGACGAGCTGTGCTTCATGCTCGGGCCGGTGCTCGCGGCCTTCCTCTGCTCAGCGCTCTTCCCCGAGGCGGGCACGCTGGTGGCCGCGGCGCTGTTCCTCGGCGGGGTGCTGGTCTTCGCCGCGCAGCGCTCGACGGAGCCCCCGGTGGCTCCGCGCACCTCGGCGGGCTCTCCGCTGCGCGCGCCGGGCATGGCGCGGCTGCTCGGCGTCTTCCTGGCGACCGGCGCGGTGTTCGGCTCGATGGAGGTGGTGACGCTGGCCCACGTGGACGGACCGGTGGCCGGCCCGGTCCTGGGGCTCCAGGCGGCCGGGTCGTGCGCGGCGGGACTCGCGTACGGCCGGGTCCGCCGCTCGGCGGGGCTGCCCGCCTGCCTGGCCGCGATGACGGCCCTGATGACGCTTCCGCTGCTCGCCGCCGCGACCGGATCGCTGCTCGCGCTGGCCGGAGCGCTGCTGCTGGCCGGCATGGCGACGGCGCCGACGATGGTGACGGGCATGTCCCAGGTCCAGCGGCTGACCCCGCCGTCCCAGCTCAACGAGGGCATGACGCTCGCGGTGACCGCGCTGCTCGGCGGGATCGCGCTGGGCTCGGCGACGGGCGGCTGGACGGCCGATCACGTGGGAGCGGTGTACGGCTTCGCCATCCCGGCGACGGCGGCGGGAATCGCCCTGCTCCTCGCGGGCACCGCCACGCGCACGGCGAAGGCCCGGCTGCCGTAGCGGCCGGACCTCCTCGCCGTCGTCAGCCGGTGACGTCGACGACGTCCTCGCGGCTCCGGCTCGCGAAGTGCGTGGTGCCGTTGTCGTAGAACTGGGCCTGCCAGGTGCCGTCCGTCTTGGCGGTGAACTTCCTGCTGAAGCCGCCGTCGGCGGCGGTCGTGGTCGAGCCCATGTAGCCGTAGGCGGTGCTGCCGGCGGGCTTGAAGTAGAAGCGCACGGTCTGCGCCCCGTACGGCTGCCAGGTCGTGGAGGACGCGGCGCGCTGCTTGAGCTTGCCGGTGAGGGTGAGGTACTGGCCCTTGAGGACCGGCTCGGGGTTCGCGTTGAACTCCGCGACCGTGGTCACGGTCTTGGTCAGGCGAATGCGCGTGGAGGTCGACCCGGCGAGGTCGGCCTTGCCCGCGTACCGCAGTCGCCAGTAGCCGTCGACGGGCGCGTTCTCCAGCGTGGGCAGGTTGAACCACTTGCCGATGACGGTGTCCACGGTTTTGCGGGTGGACCAGGCGGTGCGGCCGTCGGCCGAGTACTGGAGCTCGACGGTGGCGGGGCCCGGGGCGGCCGATGTGGCGCGCTGGACGAGTATCCCCTCCGCCCACACCTTGCGGTACTTGTCGATGCCGATGCCCTCGTTCGTGAAGGCGGTTCCCGCCGTCACCGTGGCCGTGATGTCGGCGGCTGTGTTGTAGTCGAGCCACGGCTGCTGGTAGCCGGCGCTGGCCTTCCATGTCGAGGACTTCAGGACCCGCGCGGCCTTGCTGAACCGGCCCGCCGCGTCGCTCGTGAACTCGGGCAGGTAGGTGTTGGGGATCGTGATCCTCATCGGCGAGGCGACCGGCCTCTGCGTGCCGTCCTTGGCCGTACGCGTGATGCCACCGCGGATGGTGACGTAGGTGCCGTAGGGGGCGGTCACCGAGCGGGAGTCCTCGTCCAGAACGATCTTCACCTGCTGGCGCTCGACCGTGGGGGCCACGGTGACCGAGCCCGTGCCGTTGGCGGTGGAGACGTGCTTGAGGCTGATCCGGACCGAGTTCGAGCTCTCCGTACCCGCGTAGTCCACCGGCGCGATGAGATGCCCGGCGGCGTCGGTCGAGACCGTCCTGGACTGGCTGCCGAAAGCGACGGTCACCTGCTTGCCGGCGAGCGGGGTGGTCTTCCCGTCGCGAGGGTCGAGGGCGACCAGGTCGGAGGAGACGGTGGTGCTCAGGCTGTCGAGGTTGACCGCCTTGGGCACGGTGGTGTTCTGGAATCGGGCGAGCGCGCGGTAGTCGAGTTCCGCCACGTCCTTGCGCAGGATCGTCTCGCCCTCGGTGCCCTTGTACTCGATGTCCACGGTGTAGAGGCCGAGGTCGGCGAGGCTCAACGGGCCGGACCGGTACCAGTCCTCCATGCAGGAGGTGCTGCAGTCGTTGCTGTACGTGAATTCCGTGACGGTCTGTACCCGGGTCTCGCTGTCCTTCTTGCGGATGTGGGCCACGAAGGCCGGCATGGCGCCCACGGACATGATCTCGATGCCCTCGGCGCCAGCAGAGATGTTTATGCCGCCGACCGGGTCCGCGGCCTGCGCGGTACCGGGTGCGAGCAGGGTGCCGAGAACGGCGGTGGCGGCGACGAGCGCCGCCGAGGTGAACCTCTTCAAGGACTTCTCCCCAGGCAATCATTGATGATCATCTGGTGTGACCCGCCGGGCGGCGCCAGGGTTGTACACATGATCAAACAAACTGGCGAACCGGCATGACAAAGGCCCGGCGGTCGTGAGACCACCGGGCCTGTGCCCACATGGGATGAGTGGAGATGGCGGGAATCGAACCCGCGTCCAACGGTGCGGAACCAGGGCTTCTCCGTGTGCAGTCTGGTACGAGTTTCTCAGCCCTCCGGATCACCCAGACAAGTCCGGAACGGGCTCAGTCACTGTTTGATTTCCTCACCGGCCCCGTGACCGGGTCGGTGAGTTTAGATCCCTTGATGATGCCAGGATCCGGGTCGGGATCACCCCCGGGCTGACACTTCGCAAGTCGCTACTTAGGCAGCGAGGGCGAAGGAATCGCGCTTGGTGTTGGCGATTATTGGTTGCGACATATGGTTTACGAGATCATTGCCGCTTCCTCGACACGCTTCCCCTGCTTCGACATCCGCTGTCGAAACCGATCATCCCCATGTTGATTTTTCAAAGGTCGCACCCGCTGTGAGGTGCAGGGCCCATGGTACGTGACGGGCGGGCACGGTTGCCAGCGTATTAACGCCGCAGCTCAGGCGCCGTCGTCCGGCGTCGTCGTCCGGCGTCGCGGCTCGGGCCGTGGCTCGGGCCGTGGCTCAGGCGTCGCGGCTCAGGCCTGGGCCGCCCGCTGGCGCCGCTTCGCCGCCGCGATCGCGCGGTTCGTCTCGCGGGTGTCCTGCTTCTCCCGCAGGGTCTGCCGCTTGTCGTACTCCTTCTTTCCCTTGGCCAGCGCGATCTCGCACTTCACGCGGCCGTTCAGGAAGTACAGCGCGAGGGGCACGATCGTGTGACCCGTCTCCTGGGACTTCGACTCCAGCTTGTCGATCTCCGCGCGGTGCAGCAGCAGCTTGCGCTTCCGCTTCGCGTGGTGGTTGGTCCAGCTGCCCTGCATGTACTCGGGCACGTGGATGTTGTGCAGCCACGCCTCGTGGCCGTCGATCTGGACGAAGCCGTCCACCAGGGAGGCCCGGCCCATCCGCAGCGACTTCACCTCGGTGCCCATGAGGACCACACCGCACTCGTACGTGTCGAGGATGTGGTAGTCGTGGCGCGCCTTCTTGTTCTGCGCGATGAGCTTGCGCTCCGGCCCCTTCTCGGGGGTCTTCTTCTTTGCAGGGGTGCCCTGCACGTTCACGAGTCCCTTTGCCATAGTGCAGTCATTTTCGCACTACGACCCACCCCTGAGGCCACTCAATACCGTCCGGGCCCGCTTCTCCGCCGGTTCGCCCGCTCCGTCCCCGACGGTCAGGTCCGGGACGATGCCCCGGCCGTCCACGCCGTGTCCGGCGGGAGTGCGGTAGTGACCGACGGTGAGCTCGGCGACCGAGCCGCCGGGGAGGGCGCTGGGCATCTGCACGGAGCCCTTGCCGAAGGTGCGGGAACCGACCGTGACGGCCCGGCCGCGGTCCTGGAGGGCGCCGGTCAGCAGCTCGGCCGCGCTCATCGTGCCGCCGTCGATCAGCGCGACCACGGGTCTGTGGGTGTCGCCGCCGCTCTCCGCGTAGACCGCACGCTGTTCGCCTTCCACGTCGTACGTGGCGACCAGGCCGCCGTCGAGGAAGGCGGAGGCGGCCACCGCGGCCTCGGAGACCAGGCCGCCGGAGTTGCCGCGCAGGTCGAGCAGGACGCCGGCACCGGCCGGGGCGGCCCGTACGGCCTCCCGGACCCGCTCGCCCGCACCCTTGGTGAAGGCGGCGACGCGGATCAGCACCGCGCCGTCGTCGAGCCGCTGGACGGTGACCGGCTCGGTCGCGAGCCGGACCCGGTACAGCGTCGCCGTCCAGACCGCCCGGCCGCGCTCCACGCCGAGGGCGACGGCCGAACCGGAGACGCCGTCGCCGCGCAGCAGGGACACGACCTCGGAGACGGAGAGCCCGTCCACCGGCCGGCCGTCGATGCTGCGCAGCCGGTCGCCGGCCTGGAGCCCGGCGCGCCCGGCGGGGCCCTCGGCCCGTACCCGGGCCACCTCGACGCGCCCGTCGGCGGTGCGGCGGGCGGAGAGGCCGACACCGGTGTACGTACCGTCGAGGGCCTGCTCGAACTCCTCGTACTCCCGCCGGTCGTACACCGCGCCCCAGCGGTCGCCGCTGCGGCTGACGAACTCCTCCGCGGCCTGCGTCCCCGACTTCCCGTCGGCGATCGCCTCGGCGGCGGCCGCGGAGAGCGCCCGGCGGTCGACGGTGGCCCCGGCGGGGCGGGCGGCCTCGCTCAGGGCACGCGGCTCGTCGGGCTTCTCGCGCGGCAGCGAGTCGGTGACCACGGCGGCGGCGAGCACCCCGGCGAAGACCAACGTCAGAGCGGCCCCGGCGCCGCGGCGACGGGGCCTGCGACAGGATCCGGGGCCCAACATGCCGCCCACTCTAGGACAAGCGAAGAGCGCCGTACGGCTGTTGGCCGTACGGCGCTCGGGTGTTCGCGCGGTGCTCGTCACACCTTGAGGTACTTGCGCAGGGCGACGAAGGCGGCCATGGCGGGCATCAGCAGACCGATGGCGATGACCAGCGGCAGCTTGGCCAGCACGGCGTCCCAGCCGATGAAGTTGACCAGCTGCATCTTGTCGGCGAGCGCGAGGCCGTGGTCGATCAGGAAGTACCGGCCGACCAGCAGCATCACGCAGGCCACCGCGCCGCCGAGGAGTCCGGCGAAGGCGGCCTCCATGATGAACGGCATCTGGATGTAGAAGCTGGACGCGCCGACCAGCCGCATGATGCCGGTCTCTCGGCGGCGGCTGAAGGCCGAGACGCGCACCGTGTTGACGATGAGCATGAGCGCGATGATGAGCATCAGGCCCATGACGCCGAGTGCGGCGACGTTCATGCCGTTCATCAGGTCGAACAGGTTCTGCAGGATGTTCCGCTGGTCCTGGACGGACTGCACGCCGTCGCGGCCGGCGAAGGCCGTCGCGACGACCTTGTACTTCTCCGGGTCCTTGAGCTTGACCCGGAAGGACTCCTGCATCTGGTCCGGGGTGATGGTGGCGGCGATCGGCGTGTCGCCGTACTGCTCCTTGTAGTGCTTGTACGCCTCGTCGGCGGACTCCTTGTGCACCGTCTCGACGAGGTCCATCTTCTTCAGATCGGCCTCGATCTGCTCCTTCTGCTGACCGGTGACGGCGCCCTTGGCGCACTTCGGCGTGGTGGCCGCGTCACTCTTGTTGCAGAGGAAGATGGAGACGTTGACCTTGTCGTACCAGTAGTCCTTCATCGTGCTGACCTGCTCGCGCATGAGCAGCGCACCGCCGAACAGGGCGAGCGAGAGGGCTACGGAGACGATCACGGCGAAGGTCATCGTCAGGTTGCGCCGGAGGCCGACGCCGATCTCGGAGAGCACGAACTGAGCGCGCATGGCTGTGTTTTCCCCTACCCGCTCAGTGCTGGTATCCGTAGACGCCGCGTGCCTGGTCGCGCACGAGACGCCCACCTTCGAGCTCGATGACGCGCTTGCGCATCTGGTCGACGATGTTCTGGTCGTGGGTCGCCATGACGACGGTGGTCCCTGTCCTGTTGATGCGGTCGAGCAGTTTCATGATGCCGACGGAGGTCTGCGGGTCCAGGTTGCCGGTCGGCTCGTCCGCGATCAGCAGCATCGGCCGGTTGACGAACGCCCGGGCGATGGCGACGCGTTGCTGCTCACCGCCGGACAACTCGCCGGGCATCCGGTCCTCCTTGCCGCCGAGACCGACCAGGTCGAGGACCTGCGGGACGGCCTTGCGGATCTCGCCGCGCGGCTTGCCGATGACCTCCTGGGCGAAGGCCACGTTCTCGGCGACGGTCTTGTTGGGCAGCAGGCGGAAGTCCTGGAAGACGGTGCCGAGCTGGCGCCGCATGTGCGGCACCTTCCAGTTGGAGAGCCGGGCGAGGTCCTTGCCGAGGACGTGCACCTGGCCGTGGCTGGCGCGCTCCTCGCGCAGGATCAGCCGAAGGAAGGTCGACTTTCCGGAGCCGGACGAACCGACGAGGAAGACGAACTCGCCCTTCTCGATCTCCAGGGAGACATCCCGGAGCGCGGGGCGATTCTGCTTCGGATAGGACTTGGAGACGCTGTCGAATCGGATCACGGGTGCACCACGGTCGGCCGGGAGTATGGGTGTGCGTGACACTACGCGACCTGGCAGGGCCCGCGCAGTCGCCGTCCACGCTTGAGTGATTTATCCTCTATGCCCTTCCGGGCGGAACGGGTGGAATCCGACGGGGCGCGCCGAAAGCCTCGAGAGCTGGCACAGTGGTAGGGGAACGGTCGCGTTCCCCGGAGCGTTGTACGCGGAGAACGCGCCGCGCGGAGGACTCGGGAGAGGAGAGCGCATGACCTACGACCGACTGGTGTGCGCCAACTGCGCGGCGCCCGTCGCGGAGGGCCGCTGCCCCGTCTGCCGGGCGAACCGGGAGCGGATGCAGCAGGAGGGCCCCCTCGGCGGCCTCACCCCCGCGATGCTCCTGGCACTGGTGATCGCGCTGGTGGCGGCGGTGGCACTGATCACGGCACTGCAGACCGCATAGCGCAGGACGTACGCGAAGGGCCGGGGCGACTGGAAGGAACAGTCGCCCCGGCCCTCTGCTGTGCGTGCCCGCTTACTTACGCAGCGGCGCCACGGCCACCGGAGACCAGACGCGGCAGCATACGGAAGCCGATGCCACCGGCGATCATGGTCGCGGCGCCGATCAGCAGGAACGAGGTCTCGGCGGCGCCGGTCTCAGCCAGCTCCTCCTTGGCCTTGCCCTGCTCGACGGGCTGCGAGCCGGCGTTGTTGGTACCCGGGTTGTTGTCGACGCACTCGGCGCCGTCAAGGTCCACGGTGCAGGTACCCGTACCGCCGTCACCACCGGGGTTGGTGGGGTTGGGGTCGGTGGTACCCGGGGTGGTCGGGTCCGGGTTCGTCGGACCGGGGTTGGTCGGGTCCGGGTTCGTCGGGTTCGGGTCCGTGGGGCCCGGGTCCGTCGGACCGGGGTCGGTCGGGCCCGGGTCCGTCGGACCGGGGTCCGTCGGGTTCGGGTCCGTGGGGCCCGGGTCCGTCGGACCGGGGTCCGTGGGGCCCGGGTCGGTCGGGTTCGGGTCCGTCGGACCGGGGTCCGTCGGGTTCGGGTCGGTCGGGCCCGGGTCCGTCGGGTTCGGGTCCGTGGGGCCCGGGTCCGTCGGGTTCGGGTCGGTCGGGTCCGGGTCAGCCGGGTCCGTGTCCTCGCAGCCGGGCGAACCCGGGATGCAGGGGTCCTCGTCACCGAGCTGAGCCTCGACGCTCAGGCCGGCGATCTCGACGTCCACACCGACGGCCGAGGCCGCACCCGCCGCCGTGAGCGACGCACCGGCGGCGATCACCGCGCCGGCCGCTATCCGCGCAACGCGGACGCGCGTCTTCTTCGTCATCTGGTTGCTACCCCCAGTAGCTCATATCGTCGTTGGAGCAGCGCTCGGGGCAACGGACAAGGGAGGCGGCGACGTTACTGGTTCCGGCCCCCGTTCACACACGCCCCAGAAATACGCATGCCACGCGCCAGCCTGGCGAGTTTTCAAAGCACCGTCAAGCACGTTGCGCGCGCAATGCCCGATACCTCACGGCTTGCCCGCCATGCGGGGATGCAACTGTGACGTAAACGCGGAACTTCCGCCTCCTCTAGTGCTGTTGTCGTGTCGACAAAGCGCCAGGTTCATCAATTCCTCACTTGCGTCCGCGAATCAAGCGCGACAGGCCGCACGCTGGTAGCGCTACGGGGGCACCACGGGGCGACGACCTCAGCGGCTGTCGGGCTTCCGTGAGAACCCCGCCCCCACCCCGCACAAGTCGTCCTGGTCGTCGGTGAGACACAGCTCCTCCCCGCCTTTCACGACATCGGCGGACAGGTTGCAGCCACCCTGTCCGACTCCGCGGAACTGCAGCGCGACGGAGCGGCCGGACACCGCATCGCTCGAGGACCAGGCCGAGTCGCCGTCCTCGACGAAGAAGGCCCAAGTCCCTTCGGTATCGCCGTCAGGGCATTCCGGATAGATGCCGGAGTGGATCCGCAGCCCCTTCGTACGGAAGGTCCGATCCTGCGCCAACTCCAGTCGCCCTCCGGACTCATCCACCCAGGTGCCGACGAGTTCCGCGTCCCTCACCGTCGCCGACTCCGGGCCCGCCGTACAGGAGACCACCAGCATCAGCCCAACGACAGCCGAAGCCCGGCCAGTTCGCCCCAACGAAGCCACCTCCGCCCTTGAGAGAAAACATGCTCAACGAGCGTGCGCGCGGCGGCAAGGGCAGCACTGGAGGACTTGAGCATCCGACGCGCAATACATCAATCCGGCACATGGACTACCTTTGGTACATGTCGATGAAACGGACGAACGTCTACGCCGACCCCGAAGACCTCGCCATCATCAAGGAAGCCGCGAAGCGACGCGGCATCAGTGAGGCGGAGATCATCCGGCAGGGGATCCACCTCGCCGCGATGGCCAATCGAGTCTGGGATGAACCGCTGTTCTCCCGTACCTTCCAGGGCTCCGGGCGCACCCCGGCCAAGAGCGACGTACGTGACGCCGTGGCCGACGCGGCCGAGCGGGAGCGCGGTACCGCCGCGTGATCATCGTCGTGGCCGACACGTCCGGGCTGATCGCGGCGCTCGACTCGACGCACCCCGAGCATCGCGGTGCGAACGAGGCGATCATGGCCGCCGGGCTGCTGGTCATGTCGCCGCTGCTGCTCGCCGAGCTCGACCATGTCGCGACACGTGAGCTGGGCAGGGAAGCGGCCATGAGTGCCGTGGACGACATCCGGCTCTGGATGCGGCGCGGGCGGGTCACGGTGCCAGAGGTCACCGAGCACCATCTTGGGGCCGCGCAGTCCCTGCGGGCGCGGCACTCCGCGCTCGACCTGGATCTCGCTGATGCAGTGAACGTGGCGCTCGCCGCCGACTACGACACCGATGCCGTGCTCACGCTCGACCGGCGCGACTTCCGTGCGCTGCGACCCCTTGGGCGCCACAAGGCCTTCCGCGTCCTGCCGGACGATCTGCCTCTGTGACGACTACGGCGCCGGCCCCCATCAGGGGTCGGCGCCGTCGTCGTACGGGCGTGAGGGAGAGTTACTTCTCCGTCTGCTTGCGCCAGCGGATGCCGGCCTCCAGGAAGCCGTCGATCTCGCCGTCCAGGACGGACTGGGGGTTGCCGACCTCGAACTCCGTGCGGAGGTCCTTGACCATCTGGTACGGGTGCAGGACGTACGAGCGCATCTGGTTGCCCCACGAGCTGCCGCCGTCGCCCTTGAGGGCGTCCATCTTGGCGCGCTCCTCCTGGCGCTGGCGCTCCAGGAGCTTCGCCTGGAGGACGTTCATGGCGCTGGCCTTGTTCTGGATCTGCGAGCGCTCGTTCTGGCAGGAGACCACGATGCCGGTCGGGATGTGCGTGATGCGGACCGCGGAGTCCGTGGTGTTGACGCCCTGGCCGCCGGGGCCCGACGCGCGGTACACGTCCACGCGCAGGTCGGACTCGTCGATCTCGACGTGGTCGGACGACTCGACGACCGGGAGGATCTCGACGCCCGCGAAGGACGTCTGGCGACGGCCCTGGTTGTCGAACGGGGAGATGCGGACCAGGCGGTGCGTGCCCTGCTCCACGGAGAGCGTGCCGTAGGCGTAGGGGGCCTTCACCACGAAGGTGGTCGACTTGATGCCGGCCTCTTCCGCGTACGACGTCTCGTAGACCTCGGTCGAGTAGCCGTGGCGCTCCGCCCAGCGCAGGTACATGCGCTGCAGGCGCTCCGCGAAGTCGGAGGCGTCGACGCCGCCGGCCTCGGCACGGATGTTGACCAGCGCCTCGCGCTCGTCGTACTCGCCGGACAGGAGGGTGCGGACCTCCATCTCGTCCAGCGCCTTGCGGACGGCGGCGAGCTCGGTCTCGGCCTCGGCGCGGGTGTCCGGGTCGTCCATCTCCTCGGCGAGCTCGAAGAGCACGCTGAGGTCGTCGATGCGGCCGCGCAGCGCCTCGGCCTTGCGGACCTCCGCCTGGAGGTGCGAAAGCTTGCTCGTGATCTTCTGGGCGGCCTCCGGGTCGTCCCACAGGGACGGCGCGGCGGCCTGCTCCTCGAGCACGGCGATGTCTGCCCTCAGTTTGTCGAGGTCCAGGACGGCCTCGATCGACCCCATGGTCGAGGAGAGGGACTTCAGCTCTTCGGATACGTCGACGACTGCCACGCGTCCAGCGTAACGGCTCCGCGCAAGGAGCCGGACCTCCTATGGGTCCGGGCCCCCTCCCTACGGCTGTGTCGTCTGCTTCGAGTCCTGCGGCGCGCCCCCGTCGTCGCCGCTCGTCGCCAGGTACCCGCCGGCGCCGACCGCCGCGGCGAGCACCACCGCGGCCACCGTGAGCGTGATGCGGCGCTTGCGCACCGCCTCCGCCTTGTGCCGGGCGGAGCCCGGCCGGCGGGCCCCGGCGGGGCGCGGGGCGCGGGCGGTGCCGAGCGGGCCGCCGGACAGCTCGTCGGGGGCCGGGACGCGCATCGAGGTGTGGGTGTCCCGGTTGGAGTCCGGGGAGGCGCCGGGGACGAGCGGGACGGACGCCCGGCGCGGGGCCGCGGCGCCGGTGCCGGTGCCCGTACCGGTGGCGTGCTGCTCGTCCTCGTACGACTCGGCGGAGGTCGGCTCGGCGTCCGGCTCGTCGACGTCCAGCGGCGGGATGCCCGCCAGCAGCGGCAGGACGTCGCGCAGCCGGGTGGCCAGCTCGGAGGCGCGCAGCCGGGAGGCGGGCGCCTTGGCCAGGCACTGGACGATCAGCTGCCACAGCTCCTCGGGGATGCCGGGGAGCGGGACGACGGTCTCGGTGACGTGCCGGCGCAGCACGGCGCCCGGGTGCCCGCCGCCGAAGGGCGTGAAGCCGGCCAGGAGCTCGTACAGGACGGTGGCGAGGGCGTAGATGTCGACCGCGGCCCGCGGCGGCAGGCCCTCGACGATCTCGGGGGCCAGGTAGTCGGGGGTGCCGATGATGCGGGTCGCCTTGGTGCGGCGCGGGGTGTCGATCAGCTTGGCGACGCCGAAGTCGGTCAGGAGCGCGGGGTGCGCGCCGCCGGGGCCGAGCGGGCCCTCCATGTCGAGCAGGATGTTCTCGGGCTTGACGTCGCGGTGCACGACCCCCGCGGCGTGCGCGGCGGCCAGGCCGTCGGCGACGTCGGCGATGATCGCGACGGCGGCCTCGGGGGCGAGCCGGCGCTCGCGGTCGAGCCGGGTGCGCAGGTCGGTGCCGCGGACCAGGTCCATGACGAGGGCCAGGTCGTTGCCGTCGACGACGAGGTCGCGGACCGCGACGACGCGGGGGTGGTCGAGTCCGAGCAGGGCCGTGCGCTCCTGGACGAAGCGCCCGACGAGCTCCTGGTCGGAGGCCAGGTCCTCGCGCAGCAGCTTGATGGCGACGGGCCCCTCGGGGCCCTCGCCGAGCCACACCGTGCCGGCGCTGCCCCGCCCGAGGATCTGGTGGGCGGTGTAGCGGCTGCCGATTTTCCGTGCCAAGACTGCTCCCTCAGCGGCTGGAGTTCGCGTCAAAGTTACGCGGCCTCAGTCGCCGGTCTCGACTCCCGGGCGGAATTCACCCCCCGGAAGTCGACAAATCGGCAGAGTCAGCGGCTCGAACCGCTCCGTACCGCCGGTTACTGCCCCGTACCGCCGGTGGATCCGCCACCGCCGGAGACGTTGTCGGCGGTGCTGGTGATCTCGTCGATCCAGTTGGTGAACGAGTCGATGCCGTCGCCGATCGCCTCCCAGTAGCCCTTGCCCTCGGCGACCAGGTCCTGCAGCCCGGTGAACTCCCAGATCAGCCAGCCCGCGACCACCACGATCACGATCATGAACAGGCAGCCCTTCAGGCAGCCGAGCCCGGGGATGCGCATCGGGTTGGCGCTGCGCTGCCGCGGCGCACGCGGCTCGCGCGGCGGACGGGGCGCGGGCTGCTGGGGCGGCGGCTGCGGCGGCGCGTACTGCTGCTGGGGCGGCGGCGCGTACTGCTGTCGCTGCGGCGGCTGCTGGCGCTGCGGCGGGCGCTGCTGCTGCTGGTAGCGCTGTCCCTGCTGCTGGTACGGCTGGGCCTGCGGCTGCTGCTGGTACGGCTGCGGCTGCTGGGGCTGGTACGGCGGGGGCTGCGTGGGGCGTCGCTGAGGGCGGCGGCGCAGCGGGTCGTCGTTCGGGTCCAGGTACTGGACCTGGGTCTGCTCGTTGCGGTCCCGGACGCCCTGGAGCTGGTTCTGCCAGGGGTGCGGGTCCTCCGGGCGCGGCTGCGGCGGGCCGTCCGGGCGCGGCGGTACGGGCGGCATGACCGAGGTCGCGTCGTCGGCCCCGGCCGCGTTCATCGGCATGACGCTGGTCGCGGCGCCGGGGTCGTACAGAGGGGCGGCGGCGCCGCTCGGCAGGACCTGGGTGGCGTCGGCGGAGCCGGGGGCCACGGGGGGCTCCGGGACGGGCGCGGGCGCCGGGTCGGGCGCGAGCAGCGCGCCGACGCCCTCGGCGGCCTCGATCTGGGCCGGGTTGGCGTGCACGCCGATGCCGGCGGCGACCGTGCGCAGGCCGCGGGCCAGGTTCTGGGCGCTGGGCCGGCGGGCGGGGTCCTTGCTGAGGCAGCGCTCTATGACCGTCCACAGCGGGGCCGGGACGGTGGAGGGGCGGCGCGGGTCCTCGCTGAGGTGCCGGTGCAGGACTTCGAGCGCGGTGCCGCCGGCGAACGGGGGACGGCCGGTGACCAGCTCGTACAGCAGGATGCCGGCGCCGTAGATGTCCACGGCGGAGGTCTGCGGGCGGCCCTCGGCCGACTCGGGGGCGACGTACGCGGGGGTGCCGACGAACTCGTGGGTGCGGGTCAGGCCCGGGGAGTCTGCGAGGCGCGCGATGCCGAAGTCGGTGAGCATCGGGTGCATCTGGCCGTCGCGCTCGTCGAGCAGGACGTTGGCCGGCTTGAGGTCGCGGTGGACCACGCCGTCGGCGTGGCTGGCGGCCAGCGCGTCGGCGATCTGCGCGGTGAGCAGGGCGGCGGCGACCGGCGTGAGCGGGCCGTTCTCCCGGATGTAACGGTGCAGGTCGGGACCCTCGACCAGGTCCATCACCAGGGCGAGGACGTCGCCCTCGACGACCAGGTCACGGGTCCGCACGATGTTGGGGTGGGTGAGCCGGAGCAGCACGGACCGCTCGCGCAGGAAGCGCATGACGATGTCCGCGTCGTTGGCCAGCTCCTCCTTGAGGACCTTGATCGCCACGGTCTCCCCTGGCTGGCCCGGCACGGCCGCCTCGGCGCCCGCCGCCTCACGCTGGCGGGCTCGCCAGACGGTGCCCGTGGCGCCGCGGCCGAGCGGCTCCTCGAGCAGGTACTTGCTGCCGATTGGCCGCACGTCACGCGCTCCCTGCTGATCGTGGTCCTGGGGCGTCCCCACGGGGTTCCCGGGTGGATCCCTGCGGGTCCTGTCATCTGTTGTGACCCGTCCGGATGTCCGACCCACTTTAGTGCCGCCGAACGGGTCGCGGCCCGGCCGTCCGGGTTGGATTCGGGCGCCGGACCCGTCCAGGAGTTGTCCGAAAACAAGACGCGTTTGTCGCACCGGTGGTTGCCAGGAGCGTCGCGGGACGAACGCAACCAGGCACTTTTACGTCCACAGCCGACCATTCAAGATCGTTTGAGGCCGACCCGGGGGCGGGTTGTCGGCGGCAGGTGCGAGGATGCCTCCAGCACGTTCCATCGTGGGGTCGGGAGCCCCCGGTCCGTGCCGACCTGTACCGGACGACGCGTCCGTGCCGGGTTGGGGGGAGACACCGGTTCGCCGGGCCGTTCCCCTGCCGGGCACGCCGCGCAGAAGGGACCGCTGACGGCGATGCAGATCCGGCTGACCGTCCTCGCGCCGCCGCACGGCGGCCACTCCGGCTCCGCCGGGCGTTCCTGCGACGTGCTCGTGACCGCCCCCGCGGGCACCGCCCTCTCCGCCGTCGCCTCCGGTCTCGCCGCGGCCGTCTCCGGACCGGACACCTCGGGCCCCGTCGTGCTGTACGCGGGCCGGGAGCGGCTCGACGCGCAGCGCTGCGCGCTGGGCGAGCCGCCGCTGGTCGACGGCGCGGTGCTGTCCCTGGCGGCGCCGGGTCCCGGCGCGGAGGAGTCCGTCGGCGAGGGCGTCGCGGCCCGGCTGCACGTGGTGGCGGGGCCGGACGCGGGCGGGGTGCACCTGCTGCACGGCGGCGCGATCCGGGTCGGCCGTTCCCTGGACGCGGACGTCCCGCTGGACGACCCGGACGTCTCCCGGATCCACTGCACGGTGACCGTCGCGGACGACGGCCGCGTCACGGTCGCGGACCTCGGCTCGACGAACGGTACGAGCCTGGACGGCGCGGAGGTCGGCGACCGACCGGTCCCGCTGGCCCCCGGAGCCCTTCTGCGCCTCGGCGAGTCGGCCCTGCGCGTCACACCCCCGGCCGCCGACGGTACGCACTCCCTGCCGACCACACCGGACGGCGAGGGCCACCTGCGCGTCACCCGCCCCGGCGAGACCCCGGCGCCGACCGCCGCCCCGGGCCCCGTCCCGGGCGGCCCTGCCTCGGGCGGCCCCGTGTCGGGCGGCACGGTCTCCACCGGCGTGCGCGGGTACAGCGGCGCGGACGACCGTACGCACGGCGGGCGCGGCGTGGCGTACGACGTCGCAGGCGCGGCGTACGGGGCGGACCGGCCGGGGCCCGGGTCGGGGCCGGCGACAGGCTCCGCGTCCGGGCCGTACGGGACGGACGACGCCGCGCACGGCCGCGCCCGGGAGGACGAGGGTGAGGCCGAGTCCGGCGCCTCCCACAGCAGGACCGGACAGACCCGCCGGCAGAGCACACCCACCCACGGCACCCCGCTGCCCGACGGCACGGGAGGCCCGGGCGGCAGGAAGCGCGGCCTCGGCGCCTGGGCGCGCCGGTTCACCGGAGCCAGGGACGAGGCGCCACTGCCCGTGGGCAGGCCCGCCACCGGCCCCGGCGCCGTACCCGGAACCGGGGCCGGTACCGAGCCCGTCGGCGCGGCGCCCGCCGCCGAGACCTGGCCCGACCCCGCCGCCGTCCTGCTCACCGCGCTCGGCCCGGGCCCGAGGCTCTGGGAGCGCGGCCCCGACCACCCGGAGGCGCTGGTCGTCCGGCTCGGCACGGCTGACCGGGCCGAGCTGGCGTCGGTCCCGGTGACCGTCGGGCTGCGCGAGGCCGGGTCCCTGGGCCTGGCCGGTCCGGGCGACCGGCTCACCGGGCTCGCCCGCTCCGTCGTGGCCCAGCTCGCCGCGCTGCACTCCCCCGCCGACCTGGAGATCGTGCTGATCGCCGCGGACCGCGGCCGCCCGCTCGACGAGCGGCGGCGGGCCTGGGGCTGGCTCGGCTGGCTCCCCCATCTGCGGCCCGCGCACGGCCAGGACTGCCGGCTGCTCCTCGCGTACGACCGGGAACAGGCCGCGGCCCGCACCGCCGAGCTGACCCGTCGCCTGGACGACGGCCCGCTCGGCCAGGGCTGGCCGAGCGCCGACCGTACGGCCGTCGTGGAGGCCGCGGCCCGGTACGAGGGTCCGCGCACGATCGTGATCGTGGACGGCGACCCCGGCTCGGCCGCGCTGCGCGAGACCACCGCGCGGCTGGCCGGCGCGGGAGCGGCGGCAGGCATCCATCTGATCTGTCTCGCCGACGCGCCGTCCTCCTCGCCCGTCTCACCGGTCGCGGCGACGTACGAGGCGGCCTGCGCGGCCTCGTTGGCGTTCCGCGAGTGCGGGGCCGCCGCGCTGCTGAGCGGCGACGTGGCGACCGCGCTGCGGGTGCTGCGCACGTCGGGCGGCCGGGTGGCCGGGCACGGCACGGTGGCGGCGGTGGACGCGGTGTCGGTGGCCTGGGCCGAGCGGTTCGGCCGGGCGCTCGCGCCGCTGCGCACCGACGCGGCCGCCCCGTCCGCCAGCCGGGCCGCGGCCGCGGCGCTGCCGCCGTCGGCGCGGCTCCTCGACGAGCTGGGGCTGGCCCGTGCCACCCCCGCGTCACTGATGGCCCGCTGGGCATCGGCCGGCGAGGGCACCGCGGTGCTCGGCGCGGGTCCGCGCGGCCCGGTGGCGGTGGACCTGACGACGGAGGGGCCGCATCTGCTGATCGAGGGGCCGGCGGGCAGCGGCCGTACGGAGCTGCTCCGCTCGGTCGCCGCCTCCCTGGCGGCGGCGGGCCGCCCGGACCGCCTCGGGCTGCTGCTGGTCGACGGCGCGGGCGGCGAGCGGGGCGAGGGCCTCGCGCCCTGTACGGAACTGCCGCACGTCACGGAGCATCTGGTCGCCTCCGACCCGGTCCGGATGCGGGAGTTCGCCCAGGCCCTGGGCGCGGAGCTGAAGCGCCGCGCGGAGATCCTGGGCGCGGCGGACTTCACGTCCCGGCAGGCAGCGGCGCGGGAGCCGGCCGAGCGCGCGGCCGAGCCCCGTGTGCCGGACGCCCGCACCAGCACGGACGACCTGACCTCCCGCCCCAGCGCCCGCACGTCCCGCTGGAGCGACGGCGCCCTGGGCGACACGCCGAGCGCCCGAGCCCGCCGGGCCGGCACGTACGGCCCGGGCGCGTACGACCCGAGCGCCGACCTCGACGACCGCCCCAGCGGCCGGCTGCCCGTCGCCGGCGACCTGACCGACACCCCGAGCGGCCGCGCCCGCCGCACCAGCGCCTACGACCCCGGCGCGTACGCCCCCGGCGCCGACCTCGGCGACCGGCCCAGTGGGCGGCTGCCGCTCGGCGGTGACGGGAGTCTCGGTGACGGGCCGAGCGGTCGCGTCGTGCGGGCCGACGCGTACGACGCGGGGGCCGACCTCGGCGACCGGCCCAGCGGCCGGCTGCTGCCGAGGGGCGGCACCGGCGGCCTCGGCGACACGGCCGGCGGCCGTGTGCCCGCGCCGAGCGCACCCGCGGACGGGGAGCTCGGCCGGACCGGCGGCGCCCGGGCGGGCACCGCCACGCGCACCGCGCACGCGGACGCCGCCGGGCTGCCCCGGCTGGTCGTCCTCGTCGACGACTACGACGCCCTCGTGGCTCC
The DNA here is from genome assembly GCF_033343995.1 of Streptomyces sp. HUAS YS2. Taxonomy (NCBI): domain Bacteria; kingdom Bacillati; phylum Actinomycetota; class Actinomycetes; order Kitasatosporales; family Streptomycetaceae; genus Streptomyces; species Streptomyces solicathayae. Next base: position 4,944,589 of record NZ_CP137573.1, on the reverse strand, counting down.
CGCGCTGGGCTCCCCCGGGCGGCCCGCCGCCGGTTCGGTCGTACGGGTCCTGGAAGCGGTGGCGCGCAACGGCGAGCGCCTAGGGGTGCACCTCGTCGCGACCTCGTCGCGACCGGACCGCACCGCCGACACCGAGCTGGCGCACGGCGCCCGGCTGCGGATCGTGCTCGACGCCCCGCCCGTGGCCACCGGCCCCGACGATCCCGCGCCCGGCCGCGGCCGGCTCGGTCATCCGGACGGGCGCGTGACACCGTTCCAGGGCGGCCGGGTGACGGGCCGTATCCCGCGCACGGCGACGCTGCGGCCGACCGTGGTCCCGCTGGAGTGGGAGCGGATGGGCGATCCGCCGACCCGCCGTCCGGTGCGCGAACTGGGCAACGGGCCGACGGACCTGGCCCTGCTCGCCTCCGCGCTCGACCGCGCCGCACGCTCGGTGGACGCCGCTCCGGTCGCCCCGCTCACCCCCGCGAGCCACGCCTGACGGCGGGCCGGACGGCCGACGGCACGACCGTCGCTCACAGCCACCCAGGGCCTGACGGCACGTCACGAGCCCATCACGATCGCCCGTTCGACACGGAAGGCGGTATTGCGGGCCCCTCGCCCCCGGCGTAGACCTGTGCGCACGGGATGCACGGGCAAGGAGAGACGGGGCAGGAATGCGTACAACTCTTCGTACACGTAAGGCCGCACTGACGATCACCGCGCTCACCACGATCGCCGCCCTCGGCCTCGCCGGCTGCGGCGACGACGGCGGGAAGGACCCCGGTTCCGGGGGCTCGACGAAGGACGGGTCGACGAAGTCGGACCTCTCGTTACCCTCCCTCAAGGGCGAGAAGATCGAGGTCGCGGCCGTCTGGACCGGCCCCGAGCAGGAGAACTTCACGAAGGTCCTGGACGAGTTCGAGAAACGGACCGGCGCGACGGTCACCTTCGTCCCGGCGCAGGACCCGATCGTGAACTTCCTCGGCACGAAGATCGCCGGCGGCAGCCCGCCCGACGTCGCCATGCTTCCGCAGGTCGGCGCGATCCAGCAGGCCGCGGCACAGAAGTGGATCAAGCCGCTCGGCCCGGAGGCGAAGGCCCAGCTCGCCAAGAACTACGCGAAGGGCTGGCAGGACCTGGGCTCGGTCGGCGGCACCCAGTACGGCGTCTACTTCAAGGCCGCCAACAAGTCCCTGGTCTGGTACAACAGCGCCGCCTTCGAGAACGCGGGCGCGAGCGAACCGAAGACCTGGAAGGACTTCCTGGCCACCGCCGAGACGATCTCGGCGTCCGGCGTCACCCCGGTCTCGATCGGCGGCGCGGACGGCTGGACCCTCACCGACTGGTTCGAGAACATCTACCTCTCCCAGGCGGGTCCGCAGAAGTACGACCAGCTGGCGAAGCACCAGATCAAGTGGACGGACGCGTCCGTCACCCAGGCACTGACCACCCTCGGGGAGCTGTTCGGGAAGCCGCAGCTGATCGCGGGCGGCGCGAACGGGGCGCTGCAGACCGAGTTCCCGGCCTCCGTCACGCAGACCTTCACCGGCGGCGACCAGCCCAAGGCGGCGATGGTCTTCGAGGGCGACTTCGTGACCGTCAACATCGGACAGACGCCGGCGAAGCTCGGGACGGACGCGAAGGTGTTCCCGTTCCCGGCGGTCGGCTCCGGCCCGGCGCCGGTGGTGACCGGCGGCGACGCGGCGGTGGCGCTGAAGGACACCAAGGGCGCGCAGGCCCTGCTGACGTTCCTCGCGTCCCCGGACGCGGCGAAGGTCTGGGCCGGGGCGGGCGGATTCCTCTCCCCCAACAAGGCGCTGGACGCGTCCGCGTACCCGAACGACACGCTGCGCACGATCGCGAAGGCGCTGATCGCCTCCGGCGACGACTTCCGCTTCGACATGTCGGACCAGATGCCGCAGTCGTTCGGCGGCACGCCCGGCAAGGGCGAGTGGAAGGCGCTCCAGGACTTCCTGAAGAACCCGCAGGACGTCGCGGGGACCCAGGCGCGCCTGGAGGCCGACGCGGCCAAGGCGTACAAGAGCTGAGCCGGGACCCATGTCCTCGGCCCGGCCCGTCCCGTACAAGAGCGTGACCGGCACCCGCAGGGCCGTCGCGGCGGGCTTTCTGCTCCCCGCGCTGGTCCTGCTCGGCGCGCTCGTGGTCTACCCGATCGGGTACTCGGTCCGGCGTTCCTTCTTCGACAGGTCCGGGGACTCCTTCGCCGGACTCGCCAACTACGTCGAGCTGTTCACCGACGACACCATCCTGACCGCCGTCAAGAACAACGCGATCTGGGTGGTGTTCGCCCCGGCCGTCGCCACCGCCCTCGGCCTCGTCTTCGCGGTGCTGACGGAACGGGTGCGCTGGGGAACGGCGTTCAAGCTGGTCGTCTTCATGCCGATGGCGATCTCGATGCTCGCGGCCGGCATCATCTTCCGGCTGGTGTACGAGCAGGACCCGGACCGCGGGGTCGCCAACGCGGTCTGGGTGGGCGTGCACGACACGTTCGCCGAGTCGTCCGTCTTCCCCAAGGCGCGCCCGCTGCCCGTCCATCCACTGAAGGCGGCGGGCGACGGCGGGTACGTGACGAAGAGCCCGGTCCGCGCGGGCGAGCCGGCCCGGCTACCGCTGGTCGGCGTCGCGCCCGCGCAGATGCCGGGGGACGCCCGGCCGGCCGCTCGGCCCGAAGCGGCGCCCGGCCGGATCACCGGCACGGCGTGGCTGGACTTCACCCGGGGCGGCGGCGGGAAGCCGAACGTCGTCGACGCGAAGGAGCTGGGGCTCAAGGGGCTGCGCATCGAGGCGGTGAAGGACGGGAAGGTCGTCGCCTTGGCGACGGCGGGCGCGGACGGCGCGTTCAGCCTGCCGGAGGCGGCCGACGGGGCGCTGCTGCGGCTGCCGGCGAGCAACTTCCGGGAGCAGTACAACGGCGTGCACTGGCTGGGGCCTTCGCTGGTCACCCCGGCCGTCATCGGCAGTTACGTGTGGATGTGGGCCGGGTTCGCGATGGTGCTGATCGCGGCAGGGCTCGCGGCCGTACCGCGCGAACTGCTGGAGGCGGCGCGGGTCGACGGGGCGAACGAGTGGCAGGTCTTCCGTCGCGTCACGGTGCCGCTGCTCGCACCGGTGCTCGCGGTGGTCCTGGTGACGCTGATGATCAACGTCCTCAAGGTCTTCGACCTGGTGTTCATCATCGCGCCGGGCTCGGCGCAGGACGACGCGAACGTGCTGGCGCTCCAGCTCTACCGCTCGTCGTTCGGCACGGACGCGGACCTGGGCGTGGGCAGCGCGATCGCGGTGCTCCTGCTGCTGCTCGTCCTGCCGGTGATGTTCTTCAACATCCGCAGGATGCGACGGGAGGGCCGGCGATGAGCGCGAACACGGTGCCGAGCGGGGCGGAGGGCGCGGCGGCCACGGCGGACAGCTCTGTGAACGGCCCCGCCGAGACCGCCCCGGCGTCCTCCCTCGGCTCGCGCCTCGCGGCGCGGGCGGCGGGCGGGACGATGCGGGTCTTCCTCGTCCTCGTCGGGCTGTTCTGGCTGATGCCGACGATCGGGCTGCTGCTGTCCTCGCTGCGCGGCCCGTCCGACATCGCGGCGAGCGGCTGGTGGCAGGTGTTCACCACGCCTGCGCAGTTGACCACCGAGAACTACACCGAGCTGCTCGCCGACGACCGCATCACCGGCTCGCTGCTCTCCACCGTCCTGATCACCGTCCCGGCGACGGTGCTGGTCGTGGTGATCGGCTCGCTCGCCGGGTACGCCTTCGCCTGGCTGGAGTTCCCGGGCCGCGACTGGTGGTTCCTCGGGGTCGTGGCGCTGCTCGTCGTACCGGTGCAGGTGGCGCTGGTGCCGGTGTCCGAGCTGTTCGGCACGCTCGGCATCTTCGAGACGACGCTCGGGGTGGTGCTGTTCCACACCGCGTTCGGGCTGCCGTTCGCGATCTTCCTGCTGCGCAACTTCTTCGCGGAGATCCCGCGCGAGCTTCTCGAGGCGGCGCGGCTCGACGGGGCGGGCGAGGTGCGGCTGTTCACCCGGGTCGTGCTGCCGCTGGGCGGGCCGGCCATCGCCTCGCTCGGCATCTTCCAGTTCCTGTGGGTCTGGAACGACATGCTGGTCGCGCTGATCTTCGCGGACTCGGAGTCGCCGCCGATCACGGTGGCGCTGCAGCAGCAGGTCCGGCAGTTCGGCAACAACATCGACGTGCTGGCGCCGGGCGCGTTCGTGTCGATGATCATCCCGCTGGTGGTCTTCTTCGCCTTCCAGCGGCAGTTCGTGTCCGGGGTGATGGCGGGCGCGGTGAAGTAGCCGACGGGCGGGCGCGTACGGGCGGGCGGTGGCCGGGGAGGCTCCCGTCCGCCCAGCCGTTGCCCGCACGCGGCTACGCCGTGAGCGCGGCGACCGCCGAGCGCGCGAGGTCGTCCAGGTACCCGGCGGGCAACTCGCCGCGGACGACGACGAGCCGCCAGTACAGCGGCCCGACAACGAGGTCGAGCGCGCGGTCCGGGTCCGCGTCCTCGGGCAGCTCCCCGCGGGCCACGGCCTCGCGCACGACCTGGGCGACCACGCCCTGCTGGCCGTCGAGCAGGGCGGCCTTGATCGCGTCGGAGATCTCCGGGTTGCGGGCCGCCTCGACCAGGAGGTCCGGGATGACCTGCGAGGCCACCGGGTGTCGCAGGGCGTGCGCGGCGACCTCCAGGAGCGCGCGGACGTCCCCGTACAGCGAGCCGGTGCTCGGGGCGGGCAGGCCCTGCACGGCGACCGCCCCGACGAGGTCGAGGACGAGCGAGAGCTTGGACTTCCAGCGCCGGTAGACGGCGGTCTTCCCGACGCCCGCGCGGCGCGCGATGCCCTCGATGGACATCCGGGCGAAGCCGACGGCGGCCAGTTCCTCGAAGACGGCGGCGCGGATGGCGTCGGTCACGTCCTCCCGCAGCACGGCGGCGCCTGCGGGGGCGCGGCGGGGACTTGCGGAGCCGGGGGCTGGGGTCATGAACAGGATGATAGCCACGACCACGTCACGACGAGACGGTTGCGTTCCGACGTAGAAGCGTCCTAGTCTCCGCGTAGCGACGATACGGACCCGTCCCATCGCCGAGCCGTCAGGGCTGCCGCACCGTGCGGTACGCCGCACACCGCCGGAGCGAAAGCGACCCCGTGACCCTCCCCGACCCGACGCCCACCGCGGCGCCACCCTCACCCGCCTGGGCCACCGCGCCCGCCCCCGCCGAGGACCTGCGCGCCCTGGCCCTGCGCCACGGCCTGACCGTGAGCGGCGCCCGGCCGAGCCTGCCCGTGTACGTGCGACAGCTCTGGTCGCGCCGGAGCTTCATCACCGCGTTCGCGACCGCCCGGCTCACCGCGCAGTACAGCCAGGCCCGGATGGGCCAGCTCTGGCAGCTGATGACCCCGCTGCTCAACGCCGCGGTGTACTACTTCATCTTCGGCGTGATCATGGACGTCCGGCACGGCGTCCCGGACTATGTCCCGTTCCTGCTCAGCGGCGTCTTCGTCTGGACCTTCACCGCCCAGTCGATCCTCACCGGCACCCGCGCGATCAGCGGCAACCTCGGGCTGGTGCGCGCCCTGCACTTCCCGCGCGCGAGTCTGCCGATCGCGCTGGCACTTCAGCAGCTCCAGCAGCTGCTGTTCTCGATGGCGGCGCTCGTCGTCATCCTGTGCTGCTTCGGCGAGTTCCCCGACCTGTCCTGGCTGCTCGCCGTCCCGGCACTGGCTCTCCAGGCGCTGTTCAACACGGGCGTCGCCCTCACGATGGCCCGGCTCGCCGCCCGTACGCCGGACATCGCTCAGGTCATGCCCTTCGTACTGCGGACCTGGATGTACGCCTCGGGAGTGATGTGGTCCCTGCACCACCTGGCCGCCGGCGGCCGGCTCCCCCACGCGATGGTGATCGTCCTGCAGTGGAACCCGGCGGCGCTCTACATCGACCTCGTCCGGTACTCCCTCGTGGACAGCTTCACCGCGGCGCAGCTGCCGCCGCACGCCTGGCTGCTGGCGGGCGGCTGGGCCCTCTTCGCCCTCGTGGGCGGCTTCATCTACTTCTGGCGAGCCGAGGAGACATACGGTCGTGGCTGACACCCCGCGCGAGGAGCGCACCCCCACCGTCGTCGTGGACGGCGCCCACGTCACGTACACCGTCCAGGGCGGCAAGGGAGGCAGCAGCGGGCGCGGCGGCCGGGGCGGCAGTCGGCGGAAGGTGCGCGCGGTCAGGGGCGTGAGCTTCGCCGCGTACCGGGGCGAGGCGATCGGCCTGATCGGCTCGAACGGCTCCGGCAAGTCCACGCTGCTCAAGGCGATCGCCGGCCTCCTTCCCGTGAACCAGGGCCGGATCTACACCCACGGGCAGCCCTCCCTGCTCGGTGTGAACGCGGCGCTGATGAACGACCTGACCGGCGAGCGGAACGTGATCCTCGGCGGGCTCGCGATGGGGATGACCCGCGCGGAGATCGCCGCCCGGTACGACGAGATCGTGGACTTCTCGGGGATCAACGAGAAGGACGACGCCATCTCCCGGCCGATGCGCACGTACTCCTCGGGGATGGGCGCGCGGCTGCGCTTCTCCATCGCGGCGGCGAAGACCCACGACGTCCTGCTGATCGACGAGGCGCTGTCGACGGGTGACGCGAAGTTCCGCCGGCGCAGCCAACAGCGGATCGACGAACTGCGGGCGAAGGCGGGCACGGTGTTCCTCGTCAGCCACAGCAACTCGACGATCACGCAGACCTGCGACCGGGCGCTGTGGCTGGAGGCGGGCACGCTGCGGATGGACGGCCCGGCCGAGGAGGTCGTGGCGGCGTACGAGGCGTTCACCGGGAAGGGCGCGAAGACCGGGAGATAAGGGGTGAAGCGGACTAAAGTGCGACTCGATGACGAACGATCACGACGCGTCCCCCGAGCCGCCCTCCGAGCCGCCGGTCGCCCGGCCGGCCTCCCCGCCCGCCGTCGGGCCCGCCGTCGGGCCCGCGGTCGCCGAGCGCGTCGCGGACGACCGCGTCGGGCCCGGCCGCCGGGCCCGAGGCGGCGATCACACCGCCCGTGGAGCGGCGTCGACCGGGACCGAAGCCGACCCGCCAGCCGCCGCGCCCGCTGAAGATCCGCCCGCCCCCGCGCCCGGTGACCCGCCCGCGGAGCCGACAGCCGCCGCCCCGCGCACGCCCGCATGGCGCAGGCCCGCATGGCCCGCATGGCGCAGGACGCGGGCCTCCCGGCCGGCCCGGAAGGCCGACCCCACCGACCCCACCGGCCCCACCGACCTCGCCAACCCTGCCGACGCGCCGGCGCCCTCCCTCCGCACGGCGGCCCCGCCCCCCTCCTTCACCCGGTCCCCCTTCGAGTCGGAGACCTTCACCTCCGCGACCTTCGTCGCCACCAGCCACGCCCCGTACATCGCGCTCGCCTGCGTCTGGGTCTTCACCCGCCTCGGCATGCTCGTCCTCCTGTGGCGCGACAACCTCGGGATCGGCGGCGTCGGCCGAGAGGTGTACGTCCTCTACCGCATCTGGTACGACCGGCTGGCGCACGGCACCTTCCCGCCCGACGACCCCACCTGGCAGTACCCGCCCGGCGCCGGCCTCGTCATCGGCTCCCCCGCCGCGCTGCCCTGGCTCACGTACTTCCAGGCGTTCGTCGCCCTCGCCCTCCTCGCCGACGCGGTCGTCGCCGCGGCCCTCGCACGCGCGGACAGCGCCCGCGTCACCCATGGCGCCTGGGTGTGGGTCTGCGGTCTGCCCCTCCTGCTGCACATCCCGCTCGCCCGGTACGACGTACAGGTCACCGCGATCGCCGTGCTGGCCCTGCTGGCGCTCCGCTCGCGGCCCGCGATCGGCGGCGCGCTCGCCGGCCTCGGTGCCCTGGTCAAGGTGTGGCCCGCGCTCACCCTGATCGGCACGCCGCGGGGCCGTACCACCCGGGAGGCCTGGCTGGCCGCCGCCAGTACCGCCGCCGCGCTGATGCTCACCCTCGGCGTACTGTTCACGAACTCGCTGGACTTCCTGCGCCAGCAGGGCGGCCGGGGCGTCCAGATCGAGTCGCTGGGCGGTACCGCCCTGTCGCTGGCCGGCGCCGCGGGGCTCTGGCCGGGCCGGGTCGAGTACCGCTACGGCGCGTTCGAGTACGTCGGCCCGTACGTCTCGTCCGTCGGGCTGCTCGCGCTGCTGCTCACCGGGGCCGCGTTCTGCTGGCTCATGGTGTGGCGGATGAAGGCCCGCCGCTGGACCGCCGCCACCCCGCTGGACGCCGCCTTCGCCGCGGTGCTCCTGTTCACCCTCACCAGCCGGGTGATCAGCCCCCAGTACATGGTCTGGCTGCTCGGCCTCGCCGCCGTCTGCCTCACCTCGCGCGAGACGGTGATGCGCCCGGCGGTGCTGCTGCTCCTGCCCGCGACGGCGCTGAGCGCGCTCGCGTACCCGGTGCTGTACGAGGACGTGCTCGCCGGCACCCCGATCGGCCTGGCGGTCATGACCGCCCGCAACGGGCTGCTGCTCGCGGCCGGCCTGCTGGCCTGCCGCGGGCTGTGGCGCACCACGGTCCGCCGGCCCGTCGGTTGACCGGGGAGGCCCGCCGAACGAACAGGCACCCCCGCCGGAATCCGGCGGGGGTGCCTGTTCGTGACCGCGGGCGAGCAGTGCCCGCGGTCAGCCGATCGTGCCTGCCGTCGACCAGCCGTTACTGCCCTCGGCCGGCCGCGCCTGCCGTCGGCTAGCCGTGCGTGCGCAGCATCGACCGGATCGTCCGCATCGCCACGGACAGGTTCGCCAGGTCGAAGGCGTCCGAGCCCTGGATCTCCTCCAGGGTGGTCCGGGCGCGGCCCAGGATCGCCGCGTTCTTCTCCTCCCAGTCCTTGAACCGCTCCTCCGGCGTCGAGGTCCCGTTGCCCGCCGACAGCACGTCGGCGGTGAGCGCGGCGTGCGCCGCGAACAGGTCCTCGCGGATCGAGGCACGGGCCATCGACTGCCAGCGGTCGTTGCGCGGCAGCTCGATGATCCGGTCCATCAGTTCCGTGATCCGCAGCCGGTCGGCCAGGTCGTAGTAGACCTCGGCGACCGCCAGCGGGTCCTTGTCGGTCCGGTCCGCGATGGCGACGACGTCGAGCGTCGGGAAGGCGGACGAGAAGCCCGCGACCCGCAGGGCCAGCTCCTCCGGAACGCCCACCGAGGTCAGTTCCTCGAGGATCGACTCGTACCACTCCAGGTCCGAGCCGCGCAGCAGCTGCGGCAGCTTCGCCCAGACCTGCTCGACCCGCTCGGAGAAGAACTCGATCGTCTCGGCCAGCTGGAGCGGCTGCGGCCGGTTGCCGAGCAGCCAGCGCGTGCCGCGCTCGACCAGGCGCCGCGAGTGCAGCCGCATCCGGGTCTGGACGTCGGCCGGCACCTTGTTGTCGAGCGCCTCGACGGCGTCCCAGACCTCGCCCAGCCGGAAGATGGCGCGGGCGGCGGTCTGCGCGCGGACGATCTCCTCGATCGACGCGCCGGTCTCCTCGCGGAGGCGGTGCAGGAAGGTCGAGCCACCGGTGTTGACGGTGTCGTTGACCAGGACCGTGGTGACGATCTCGCGGCGCAGCGGGTGGCTGTCCACGGCCTCGGCGAACTTCTCGCGCAGCTGCGTCGGGAAGTACGCGTGCAGCAGACCGCGCAGGTACGGGTCGTCCGGCAGGCCGGTGCCGATCAGCTCGTCCGCCACCGTGATCTTGGTGTAGGCGAGCAGCACGGCGAGCTCCGGCTGGCTCAGGCCTCGGTCGGTGTTGAGCAGCTCGCGGATCTGCCGGTCGTTGGGCAGGAACTCCAGCGAGCGGTCCAGGGCCCCGTCGCGGCCCAGCCGGCGCATGAAGCGCTGGTGGGCGTGGAGCAGGGACGGCGACTGGATGACGGCGTTGGCCAGGGCCGTGTTCTGCGCGTAGTTGTTGCGCAGCACCAGCGCGCCGACCTCGTCGGTCATCTCGGCGAGGATCTTGTTGCGCTGCTTGACGGTCATGTCGCCCTCGGCGACCAGCCCGTTGAGCAGGATCTTGATGTTGACCTCGTGGTCGGAGGTGTCGACGCCGGCGCTGTTGTCGATCGCGTCGGTGTTGACCTTGCCGCCCTCGCTCTCGGGCCCGCCGGTCCGGGCGAACTCGATGCGGCCCAGCTGGGTCGCGCCGAGGTTGCCGCCCTCGCCGATGACCTTCGCGCGCACGTCCTGGCCGTCGACGCGGATGGCGTCGTTGGCCTTGTCGCCGACGTCGGCGTTCGACTCGGCGGAGGACTTCACGTACGTGCCGATGCCGCCGTTCCACAGCAGGTCGACCGGCGACTGCAGGATCGCCTTCATCAGCTCGGCCGGGGTCATCTTGGTGACCCCGTCCTCGATGCCGAGGGCGGCCCGCACATGCGCGTTGACCGGGATCGACTTGGCGCTACGGGGGTGGATGCCACCGCCCGCCGAGAGCAGCTCGGTGTCGTAGTCGGCCCAGGAGCTGCGCGGCAGGTCGAACAGGCGGCGGCGCTCGGCGTACGAGGTGGCCGCGTCCGGGTTCGGGTCGATGAAGATGTGGCGGTGGTCGAAGGCCGCGACGAGCCGGATGTGCTCGGAGAGCAGCATGCCGTTGCCGAACACGTCGCCGGACATGTCGCCGACGCCGACGACCGTGAAGTCCTCGGTCTGGGTGTCGTGGCCCAGCTCGCGGAAGTGCCGCTTGACGGACTCCCAGGCGCCGCGGGCGGTGATGCCCATGCCCTTGTGGTCGTAGCCGGCCGAGCCGCCGGAGGCGAACGCGTCGCCGAGCCAGAAGCCGTACTCCTCCGCGACGCCGTTGGCGATGTCGGAGAAGGTGGCGGTGCCCTTGTCGGCGGCGACGACGAGGTACGTGTCGTCCTCGTCGTGGCGGACCACGTCGGCCGGCGGGACGACCTCGCCCGCGACCAGGTTGTCGGTGATGTCGAGCAGCGCCGAGATGAAGGTCTTGTACGAGGCGATGCCCTCGGCCAGCCAGGCGTCCCGGTCCACGGACGGGTCCGGGAGCTGCTTGGCGACGAAGCCGCCCTTGGCGCCGACCGGCACGATGACGGTGTTCTTCACCATCTGCGCCTTGACCAGGCCGAGGATCTCGGTCCGGAAGTCCTCACGGCGGTCGGACCAGCGCAGACCACCGCGCGCGACCTTGCCGAAGCGCAGGTGCACGCCCTCGACGCGCGGCGAGTACACCCAGATCTCGTACGCCGGGCGGGGCGCCGGCAGGTCCGGGATGGCCTGCGGGTCGAACTTCATCGACACGTAGGAGTGCGGGCGGCCCTCGGCGTCCTTCTGGAAGAAGTTGCTCCGCAGGGTGGCCTTGATGACGGTCAGGAAGGAGCGGAGGATCCGGTCCTCGTCCAGGGAGGCGACCTGGTCCAGGGCGCCGTCCAGCTCCTCCAGCAGGCCGTCGATCAACTCGGTGCCGGCGCGCTGGCGCTCCGGCGCCATCCGGGCCTCGAAGAGGGAGACCAGCAGCCGGGTGGTGTGGACGTTGTTGCGGAGGGTGTCCTCCATGTAGTCCTGGCTGAAGGTCGAGCCGGCCTGGCGCAGGTACTTGGCGTACGCGCGCAGGACCATGGCCTGCCGCCAGGTGAGCCCGGCGGACAGCACCAGCGCGTTGAAGCCGTCGTTCTCGGCCTCGCCGGTCCAGGTGGCGGAGAAGGCCTCCTGGAAGCGCTCGCGGGCGTCGTCGCCGAGGTAGTCGCCGTTGCCGGCGGCCGAGGGCATCCGCAGACCGAAGTCGTAGACCCAGGCGGTCGACCGGTCCGAGCAGCGCAGCTCGTACGGGCGCTCGTCGACGACCTCGACGCCGAGCCGGTTCAGGACCGGCAGCACGGACGACAGGGAGACCTGCGGACCGGGCTTGTAGATCTTGAAGCGGCGCTCGCCGGGGCCGCTGCCCACGGGCTCGTACAGCGAGAGCGCGAACTCCTTGCCGGCGTGCTTGAGCTGCTCCAGGTGGACCAGGTCGGCGACGGCGGCGCGCGGCGAGTGGTCGGCCTTGTAGCCCTCGGGGAAGGCGTTGCCGTAGCGGCGCAGCAGCTCGGCGGCGCGCTCCTCGCCGAGCTCGGCGTTCAGCGCCTCGCCGAAGCCGTCGGCCCAGGAACGGGACGCCTCGACGAGCCGGGCCTCGATGCGGTCCTTGTCGGCGTCGGAGAGCTGCGGCAGCTCGGTGCCGGGCGCGACGCGGACGACGAAGTGCAGCCGGGACAGGATCGACTCGGTGTTCCAGGCGGTGAAGTCGACGTTGGTGCCGCCGAGCTCCTCCATGAGGATGCCGGTCAGGCGCTCGCGGACGGTGGTGTTGAACCGGTCGCGGGGCAGGTAGACCAGCGCGGAGTAGTAGCGCCCGTACTCGTCCTGGCGCAGGTACAGCCGCAGCCGGCGACGTTCCTGCAGGTAGAGGACGGAGGTGACGATGGAGCGCAGCTCGTCGACCGGGGTCTGGAAGAGCTCGTCGCGCGGGTAGGTCTCCAGGATCTGCAGCAGGTCGCGGCCGTCGTGGCTGTTGGGCGAGAAGCCCGCGCCCTCCAGCACCTCGTTGACCTTGCGGCTGATGACCGGGACGCGGCGGACGGACTCGGTGTACGCGGCCGAGGAGAACAGGCCCAGGAAGCGGCGCTCCCCGATGACGTTGCCCTGCTCGTCGAACTTCTTCACGCCCACGTAGTCCAGGTACGAGGGGCGGTGCACGGTGGCCCGGCTGTTGGCCTTGGTGAGGACCAGCAGCTTGTGCTCGCGCGCCTTGGCGCGGGCGTCGGCGGGCAGCCGGCTGAAGGACGGCGAGACCGGGTGGGCGTGGTGGTCCTCGCCGGAGTGGTGCGGGTCGGAGCGCAGGATGCCGAGGCCGGTGCCCGGGACGGCCGCCAGGGCGTCACCGTTGACCAGCTCGTACTCGCGGTAGCCGAGGAAGGTGAAGTGGTCCGCGGACAGCCAGCGCAGCAGCTCGCGGGCCTCTTCGACCTCGGTCGGGCGCAGGTCGTCGGCGGTGGGCTCGTCGGGCAGACCGTCGGCGATGCGCAGCGCGGTCTCGCGCATCTTCTCCCAGTCCTCGACGGTCTCGCGGACGTCGGACAGGACGCGCAGCAGGTCGGCGGTGATCTGCTTGAGGTCGGCGCGGTCGGTCTCGCGGTCGATCTCGACGTGGATCCAGGACTCGGTGAGCGCGTCGTGCGGCAGGGCGCCCTTCGGCTCGGTGGTGAGCACCTCGATGAGCTTGCCGGTGACGTCGCGGCGGACGCGGACCTGCGGGTGGATCACCACGTGGATGCCGCGGCCCTGACGGGACAGCTCGTTGGTGACCGAGTCGACCAGGAACGGCATGTCGTCGGTGACGACCTCGACGACCGAGTGGCTGGAGGTCCAGCCGTTCTCCTCGACCGTGGGGGTGTGCACGCGGACGTTCGCGGTGCCCTGCGGACGGTTCTCGGCGAGCCGGAAGTGCGACAGGGCGGCGCCGAAGACGTCCGTCGGGTCGCGGTCCTCGATGTCCTCGGGGGCGGTGTGCAGGTAGTAGCGCTGGAGGTAGTCGAACAGGGTGTCCCGGTCCGGGCGCTCCCCGTCGGGCCCCGTCGGAAGTCGCCCCCCGGCCGGGCTGTTCTCAGCTACCCGGGCGGCCCGTGAAAGCAGGTCGGCCTTTGCTTCGTCCAGCTTGGTCTGCATGTCCTCTGGCTCCTGTCGCGCGCCGTTGCGTGACGTCGGTGGAAGAAATGGCGCAACGCCACGACGCGGGGTGTCCGGTCGCAGTCGACGTTATGCCGGGATGAGAGATGTCCGAGCCCTTATCGGCCATTTTCGGCGATGAGCCCGCACGGAGAGGATCAGCCGTCGCCCTGCTCGCCCGGGCGCTCTGGCGCTCCGGGCGCGGGCCGGGGGCTTCGCTGCCCCCGCGGCGTATCGCGCTGATCACGGGAAAAGCCTATCGCTCCGGACCCGGGGGCCGTCATGAGCCGTATGTGTACAAAAGCGGGGGGTGAAGTTTGACGTTCTGGACAGCGACACATGTCCTCTTGGCAAAGTGCCGCGGCCCGGGCACCGTGGGCACCGAGACCTTGGAGGCGTCACATGACACCGAAGATCCTGATCGTGACGGGGGACGCGGCGGAGTCGCTGGAAGTCCTCTACCCGTACCAGCGGCTCCAGGAGGAGGGGTACGAGGTCCACATCGCGGCGCCGGCCCGCAAGCAGCTGCGGTTCGTGGTGCACGACTTCGAGCCGGGCTACGACACCTACACCGAGAAGCCGGGCTACACCTGGCCGGCGGACCTGGCGTTCTCCGAGGTCGCGCCGGCGGACTACGTCGCGCTGGTGATCCCGGGCGGCCGGGCCCCGGAGTACCTGCGCAACGACCTCGAACTCCGGAAGATCCTCAAGGCCTTCTTCGACGCGGACAAGCCGGTCGCCCAGATCTGCCACGGCCCGCTCCTGACGGCCGCGGTGGGCGGCCTGGAGGGCCGCCGCGTCACGTCGTACCCAGCCCTGGAACTGGACATGCAGGCCGCAGGGGCGACCTTCCAGGACGCGGAAGCGGTGGTCGACGGCGTCCTGGTCTCCTCGAGGGCCTGGCCGGACCAGCCGACCTGGATGAGGGAGTTCCTGAAGATCCTGAGGGAGAAGACCCCGACGGACTGAGGTGGCCGCGCCCGGCCCCGCGCCCCGGCCCTAGACCAGCTCGTCCGCGACGGCGACCGCCTCCGCGAGCGAGTCCACCACCGGCACCCCCACCCGCGCCAGCGACGCCCGGCTGTGCGATCCGCCGGTGAACAGCACCGCCTTCGCCCCGACATGCGCCGCCGCCACGGCGTCGTCGGCCGCGTCACCGATGACGACGACCCGCTCCGGGGACACCACGGACCCGAGCGCCCGCAGATGCCGCACCATGTGCTCCGCCTTACCGGCCGTCGACGCGTCGACCCGCCCGTCCACCCGGACGAACCGCTCCTCGATGCCGTGCCGCCGCACGATCGGTATCAGCCGGTCGTGCGGGGCGAGGGACAGCAGCGACTGCGTCCGCCCCGCCGCCTGCCGCTCCGCGAGCAGCTCCGCCGCGCCCGCGGTCAGCCCGCAGGCGTCCGCCCGGGCCCAGTAGTGCTTGTGGAACGCGTCGTCCATGACGACCCACTCCGCATCCGTGGGGAGCCGGCCCATCAGCCGCTCGTAGAACTTCGGCACCGGCACGGTGTACAGCTCGCGGTACCGCTCCAGCGTGATCGCCTCGAGGCCGAGCTCCTCGAAGGCGGCGTTGGTCGCCCCGATGACCGCGTGGATGTCGTCGAGCAGCGTGCCGTTCCAGTCCCAGACCAGGTGCTTCCCCATGACCGGCAACGGTACCCGCCCCCACCGACAGCCCGGGTTCGCCCGGGACCGTCAGGCGAGCAGACCGGGAATCTCCTGCACACCGAACCACAGCAGCTCGTGGTCCTCCGCGCCGTCGACCGTGAACTGCGCGTCGTCGTCGCCCTGGTCCGCCGCGCCGAGCGCGGCGGCCGCCGCGGCCACGTCCGCCTCCGCGTCGTCCGCGTCCGCGTGCACCGCGGCCGCCTTCGCCAGCGGTACGGGCCCGGCCACCCGGATCTCGCCCAGCGAGCCCGCGTCGAGTCCGCGGTCGGGGTCGACGGCCGTGTCCTTGTCCGCAACGTCGACCGCGACGACGACCCGGCGCCGCGCGGCCGCGGGGTCGCCGGCGAGCAGCCGCAGCGACGCCGAGGCGGCCCGGTTGAGCGCCGCGTACTCGAGCTCCTCGATGTCGTCGGAGACGTACCACTCGCGCAGCGCGGGCGTGACGGCGTAGGCGGTCAGCGGGCCGGGGCCCAGCTCGCCCGCCTTGTGCGCCTGTGCGAGACCGGGGAGGGTCAGGGGGACGTACACGCGCATGGCTGGCCGCTTTCGTAGTCGGAAACGCCCTCAGGATACGTGCGAAGTCCCCCTTCGGGGCCCGTGAGGGGCGCTCCGGCCCGTCCACCGGCGCACACGTCCTCACCCGTACCTCCGGCCCCTCCCGACGCCTGCCTGACGCCCTCCTCACTCTGATAGGTGAATCCACCGGCCGCCCCGGAAGGCCGCATCGTGCCTTGCGACGGCTCGGAGCCCGCCCGTACAAGATCCCCAACAGAAGTTACCGCCCGGTAGAGACAGCGGCCGGGCACGACGGATCGGGGACCCCCATGACCGGCACCACCCGCCCGCGCAACACCCGCCCGCGCAACACCCGCCCTCGCAGCTCCCACCCGGGGAACGTCCGCCCGGGCCACGCCCGCCCCGGCGAGGGGCTCCGCAGTCGCCCGCCGGTACGGGCCCTGCCACCGCACGCGATGTTCGCCGAGCGCCTGCTGGCCGTCCTGAGCGGCGAACGACCGGTCCACTGGATGCTGGGCCGGACCGTCGGCCCCGCGTACGAGCAGCTCGTCCAGCTGGCCGCGGCGACCCCCTTCGGCGGCCGGGGCGGAGGCAGGGCCGGCGTCCGCCCCGTCGTGCTCAGCTGCCGCGTCCAGTCCGTCCCGGGCGGCCTGGAGGCGTTCGCGAGCGTGGCCACCGGTGACAGGGTCCGGGCCATGGCCTTCCGCCTCGAACCGGGCGCCGACCGGCGCTGGCGCTGCGCGGCCGTGGAGCTCGACGACCTCCCGCCGCGCGTCCCGGCACAGTCCCGGGGCCCGTGGGAATGACGAAGGGGCCGGCCACCCCGACGGGTGTCCGGCCCCTCTCCGTCAATCCGGAGGGCTACTTCTTGCGACGGCGCCCGCCGCCGCCCTTCTGCGCCTTGCGGCGCTCCGCGCGGGTCATGCCGTCACCGGCCGCCTCGTCGGACGCCCAGTCGCCCTCGACGACCGATCCGTCGCCGTCGACCTTGGGCGCGGAGAAGTGCAGCCGGTCCGGACGCTGCGGCGCGTCCAGGCCCTTGGCGCGGATCTCCGGACGCCCGGCGCCCGCCGGCGCGCCCTCCTTCGTGAGCGAGGGCTTCTCCGCGGCGTCCTGCACCGGGACCTCCTCGACCTGCTGCTCGACCTGGACCTCCAGGTTGAACAGGTAGCCGACGGACTCCTCCTTGATGCCCTCCATCATCGCGGAGAACATGTCGAAGCCCTCGCGCTGGTACTCGACCAGGGGGTCCTTCTGCGCCATCGCGCGCAGGCCGATGCCCTCCTGGAGGTAGTCCATCTCGTAGAGGTGCTCGCGCCACTTGCGGTCGAGCACGGAGAGCACCACGCGGCGCTCCAGCTCGCGCATGATGTCCGAGCCGAGCTGCTGCTCACGGGCGTCGTACTGCTCGTGGATGTCGTCCTTGATCGACTCGCCGATGAACTCGGCGGTGATCCCGGCCCGGTCGCCGGCCGCGTCCTCCAGCTCGTCGACGGTGACCTTCACCGGGTAGAGCTGCTTGAACGCGCCCCACAGCCGGTCGAGGTCCCACTCCTCCGCGAAGCCCTCGGCGGTCTCCTGGCCGATGTAGTCGTCGATCGTGTCGTCCATGAAGTGCCGGACCTGCTCGTGCAGGTCCTCGCCCTCCAGGACGCGGCGGCGCTCGCCGTAGATGACCTCGCGCTGCCGGTTGAGGACCTCGTCGTACTTCAGGACGTTCTTGCGCGTCTCGAAGTTCTGGCCCTCGACCTGGGACTGGGCGGAGGCGATGGCGCGGGTGACCATCTTGTTCTCGATCGGCACGTCGTCCGGCACGTTGGCCATGGCCATCACGCGCTCGACCATGGCGGCCTTGAACAGGCGCATCAGGTCGTCACCGAGGGAGAGGTAGAAGCGGGACTCGCCCGGGTCGCCCTGACGGCCGGAACGGCCGCGGAGCTGGTTGTCGATCCGGCGCGACTCGTGGCGCTCGGTGCCCAGCACGTACAGTCCGCCGAGCTCCTTGACCTCCTCGAACTCCGCCTTGACGGCCTTCTCGGCGCGCTCCAGGGCGGCGGGGAGGGCCGCGGCCCACTCCTCGACGTGCTCGACCGGGTCCAGGCCCGCCTGGCGCAGCTCGGCCTCGGCGAGGTCGTCCGGGTTGCCGCCGAGCTTGATGTCGGTGCCTCGGCCGGCCATGTTCGTGGCGACGGTGACGGCGCCCTTGCGGCCGGCCTGGGCCACGATGATGGCCTCGCGCTCGTGGTGCTTGGCGTTGAGCACCTCGTGCTGGATGCCGCGCTTGGAGAGCTGCTGCGAGAGGTACTCGGACTTCTCGACGGACGTGGTGCCGACGAGGACCGGCTGGCCCTTCTCGTACTTGTCCGCGATGTCGTCGACGACGGCGGCGAACTTGGCGACCTCGGTCCGGTAGATCAGGTCCGGCTGGTCCTTGCGCTGCATGGGCCGGTTCGTCGGGATCGGGACGACGCCCAGCTTGTAGATCTGGTGGAACTCGGCGGCCTCGGTCATGGCCGTACCGGTCATGCCGGAGAGCTTGTCGTAGAGACGGAAGAAGTTCTGCAGGGTGATCGTGGCGAGCGTCTGGTTCTCGTCCTTGATCGGCACCCCTTCCTTCGCCTCGATCGCCTGGTGCATGCCCTCGTTGTAGCGGCGGCCGGCGAGGATACGGCCGGTGTGCTCGTCGACGATCATGACCTCGCCGTCGATGACGACGTAGTCCTTGTCCTTCTTGAACAGTTCCTTCGCCTTGATGGCGTTGTTCAGGTAACCGACGAGCGGGGTGTTCACCGACTCGTAGAGGTTGTCGATGCCCAGCCAGTCCTCGACCTTGGCGACGCCGGACTCGTGGATGGCGACGGTGCGCTTCTTCTCGTCGACCTCGTAGTCGCCGGTCTCCTCGATGCCCTTGAGCGGGTTGCCGGGCTCGCCCCTGACGAGGCGGGTGACCAGCTTGGCGAAGTCGCCGTACCACTTCGTGGCCTGGTCGGCCGGGCCGGAGATGATCAGCGGCGTACGGGCCTCGTCGACCAGGATGGAGTCGACCTCGTCGACACACGCGTAGTTGTGGCCGCGCTGGACGAGCTCCTCCGAGGACCAGGCCATGTTGTCGCGCAGGTAGTCGAAGCCGAACTCGTTGTTCGTGCCGTACGTGATGTCGCAGGCGTACTGCTCACGGCGCTGGGCCGGAGTCATGTTCGCGAGGATGCAGCCGACGTTCAGGCCGAGGAACTTGTGGACGCGGCCCATCATCTCGGAGTCGCGCTCGGCCAGGTAGTCGTTCACCGTGATCAGGTGCACGCCCTTGCCGGAGAGCGCGTTCAGGTACGCCGGGAGCGTGCCGACGAGGGTCTTGCCCTCACCGGTCTTCATCTCGGCGACATAGCCGAGGTGCAGCGCGGCGCCGCCCATGATCTGGACGTCGTAGTGACGCTGGCCGAGGACGCGCTTGGCCGCCTCACGGACGGTGGCGAAGGCCTCGGGGAGGAGGTCGTCGAGGCTCTCGCCGTCGGCGTAGCGCTCCTTGTACTCCTCGGTGAGCGCCCTCAACTCGGCGTCGGAGAGGTTGACGAAGTCCTCTTCGATGGAGTTGACCTGGTCCGCGATGCGGTGCAGTTTGCGCAGGATCTTGCCTTCGCCTGCACGCATGAGCTTGTTGAAGACGGACACTGAGGCTGGTCTCCTTGCCGGTCGGGCCTGGCACTGGGTCTGTGATGGACTCTGGCACGGGCACGGCAGGTGGTCCCCACCGCAACGGCCATCGTAAGCGAGGAGGCCGCCGCGCAGGGAGGTCCGCAGTCCTGGATGCGAACTGCCGCCCGGAAAGAGAACGCACGAGGCCCTCGGAAGGTGCCGCAAGTCCCGAAAAGTGTTCGCACCGGGTCCGGAGCCCCCGCAGAATCCCGTCATGGAACCCGTCACGCTGACCACCGAGCGCCTGCTGATCGACTCCTTCGTCCCCGGGGACGTGGAGGCCGTGTACGCGAGCTGCCAGGATCCGGAGATCCAGCGCTGGACGACCATCCCCTCGCCGTACGAGCGGCAGCACGCCGAGTGGTTCGTGAACGAGATGGTGCCCGAGAGCTGGGACTCCGGCACCGGGTACCACCTCGCGGTACGCCTCCGGGAGAGCGGCCCGGTGATCGGGGCGATCGGCCTGCACCACCCGCGCGAAGGCGGCTGGGAGATCGGTTTCTGGATCGACGGGGCGCACCGGGGCCGCGGCTACATGACGGAGGCCGTGCACCGCCTGGCGCACTGGGCCTTCACCGAGCTCGGCTGCACCCGTCTGGAGTGGCGGGCGCAGACCGGTAACACGGCCTCGCGCACGGTGGCGGAGAAGACCGGCTTCACGGTGGAGGGCGTGCTGCGGGCGGGCATGCTGAGCAACGGCACGGTCCGCGACTGCTGGGTCGGCGCGCTGCTCCCGTCCGACCTGGGGCTGCCCACCCCGCTCCCGTACCTCGCGACGCGGGACTGACCGGGCCGGGGCCGACTGTCAGTGCCGGGGCCTAGGGTGCGGTCCATGACGACTGTGCCGCGACCCGCCGCCGAACTGTCCGCAGACGAGGCCCGCCGCATCGCGCTGCGCGCCCAGGGCTTCCTGGGGGCGCCGGACCGCCGCGGCGGGGTGCGGGGCGTGCTGCGGCACCTGGGCGCGGTCCAGCTGGACACGATCTCGGTGCTGGCCCGCTCGCACGAACTGATCCCGTACGCGCGCCTGGGCGCGGTGGGCCGGAGCACGGTCGAGGACGCGTACTGGAAGGCTGTGCCCGATGGCGCGGCTCCGCCACGACCCCACGCCTTCGAGTACTGGTCGCACGCGGCCTGCATCCTGCCCGTCGAGGAGTGGCCGCACTTCGCGTTCCGCCGCCGCGCGTACCGCAGCCGGCCGCAGTGGTACCACGACCTCCCGGACGGCGCGTACGACGCGGTGATCAAGCAGCTGCGGGCGGAGGGCCCGCAGACGGCGACGGAGCTGGGCGGCGCGAAGAACAAGGGCGAGTGGTGGGACTGGTCCGAGTCGAAGGTCGCCGTCGAACGGGCGCTGATGTACGGCGAGGTGGTCTGCGTCGAGCGGCGCGGCTGGAAGCGGGTCTACGACCTCGCGGAGCGGGCGATCCCGGACGCCCTGCTGCACGACGACCTGGACGACGCCGAGTGCGTGCGGCGGCTGGTCCGGCAGGCGGGCGAGGCGCTCGGCGTGGGCACCCGGGCGGACATCGCGGACTACCACCGGCTCAAGGGCGAGCAGTTCGACGCGGTGGTGGCCGACTCGGGTCTGGTACCGGTGACGGTGGCCGGCTGGTCCAAGCCCGCCTGGGCCGACCCGGCGGCGCTGGCGACCGAGCCGCGGGGCCGGCACCGTACGACGCTGCTGTCGCCGTTCGACTCGCTGATCTGGGAGCGGGCGCGGACGGAGCGGATCTTCGGTTTCACGCACCGCCTGGAGGCGTACGTGCCTAAGCAGAAGCGGGTGCACGGCTACTTCGCGATGCCGCTGCTCGCGGGCGGGAAGCTGCTCGGCCGGGTCGACCCGGCGCGGGAGGGGCGCACGCTGGTGGCCCGGCAGGTGTCCCTGGACACGCCGAAGGCGGTCGCGCCGATGGCGCGGGCGCTGCGCGAGGCGGCCGAGTGGGTGGGCTGCGACGCGGTGCGGGTGGAGCGGGTGGACCGCCCCGAACTCACCGCCGCCCTCGTCGCCGCCATCGACTGACCGAGGAGGTCGGCCCGTCACCGGATCTCGAGGATCTTCTCCCGCATCGCGTAGACCACGGCCTCCATCCGGGAGTGCAACTGCAGCTTCTCCAGGATGTTCCGGACATGGTTCTTCACAGTGTTCTCGGAAATACTCCACCTCCCGGGGGACGACCCCCGGACCCCCAGCAGGGGCGCCCCAGGGCGGAGCCTCACCGGATCTCGAGGATCTTCTCCCGCATCGCGTAGACCACGGCCTCCATCCGAGAGTGCAACTGCAGCTTCTCCAGGATGTTCCGGACATGGTTCTTCACAGTGTTCTCGGAAATACTCCACCTCCCGGGGGACGACCCCCGGACCCCCAGCAGGGGCGCCCCAGGGCGGAGCCTCACCGGATCTCGAGGATCTTCTCCCGCATCGCGTAGACCACGGCCTCCATCCGAGAGTGCAGCTGCAGCTTCTCCAGGATGTTCCGGACATGGTTCTTCACAGTGTTCTCGGAAATGAACAACTCCTTGGCGATGTCCCGGTTGTTCATTCCGGTCGCGACGAGTTTGAGCACTTCCAGTTCCCGGTCGGTCAGCCGGGGCGCCGGAACGAGCCGGCGCTCGTCCGTCCGCTGGATCATCGATTTGAACTCGGTGAGGAGTTTCGACGCCATCGACGGGCTGATCTGCGACTGGCCGTCGGCGACCGCGCGAATGGCCGTCGCGACCTCGTCGGTGGAGATCTCCTTGAGGAGGTATCCGGTGGCGCCCGCCTTGATCGCGTCGTAGAGGTCGGCCTCCTCGTCGCTGATCGTCAGCATGATGATCTTCGCGCTGGGGGCCACCTCCTTGATGGAGGTGCACGCCTCGATGCCGCCGCGCTTCGGCATCCGTACGTCCATCAGCACGATGTCCGGCAGCAGGTCCGCGGCCTTGTCGACGGCCTCCGCCCCGTCCCCGGCCTCGCCGACGACCTGGATGTCCTCCTCCTGCGCGAGCACGATCTCGAGACCTCTGCGGAACAGGGCATGGTCGTCCACCACCAGGACGCGAATCGGCTCCTTGCGGGAGTCCCCGCTGTCCGGATCCCGTCCCTCCGGGGTGGCCGGGCCGTCGGGCATCCGCCCGCCGTGCACCGGCCCGAAGCTGTCCGCCATCGTTCCGCCCCCTGAAGGCCGTGGCCTGAAGTACGTGTTCGGTCCACCAACCGCACTCCACGGAGCACCGGTTGGCGTGCACGCCATGATTTCATGCCCGGGCGACAGTGCGGTGATCCCGTGGTCGCACGAGGGTGCCCCTGGGGGCGCACTGGGCGCTCCAGGGGCACCGCGAGGGGTTTCGGGGCCGGCTGCGATCAGCCGCCGAGCGCACCGCCGGCGCCGCCCGCGTCCTCCCCGGCGAGCGGGTCGGACTCCAGGTGGATGACGCCGTAGTCGTACGCGTGTCGGCGGTAGACCACGCTGGGCTGCTTGTTGTCGGAGTCGACGAACAGGTAGAAGTCGTGCCCGACCAGTTCCATCTCGTAGAGCGCCTGATCGAGTGTCATGGGGGCGGCCTTGTGGGTCTTCTCCCGGACCACCAGCGGCCCTTCGCCCTGGACCTGGACGGAGCCCATCATCGTGGTGGGCACCCCGCCGGCCTCCTCCGAACCGACCGGTTCACCGCTTCCGTTCAGGGTGGCGACGCCCGACACGACCTCCGGGACCTCGGCCGCCGACAGCCTTCCGTTGCCGCGGCGCGTGGACCTCTTGGAGTGCTGCTTGCGCAGTCGTGCCTCGAGCTTGCCGTGGGCGAGGTCGAGGGCTGCGTACGGGTCGCCTGCTGCTGCTTCCGCCCGGATCACCGGGCCTCGGGAATGGACGGTGATCTCCACGCGGTCGGACCGGTCGGCCTGCCGCGGGTTGGTCTCCTTGGACACCTCGACGTCGAGGCTGATCACCTTGCCGTCGAGCTTCTGGATCTTCTCCAGGTTCAGCTTCTCGGCCACGTGCTTGCGGAACCGCTCGGGCACCTCGGTCTTGCGGCCCTTGACGACGATGTCCACGCAGAACTCCGTTCCCGGATCGCTCAAGTCGGCTCTGCTGCCGCTGAGCATCTCCCTTTGCACCAAGCTCCGGTGTTGGCCGGAGCCCTCGGACTGGCGACTTTCACCTCCTCCTCCCCAGTCGGCAAGATCCCCACCCCACCAACCGGAGGTTAATTCGCCTTGAACTCCTGTCCTGTAGGCGCACTCGTGCTTTCGGTGAGGCGTAGCATTCGCTGTCCTCACACCCGAACATAGCTCGGTCGGACGGGTGTCGGCACCCGCTACCAGCACTTACCTCCGAAGAGGTGGTTTTCCCCTCTCATCACCTGCAACGATGCGGGTTCCCCGGCAGTTCCGGTTTATTTCGAACGAACGGGGAACAGCGGCCACGACGGCCGCTCCCGTACGGGTGAATCCGGCGGTGAACGAGCCGTGAACGGCACTCAGTGCCCGCGCCGCCTCGGCCAGCGTCGCGCCGGTCGTCATCAGGTCGTCGACGAGCACCACCGGGCCCTCGCGGAGCAGCCGTTCACCGCCCGGCACGACCTCCAGCGCGCCCGCCATGTTCGCCAGCCGGGCCCGCGCGGTCAGCGCCGACTGGTCGGCCACCGCCCGGCCCTGGCGCAGCACCGGGACCACGCGCGCGGCCCGTCCGGTGGTCCGCAGCCGCGCCGCAGCCACCAGCGCGATCCGCCGGGTCGGATCGTGGCCACGTGCCCGTACCGCACGCCGTGAGGAGGGCACCGGTACAAGGAGCAAGGGCGGGGCCCCGGGGGCGGCAGAGGGGCCCGCAGCGGCGCGTACGGCCCCTGCCAGTGCGAACCCCAGAGGTCCCGCGAGCCCCAGCACACCGCGTTCCTTGTGCGCGAGCAGCACGGCGCGCACCGAGTCGGCGTACGGTGCCGCGGCGTGCACGGCCGGCAGCCCGGCCGGCTCCGGCGCCGGCCGCACCCGGCGCGCGGCGGAGCCGTGGAGGGCCCGGGCGCAGGGCGCGCACAGCGGCGTACGAGGACTGCCGCAGCCGGCGCAGGCGACCGGCAGCACCAGCCCGGCGATCTCTCGCCACCACCCCCGCATGCCCCTACTGTGCGCCGGACCCGGGAATCCGGCCACCGCTGTGGACAACTCCCGCGAGGCGAGCGGGAACGACCCGGGCGACCCTCCGTGCCACCTCCGCGCTGTTCGATTTCGCGGGGCGCCCGAACGACCGTCGGACCGCCGTACGGGTGACCGGCCGACCGGCCCAGCGCGGCACGCCCGACGGGCGGACGGTGGGCGTCCCGGCCTGTGGGCGTCCCGACCGGCGGCTATCCCGGGTAGACGGGCGACGATCCGGTCTTGACCATGGGCTGCCAGTTCGCGCCCGGCGCCAGCCGGACGATGCCGTCGTTGACCGAGTCCGCCACGACCGGCGCGCGGTCGTCGTGCGGCGCGGACACCTCCGTCACCCCGTTGAGGCCCGGCAGCACCGATGTCGCGGACGTCGAGCCGTCGGTCTGGACGTACCGCACCTGCTCCACGCCTTCGGCCTCCTTGCCGACCACGACGAGCCGACTCGGTCCCGCCCAGGAGACCGCCGTGACGGCCTCCATCCGCGGCGCGGCGTGCTGCGGGGCGACGACGGACACCACCGGCTGCCCCCCGGCGGTCTGCCGGTCGACCCGGCCGATCTGGAGCGTGGTCCGGTCGCCCTGCTGCAGCAGCAGCGCGACCCGGACGCCGTCCGCGGAGACGCGCAGCGCCTTGATGCGCGAGCCCTCCTCCAGCCAGGGGGTGCGGACCTGGATCGCGGGCCCCTCGCCGTGCGGCACCATCATCAGCCGCGGATTCAGCGGGTTGCGGTCGGCGACCCACAGGTCGCCGCGGCCGTCCCAGCTGGGGGCCGACAGCCGGTCCTGGGGCTTCGCCCCGGTGCTGATCACCTTGGCCGGTCTGGGGTCGTGGTCGGAGATGATCGACGCCACGTGCAGCTGACGGCCGTCGTGGCTCACCCCCGCCGCACGGCTCTCGTCCCGGGACACGGCGACGGACTGCAGCGGCAGCGCGCTCTTGCCGAACGGGCCGAGCGTCGCGCTGGGGCTGCCGACCTCCTTGTCGCCGGTCGGCAGCATCATCAGCGTGCCGTGCTCGTCGACGAAGAACGCGTTCTCCGCCCGCCCGGACTGCCGGACCGCCGCGAACTCCTCCGCCTGCGCCTTGCTCACCACGCACAGCTGCGAACCGTTGGCCCGCTGCAGCTCCACCTGCTCGACCCGTACGGACGGCAGGTCGCCGAGCGTGAACAGCAGCTGCGACGCCATGCGGCGGCACTGCTCCCGGCCCACGTGCGCGGCCTTGTCGTTGAGCGGCACCTTGAGCGTGCTCTGGTCGTCGGCCGTGAGGGTGGTGACCCCCTCCTTCAGCGCCGTACCCGTCGGGAAACGTGAATCGACGACCGGCTTCAACCAGTTCGTGGGCCCTTCGAGCAGCGCCTTGACGGTCTGTGCCACCGGGTCCATGCGGCTGACCGGATCCTGCCGGTTACGGATGTAGACCGGGTCCGCGACCACCCAGTCCTCGCCGGACGCGAAGTAGTACTTGTTGACCGACCGGTAGTTGCGCTGGAAGTCCGACTCGCTGAGCACCAGGCCCGCCGGCAGCCGGTCGATCCGCCACTCCTTGCCCTGACCGTCCTGGGCCGGCTCCTGCACCAGGTGGATGGACTGGGCGTAGTTGGCGGGGCTGATCGGCTGGTACGCGTGCCGGGCGTCGACGGTCGCGACCTGCTTGCCGGCGATCGAATACGTGATGTCCTGCAGGTCGCGGTCGTCGGTGTGGTCGGGCTGCCCGCGGTCGGGGGCGGTGGAGAGCACGGTGATGCGCTCCTCCGGCTTCCAGGTGCGCGCCGCCTGCTTCGTCAGGTACTTGCGCGCCGTGGCGAAGCCCAGGTCGTCACTGGTCATGGCCTCCAGGAAGCCGTCGACGATCTCGTCCGGCTCGGCGCCCTCGCGGGGCTGCACGGCGTACACCCGCACCTGCGAGTCCCCCGGGTTGGAGGCCCGCACCTGCCGCACGTCGCCCTTGTCCGGCATCCCGGCGCACCCGCTGACGAGCACGCCGCCGACGGCGAGCACGACGGCGCCGCGTGCGGCCCCGGAGACATGCGCGGCCGTACGGCGCGGGCGCGGGACGGCCGCAGGACGCACGGCGCACACGGCGCGTACGGGGTCGGGCCCTCCGGCCTCCCCGTCCGCGCGCTCCGCCGCGCCTTCCGCTGTGCTTTCCGTCGTCCCTTCCGTCGTGCGATCCGTCCGGGAAAGCCGGTGCCGGGAGTCAGCTCCCACGTGTCGTGTCCTCCCGCTCCGCCCCTGCCGGCGTCGTCGTCACCTCACCGGCGGCCGTGCCTCCGGCCGCCTCTCCCCCCGTGCGCGCGACCACCCGGGACACGCCGCCCGGCAGCGCCGCCGGGTCGGCAGCGCCGTCCGGCAGCCGCGGCGGGCCCTGCCTGCGGGCCGGCACGGTCAGCCCGGGGCGGTCGCCGCCCGGCTGCGTCGGCACCGCGGGCCGGCGCGCCTGTCCGGCGTCCTCCCGCGGGGCCGCGGCCTGCTCGCGGTTGCGCCGCGAGTCCTCGGGCTCCAGCGGGATCGGGGAACCGCGCAGCGGCTCGTCCGCCGTCCGGGGCAGCGTCAGTCGGAACTGCGAGCCGCCGCCGGGCTCGCCCCAGGCCTGCAGCCAGCCTCCGTGCAGCCGTGCGTCCTCGACCGCGATGGACAGGCCGAGGCCCGTGCCGCCGGTGGTCCGCGCACGGGCCGGGTCGGCCCGCCAGAAGCGGTTGAACACCCGGGTCGCCTCACCGGGCTTCAGGCCGACGCCGTAGTCGCGTACGGCCACGGCGACCGCGCCGCCCGCCGACGCCATCCGCACGATCACGTCCCGGCCGTCGCCGTGCTCGACGGCGTTGACGACCAGGTTGCGCAGCACCCGCTCGACCCGGCGGGCGTCCGCCTCGGCCACCACGGGCTGCTCGTCGCCGACGACGACGATCCGGCCGCCCTTGCGTTCGGCCAGCGGCTCGGCGCCGCCGATGACCCGCCGCACGACGTCACGCAGGTCTATCGGCTCGGCCTCCAGGGCCGCCGCGCCCGCGTCGAACCGGCTGATCTCCAGCAGGTCGGCGAGCAGCGACTCGAAGCGGTCGAGCTGGTCGCCGAGCAGCTCTGCGGAGCGCGCGGTCACCGGGTCGAAGTCGCTGCGCGCCTCGTGGATGACGTCCGCGGCCATCCGCACCGTCGTCAGCGGGGTGCGCAGCTCGTGCGAGACGTCCGAGACGAACCGCCGCTGCATCCGCGACAGCTCCTCCAGCTGTTGGATCTTGCCCTGGAGGTTGGCGGCCATCTTGTTGAAGGCCTCGCCGAGCCGCGCGATGTCGTCCTCGCCGGTGACCTTCATCCGTTCCTGCAGGCGCCCCGCGGAGAGCCGCTCGGCGATGCCGGCCGCCATCCGTACGGGGGTGACGACCTGGCGCACGACCAACCAGGCGATGGCTCCGAGGAGAACCACGACGAACAGTCCGGCGGTCGCCAGCGTGCCCTTGACCAGCGCGAGCGACTCCTCCTCCTGCGCCAGCGGGAACAGGTAGTACAGCTCGTACTGGGTGCCCTCGGCGTCGTTGAGCCGCTTGCCCACGACGAGCCCGGCCTCGGAGTCCTTGCCGCTGGTGTAGTGGATCCGCGTGTACGTCTGGAACGTGCCGGTCCCCTGCGCCACGGAGTGCCGCAGTCCGGCGGGAATGCTGGTGGTGGGGTCGACCTCGCCCGAGGCCCGGGCGCCGCGGCTGGCGGCCCCCTCGGACTCCAGGCTCAGGGCGACCACGTTGTAGGCGCTCTGGCCGCCGCTGGCGAGCATGGCGACGAGTTCGGAGCGCCAGTTCACCGACGAGCCGGCGCGGCCGCCGTCCTGCCCGCCGGGGGCGGTCGAGGTGCTCGCCCGGTCCTGGGCCGCGGCGAAACCGCCGGCGGCCTGGCTCTGGGCGGCCTTCTCCTTGGCGTCGAGCAGGCCGTTGCGCACCTGCCCGATGACGACGATCCCGAGCAGCAGTACGACACCGAGCGACATGAGCAGCGTCGCCGCGACGACCCTCAGCTGGATGTTCCGCCGCCACAGGCGCACCGCCGGCAGCAGCGGGCGGCGCACCCAGCGCGCGACGAGCCGGAGCACCGGCCCACCCGGTGCCCCGTCGTGGAGCAGCCGCCCGCCGAACGGCAGACGGCCGAGCCGCGAGGGCCCGCGCCGAGGCCCGGCAGTCCGCCCCGTACGGACTCCCGGCTCCCCGGGCTTCGGAGCAGTACTGCCTGCGCTCATGATCAGCTCGGTCCGGCCTTGTAACCGACGCCTCGGACGGTCACGACGATCTCCGGCCGCTCCGGGTCCTTCTCGACCTTGGAGCGCAGCCGCTGGACATGCACGTTCACCAGCCGGGTGTCGGCCGCGTGCCGGTAGCCCCACACCTGCTCCAGCAGGACCTCGCGGGTGAACACCTGCCACGGCTTGCGGGCCAGGGCCACCAGGAGGTCGAACTCGAGCGGCGTCAGGGCGATGGACTGCCCGTCGCGCTTCACCGAGTGGCCCGCCACGTCGATGACGAGGTCACCGATGGCGAGCTGCTCCGGAGCGGGCTCCTCCGACCTCCGCAGCCGCGCCCGGATACGGGCGACGAGCTCCTTCGGCTTGAACGGCTTGACGATGTAGTCGTCGGCCCCGGACTCGAGCCCGACGACGACGTCCACCGTGTCGCTCTTGGCGGTCAGCATGACGATGGGCACGCCCGACTCGGCCCTGATGAGCCGGCACACCTCGATGCCGTCCCGTCCGGGCAGCATGAGGTCGAGCAGCACCAGGTCCGGCTTGGCCTCCCGGAATGCGGCGAGTGCCTTGTCGCCGTCCGCCACGAACGACGGCTCGAACCCTTCACCCCGCAGCACGATCCCGAGCATCTCGGCCAGTGCGGTGTCGTCGTCTACGACGAGAACGCGTCCCTTCATATCGACATCATCCCATTTCCGTATCAGTCTCAAGGCGGCTGGTGAGATAGCTCACTGACCAGCGCGAACGTCCCATGATCGTCCGGCGCCGGGCATCTCACCGTGGGTGTCGACGTCAGGCCTCTCGGTCACCCGGTGGCCCCGTGGCCGGCCAGCACCGTACCTTGAGCAGCACGAAGATCACCGGTCGTCGGTCCACGCGAGCCGGGCTCCCGCACGCGGGTTTGTACGCACTGGTCGGTGATCGTCCGGTCTGCCCCGGCGGACCGGTGCGAGGAAGCCGGCAAGGAGATCGCCGGCCAGGCCCGCCGGCGGGCCCCGCGTGGCACGATGGCAGCCGTCCGGCCGCCCCACCAGGCTGCCGGGCGCTGTGACCGAGCCGGCTCGGTGAGCCGGCCCCGCGACCAATCCTCGAGGTGGACGACCGTGAACGACACTCCGGGCTGGGCCTCGCCCGGATCTGCGCCCTCCGACCCCTCCGACGGCCGGGACGGCGCCGCGGTCCCGCGGCCCGCCGGCCAGGCCGACGAGCCGGGTGTCCAGTGGTCGAAGGAGCAGCCGCCCGCCGGCCAGTGGTCGCCGCCGACCGGCACCGGCTCCGGTGGCGGGGGGATCCCGCCGCAGCAGCCCCAGGGATGGGGCGCCGGCTGGGCGCCGCAGCAGCACCAGGCCGCCAAGCCCGGCGTGATCCCGCTGCGCCCGCTCGGCATGGGCGAGATCCTCGACGGCGCGGTGTCGACGCTGCGAAGGCACTGGCGCCCGGTGCTCGCCATCTCGATCACGGTCGCGGTGATCACCCAGGTCGCCAGCATCCTCGTCCAGCGCTTCATCGTCCCGGCCCCGCCGGAGATCAACCCGGACGCGACGCCGTCCGAGGCACTGGCGCAGACCGCCGACTCCCTTCAGTCCACGATGATCGGCATGGTCCCGGCCGCGCTGATCGCGCTGGCCGCGACGCTGGTCAGCTCGGCGCTGCTCACCGTCGTCATCAGCCGCTCCGTCCTGGGACGCGGTGTGACCGTCGCGGACGCCTGGCGCGAGGCCCGCCCCCGGCTGCTGCCCCTGTTCGGACTGACCCTGCTGCTGCCGCTGCTGACCGCCCTCGTGCTGACCGTGGGCGTGCTGCCCGGCCTGCTCGTCGGCGACGCCGGCGGCGCCGCGCTGGCCGCGTTCGGCGGCATCGCCGCCTTCGGCGCCATCGTGTGGTTCACGATCCTGTTCAGCCTGGCCTCGCCCGCCCTGATGCTGGAGCGCCGCGGCGTCGTCGAGTCGCTCAAGCGCTCGGCGAAGCTGGTCAAGGGATCCTGGTGGCGGATCTTCGGCATCCAGCTGCTGATGGCGATCCTCGGCTTCCTGGTCGCGATGATCATCGAAGTGCCGTTCGCGATCCTGGCGCTGATCATGGACGGCGACACCCTCAGCGCCTTCATGAGCAACAGCAGTCCGGAGTTCGGCTGGATGTTCCTGATCGTCACCGGCATCGGCACCGTGATCGCCTCCTCGATCACGTACCCGATCTCCGCCGGCGTGGTCGTCCTGCTCTACATCGACCAGCGCATCCGCCGCGAGGCGCTCGACATCGAACTCGCACGGGCCGCGGGCCTGACCGGTCAGGGCCCCGCCGCATCGGGTGCCACCCCCGCCGGGAGCTGATGGGGTGATCACCACGGGGGGAACGATCGCGGCGCGGCTGCTGCTCCGCGCGCGCACCGACGTGCCGGTGGACACGCCCCGCGACCCCGCCAGGGAGGCGGCGGAGCGGGAGCTGTCCAAGCCGGTGTACCACGAGAACGACCCGAGCCTCCTCCAGCGGGCACTCAACCGGTTCTGGGAGTGGGTGGACAGCCTCTTCGCCGCGGCGTCCGGCGTCGGCCCCGGCGGGGTGCTCGGCCTGATCGCGATCGTGGTGGTGGTCCTGGCCGTGATCGCTGCCCTGTGGTGGCGGCTCGGCACCCCGCGCCGGGTCGCGGTCTCCGCGGACGCCCTCTTCGACGACAGCCCCCGTACGGCCGCCGAGCACCGGGCCGCCGCGGACCGGCACGCGACTGCGGGCAGTTGGAACCAGGCCGTCCAGGAGCGCATGCGCGCCATCGTCCGCTCCCTGGAGGAACGCACCCTCCTCGACCCGCGCCCCGGCCGCACCTCCGACGAGGCCGCCGCCGAAGCCGGCCGCGCACTGCCCGGCCACACCGACGAACTGCGCGCCGCGGCCCGCTCCTTCGACGACGTCACGTACGGCGGCCGCAGCGCCGACGAGTCCGCGTACCGCCGGATGGAGCGTCTCGACACGGCCCTGGAGCGCACGAAGCCGAACCTCGACGCCGTGGACGCCGTCGGTTCGGTCGCCGCCGTCGCCCAGGGGGCCGCCGAATGAGCCGGACACCCACCAGCCCGACGTCGACCGCCGCGTCCGCGCGCCAGATGTGGACCCGCACCCGCGGACTGCTCGTCGGCCTCGCCATTCTCGTGATCGGCGCGGTCGCCCTGGCCGCCGTACGCTCCGGGGACCAGCACGGCCGCCTCGACCCGCGCTCCGCCGACAAGTTCGGCAGCCGCGCCGTCGCCGAGATCCTCAAGGCCCAGGGCGTCACCATCCGCCCGGTCTCCACGCTCGCCGAGGCCACCTCCGCCGCGGGCCCCGACACCACCCTCCTGGTGACCGTCCCCGACCTCCTGATCCCGGCTCAGCAGGAGTCCCTGCGCTCGGCCATGGTCGGCTCCGGCGGCCGCACCGTGCTGCTCGGCGCGGGCCCCGCCTCGGTCCGCACGCTGGTCCCGGGCGTCGACAGCGACTCCGGCTCGCGCGTGAAGAACCGCGAGCCCGCCTGCTCCTTCCCGCCCGCGGTCCGCGCCGGCAGCGTCGAGATCGGCGGCGAGCAGTACACCTCGACGCTTCCCGCGTCGCGCACCACCGCCTGCTACCCGAACGACGGCCGGCCGACCCTGCTCCGCGTCCAGGACGACGCCGACGGCGACACCGTCCTCGTCGGCTCCCCCGACTTTCTCTACAACGACCGCCTCGACGAGCAGGGCAACGCCTCGCTCGCCCTCCAACTCCTGGGCTCCCGGCCTCATCTGGTCTGGTACCTCCCCTCTCTGTCCGACCCCTCCGTCACCGAAGGCGACTCCGACGACTCCTCCGAGGAGGGCGCCGCCGAAGGCTTCCTCTCGCTGGTCCCGTCCGGCTGGCTGTGGGGCACGCTGCAGCTCTTCGTCGCGGCCCTCCTCGCCGCCGTCTGGCGCGCCCGCCGCCTCGGCCCCCTGGTGACCGAACGCCTCCCGGTGGCCGTCCGCGCCTCCGAGGCCACCGAGGGCCGCGCCCGCCTCTACCGCAAGGCCGACGCCCGCGACCGTGCGGCGACCGTGCTGCGCGCCGCGGCCCGCACCCGGATCGCCCCACTGCTCGGCGTCGCCCCGCGCGACGCCCACACCCCCGACTCCCTGCTCCCCGCCGTCTCCGCCCGTCTCTCCGACGGCGCCCACGACGCCGGAGACCTTCTCTTCGGGCCGGCGCCCACCGACGACGCCGCCCTCATCCGCCTGGCTGACCAACTCGACGCCCTCGAAAGAGAGGTACGCACCTCATGAGCGCCCCGACCCCCGCGACCGCTGAGAACTCGGACCGCGCCCGCGCCTCCCTGGAGGCCCTGCGCACCGAGATCGCGAAGGCCGTGGTCGGCCAGGACCCCGCCGTCACCGGTCTGGTCGTCGCCCTGCTCTGCCGCGGCCACGTCCTCCTGGAAGGCGTCCCCGGCGTCGCGAAGACCCTGCTCGTCCGCGCGCTGGCCGCCGCGCTCGAACTCGACACCAAGCGCGTCCAGTTCACCCCCGATCTGATGCCCAGTGATGTCACGGGCTCGCTGGTCTACGACGCCCGCACCGCGGAGTTCTCCTTCCAGCCCGGGCCGGTCTTCACGAACCTGCTGCTCGCAGACGAGATCAACCGCACCCCTCCGAAGACCCAGTCCTCCCTCCTGGAGGCCATGGAGGAGCGTCAGGTCACCGTCGACGGCACCCCGCGCCCGCTCCCCGACCCGTTCCTGGTCGCGGCGACCCAGAACCCCGTCGAGTACGAGGGCACCTACCCCCTCCCCGAGGCCCAGCTCGACCGCTTCCTGCTCAAGCTGACCGTGCCGCTGCCGTCCCGCGAGGACGAGATCAACGTCCTCACCCGGCACGCCGACGGCTTCAACCCGCGCGACCTCCAGGCCGCCGGTGTCCGTCCGGTCGCCGGACCCGCCGAACTCGACGCCGCCCGCGACGCCGTCGCGAAGACCTCGGTCTCCCCCGAGATCGCCGGCTATGTCGTCGATATCTGCCGTGCCACGCGCGAATCCCCCTCACTGACGCTCGGGGTCTCTCCCCGAGGAGCCACCGCACTGCTGTCGACCGCTCGCGCCTGGGCCTGGCTCACCGGCCGGGATTACGTCATCCCGGACGACGTGAAGGCCCTCGCCCTGCCCACCCTGCGTCATCGCATCCAACTGCGGCCCGAAGCGGAGATGGAGGGAGTCACCGCCGACTCCGTCATCACCGCGATCCTCGCCCACGTCCCCGTACCCCGCTGAGGCAGCGACGTGGCACTGACCGGACGCACCGCGCTGCTCGCCGCCATCGGCTCGCTCCCCGTCGGCATCCTCGCCCCCAGCTGGACGGGGATGCTCGCGGTGAACGCGCCCCTCTCCCTCGCAATTCTGTGCGACTACGCGATGGCCGCGCCAGTGCGAACGCTGCAGTTCACCCGAAGTGGTGATACATCAGTTCGACTGGGTGACGAGGCGAACGTACAGCTCACCGTCACCAACCGCTCCCGCCGCCGGCTGCGCGCCCAGCTCCGTGACGCCTGGCCGCCCAGCAGCTGGCTCTCCGGCACGGATCAGGCGGCGTCCCGGCACAAGCTGACGATCCCCGCAGGCGAACGCCGACGCGTCACCACGGTCCTGCGCCCCACGCGCCGCGGCGACCGCAAGGCCGCCCGGGTCACCGTCCGCTCCTTCGGCCCACTGGGCCTGGCGGCACGCCAGAGCAATCACGAGGTCCCCTGGACCGTCCGCGTCCTGCCCCCGTTCACCAGCCGCAAGCACCTGCCCTCCCGGCTGGCCCGCCTGCGCGAGCTCGACGGACGCACCAGCGTCCTCACCCGAGGCGAGGGCACCGAGTTCGACAGCCTCCGCGAGTACGTCCCCGGCGACGACACCCGCTCCATCGACTGGCGGGCCAGCGCCCGCCAGACCACCGTCGCCGTGCGGACCTGGCGCCCGGAGCGCGACCGCCACATCCTCATCGTCCTCGACACCGGCCGTACCTCGGCCGGCCGCGTGGGCGACGTCCCGCGCCTCGACGCCTCGATGGACGCCGCCCTGCTCCTCACCGCCCTGGCCTCCCGCGCCGGCGACCGCGTGGAGCTCCTGGCGTACGACCGCCGTGTCCGCGCCCAGGTCCAGGGCCGCTCCGCCGGCGACGTGCTGCCGGCCATGGTCAACGCGATGGCGCCGCTGGAGCCCGAGCTCGTGGAGACCGACGCCCGCTCCCTCGCCGCCACCGCACTGGCCAAGGCCCCCCGACGCTCGCTGCTGGTCCTCCTGACGAGCCTCGACACGGCCCCGATCGAGGAGGGCCTCCTCCCGGTCCTCCCGCAGCTCACCCAGCGCCACACGGTCCTGGTGGCCTCCGTCGCCGACCCGCACATCGCCGAGATGTCCCGGGCCCGCGGCACGGTCGACGCCGTCTACGAGGCCGCCGCCGGTGCCCAGGCCCAGTCCCAGCGCCTCCGCACGGCAGAACAGCTTCAGCGCCACGGCGTCACAGTCGTCGACGCGACCCCGGAGAACCTGGCCCCGGCCCTCGCCGACGCATATCTGGCCCTGAAGGCAGCCGGCCGCCTCTGAGAGTGGTGCGAGTGGATGTCCTCCTCCTCGGATTCTCGGAGGAGGACATCCACTCGTCGTCGCCAGTTCTTCCCCTGAACGCAGAAAAGCCCCGCACCATAAGGTG
Organism: Streptomyces sp. HUAS YS2; assembly: GCF_033343995.1. Classification (NCBI taxonomy): domain Bacteria; kingdom Bacillati; phylum Actinomycetota; class Actinomycetes; order Kitasatosporales; family Streptomycetaceae; genus Streptomyces; species Streptomyces solicathayae. The sequence continues at coordinate 4,909,017 of NZ_CP137573.1, read as the reverse complement.
CGGGGCTTTCCCACAATGATTGTTCGGCGGCGTCCTACTCTCCCACAGGGTCCCCCCTGCAGTACCATCGGCGCTGAAAGGCTTAGCTTCCGGGTTCGGAATGTAACCGGGCGTTTCCCTAACGCTATGACCACCGAAACACTATGAAGTTGAACTCAACCGGCAAAGGGAGTTCGTTACTTCAGAACTAACACAGTGGACGCGAGCAACTGAGGACAAGCCCTCGGCCTATTAGTACCGGTCAGCTCCACCCATTACTGGGCTTCCACATCCGGCCTATCAACCCAGTCGTCTACTGGGAGCCTTACCCTCTCAAGGAGGTGGGAATACTCATCTCGAAGCAGGCTTCCCGCTTAGATGCTTTCAGCGGTTATCCCTCCCGAACGTAGCCAACCAGCCATGCCCTTGGCAGGACAACTGGCACACCAGAGGTTCGTCCGTCCCGGTCCTCTCGTACTAGGGACAGCCCTTCTCAATATTCCTGCGCGCACAGAGGATAGGGACCGAACTGTCTCACGACGTTCTAAACCCAGCTCGCGTACCGCTTTAATGGGCGAACAGCCCAACCCTTGGGACCGACTCCAGCCCCAGGATGCGACGAGCCGACATCGAGGTGCCAAACCATCCCGTCGATATGGACTCTTGGGGAAGATCAGCCTGTTATCCCCGGGGTACCTTTTATCCGTTGAGCGGGCGCTTCCACAAGCCACCGCCGGATCACTAGTCCCGACTTTCGTCCCTGCTCGACCCGTCGGTCTCACAGTCAAGCTCCCTTGTGCACTTACACTCAACACCTGATTGCCAACCAGGCTGAGGGAACCTTTGGGCGCCTCCGTTACCCTTTGGGAGGCAACCGCCCCAGTTAAACTACCCATCAGACACTGTCCCTGATCCGGATCACGGACCGAGGTTAGACATCCAGCACGACCAGAGTGGTATTTCAACGGCGACTCCACAACCACTGGCGTGGCTGCTTCAAAGTCTCCCACCTATCCTACACAAGCCGAACCGAACACCAATATCAAACTGTAGTAAAGGTCCCGGGGTCTTTCCGTCCTTCTGCGCGAAACGAGCATCTTTACTCGTAGTGCAATTTCACCGGGCCTATGGTTGAGACAGTCGAGAAGTCGTTACGCCATTCGTGCAGGTCGGAACTTACCCGACAAGGAATTTCGCTACCTTAGGATGGTTATAGTTACCACCGCCGTTTACTGGCGCTTAAGTTCTCAGCTTCGCCCTGTCGAAACAGAGCTAACCGGTCCCCTTAACGTTCCAGCACCGGGCAGGCGTCAGTCCGTATACATCGCCTTACGGCTTCGCACGGACCTGTGTTTTTAGTAAACAGTCGCTTCTCGCTGGTCTCTGCGGCCACCCCCAGCTCAGAGTGCAAGACTCATCACCAGACGTGGCCCCCCTTCTCCCGAAGTTACGGGGGCATTTTGCCGAGTTCCTTAACCATAGTTCACCCGAACGCCTCGGTATTCTCTACCTGACCACCTGAGTCGGTTTAGGGTACGGGCCGCCATGAAACTCGCTAGAGGCTTTTCTCGACAGCATAGGATCATCCACTTCACCACAATCGGCTCGGCATCAGGTCTCAGGCTATGTACTGTCCGGATTTGCCTAGACAGCGCCCTACACCCTTACCCCGGGACAACCACCGCCCGGGCTGGACTACCTTCCTGCGTCACCCCATCGCTTACCTACTACCACCTTGGGTCAGCGGCTCCACCACTCCCCTTTGCCCGAAGGCTCCGGGGCGGCTTCACGGCCTTAGCATTAATGGGCTCGATATTGGGCGTTTCAAAGCGGGTACCGGAATATCAACCGGTTGTCCATCGACTACGCCTGTCGGCCTCGCCTTAGGTCCCGACTTACCCTGGGCAGATCAGCTTGACCCAGGAACCCTTAGTCAATCGGCGCACACGTTTCTCACGTGTGTATCGCTACTCATGCCTGCATTCTCACTCGTGAACCGTCCACAACTCGCTTCCGCGGCTGCTTCACCCGGCACACGACGCTCCCCTACCCATCACAGCGGGCGTTGGCCCTATTGCTGCAATGACACGACTTCGGCGGTACGCTTGAGCCCCGCTACATTGTCGGCGCGGAATCACTTGACCAGTGAGCTATTACGCACTCTTTCAAGGGTGGCTGCTTCTAAGCCAACCTCCTGGTTGTCTCTGCGACTCCACATCCTTTCCCACTTAGCGTACGCTTAGGGGCCTTAGTCGATGCTCTGGGCTGTTTCCCTCTCGACCATGGAGCTTATCCCCCACAGTCTCACTGCCGTGCTCTCACTTACCGGCATTCGGAGTTTGGCTAAGGTCAGTAACCCGGTAGGGCCCATCGCCTATCCAGTGCTCTACCTCCGGCAAGAAACACACGACGCTGCACCTAAATGCATTTCGGGGAGAACCAGCTATCACGGAGTTTGATTGGCCTTTCACCCCTAACCACAGGTCATCCCCCAGGTTTTCAACCCTGGTGGGTTCGGTCCTCCACGAAGTCTTACCTCCGCTTCAACCTGCCCATGGCTAGATCACTCCGCTTCGGGTCTTGAGCGCGCTACTGAATCGCCCTATTCGGACTCGCTTTCGCTACGGCTTCCCCACACGGGTTAACCTCGCAACACACCGCAAACTCGCAGGCTCATTCTTCAAAAGGCACGCAGTCACGAGGATCCGAAGATCCCGACGCTCCCACGGCTTGTAGGCACACGGTTTCAGGTACTATTTCACTCCGCTCCCGCGGTACTTTTCACCATTCCCTCACGGTACTATCCGCTATCGGTCACCAGGGAATATTTAGGCTTAGCGGGTGGTCCCGCCAGATTCACACGGGATTTCTCGGGCCCCGTGCTACTTGGGTGTCTCTCAAGCAAGCCGTACAGATTTCAGCTACGGGGGTCTTACCCTCTACGCCGGACCTTTCGCATGTCCTTCGCCTATCCATACGGTTTCTGACTCGCCTCACAGCCGGCAGACTGTGAAAGAGAGATCCCACAACCCCGCATGCGCAACCCCTGCCGGGTATCACACGCATACGGTTTGGCCTCATCCGGTTTCGCTCGCCACTACTCCCGGAATCACGGTTGTTTTCTCTTCCTGAGGGTACTGAGATGTTTCACTTCCCCTCGTTCCCTCCACATGCCCTATGTGTTCAGGCATGGGTGACAGCCCATGACGACTGCCGGGTTTCCCCATTCGGAAACCCCCGGATCAAAGCCTGGTTGACGGCTCCCCGGGGACTATCGTGGCCTCCCACGTCCTTCATCGGTTCCTGGTGCCAAGGCATCCACCGTGCGCCCTTAAAAACTTGGCCACAGATGCTCGCGTCCACTGTGTAGTTCTCAAGCAACGACCAGCCACCCATCACCCTGACCACTAGAGCCAAGTTCACTGGGGCCGGCATCGCGAAGGTTCGACCAACCGGCCGTACCCTCAGATACCCAACAACGTGCCAGGCACGATCCCTCAAGATCTCGTCACGTTCCACGCCGAAGCAGTACTTGTGAAGGACTCTCGTGATCGTGCCAACTAATCAACGTTCCACCCATGAGCTGACCGTGCAGAACGTTTGTCTGCAATCGGTGCTGTGCTCCTTAGAAAGGAGGTGATCCAGCCGCACCTTCCGGTACGGCTACCTTGTTACGACTTCGTCCCAATCGCCAGTCCCACCTTCGACGGCTCCCTCCACAAGGGTTGGGCCACCGGCTTCGGGTGTTACCGACTTTCGTGACGTGACGGGCGGTGTGTACAAGGCCCGGGAACGTATTCACCGCAGCAATGCTGATCTGCGATTACTAGCAACTCCGACTTCATGGGGTCGAGTTGCAGACCCCAATCCGAACTGAGACAGGCTTTTTGAGATTCGCTCCGCCTCGCGGCATCGCAGCTCTTTGTACCTGCCATTGTAGCACGTGTGCAGCCCAAGACATAAGGGGCATGATGACTTGACGTCGTCCCCACCTTCCTCCGAGTTGACCCCGGCGGTCTCCTGTGAGTCCCCATCACCCCGAAGGGCATGCTGGCAACACAGGACAAGGGTTGCGCTCGTTGCGGGACTTAACCCAACATCTCACGACACGAGCTGACGACAGCCATGCACCACCTGTATACCGACCACAAGGGGGGCACCATCTCTAATGCTTTCCGGTATATGTCAAGCCTTGGTAAGGTTCTTCGCGTTGCGTCGAATTAAGCCACATGCTCCGCTGCTTGTGCGGGCCCCCGTCAATTCCTTTGAGTTTTAGCCTTGCGGCCGTACTCCCCAGGCGGGGAACTTAATGCGTTAGCTGCGGCACCGACGACGTGGAATGTCGCCAACACCTAGTTCCCAACGTTTACGGCGTGGACTACCAGGGTATCTAATCCTGTTCGCTCCCCACGCTTTCGCTCCTCAGCGTCAGTAATGGCCCAGAGATCCGCCTTCGCCACCGGTGTTCCTCCTGATATCTGCGCATTTCACCGCTACACCAGGAATTCCGATCTCCCCTACCACACTCTAGCCTGCCCGTATCGAATGCAGACCCGGGGTTAAGCCCCGGGCTTTCACATCCGACGCGACAAGCCGCCTACGAGCTCTTTACGCCCAATAATTCCGGACAACGCTTGCGCCCTACGTATTACCGCGGCTGCTGGCACGTAGTTAGCCGGCGCTTCTTCTGCAGGTACCGTCACTTTCGCTTCTTCCCTGCTGAAAGAGGTTTACAACCCGAAGGCCGTCATCCCTCACGCGGCGTCGCTGCATCAGGCTTTCGCCCATTGTGCAATATTCCCCACTGCTGCCTCCCGTAGGAGTCTGGGCCGTGTCTCAGTCCCAGTGTGGCCGGTCGCCCTCTCAGGCCGGCTACCCGTCGTCGCCTTGGTAGGCCATCACCCCACCAACAAGCTGATAGGCCGCGGGCTCATCCTTCACCGCCGGAGCTTTCCACCCGGGAAGATGCCTTCCCAGGTCGTATCCGGTATTAGACCCCGTTTCCAGGGCTTGTCCCAGAGTGAAGGGCAGATTGCCCACGTGTTACTCACCCGTTCGCCACTAATCCACCCCGAAGGGCTTCATCGTTCGACTTGCATGTGTTAAGCACGCCGCCAGCGTTCGTCCTGAGCCAGGATCAAACTCTCCGTGAATGTTTACCGGTTATCCGGTGACACTCGCGTTGAGCGGAACGTCCGGTCGGAATAGGACCGAACGTTCACAGCGTCCTCGCTGTGTATGTTGCCTACCTGCCACATGGGCCAGTAGGACTTCAAAGGAACCTCGACCATCCGAAGATGGACGGGGTATCAACTAATCTGGCGTTGATTTTTGGCACGCTGTTGAGTTCTCAAGGAACGGACGCTTCCTTCGTACTCACCCTCTCGGGCTTTCCTCCGGGCTTTTCCCTTCGGTCTTTCGTGTTTCCAGCTTAGCAGATCCGTTTTCCGTTTCCGCCACCCGCTGGAGCGGGCTTGCCGTTCCAGGAATTCGCTTTTCGGCGTTTTCTCTTTCCGGCGGTTCCGACTTTATCAGAAGCATTTCAGCCGAGCTAATCGGCTTCGTGATCCGGATAAGGAATCGGGGTGGCTCCGTCGAAATCTCAATTTCGGACCGGAGCGAGCTAGACACTAGCTGTGACTCTCGAACTTGTCCAGTCCGAGGCAACCGTTTGAATCTACCTCCCCGCTCAGACTGTGTCAACAGTTTTTGCGGGCGAAGAGGAGACTAGCAGCTCAGCGGGGTGCTCCGCACATCAGGCGGCCGTGGGGAGCTCCGCGCTCCTGTCGGCGATGTCGACGTCGCCGGTCTCTCCGGCGCGGGCGGCTCGGCCGCCGAGCACATAGACGTACGCGAGGAAGGCCAGCTCGGCGACGACGCCGATGGTGATGCGGGCCCACGTCGGGAGGCCCGACGGGGTGACGAAGCCTTCGATCAGGCCCGAAACGAACAGGACGAGCGCCAGGCCGATGGCCATGCCGATGGCGGCGCGGCCCTGCTGGGCGAGGGCGGCGCGGCGGGTCGTGGGGCCGGGGTCGATGACGGTCCAGCCCAGCTTCAGGCCGGTGCCGGCGGCGACGAAGACCGCGGTCAGTTCGAGAAGGCCGTGCGGAAGGATCAGGCCGAGGAAGGTGTCGATGCGGCCGGCCGCGGACATCAGGCCGATGCCGACGCCCAGGTTCAGCATGTTGAGGAACAGGATCCAGAGCACCGGGAGACCGAGGAAGGCCCCGAGGACCAGGCAGACCGCGGCGGCCTGGGCGTTGTTCGTCCAGACCTGGGCGGCGAAGGAGGCCGCGGGGTGGCTCGAGTAGTACGTCTCGTACTGGCCGCCGGGGCGGGTCATCGCGCGGAGTTCCGCGGGCGCCCCTATCGAGGCCTGGACCTCGGGGTTGGCGGCGATCCACCAGCCGATGGCCACGCCGAGCAGGGTGGAGAGGAGCGCGGTGGGTATCCACCAGCGGCGCGAGCGGTACACCGCCGCGGGGAACCCGGCCGTCAGGAAGCGCACGGCGTCGCGCCACGAGGCGCGGCGGGTGCCGGTGACGGTGGCGCGGGCGCGGGCGACCAGCTGGGTGAGCCGGGCGGTGAGCATCGGGTCCGGAGAGCTGGACTGGATGAGTGAGAGGTGGGTGGCGGTGCGCTGGTAGAGGGCGACGAGTTCATCGGCCTCGGCGCCGCTGAGTTTTCCGCCGCGTCCCAGGAGGTGGTCGAGACGTTCCCACTCGGCACGGTGGGCGGTGACGTAGACGTCGAGGTCCATGATCGGCTGCTGCTCCAGGCACTGGGTGCGTACGGGTCCGTACTACTGCGGCGCGCTGCGGGCCAGCTTGGCAGACTGGCGTTCGGCGGGGACCAGAAGGTCGATGAAGGGTGGGCACGTGAGTGGGGTTGTGACGGGGGACGCCGTCGTACTCGGGCTGCAGGCGGCGCGGCTGCCGAGCCGGGCGCTGGCGATCTTCATCGACCTGGTGGTGGTGTGGGTCGCGTATTTGCTGATCTCCGTCGGGCTCGCGGTGGCGACGTCGTCGCTCGACGACGCGGCGCAGATGGCGATGTCGATCGCCTCGTTCCTTCTCGTGCTGGTCGGTGTGCCGATCGCGGTGGAGACGCTGTCCCACGGGCGGTCCCTGGGGAAGCTGGCCTGTGGGTTGCGGGTGGTGCGGGACGACGGCGGGCCGATCCGGTTCCGGCACGCGCTGGTGCGCGGGGCGATGGGCGTGGTGGAGATCCTGATGACGTTCGGGGTCGTCGCCTGCATCGCCTCCCTCGTGTCGGAGCGGGGGCGGCGGATCGGGGACGTGTTCGCCGGGACGCTGGTGGTGCGGGAGCGGGTGCCCGCGGCGCGGGCCGTGCCGGTTCCCCCGCCTCCGCCGTGGCTGGTGGGGCGGTTCACGCAGCTTGATCTGTCCGCGGTTCCGGACGAGCTGTGGCTGGTGATACGCCAGTACCTGACGCGGGCGCGGCAGCTCGATGCGCAGGTGGGGCGGGCGCTGGCGGAGCGGCTCGCGAACGATCTGGTCGCGCGGACCGGGACGCCTCCGCCGCCGGGGGTGCCGGCCGAGGCCTATCTGGCGGGTGTCGTGGCCGAGCGGCAGGCGCGCGACGCGCGTCGGGTGTTCTCCGGGCCCGCGCCCGGCACCACAGCGCCGGCCGCCCCTACTCCTGTGTCCGCACAGACGCCTGCGCCTGTCCCCTCGTACGCGCCGCACCCGCAGGCGCAGCCGCAGCCGCAGCCGCAGCCGCAGCCGCCGAGCGTTCCGGCTGTCGCGCCCACCGCCTCGACCCCTCCGGCCACCCCACAGAGCCCGCCGGCGACGGGGTTCGCGCCGCCGGCCTAGTCAGCTGGGGTCGGGGAAGACCGAGGGCGGGGTCTCCAGCTCCTCGAGTTCGATGCCGGGGGCGGAGAGGACCACGTCGCCGGCGAGGTGCACGGTGTGCTGCTCCCCCGTGTCCAGGGCGCTGACCTGGTATTCGTCCACGGTCAGCAGGCCGCTGTCAGTGGGGTGCGCTTCACTTTTAACCAGGGCCCAGGACTGGTCGATCGTGAGGGGGGCGAGGACCGGATCCGTGAAGGCGACCAGGCGGACGCGGGTCGCGGGGGAACCGGGGGTGAGACGCAGCAGACGACTGATCGCGACGAGGAACGCCGGGGACGTGCCGGTGAAGGCGTGGGCGCGCACATTGCCTTCTGTGGCGTGGGTTCCGGTGGGGTCCGTACGGACCCAGGTGACGCCGTCGAGGGCGGCTCCGCGGACCTGCCAGCTCAGGGCGTGGAGTTCGAGGCGGATGGGGCGGCCGAGCTCGTCGATGGCCAGGTCGACGGAGCCGGCATGGTCGCCGGAGGGGGTGGTGGTCTGTGAGACGTAGCGCCAGCCGGAGGGGCCGGGCGCGCAGTGGAAGTGCTCTTCACCGAGGGGGGTGTGATCGTGCGGATCGTGGAGCGAATACCTGCCGCGGGGCATGGGTCCTCGGGGTGAGTCGTCGTGGTCTGGAGACGGGGCAGGCCCCCGGCACGGGGGTGCGGGGGCCTGCCTGTTCCGCTAGCGGGTTCCGCCGGGGAAGTCCGTCACCGGACCCGGGGCGGCATCAGTAGCGGTAGTGGTCCGGCTTGTACGGGCCTTCCACCTGCACGCCGATGTACGCGGCCTGCTCGGGGCGGAGGGTCGTCAGCTTCACGCCGAGCGAGGCGAGGTGCAGACGGGCGACCTTCTCGTCGAGGTGCTTCGGGAGCACGTAGACGTCGGTCGGGTACTGCTCCGGCTTGGTGAAGAGTTCGATCTGGGCCAGGGTCTGGTCCGCGAACGAGTTCGACATCACGAAGGACGGGTGGCCGGTCGCGTTGCCGAGGTTCAGCAGGCGGCCCTCGGAGAGGACGATGACGACCTTGCCGTCGGGGAAGGTCCAGGTGTGGACCTGCGGCTTGACCTCGTCCTTGACGATGCCCGGGATCTGGGCCAGGCCGGCCATGTCGATCTCGTTGTCGAAGTGGCCGATGTTGCCCACGATGGCCTGGTGCTTCATCTTGGCGATGTCGGACGCCATGATGATGTCCTTGTTGCCGGTGGTGGTGATGAAGATGTCGGCCGTCTCGACGACGTCGTCGAGGGTGGCGACCTGGTAGCCGTCCATCGCCGCCTGGAGGGCGCAGATCGGGTCGATCTCGGTGACGATGACGCGGGCTCCCTGGCCCCGGAGGGACTCGGCGCAGCCCTTGCCGACGTCGCCGTAGCCGCAGACGACGGCGGTCTTGCCGCCGATGAGGACGTCGGTGGCGCGGTTGATGCCGTCGATGAGCGAGTGGCGGCAGCCGTACTTGTTGTCGAACTTCGACTTCGTCACGGCGTCGTTCACGTTGATCGCCGGGAAGAGCAGGGTGCCTGCCTGCATCATCTCGTACAGGCGGTGGACACCGGTGGTGGTCTCCTCGGTGACGCCGCGGATCTCGGACGCCAGCTGGGTCCACTTCTGCGGGGTCTCGGAGAGGGTGCGGTTGAGGAGCTGGAGGATGTAGCCGTACTCCTCGCTGTCCGCGGTGGACGGGTCCGGGGCGGAGCCGGCCTTCTCGAACTCGACGCCCTTGTGGACGAGAAGGGTGGCGTCGCCACCGTCGTCGAGGATCATGTTCGGGCCGCCGGTGGGCGTGTTCGGCCAGGTCAGCGCCTGCTCCGTGCACCACCAGTACTCCTCCAGGGTCTCGCCCTTCCAGGCGAAGACCGGGATGCCCTGGGGGTTCTCCGGGGTGCCGTTCGGGCCCACGGCGATGGCCGCGGCGGCGTGGTCCTGGGTGGAGAAGATGTTGCAGGAGGCCCAGCGGACGTCGGCGCCGAGGGCGACCAGGGTCTCGATGAGAACGGCGGTCTGCACGGTCATGTGCAGGGAGCCGGTGATGCGGGCGCCGGCGAGCGGCTGCTGGTCCGCGTACTCCTTGCGGATCGACATCAGGCCGGGCATCTCGTGCTCGGCGAGGGTGATCTCCTTGCGGCCGAAGACGGCCAGGGAAAGGTCGGCGACCTTGAAGTCCTGGTTGACGGCAGTCGTCATGGCGGAGCTGCTCCTCGTGGATCGGTTTCGAGGGTCGTTCGGGCACGCCGGCACCGCGGCTTCGGGCACACGAATGCCCGGGAATTCCCGCGGTGCAGTCGTCGGAGGCCCTCTCTCCCTCGGTCGGCCCCTGGGGCCGCCCGACCGCCATCAGCAGCGACGTCTGGCAGTCCCGAATCTACACCGACGGGTGCGAGGGCCCACAGTCCGCCTCGGTCCCGGGGACGGCGGATTCCCGCCAGAAATCTGGCCGCGGGGACGGCGCGGGCCCCCGGACCGGTCGTGGTCCGGGGGCCCGCAAGGGGTCCCGATGAGGGTCGGCCGTCAGTGGCCGGTCGTCGGGGCCGGGCCGCCCGGGGTGGCGGCGGGGTCCGCGCCGGCCTCGGCCGCGGCCTCGCTGTAGATGTCCGGCTCCAGGTAGATCACGCGGGCGATCGGGACGGAGGCGCGGATGCGCGCCTCGGCCGCGTCGATCGCGGACGCGACCTTGGCGGCCGTGTCGTCGTGCCGGACGGCGACCTTGGCCGCGACGAGCAGCTCCTCGGGGCCGAGGTGCAGGGTGCGCATGTGGATGAGGCGGGTGACGGTGTCGCCGTCGACGACGGCCGCCTCGATCTTCTTCACGTCCTCGGCGCCGGCGGACTCGCCGAGCAGCAAGGACTTGGTCTCGGCGGCGAGCACGAGCGCGATCAGGATGAGCAGGACACCGATGCAGAGGGTGCCGATGCCGTCCCAGACGCCGTCGTCGGTCAGCAGGGCGAGGCCGACGCCGCCGAGGGCGAGGACGAGACCGACGAGGGCGCCGAGGTCCTCCAGGAGGACGACGGGGAGCTCGGGGGCCTTCGCGCGGCGGACGAACTCCTTCCAGGAGAGACCGCCGCGGATCTGGTTGGACTCCTTGATGGCGGTGCGGAAGGAGAAGGACTCGGCGATGATCGCGAAGACGAGGACGCCGACCGGCCAGTACCAGGCCTCGATGGGGTGCGGGTGCTTGATCTTCTCGTAGCCCTCGTAGATGGCGAACATGCCACCGACGGAGAAGAGCACGATGGAGACGAGGAACGCGTAGATGTAGCGCTCGCGGCCGTAGCCGAACGGGTGCTGCGGGGTGGCCTCGCGCTGGGCCTTCTTGCCGCCGAGGAGCAGCAGACCCTGGTTGCCGGAGTCGGCGAGCGAGTGGACGCTCTCGGCGAGCATCGAGGACGAACCGCTGAAGAGGAACGCCACGAACTTGGCTGCGGCGATCGCGAGATTGGCGGCGAGTGCCGCCACGATCGCCTTGGTTCCGCCTGACGCGCTCATGGGTGTAGGTGTTCCCTTCGTCGGTGTCGAGCCGTGGACGCGCCCCGTGCAGGGGGCGCTGTCCGGCCGCACATTTTTACATCAGGCCACGACCGTGGCGCGGAAGAGCATCCCCGTACCGGACAGTTCGGTCGGTTCGCCGGCGGGAACGAACACCGACTCCCCCGGCGCGAGGGTGACTTCGCCGGCCTTGGGGCGGCCTGCGGTGGCCAGCAGGATCTGCGGTCCGGCGGCGGTGATGTCGGTGGGCGCGGCGCCCTCGGCCCGGACGTAGCGGGACAGCCGGAACTCGTCGATCGGGGTGTCGTAGACCTCCTCGCCGGACGGCGAGGCCTCCGGGCGCAGCAGGTTCGGCTCGCCGGGCTCGAAGCGGACGACGCGCAGCAGTTCGGGGACGTCGACGTGCTTGGGTGTCAGGCCGCAGCGCAGCACGTTGTCGGAGTTGGCCATGATCTCGACGCCGAGACCGTCGAGGTAGGCGTGCGGGACGCCGGCGCCGAGGAACATCGCCTCGCCGGGCCGGAGTTGGACGCGGTTGAGGAGCATCGCGGCGATGACGCCGGGGTCGCCGGGGAAGTCGTGTGCGAGCCGCACGTACGGGGCGTATGCGTCGCCCAGCTGAGCGGCGGCGGCCGCGGCCTCGGCGACGGTGCGGGCCATCTCCCCGTGTTCGGCGGTCAGCAGGGCGGTGAGGACCTCGCGCAGGGCCGCCTCCTCGGGGTGGGCGCGCAGGAGGTCGACGTACGGCTTGAGCGAGTCGACGTCGAGCGCGGCCATGAGGTCGGCGGTCTCCGCCGGGTCGCGGAAGCCGCAGAGCCCGTCGAACGGCGTGAGCGCGCAGATCAGTTCGGGCTTGTGGTAGGCGTCCTTGTAGTTGCGCTTCGGGTCTTCGACGGGGATGCCGGCGGCCTCCTCGGCGGCGAAGCCGGCCCGCGCCTGCGCGAGGTCGGGGTGGACCTGGAGGGAGAGCGGGGCGCCGGCCGCGAGGATCTTGAAGAGGAACGGCAGGCGGGGGCCGAACCTGTCGACGGTCGCGGCGCCGAGTTCCCGTACGGGGTCGGCCTCGACGACCTCGTTGAGCGGGCCGCGCGGGGTGCGGGAGGGGGCTCCGGGATGCGCGCCCATCCACAGCTCGGCCTGGGGCTCACCGGTGGGGGCGACGCCGAGCAGTTCCGGGATGGCCGTCGTGGATCCCCAGGCGTAGGGGCGGACGGTGTTGGCGAGGCGGTCCATCGGGCGCTCCAGCTTTCCTCAATGCGGCGGGAAGGGCTCGGGACGGGTCACGAGCCGCCGTCGGTGTCGGTCGTCGGCTGGGCAGACGCGTCGGTCGGCGGTTCGGTTGCCGTCCCGGTGGTTCCGGCAGCGTCCACGGCCGAGGCGAGCGACAGGTAAACGGCCGCGAAATCGGTCACGGCCAGCAGTTCGGCGAGGGCTTCGAGTTCGCTGCCCTCCTCCGGCTCCAGTTCGCTGATCGCGGTGTCGTGGCTGAGTGCCAGCTCCCGTGCGGCGGGCGCGGCGGTGAGGCCGCCGATCGGGCGGTCGCGGAGCAGGACGACCCGGGCGCGGCGGGCCTGCGCTTCATCGACGCGGTCGCGGAAGAAGTCGTCCGGGTCGGCGCCGGCCGCGTAGTCGCCGACGAGCAGGACGCCGTGCGCGGGCAGGGCCTCGGGCAGTTCGGCGGCGAGCGCGGGCAGGCCGGCGAGTTCGGCGAGCACGGCGGCGAACCGGCGGCCCGCCGGGCCGGCCGCGTCGCCCTCGGTCCAGATCAGCGGGAGCGTGTCGGCGAGTTCGGCGGCGAGCGTCTTCGCCGGGTTGTCGTACGTGGCGATGGCCGGGCCGCACCGCTCGGCGGTCCGGTCGAGCCGGGCGGCGACCTTCTCCAGGGTCTCGGGCGGCGCGGTGAGCAGGCCGACCCGGTCGAGCAGTGCGAGGAGCGGGGTGAACAGGGCCCAGAGCGAGGCGGGGCTGGCGGCGAGGAGCTCCTCGTCGTACATCGCGTGCGGGGCGATCGCCAGCGGGACGACCATGCCGTGGGCGGCGACGACGGACTCGGCCAGCGGGGAGCTCTGCGGGGCGACGGCGACGACGGTGATGCCGCGGCGGTACGCCTGCTGCGCGAGGAGCGCGAGGCCGGGTTCGGAGCCGTCCGTGGTGGGGATCAGCAGCAGGTCGACGGAGCCCGCCCAGCCGGGGAGCTCCCAGCGCAGGGCCCCGGCGGCGGGTGCGACGCCGGTGGGCTGGAGGCGGATGACCGGGGCGGCGGCGCCGGCGAGAGCGCCGACCAGGTCGGCGACGCCGACGGCGGCGGTGCCGGGCCCGGCGACGAGGACGGAGCGGGGACGGCCGTCGGGGCGCAGGTCCGCGATGCCGGCCTCGGCGGCGTGCCGGGCGGCGGTGCGCACGCGCGCGCCGGCCTCGGCGGCGGCCCGGAGGAGGCCGCGGCGGTCGGCGCGGGCGAGGGCGTCCGGAGCGTCGAGCAGGGTCTCGTCCAGCATGGGGCCTCCGTGCGGATCGGGTGCGGGCGGGGGCGGGGTGCGTGGTGCCGCCCGGCCGCCGGCCGGGCTCGTGCCCCGCCCGCACCGCCCGTACTGCGGGGACGCCGGCGGCTGCGCCGGGCGCCTTCGGGCGGCGGCGCGCCTACTCCGGGCGGCGGGCCTCGTCCACGAGGAGGACGGGGATGTCGTCGCGGACCGGGTAGGCCAGGCCGCAGTCGGCGCCCGTGCAGATCAGCTCGGGGGTCTCCGCCGCCGTGCGGTCGTTCAGCGGCGCGTGGCAGGCCGGGCAGGCGAGGATCTCCAGAAGGCCGGCTTCGAGCGGCATGAGGTGGGTCCCTTCGAACAAACCGAGCAACGATGTGGGTGCCCCGTCGGGGCCACGTCAGCCTACCGCCGGGGGGCCTCCCGCGCGGCCCGGGCGGGCCGCGCGGGAGCGCAGGTCAGCCGGTGGCCCGCACCATGCCCAGGACGTGCTGCGTGATCCACTGCGTGGTGACCGGGTCGTCGGACTCGACGTTCAGGCGGAGCAGCGGCTCGGTGTTGGAGGCGCGGAGGTTGAACCACCAGTCGTGGCCGGTCACCGTCAGTCCGTCCAGCTCGTCGATGGTGATCCCGTCCTGGTCGGCGTAGGACGCCTTCACCGCGGCCATCCGCGCGGCCTGGTCGGCGACGGTGGAGTTGATCTCGCCGGAGCCGAAGTAGCGGTCGTACGAGGAGACCAGCTCGGACAGCGGGCCGTCCTGGCCGCCGAGCGCGGCCAGGACGTGCAGCGCGGCGAGCATGCCGGTGTCCGCGTTCCAGAAGTCCTTGAAGTAGTAGTGCGCCGAGTGCTCGCCGCCGAAGATCGCCCCGGTCTTCGCCATCTCCTCCTTGATGAAGGAGTGCCCCACTCGGGTACGTACGGGCGTGCCGCCGTTCTCGCGGACGACCTCGGGCACCGACCACGAGGTGATCAGGTTGTGGATGACGGTGCCGCCGGGCTCCTTGGCCAGCTCGCGCGCGGCGACCAGCGCCGTGATCGCGGACGGGGAGACCGGCTCGCCCTGCTCGTCGACGACGAAGCAGCGGTCGGCGTCGCCGTCGAAGGCGAGGCCGAGGTCCGCGCCCTCGGCGCGCACGCGGGCCTGGAGGTCCACGATGTTCTTCGGGTCGAGCGGGTTGGCCTCGTGGTTCGGGAAGGTGCCGTCGAGCTCGAAGTACATGGGCACCACGTCGAGCGGCAGCCCGTCGAGGACGGTGGGGACGGTGTGGCCGCCCATGCCGTTGCCCGCGTCCACGACGACCTTCAGCGGGCGGATGGTGGTGAGGTCGACGAGCGACTTCAGGTACGCGGCGTAGTCGGCGAGGGTGTCCCGCTCGGTGACCGTGCCGGGCTGGGCGGCCGCCTCGGGCGCACCCTGCTCCGACCACTGCTCGACGAGGCCGCGGATCTCGGCGAGGCCGGTGTCCTGGCCGACGGGGGCGGCGCCGGCGCGGCACATCTTGATGCCGTTGTACTGCGCCGGGTTGTGCGAGGCGGTGAACATGGCGCCCGGCAGCGAGAGCTGCCCGGAGGCGAAGTACAGCTGGTCGGTCGAGCAGAGCCCGATCAGTGTCACGTCCGCGCCCAGGCGGGCCGCGCCGCGGGCGAAGGCGTCGGCGAGGCCGGGGGACGAGGGCCGCATGTCGTGGCCGACGACGATCCCGTCCGCGCCGGTCACGCGTACGAAGGCGGCGCCGAAGAGCTCGGCGAGCTCCTCGCCCCACTGGTCCGGGACCACCCCGCGAACGTCGTACGCCTTCACGATCTGCGAGAGATCAGCAGTCACGGACTCACCCTCCTGATGTCACCTGCACGCGTGTGCGGCGCGTGTACGGAACGCCCAAACTACCCGGCGTGGGTACGAGCGCGGCAGGGCGGCTCAAGGAGTGTCAGAAGTACCGCACCGTCGGCGGGTTCGGCGGGTCAGGAGTCCGGGGAGCGGAGCACCCGCAGGTGGCCCCGGCGGCCCACCTCGATCGGGTCGCCGCCGCGGCCGCCCTTGCCACCGCCGCCCGCCTCGGCCGCCCGCTGGGGACGGGCCGCCTCGCGCACGGCGTTGGCGAGTGCTTCCAGGTCGTCACCGCTGGGGCGGGCGGGGGCGGATCCGTCGGTGAGCCGGACGACCTCCCAGCCGCGCGGGGCGGTGAGGCGCTCGCTGTGCTCGGCGCACAGGTCGTAGCAATGGGGCTCGGCATAGGTGGCGAGCGGGCCGAGGACCGCAGTCGAGTCGGCATAGACGTACGTCAGTGTCGCGACGGCAGGGCGGCCGCACGCGGTGCGCGAACAGCGACGTACAGGGCTCACGACGTTGGACGGTACCGCACTCTTGAGCGGGCCGCGACGACTCTCCACCAGGTCACTCCACCGTGTCGCGCTGTGACGTCGGCCACGGGGCTTCTCCGGGTCGCGGTCCTGACCTGCGCGGGAGAAGCAGCGGGCAGTTGGCGGCGGCATGGGATCCGGACATCGTTCGATGGAAAACCGGTCAACCACGGCCAGAAAGGCGATCGCGGGGACGAATCGTTTCGCGCCCATGCTTGGCCGGAATGTTCAAGTATCGACAGTCCTGACGGGGTGGGGGTGACCCCGGCGTACGGGGCGGCCGGGGACCGGCGCGCGGGCGCGAGCGGCGCACGCCGGGTCGCTTCCGGGCCGGGACCGGCCCGGGAGGGCTACCCTGCGTGAGTGATGGACAGTCCTGTGCCGCCCCGCCCGACCGAACCGCGGGTCCGCCGTCGCGACCGCCACGGCCGCGGCATGCGCGGCCCCGTCGCGCCCCCGCAGGTCCCCCTGTCGGCGAGCCGCGCCGACACCTTCCGCGATCTGGTCCTGGACTCGGTCGAGCGCCTCGAACGGCGCTTCCCGCAGCTGGTCGACGTCGAGTTCATGGTCATGCAGGTGCCGTCGGTCTCCGGGGAGGACACGGTGCCGCTCGGCGGCTCCGCGCCGGCCGGGAAGGACACGCCGGCCCGGATCGTGGTCTACCGGCGGCCGGTCGAGATCCGCACCAAGAGCCGGGACGAGCGCGCGCTGCTGGTCCACGAGGTGGTCGTGGAGCAGGTCGCCGAACTCCTCGGCCTCTCCCCCGAGTCGGTCGACCCGCGGTACGGGCAGGACTGACCCGGGGCGGGGCCGCCGGCGCGTGCTCAGTCGTCCAGGACCGTCAGGTCCTGCCGGGCCGCCGGGACCTCGACCGTGCCCCGGTCGTCCGCGATCGTCTGGACCGTGAACATCGGGATGCCGTCCTTCGGCAGCGCCAGCATCCGGGCCGCGTGCACCGGCCCGCCCGAGACCGGCTCGATCGTCAGCGCGTAGGAGCCCTTGAGGCCGGACGGGACCGGCGGGACGAACGACATCGTCGTACGCCCCTTGACCGTGACGGTCTTGGAGACGGTCGCGCCGCCGCCGCTGCCCGCCGAGGCGGTCACCTTCACCTGGGCGGTCTCGCCCGGCGCGGTCAGCAGCAGCGTCGAGCCGGCGGCGCGGTTGTCCGCGGCCGTGCCGCGGGCGGCGAGCGGCCCGGTGGCCTGCACGAAGGCGGTCTCCTGCTTGCCCGCCGCGCCGCGCACCAGGCGCAGCGCCGCGACCACGGGGGTGGCGCGCTTGGGGTCGGCGGGGGTGAGCAGCAGGGCGCCGGCCTCGCCGCGGGTCAGGTTCGGCAGGTCGAGCGCGGCCGTCATGCCGGACTTCACCGTCAGCGACTCGCCGGCGGCCGGGACAATGGTCCCGGACGCGCCGACGAACTGGATCTTGAGCTCGGCGTCGTCCTCGCCGGGCGCGTACGCGACGAGCCGGACGCCGGTCGCGTCGGCGGGGATGCCGGGCAGCACGGCGGTGGCGGTGGGGTCGGCGGAGGCCGGCAGCCAGTCGCTGCCGATCTTGTCGTCGGCGACCCTGACGACCGCGCCGACCCGGCCGGTGCGGGTGGTGACGTGCACGGTCACGTCGGCCGCGGGCGGCTCGGCGGTGAGCGTGGACAGCAGCACGGGGACGCTGGAGCGGGCCGGGACTGCGATGCCCTCGGTCAGCTGGGACTTGAGCTTGCCGCCGGGGCCGTACAGCTCGATGTCGGCGACGGCCGCGGTGTCGTCCGGGTTCGTCAGGTGGACGTAGTCCTGGCGCGTCTTCGCCGTGGAGGCGGCGGGGAACCAGAAGTCCGTGTCGGGGGCCGCGCAGGCCGTGCCGAGCAGGCCGCGCGAGCCGCCGGCGGGGACCACGGTGGTCTGCTGGGTGGTCCAGCCGGGGGCGAGGGTGCCGGTCGCGGAGCCCACGAGGGCGGGGGCGGCGCCGCCGTTCGCCGAGGCGACGACGGGCGTGCCGGTCTTGGTGAGGGTGACCGTGGGCTTGGCCGGGGCGGGCTTCTTCGCCGCGTCGGCAGCCTTCTTGGGGTCGGTCGCGACGAGGGCGACGGTGGACGGCAGCAGCTCCGCCTTGTCGGCGGCCTTGTCCGCGCCCGCCTTGCCGTCGGCGCCCTGCGCCGCGCCCGATCCGGTCGTCCCCGCCGGGGTGTAGGACGTGTAGACCGTCTCGGCCACCTCGGAGCTGCTGGGCGCGGGGCACAGCAGGCTGGAGCGCTCCACGGGCAGCCGGGTCGGGGCCTTGGCCCCGGCGGCCGCGTCGCCGTCGGGGGCGGTCAGGGCGGCGAAGCCGGTGACGGCGGCGAGGGCGGTGGCGGCCGCGATCAGGGAGAGGGTGGTGCGCTTCACTGGTTGCTGCTCCCGTCGGGACGCTGCTCGGTCTCGTTGCCGTAGTCGTAGCCCTGGCCGTAGGCGTCGTACTGCTGGGGCTGCTGGGCCTGCTGCTGCCCGTACGGGTCGTAGCCCTGCTGGTCCGCGTACCCCTGCTGGGCGTACGGGTCCGCGTACGGCTGCTGCGGCTGCGCGTACGGGTCGTACGCCTGCTGGTCCCCGTAGCCCTGCTGGGCGTACGGGTCCGCGTACGGCTGCTGCGGCTGCGCGTACGGGTCGTAGCCCTGCTGGTCCCCGTACCCCTGCTGGTCCCCGTAGCCCTGCTGGGCGTACGGGTCCGCGGCGTACGGATCGGTCTGCTGCGCGGGCACCGGGACCGGCTGGGGCTCCGGCTCGGACTCGGAGGTCTCGGCCGCGGCCGCGGCCTCCGCCTCGGCGGCGGCGCGCAGCCGGCGGGCCCGGCGGCCGTCGCCCTCCATCGCCTGCGCGGGGATGACGAGCTCCTCGTCGGGGAGGTCGTCGTCGATCTCGCGGCGGCGGCCGGGCAGGGCGAGGATCAGCAGGACGACGGCGAGGCCGACCTGCGTCCAGATCCACACGGTGTGGGTGAGCGGCTCGTCGTACGTGAGGTCGAGCCGGCCGCCCTCGGCGGGGAGTTCGAAGCCCTGCGCCCAGCCGTCGACGACGGTCTTCTTCAGCTCCTTGCCGTCGAGGGTGGCGGTCCAGCCGTCGTCGGCGCGGTCGGCGATGCGCAGGATCCGCCCGTCGGGGCCGGAGGGGATCTTCGCGTGCGCCTCGACCGGGTCGGAGGCGACCGGCATGGGCTCGGCGGGCTGGTCACCCCGGGCGGGCGGGACGACGGTGGCGCGGGCGACCTGGCGGTCGACGCGCCACAGGGCGCTGCCGTCGAGCTGGCTGAGCCGGCTCAGGCCGGGGGTCGCGTCGAGGACGCGGCTCATCTGGCGGGGCGCGCCGTCGCGCACCAGGACGTAGCGGATCGCGAAGCCGCTGAGCTGGTCGGTCTGGTCGGCGCCGGAGCCGGCCACCAGGTTCGCGACGACCTTGTCGAGGCGCGGGTCGCCGCCGCCGGTCGCGGCGAGTTCGGCGTCGCCGAGGCGGCCGCCGGAGCCGCGGACCAGGGTGTACTCGACCTCGCCGGGCGAGCTGCCGCCGAGCACGAGGGTGCGGGGCTGGTCACGGGTGCCGGACTCCTCGGCGACGAACGCCGGGACCTGCACGGGGTCGCGCCGGCTCAGCGGCCCGTCCGCGCCGCCGATCATCCAGCCGCCGGCGGCGGCCAGCGGGCCGAGCACGGCGGCGACCGCCACCAGGCCGACGACGGGCTGGCGCCAGCCGAAGCCGTGCGCGGCCATCCGGGTGCGGCCGCCCTCGGCGCCGAGCATGCCGGCGACGAGCAGGGCCGCGCCGTAGACGAGGGTGGCCGGGCCGGCCCAGCCGGAGGCGTTGGCGAGCGCGGCGAAGGCGAGTCCGGTGAGGGCCGCGGCCCAAGCGGTGCGGACGGCGAACTGCCGCTCCTCTCGCAGCAGGCCGGCCAGGGCGGCGAGCACGATGCCGATGAGCAGCAGCCCGCCGGTGGTGTTCGGGCCGCCGGGGCTGAGCGCGAGCAGGTCGAGCGCGGAGGCCGAGCCGGCGCCGAGGTCGAGTCCGGCCTCGCGCAGGAAGGCGGAGGGGCTGGTCAGCAGGGTGAGCGACCAGGGCGCCAGGACGAGCAGCGGGGTGCCGACGGCGGCGAGGAAGCGCAGCCCGTACGCGGTGATGTCGTTGCGGCGCAGGGCCAGGACGGCCAGGCCGAGGACGACGGCGAGCGGCCACACGATCGGCGTGAACGCGGTCGCGAAGGTGAGCAGGAAGGCGTACGCCCAGGTGGCGCGCCAGCTGCCGCGGTCGGGCCGGTTGAAGCCGTGGGCGGCGACGGCGGCGCGGGCGATCAGCGGGAGCAGGATCGCGAGCACGGCGGTGCCGAGCCGGCCGGTGGCGAGCGCGCCGGTGACGGCGGGCAGGAAGGCGTAGGCGATGGAGCCCCAGGCGCGCAGCAGCCGGGACTCGACGAGCGGGCCTGCGGCAAAGTACGCGGTGAAGCCGGCGAGCGGGACCGAGCAGACGAGCAGCAGGGTCAGCGCGAAGCCGGTGGAGCCGAGGAACAGGGCGGAGATGCCGGCGAGCACGCCGAGGTAGGGCGGTGCGGTCTGGGTGCCGCCGGTGCCGAGCGGGTGCCAGGCGTCCGCGTAAGCGCCCCAGAGGTCGGAGACGGCGTCGGGTGCGGGCAGCAGGGCGCCGCCGGCGAGCGCGCCACCCGCGTACAGGCCGCGGCAGGCGACGACGGAGACGAGGAGCAGCAGGGCGAAGAGGACGGGCCCGGGCTTGCGGGCGATCTTCTTCAGCCGGGCGAACTGCTCGATCTCCAGGTAGTCGGCGTCGTCGCCGCCGGGGCCGGACTCGACGACGCCGTGCCGGGAGCCGCCGGAGTCGGCGTCGTCGCCTCCGAAGTGGGAGACGGCTTGTTCGGCGGTGGCGCGGACGGTGGCGCCGGGGGCCGGGAAGAGCGGCTTGAGCTCGTTCGGGGCGACGGCGGGGTTCTTGCGCCGGCGGCGGGCGGCGAGGATCCGCTCGGGCCGCAGCAGGACGCCGAAGAGGCCCATGACCTCGTCGACGGCCTGGCCGGGGACCTTGCCGACGAGGTACGTGAGGGTGCGCAGCAGGGTGCCGAGGACGAGCCGGAGCAGGACGTAGAGCAGCGCGGCGCCGCGGGTGTTGGCGAGCAGCGTGTAGACGGCGCCGGCCTTGTCGACGCGGTGCGGGCTGGCCGCCGAGCGGCCGACGCAGTCGACGGTGCGGCGTTCGCGGGCGGACGCCTCGGCGTGCCGCAGGACGGCGTCGGGGGCGACGAGGACGCTGTGGCCGGCGGCGTGGGCGCGCCAGCACAGGTCGACGTCGTCGCGCATCAGGGGCAGCCGGCGGTCGAAGCCGCCGAGTTCCTCGAAGACGTCGCGGCGGATCAGCATGCCGGCGGAGGAGACGGAGAGGACCGAGCGGACCTGGTCGTGCTGGCCCTGGTCCTGTTCGCGGCGGTCGAGGCCGGTCCAGCGGCGGCCGCTGCGGGCGATGGAGACGCCCACCTCCAGGAGCTGCTTGCGGTCGTACCAGCCGCGCAGCTTGGGCCCGATGACGGCGGCGTACTCGTCCGCGTCGGCGACGCGCAGGAGTTCGGCGAGGGCGTCGGGGGCGGGGGCGGAGTCGTCGTGCAACAGCCAGAGCCACTGCACGGGTTCGCCGTGCGGCAGTTCGGGCATGTCGTACGCGTCGTCGCTCCAGGTCCGGCTGACCGGGTCCCAGCCGCTGGGGCGCTTCAGGTACGGCAGTTCCTCCGGGCCGAGGAGGGGCGCGGTGCGCGCGGCCTCCTCGACGGCGGCGCCGAAGCCGGTGCGGCGGGCGAGGTGGAGCACGCGGTCGTCACCGATCGCCTCGGTGACCAGGCGGGCCGACTCGTCGGCGCTGCCGGTGTCGGCGGCGATCACGTTCTGTACGGGGCGCTCCTGGGCGAGCAGCCCGGCGAGGACGTCGGGCAGCCAGCGCGCGCCGTCGTGGGAGACGAGCACGGCGGTGACGACGTGTCGCGGAAACTCGGGAGTTGCGGACATCGAGGTACGGGCCCTCCGGCACCGGGGGTCGCCCGCGGGGGGCGTGGGAGCGTCTCGGACGGAGGCCCACACTAACGGCTGGCACGAAGAGGGTTCGCCGCCCTGTGGACAAAGCGGTCCGCCGCCCGTGGACAGAGCACAGGCGGCGGACCGTTGTTCGGGTGCCGGTGTCCGGGTAGCGGTGTCCCGGAATCGCGTCTCAGACGGCGGCCTTCTTGAGACGGCGGCGTTCGCGCTCGGACAGCCCGCCCCAGATGCCGAATCGTTCGTCGTTCTGCAGGGCGTATTCGAGGCATTCGGAGCGGACCTCACACGCGAGACAGACCTTCTTGGCTTCTCTGGTCGAGCCGCCCTTCTCGGGGAAGAAGGACTCGGGATCGGTCTGGGCGCACAGTGCGCGCTCCTGCCAGCCGAGTTCGTCGTCCGCGTCCTCGACCAGCAGTTCCTGGAACAACTCGGTCATGTGCGCCCCTCGTCCGTCATTGCGTCCCCGTGCGTTGCCGTTGCCTTTCGGCCGAACGACACGAGTGAAATTACAAGTTCGTAGCTCCGCGCGAGTCAAGCCGAGATCTGCTATTGGGCCCCGTATTCACTCTGCGGAACCAAGGCTAAGCGGAAAGTGATCAAATCACCAAAAACCGTGACACAAGCCGCCGCCTCGATGACACCGCCCCTCCTCACGGAGGAGGACGCCCGAAACTTCGATCTTGTTGCGATCCAGCCACGGAAGCGATCCGGATCACAGTCCGATCACGGGACCCCCGCCGTGTTTACGGGCACGGTTGCTGCGCCATGTCTCCCGGCCCATGGCTGCACAAACCTTTCTCCGCATGGAGTAACCGGATGAGGTGAAACATTACCCCCAAATCGGGCATTGGGTTGACAGTCGGGCCGCCCTCCCGTCACCTTTGATGCCATGCCAGCGACCACAGCGCCTTCCGCGACCCACGCCCGTGGGTACCGCAGCGCTGTCCAGGCACGCTGTTGCTGTTGCTGTTCCAGCTGTTGATGCCCTAGCGCTCCAGCGACCCCGCCGACGCCGACGTCCCTGACGTCCCTCGTGTCCGGCCCCCTTGCGACACCGCGTCTCTCGCGACACCCCGCACCGCGCCATCCCCCGCACGCTCTGCCGAGGAACCACCGCACCCATGAACAGCGACAGCGACCTTCAGATCGCCGGCGACCTCCTCGAGGTCCCGCACCTCCTCCAGCCGGCCAAGCAGCACCCGACCACCGTGGCCGAGTTCGCCGGCCTCGCCCGCGAGATCGCCGCCGACCGCGCCCAGTGGGCGCACCTGATCGAGTACGACGCCACCACCCGCTGGTACCACCGGCTGCGTACGGGCCCCGGCTACGAGGTCTGGCTGCTCTCCTGGGTGCCCGGCCAGGGCAGCGGAACGCACGACCACGGCAGGTCGTCCGGTGTGCTGACCGTCCTGGAGGGCGAGCTGACGGAGCGTACGGAACGCGGGCGCCGCGCCCTGAGGGGCGGGTCCCAGCGCGTCTTCGCGCCCGGGTACGTCCACGAGGTCGTCAACGACTCCCTCGAACCGGCCGTCAGCCTGCACGTCTACTACCCGGGCCTGACCGAGATGCCGATGCACGAGAGCGCGCACGTGGCGGCGCAGTGCGCCCCGGCGGCGGAAGAGATCGTCCCCGCCTGACAAACTGCTGTGCATGCGCATTGTGGTTCTGGCCGGTGGCATCGGTGGTGCCCGTTTCCTGCGCGGTCTCAAGCAGGCCGCCCCCGACGCCGACATCACGGTCATCGGCAACACCGGTGACGACATCCATCTGTTCGGGCTGAAGGTCTGCCCCGACCTCGACACGGTGATGTACACCCTCGGCGGTGGCATCAACGAGGAGCAGGGCTGGGGACGTACGGACGAGACCTTCCAGGTCAAGGGCGAGCTCGCCGCGTACGGCGTGGGGCCGGAGTGGTTCGGCCTCGGCGACCGTGACTTCGCCACGCACATCGTCCGTACCCAGATGCTGGGCGCCGGCTACCCGCTGAGCGCCGTGACCGAGGCGCTGTGCGCACGCTGGAAGCCGGGCGTGCGGCTGCTGCCGATGTCCGACGACCGCGTGGAGACGCACGTCGCGATCGAGGTCGACGGCGAGCGCCGCGCGGTGCACTTCCAGGAGTACTGGGTGAAGCTGCGCGCCTCCGTGGACGCGCAGGCGGTCGTGCCGGTCGGCGCGGAGGCGTCGAAGCCGGCGCCGGGCGTCCTGGAGGCGATCGCCGAGGCGGACGTGATCCTGTTCCCGCCGTCCAACCCGGTCGTGTCGGTGGGCACCATCCTGGCCGTCCCCGGTATCCGCGAGGCGATCGCCTCTGCGGACGTCCCGGTGGTCGGGCTCTCGCCGATCGTCGGCGACGCGCCCGTGCGCGGGATGGCGGACAAGGTGCTGGCGGCGGTGGGCGTGGAGTCCACGGCGGCCGCGGTGGCCGAGCACTACGGCTCGGGGCTGCTCGACGGCTGGCTGGTCGACACGGTCGACGAGGGCGCGGTGGCGCGGGTGGAGGCGGCCGGGATCCGCTGCCGCGCCGTGCCGCTGATGATGACGGACGTCGAGGCCACGGCGGCGATGGCGCGCGAGGCGCTGGCGCTCGCGGACGAGGTCCGGACGTGACGGGGGCGCCGGAGAGCGGTTCCGCCGCGTACCGCGTCTGGGCGCTGCCCGGGCTGCCCGAGGTGAGGGCCGGGGACGACCTGGCGAAGCTGATCGCCTCCGTGTCGCCGGACCTGGCGGACGGGGACGTCCTGCTCGTCACCTCCAAGATCGTCAGCAAGGCGGAGGGGCGGATCGTCGCCGCGGACGACCGCGAGGAGGCGATCGACGCCGAGACGGTGCGCGTCGTGGCCCGCCGGGGCACGCTGCGGATCGTCGAGAACCGGCAGGGTCTGGTGATGGCGGCGGCCGGTGTGGACGCCTCCAACACCCCTGCCGGGACGGTGCTGTTGCTGCCGGTCGACCCGGACGCCTCCGCACGCGCCATCAGGCAGGGGCTGCGCGAGGCGCTCGGCGTGGACGTGGGCGTCGTCGTCACGGACACCTTCGGGCGGCCCTGGCGCGGCGGGCTCACCGACGTGGCGATAGGCGCGGCGGGCGTACGCGTCCTGGACGACCTGCGGGGCGGGACGGACGCGCACGGCAACCCGCTCAGCGCGACCGTCGTCGCCACCGCGGACGAACTGGCCGCGGCGGGCGACCTGGTGAAGGGCAAGGCGACCGGGCTGCCGGTCGCCGTCGTCCGGGGTCTGCCGCACGTCGTCGGCGGGGACGACGAGCCGGGGGCACGGGCCCTCGTGCGCGGCGCCGCCGACGACATGTTCCGGCTCGGGACGTCGGAGGCCGTACGGGAGGCGGTGACGCTGCGGCGCACCGTACGGGAGTTCACCGACGAGCCCGTCGACCCCGGCGCCGTACGGCGGGCGGTCGCCGCGGCCGTCACCGCGCCGGCGCCGCACCACACGACGCCGTGGCGGTTCGTGCTGCTCGAGTCGGCGGACTCGCGGACCCGGCTGCTCGACGCGATGCGCGAGGCGTGGATCGCCGACCTGCGACGCGACGGGAAGTCCGAGGAGTCGATCGCGAAGCGGGTGCGGCGCGGGGACGTCCTGCGGGCCGCGCCGTACCTCGCGGTGCCGTGCCTCGTCGCGGACGGCGCGCACCACTACGGCGACGCGCGCCGCGACGCGGCGGAGCGCGAGATGTTCGTGGTCGCGGCGGGCGCGGGCGTGCAGAACTTCCTGGTGGCACTGGCGGGCGAGCGGCTCGGCTCGGCGTGGGTGTCGTCCACGATGTTCTGCCGCGACGTCGTACGCGAGGTGCTTGCGCTGCCGGACGACTGGGACCCGATGGGCGCGGTCGCCATCGGGCACGCGGCAACCCCACCGAAGGAGCGGCCGGCACGGCAGGCGGGCGCGTTCATCGAGGTGCGGTAGCCGCGGCGGCTCGCTTCAGAGCGACGCGATGTTGCCGGGCGTCATCCGCGGCGCCCGGCGGGGCGGGACGCGGCCGCTGAGCAGGATCAGGCGGGCGGCGCGGTGCCGCTGACCCTCGTAGGGGGCGAGCAGTTCGAGCATCGCGGCGTCGTCCGCGGTGCGGTCGCCCGCGAGGGCGTAGCCGACGATGCCGGGCAGGTGCAGGTCTCCGACGGTGACCGCGTCGGGCGCGCCGTTGCTGCGCTGGATCGTCTCGGCGGAGGTCCAGGGGCCGATGCCGGGGATGAGCTCCAGGCGCTCCTGGGCCTTGCGGCCCTCCATGCCGGCGGCCTCCTCCATGCGGGGCGCGACCCGCACCGCGCGCAGGATCGTCGCGGCGCGCTTGTCGTCCACGCCGGCGCGGTGCCACTCCCACGACGGGATCTGCCGCCAGGTCCGCGTGTCGGGCATCACGTGCATGCCGTCCGGGGCGGGGCCGGGCGCGGGCTCGCCGTACTTGCGGACGAGGAGGCGCCAGGCGCGGTACGCCTCGTCCGTCGTGACCTTCTGCTCCAGGATCGACGGGATCAGCGACTCCATGACCAGCCCGGTCCGGGTCAGCCGGAGGCCGGCGCGGCGGCGGTGCGCCGCGGCGACGAGGCGGTGACGGGGGACGAAGGCGGCGGGGTCGTCGTCGGCGCCCAGGAGGGCGGGCAGGCCGTCGAGCAGCCACTGCGCGCCGGGGCCCCAGGCCTCGGCCGCGACGCCGCCCCCGGCCCGGACGGCCACCCTGAGGGTGCCGGGGCCGTCGGGGGTGCGGCTGGCACGCCAGACGGAGCCGTCGCGGCCGGCGCGGAAGGTGGGGTCGGCGGGGCCGCGGCGGAGCGGGCCGAGCGTGAGGCCGAGGTCGACGCCCTGCTCCAGGTCGAACGAGCGGGGGACGGGGACGTGGCCGCCGCGCAGGGTGGTGCGGGTGGTGGGGGTACGAGGGGCGAAGCGGCCGGCCATGGGTACGAGCGTAGCCCTCGCCACCGTGTGCCTCTGCGGGCGCGTTCCGCACATGTGCCTACCCGCACCACGGGCGTGGGGCGCTTGCAAGGCGCGGCGCGTACGGGGTGCGGGTACGAACCTGGGGCGGAGGCGCCCGCCAAGGCACCGTTCCGTTGTGCCCACCCTCCCCCAAGCTCTCGGCTTCGCTCGAGCAGGGGGACCCCCATCGCCCCAGCGGAACGAATGCCCACAACTAAGGGCTTACGCGCTTCGGCGGTTACTCGTCCGAGGAGAAGCGGATTGCTCTCGGGGGGAGTTCCGTGTCGCACCAGACTCTCGCGCCGGCGCGGAGTTCGTTGTCGGGGCCCACCGTCGCGCCGTCGCCGATGACCGCTTCCGTCAGCGTCGTACGGGCGCCGACCGTGGCGCCGGCGCCGACCAGGGAGTCGGTGACGACCGCGCCGGCCTCGACGACCGCGCCCGCCAGGATCGTGCTGCCGGTGATCCGCGCGCCCGCGCCGATCACCGCGTCCTCGCCGACGACCGTGCCGCCGGTGAGCTTGGCGTCCGGGGCGACCCGGGCCGTCGGCAGGACGAGGCGGTCGCCGCAGCGGCCAGGGACGGCCGGGGACGGGGCGCGGCCCAGGACGAGGTCGGCGGAGCCGCGGACGAAGGCCTGCGGGGTGCCGAGGTCGAGCCAGTACGTGGAGTCGACCATGCCCTGGAGGTGCGCGCCGGAGGCGAGCAGTTCCGGGAACGTCTCGCGTTCCACCGAGACCGGCCGCCCGGCCGGGATCGTGTCGATGACCGAGCGGCGGAACACGTACGCCCCCGCGTTGATCTGGTCGGTGACGATCTCCTCGGGCGTCTGCGGCTTCTCCAGGAACGCGCTGACGCGCCCTGTCGGGTCCGTCGGCACCAGGCCGAACGCGCGCGGGTCGTCGACCCGCGTGAGGTGCAGCGAGACGTCCGCGCCCGACGAGCCGTGCGCGGCGACCAGGGCCCGGATGTCCAGGCCGGTCAGGATGTCGCCGTTGAAGACGAGGACCGGGTCGTCCGGCCCGGAGTGCAGCCGGGACGCGACGTTGCGGATCGCCCCGCCGGTGCCGAGCGGTTCCTCCTCGGTCACGTACTCCAGGCTGAGCCCGAGGGCCGAACCGTCGCCGAAGTACGGCTCGAAGACCTCGGCCAGATAGGACGTGGCCATGACGACGTGCTCGACGCCGGCGGCGCGGGCCCGCGCCAACTGGTGGGTGAGGAACGGCACGCCGGCCGCCGGGATCATCGGCTTCGGCGTGTTCACCGTCAGTGGCCGCAGCCGCGTGCCCTTGCCGCCGACGAGAAGGATCGCTTCTGTCACCTGTCGTCTCTGCTTCCTGCTCGGGCCGGTCACACCGCTGGTCTTGCGATGCGACCGGTCAGTTTATGCAGATGATCGGACCGATGACCGGAACGGGTCGTGTCAGCTGCGTCCCTGGTACTTCGCGGAGGCGGTCCGGGTGGCGCCGAGCTTCTTGTAGAGCCGGGCTCCGGGGCACGAGGTGGCGAAGCCGTCCCGGTGTCCGGAGATGACGTTGAGCCTGACCTTCCTGCCCTTCTTGTACAGGTTTCCGCCCCCGGAGGTCAGGGTGGTGGTGCCACGCGGGTTGGCCCCGAACAGCCCCAGCTTCCACGCCGTCAGACGGGCGACGGCGGTCACCGCGGCCGCCGGCGGGGTGCTCGAACCGAAGGTGCCGAGGACGGCGATGCCCATGCTGTTCGTGTTGAAACCGCGGGTGTGGGCGCCGAGGACGGGCTTGGACACTCCCCCGGCCCGGCCTTCGTAGATGTTTCCGCACTTGTCGACGGCGAAGTTGTAGCCGAAGTCGCGCCAGCCGCTGCTCACCACGTGGTAGCGGTAGATACTGCGCAGGACGGAGGGGGCCTGCTTGCAGGTGTAGTTGTTGCCGGTCGCGCTGTGGTGGACGAAGGCGGCCTTCACCTTCTTCGTGTACACGAACTTCTTCTCGCGCAGCCGCTCGTCGGCGCCCCAGCCCTTCCGGGTGATGATCCGGGGGCGGGGTCCGATGTACGGCTTGGCGCGGAGCGCGAGGTTCTCCGCGTACAGCGCCCGGGTCTCGTCCTGCGAGAGCGCCGGGATCACGGTCCCCTCGGCGGCGGCGAGGGACACGCTCCGCACCCCGTCCGCCGCGTCGTCGGAGACGGCCGCGGCGGCGGCCGAGGCCGCCTCCACCGCGCGGTCGGCCGCCGGATCGGCCGGGACCTCGGCCCAGGCCTCCGCCGCCGGGTCCTCGCCCGGGTCGACGAGTTCCAGGTGCAGGCCCTCCGGCAGCGCCGCGGCGCGTTCGGCGCGGACGCGCACCTCGACGCCGTCCGAGTCGCCCACCCACAGCGGGGCGGTCGCGCCGCGCACCGGGCCGGACGCGCGCTCGGCGGTGCCGGGGTCGGCGGCGTGTTCGAGGTTGTGGGTCTCCACGTCCTGCCACTCCGACCAGGCCGTGCCGCCGGTGGCCCGGGTCCGCACCTGGACGGTGCCGTGCAGCTCGGTCTCGGCGTCGTCCCAGACGACACCGACCAGCGAGAACGGTCTGACGTCCCGTCGGGTCAGCCCCTGCACGGCTGCGGAGCCGGCCACACGCGGGCCGCCGAGGTTGCCCAGTGCGAGCGACTGGGTCCCCCCGGCCGGGGAGTCGGGCGCGCGCGACGAGGCCGCCGGGGCGGACGCGCGGGAGAGCGGGTCGGAGGGCGGCGGCGCCGCCGCACCGGCCGCGGGAGCGAGAGGGAGGACGAGGGCAGCCGTGCACACGACGCCGATGGAGGTAGCAAGGTAGGCACGCATGTGGCGATCGTGGGCGGCCGGCGGCCGTTCCGCTCGGCGGGAGCCCGGCCCGAAACTGACGGCCCGTCGGTCCGACCGGAGGACGGGGTCACCGGTACGGCGGCCCCCCGCGTCCCCTGCCGCGTACCCTTGCGCGCGTGAACGCCACCGACCGCACCCCCGCCGACCTGCTGCGATCCGCGCTCGCCGCGGACCCGGCCCGCCCCTTGGTCACCTTCTACGACGACGCCACCGGTGAGCGCGTCGAATTGTCCGTGGCCACCTTCGCCAATTGGGTGGCGAAGACCGCCAACCTTCTTCAGGGCGAGCTCTCCGCCGAGCCGGGCGACCGGCTGGCGCTGCTGCTGCCGGCCCACTGGCAGACCGCCGTCTGGCTGCTGGCCTGCTCGTCCGTCGGCGTGACCGCCGAGATCGGCGGCGACCCGGCCGGCGCCGACCTGGTGGTCGCCGGTCCGGACCGGCTCGACGAGGGCCTCGCCTGCTCCGGGGAGCGGATCGCGCTGTCGCTCGCCCCGCTCGGCCGCCGCTTCCCGGCCGCGCCGGCCGGGTACGCCGACTACGCGGTCGAGGTGCCGAGCCAGGGCGACCGGTTCGCCCCGTTCGTCCCCGTCGACCCGGACTCCCGCGCGCTCGTCGTCGACGGCGTCGAGCTGACGGAGGCCCAGCTCGTGGAGCGGGCGCGGGCGGACGCGGAGGCGCTCGGCCTGGGCCCCGGGGCCCGGCTGCTCTCGGGCCGCCCGTACGACTCCTGGGAGGGCGTCTCGGCCGGGCTGTACGCGCCGCTGGCGGCCGGCGGCTCGGTCGTGCTGTGCCGGAACCTGGACCTGCTCGACGCGGACGGGCTGGCGAAGCGGGTGGAGAGCGAGCGGGTGACACGCACCGCGGAGTGACGCGTACGGCGGGTCCCGTGTACGACGCGTAGGACGCGTACGGCGACCGACCCGTACCGCCGCCCGCCCGCCGCCCCGCCATTCACCCGCCCGTCGCCCGCTGTCGTCCGACCGGCGAACGTCCGCCACCCGTACGGCGCAGCGACGCGCCGACTCCCCGGGCCTGCACGTCAACGCCGGTACATGATCGGCGGGTACGCGCCGCAGACCCCTCGACGGACGGGACCCAGACGTGACGGACAGTGCAGGCACGCCCGCCGGGCCGGAAGGGCCGGCGGGCGACGGGGAGCCGGGCACCGGCGCGGACGGCCCGGAGCCGGGCACCCCCGCGCGGAAGCGGCACTGGCTGCGCTGGACGGCCCTCGGCTGCTCGGTGGTCCTGCTGGGCGCGGCCGCCACCGGCTGGTGGCTGTACCGCAAGCTCGACGGCAACATCACGACGGACACCTCCGCCGAGGCCGAGCTGCGCGCCTACGAGAAGGAGCGCCCCAGCCCCGGGGCGCTCGGCGCGCAGAACATCCTGATGATCGGCTCCGACACCCGCTCGGGGAAGGGCAACCGCAAGTACGGCCGCGACAAGGGCACCCAGCGCTCGGACACCACGATCCTGCTGCATCTGTCGGCGGGCCGGAAGCGCGCGACGGCGGTCTCGGTGCCGCGCGACCTGATGGTCTGGATCCCGAGCTGCCGCGCGGCGGACGGGACGCGCACCCGGGAGCAGTTCGCCCAGTTCAACTGGGCCTACGAGTTCGGCGGGACGGCGTGCACGATCCGCACCCTGGAGCGGCTGACCGGGATCCGGATCGACCACCACATGGTGGTGGACTTCCGCGGCTTCAAGAAGATGGTCGACGCGGTGGACGGGGTGGAGGTCTGCCTGAAGGAGCCGGTGAACGACCCGGACGCACATCTGAAGCTGCCGGCCGGACGGCAGACGCTCCGGGGCGAGCAGGCGCTGGGCTTCGTGCGGGCCCGCAAGTCGCTCGGCAACGGCAGTGACACCGAACGCATGGACCGCCAGCAGCAGTTCCTCGGCGCACTCGTCAACAAGGTGCAGAGCAACGGCGTCCTGTTGAATCCCACGAAGCTGTACCCGGTGCTCGACGCGGCGACGAAGGCGATCACCACCGATCCCGGGCTCGGCTCGCTGCGCGACCTCTACGACCTGGCGCGTTCGATGCGGAGCGTGCCGACGGACAAGGTGCAGTTCCTGACGGTGCCGAGGCGGCCCTACACGTACGACCCGAACCGGGACGAACTGGTTCAACCCGCCGCGAACGAACTGTTCAAGCGGCTTCGCGAGGACGCACCGGTGGTCGTCGCGCCGGGCAGCGAGGACGGGGAGCGGGCCGCGGCCGACGGCAAGCCGGACGACACGGGCAGCCGGAGCCCCGAGCCGGCGCCGACCTTCTCGGGGCGCAACGCCGCCGAGGGGGCGTGCTCGTGACGTGTTCGCTCCGTCACGCGCAGGCGCGCAGGTAAAGCGATGTCCAAGCCGTGCCCCACAGGAAACGGTGTTTGGGCAAATTGCCCGGTTGTAAGGTGCGTGGAATTTGTCACGGACGTCGCCCCACGCTGAACTGGGCGGATAGTGTGACGCGATCCGGTGCTACGACCGCGTGGTCGCGCACTCTGATGATCGAACGAACGGAGCGCCCGCCGGGGGAGGCGCCTCGCGTGGCACCGACGGAGGACTCAAGCAACCGTGGACGCGCACAGCCGTGGACGGGCGGACGAGATCGATCCCGCCGACCAGTGGGTCCTCAACCCGCGGACAGGCAACTACGAACTGCGACTGGACCGTTCCGCTGGGCAGTCGGCACCCGTCTCCCGCCCGCGCGGCGTGACCCCACCGGGCCCCAGAACGCCGGACCGTACGCGTGGCGGTGAGCGGCGTCCCGGCGCCGCCGACGCCCCACCGGTCCCCGGCCAGCGTCGGCGCAGGGTCGCCGAGGGGCACGGCGGCGACGGGCCGCCGGCCGGCCGCCGCAAGCGCAGGCCGGCGAAGTCCCGCAAGAAGAAGGCCCTGATGTGGACCGGCGGCGTGACGGCCTTCGTCGTCGTCGCGGGCGCCGTGGGCGCGTACGCGCTCTACGAGCACTTCAACGGGAACATCAAGACCATCGACGTGCCCTCGGCCAGCGGCGGGTTCAAGAAGGGCCAGGCCTTCAACATCCTGCTGATCGGCACGGACAAGCGGACCGGCTCCGGCAACGCGGGCTACGGCGACAAGAACAGCCCGGGTCACGCCGACACCACGATCCTGTTCCACGTCTCCGCGGACCGGACGAACGCCACGGCGATGTCGATCCCGCGCGACCTGAAGACGGACATCCCGGACTGCGAGACCAGGACGGCGGAGGGCACGAAGGTCATCCCCGGCGATCAGGACGTCCGGTTCAACACCAGCCTCGGCCAGGCGGGACGCGACCCCGGCTGCACGATGAAGACGGTCCAGGAGCTCACCGGGCTGACCGTCGACCACTTCATGATGGCCGACTTCAACGCCGTCAAGGAGATGACGACGGCCGTCGGCGGCGTGAAGGTCTGCCTGAAGAAGCCGGTCAAGGACAAGGACTCGCATCTGAACCTGCCGGCCGGTGAGTCCACCGTCGCGGGCGAGCAGGCGCTGGCCTTCGTACGCACCCGGCACAGCTTCGGCAACGAGAGCGACCTGGACCGCATCAAGGTCCAGCAGCAGTTCCTGAGTTCGATGATCCGTCAGATGAAGTCGGACGAGACGCTGACCAGCCCGACCAAGCTGTACGGGCTCGCCGAGGCGGCCACCAACGCGCTGACCGTCGACACCGGGATAGGGAGCATCTCCAAGCTCTCCGACCTGGCCAAGGAACTCACCCCGATCGACCCGAAGAACATCACCTTCGCGACGCTGCCGGTCGTCGACAACCCGGCCGAGAAGATCAAGGCGACGGTCGTTCCGCACCCCGAGAAGGCGGAGCAGCTGTTCGCGCTGATGAAGTCGGACACCTCGCTCACCGAGGTGAAGAAGAAGGAACAGGACGCCAAGAACGCCAAGGCGAACGCCCAGGCCGCGCTTCTTCAGGGGCCGCGCGCCGAAACCGCCAAGGTGCGGGTGGACGTCTACAACGGCAGCGGCATCCAGGGCGCGGCGCAGAACACCATCAACTGGCTGCAGAACGAGCAGGGTGTGTCGCGTTCCACGAACAAGAGCAACGCCCCGGAGAAGGCGGCGCTGACGACCCTGACGTACGCCCCGAACCAGGCCGACCAGGCCCGCAAGCTCGCGGACCTGATGGGCCTGCCCGCCACGGCACTCAAGCCGGGCACGGCGGACGCGGGGCCGATGGAGCCGATGACGCTGATCCTGGGCGCGGACTTCAAGGGCGCGGGGGTGCCCATCACCGGACCGGCGAAGGTGCCGGACATCGACAAGGTTGAAGCAGACAAGAAGGTGTGCGCCGCGTGACCCCGGAAATCCCGGGCCGCGGGCGCGCCTGATCACCGAGGGGGCCTGGGGTGGGCAACAAAAGCGTGCGTAGGGAGGGGGCGCGGGAACGCGTTCCGCACGCCCGTGAACACGGCTGGGACGACAGCCTGTACGAGGACGGCGGCACCATGGGCCTCCGCGTACGTGGCGGTGGTTCCGGGGACGGATCGGACGGCGACGTCGGCGGCGGTACGGGCCACCGGCGCGGCGGCCCGCGCCGCCGTGCCAAGAAGTCCGGCAAACGCCGGATATTCAAGTGGGTGGCGGCCGTGCTGTCGCTGCTGATACTCGGCACGGCCGGCGCGGGGTACCTGTACTACCAGCACCTCAACAGCAACCTGCGCGGCGGCGGCCGCAGCGGCGGCGACAGCGGCGTGAAGAAGGCCGCGCCGAACGCGCTCGGCAACACCCCGCTGAACATCCTGCTGATCGGCTCCGACGACCGGAGCGACCCGCGCAACGTCAAGCTGGGCGGCGGCAAGGACCTGCGCAACCAGCAGCCGCTCGCGGACGTGCAGATGCTCGTGCACATCTCCGCGGACCGGAAGAGCGCCTCCACCGTCTCCATTCCGCGCGACACGATCGTCAAGATCCCGAAGTGCACGGACGCCAAGGGCAAGACGTACGCCGCGACGACGACCCGGCCGATCAACGAGACGCTGGGGCGCGGTGGTCCGGGCTGCACCCTCACCACCTGGGAGTCGCTCACCGGGGTCTACATCGACCACTGGATGATGATCGACTTCGCCGGTGTGGTCTCCATGGCGGACGAGGTCGGCGGCGTCCCGGTCTGCGTCGAGACCGGCGTGTACGACAAGCCGACCCGGATGGTGAAGGGCGGCTCAGGTCTGAAGCTGAAGAAGGGCACCACCGAGGTCAAGGGCGAGCAGGCCCTCCAGTGGCTGCGCACCCGGCACGCCTGGGGCAACGACCAGGGCCGTGCCAAGGCGCAGCACATGTACATGAACGGCATGTTCGAGAAGCTGCAGAAGCAGAACGCCTGGACCGACACGGGCCAGCTGCTCGGCCTCGCCGAGACGGCCACGAAGGCGCTCCAGGTCTCCGACGAGATCCGCTCGGTGAAGTCGCTCTTCGATCTGTCGATGCAGCTGAAGAACGTGAAGCTGAACCGGATGACGACGGCCACGGTCCCGACGGTCGAGTCCAGGATCGACGACCAGAAGCTGGAAATGGTCCCGAGCAAGGCCGAGAAGATCTGGGGGATGCTCCGCGAGGACGTCGCCTTCGACAAGAACGGCGACCCGAAGGACGCCGCGAAGCCGTCCGCCCCGGCGACGCCGAGCGGCCCGCCCGCCGCGGCACCGGCCTCGGTCGGGGTGACGGTGATCAACGGCACCGGTGTGGACGGCCAGCAGCCGGTCAAGGGCCGGGCCCGCGGAGTCGCGGAGACGCTGCAGGGCAAGGGCTTCACGAAGGCCGAGTCGTCGCAGAGCGCGGAGCCGCGCAAGGACTCGGTGGTCAAGTACGCCAAGGACGCCGGCGCGCAGGGCAAGTCGGACGCCCTGTCGGTCGCGACCGCGCTCGGGCTGCCGGCCACGGCCGTCAAGGCGGACGCCGACGTGACCGGGGTCACCGTGGTGATCGGCGCGGACTGGCGCGAGGGCACCGCGTACAAGCAGCAGAAGCCCGAGGCCGGTGACCTGCCGGAGGGCTCGGACGTCGTCCGGGCCGACGAGAAGAAGTGCATGCCGGTGTACTCGGTCTACCGCTGGGACGGCAAGAGCTGACCCGGTCGCGGTGAACGCGAAGAGGCCGCCCGGTGCATGACGCACCGGGCGGCCTCTCGCGTGTGGTTTCGTTCCGGGTTGCCGGGTCAGGCGTCGGTCGTCGCCCGCACCGCCGGGCGGCGGCTCGCGATGACCTTCTTCGCCAGCGCGCGGGGGCTGGTGAGGAAGCCGTAGCCCCACGACATGTGCATGGTCGCCATCGCCACCGGGATCTGCAGCCGGGCCTTCAGCGGCAGGCCCTTGCCCGCCGGCAGCGAGCCGACCGTGATCGCGGCGAGGTAGCCGGCCGGGATCACGAAGCCGAGCGGGCTGACCGCCGCGCCGACCACGAGGCCCGCGGCGATCGCGCAGACCGCCGTCGGCGGGGCGAGGTAGCGGAGGTTGATCGAACCCTGGTGGTAGCGGGCCACCACGTGCCGCCAACGCCCGTAGTCCTTGTACTGCTTGGCCAGCGCCCGCACGCTGGGCCGCGGCCGGTACTGGACCCGCAGCTCGGGCGAGAACCAGATCAGGCCGCCCGCCTCGCGGATCCGGAAGTTCAGCTCCCAGTCCTGGGCGCGGATGAACTCCACGTTGTAGCCGTCCTGCTGCTCCAGCGCCTCGCGGCGGAAGACACCCAGGTACACGGTCTCGGCCGGGCCGGCGGTGCCGCCGGTGTGGAAGGCCGCGTTGCCGACGCCGATCTTCGAGGTCATCGCGGCGGCGACCGCGTGCTCCCAGTCGTTCTCGCCCTCGGCGTGCATGATCCCGCCGACGTTCTGCGCGCCGGTCTCCTCCAGGAGCCGGACGGCGGTGGCGATGTAGTTCGGCGACAGCATGCCGTGCCCGTCGACGCGTACCACGATCGGGTGGCGGGACGCCTTGATCGCCGCGTTGAGCGCGGCGGGCGTACGGCCCGTGGGATTGGGCACGGTGTGGACGCGGGGGTCCTCGGCGACGAGTTCGGCGGCGATCTCGTCGGTGCGGTCCGTGGACGGCCCGAGCGCGATCACCACCTCCATCTCGCCGTCGTACTCCTGCTCGAGGATGTGGCGGACCGAGTTGCGCAGGTGCCGCTCCTCATTGAGGACCGGCATGATCACGGAGACGGGAGGCGTGGCGTTCATTGCCCGCCACGTTACCGCGAACGGGGGACACGGTCGCGCGCCGCGGGGGCCGGTGCCCGCTGTCGCTGATCGTATGGGCCTACGGTTCACACGGTCCCCCTTCACCCAAGCGGAGGTGCCCCCGGTGCCCACACCGCC
Organism: Streptomyces sp. HUAS YS2; assembly: GCF_033343995.1. Classification (NCBI taxonomy): domain Bacteria; kingdom Bacillati; phylum Actinomycetota; class Actinomycetes; order Kitasatosporales; family Streptomycetaceae; genus Streptomyces; species Streptomyces solicathayae. Next base: position 4,871,719 of record NZ_CP137573.1, on the reverse strand, counting down.
CCGCCCACCCCGTCCCCGGCCGGCCGGCCGTCGTCCCGCCCCGGCCCGCCGCGTCAGACGGGAAGAGCGGCCCCGGTGGGGGATGCGGATGGCGACGACGCTGTCGGTGCTGGTCCTGGCCGCCGGCGGGATCGGGCACGCCCTGATGACCGGCCTGGACACGGGCATCGACCGGGTCGACCCGTTCAAGGACATGAAGAACCGGCCCCAGGCCGGGCACGGGATGAACGTGCTGGTCGTCGGCACCGACGGCCGGGAGAAGATCACCAAGGCGGAGAAGGCGAAGTACCGGCTCGGCGGCGCGCCCTGCCACTGCACCGACACGGTCATGCTGGTGCACCTCTCCGAGGACCGGGAGCGGGCCAGTGTGGTGAGCCTGCCGCGCGACTCGTACGCCGAGATGCCCGAGCACGTCGACGGGACCACCGGCAAGCACCACGACGCGCACCCGGTGAAGCTGAACGCCGCGTACGCGGAGGGCGGGCCCGCGCTGACGGTACGGACCGTCGAGAACATGACCGGCGTCAAGATCGACCACTATCTGGAGGTCGACTTCACCAGCTTCATGAGGACGGTGGACGCGGTCGGCGGCGTGGAGATCTGCACCGCGAAGCCGATGAAGGACTCGTACACCGGCCTCGACATGCCTGCGGGCCGGCACCGGCTGAGCGGCGGGCAGGCGCTTCAGTACGTCCGCTCGCGGCACGTCGACGGGGCCGCGGACCTGGGCAGGATGCAGCGCCAGCAGCGCTTCCTGGCGGCCCTGATCAAAAAGATCACCAGCAATGGGGTGCTGCTGAACCCGGTGCGGTTCCGCGAGGTGGCCACCAGCGTGCTCGGCGCGGTCCGGGCCGACCAGGGTTTCGGCACGGACCAGATGCTGGCGCTCGCGAAGGCGATGCGCGGTTTCGGCCCGGCGTCGTCGGAGTTCGTGTCGGTGCCGGTGGGGGACGTGAGCTTCCCGGTGAAGGGGATCGGCTCGACGGTGAAGTGGGACGCGAAGAAGGCCCGCAAGCTGTTCCGGGCGCTGCGCGAGGACAAGCCGCTCGCCCCGCACCGCGGAGGTTCGGGGCCGCGGCGGATCGTCGTGGACGTCCCGCCGCAGCAGATCCGGGTCCAGGTCTACAACGGGACCCGGACCGACGGCCTCGGCCGCAAGGTGGACGCGGCGCTGCGCGGCACCGGCTTCGACACCACCAGCGCCCCGCTGAACGGCACGGGCCCGCAGTTGCGGCGCACCCTCGTGACGTACGACCCGCGCTGGGACCGCTCGGCGCGGTCGCTGGCGGCGGCGCTGCCGGGGTGCGAGCTGAAGGCGGTCAAGGGACAGGGCCGGACGCTGCGGGTGACCGCGGGGGCGGACTACCGGGGCGTGACGCCGGTCCGGCCCGAGGAGACCCACCAGGGCGAGTTCGACGCGGTCACGGGGGACCAGGTCGTGTGCGGGTGAGCAACCGTCCCGGGACGGCTCAGTCGTCGTAGCCCTCGGCCGCGCGGCTCTCGCGGAGCTCCTTGATGGCGCGTCGACGGGCCAGGCGGTGGGTGCGGCGGATCTGCGCCTCCTGGTAGCGGCGGCGGTCCCGCTCGGTCTCGGGGATCACCGGCGGCACCGGGCGGGGCTTGCCGTCCGCGTCGACCGCGGCGAAGACCAGGTACGCGGAGCCGACCTGCTGGGCCGGGGTCGACTCGTTCCAGCGCTCGGCGAGCACCCGGACGCCGACCTCCATCGAGGACCGGCCGGTCCAGTTGACCTGCGCCTTCACATGGACCAGGTCGCCGACGCGGACGGGCTCCAGGAAGGCCATCTCGTCCATGGACGCGGTCACGGCCGGGCCGCCGGAGTGGCGGCCGGCGACGGCCCCGGCGGCGTCGTCGACGAGCTTCATGATCACGCCACCGTGCACCGTGCCCAGGAGGTTGGTGTCGTGGCTCGTCATGATGTGGCTGAGGGTGGTGCGCGACGCGGAGGTGGGCTTGCCCGGGATATCGCCCTGATCTGTCATGCCGTCCACCTTATGCCGAGCTTTGCCCCACGCTTCGGCCCGGTCACCTTTGCATCAGCTTGGCAACAGCGCCGGTCCGATTTTCCACCCGGCCTGTCCGGCCCCGAGGGCCGGACGGCACACTGTTCCGCATGAATGACTGGCAAGGCGGATACGGTCACGGCAGCCCCGGCGACGAGCCCGAGGGCCCGCGCGCGATGCGTCACGTGCAGCGTCGGCGTCCGCCCGTACCGCCGCAGCAGGGGCAGCAGCGGTACGACCAGGGCTACGGCCAGGGCCAGGGCGGCTACGACCAGGGCTACACGCAGGCCCAGGCCTCCGGCTACGACTCCGGCTACAGCAGCGGCCAGGTCTACGGCGGCCCGCAGGGCGGCGGCCGCGGCTCCGTCCCGCCGCCGCGCGACCCCTACTACGACGACGGCTACGGTCCGGCCGCGCCCGACTGGCGCCGCCGGATCAAGGTCGGCTCGATCGTGCTGGTCGTCGCCGTGCTCGCCTGGGGCGTCGGCACGTACGCCTGGGCCAGCTCGCAGATGCGCAACGAGGTCGACCTCGCCAAGGTCATCGAGCGCCCCGAGGAGGGCGACTGCACCACGTACCTGATCGTCGGCTCGGACAGCCGCGAGGGCATGTCCGCCGAGGAGAAGAAGAAGCTCCACACCGGCTCCGCCGAGGGCAAGCGGACCGACTCGATGATGATCCTCGCCGCCTGCTCCAGCGGGAACACGATGGTCTCGCTGCCGCGTGACTCGTGGGTGACGATCCCCTCGTTCGTCGGCTCCGAGTCCGGGAAGACGTACAAGGCGCGCGGTGGCTCCAAGCTGAACGCGGCGTACGCGATGGACGGGCCGGAGCTGCTGGTCCGCACGGTCGAGTTCAACACCGGGCTGCGCATCGACCACTACGCGGAGATCGGCTTCGCCGGTTTCGCGAACATCGTCGACGCGCTCGGCGGTGTCGACATGAACATCGAGAAGGGCTTCAAGGACAAGAACTCCGGCGCGAACTTCCAGGCCGGCGAGCAGACTCTGAACGGCGAGCAGGCGCTCGCGTTCGTCCGGACCCGGTACGCCTTCGCCGAGTCCGACCTGGCGCGCACGAAGAACCAGCAGAAGTTCCTCTCCGCGCTGGCCAACCAGGCGGCGACGCCGGGCACGATCCTCAACCCGTTCAAGCTGTACCCGACGCTGGGCGCCGGCCTGGACACGCTGATCGTCGACAAGGACATGTCGCTCTACGACCTCGGCAAGATGTTCTTCGCGATGAAGGGCATCAGCGGCGGCTCCGGCAAGTCCATGAACATCCCGATCTCGGGCAGCGCGCCGCAGGGGTCCCTGAAGTGGGACATGCCGAAGGTGAAGCAGCTGGTCAGCCAGATCCAGAACGACGAGCCGGTCACTGTCACGTCCAACCGCTGATGACCGGCGGGTAGCGGCCTAGCCTGGTGGGAGGGGCTCCCTCCCATCGAGGTGGTGTGCCATGACGGAGGACAGCAAGTTCTGGGCATCCGGCAACTGGCGGGTCTCCGAGGGCAAGGAGGACGAGTTCGTCGAACGGTGGACGGCCTTCCTGACCTGGACCAAGAAGGACAACGAGGGCTTCCGGTTCGCCCGGCTCATCCGTGACGCGGGCGAACCGGGCCACTTCATCTCGTTCGCGTCCTGGAGCGACGAGGAGTCGATGGCCGCCTGGAAGACCAAGCCCGAGTTCGGCGAGCACTTCGGCGCCTGCAAGGCCCTGTGCGACGAGATGCGGGCCGGCAGTTACGTCCTGGCGGTGTCCGTCTAGAGCTCCCGCTCAGTTCGCGAACGGGTTCGCGTGTCCCGGCAGCTGCTGGCCGGGGCGCAGGAACCGCTGACGTCCGTGCTCGTCGCGGACGGCGGCGAACCCGGCGGCGGTCAGCCGCTCGGTGATCTTCCGGCGCCGTACGTCACCGATCCTGAAGGCGAACAGCAGGAAGCCGGACAGGAGCGCGCCGCCGACGAGGGCGCCGAGGTAGTACCCGGCGATCAGCAGGGTCAGCACAAGGCCGGCCGTGATCGCCCAGACGAACCGCTTCTGCTTGGGGCCCGCGGCCTCGGCCGTCACGTCGAAGGCGATGCGGTCCTTGAGGTGTGCGACCGTCTGCTCGGCCTCGGGGAGCGGCTTGAGGGTGCCGGGCCGCATCCCGGGCACGGGGCCGCCCCGGCCGGCCTGCGGGAACGCGGCGATGGTGGCCGCCTCCCGCGCGCGTGCCTCGGGACGGGTGTCGCGGTACAGGCACGCGACCAGGGTCGACTTGTTGTGCCCTTCGCGCCAGGCCCCGCCGTACTCGAAGCCGTACTGCTCGACGACGGCGGCCCGCGCGGCGACGCGCCTGAGGCCGCCCATCTCGTCCCGCACCTCGACGACGTCCTGCGTGGCGATCTGCCGCAACAGACCCGACACCGTGGAATCCACGCTCATGACTCTCCCGCCCCTTTGCCTCGCGATATGCGCGGGGAGTGTAACCAGGGGCGGGAGCCACGGCGGAGGGCACCCCTCCACTTACCTCAGGGCGCCCTCGGCCCTCGCCCGGATCTCGGGCCGCAGCGAGGCGTCCGCGGCGAGACGGGCCAGGACCTCGCGGCCGTACGGGAGCTCGTTCATGTAGGTGAGCATGTACAACGCCTCCTCGGCGGCGGCATCGCACTCCACGTACCGCCGGGCGAGGTCCATCGCCCAGGGCGTGACCTCGTCGGGCCGGCGGTGGCCGAGGAACCCGAGGTGGTGGAACGCCCCGGCGGCTGTCTCCGCCCGGATCCGCGTGACCTGTCGCTCGACGAAGTCCGCGGCGCTCACGTCCAGTCCGAGGAGTTCGCACTCGCTGCGCAGCTCGGCCGTCCGCTCGTGGGTGACCTGGGTCGGATGCGGCATCAGGTCCCGCGCCACGAGGCCGATGTCGAACCACTCCGGCCGCTCCGAGTAGTCCACCTCCTCGCCCTCGTCGTCGTGGTGCCAGTCCGCCGGCGGCTCCTGCGGGACCAGCCGCCCGGCCGGCAGCAGCGCCTCCAGGACCCGTCGCAGGAGATCGGGGTCGTCCGGCCACTCGACGCCGCCGCCGTGGGGGGAGACGGGGAGGTCCCGCACCACCCCGGGCAGCAGCGGCTCCTCACCCTCGACGGCCTCGCGGGCACGGGCGCGGTTGTCCTCCCGGCGCAGCTTGATCAGCCACTCGCGCGCCCAGGCCCGGTCGTACTCGTCCACCGACGGGTCCCGCACCAGCCGCAGCAGGGCCTCCTCGCCGACCGGACGACCGAGCGTGTGCAGGAGGCTCACCGCCTCATGCGCGACGAACCGGCTCCGTACGCAGCGCTCCGCCAGGTCCGCGGCCTCGGCCTGCCCGGCGGAGTCCAGGTCGCCGGCCTCCAGGTGCTTCTCGAGGGACCACCACGCTTCGTGGGCGGAGGACGACAACCGCTGCCGCTCCCGCTGGCTCTCGAACTTCTGCCGGTACTCCTGCGGGAGCTCCACCTCCGGATCGCGCAGGAACCGCTCGTACAGGTCCTGCATCTCGTCCGTCCAGCCGTACCCGACGGGTGGCAGGGCGGCGAGCGCCGCTGCCACCACGTCGAGCTCGGAACGTCCGTTCGTCACGTCACTTCCAGGTATTTCATGGCCGTAGCCGGGTCCTTCATCTTGCCGGTCATCCGAGCCTCGTACTTCTCCGACTCCGACTTGGCGTTCCACTTGTCGTTCATCTGCTTGAGCTGGGACGGCGAGAGGTCCCAGCCGCCGACGCGGATGCCGACGTCGTTCTGCGCCATGTGAGTCGCGGGGGTGCCCTCGGGCCGCGTCTTGGGCACACCGTTCCGCTTGTCCGTCTTGCTCTGGTGGTTGTACTGGAACTCGTCGAAGATCTTGTCCCAGCGCTCCGTGCTGCCGAGCTCGTAGCGGGCCTTGCGGCCGGGTTCCGCCTTCTGCCAGTCGCCGAGTCGCTTGACCTGAGCGGGGACGGACGCCTGGGTGGCCGCGTTCGCCTTGTTCTTGACCTCGACCACGTTGACGGTGCCGTCCTTGCCCCGGTACAGGACGTCGGCATCGGGGATGCCCTGGATGTCGAACTCGCCGCCCTTTCCGTCCGGCATGACCGAGCGCTTCTTGTTGTCTCCCACACCCGAGTACACGGTGGCGGCGGGATCCGCCTCGTTCGCGGCGACGCGCTGGGTGATGTTGGCCTCGGCCAGGTTCTCGGCCAGCTTGTCGGAATCCTTGGCGTTCATCACGTTCTCGGACAGCTTCTGACGGCTGAGCGGTTCGATGTTCTTCTGCCGCGTCAGCTGCGTGAGGTCGTCGATCGCGTCGGCCGCCTCCTTCTTCCCGATCTCCTTCTTGGCCGGGTCCGGGTTGTCCTTCGCCCGGTTCAGCAGGCCGTCCAGGAGCTGCGGCTGGGTGTTGACGCCCTCGTTCCTCTTGGCGTCCTTCAAGGCCTCGCGGAGGATGTCCGCACGCGCGTCCAGGACCTTCTGCTGCGCGTCGACGGCGTCCTTGGCGTCGTCCTCGTCGCACGACTTCCTGGCGAACACGATGGCGCGCACCTGGGAGGACGCGAGGACGCCGTGGCCGGAGCCGGGCACGCCGAAGCTGCCGTGCGAGCCGTCCCGCTCCCCGTACGGGACGCGCACCCGGCCGCCCAGGGCGATCTTGCAGCCGCCCTGCTCTGCCTTCTTGCGCGCCTCGCTGGCGTGCCCCTGCGCGATGTCGGCCTGGTTGCGGGCCTCGTCGAAGTCACCCTTCTCGGCGGCCTTGCGGGCCTTGTCGGCGGCTTCGCCGGCCGCGTCGAGGGGCGAGGGCTTCTTGCCGTCGACGTCGCCCTTGTCCTTGCCGACCTTCTTGAGGTTCTTGAAGTTCTTGATCGTCTTCGGGCTGGTGATGCCCACGAGGTTGAGGGCCGTGTTGCCGATCGCGGCGCCGTAGTTGCCCTTCTTCCAGTTCTCCTTGTCGACGAACATGTCGGTGGCGAGGTCGGAGACGAAGCCCGTTGGCGTACCGAAGACCTCGAGTCCGGCCTCCAGGTAGTCCCCGTCGCTCCAGGCGTCGGATATGCGGTCGCCGCGCTCGGAGAACCAGTCCGTGGTGTAGTCCTTGAGGCCCACGACGGCGCCCTTGATCTCGCCCGCCGGGTCCGAGATGAAGTCGCCGACCCCCTTGGTGAAATTCTTCGCCGGTGACACGAAGAACCCGCGGAAGTGATCGCCGAAGGTCTTGTCGTGCCGCTCGTTGTCGGCGGCCCACTCGTCGAGGCCGAAGGGGAGGCTGAGACCGGGTCCGGTCTCCCACGGCCCGGGAGCGAGCTGGACCGGGCCGTCGCCCGACATCGTGGCGAGGTTGGAATCGCCCGGCTTCGTCCCGCCCGCGGGCTTGGCCCCGCCCACGGGTTTCGTCCCGCCCTCCGGCTTCGCGCCGTCGCCCGCGGGGCCCTCGTCCGGGCCCTCGGCCACCGGGTCCGAGCCGTCGCCCTCACCGTCGCCCGAGCCGCCGCAGTCGCCGCCGCCCGTGACGGTGCAGATCGCCTGGCTGAACCGCGACGAGAGCTCCGGGCCCATGTTGGTGGCCAGGAGAGCGGCGATGATGGCGACCACGATCAGCGTCAGGCCGACGTACTCGAGGCTGTTCTGGCCCTCGTCCCGCGACCGCCACAGGATCATCCGGGCGAAGCTGAACGGCCGGGGCTCCGACCGCTCGTCGGGCGGCACGACGAACCACTCCCGGGCCGCCGGGCGGCACAGCAGCACGATCAGGGTCACCGGCAGCACCAACTGCGTGAAGCCGCGCGGATCGCCGTACCGCAGCGAGCCCAGCGCCTGCAGGGCGACGACCGCGGCCACCGCGAGCAGCCCCCACCGGACGTACCGCCCGCCGGTGCGGACCCGGCGGGCCAGGACGAGGCCCGCGACGGCGGGCAGCGAGTCGTAGGTGAGCAGACCGAGCAGTTCGCCGCTGTAGTACGGCAGCATGGCCAGCACGGTCACGACGTAGACCATCGCCAGGCCGAACTGGCCGTACAGCAGCAGCTGTGCGGCGAGCACGCTCCGCGGCGCCTCCCGGCGCTTCCGCCCGGTCGCCCAGCCGACTCCACCCGCTCCGGAACCACCCGGCACGCGCGCCGCCGACCAATCCCCCCATGTAACAGACATTCCACGTACGTTAGTACGAAGAATGATCTTCAGCGTGGGCCCTCGGACCCAAAGTTGATCATGCGTGGGCCCTCAAGGGCCCACGCGGACGGACCGGTTCGCCGACAGGGTCGGTTACGGGAGGTTGCGGGCCATGACGATGCGCTGGACCTGGTTGGTGCCTTCGTAGATCTGGGTGATCTTGGCGTCGCGCATCATGCGCTCGACGGGGTAGTCGCGGGTGTAGCCGTAGCCGCCGAGGAGCTGGACGGCGTCGGTGGTGACCTCCATGGCGACGTCGGAGGCGAAGCACTTGGCCGCGGCGCCGAAGAAGGTCAGGTCGCCGTCGACACGCTCGGACTTGGCGGCGGCGGCGTAGGTGAGCTGGCGGGCGGCCTCGAGCTTCATGGCCATGTCGGCGAGCATGAACTGCACGCCCTGGAAGTCGGCGATCGGCTTGCCGAACTGCTTGCGCTCCTTGACGTAGCCCTTGGCGTAGTCGAGGGCGCCCTGGGCGATGCCGATGGCCTGGGCGGCGATGGTGATCCGGGTGTGGTCCAGGGTCTTCATCGCGGTGGCGAAACCGGTGCCCTCGGCGCCGATCATCCGGTCGGCCGGGATGCGGACGTTGTCGAGGTAGACCTCGCGGGTCGGGGAACCCTTGATGCCGAGCTTCTTCTCCGGCGCGCCGAACGACACCCCCTCGTCGGACTTCTCCACCACGAAGGCGGAGATGCCCTTGGAGCGCTTGTCGGGGTCGGTGACGGCCATCACCGTGTAGTACTCCGAGACGCCCGCGTTGGTGATCCACCGCTTCACGCCGTTCAGCACCCAGGAGTCGCCGTCGCGCACCGCGCGGGTCTTCATGCCGGCCGCGTCCGAGCCGGCGTCCGGCTCGGAGAGGGCGTAGGAGAACATCGCGTCGCCCTTGGCCAGCGGGCCGAGGTACTTGTGCTTCAGCTCCTCCGAGCCGGACAGGATCACCGGCAGCGAGCCCAGCTTGTTCACCGCGGGGATCAGGGAGGAGCTGCCGCAGGCGCGGGCGACCTCCTCGATCACGATCACCGTGGCCAGCGCGTCCGCGCCGGCGCCGCCGTAGGTCTCCGGGACGTGCACCGCGTGCAGGTCGGCCGCGACCAACGCGTCCAGCGCCTCCTGCGGGAACCGGCCCTCCTCGTCGACCGCCGCCGCGAACGGAACGATCTTCGCCTCCGCGAGCGAACGGACCGTCTCGCGGAGCATGCCGTGCTCCTCCGACGGCCGGTACAGGTCGAAATCAGCCGAACCAGACACGCGCAGTCACTCCCACAGTTGCTAACTACCGTTAAGTAACTCAAATGGTAGGGCGTGCGGGGGCCCCGGGCCAGGGCCCGACTATGCTCGGGCAGGCATTCCGCCCGACGTCACTGGAGTCCCCGCATGGCCCTCAAGATCACTGTGATCGGCACCGGCTACCTCGGCGCCACGCACGCCGCGGCGATGGCGGAGCTGGGCTTCGAGGTGCTCGGGCTCGACGTGGTCCCGGAGAAGATCGAGATGCTGTCCTCCGGCCGGGTCCCGATGTTCGAGCCGGGCCTGGAGGAGCTGCTGGCGAAGCACGTCGCCGGGATCGAGGGCTCCAGCGGGCGGCTGCGCTTCACGACCTCCTGGGAGGAGATCGGCGCGTTCGGCGACGTCCACTTCGTGTGCGTGAACACGCCGCAGAAGCACGGCGAGTACGCGTGCGACATGTCGTACGTGGACGCCGCCTTCGCCTCGCTCGCGCCGGTGCTGCGCTCGGGCGCGCTGGTCGTGGGCAAGTCGACGGTGCCGGTCGGCTCGGCCGAGCGGCTGGCGGCGACGCTGCCGGAGGGCGTCGATCTGGCGTGGAACCCGGAGTTCCTGCGCGAGGGCTTCGCCGTGGACGACACGCTGCACCCGGACCGGGTCGTGGTCGGCGTCCGGAGCGAGCGCGCGGAGAAGCTGCTGCGCGAGGTGTACGCGGTGCCGGTCGCGGAGGGCACGCCCTTCGTGGTCACGGACTACCCGACGGCGGAGCTGGTGAAGACCTCCGCGAACTCCTTCCTCGCCACGAAGATCTCCTTCATCAACGCGATGGCCGAGGTCTGCGAGGCTGCGGGCGGCGACGTGGCGAAGCTCGCGGAGGCCATCGGGTACGACGAGCGGATCGGCGCGAAGTTCCTCCGGGCCGGGGTCGGCTTCGGCGGCGGCTGCCTGCCGAAGGACATCCGCGCCTTCATGGCGCGCGCCGGTGAGCTGGGCGTGGACCAGGCGCTGACGTTCCTGCGGGAGATCGACTCGATCAACATGCGGCGCCGCGGCCAGATGGTCGAGATGGCGCGCGAGGCGGTCGGCGGCGACTCGTTCCTCGGCAAGCGGGTGGCCGTGCTCGGCGCGACGTTCAAGCCGGACTCGGACGACGTGCGGGACTCGCCGGCGCTGAACGTGGCGGGCCAGATCCAGCTGCAGGGCGGCCAGGTGACGGTGTACGACCCGAAGGGCATGGAGAACGCCCGCCGACTGTTCCCGACGCTCGCGTACGCGGCGTCCGCGGTCGAGGCGGTGCGCGGCGCGGACGTGGTGCTGCACCTGACGGAGTGGCGGGAGTTCCGCGAGCTGGACCCGGAGGAGCTGGGCGCTGTCGCGTCGTCCCGCGTCGTCCTGGACGGCCGCAACGCCCTCGACCCCACCCGCTGGCGCGAGGCCGGCTGGACGTTCCGCGCGATGGGCCGCCCCTCCGCGTAAGGCTCTGCCCGCCTGGGGGGTGTCTTCCGGATCAGGCCGGATCAGGGAGCGGCGTCTGGTGCGTGCGGGAGTCGACGCGGAGCGTTGGCGACTGACGTCAACGCGGCGTGGGGGTACCTCCCGTGCCCGAAGGGCTACGGGGGAGTGCGCGCCTGGCGTCGCGAGCCCGGCATGATCCGGAAGACACCCGCTAGCCCTGGCGGGTTCGATAGGTGCGCATCTTGGCCCGGGCGCCGCAGACGCTCATCGAGCACCAGCGGCGGCGGCCGCCCGGGCTGCGGTCCACGTAGGCCCAGTGGCAGTCGGCCGCCTCGCAGGCCTTCAGGCGCGGCCAGGTGCCGTCCGCCGTCGTCGACGCGATCGCCGACGCCACCCTGGCCACCAGGGCGCCCTCGCGCGCCGGGCGGAGGCTCGCCGCGCCCGTCGCCGGGTCGACGGCGACCACCAGCGGCGCCTCGGCCAGCAGTTCCGACAGCGGCCGGACCTCGGTGTGCGACCCGTGGCCGGCGTGCGCCAGACACGCCACGCGCAGCGATTCGCGGAGTTCCCGCGCCTGCTCCAGTTCGCCCCCGGCCAGGCCGAACTCCGCCTCCAGCCGGTCTTCCCCGGTGTCGATGCTCAGCGTGTTCAGCAGCGTTTCGAGCAGCGCGAGGTCATTCATGGTTGCGACGTTACTTCCTATGCGGGAGTATGCGGTAACGCGTTACCGGTTGAGCCTCTCAAGGAGTAACCATGGCCATCGCCTCGCTCGGGACCGTCGTGCTCGACTGCCCCGACCCGCATGCCCTCGCCGCGTTCTACGCCGGACTGCTCGGCGGCGAGCCCGTCCCCGACGGCGACACCTGGGTGGAGCTCAAGGGCACCCTGCTCGCCTTCCAGGCCGCTCCCGGCCACGTACCGCCGCAGTGGCCGTCCGCCGACCACTCCCAGCAGGCGCACCTCGACCTCACCGTCGAGGACCTCGACGCCGCGGAGGCGAAGGCGCTGGACCTCGGCGCCAAGCCGCTCGACGCCGAGGACCGCGACCGGACCTGGCGGGTGTACGCCGACCCGGCCGGCCACCCGTTCTGTCTCTGCGCCTGCTAGCCCCTAGGAGGCCGGGGCCGCGCCGTCCAGCTCGGCGAGCGTCGCGTTCGACGGGCCGCGCCGGCCGCGTACGTCCCGCGCCACGGACTCGGCGTCCCGCAGCACCCGGACCGCGTTCGCCCAGGTCAGCTTGGCGAGGTCGGTCCGGGACCAGCCGCGGCCGAGGAGCTCGGCGATCAGGTTCGGGTACCCGGCCACGTCCTCCAGGCCGTCCGGGGTGAACGCGGTGCCGTCGAAGTCGCCACCGATGCCGATGTGGTCGACGCCCGCCGCCTCGCGCATGTGGTCGAGGTGGTCGGCGACGGTGGCCACCGTCGCGACGGGGCGCGGCCGGGCCTCCTCGAAGGCCGCGTGCACCTTCATGGCCTCCGGCGTGGTGTCGAGGTGGTGCAGGCCGTGCGCCCGCATGTTGTCGTCCGCGGCTGCCGTCCACTCCATCGCGGCCGGCAGCACGAACTTGGGGACGAACGTGGCCATCGCCACTCCCCCGTTGCCCGGCAGCAGCTCCAGCACGTCGTCGGGGATGTTCCGCGGGTGGTCGCAGACCGCGCGGGCCGACGAGTGGGAGAAGAGCACCGGCGCCTCGGTCGTCGCCAGCGCGTCCCGCATCGTCGTGGCGGCCACGTGCGAGAGGTCGACCAGCATGCCGAGCCGGTTCATCTCGCGGACGACCTCGCGGCCGAAGGCCGACAGGCCGCCGACGCGCGGGGCGTCCGTCGCCGAGTCCGCCCAGGCGATGTTGTCGTTGTGGGTGAGCGTCATGTAGCGCACGCCCAGCGCGTACAGCGCCCGCAGCGTCGCGAGGGAGTCGTTGATCGAGTGGCCCCCCTCGGCGCCCTTCAGCGAGGCGATCCGGCCGGCCGCGCGCGCCGCCTCCATGTCGTCGGCGGTCAGCGCCGGCGCGAGGTCGGCGGCGTACCGGACGAGGAGCTGGTCGACGACGTCGATCTGCTCCAGGGTGGCGCTGACCGCGTCGTCGCCCGCCAGGTCGGAGCGCACGTACACGGACCAGAACTGCGCGCCGACGCCGCCGGCCCGCAGCCGGCCGAGGTCCGTGTGCAGCCGGCCCGTCTGGTTCTCGGCGATGTCGAGCCGGTCGAGGTCGTAGCGGACGTGCTCCCGCAGCGCCCACGGCAGGTCGTTGTGGCCGTCTACCACGGGGTGCGCGGCGAGCAGCTCCCGCGCTTCCGCCAACAGCGCCGCGGTGTGCACGCCCGCCGCCGTCACTTCGCGAAGCCGAACGACGTCGAGCCCTCGACCTTGGCCCGCAGGCGCTTGCCCTTCTCGGTCGCCTGGGCGTTGAGATCCTGCTGGAACTCCTTCATCCGGGCGAGCACGTCGGCGTCGTGGGCGCCGACGATCCGGGCCGCGAGCAGGCCCGCGTTGCGCGCGCCGGCGACCGACACGGTCGCGACCGGCACGCCGGCCGGCATCTGCACGATGGAGAGCAGCGAGTCCATGCCGTCGAGGTACTTCAGCGGCACCGGGACGCCGATCACCGGGAGCGGCGTGACCGAGGCGAGCATGCCCGGCAGGTGGGCGGCGCCGCCGGCGCCCGCGATGATCGCCTTCAGGCCGCGGTCGGCGGCGTCCTCGCCGTACGCGATCATCTCGCGCGGCATCCGGTGCGCGGAGAGGACGTTGACCTCGTACGGGATCTCGAACTCGTCCAGGGCCTGGGCCGCGGCCTCCATGACGGTCCAGTCGGAGTCGGACCCCATGGCGATGCCAATGAGCGGATTACTCAACGATCGTTCCTCGCAGGTAGCCGGCGGCGTGGCGCGCGCGCTCCAGCACGTCGTCCAGGTCGTCGCCGTAGGTGTTGACGTGCCCGACCTTGCGGCCGGGCTTCACGTCCTTGCCGTACATATGGATCTTGAGCTGCGGGTCCCGGGCCATGCAGTGCAGGTAGGCCGCGTACATGTCCGGGAAGTCACCGCCCAGAACATTGCACATGACCGTCCACGGGGCACGCGGGCGCGGGTCGCCCAGCGGCAGGTCGAGGACGGCCCGGACGTGGTTGGCGAACTGCGAGGTGATCGCGCCGTCCTGCGTCCAGTGGCCGGAGTTGTGGGGCCGCATGGCCAGCTCGTTGACGAGGATGCGGCCGTCCCTGGTCTCGAACAGCTCGACCGCGAGGTGGCCGACGACGCCGAGCTCCTTGCCGATCCGCAGCGCCAGCTCCTGTGCCTGGCCGGACAGCTCCTCGGAGAGGCCGGGCGCGGGCGCGATGACCGTGTCGCAGACGCCGTCGACCTGCTGGGACTCGACGACCGGGTAGGCGACGGCCTGGCCGTGCGGGGAGCGCACGATGTTGGCCGCCAGCTCGCGGACGTAGTCGACCTTCTCCTCGGCGAGGACGCCGACGCCCGCCAGGAACGGGTCGCGGGCATCCTCCTCGGAGCGGACGAACCACACGCCCTTGCCGTCGTACCCGCCGCGCACCGTCTTCAGGATGATCGGGAAGCCGCCGACCTCGGCGGCGAAGGCCGCCGCGTCGGCCGGGTCCGCCACCAGGCGGTGCCGCGGGCTGGGCGCGCCGATCTCGTCGAGCTTCGCCCGCATCACCCCCTTGTCCTGGGCGTGCACCAGGGCGCCGAGCCCGGGGCGGACGACGACACCGTCCGCCTCCAGGGCCTTCAGGTGCTCCGCGGGCACGTGCTCGTGATCGAAGGTGATCACGTCGCAGCCGCGCGCGAAGTCACGCAGCGTGTCCAGGTCGCGATAGTCGCCGACGACGACCTCGCTGACCACCTGGGCCGCCGAGTCCTGGGGAGTGTCACTGAGGAGCTTGAACTTGATGCCGAGGGGGATGCCTGCCTCGTGTGTCATACGAGCGAGCTGTCCGCCGCCGACCATGCCGACTACCGGGAACGTCACCCTCTTAGGGTATCCGCCCAGCCGGGGAGCCTCGTCCGGCTGTGCGTTTCGACAGGCGGGGCGGGGGATTGCGGTGTCCACAGGCGGTCGCGGGGGCCGGTCGTTAGCATGGCTGGGTTGACGAATCCGATCGGACGGGGCGAGCAATCACCATGAGTGAACGAAGCGCACTGCGTGTGCGGCTCGACCGGCTGGCACGTGAGTTCGCGAAGTTCGGTGCGGTGGGCGGGGTCGGGCTCCTCGTGGACCTCGGCGTCTTCAACCTCGTCCGGCACGTCACGGAGCTGCCCGTCGTCCGGGCCAGCGTGATCGCCACGGTCGTCGCGATCGCGTTCAACTACGTGGGCTTCCGGTACTTCACGTACAAGGACCGCGACAAGAGCCGCCGGACCCGCGAGCTGACCCTGTTCTTCGTGTTCAGCGCCATCGGCCTGGTGATCCAGAACGGACTTCTGTACGCGGCGACCTACGGCTTCGGCTGGGACACCCCGCTGCAGAGCAACTTCTTCAAGTTCTTCGGCATCGGCGTGGCCACCCTGTTCCGCTTCTGGTCGTACCGGACCTGGGTCTTCCGCGCCCTGCCGGAGCCCGAGGTCGTGCACACGTCGGAATCGCTCCTGGGGCAGACCCCGAAGCAGGCGGTACGCCCCCAGCCGGACCGCGTCGCCTGACCCCGGCGGCCCGACCCGTCCGTCGCTAGCGGACCGGGCGCTCCCGCTCCGCCCTGCGGCCGCGGACCTCGCGGCCGAGGAACAGGGCGAAGACCGGTGGATGCTGCTGGAGCAGCTCCAGACGGCCGCCGTCGGCCTCCGCGAGGTCGCGGGCCACGGCCAGGCCGATGCCGGTGGAGCTGCGGCCGCTGACGGCACGCTCGAAGATCCGCGCGCCGAGGTCGGCGGGGACGCCGGGGCCCTCGTCGGTGACCTCGATCACGGACTGGTTGCCGGTGACCCGGGTCCGCAGGGCGACGGTGCCGCCGCCGTGCATGAGCGAGTTCTCGATCAGCGCCGCGAGCACCTGGGCGACCGCGCCCGGGGTGCCGACGGCCCGCATGCCCTGCTTGCCGGAGTGGACGATGGCCCGGCCCGCGCTGCGGTAGGCGGGGCGCCACTCCTCGATCTGCTGCTTGACGACCTCGTCGAGGTCGAAGGCGACGGCGGAGCCGGTCCGCGGGTCGCGCGAGTTGGTGAGCAGCCGCTCGACCACGTCGGTGAGCCGCTCGACCTGGGTGAGCGCGATGGTCGCCTCCTCCCGGACGGTGTCGAGGTCGTCGGCGACGGCCACCTCCTCCAGGCGCATGGACAGCGCGGTGAGCGGGGTCCGCAGCTGGTGCGAGGCGTCCGCGGCGAGCCGGCGTTCGGCGGTGAGCATCCGGGCGATCCGCTCGGCGGAGGCGTCCAGGACGTCGGCGACCCGGTCGAGTTCGGGGACGCCGTACCGCCTGTGGCGGGGGCGCGGGTCGCCGGAGCCGAGCCGCTCGGCGGTCTCGGCGAGGTCGGTGAGCGGTGAGGTGAGCCGGTTGGCCTGGCGTACCGCGAGCAGCACGGCGGCGATGACCGCGAGCAGGGCGACGGCGCCGATGATCAGCAGGGTCCGGCCGACCTCGGAGGTGATGGTGGAGCGGGACTCCTCGACGGTGACGGTCTCGCCGCGCTCGCCGCGGGCGCTGCCCCGGATGACGCCGCCCTCGGGCTTGGTGCCGATCTCGATGGCCTCGCGGCCGGGGATCTCGATCAGCGCGTACCGCTTGGCGCCGCTCTGCTCGGCGAGGATGTCCGGGTTGACCGGCTCCCCGCCGAAGAGCCGGCTGTCGACGATGGAGACCAGCCGGAGCGCCTCGACGTCCACGGACTCCTGGGCTGCGGCGGTGATGGTCCGGGCCTCGACGATCACCAGGGAGACCCCGAAGACGGCGATGACGACGAGCACCACGGCCAGCGTGGAGTTGATCAGCCTGCGGCGCACGAGGGGCGGGTCCTAGCTCTTTTCGAAGCGGAAGCCGACGCCGCGGACGGTCGCGATGTAGCGGGGGTTGGCCGCGTCGTCGCCGAGCTTCTTGCGGAGCCAGGAGATGTGCATGTCGAGCGTCTTGGTGGAGGACCACCAGGTGGTGTCCCAGACCTCGCGCATGAGCTGGTCGCGGGTGACGACCCGGCCCGCGTCGCGCACCAGGACGCGCAGCAGGTCGAACTCCTTGGCGGTGAGCTGGAGCTCCTCGTCGCCCATCCAGGCGCGGTGCGACTCGACGTCGATGCGCACGCCGTGGGTGGCGGGCGGGACGACGGGCTCGGTGGCGCCGCGCCGGAGCAGGGCCCGGACCCGGGCGAGCAGTTCGGCGAGCCGGAACGGCTTGGTGACGTAGTCGTCGGCGCCGGCGTCGAGTCCGACGACGGTGTCGACCTCGTCGGCACGGGCGGTGAGCACCAGGATCGGCACGGTGTGGCCCTCGGCACGGAGCCTGCGGGCGACCTCCAGGCCGTCCATGCCGGGCAGGCCCAGGTCGAGCACGACCAGGTCGACGCCGCCCTGCAGTCCGGTGTCGAGGGCGGTCGGCCCGTCCTCGCGCACCTCGACCTCGTACCCCTCTCTCCGCAGCGCGCGGGCCAGCGGCTCCGAGATGGATGCGTCGTCCTCGGCGAGCAGTACACGGGTCATGGGGTGATGGTAGTCCGCGGACGCCCGCCCCCGGAGGGAGATCCGGCGCGCCTGCAAGTCCGGGTGTGCAACCTGATCATGACCTTCGAATGGGTGATGTTGGTTCCTCGTTCACCTGTGATCCATGTCTCAAGTCCTTCCATATCCGGCACTGTCGTGTCGTATGGTGGCGAGACGTCTGTACCACTGACGACGAGACCTTTGGCCACTTTCTTCGCCAAGCGTCTCTTTCCTGCACGAGGCGGCTGCTGCCGGCCTCGGAGGACCGTGAACGCGCCGCCGCACCCAAGGCGCGCGTCCCGAAAGCAAGGATCGACCTCATGGCGTCCAGCCTGACGAAGCCTTCTGCCGGAACCGCTGGTTCCGAGAAGACCTTCTTCGGCCACCCCCGCGGACTGGCCACCCTCTTCATGACCGAGATGTGGGAGCGCTTCTCCTACTACGGCATGCGCGCCCTTCTGGTGCTGTACCTGGTCTCGGGCGGCGCCGACGCCGCGACGGGCAGCCAGGGCGGCGGCCTCATGATGACCGCGGCGACCGCGACGGCGATCTACTCCGTCTACGTCTCGATGGTCTACCTGATGGCCATGCCCGGCGGCTGGTTCGGTGACCGCGTGTGGGGTGCCCGCAAGACGGTCGCCATCGCCGGCGCCGTGATCATGGTGGGTCACCTCTCCCTCGCCATCCCCGGCCAGGCGATGTTCTTCGTCGGTCTGGCGCTCGTCGCCGCCGGCTCCGGTCTGCTGAAGGCCAACATCTCCACGATGGTCGGCCACCTCTACGACGGCCCGGACGACCCGCGCCGTGACGGTGGCTTCACGCTCTTCTACATCGGCATCAACCTCGGTGCGTTCGTGGCGCCGTTCGTCATCGGCACCGTCGGTGAGAACGTCAACTGGCACCTCGGCTTCGCGCTCGCCGCGCTCGGCATGGCGCTGGGTCTGGTCCAGTTCCTGCTCGGCACCAAGCACCTGAGCCCGAAGAGCAACATCGTCCCGAACCCGCTCAGCGCCGAGGAGCGCAAGAGCATCCTGGTCAAGGTCTTCGGCACGCTCGCGGTCGTCGCCGCCTTCTACGGCGTCGTCGTCGCCATGGGCGCGTACACGCTGAACTGGGCGCTCGTCCCGATCACCCTCGCCGGCCTGATCATCCCGGTCGCCGTTCTGGTCCGCATCAAGCGCGACAAGGACCTCAGCAAGACCGAGCAGTCGAAGATGTCCGGCTACATCTGGTTCTTCGTGGCCGCCGCCGTCTTCTGGATGATCTACGACCAGGGCGGTTCGACCCTGTCGCTGTTCGCCGACGGCAAGACCGCCGACACCGTGTTCGGCTTCGGCTTCCCGGCCACCTGGTACCAGTCGCTGAACCCGCTCTTCGTGATGGCGCTCGCGCCGGTCTTCGCGTGGCTGTGGCTGTGGCTGTCCCGCCGCAACAAGGAGCCGAACACCATCACGAAGTTCGCGATGGGTCTGGTCCTCGTCGGTGCCTCGTTCTTCGTCTTCATCGTCCCGATGAACATGGCGGGCGGCGGCGACAAGGTCTCCCCGATGTGGCTCGTGTCGATCTACATGATCCAGACCATCGGTGAGCTGTGCCTCTCTCCGGTCGGCCTCTCCGTCACGACGAAGATGGCGCCGCAGAAGTACGCCTCCCAGATGATGGGTGTCTGGTTCCTCGCCGTCACCGCCGGTGACTGCACCACGGGTCTGCTCTCGCTGGCCGGTGTGGACCTGAACGGAACAGGGATCATCGGCATGCAGGCCGCGCTCGCGGTGCTCGCCGGATTCGCGGTCTACATGTACCGCAAGAAGGTCCAGACGCTCATGGGCGACGTCCACTGACGTCACCCGTCCCGCCTCGTACGGAGGGCCGCCGCACCGGACACCGGTGCGGCGGCCCTCCGCCGTTTCCGCCGGTCAGCGCCGCAGACGCGCCCACGGGGTGAAGGTGAACACCGCGCCGCCGAGCAGGATCACCGTGCCGGCGACCAGGGCGAGGGCACGCAGCGCGCCCTCGTCCTCCGCGCCGGTCTCGGCGAGCCCGCCGCCGGAGCCGGAGCCACCGCCCGCGGCCGTGTCACCGCCGCCCGCCGCGCCCCCCGCCTGGGCGGTCGTGTCGAGCTCCAGGGACGCCTGGACGGAGCCCTTGACCTGGCACGGGATCACGATCGGCGAGCCGCCGAGCGAGACGTTGATGGTCAGCGTGCCGGGGCTGAGGGTGGACTTGCCGGTCGCGCCCGGCTTGTACGTGCCCGTCATGTCCGGCAGGTCGACCGGCTTGCCCTGCTCCAGCGGAGCGGAGTTCGCCGGTCCGTCGACCTTCACGGTGCCGCTGTCCGCGCCGCCGATCTTGACGGCCATGGACGGCTTCAGCGCGCCCGCCGGGAGCGGCGCCGGGCTGTTCATGACGCCCTTGGCGGTCTTGACGGTGAGGGCGTAGCTGCCGCCGCTCTTCTTGGCGTTGATCGTCACCTTGGAGGTGATGCTCGCCGGTCCCGGGGACTGGCAGGTGAACTGGACCGCCACCTCCTTGCCGGTGAAGTCGGTCTGACCGCCGCCCCCGCCCGAGGCCCCGCCGGCGCTCGCCGAGCCGCCGCCGGAGGCGGTGCTGCCACCACCGGAGGTGCTCGTCGAACCGCCGCCCGAGGTGCTCGTGCCACCGCCGGAGGTGCTGCTTCCGCCCGACGTGCTCGTCGAGCCGCCGGAGGTGGTCGAGCCGCCGCCGTCGGTCACCTTGATCGTGGCGCCGACCGCGACCGTCTCCTTCGGGGAGCACTTGGTGTCCGTCGACATCGGCTTGGAGACGTTGATGTTGTACTTGTCCGGCGTCAGCGTGACCTCGCCGGCCTTCTCCAGCTTCAGCTTCCCCTTCATGTCCGGCAGCTTCATCGGGCTGTTCTTGGGGATCGGCGGGTTCTGCCGCGGCCCCTCCATGTTCAGGGTGGCGGTCACCGCGCCGCCGACCTTGATCACGCCGGTCGGCTTGACGGTGTCCTTGTCCAGGTCGAGGACGTCGGGGTTCTTGGAGGCGGCCTCGACCGTCTTCCACACCACCTCGACCTCGTCCCCCACCTTCGCCTCGGCCGGGGCGGTGATCTCCACCTTCGTCGTGCCCTGGACCGGCGGCATGCCGGAGATGGCCGGCGGAATGCACTCGGTCTTGTACGAGACCTCGGCGGCCTGGGCGGGCGCGGCGGACAGCAGGATTCCCGCACCGCCGAGCATCAGCGCGACTCCGGCCGCGCTCACCCTCCGTTGCGTGCTCACGAATGTCCCTTCGTCGTGGGTCGGTTCTCTGACGGTGCGGAGTCCGGGGTGAACCACGGCAGGACCGTGGTGTCCGCGGCGCCGGCCGGGTCTCCGGCGGCCACGGGGGGCGTGGTGCGCCCGCTGGTGGTACGAGGGGGCCGCGTCCGGTGGCGGGCGCCGGTGCCCGGGCGCACCCGGTCCACCACCGCCATGCCGATGCGGAACAGCGCGGCCGGGACGACCACGGCGAGCAGCACCCAGAAGACGACCACGCCCCACGGCCGGCCGACCCCCCACGGCTGCTCGACCAGCACCTTGTCGCCGTACTTCACGGTGACCCGGTAGTCGCCGTAGGCTCCGGCCGACAGCTCGACGGGCAGCTCGACCAGGGCCTTGCGGCCGGGCTCGACGGTGCCGCGCCACTGCCGTTCCTCGTACTGCGGCGCGAACACGCCGTGGCTGGTGCCGACCTGGAAGACCGGGTCCTTCACCGGCCCGGAGCCGAGGTTGCCGACGGTGAACACGACGTTCCGCCGGGCGGGCGCGCCGAACCGGACGAGGACGCCGCTCGATCCTTCGAGCCGTACGGAGGCGAGGACGGCGAGCCGGCCGCCGCCGGTCTGCGTGGGCAGGGGGGCGGTGGGATGGCCGGCGACCGTGAACGCGACGTCCACGGCGTCCTGTCCGCCGCCGGTGACGACGGCGACGTGCACGACGCAGGGGCAGGGCGTGGGCGGTTCGGCCACCGGCATCTTCTTGCTGAACTTCCCCTCGGCGTCGGCGGTCGCGGCCCTCCCGTCGGTGTTGGCGCAGGAGTTGGTGCCGCCGATCACACCCTTCTCGGGCGTGGACTGGCCGCAGATCAGCAGCATCAGCAGCGCGCCGGGCTTCCAGCCGGCGCCGCTCACGGTGATCTCGCCGCCCTTGCCGGCCTCCTTCTGGGAGACCGTGACCTTCGGTGCCTCCGCGGCGGTCGCCGTGGCCGTCGGCAGCAGCGACAGGGCGAGTGCGGCGAGGACGAGCAGGAGGGCCCCGGTGCGGGTGGTACGCGTCGTCGTCATCGTTCCGCTCCCGCCGCCGACGTTGCCAACAGGTGCTCCTCGCTCGGTGGTTCGGCAGATGGTTCGGCAGGTTGTTCCGTGGCCTTACGGCGGCGCCGGAGCAGCGCGTACCCGGCCGTGGCCACGGACGCGAGCAGCGCCGCGGCGAGCGTGCCGACGGCGCCGGCGGAGGCGAACCGGGCCTCGGCGCGGGCCGCCGCGTGGGCCCCGTCGGCCGCGGTGACGCCCAGCCGGACGGTGACCGCGTCGAGGGCGGGGCGGTCCGGCCAGGGCTCGGTGAGCGCGCGCCGCTCGCCCGGGCGCAGGGTGACGGGCAGGTCGCGCGCGGGGCGGTCGAGGGCGGTACCGAGGACGCCGTCGGCGCGTACGGAGAGACGGGGCGTCAGCGCGGTGTTGCCGCGGTTGACCAGGACGTAGTGGATCGTGCCGGAGTCGTCGACACGGACCCGCTCCACGGTGAGCGCGGCCAGCCGGGGGCCGTTCACCCGCAGATGGATCCGCACCCGGGCCTCGTGGCTGCCGTCCGTCACGACGACGGCGCCGGTCCGCTCGCCCGGCACGGCGTCGGCGGGCACGGTCACCGCGAAGGGGATGTCGGCGCGGGTCCGGGCCGGGACGGTCACCGCACGGGCGGCCGGCGCGAGCACGGCGGCGGTGCCCGTACGCGTGGCGTCCGCGGCGGTGAGCTGTACCGTCACCGGCCGCGTACCGGAGTTGGTCACCGACACGGTGTCCTGCAGGACGCTGCCCACCCCGCCCTCCAGATAGACGTACGGCCGTCCGGCGGCCGGTCCCGCCGTCCACGCCGGCCGTGCGTCCGCCGCCGCCGGGGCGGTCAGCGCGAGGCACAGCAGCGCGGCGGCGGGTGCGGCCGCGTCCCGCGCGCGCATCAGCGCGCCGTGCGCCGGGTGAGCCAGAGCACTCCGGCCGCGCCCGTCAGCAGCACGGTGCCGCCGAGGGTGCCCAGCGCCATCGCGGAGTCGAGCGGGCCGGTCTTCGGCAGTTCGCCGCCGCCCGAGTCGTCGCCACCGCCACCGCCCCCGCCCGAGGCGGTCACGTCGAGTTCGAGGGACGGCTTCGGGTTGTTCTTGGGCGTACAGGTGGCCGCGTCCATCCCCAGGGCGTGGACGGTGAGCACACCGGCCGTGAAGGTGACCTTGCCGCTCTTCCTCGGCTTGTACGTGCCGGTCAGCTCGCCGATCTTGATCGGGGTGTTGGGCGGGATCTTCTCGGCGTTGGGCACGCCGGTCACCTTCACCGTGCCGTTGTCGGCGCCGCCGAGGACGAGCTCGGCGCGGGGCTTCATGACCCCCTTGGGCAGCTCGATGGGGCTGTCGGAGACGCCCTTCTCGAAGGACATGGTGACCGTGTAGCCGTCGCCGCTCTTGACCGCCTTGACGTCGACGGGCGACACGGCGCTCTTCGGGCCGATCTTCGTCTGGCAGCCGTAGTTCACGTCGACCACTTCGGCGTACGCGGCGGAGGCGGCCGTCAGCACCGCCGAGCCCGCCAGTGCCGCGGACAGTATCGCTGCGGCGGCCGTCCTCTTCCGGTTGGACACTTCGAGCACCCCTCACGCCGGGCGTCGCACCGCCGAAGTTACTGACGGCACATCAGATTGGGCGCTCAAGGTACGCCCGGGGCCTTGTCGAGGGAAGACAAAGAGCGCGCCGTATTGACGCGCTCCTCAACAACTCCACAAGCCCCAGCGCTTGTTCGATTCGACACCCCTACTGCGGGGCGGCAAGCTCCGCCCACACCGTCTTGCCCGGCGCGCCCGGGGTGCGCTCCACGCCCCAGTCGAGGCAGAGCCGCTGGACGATGAACATGCCGTGCCCGCCCGGCCGGCCGGCCCGGTGCGGGGTGCGCGGCGCGGGCTGCCCGGCGCCGCGGTCGACGACCTCCAGGCGGAGCACCTTCGAGCCGCGGGCGATCCGGAGCCGCTCGGGACCCTCGGCGTGGAGGCAGGCGTTGGTCACCAGCTCGGAGACGACGAGGAGGACGTCCTCGGCGGCCGCTCTGCGGTCGGCGGTGGCGGCGGGCAGCCAGCCCCAGTCGCGCAGCACCTGCCGCGCGAAGTCACGGGCGAGCGGAACGACACCGGGCGCGTCGCCGAGGGCGAGCGTGCGCACCTCAAGGGCGACGTCGCCGGTACCGGCAGCAGTGTCCATCAGCGCTTCACCTCACCGATTCACCGAACGACCTAGGACCAAGAGCAGAGCCGGGGCTCTCCTGCCCCGGCGTGTCACGACAACACCCGTTTTCTCAGTCGGCGAGCGCCGCGTCGAGGGAGTCGTGGACGGTGAAGACTGCGTCCGCACCGGTGATCTCGAAGACCCGGGCCACCGCGGGCCGCATCCCCGAGAGATGGACGCCACCCCCGGCCGCCTCGGCCTTCAGGCGGGCTCCGAGGAGGACGTTGAGTCCGGTGGAGTCGCAGAAGTCGAGCCCGGAGCAGTCGACCACGAGGCGTGAACGACCCTCGCCGAGGGCGTCGTGGAGTGGCGTACGCAACAGATCGGCGGTGTGGTGATCGAGCTCACCCACCGGCTTGACGATCTCGCTCACACCCAGGGTCCGTGCCTCGACCCGAAGCCGGGCCGGTCGCGCGCGGCCCACGGTCTGGCGGTCCATGCCCGTGCCTCTTCTCGCTCTCCGGATGCCGGTTGACGCTCGAAGAACCATACAAGTGGAGCGCCCTTCCCGACACCCGGACTCCACCATGAACCCTTCCAAAGTGGACATTTGGGACTTGCAACGATCCCTGCGGAGCGGGTAGGCCTTGTAGGGACACCCGAACACGACCGGCTTTGGAGGCGCCGCAAACCGCAGCGAACGAATCATGATGGAGGAGACCATGTCACCCCGGCTCGACGCCTCGCGTTCCCCCCACGCGCCGTCGACGACTCCGCCCGCAGCGCACGATCTCCCGGAACTCGCGGAGATCCACTCGTTCGAGCAGGTCGCCCCGCTCGACGCGCGCGCCCTGTCGAAGACCCTCTTCGCCCGCCTCGAAGCACTCGAGGAAGGCACCCACGAGTACGCCTACGTCCGCAACACCCTGGTGGAACTGAACCTCGCCCTGGTGAAGTTCGCCGCCTCCCGGTTCCGCACCCGCAGCGAACCGATGGAGGACATCGTCCAGGTCGGCACCATCGGCCTCATCAAGGCCATCGACCGCTTCGACCTGAGCAGGAACGTCGAGTTCCCGACCTTCGCGATGCCGACCATCATCGGCGAGATCAAGCGCTTCTTCCGAGACACCTCCTGGTCCGTGCGCGTACCGCGCCGACTCCAGGAACTCCGCCTCGACCTGGCCCGGGCCGGCGACGAACTCGCGCAGCGGCTCGACCGCGCGCCCACCGTCGAGGAACTGGCCGCCGAACTCGGCATCGGCCACGACGAGGTCGTCGAGGGCATGGCCGCGAGCAACGCGTACACCGCGAGCTCGCTCGACGCCCAGCCCGAGGAGGACGAGACCGAGGGCACGCTCGCCGACCGCATCGGCTACGAGGACCACGGACTCGAGGGCATCGAGTACGTCGAGTCCCTGAAGCCGATGATCGCGGCGCTGCCGGCCCGCGACAGGAAGATCCTGTCGCTGCGGTTCACCGCGGGCATGACGCAGTCCGAGATCGGCGAGGAGCTGGGCATCTCGCAGATGCACGTGTCGCGGCTGCTCGCCCGCACCCTCGGACGGCTGCGGAAGGGTCTGACCCTGGAGGAGTGAGGACTCCCCCCTGCCTCGTCAACTGCCGGGCGCCTTTGCGTGATTGACGGAGCCGTCCGGAACGGGCTCCATCGAGCCCGGGGTTCAGGGGGGAATCGCCATGGTCTTCTTCGTAGTGCTCGCGGCCGGTGCAGGCACCGCTCGACCCGTGCGACGGCTCGGTCGACACGGCGGCGGTGCCCGACGCGGCGCCCGGTCAGGACTGAGTGCGCTCCACCGGGATCCACAGCTCCGCGTCCGCCTCGGCGCCGCCCGGAGCGAGGCGGACCGAGAGGATCTCCGGGCCCGGCCGGCTGTGGTACGGGTTGGACGGGAACCACTGGGTGAAGACGTCCCGCCAGAGGTGCTGGAGGGACTCGGGGAACGGGCCGGAGTGGTCGAAGACGGCCCAGGTGCCGGCCGGGACGACGAGTTCGTCCAGGTCGTCCGGGGCCTCCGCGCCCGTCACCACCCCGTGGTAGTAGTCGAGTTCGGTGCCCTCGGCCCGGCTGGGGTCGAGGTCGTCGCTCACTCCGACGATGCCCTTCGGCTCCTGGTCGGACAGCGCGGCGATGCGCTGCACCGTCTCCTGGCCGATGCCGCGGACGAAGTCCGCGATGGCGGTGTTCGGGCCCTCGTGGACGAGCGGGACGCGGGCCTTCCGCCCGACGATCCGGAACTGCTCCTTCTGCACGACGCGATACCGCATGGTGCTCCTTCCTTCGATGACGAGACGGAAGGAGATCCGCTGCTGGGCCCGCAGCGCGGCGCCGGTCCGCCGGGCGTCGCCCGGGCCGATCCCGTGCACGGCCCGGAACGCCCGCGCGAACGCCTCGCCGGAGCCGTAGCCGTACCGCACGGCGATCTCCAGCAGCGTCCGCTCGCCGGCCAGCACCTCGGCGCCCGCGACGGTGAGCCTCCTGCGCCGGACGTACTCGGACAGCGGCATCCCCGCCAGCGCCGAGAACATCCGACGGAAGTGGTACTCCGACGTCGTCGCGATCCGCGCCAGCGCGGCCACCTCGATCGTCCCGTCGAGATGCGCCTCGATGTGGTCGAGCGCCTCGTTCAGCCGGTCCAGCATCGCGGTCTCCTTCCCTGTGCCCCTCACGTTAGGAACGGGGCCCCGTACCGGACCCGACATCCTGTGCCCGGTCCGGTCGGGCGTACCGGAGCCGGGCAGGGCGCGCGGGCCGCGGAAGGAGTCTCCTACGATGGCGCCATGACTTCGACCCGCCGGCCGACGAGCCGCCGCCCCCTGGGCGGCGGTTTCGTGATGCTGGTGCTGGTCGTGCTGGCGGGGGTGCTGGGTATGCACGCCCTGTCGCCGGCGCAGGTGGCGGCGCCGGTGTCGGCGCCGGCTCAGGTCGGCATGGCGTCCGCCGGACACGGGACGGCGTCCGCCGGACACGGGACGGCGTCCGCCGGACACGGGACGGCGTCCGCCGGACACGGCATGCGGGGCATGCCCGGCACGGCATCCGCCGCGCACTCCGTCGAGTCCCCCGATCCGGAGCACGCCTGCTCCCACGGCTCGGGCGGGTCCGGTCACCTGGAACACGCGGACGCGACCTGCGCCGCCGCCGGGGTGGGCGGCTCGTACGCCCCGCCCGCGCCGGCGCCCGCCGGTGACGACGTGCCCCCGGCCGCGCCGTCGCTCGTGACGGCGCCGGCCTCGGCGGTGAGCGGGCGCGCGCCGCCCGATCTCGCCGAACTCCAGCTCCTGCGGATCTAGAGCCGCCCGCGCGGTCCCTGTGCCGTCGCTCGCCGCGATGCGATGCGACGCGACACCGGACGCGCTCCGAGGCGACCCTTCATCCGTTCTTCGCGCACGCCGTCGTCCGGCTGCGCCGCAAGGAGCAGAAACAGCATGAACCGCATGATCCGCACGACCGACAAGCGTTCCCACGTCCGCCGCGCCACCGCCGTCCTCGCCGCCGGCGCGGCCGCAGTCCTCCTCGCCGCCTGCGGCAGCGACGGCGACGGCACGGGCGACCACAGCGGCCACGGCAACGGCTCCGGCGCGTCCGCCTCGCCGTCCGCCCCCGCGTCCAAGAGCGCGCAGAACGCGGCCGACGTCACGTTCGCCCAGGGGATGATCCCCCACCACCGGCAGGCGATCGAGATGGCCGACCTGGCGCCGACCCGCGCCGAGTCCCCGGCGGTGAAGAAGCTCGCCGCGGACATCAAGAACGCCCAGGACCCCGAGATCAAGACCCTGTCGGGCTGGCTGACCTCGTGGGGCGAGGAGGTCCCGGCGCCGGGCGCGATGGACCACTCCACGCACGGGGGCGACGGCGACACGGGCGGGATGATGACCACGGAGGAGATGGACGGTCTGAAGAACGCCAAGGGCAAGGCGTTCGACACCGCCTTCATGGAGCTGATGATCAAGCACCACGAGGGCGCGGTGGCGATGGCTCGGACGGAGCAGGCGCAGGGCGCCTTCACCGACGCCAGGACCATGGCGCAGGCGATCATCACCTCGCAGTCCGCCGAGATCGCGCAGATGAACAAGCTGCTCGGCAAGAGCTGAGCCGGTGAGCCGGTCCGGGCGACGTGCGCCCGGACCGGTTCCGGTTCCGGTTCCGGCTCCGGTCCTTCTCGGTCAGGACGCGGCGACGAACACGCTGCGGGTCTCCGTCCCGTCCGGGAGCCGCCAGGTCGCGGTGACGTGCGCGGCGGCGACGGGAGCCGGGCTCGCGGCGAGACGGCGGTTCACCGTCACGTCGGCGAACGTCGCCCCGTCGGCGAGCGCGGCGCCGGCCCGCAGGACCGTGGGGTCGGGGGTGTCGGACACGCTCTGCGCCTGCGGCTCGGCCTGGTCCCGGAGCAGGGCGAGGAGCTGCGCGGCGAGGACCGGGTCGTGGACGCCGTCGTAGATCCAGCGCGTGCCGAGCACGCCGTGCTCGGACGTGCCGATCAGGGCGTCCGCGCCGGCCCCGTCGAGGGGCGCGGCGCGGTACGTCAGAGGCACGAGGTAGGCGACCGGCTCGGTCGCCGAGGCGTCGGTGACCACCATGAACTCGATGCCCACCTCCCCCTCCGGGTCCTCCAGCCGGAAGCCACCGGCCTTCACGGGCTCGGGCGTGCGGCCGGTGGCCTCGTACCAGGGCCGGGTCGGCAGCCACTGGGCGAGCAGCTCGAGTTTGGTGGGGTTCATCGTGGTGTGATGGATGATCGCCATGGGGCGATGGTAGGACGCGGCCGATGCGCGAAGTCAGTCCGACTCCGGTACGCCGCCGTCCAGTTCGTCCGCGCGCCGCTTCAACTCCAGGGCGGTGTCGTCCCAGTCCGGACCGTGCAGGTACAGGCTGTCGCCCGCGGCCCGCAACAGACCGGGATCGTCGGGGCGTTGCAGGCACGCGAGGCGGTACGCCAGGTTGCGCGCCCAGACCGACATCTGGCCGTCGACGAGGTACGGCGCCTGGTCGTCGAGCATGGCGACGATCTCGTCCGCGCTCGCGAAGGTGAGCTGCTCCAGGAACGACGACAGGTCGGCGCTGGTGCTCGCCTCCGGGTTCCAGGGGCGGTTCTCCTCCGGCCAGAGGCCGCGGGCACGGTCGGTGAGGCTCGTCATGGCACCCGATCAGACCATACGGGAGCCGCGCTTCCAGACCTCGGTCACCAACGGGACGCCCGGGCGGTAGGCGAGGTGGACGTGGGAGGGGGCGTCGAGGAGCGCGAAGTCCGCGTACGCGCCGGGCGCGAGGCGGCCGATGTCCGTACGGCGCAGGGCCGCGGCGCCACCGGCGGTGGCGGACCAGAGCGCCTCGTCCGGGGTCATCCGCATGTCGCGGACGGCGAGGGCGATGCAGAAGGGGACGGACGAGGTGAACGACGAACCCGGGTTGCAGTCGGTGGAGAGCGCGACGGTCACGCCGGCGTCGAGGAGACGGCGGGCGTCCGGCCACTCGGCGCGGGTGGAGAACTCGGCGCCGGGGAGGAGGGTGGCGACGGTGTTGCCGTTGGCGAGCGCGTCGACGTCGGCGTCGGTGAGGTGGGTGCAGTGGTCGGCGCTGGCCGCGTCCAGCTCGACGGCGAGCTGGACGCCGGGGCCGTACGAGAGCTGGTTGGCGTGCACGCGCGGGTGCAGGCCCTTGGCCATGCCGGCGGTGAGGATCGCGCGGGCCTGGTCGCCGTCGAAGGCGCCCTTCTCGCAGAAGACGTCGACCCAGCGGGCGTGCGGGGCGCAGGCGTCGAGCATCTCGCCGGTGACGAGGGCGACGTAGCCGGCCGGGTCGTCGGCGAAGTCCGGGGACACGATGTGCGCGCCGAGGTAGGTGACCTCGTCGGTGTGCGCGGCGGCGATGCGCAGCGCGCGAGCCTCGTCGTGGGTGGTGAGGCCGTAGCCGGACTTGGTCTCGAAGGTGGTGGTGCCCTGACGGAGTGCCTCGTCGAGGTACCGCGTGAGGTTGCGCTCCAGGTCGGCGTCGGAGGCGGCGCGGGTGGCGGCGACGGTCGTCCGGATGCCGCCGGCGGCGTAGGCCTGGCCGGACATGCGGGCGTTGAACTCGGCGGTGCGGTCGCCCGCGAAGACGAGGTGCGAGTGGGAGTCGACGAACCCGGGGATCACGGCCCGCCCGCCGGCGTCGACGCGCACGTCGGCGTCGGGCGCGCCGGCCGCGGACCCGGCCCAGACGACCCGCTCGCCGTCGAGCACGAGCGCGGCGTCCTCGACGATCCCGAGCGGGGAGCCGTCACCGAGGGCGGGGTCGTTGGTGACGAGTCGGCCGATGTTGGTGACGACGGTGGTGGTCATGGTCCCTCTCGATGGTCGATTGAATGTCCCCCACCCCGCCCCTCCCCGAAACCCTGCCGGGGGCCGGTGGAGCTGACGGGATCAAGCTTCCCGGGGCTGCCACCCCGGCCCCGGCAGGCGCGGCAGCTCACGCGCCGCAAGGCGCGAACCCGCCCGCCGGAGCGGCAGCTCCGCGCCGCGAAGTACGGAGCCGTGCGCCGGGCACGCAGCCCCGGGCCACGATGGCACGGAACCGGATCCGGGCCTGCCCGGAGCGGCAGGCTACGCGCCGCGAGGCACGTGGTCGGACGCGACAGCTCACGCGCCGCAAGGCGCGGAACCGACCCCGGAGCCGGGTCCGCTCGGCCAGCGCCGAGCGGGCCCGATCCGCCGCCGGCCGGGGGCCGGGGGCGGACGGTCACGTCCGGAGGGACGTGATGGCTTCGCTCAGGGCTGCTGCCGGGTTCTCGATGGTGGCGTGGGCGCCGGCTCGGACGATCGGGCGGCCTGCGACGACCACGTCCGTGACGTCCGCGGCGGTGGCCGCGAAGACCGCCGTCTCCGCCGCCAGGCGCGGGTCCGCGCCCACCGTGCGGATCGAGTCGAGCGTCACCGTCGTGAAGTCGGCGAGCGCGCCCGCCTCCAGGCGACCGGCGTCCTGCCAGCCCAGGGCCGCGTGGCCGTCCTCCGTGGCCGCGCGGAGCAGCGCGGACGCCGTCCAGTGGCCGCGGGTGCGGGAGCGCAGGCGCTCGTTGAGCTCCATCGCCCGCGCCTCCTCCAGGAGGTCGATCACGGCGTGGCTGTCGCTGCCCAGCGAGAGGGGCGAGCCCGCCCGCTGCAGCGCGACCGCCGGGCCGATGCCGTCCGCCAGGTCGCGTTCCGTCGTCGGGCACATGCACGTGCCCGTCGCGGACGAGCCGAGCAGCCTCACGTCCTCGTCCGTCAGGTGGGTGTTGTGGACGCCGGTCGTGCGCGCCCCCAGCACCCCGTGCTCCGCCAGCAGCTGCGTCGGCGTGCAGCCGTGCGCCGCGAGGCAGGCCTCGTTCTCCGCCGTCTGCTCGGACAGGTGGACGTGCAGCGGCGCCTCCCGCTCCCGCGCCCAGTCCGCGACCGCCGCGAGCTGCGACGCCGGGACGGCCCGTACGGAGTGGATCGCCGCGCCGAGGCGGACGCCGGGCCGTTCCTTCAAGCCCGACACCCGCTCCGCCCACGCGTCCGCCGACCCGTCGGAGAATCGGACCTGGTGCGGCTCGGGAGCCGCGCCGAAGCCGGACGACAGGTACGCCGTGTCCAGCAGCGTGATGCGGATGCCCGCGTCGGCCGCCGCCGCGATCAGCGCCTCGCCCATCGCGTTGGGGTCGGCGTACGGCGTGCCGTCCGGCGCGTGGTGCACGTAGTGGAACTCGCCCACGGACGTGATGCCCGCCAGCGCCATCTCCGCGTACACGGCGCGCGCCAGCGCGTGGTACGACTCCGGCGTGAGCCGTGAGGCGACCCGGTACATGACGTCACGCCACGTCCAGAACGTGCCCGAGCCCACCTGGACCGTGCCCCGCAGCGCACGGTGGAAGGCGTGCGAGTGGGCGTTCGCCAGGCCGGGGATCGTGAAGCCGCGCAGGACCACCGCTCCCGGCGGGGGCGTCCCGACGCCCTTGCGGACCGCCGTGATCCGGTCCGCCTCGACCTCCAGGACCACCCCCGGCTCCGCGCCCTCGCCGAGCCAGGCGTGCTCCAGCCAGTACGTCGTCGTCAGCGACATGCCAGGCCCTCCAGTACGTCGGCGAGCGCGTGGACACCCGCGACACAGTCGTCCTCGCCCGCGAACTCGGCCGGGGAGTGCGAGACGCCGGTGGGGTTGCGTACGAACAGCATCGCGGTCGGGATCGAGGCGGACAGGATGCCCGCGTCGTGTCCGGCGCCGGTGCCGAGGACGGGCGTCTTCTCACCGGTCTTCTCGCCGAGGATGCGGACCATTTCGTCGCGCAGCGCGTGCTCGAACTCGACGACCGGTGTGAACGACTCCCGGACCACGCCCAGGTCGATGCCGTGCCTCGCCGCCGTCTCGCGGGCCGCCGTCTCGATGCCGGCGATGACCGCGTCCAGCGCGCCCTGGTCCGCCGCCCGCGCGTCGAGCCAGCCGCGTACCAGCGAGGGGATCGCGTTGACGCCGTTCGGCTCTACGGAGATCTTGCCGAACGTGGCTACCGCGCCCGCGAGTTCCGCCTCGCGGCGGGCCGCGAGGACGGTCTCGGCGTAGCTCAGCATCGGGTCCCGGCGGTCGACGAGCCGCGTCGTGCCGGCGTGGTTCGCCTCGCCGTGGAAGTCGTACCGCCACCGGCCGTGCGGCCAGATCGCGGAGGCGATGCCGACGGCGTCGCCGGACAGGTCCAGCGCGCGGCCCTGCTCGACGTGCAGTTCGACGAACGCGCCGATACGGGCGAGCCGTTCGGGATCGGGGCCGATGGCCTCGGGGTCGTACCCGGCGGCCTCCATGGCCTGCGGGAGGCTGACCCCGTCGCCGTCGCGGAGCTCGTACGCCTGCTCCTTGCTGAGCTGTCCGGCGGTGAGCCGGGAGCCGACGCAGGCGAGCCCGAACCGGGCGCCCTCCTCGTCACCGAAGTTGGTGATGGCGAGCGGGCGCCGGAACTGCACGCCGCGGGCGCGCAGTTCGTCGAGCGCGGCGAAGGAGGAGACGACCCCGAGCGGGCCGTCGAACGCTCCGCCGTCGGGGACGGAGTCCAGGTGCGAGCCGGTGACGACGGCGTCGCCGGCCTCCGGGTCGCCGAGCCAGGCCCACTGGTTGCCGTTGCGGTCGACCTCGTAGTTCAGCCGGCGGGCCTCGGCCTGCATCCGGAACCAGAGCCGGCAGTCGGCGTCCGCCCCGGTCCAGGCGTAGCGGCGGTAGCCGCCCGAGGCGTCGCTGCGGCCGATGGGCCGCAGCGACCGCCACATGGCATGGAAGCTCTCGCTCACGCGGAGTCACCCTCGCGCATCGGGACGCGGACGCCCTTCTCGTCCGCGACCCGCTCCGCGATCTCGTAGCCCGCGTCGACGTGGCGGATGACGCCCATGCCCGGGTCGTTGGTGAGCACGCGGCGGATCTTCTCGCCGGCGAGCTTGGTGCCGTCGGCGACCGAGACCTGGCCGGCGTGGATGGAGCGGCCCATGCCGACGCCGCCGCCGTGGTGGATGGAGACCCAGGACGCGCCGGAGGCGACGTTCACCATGGCGTTCAGGAGCGGCCAGTCGGCGATCGCGTCGGAGCCGTCGAGCATGGCCTCGGTCTCGCGGTACGGGGAGGCCACCGAGCCGCAGTCCAGGTGGTCGCGGCCGATCGCGAGCGGCGCGGCGAGGGTGCCGTTGCCGACCATGTCGTTGAACATGTCGCCGGCCTTGTCGCGCTCGCCCTGGCCGAGCCAGCAGATACGGGCGGGCAGGCCCTGGAAGTGGACGCGCTCGCCGGCCATCTTGATCCAGCGGTGCAGCGACTCGTTCTCCGGGAAGAGGTCCAGGATCGCCTTGTCGGTCTTGGCGATGTCGGACGCCTCGCCGGACAGCGCGGCCCAGCGGAACGGGCCCTTGCCCTCGCAGAACAGCGGGCGGATGTACGCCGGGACGAAGCCGGGGAAGGCGAAGGCGCGGTCGTAGCCGGCCAGCTGGGCCTCGCCGCGGATCGAGTTGCCGTAGTCGAAGACCTCGGCGCCGGCGTCCATGAAGCCGACCATGGCCTCGACGTGCTTGGCCATCGACTCGCGCGACCGCTGGGTGAAGCCGGCCGGGTCCTTCGCCGCCGCGTCGGCCATGTCCTCGAAGGCGACGCCGATCGGCAGGTACGACAGCGGGTCGTGGGCCGAGGTCTGGTCGGTCACGATGTCGATCGGCGCGCCCTCGGCCAGCATCTGCGGGACCAGCTCGGCGGCGTTGCCGAGGAGGCCGATGGAGAGCGGGCGGCGGGCGTCGCGCGCCTCGACCGCGAGCTGGAGGGCGTGGGCCAGGTTGTCGGCCTTCACGTCCAGGTAGCGGTGCTCGATCCGGCGCTCGATGGCGCGCGGGTCGACGTCGACGCAGATCGCGACGCCGTCGTTCATGGTGACGGCGAGCGGCTGGGCGCCACCCATGCCGCCGAGGCCGGCGGTGAGGGTGATCGTGCCGGCGAGGGTGCCGTTGAACTTCTTGGCGGCGACGGCGGCGAAGGTCTCGTACGTGCCCTGGAGGATGCCCTGGGTGCCGATGTAGATCCAGGAGCCGGCCGTCATCTGGCCGTACATGGTGAGGCCGAGCTGCTCCAGGCGGCGGAACTCCTCCCAGTTCGCCCAGTCGCCGACCAGGTTGGAGTTGGCGATCAGGACGCGCGGGGCCCACTCGTGGGTCTGCATGACGCCGACCGGACGGCCGGACTGGACCAGCATGGTCTCGTCCTGCTTCAGGGTGCGCAGCGTGCGGACCATGGCGTCGAAGGAGCGCCAGTCGCGGGCGGCCTTGCCGGTGCCGCCGTAGACGACGAGCTTGTCGGGGTGCTCGGCGACCTCGGGGTCGAGGTTGTTCTGCAGCATCCGGAGGGCGGCTTCCTGCTGCCATCCCAGGGCGCTGAGTTCCGTTCCGCGCGCGGCTCGTACGGGGCGGGGTCCTGACATGGCGTTGCCTCCTCGGATGTGAATCAGATATTCACATCCTGACTGACTGAATAAATGTAGTCAACACCTGCGGCCGCGCGCCGCTCGATGGTGGGATGGACCCATGGCTTCCTCACGTCGCGATCCGGCCGTCCACGCCGCCGTCGAACAAGGACTCCTCACCCCCGACGAGCCCGTCGTCGCCCTGCTCGACGCCGACGGCATCCGGGCCTCCGCCACCGCCCTGCGGGCCGCCTTCGCCGCCGTGGCCCCGGACGTCCGCTTCCTGCACGCCTTCGCCGTGAAGGCCTGCCCGCTGGTGCCCGTGCTGCGCCTGCTGGACAACGCGGGGCTCGGCGCCGAGGTCGCGAGCCCCGGCGAGCTGGCCCTGGCCCGCGCGGCCGGCGTCCCCGCCTCCCGTACCGTCCTCGACTCCCCCGCCAAGACCGAGGGCGAGCTGCGCGAGGCGCTGGCCCTGGGCATCGCGCTGAACGCCGACAACCACCAGGAGCTGGCCCGGCTCGACGCGCTCGTCGCCCGGACGGCGCGCTTCCCGCACGTCGGCCTGCGGGTGAACCCGCAGCTCGGCGCAGGCGCCATCAGCGCGCTGTCCACCGCCGTCCCCACCTCGAAGTTCGGCGTCGCCCTGCGCGACCCGGGGGCCCGCGACGAGGTCGTCCGGGCGTACCTCGACCGGCGCTGGCTCACCCGGCTGCACGTGCACAGCGGCTCCCAGGGCGTCCCGCTCGCCCTGATGGCCGAGGGCGTCGCGGAGCTGTACGGGCTCGCCGAGGAGATCAACGCCAAGGCCGGCCGGCTCCAGATCGACACCCTCGACATCGGCGGCGGGCTGCCGGTGAACTTCGCCTCCGACGAGGAGACGCCGACGTACGCGGAGTACGCCCGGCTGCTCGCCGACCGGGTCCCCGGGCTCTTCGACGGGCGCTACACCCTGGTGACCGAGTTCGGCCGCTCACTGCTCGCCCGGCACGGCACGGTGCTGGCCCGCGTCGAGTACACCAAGACGGCCGGCGGCCGGCCCGTCGCCGTCACCCACGCGGGCGTCCAGCTCGCCACCCGCACGGTGTACGCCCCCGAGGCCTACCCGGTGCGGATCGCCGCGTACGACGCCACCGGCCGGCCCCGCACCGGCCCCGACGTGGTGCAGGACGTGGCCGGGCCGGCCTGCTTCGCCGGGGACCTGCTGGCCACCGCCCGGCGGCTGCCCCGCCTGGAGCCGGGCGACGTGGCCGCGGTCCTGGACACCGGCGCGTACTACTTCTCCAGCCACTACGGCTACAACAGCCTGCCACGGCCCGGGGTGCACGGCTTCACCCGTACGGCCGAGGGGGTTCGTTTCGCGCTCGTCCGCCGTGCCCAGAGCCTGGCGGAGATCGTCGCCGAGTCCGGTGGCGACGACCCGGACGCACTCCTGGCCTGAGAGTGCTTCGATGAAGCCATGGCTGCTACCAAGAGCGTCGTCGTCGAGCGCCGGGTCCAGGCGCCTCCCGGGCCGGTCTGGGAGGCGCTGACCGACCTGCGGGGCATGGAGCGGGTTCTCAGCGGGGTGGAGCGGGTCGAGGTGCTGACGGCGGGCGGCTTCGACGTCGGCACCCGGTGGCGGGAGACCCGGCGGATGATGGGCAAGGAGGCCACCGAGGAGATGACGGTGACCGAGTGCGTGCCCCCGGAGCGGTACGTGACGGTCGCCGACTCCCACGGCATGCACTACGTGTCGGAGATCGAGCTGCTGAAGGGCGACCCGGAGTCCGCCTCGACCATGATCGTGATGACGTTCAGAGCCACCCCGACCGGCGGCGGCGCCATGGGCCTGCTGGCCAAGCTGGTCGGCGGCCTGGGCGCGAAGGCGGTGAGCCGGGCGCTCGCCAAGGACCTGGACGAGATCGCGGCGGCGATCGAACGGCGCGGCTGAGCAGCGCCGTCACAGGGCGAACGATCAAGGGCGGACCGTTCCCGTCCACATCCAAGCATCCCTTGGCATGTTCCGATGGAAAATGCCAGAACTCCCGCCAGTGCACGGGACGTTGAGTAACGTCGCCGTCACTGCCGTACGTCCGCACGCCGTATCGGGAGGGGAACCCGCGTGCCCGGAATCGACGAGTGCCTGCTTGAGGCCATGGCCTTGCCGGGCGCGCGCGGGGCGTCCCTGGTCGACTGGACCAGCGGGCTCGCGCTGGGAACGGCCGGGGACTCCCCGGTCGGCGACCACGAGACAACGGCCGCCGAGACCGCCGAACTGGCGCGCGCGGCGGCCGAGTACGAGTCGTTCGCGGCCGGCCCGGCCGACACCGGGGAGCCCAAGGGGCCGCCGGTCGAGGACCTGATCGTCGCCACCCGCAGCGGCTACCACGTGCTGCGGTTCGTCGAGACGACCTTCGACAGCAGCGTCTTCCTGCACCTGTGGCTGGACCGCACCGAGGGCAACCTCGCGCTCGCCCGGATCCGGCTGCGCGACCTCTCCGAACGGCTGGTCCTCGGATGACCGTCTCCCCGATGCTCGACCGGCTCGCCGCCGAGCGGGCCACCGGCGCGCTGCTGCGCGACCACGGCACGCTCTACCTCGTCGACGGCCGGGTGGTGCACGCGGAGAGCCCGGCCGCGCCCGGCCTGGACGTGCTCCTGACGGCCGGCGGCCGGCTGCCCCGCGAGAACTGGGACGAGGCCGTCGACCGCGCCGGGGCCCGGCGCGAGGTCGGCCGGTTCCTGGTCACCAGCGGCCGGCTCGGCGACGGCGAACTGGAGATCTGCCACCTCGGCGCGGTCTTCGACGCGGCGTTCTTCGCGCTCGCCCCGGGCAGCGGACCGACCCGCTTCCGGTACGGGGTCGCGCACTGGTTCGGCTCCGTGCGCCCGGTCTCCGCCGCGGCCGTCGAGCGGGAGACCCTGCGCCGCCGCGAACTGCTCGACAACGTCTGGCCGTACCCGGCCGTCGACGCCGCCCCCGTCCGGCCGCGCCCCGCCGAGCCCGGCCGGACGGTCGGCCTGCGCCAGCGCGCCCTGCTGGCCGCCGCCGACGGCGCCCGCACTCCGGCGGACCTGGCCCGGCTGCTCGGCCGACCGGCCTTCCACACGCTGCTCGACGTCCGGCGGCTCGCCGCCGCCGGCCTCGTCGAGACCCCCCTCGACCCCGTGCCCGCCGCACCGGCCGCGCTGCCCTCCTGGGTCGGCGAGGTCGCGACGGACCCCGACATCGCCCTGCTGCGCCGGCTCCGTGACGCCCTGGAGGCAAGTCTGTGATGAGGCGTGCCCTGCGCCTGCGCGCCGAGAGGAGACAGCTGATGACCGCAGAAGCCGAGGTGCTCGGCGAGCTCAGAAGGCTGCGCGCCCGGCTGCCCCAGCTCACCGGCGCGCTCGCCGCCAGCGCCGACGGCCTCGTGCTCGCCCAGGACACCGTCGACGGCGAGGCGGAGAGCGTCGCCGCGCTGACCGCGGCGGCCCTCGGCGTCGGACAGCGGCTGGCCGACTCCACCGGCCAGGGCGCCTTCCGCGAACTGCTGGTGCGCGGCGAGCACGGCTACGTCGCCACGTACGCGGCGGGCGGCTCCGCCGTCCTCACCCTGCTCGCCGAGCCCCGGATCAACGTGGGCCGGCTCCACCTGGAGGCCCGGCGCTCCAGCGCGCGGATCGGCGAACTGGTCGACACCGCGCTGGAACGCCGCGACCCGGCCTGAACCGAACCGTCACCACCGATCACTCACAACCGAAGGAAAGAACCATGGCGAACACCGAGACCTCCCTGAAGGAAGCGGCCCAGATCGAGGGCACCATCGGCGCGGCCCTCGTCGACTACACGAGCGGCATGGCGCTGGGCCTGATCGGCGGCGGCAAGGAGCTCGACCTGAACGTGGCCGCGGCTGCCAACACGGACGTGGTCCGCGCCAAGGTCCGGGCGATGGAGCTGCTCGGCCTCAAGGACGAGATCGAGGACATCCTGATCACCCTCGGCGGCCAGTACCACCTGATCCGGCTGCTCAAGGGCCGCGGCAAGGACGGCCTGTTCCTCTATCTGGCCCTCGACAAGAGCCGGGCGAATCTGGCGATGGCACGCCACCAACTGAAGTCGGTCGAGGCGGCGCTGGAGGTGTAGCGGCGCCTAGTCCACGAACAGGCCGCGAGCGGCCGCCTTCGCGTCGAACTCCTCCAGGCGGGCCTGGGCGTCCGGCAGCTCGTCCGCCATGGCCTCCAGGAGCACCCGGCCGAGCAGCATCGGGGCGCAGGCCGTGTCGAAGGCGAGGCCGGTGCCGACGGCGGCCGGGAGCAGCAGGTCGCTGTGCGCGGCAACCGGCGCGAACGCCGACTCGGCGACCGTCACCACGGTCAGGCCCGCGCCCCGGGCGTAGTCCAGGGCCTCGACCGTCTCCCGGGGGTGGCGGGGCAGCGCGAAGCACAGCAGCGCGCCCGCCCCGGCCCGCACCGCGGCGTCGATCCGTTCGGTGAGCATCGAGCCGCCCTCGTCGAGCAGCCGGACGTCCGGGTGGACCTTGCCGGCGAAGTACGCGAACCCGCGGGCCTGCGAGGAGGCGGCGCGCAGGCCGAGCACGGGCAGCGGCCGGGAGGCGGCGAGCAGCCGGCCGGCCTTCTCGACGGGGGTGGGGTCGGCGAGCAGCGCGGCGAGGTGGCGCAGGTTCTCGATCTCCGCGAGAACGGCCTGCTGGTACTCGTTGTGCTCGCTGGTCTCCTCCGCGGCCCTGGCCCGCTCGGCCGGCGCGACCTCGCGCAGGTGGCGGCGGAGCGCCGGGTAGCCGTCGAAACCGAGGGCGACGGCGAAGCGGGTCACGGACGGCTGGCTGACGCCGGCCAGCTCGGCCAGCTCCACGCTGGAGAGGAAGGGCACGTCGGCGGCGCGGCGCACCATGCAGTGCGCGATCCGCCGCTGGGTCGGCGTCAGCCGATGCCCCTCGAAGAGCGCCTGCAGCCGTCCGGCCGGGCTGTCGCTCATGCCGCGCCGTCCCCCTTCGTCCCACGTCCGATTATTCACCCACTCAGAACTCTGCATGAAGATATGCAGCCGAGCAAGGTGCGGGTCACTACGTGGGACGGACCGGGGCCGGTGACGGCGGAAAGAGGATTGCGCGGGGACCGCCGCACCCCCATCACTGGGGGGCGGGACGACGGCGGTCCCCGCGAGGGACACGGGCCCGGGTCAGGACCGGTCACCGCGTCCGCGGCGTCGTCTGGAGTTCCGGGAGCCGCTCCGTTGTCCTCGACGCCGACACGGAACAATCTGCCGGACGCGTGTTAAGCGGGTGCTGCGGCCACGTGTCGGGCCCGTACCGTTTGCGCGAACCGCAGCCCGTCGCACCGCGACCCGCCGAACCGCAGCCCGCCGCCGGTTACTTGGCCTCGCCCTTGGCCAGGAAGGCCAGCAGGTCCTGGCGGCTCACCACACCGGTGGGCTTGCCCTCGACCAGCACGATCGCCGCGTCCGCGGCGCCGAGGACGGACATCAGGTCGGCGACCGGCTCGCCGGAGCCGACCTGCGGCAGCGGCGCGCTCATGTGCTGCTCCAGGGCGTCCTCCAGGGAGGCCTTCTTGGTGAACAGGTGGTCGAGCAGCTCGCGCTCCACGACCGAGCCGATGACCTCGGCGGCCATCACGTCGGGGTGGCCCGCGCCCGGCTTGACGATCGGCATCTGCGAGACGCCGTACTCGCGCAGCACCTCGATGGCCTGGCCGACGGTCTCGTCCGGGTGCATGTGGACCAGCGAGGGCATGCCGCCCTCCTTGTGCCGCAGCACGTCGGCGACGGTGGCGGAGCCGGTGTCCTCCAGGAAGCCGTAGTCGGCCATCCACTCGTCGTTGAAGATCTTCGACAGGTAGCCGCGGCCGGAGTCCGGCAGCAGCACGACCACGACGTCGTCCGGGCCGAGGCCCTCGGCGACGCGCAGCGCCGCGACGACCGCCATGCCGCAGGAGCCGCCGACGAGCAGGCCCTCCTCCTTGGCGAGGCGGCGGGTCATCTGGAAGGAGTCCTTGTCGGACACGGCGACGATCTCGTCGGTGACGTTCGGGTCGTACGCGGTCGGCCAGAAGTCCTCGCCGACGCCCTCGACCAGGTACGGGCGGCCGGAGCCGCCGGAGTAGACGGAGCCCTCGGGGTCGGCGCCGACGATGCGGACCTTCCCGCCGGACACCTCCTTGAGGTAGTTGCCGGTGCCGGAGATGGTGCCGCCGGTGCCGACGCCCGCCACGAAGTGGGTGATCTTCCCGTCCGTCTGCTCCCAGAGCTCGGGACCGGTGGTCTCGTAGTGCGAGCGCGGGTTGTTCGGGTTCGAGTACTGGTCCGGCTTCCAGGCCCCCTCGGTCTCACGGACGAGACGGTCGGACACGTTGTAGTACGAGTCCGGGTGCTCGGGGTCGACGGCGGTCGGGCAGACCACGACCTCGGCGCCGTACGCGCGCAGCACGTTGATCTTGTCCGTGGACACCTTGTCCGGGCAGACGAAGATGCACTTGTAGCCCTTCTGCTGGGCCACGATGGCGAGGCCGACGCCGGTGTTGCCGGACGTGGGCTCGACGATCGTGCCGCCGGGCTTGAGCTCGCCGCTCTGCTCCGCCGCCTCGATCATGCGCAGGGCGATCCGGTCCTTGACCGAGCCGCCGGGGTTGAAGTACTCGACCTTGGCCAGGACGGTCGCCTGGAGGCCCTCTGTGACGCTGTTGAGCTTCACCAGCGGGGTGTTGCCGACGAGGCTGATCATCGAGTCGTGGAATTGCACCGTAATCTCCGGGGTCTCCGTAGTGATGCAGCCAGCGTATGCGTAGTCGAAGCAGGTTACGGGGCAGTTACTCCCTGAACGGCTTGAAGGAGGTGACTGCCCGATGTCCAGGGCGAGGGTGGCACGGCGGATCGCGGCGGGTGCGGCGTACGGCGGAGGCGGGATCGGGCTGCTGGGCGTGGCCGCGGTCGGGGTTCTACTGGCCGAGGTGCAGCTGGCCAAGCGATCGGTGGGCGGGGGCGTGGCACCGCTGCCGCCGGGGACGGACGGCCGGTACGGGCGCTCGTTCGAGGACGGCGAACCGTTCCGGCTGGCCCTTCTGGGTGATTCCACGGCCGCGGGACAGGGAGTGCGCCGGGCGGGGCAGACGCCGGCGGCGCTGCTGGCGTCCGGCCTCGCGGCGGTCGCGGAGCGGCCGGTGGATCTGCGGAACGTGGCGCTGCCGGGGGCGCGCTCGGACGACCTGGAGCGGCAGGTGTCGCTGCTGCTGTCGGCACCGGGAGGACCCTCCGACGTCTGCGTGATCATGATCGGCGCGAACGACGTGACGCACCGGATGTCGCCGACGGAGTCGGTGCGGCACCTGGCGGCGGCGGTGCGGCGACTGCGGACCTCCGGCGCGGAGGTGGTGGTCGGGACCTGCCCGGATCTCGGCACCATCGAGCCGGTGTACCAGCCGCTGCGGTGGCTGGCGCGGCGGGCGTCGCGGCAGCTGGCGGCGGCGCAGACGATCGTGGTGGTGGAGCAGGGCGGCCGGACGGTGTCGCTGGGCGATCTGCTCGGCCCGGAGTTCGCGGCGAACCCCCGCGAGATGTTCGGCGTGGACAACTTCCACCCCTCGGCGGAGGGCTACGCGACGGCCGCGATGGCGATACTGCCGACGGTCTGCGCGGTCCTGGGCGTCTGGCCGGAGGAGGAGCGCCTGGAGGTCGACCGCCGCGAGGGCATGCTCCCGGTGGCGAAGGCCGCGGCGGAGGCGGCGTCGGAGGCCGGCACGGAGGTCACCGGGGCACGGGCCCCGTGGGCGCTGCTCAAGCACCGGCGCCGGCGCAGGGTGGCCACGCCCGCGGAGGCACCGGCACCGGAGCCGACCGCTCCGGCCCCGGGGACGGTGTCGTGGCGGGCCGGGCCGGGGAACAAGCAGGACTGAGCGGGCGCTTAGAAAAGAGGTCGGCGTCACACCGCACAGGCGGTGACCCGTGCCGTACGTACAGGTAACTTCCCTTTCAGTCCCCCGACGTCGCCACACCCTCATGGAGTCGTGATGCCCGAAGCCGTCATCGTCTCGACCGCCCGCTCCCCGATCGGCCGGGCCTTCAAGGGCTCCCTGAAGGACCTGCGGCCGGACGACCTCACCGCGACCATCGTCCAGGCCGCGCTCGCCAAGGTGCCCGAGCTGGACCCGCGCGACATCGACGACCTGATGCTCGGCTGCGGTCTGCCCGGCGGCGAGCAGGGCAACAACCTGGGCCGGATCGTCGCCGTCCAGATGGGGATGGACCACCTCCCGGGCTGCACGATCACCCGCTACTGCTCCTCCTCCCTGCAGACCTCGCGCATGGCGCTGCACGCCATCAAGGCCGGCGAGGGCGACGTCTTCATCTCCGCCGGTGTCGAGATGGTGTCCCGCTTCGTGAAGGGCAACTCGGACTCGCTGCCGGACACGCACAACCCCTTCTTCGCCGAGGCCGAGGCCCGCACCGCCGAGGTCGCCGCCTCCGAGGGCTCCACCTGGCACGACCCGCGCGAGGACGGCATCGTCCCCGACGCGTACATCGC
Source organism: Streptomyces sp. HUAS YS2 (assembly GCF_033343995.1). Lineage (NCBI taxonomy): Bacteria > Bacillati > Actinomycetota > Actinomycetes > Kitasatosporales > Streptomycetaceae > Streptomyces > Streptomyces solicathayae. The sequence continues at coordinate 4,828,325 of NZ_CP137573.1, read as the reverse complement.
CATGGGCCAGACCGCGGAGAACCTGGCCCGCCTGAAGGGCATCAGCCGCCAGGAGATGGACGAGTTCGGCGTACGGTCCCAGAACCTCGCCGAGGAGGCCATCAAGAACGGCTTCTGGGAGCGCGAGATCACCCCGGTCACGACCCCCGACGGCACGGTCGTGTCGAAGGACGACGGCCCGCGCGCCGGCGTCACCCTGGAGGGCGTGCAGGGCCTCAAGCCGGTCTTCCGCCCCGACGGTCTGGTCACCGCCGCGAACTGCTGCCCGCTCAACGACGGTGCGGCCGCGCTCGTGATCATGTCCGACACCAAGGCGCGCGAGCTGGGCCTGACCCCGCTCGCCCGCATCGTCTCCACCGGCGTCTCGGGTCTCTCCCCGGAGATCATGGGCCTCGGCCCGGTCGAGGCGTCCAAGCAGGCCCTCAAGCGGGCCGGCCTGACCATCGGCGACATCGACCTGGCCGAGATCAACGAGGCCTTCGCCGCCCAGGTCATCCCGTCCTACCAGGACCTCGGCCTGGACCTGGACAAGGTGAACGTCAACGGTGGCGCGATCGCCGTCGGCCACCCCTTCGGCATGACCGGCGCCCGGATCACCGGCACGCTGATCAACAGCCTCCAGTTCCACGACAAGCAGTTCGGCCTGGAGACCATGTGCGTCGGCGGCGGCCAGGGCATGGCCATGGTGATCGAGCGGCTGAGCTGAGCCGTAGCGGAGGGTAGGGGTCGCCTGAGGAACGAAGGCGGCACCTGCCCGCAGCGGTGGCGAAGCTCAGCGCGACCAGAGACACGAGCGGCTGAGCTGAGCCTTTCGCACGTCTCCTGAGGCCCTTTGACTAACCGCCTCGCGTCCGAGCCGTGACCGAATCTCCCCCAGGATGTGACCTACGTCCCGGGGGAGAGTCGTTTTCCCAGGTCACAGCAGCTACGGGACTAAACACCAGGCACAAATACCTGTCCATTTCGTGACGTAATGCACTGACAGGGGGTCCCACCTCGGGACAAGCTGATGTAGGAAGTCGGGGGATCGACTCGGAACGGGAGTACGTCAGTGAGCACCATGTCTCTTGCCCTGCTGGTGACCACGGCCGCCGCCACGGTTGTGGGTGCCGCTGCCCTGCACGCCGCCCACGGTCTCCGCAAGCAGGTCACCGCCCTGCGCGGCGACCTGGCCGCCGCGCACGGGGTCACCGTCCCCCAGGCCCGCCAGACCCCCGCCGTCGAGATACGGGCCGCGGTGGCCGAGGCGCTGGCCGAGGAGCGCGAGCGGGAGCTGGCCGAGGCGCGGGCCTTCTGGGCCGCGCAGGAGGCGCGTGACGCCGCCGACGCCCCGTCCCTGCTCGGCGGCCTGGCCGGCCCCGGCGAGGACGCCCCGTTCTACGTGCCCCGGCAGGCCGACTTCGCCGGACTGGAGGCCCTCGGCCTGGAGGCGATGGAGCTGGAGGCCGCCGCGCTGGACGCGTCGTCCGCGCTCGACGCCGCCGGCTACGACGGCACCGCCCTGGAGGCCGCCGCGCTGGAGGAGGTCCTGGACGACCTGCCGGAGCTCACCGAGTACGCCGAGGACTCCCCGGAGCTGGCCGCGGCCCGCCGCCGTCACCCCTCGCACCCGGACTTCGTGCCGGTCCAGACGCCGGTCGTCACCGACCACGAGCGGACCGTGTCCCGCCTGGAGGAGCTGGCCGACGGCCGCACCGCGCTGACCGACGTACGCCCCGGCCCCCTCGGCACCCTCGACGTGTACGTGTTCGCCGACGGCACCACGCTCTGCATGACCCCCGGCCACAAGGAGACCGCGGAGCGGCTCGCCGAGGCGCTGCGCCAGGGCAAGAGCCCGGTCCTGCTCGGCGGCTCGGGCATCTCCGGCGCGTACGCGCTGACCTTCGCCTGCGGCGACGCGGACGACGACAACGTCTACATCCTCGCGGACCGCGTCATCGCCTCGCTGTGACCCCGGGGGCCGAAAGGGCCTCCCCCACAGCCCGCGCGGCTACAGCCCGGAGCGCGTCAGCGCCTCCCGTACCGACCTCACGGCCTCGTCCAACTCCCCTTCGGGGACACCGGACGGGGCCGTTCGCAGAATCTCCGCCAGATCGTTCCCGGCGACGACGAGCTGGTCCGCCACCGAGAACACACCGGCGTCCGGCATGACGCGCGGCTCGCTCCCGGGCTCCTCGACGCGCTGCGCCCGCGCGGACAACTCCCTGGCCAGCGCCAGTCCCTCGGCGGCCGCTCCCCGTTGGAGCCGGCTCTGCGGTGCGGCCCGCAGCCGGTCCGCGAACCGCTCCACGGCGGCCGTCAGTTCACTCGTATCAAGCACGGCGCGACCCTACGCGCCCTCCGGGGACTGTTGCCAACGGGCGAACGCTCAGGCACGGTGACGTGAAGGAGCACACGGCAACACGCGTCCGGAGGCGCCGATGTCCCACGTCTTCTCCGAAGAGACCCATCGCAACCTGCTCGCCCGCATCCCTCATTGCACCGGTCGTGAAGTGGCCGACTGGCTGCGCACCGTCGAGGAAGGCCCCTCGCTCGTCCGCTTCGAGGAGAAGGTCAGCTGGCTCCGGGGCGAGCACGACCTCGCGTACGGGCATGCGAAGGCGATCATCCACGAGTACGACCTCCGTCGAGCCGCCCGCCGGCTGCTCTGAGGCGGTGCGCAACCCACCCCGTGAAGCCGAAGGGCCCGCCCGGCATGCGCCGGACGGGCCCTTCGCTCACAGCTGTGGCGGCTTCCCGGGGGATTAGTCGTCGCCGGAGAAGATCGCGACCAGGCGCAGCATCTCCAGGTAGATCCAGACCAGAGACATGGTCAGGCCGAACGCGGCCAGCCAGGACTCCTCGCGGGGCGCGCCGTAGGCGACGCCGTCCTCGATCTGCTTGAAGTCCAGCGTCAGGAAGAAGCAGCCGATCAGGATCGCCAGGATGCCGACGACCGCGCCGAGCGGGCCGAAGCTCCGCAGGCCGCCGTCGTCGACCGCACCGAAGACGCTGAGCAGCAGGTTGACCGCCATGACGACCACGAAGGCGATCGCGATGGTCATGCCGATGCGCGCGTAGCGGGCGGTGACCCGGATCCAGCGCTGCTTGTACATGAACAGCGTGGCGCCGGAGACGGCCATGGTGCCGAGCACCGCCTGGAACGGGGCGCCGGACCACTGCGCGTTGAACATCTCGCTGATGACGCCGAGGAAGACGCCCTCGAACGCGGCGTAGCCGATGATCAGCGCGGGCGACGGCGTGCGCTTGAAGGACTGCACGATCGCCAGCACGAAGGCCACCAGCGCGGCGCCGATCGCCAGACCGTAGCTGGTCGGCGAGACGGGCAGCAGCGTCCACGCGAGGACGGCGCCGATGACCACGGTGCCGAGCGTCATGGCGGTGCGCGTGACGACGTCGTCCATCGTCATGCCGCCCGTGCGGGCCGGCGCGGGGGCGCCGTACTGCGTGCTCTGCGGGGCGTAGGGGTTGGTGGCGTACGGGTTGCCGGCGCCCTGGGCGTACGGGTCGGCCGTTCCCTGCGCGTACGGGTTGGTTCCTACGGCGGGGCCCCCGGCCTGCTGCTGCGCGTTGAAGCCCGCGGAGCCGTTGTCGCGGCTGAACCCCCGTCGCGAGAAGACCGGGTTGCTGCTCCTCATCTCACTCCTCCATGGCCGCACGGCGCGGCCTTGCGTCAAGAGTAATGCGGAAGCAAAAGAATCTCCCTAGTGCTCGGGGAGGATCTTTTCCGATCATGGAAGAGGACCCCGAGGATCCTCGGGGGAGAAAGTGCCCGGAACCGGACTCGAACCGGTACGGCCCGAAGGCCAGCGAGGTTTAAGCTCGCCGTGTCTGCGTTCCACCATCCGGGCATTGCGCGCGGCTCCGCGTCAGCACATGAGCCTATCCGGACGCATCCCTCGTTCAGCGGAACGCCGGCCCGATGTTGTCTTATTTTATTGACGTCTGAGGGTGCGTCAGTGCAGGTGGGGCCGGTTTCGGCAAACTGTGACGGGGCTCGCAGGCGCAAAGGTGTACACGAGGGAATGACGAAAACTCGTCGCCCCGTGTCCCGTTCCCCCACGGGGTACCGGCCCGTCGGCGAGGCTCAGGGTGGCCGTCATACCTCAGGAGGAGGGACGGCACCGCCGGTCCGACTCGAGACTGCCCCGGGAACGGGCATGTGGACGGACGACCGGCGAACGTGTGGCCGAGACGATGGAGGGGTTCCGAACCGCTCGTCCCGACCTCCCGACAGGAGTCCCACGTGACCACCACCCCCACCGTGCCCCGCGCCACCGCGGTGGCCGCCCACGCCATGGATCTGAGCAAGGTCTACGGACAGGGCGAGACCCAGGTGGTCGCCCTGGACCGGGTCACCGTGGACTTCCGGCAGGGCGAGTTCACCGCGATCATGGGCCCCTCGGGCTCCGGCAAGTCGACGCTGATGCACTGCGTGGCCGGCCTCGACTCGTTCAGCTCCGGCTCCGTCCGGATCGGCGACACCGAGCTCGGCACCCTCAAGGACAAGCAGCTGACCCAGCTGCGCCGGGACAAGATCGGCTTCATCTTCCAGGCGTTCAACCTGCTGCCGACGCTCAGCGCGCTGGAGAACATCACGCTGCCGATGGACATCGCCGGCCGCAAGCCCGACCAGCAGTGGCTGAACCAGGTCATCGACATGATCGGGCTTTCCGGCCGGCTCAGCCACCGCCCCGCGCAGCTCTCCGGCGGCCAGCAGCAGCGCGTCGCCGTCGCCCGCGCGCTGGCCTCCCGCCCCGAGATCATCTTCGGTGACGAGCCCACCGGAAACCTGGACTCCCGATCCGGCGCCGAGGTTCTGGGCTTCCTGCGCAACTCGGTGCGCGAGCTGGGCCAGACCGTCGTGATGGTGACGCACGACCCGGTCGCCGCCTCCTACGCGGACCGCGTGATCTTCCTCGCGGACGGCCGGATCGTCGACGAGATGCTGCGCCCCACGGCGGACGGCGTCCTCGACCGGATGAAGGCCTTCGACGCGAAGGGCCGTACGAGCTGAGGCGCTGAGCCGCCCCGTCTCGCCTCCCGACTTCTCCCCCGCGTCCGGCGCGCCGCAGGCGCCCCGCGGGGCCCACCCCAGGACTCACACCCATGTTCCGTACCGCCTTGCGCAATGTGCTCGCGCACAAGGCCAGGCTCCTGATGACCGTGCTCGCCGTGATGCTCGGCGTGGCCTTCGTCTCCGGCACCCTGGTCTTCACCGACACCCTCTCCAACGCCTTCCGCAGCCAGTCCGCGAAGAGCTACGACGACGTCGCCGTCGCCGTCAGCCTGCGGCCCGACCCCGAGGAGGCCCAGAAGACCCCCGGCCTCTCCCAGCAGGTCGTCGACGAGATCGGGAAGCTCGACGGGGTCGAGTCCGCCACCGGCCGGGTCGACGGCTTCGCCGGCGTGGCCGACAAGAACGGCAAGCTGATCGGCGCCGGCTGGTCCAACAAGGGCACCAACTTCGCGCCCGGCAAGGACGGCAAGGACGCCGCGTACGACTTCACCGACGGCGCCGGCCCGACGGAGGCCGGCCAGGTCGCCCTCGACAAGGAGACCGCCGACAAGGGCGGCTACAAGGTCGGCGACCCGGTCCGGGTGGCCACCAACGGCCCGGTCCAGGAGTTCACTCTCTCCGGCGTCTTCACCACCGAGGACGGCGCGGTGAACGCCGGCGGCAGCCTGATCCTCTTCGACACCCCGGTGGCGCAGAAGCTCTACGTGAAGCCCGGCTGGTACTCGGACGTGACCGTCGCCGCCGCCCCCGGCGCCGACGACGACCGGCTCCTCGACGAGGTCCTGAAGGTCGTCCCGAAGACCGCCACGGCCCAGACCGGCCAGGCACTCGCCGACCAGCAGGCCAAGGACATCGAGAGCGGCCTCGGCGCACTCAACCAGGTGCTGCTCGGCTTCGCCGCCATCGCGCTCTTCGTCGGCGTCTTCCTGATCTCCAACACCTTCACGATGCTGGTCGCCCAGCGCACCAAGGAACTCGCCCTGATGCGGGCCGTCGGCGCCTCGCGCCGGCAGATCACCCGGTCCGTGCTCATCGAGGCCTTCCTGGTCGGCCTGGTCGCCTCGGTCATCGGCTACGGCATCGGCATCGGGCTGGCCGTGGGGCTCCGCTCGGGCATGTCCGCCTTCGGCATGAAGGTGCCGGACGGCCCGCTGGTCCTCGGCGCGACGCCCGTCGTCGCGGCCCTCGCGGTCGGCGTGATCATCACGATGCTCGCCGCTTACCTGCCCGGCCGCCGGGCCGCGAAGATCCCGCCGGTGGCGGCGATGAGCAGCGTCCACGCGGTCGCCACCACCAAGTCGCTGGTGCTGCGCAACTCCATCGGCGGGGCGATCACCGCGGTCGGCGCGCTGCTGATCTTCGCGGGCGCCTCCAAGGGCAGCGACATGGGCCGGATGCTCGTCGGCGGCGGCGCGTTCCTCGCGCTGGTCGGCGTGATCATCCTGATCCCGCTGCTGTCCCGCCCGGTGATCGCGCTGGTGAAGCCGCTCCTGAAGGCCTTCGGCGTGGCGGGCAAGCTGGCCGGCCAGAACGCAGTGCGCAACCCGCGCCGTACCGGCGCCACGGCCTCCGCGCTCGCCATCGGCCTCACCCTGGTCACCGGCCTGTCGGTGCTCGGTGCCACGGTCGGCACGGCCCTGGACAAGGCGACCGTGGACCAGGTCAGCGCCGACTACATGATCACCATGGCGAACGGCGCGGGCCCCGGCCTCGACAAGTCGGCGCTGACCGCGCTGCGCGCGGCCCCGGGCGTCACGGCGGTCTCCCCGCAGCAGTCCGGCTACTTCGAGATCAAGGGCGAGTTCCGCTCGGCCTCCGGCGTCACCCCCGGCGACGTCGAGAAGGTCCTGAACCTGAAGACCGTCACCGGCGACCTGGGCTCGCTGGCCGAGGGCCGGATCGCGGTCGCCGAGCCGACCGCCGAGAAGCAGGGCTGGAAGGTCGGCGACACCCTGCCGGTCGTCTACGGGGACAAGAAGAAGGCCACGCTGACCGTCGGCGCGGTCTTCGAGGAGAGCGCCTTCACCTCCCCGTTCCTGCTGGACTCGAAGATCCTCGACGCCCACGAGCAGAAGCCGTTCATCCCGCAGGTCTTCGTCAGGACGGACGGCGGCGAGTCGCCGGCCAACGAGGCCGCCCTGGTCAAGGCCCTCGGCGACAACCCGGCCATGACCGTGATGGACAAGCAGGACATCCGTGACGCCTTCGGCGGCCCGATCAACATGCTGCTGAACATCATGTACGGCCTGCTCGCGATGGCCCTGATCATCGCCGTCCTGGGTGTGGTGAACACCCTCGCGATGTCGGTCTTCGAGCGGCAGCAGGAGATCGGCATGCTGCGGGCGATCGGCCTGGACCGGCGCCGTGTGAAGCGGATGGTCCGTCTGGAGGCCGTGGTGATCTCGGTGTTCGGCGCGGTGGTCGGCATCGGCCTCGGCTCCTTCCTCGGCTGGGCGGTCGGCGAGACCTTCAAGAGCAGCCTGCCGGGCTACGCGCTGGTGCTGCCCTGGGACCGGATCGGGATCTTCCTGGTCCTCGCCGGACTGGTCGGCGTGCTGGCCGCCCTCTGGCCGGCCCGCAGCGCGGCGCGGCTGAACATGCTCTCCGCCATCAAGGCCGAGTAGCCGAGGCGGTCCACGCACCGGCAAGGGCCGGGTCCCCCGCACGGGGACCCGGCCCTTTCGCCCGGGTCAGACCTCTTCCGTCCACTGCCGGGGCCGCAGCGGCAGCCCGCTCGTCCCCGGCTCCGGCGTACGCACGGCCAGGAACTGGTTCACACCGATCCGGTTCCGCTCGAAGGACACCGCCGAGGCGGCCATGTACAGCCGCCAGATCCGCGCCCGGCCCGGCGAGGTCAGCCGCACCGCACGGGACCAGTGCGCCTCCAGGTTGGCCACCCAGCGGCGCAGCGTCAGCGCGTAGTGCTCGCGCAGCGCCTCCACGTCCCGCACCTCGAAGCCGGCGGCCTCCAGGGTGGTGAGGGTGCGGCCCATCGGGGCCAGCTCGCCGTCGGGGAAGACGTACGCGTCGATGAACGCGTCCACGTGGTACGCGTCCTCGTCGCGCTCCGGCCGCCGGGAGATCTGGTGGTTGAGCAGCCGCCCGCCCGGCTTCAGGAGCGCGTACAGGTCGTCGGCGTACTCCCGGTAGCGCTCGGTGCCGACGTGCTCGGCCATCCCGATCGACGAAATCGCGTCGTACGGGCCGTCCTTGACGTCCCGGTAGTCCTGGACGCGGATCTCGACCCGGTCGGTCAGGCCCTCGTCCGCGATCCGCTTGCGCGCGAAGGCGGCCTGCTCCCGGGAGAGGGTGATGCCGACGACCTCGGCGCCGTACTCGCGGGCCGCATGGATGGCCATGGAGCCCCAGCCGCAGCCGACGTCGAGCAGCCGGTCGCCGGGCTTCAGGGCGAGCTTGCGGGCGATCAGGTCGAGCTTGTCCCGCTGGGCGTCCTCCAGCGTCCCGCCGTCCGTCCAGACGGCGCACGAGTAGACCATGGACGGCCCGAGGACCAGCGCGTAGAAGTCGTTGCCCACGTCGTAGTGGTGGCTGATCGCCTGTTCGTCGCGGCGCCGGGTGTGCAGCCGGCCGTGGCGCCGGCGCATCTCCTCGGCGGGCGGCGGGGGCGGCGGGAAGGGGCCGGCGATCCTCAGCAGGGCCCGGGCGGCGGCGCGCAGCTTCGGGTCGCGCAGCGGGTGGACACGGCGGCCCTCGCCGGGGTCCCGCTCCCAGAGCAGCCCGGCGAGCCGGTCCAGGAGCGCGTAGAGGTCGCCCTCCACGTCGATCTCCCCGGCCACCCAGGCGCGGACGAGCCCCAGCTCCCCGGGCCTCCACAGGATCCGCCGCAGGGCCCGGCGGTGCTTGATCACGAGGACGGGCCCGTCGGCCGGTCCGGCTTCGCTGCCGTCCCAGGCACGCAGGCGGACCGGGAGCGGGCTGCCCAGCATCTCCTCGGCAAGAGCGGTCAGCCGTAGTGCGGCGTCGGCCATGGTGGACACCTCCGTGATGTCGTGCCCCAGCAACTCGTCACCGTGAGAACACCGTCGGTAGGCGATTACAGTCCCTTTACCGCGTAATCACCCCGCAAAACACACCGAAGGGGCCGTCCGCACCACGGATGGCGGACGGCCCCTTCGGGGGTGGTTCAGTCGTACTGCGGGAGCGTCAGGAGGCCTTGGCCTTCTCCGGGGCCGACTGCGTCGGGGCCGGAGCCGGCTTGGCCGCCTCGTAGAACTCCTCGCGCGGCGTCTCCATGGCGCCGAGGGAAACGACCTCGCGCTTGAGGAACATCGCGAGGGTCCAGTCGGCGAAGACGCGGATCTTGCGGTTCCAGGTCGGCATGGCCATGCCGTGGTAGCCACGGTGCATGTACCAGGCGAGACGGCCCTTGAGCTTGATCTTCATCTTGCCCATGACGATCATCGCGACGCCCTTGTGCAGGCCGAGACCCGCGACCGCGCCCTTGTTGGAGTGGCTGTACTCCTTCTGGGGGAAGCCACGCATGCCGGCCACCACGTTGTCGCCGAGGACCTTGGCCTGGCGCAGCGCGTGCTGGGCGTTCGGCGGGCACCAGGCGTTCTCGACGCCGGCCCGGCGGGCGGCCATGTCCGGGACCTGGGCGTTGTCGCCCGCGGCCCAGATGTAGTCGGTGCCCTGGACCTGGAGCTTCTCCGAGGTGTCCACGTGGCCGCGGGGGCCGAGCGGGAGACCGAAGCGGGCGAGCGCCGGGTTCGGCTTGACGCCGGCGGTCCACACGATGGTGTTGGAGTCGACCTCGAGGCCGTTCTTCAGCACGACGTGGCCGTCGACGCAGGAGTCCATGGAGGTCGAGAGGTAGATCTCGATCCCGCGGCTCTCCAGGTGCTCCTTGCCGTACTGGCCGAGCTTCGGGCCGACCTCGGGAAGGATCTTGTCGGCCGCGTCCACCAGGACGAACCGCATGTCCTCGCGGCTCACGTTCTGGTAGTACTTCGCGGCGTCGCGGGCCATGTCCTCGACCTCGCCGATGGTCTCCGCGCCGGCGAAGCCGCCGCCCACGAAGACGAAGGTCAGCGCCTTGCGGCGGACCTCCTCGTCGGTCGTCGAGTCGGCCTTGTCGAGCTGCTCGAGGACGTGGTTGCGCAGGCCGATGGCCTCCTCGATGCCCTTCATGCCGATGCCCTGCTCGGCGAGACCGGGGATCGGGAAGGTGCGGGAGACCGCACCCATCGCGATGACCAGGTAGTCGAACGGCAGCTCGTACGCCTCGCCCACGAGGGGCGCGATCGTGGCGACCTTGCGGTCCTGGTCGATGGTGGTGACCCGGCCGGTGAGTACCTCTGCTCCGCGCACGACGCGTCGCAGCGGGACGACGACATGGCGCGGCGAGATGCTGCCGGCGGCGGCTTCGGGGAGGAAGGGCTGGTAGGTCATGTACGACCGCGGGTCGACGACCGTGACGGTCGCCTCCGCGTAGCGCATCTTCTTGAGGATGCGCCGAGCTGCGTACAGGCCTACGTACCCACCGCCTACTACGAGGATCCTGGGACGCTCCGTGGTGCTCATGCCATCGAGTATCCACCCGCCCGGAGGGGGTCGCTCGTGCGCCCCTTCACAAGCATGGTGACCACCTCTGCTACACTCCGCCGCCCACGTGACCGAGGTCATGTTGCCGCAAAGGAACCGCGGTGCACCGGCGAACGTTGTTCACCCCTGTTGAACTGGCCCAGAGAGCCATTCGTAACGCTGAACCACAGGGTGCGTTCACGCGATGGAAACAACGAGCGAACTGACCTCTGCGCCTACGAAAGAGCCCCGACAGGGGCTCCGGAGGCTCAGATGACCCTCCAGGGCCCCCATCAGGGCCTTTTTCTTGTGAAGAACTTCACGAAGTTCTTCGGGCGGGGTGTCGCCGGACGGCGCGGCGACGGCCCCTTATGCCACCGACAGGGCGATTCCGTCGAGAATGTCGTGCTCGCTCACCACGACCTCACGGGCCCCGATCCGCTCCATGATCTCCCGCAGCACCAGCGCCCCGGCGACGATGACGTCCACCCGTCCCGGGTGCATCACGGAGATCGCGGCGCGCTCGTCGTGGGTGGAGCCCATCAGCCGGTCCGTGACCTCGACGACCCGCTCGTAGGAGATCCGGGAGCGGTGGATCCGCTCCGAGTCGTACTCCTCCAGACCCAGCGCGATCGCGGCGACCGTGGTGACCGAGCCGGCCAGGCCGACCAGGGTCTCGGCCTGCGCGAGCGGGACGGTCTCGGCGGCCAGGTCGAGCGCGGCCCGGACGTCGGCGCGGATCGCGGCGATCTCCTCGGCGCTCACCGGGTCGCTCGTGACGTGCCGTTCGGTGAGGCGGACGCAGCCGATGTCCACCGAACGCGCGGCCTCCACGTGCCGGTTGCCCACGACGAACTCGGTCGAACCCCCGCCGATGTCGACGACCAGGCACGTGTCGTCGCCGTCGAGTTCCGAGGTCGCGCCGGTGAAGGAGAACTCGGCCTCCTGGTCGCCGGAGATCACCTCGGGCTCGACGCCCAGGATGTCCAGCACCCCGGAGACGAACTCCTCGCGGTTCTCCGCGTCCCGGGAAGCGGAGGTCGCCACGAAGCGCAGCTTCTCGGCGCCCAGCTCCTTGATGACGCCGGCGTACTCGCGGCAGGCCGCGAAGGTGCGCTCCAGCGCCTCCGGGGCCAGCCGCCCGGTGCGGTCCACGCCCTGGCCGAGCCGGACGATCGTCATCCGCCGGTCCAGCTCGATCAGCTCGCCCGTCTCGGGGTGAACGTCGGCGACCAGCAGGCGGATGGAGTTCGTCCCGCAGTCGATGCCAGCGACGCGCGTCATTCGCCGGCCTCCTCTTCCGTGGCGGCCTTCTCGCCGCACGGGTCGACGCAGGGGCCCTTGGCCCACCACTCCGGCAGCATCGCGATCGCCTCGTCGCCGAACGGGTTCACGCCCGGGCCGGCCACGAGCGAGTGGCCGACGAGCACGTGCAGGCACTTGACCCGGTCCGGCATGCCGCCGGCGCTCGGGAAGCCCTCCAGGACCTCGATGGCGTCGCGGCGGGCGATGTAGTCCTCGTGGGCGGCGCGGTAGGCGGCGGCCAGCTCCGGGTCGGTGCCGAGCCGGGCCTGCATCTCCTTCATGACCCCGTTGGCCTCCAGCGTGCCGATGGCCGAGGCCGCACGCGGGCAGGTCAGGTAGTACGTGGTCGGGAACGGCGTCCCGTCGGGGAGCCGCGGCGCGGTCTCGACGACGTCGGGGTTGCCGCACGGGCAGCGGTGCGCGATCGCGCGCAGGCCGCGCGGCGGCCGGCCGAGCTGCGCCTCGAACGCGGCGACGTCCGCCTCGGTGGGCGCGGTGGGTTCGGTCTGCGGAGGGGGCGTTTCCATGCGTACGTCAGTCTTCTCGTCGTCGGAGCCGGGTCGCCCCCATCATCCCTCAGCGGCGCGCGTCGGCGTGGTCCACGCCGTCCCACAGCTCGGAGTACCAGGCGCGGTCGTCGGCGTCGCCCCCGGAGCGGGGCCGGCCGGCGGCCTCCGGGTCGTTCACGGTGAAGCCGGTCTCGCCGGGCATCACGAAGTGCAGGTGCTCGCGGGCCAGCCGGCGCACGTACGCGGGGTCCTGGAGCCGCGCCTTCTCGTCGCGCAGCTGTTCCACCCGGTCGGCGGCCTCGGCGGCCTGGCGTTCCTGGTCGGCGATCTCGGCGCGCTGGGAGACGTACTGCCGCATGGGGTAGGCGAGGGCCACCACCAGGGAGCAGACGATCAGGGCGAGGAAGGCGGCGCGCCCGGTGAGCCGGGAACGGCGGGCCTGCCGGCGGGTCTGGGACCGGTAGACACGGGCGGCGGTCTGCTCGCCGAGCAGCCTGATCCGGGTCGCGGTCGAGAACCGGTCCCGGTCCTTCACGGCCATTCGTACACCCCCTGATCAAACGCACGTCCCCGCACACGGTACGGGACCGAGTGCGGGGACGCGGGGAAGCTGCCTCACGGCTGCTGGGTGTCAGCCCTGGCGTCAGCCCTTGAAGCGCGGGAAGGCGCTGCGGCCGGCGTAGACCGCGGCGTCGTCGAGGATCTCCTCGATGCGCAGCAGCTGGTTGTACTTGGCGACGCGCTCGGAGCGGGCCGGGGCGCCGGTCTTGATCTGGCCGCAGTTGGTGGCGACGGCCAGGTCGGCGATGGTGACGTCCTCGGTCTCGCCGGAGCGGTGGGACATCATGCACTTGAAGCCGTTGCGCTGGGCCAGCTCGACGGCGTCCAGCGTCTCGGTCAGCGAGCCGATCTGGTTGACCTTCACGAGGAGGGCGTTCGCGGCGCTCTCGTCGATGCCGCGGGCCAGGCGCTCCGGGTTGGTGACGAACAGGTCGTCACCGACGAGCTGGACCTTGGCACCGAGCTTCTCGGTGATGGTCTTCCAGCCGTCCCAGTCGTCCTCGAACAGCGGGTCCTCGATGGATACCAGCGGGTACGCGGAGACGAGCTCCTCGTAGTACTCGGTCATCTCGGCGGCCGAGCGGGACTTGCCCTCGAACTCGTAGGCGCCGTCCTTGTAGAACTCGGACGCGGCGCAGTCGAGCGCCAGCGCGATGTCCTTGCCCGGGACGTAGCCGGCCTGCTTGATGGCCTCGAGGATGAGGTCGAGCGCCTCGCGGTTGGAGCCGAGGTTCGGGGCGAAGCCGCCCTCGTCGCCGAGACCGGTGGACAGGCCCTTGGTCTTCAGGACGGACTTGAGGGTGTGGTAGACCTCGGTGCCCCAGCGCAGCGCCTCGGAGAAGGACTCCGCGCCGATCGGCGCGATCATGAACTCCTGGATGTCCACGTTGGAGTCGGCGTGCGAGCCGCCGTTCAGGATGTTCATCATCGGAACGGGCAGCAGGTGCGCGTTCGGGCCGCCCAGGTAGCGGAAGAGCGGGAGGTCGGACGCCTCGGAGGCGGCGTGCGCGACGGCGAGGGAGACGCCGAGGATGGCGTTGGCGCCGAGCGAGGACTTGTCCGGCGTGGCGTCCAGGTCGAACATCGCCTGGTCGATCAGGCGCTGCTCGGTGGCGTCGTAGCCGACGAGCTCCGGGCCGATCTGCTCGATGACGGCGAGGACGGCCTTCTCGACACCCTTGCCGAGGTAGCGGTTCTGGTCACCGTCGCGAAGCTCCAGGGCCTCGAACGCACCGGTGGAGGCGCCGGACGGAACGGCAGCACGGCCGGTGCTGCCGTCGTCGAGGCCGACCTCGACCTCGACCGTGGGGTTGCCTCGGGAGTCCAGGATTTCCCGGGCTACGACGACGTCGATGGACGGCACGAGCATCTCCTTCTGGGATGTGACGCGAGAAAAGTGCAGAGGTCTGCTTGGCCTTGCGACAAGAGCCTAACCGGCTCGGGGTGCCCGGCCAGTCGGGTGCCCGCCCGCTGGGACGAAAAAGGACCCAAGCGCGGGCATCCCGGGGCGAACGGTCTCGTTCTACCTGCGGGTAACCGGACATGGAGAACCCCGGCCCGGCGTGTACGGGGGAGAAACACGCCGGACCGGGGTGATCACCGCGGGAGTGTCGTGCGACGCGGGTGGGCCGCCGGACCCACCCGGGTCGCTCGGCTCACTTCAGGTGGAGCTGCTGACCCGGGTAGATCAGGTCCGCGTCCTGGACGATGTCCTTGTTCAGCTTGAAGAGCTTCTCCCAGCCGCCCTTGACGTCGTGCGCGGCGGCGATCTTGCTCAGCGTGTCACCGGCGACGACCTTGTACTCGCCGTCACCCTTCTTGACCTTCTTGCCGGTCGGGGTGGTGACGGTCTTCTTCGCGTCGCCGTTCTTCGCGGCGGGCTTCGGCGCGGTGCGCTGCTCGCTGCGGGTGGTGGGCTGCTCGGCCTTCCGCTCCGGCTGGGGCTGCGCCTGCTCGGCGGTGCCGCCGGTGTACGCGGCGCCGGACAGGCCCACGCCGCAGCTCGGCCACGCGCCCTTGCCCTGGCCCGCCAGGACCTTCTCGGCGATCTGGATCTGCTGCGACTTGGAGGCCTGGTCGGCGGTGGCCGCGTAGGCGGTGCCGCCGTAGGCGGCCCAGGTGGAGGCCGAGAACTGCAGGCCGCCGTAGTAACCGTTGCCGGTGTTGATGGACCAGTCGCCGCCGGACTCGCACTGCGCGACGGCGTCCCACTCGGAGGCGGTGGCGGCCGAGGCGGTGCCCGCGGTCAGCAGCGGGGCGGCGACGGCGACACCGGCGACGCCGGCGAGTGCGACGACGCGGGTGGCCTTGGAGGCACGACGGTGTTTGCCCTTGCCGGAAAGCAGCATGGAAGTTCTCCTCACCGACGCCTGCGAGGTGAGCTGTCGGGTTCGGGCCGGAAGAGTTGCCCGGCCGCGTGTCCTTGCACGCGGCTTCACCCCAAGCCGGTCGATCGGCCGTCACTGTCTCGACGGCCGGGACCGGCACTTACCTGGGTCCCCCGCTCCTGCCTACGGCGCTTGACGCGACGACTGTTCCCATCGGCCGACGGCAGGATTCGGCGTTACCGGTCGACGGGGCCCGCGGTGGCGAGCGGTCACGACCGTAGACACAGACCCCGGCCAAGTTCAAAGACCCCATTCGGGAAAAATCGCCCCTACCGGCCCAGTTGTGAGGGTCGTTTGCGCAGGTGAGAGGTGACGGAAGCAAAGTTTGCGGACAAGACACGCCAGTTGAGGCGAAGAGACCCATGTCTCATTTGCTCAGAACCGGACATACAGCCGCGAACCACCCCCGTACGCGACTACTGCCGGTCGGTCAGATCGAGGCTCTGACCGGGGCGGATGAGGTCCGGATCGGCCCCCACGGTCTCGCGGTTGGCCTTGTAGAGCGCCTTCCACCCTCCGTGGAGTTCGTGCTCGGCGGCGATCTCGGAGAGGTTGTCGCCGGGAAGCACGGTGTATTCGTCCGAGGTGTTCGGGTTCTCACCCTTCACACCCTTGGCGGCATCCGTCTGGTTACCGGCGATTTCGTCGACAGCGGGATCGCCGGCGTCACGCGCCGGGTCGCCACTCGGCGCGGCATGACGTCCCGATTCGGGCGTGGTGTCCGAATTGACGGGATCCTCGGTGGCCGCCTCGCCGCGGTGCTTGCCGGTGCCGGGGGTCTCGGTGCCGGGCGAGGTGCCGGCGTCCGGGGAGGCGGAGGCCGACGGCGAGGAGGGCGAGCCGCTCACGTCGGGCTCGGCGGACTTCTCGGGCTTTCCGGGCGTGTCGGACTCGGCGGGGTCGGTGGACCCCTCCCCCGCGGCATCCGGATTTGCGGATGCGTCGGGCGCCTCCGGCAGGACCCCGCCGGTCGGGTTCGCGGGCGGCTTCAGGGTGCCGTCGTCCTTCAGGCCGACGATCCCGGCGCAGGTGGCCCAGGTCTTCGCGCCCTGCGAGGCGAGCGCCTTCTCCGCGACGGCGATCTGCTGAGCGCGGCTGGCGAGGTCCGGGCGGGCCGCGTACTCGGCGCCACCGAAGGTGTCCCAGGTCTCCTGGGTGAACTGCAGGCCGCCGTACAGCCCGTTGCCGAAGTCGGCGCTCCACAGCCCGCCGGACTCGCACTCGGCGACCCGGTTCCACGTCGCCGCGTCGGCGGCCGAGGCGGAGCCCGCGCCGAGCAGCGGCAGGGCGAGGGCGGACCCGGTCACGCCTGCCGCTACGACGAGGGCGGGGGCCTGACGGGGGCGACGGTGTCGTCCGTTCCCGGAGCGCATGCGGAGTGCCTTTCGCGTGACTGCTGAGGTGTCGGTGAACGTAGCGGCATTCGAACGTAAGTCACAAGTCGATGCAGCGCGGATCACGCGAAGATCACAGTCTTGACGCTCCGTCAGTTGTGCGGGGTGGTGAACTCCACCGGAAGCGTGCGTAGACCACGCATAATCAGCCCGCCGCGCCATCGCAGTTCGGCCGGATCGGCCCCAAGTCGCAAGTCCGGCAAGCGAGTCAGGAGCGTGGCGAGCGCCGTCTGGCCCTCCAGCCGGGCGAGCGGGGCGCCCAGGCAGTAGTGGATGCCGTGCCCGTAGCCGAGGTGCTGGTTGTCACGCCTCGACAGATCGAGCGTGTCCGGCTCGGCGAACCGCTCCGGGTCCCGGTCGGCGGCGGCGAGCACCACCAGGACGGGGTCGCCGGCCCGGATCTCCTGCCCGCCGAGGGTCAGCGACTCGGTGGCGAACCGCCAGGTCGCCAGCTCCACCGGCCCGTCGTACCGCAGCAGCTCCTCCACCCCGGTCTCCAGGAGGCCGGTCTCGCCGGCCGCCAGGGAGGCCTGGAGGCGCTCGCGCTGCTCGGGGTTGCGCAGCAGCGCGTACACCCCGTTGCCGATCAGGTTCACGGTCGTCTCGAAGCCGGCGAACAGGAGGATGAAGGCCATCGCGGCGGCCTCGTTCTCCGTGAGGTGCTCGCCGTGGTCGGACGCCCGGATGAGCCCGGAGATGAGGTCGTCGCCCGGGTCGAGGCGCTTGCGGTGGATCAGCTCCGCGAGGTAGCCGCGCATCTTCTTCACCGACCGGGCCACCCCACCGCGCGGCCCGCCGCCGTGCCGGATCATCATCCCGGCCCAGTCCCGGAAGTCGTCCTGGTCCTCGCGCGGGACGCCGAGCAGGTCACAGATCGCGTAGATGGGGAGCGGGAAGGCGAACTCGTGGATGAGGTCCGCCTCGCCCCTGCCCTCGAACCCGTCGATGAGCCGGTCCGTCAGCTCCTGCACCCGGGGCGCGAACTCCGCGACCGTGCGCGGCGTGAACGCCTTGGAGACGAGCCGGCGCAGCCGGGTGTGGTCCGGCGGGTCGATGTTGAGCAGATGCGTCATCAGCTCGGCCTTGCGCTCGCCCGGGATGCCGGTCTTGCCCTTGGCGTGCGCGGGCTCGTCGTGGTGGGCCGGGTTCTTCGACAGGCGCTGGTCGGCGAGCGCCTGCCGGGCGTCCCCGTACCGCGTCACCAGCCAGGCCTCCACCCCACTGGGCAACGTCGCCCGGTGCACCGGCGCGTGCTCGCGCAGCCAGGCGTAGGCAGGGTACGGATCGGTGGCGAACTCCCAGGTGAAGAGTTCGGGGGCGGGGCTCTCACTCACCCTCCGACGTTACCCGGACTCCGGCCCGGACCGAGCCGTGGGGACACACCGTGAAGGTCGTGCGGATCTGGTGAAGACTCGTGGCCTAGATTCGTCGTCGTGGATCCTCAGCTGCTCCGAAGCACGTTCGCCGTCGTCGAGAGACGGGCCGAACAAGCCGTCACCTTCTTCTACTCGCACCTGTTCTGGCACAACCCCGGCGTGCGCGACCTGTTCCCCGAGGACCTCCGCCCGCAGCGCGACCGGCTCTTCGCCGCGCTCACCCACGTCGTCACCCGTCTCGACGACCCCGGCCTCGCGGACTACCTCGGCCGGCTCGGCCGCGACCACCGCAAGTTCCTCGCCGCGCCCGCGCTGTACCCGGCCGTCGGCGCCAGTCTGCTCACGGCGTTCGCCAGGACCGCCGGGACCGCGTGGACGCCGGCCGCCGAGAAGGCCTGGACGGAGGCGTACACCCTGGTCGCCGACCTCATGATGCGCGGCGCGCAGGAGGCCGAGCAGGCCGGCGAGCCCGCCTGGTGGGACGCGGACGTGGTGCGGCACCTGCGGTACGGCGACGACCTCGCGGTGCTCACGCTGCGGCCCCGGCAGCCGTACATGTACTCCGCCGGGCAGTACGCGAGCGTCAGTTCGCTGCGGGTGCCGCGGATCTGGCGCACGTACTCGCTCGCCAACGCGCCCCGCCCGGACGGCACCGTCGACCTGCATGTCAGCCGAATACGCGGCGGGCGGATGAGCACGGCGCTGGTGGACGAGGTCCGGCCCGGCGAGACACTGCGCCTCAGCGCGGCGGGCGGGGCGACGGTGCACCGCACACCGGCGGGCGCCCCACGCACGTACATCGCCGCCGGGACGGGCTGGGCGCCGGTCAGGGCGCTGCTCGAGGAACTGGCGGTCGACCCCGGGGAGACGGAGGCGCGGCTGTTCCTGGTGGCGCGGGCCCGGGAGTACCTGTACGGCCAGGCGGAGCTCGACGCCTTCGCGCAGCGGATACCCGGGCTGGGCGTCACGTGCATCGCGTCGGCGCCGCGGCATCCGCGGGACCAGGCGACGGAGCGCCTCCTCCAGGCGCTGCCGGCGAGCCTGCACTGGGCGGACCACGACGTCTACCTGGCGGGACCGCCGGGCTTCCTCACGGAGACCGTCCCGGTCCTGGAGGCGCTGGGGACGGCACCCGCGCGGATCTTCCACGACCGGCTGCCGGCGATCGGCCGCTCCCACACCCGCCCGCAGGGCGCGGCGGAGTGGCTGCTGAGCCCGCCGGAGCTCCAGTGGCACGACCCCGAGGCGCGGGCGCCGGGGGAACCCTAGGCGTCCGTGCCCTCCGCCGCGCGGATCGCGTCCCGGTACGCCCGGCCCGCCGCGCGCAGCGCGGCCTCCGGGTCGACGCCCGCCGCCTCGGCGCGGACCGCGAGGGCGAGCAGTTCGTAGCCGATGCCCTCGCCGGACGGCGGCTCCACCTCGAGGCCCGCCGTGCGGACGCGGCCCGCCAGCTTCGCGGCGAGCGCGAGACCGGGCTGACCGAGGGGGACGCCGTCCGTCACGGACTCGCGCTGCTTCTCGATCGCCTTCGTGCGCAGCCAGTGCTCCTTGACGTCCTCCGGGGTCTCCGCGTGCGCGTCGCCGAAGACATGGGGGTGGCGGTGGATGAGCTTCTCCACGATGGTGCCGGCCACGTCGTCGATGGAGAACGCCTCGTCCGCGTCCTCGTACTCCTCCGCGATCCGCGCGTGGAAGACGACCTGGAGCAGCACGTCGCCGAGCTCCTCGCGCAGCTCGTCCCGGTCGCCGTCCTCGATCGCCTCGACGAGTTCGTACGCCTCCTCGATGCCGTACTTCGCGAGGCCCTTGTGGGTCTGCCGCGAGGACCACGGGCACTCGCGGCGGATCCGGTCCATCACCTGGACGAGGTCGAGCAGCCGCGCGCCGGGCAGGTCGTACGAGCCGGGCAGCAGCTCCAGGTCGGGCATGGCGACGCGGCCGGAGCCGGCCAGCCGGGCGAGTCCGTCCGTCAGGGTCGTGTCGCCCTCGCCGGAGGGCAGCACGACGACGGTCCGCCCCCCGGCGCACGCCTCGACGAGGTCCTGCGCCGACGGGCGGCCGTGCTCGACGGCCACGCCGGCCTCGCGCAGGTACGGCAGCTGCGGGTGGTGCTCGTCGGGGCACAGCACCCGGTCGGCGGCGTGCAGCGTCTGCCACGCGGGCCAGGACAGCAGTCCGGGGGCCACGCGGTGGCTGGCGGTGAGCAGGACGATACGGCCGGGGCTGTCAGCGTTCACCCCTCGAACCTACCCGGGTCAGGCGCCGCTCTCGATGGCCGGGGGCTGCTGCGTGAGCTGCTTGATCCACGGCGCGCTGTACGAGCCGAGCTGGATCTTGTCGTTGTCCCAGGCGCCGTAGCGCGGGTTCACGTCGATGGCGAGCTTCTTCGACGCCGCGGTGAACACCTCGGTCAGCTTCTTCTGGCCCTCGGGGGTGTTCGTCGCGCCGATCTTCTCGGCGACCTTGTTCATCAGGATCTGCCGGCGGACCGCGGCGTCGATCTGGTCCGGCGCGATGCCCTGCTGCTGGAGCAGCATCGCGGCGAGCTGCTCCTCGCCGCCGGTCTGCGCGGCGGCCTGGGCCCGGGTCCGCTGGATCTCGGCGCGGGTCGCGGTCACCCCGTGGTCCTTCGCCACCTGGTCCACGATCCGGTCGAAGATCATGCCGTTGAGCTTCTCCCGGCTGAGGTCGCCGGTCGCCTGGAGCAGCTGGGCGGACTGCGGCGAGGCCTGCTGCGCCGTCCGGACGTCCTTCACCTGGGCCTGGAGGCTGGAGACCTCGATCCGCTGTCCCCCGACGACGGCCGCCGCGCCTGGGTGCGCGTCGCTCCCGCAGGCGGAGAGGAGCGGGGCCGCGGCGAGGAGCGCGGCGGAGACGGAGAGCGCGGTGCGGCGGTGCAAAGGAGCCTCCCGGCGTGGGTCGTTCGTCATCTTTACGACCTTGCGGTGATCGATGTTAGGCAGTCGCCGTGGTCTGGGCCACTACTTCGAAGCGACTGTTTCGACCAACGACTCGTGCGTTCGGGTGGTGTCGGGTCGCAGCATGATCGTTCGGGAGAGCAGAAACGTCACGGGGACGGCGCCCGCGGCGGCGATCAGCGGGGCGTACCGGGCGGACAGACCGGCCAGGTCCACCAGCACGTACACCCCCACCGTGGTGATGACGAAGTTGGCCGCGTTGGTGAGCGGGAAGAGCAGGAACTTCCGCCAGGTGGGCCGGGTGCGGTAGGTGAAGTACGAGGTCAGGAAGAACGAGCCGACCATGGACAGCAGGAACGCCAGCACGTGGGCGGCGAGGTAGGGCAGCCGCAGACCGAACAGCAGGTAGAGGCCGTAGTACGTGCCCGTGTTCACCGCCCCGACGAGTGCGAACCGCACCACCTGCCAGGCCGTCGTCGTCATCGCCGTACGAGCTCCTGCCGGGTCTGCTTCTGGCCGGGGACGGTGCCCGTGTTCGCCGCCTTCACCAGGAAGTGGGGGCGACGCTTCACCTCGTAGTAGATCCGGCCGACGTACTCGCCGACCAGTCCCAGCATCACCATCTGGACGCCGGCGAGCGCCGTGACGGTGACGAGCAGGGTGACATAACCGGGGGTGTCCACCCCGTTCACCAGCGCGACACCGACGATCCAGGCCGCGTACGCCATGGCCACGGAAACCAGTACGAGACCGAGATAGACGGCGGCCCGCAGCGGTTTGTCGTTGAAGGAGAGCAGCCCGTCGAGACCGTAGTTGAGAAGTTTTCCGAAACTCCATTTCGAGCGGCCCTGCTCACGCAGCGCATTCTCGTACTCGAAGGTGGTGGAGCGGAATCCGACCCAGGCGAAAAGGCCCTTGGAGAAGCGGTTGTACTCGGTGAGTTCGAGGACCGCGTCGACGGTGCGGCGGGACAGCAGCCGGAAGTCGCCGACGCCGTCGACCAGCTCCACGTCCACCAGCCGGTTGATCAGCCAGTAGTAGGCGCGGGCGGTCAGGGTCCGGGTGACCCGGTCGCCCTTGCGCGTGCGCCGGGCGATGACCTGGTCGTATCCCTCGGCGTGCAGGGCGAGCATGCGGTGCACGAGCTCCGGCGGATGCTGGAGGTCGGCGTCCATGATGACGACCGCGTCGCCGACCGCGTGCTGGAGACCGGCCAGCATCGCAGCCTCCTTGCCGAAGTTGCGGCTGAAGGAGACGAAGCGGGCGCGCGGGTCGGCGTCCGCTATCTCCTCCAGGATGGGGAGCGTACGGTCGTGGCTTCCGTCGTCCACGTAGACCAGCTCGAATTCTCCGTCCAGTCGGGAGAGTTCCGCCGTCACATGGTCATGGAAACGGCCGATGATCTCCTCTTCGTTGAAGCACGGGACCACAATCGAGATCAGCACGGGGAAACGACAGTGCACGGGTGTGTCGCGGGCGGATTCGACACATGGCGGGCAGAAGACCATTGCATGAACTGGCCCATTTCCCGGACCATTTCACGATCATCGCTGTCATATTCGAACCGTCATGCGCCGACCGTCTCTTCCCGCCCGGCCCGCCGCCGCCCCCGCCCTCGCCGGGCTGCTCGCCGCCCTCGCCCTGTGCGCCGGGGACGCGGCCGCCCGCACGTTCCCCTTCGGGTCGCGCACGCGCGCCGTCAACGACCTGGGCAACCAGTTCGTCCCGTTCCACGCCCAACTGTGGGACCTGCTGCACGGCCGGGCCGACGGCGGGCTGCTGCTGAACTGGCGGTCCGGCTGGGGCACGAGCTTCCTGCCCGACCTCGGGACGTACCTGACGAGCCCGTTCGCGCTGCTCGTCGGCCTGTTCCCGCGCGACGGCATCGACCTCGCGGTGTACGTGATCACCGTCCTGAAGACGGCGACGGCCGCCGCCGCCATGGCGGGGGTGCTGCTCGCGCTGCGCCCCGGGCCCCGGTGGGGCGCGGCGGTGCTCGGGGCCTCATACGGGCTGTGCGGCTGGTCGGTCGTCGAGGCCACGTACAACCCGATGTGGCTGGACGGGCTGATCGCCTTCCCGCTGCTCTGCCTGGTCGGCGAGTGGGTACGGGAGCGGCGCCGGCCCGTCCTCGGTCCGGGGGTGGTGGCGCTGGCCTGGGTGGCCAACTTCTACACCGCGTACATGGCGACGCTGGGCGCGGCGCTCGTGCTCCTGGTGCGGCTCGCGGCGGCGCGGGAGCTGCGGCCCGGGGTGGTGGCGCGGGCGGCGGGCACGGTCGCGCTGGGCGTCGGGCTCGCCGCGCCGGTACTGCTGCCCGTGTTCCTCGGCTCGCGGCACGCGTACCCGGGCGTGACACGGGAGTTCGTCCCGGCCACGCTGCCGGACGTGCTCGCGCGGACGCTCCCGGCGACGTACGGCTTCGCCAGCCCGGCCGCGTTCCTCGGCACCGGGGCGCTGCTGCTCGCCTGCGGCCTGGCGTTCCGCCGGGACGTGCCGGGGCGGGAGCGGTGGCTGTGGACGGGGCTCGCGGTGGCCGTGGCGCTGTCGCTGCAGTGGCAGCCGACGCATCTGGTGTGGCATGTGTTCGCCACGCCGAACGGCAGCCCCTACCGCCAGTCGTTCGTGCTCGCGGGGGTGCTGGTGCTGACGGCGTGGGCCGGCCTGTCGTACGGATGGCCGGACCGGCGGTCGCTGCTCGGCGGCGCGGCGGTGGTCCTCGTGCTCGCGGCGGGGGCGACGGGCAGCGCGCTGGTGTCCGTGTGGACGTACCCGCTGTTCGCGGCCGGGTTCGTGGCGTCGGCGGCGGGGCTCGTCCTGGCGCGGCGGCACGGCGGCGGGCGGTACGGCGACCGGCGGTACGCGGTGCTCGCGGCGGGCCTGCTGGCTGCGGCGCTCGTCGGGCAGGCCGCGGCGACGACGGCGTACGCGGACCGGGAGAAGCGGGCCCGGCTGGACGACTACCCGGCGTGGGGCGCGGCGCACGAGACACGGGCCGCGGCGGTCGCGGCGGCCGACGGCTGGCCCGTGTACCGCACGGACCCGGGCCGCCCGCTGCTCACCGGCAACGACCCGCTGCTGGTCGGCGGGCAGGGCGCGGGGTACTACAGCAGCCACACGCCCGAGGTCCTGACGCGGACGCTGGCGGCGCTCGGCGCGGGCTGGACCTCGCGCGGCCGCAATCTGCAGAGCCTGGACAACCCGGTCACGGACGCGCTGTTCGGGGTGGGCGCGCGATGGCGGGACGGGCGGGTCGTACGGACCGGGGAGCCGCTGCCGCTGGTGACGGTCCGCCCCGCGGGCCCGCCGGGAGCGTACGGCCCGTCCGCCTTCCGCAACCAGGAACTGCTGCTCGGCGCCCGGGTCTACGACCTGCCGGCGGACGGGGTGTGCCCGGTCGGGACCGAGGTCTTCCTCTGGGCGCCGGACTTCACGGGCACGGCCCGGCTGGGCGCGGCCGGCCCGCCGGTGGAGCTGCGCGGCGGGCTGCCGAAGCGGCGGGCCGCGATGACCTCGCTGGGCGTGCAGGGGACGGCGGGCGCCGGCCCGGTCCTGGAGGGCCGGGGCGGGCGGGGCGCGGTCGGCTGCCTGGACCCGGCCCGGCTGCGCGCCGCGGTGACCGCGCTGCGGGCCCGCGCCGCGACCGAGGTCGAGATCACGGACTCCGGTGTGCGCGCGGAGCTCCCGCCGGGCGTGGCCGGCACGGTCGTGGTGGCGGCCCCGCGCATCGCGGGCTGGCGCTGCGACGGCCGCCCGGCGACCGCGTACGGCGGCCTCCTGGCCGCCCCGGCCACCGGCCGCACGACGACGATCTGCACGTTCCGCCCGCCGGGGCTGCGGGGCGGGCTGGGTGTGGGAGCGGTGGCGCTGGCGCTGGTGGCCCGGGTCGTCGGCGCCCGGCGTCGTACGAGGACGGGCGCGGCGGCTACGACTGGCTGTTGAGGAAGCCTATGAGGGCCGCGCCCCACCAGCCGGTCTGGCTCAGGGCCGCGGCGGCGGCGGACTGGACCAGGAGGCTGCGGGGCACGGGGCCGCTCTTGTAGGGCGCCAGGCGCTGGCCGAGCCAGTGGGCGTAGAGGCCGTTGAGGGTGATGGCGAGGACGAGGCCCACCTTGACCACCGTCAGCGACGACTCGAGGTTCGGACGGAGGAACAGGCCTGTGACGAGCAGACCGGCGAGACCGCCCCAGATCGGCACCTGGAGGCCGCGGGCCGTGTTCAGGACCTCCGGGAGGCTGCGCAGCCCGCGCATCCACAGGACCGCGAGCCAGTCCACGGCGAGCACCGCACCCATGCCGACGGCGAGCGCGGCGATGTGGAGGAACCGGGCGACCGTCAGCAGCGCCGCGTCGGCGTGCACATGGCCGGACACCCAGCAGGCGCCCAGCAGCGCGGCCGAGCCGACGACGCCGAGGACGGCGAGGACCCACACGGGCGTGTGCTGCTCGGAACCGCGCGCACGCTGGGACATCAGAACGACGGCGGGTCTGTCGGAGGCGGCGTCCACTGGCTGAATTCTCCTTTCGTACTTAGGTAAGGCGAACCTAAATACCAAAGGGGGTGCCCGGTCAAGTCGTCTCGAAGTGAGAGAGGTCTCGGTCAGCGGTCCGAGACGCGGCGGTACGTGCACACCTGGACACCCGCCGGGCTCGTCACGGCCGACTCCAGCTCCAGATTCCGCAGACCGCCGTCCTCCGGGAAGATCTTCTTCCCGCCTCCGAGGATCACCGGCATGATCATGAGGCGGAGCTCGTCCACCAGGTCCTCGGCCAGCAGCGTGCGGGCGAGCTCGGAGCTGCCCATGACCAGCAGGTCGCCGCCCTCCGCCGCGCGGAGTTCACGGATCCGGTCGAGGGCCTTCGCGCCGTCGATGATCGCGCTGTTCTCCCAGGTGAGGTCGGACGCGTCGAGCGTCGTCGTCACGACGTACTTCCTGATGGAGTTCATCCGGTCGGCGAACGGGTCGCCCGCCCGCTCCGGCCACGCGCCGGCCATGGTCTGCCAGGTGCGGCGGCCGTACAGCAGCGCGTCCGCACCCGCCAACGCCCGGTCCCACACGCCGCCGACGACCTCCGGGTCGAAGAACGGACCCGTCCAGCCGCCGTGCGCGAAGCCGCCGTCGGTGTCCTCCTTCGGGCCGCCGGGGGCCTGGACGACGCCGTCGAGGCTCATGAACTCGGTGATGACGATGCGCATGGGGACCGCTCCTCATTCTCGTGTCGGTGCGACGCCGGTAAAGACCGCAGCCCTGCCGGAAACTCATCGCTTCCGGCCCATCTTGCGTGCTCCTCTTGGCACTTCGCTCAAAACGACGCGCCCTTGTTCGTCGTCACGGACGTCGAGAAACACCCTGCCGAGCCCATAGGCTCACCCGATGAAACACATGTTCGGGCGCCGTAGCCGCCTCACTCGAATCCTGCTCGGAGGGGCCGTGGCCGCCTCCGTTCTGCTGCCCGTGCAGCCCGCCCAGGCCGCCTCGGGCCTGGACCCCTTCACGGCGAACTTCAAGCTCACCCGCATCGACGGCGACAAGTCTGCTCTCATCACCTCGGCCGAGGCGGCCGGAATCGCGCGTGCGGCCGTCACCGAGGTGCTCGGCGAGCGCACCGGCACCCCCGGCCTCTGCCACGGCGCCCAGGGGCTGAACGGCGCGCTCAAGCGCGACGGGTTCTGCTGGGACACCGAGGACGACTTCACCGGGTACAACGACCCCGACGGCGGCTGGATGCCGCAGGGCTTCGCGGGGGCCCATGCCGCGACGGCCGACGGCTACTACGAAGGCCGTTCGCTGTACGCCGGGTCCTGGTACTACGGCAAGTACGCCAACGGGCAGCCCAACGAGCAGTACACCCGCGTCTCGATCGCCGAGTCGACCGGGAGCCAGGTCTCGTACGGGCACATCGCGCTCGTCGAGCCGGTGAACGGGAACTTCAAGACCCTCACGAACCTGTCGCACGCGGACGGCGTCGCCTGGCACGAGAACCGGCTGTTCGTGGCCAACGGCGTCGAGCTCCAGGTGTACGACCTGAAGCGGATGTGGCGCATGACCGACACCGCGAACAGCGGCACCGGTCTGGTCGCGGGCAAGAGCTCGGCGCGCAAGCACCGCTGGGCCCTGCCGCTCGTCGCGCGCTACAGCACGTACGGCAGCGCCGCGGTCGACACGCCCGCCACCGCCTTCCCCGACAACAACCCCCGGGCCTGCGGTCCCGGCAACGGCGTCCTGTGTCTGAGCACCCTGAGCATCGACCGCTCCGGCGCCACGCCGGTCCTGGTGTCCACGGAGAACCGGGGCGGGGCGGGCGCGCGCATCGTCCGCTGGCCGCTGACGGCCACGGGCCTGGGCGGCGCCACGCCCACGCAGATCTCCTCGGAGACCACCGGCTACACCTCCCCGGTGTGGGGCATCCAGGGCGCGGCCACCGACGGCACCAGCTACTACATGGCCGGCTCCTGCCCGGCCGGCTGGCCCGGCGAATGGGTACCCGCCACGGAGACCACGCCCGGGTACAACAACTCGTACGCCTGCATCCACAAGGCCAAGCCCGGTGAGGCGCCGTACGTCATCTCGCAGGCCCCGTTCCTGACCCAGGGACTCTCCTGGGACCGGCGGGTCAACCGGCTCTGGGGCCTCAACGAGGCGCTCGACTCGAACGGGGTCGGCCGGCGCGTCGTGTTCTCCGTCGACGCGTACGCCGGACAGGCGGACTCCGAGGGCTACACGTGGCTGGCCAACCGCCACGAGCCGGGCTTCGTCTGCGCGACGCCGCAGGGGAACGGCACCGCCAACGGCACACCGATCACCGTGTGGTCGTGCACGGGGTCGGACGTCCAGCGCTGGAAGTTCGACAACGGGCTCATCGTCCACAAGGCGAGCGGCAAGTGCATCACCCCGCAGGGCAACGCCGCCGGCACGGACGGGACGCTGCTGACCCTGTGGACCTGCAACCCGTCGAGCGACGTGCAGAAGTTCGCCACCAACAACGGCGGCACCGCCAACGCCTGGGGCAAGGCGATCACGCCGAAGGGCAACTCCCTGGGCAACGGCGTCTGGCTGACGCTCTGGACGCAGGGGAACCCCAACCCCGACGTCCAGGACTGGCTCGTGAAGGCCCTGTGACCTGACGGCCGGTCCTTGACGATCGGCCTCCGACGATCGGCATCCGACGGTCGATCCCTCGGGTGATGCGGAGCCTCTCGCCCCGCATCACCCAAGGGACACCAGAGGTTCACCCGAAAGGCAACGTGCCGTCGCCCTCCCGCGCCGGGCCGCCGCGTACCTTGCCCGCCATGCCCTCCCTTCTGAGCAACCGGCTCGCACAGCGGATGCTGCGCCCGGCGTTCTCGCTGGTCGAGCAGCGGATGGAACGCGTGACGACGGCCTTCCAGACCGACCTCGACGCGCTCCACCACGAAGTCGCCGACCTGCGCCGCCGCCAGTACGGGCTGTCGCTCCTGCTCGACCGCGCGGGCCGTGACGGCGACCGGATGCCGACCGCCACGCAGATCGACACCCTGGTCCGCGAGGTCGCCGCCGTCACCGGCCGGGACCGCGACCACGCCCGCCGCGAGGTCACCGTCGCCTACCGCCACCTCGTCGCCGTCGAGGCGCTCGGCACCGGCGGGCTCGCGGGCACCCTCTCCGACGTGTGCGGGCGGCTCGCCGCCGTCCCGCAGCTCGCCCCGCCGAACGGCGAGGTGCTGGAGATCGGCACCGGGCACGGCCTGTTCGCCGCCGCGCTGCGGCGGATGCTGCACCGCGGCGGGGTCGAGGCCCGGCTGACCGTCGTCGACCCGCTCGCCGACGCACCCGATCGCGCCGAGCTGATCCGGGGCAACCTCGCGCTCGGCGGCGCGGACGGAGCGGGCACCGCCCGGCTCGTCCGGGGCGACTTCGCGCGGCCGGAGATCCGGGCCCAGCTCGCCGACCGCCACTACGGCATCGTCGTCGTCAACACCCCGCAGGACGGCCCGCGTCACGACCTGGAGCAGGCCGCCGCACTCGCCGCCCCCGACGCGCTGATCCTCGTCATGTCGACCGACCGCTCCCGCGCCGACTCCCTGCGCCCGGCCGGCCGCATCGCCCAGACCCGCTACCTCCGCACCGCCCCGGCGCACACGGACACCCTCGCCTAGAGCACGCGGAACCGCCCCGCTAGCGGCCCATCTGCCGCTGGCGGTCCAGGGCGCGGCGGAGGTCGACGGCGAGCGGGTGGTACGGGCCGTACTGGAGCTCCGCGTCGTAGAGCAGGTTCTGCATGTGCTGCCCGGCCGCCGTGTGGTCGCCCATGGCGAGCAGCAACTGGCCGATGCGGTGGCGGATGTCGAAGGCGCGCGCCGGGTCCGGTGTGCCGCTCTCGTAGGACGGGAGCAGCGCGCGGTACTCGGCGAGGGCGGCCGCGGTCTCGCCGAGCTGTTCCAGGCACTGGGCGGCGTCGTAACGGAACTGCAGGGTCTGCGGGTCGCCCGGCCCGGCCTCGGCCGCGCGGTCGTCGGCGAGCCGGCGCAGTTCGGGCAGGGCGCGGCGGTACTGGCCGTCGTCCATCAGGGTCGTGGCGTACTGCTTGCGCAGGATGCGGACCACCGGGGAGTGCTCGCCGTGCTCGGCCGCGGCGGCCGGCAGGATCCCGCCGAGGATGTCGACGGCCTGCGTGATGCTGCCCTCGCCGAGCAGCCGCTTGACCTCGTCGACGGCCGCGGCCACGTCCGGCCGGGCCGCGGCGGGCGGCGCGGCCGGCGGTACGGGCGCGGGGGCCGGGGCGGAGGCACGGTCGGGCCAGGGGGCGTGCGGGCGCAGGAACGGACGGGTGGGGTCCATCGGGCCCGCCGGGACGCCGCGCGCGGGCAGCAGCGGGACCAGGTGCTCGTACACCTCCTGCGCGCCGGACGGCCGGTGTCGCGGGTCCTTCGCGAGCAGCCTGAGGACGAGGGCCTCCAGCGGCTCGGGGACCTCGGGGCGGAGCTGTCGGAGCGGCAGCGGCGGCTCGTACAGGTGCCGGTGGAGCACGCCAAGGGCGGTGGAGCCGGCGAACGGCACGTTGCCGCTGAGGAGTTCGTGCAGCAGCGCGCCGAGCGCGTACAGGTCGGTGGCCGGTCCGACGGCGCCGCCCATTGCCTGTTCGGGGGCCATGTAGGCGGGGCTGCCGATGGGCGAGCCGGTGTGGGTGAGGCGCGTGGTGTCGGTGTCGAGCACGGAGGCGACGCCGAGGTCGAGGACGGTGACCGTGCCGTCGGGCTTCACCATCACGTTCCGCGGCTTGAGGTCGCGGTGCACGATCGGCACGGCGTGCACGGCGGCGAGCACCGCGCACAGCTGGGCGGCGACGCTGACGGCCCACTGCCAGGGGTAGGGGTCGTGTTCGGCGAGGTGGTCGGCGAGGTCGGCGCCCTCGACGTACTGCATGACCAGGTACAGGTCGTCGCCGTCGCTGCCGGCGTCGTGGACGGTGACCAGGCCGGGGTGGTCGACCTGGGCGGTCACCCGGCACTCACGGACGAACCTGCGGCGGATCTCGTTCGCGGTCGTGGCGGCGGCCATGTGGTCGGGGCGGAGCAGCTTGACGGCGACGCGCCGGTCGAGCCGGCCGTCGTAGGCCGTCCAGACCTGGCCCATGCCGCCCTGCCCGATGAGCCCCGCCAGCTCGTAACGGCCGCCGATGACCCGTCCGTTCACTTCCCCTCTTCCTTGCGGAGGAGGTCGCTGAGTTCGTCCAGCTCGGCGCGGACCTGGTCGATGCGCGGCTGGGAGTGCGAGGCGGCCGCGGGCTGGGCCGGGGGCTGGGCCGGGGGCTGGGCGGGGGGCGCGGGCGGCTGGGGCTGCGGCGGGGGCGGCACGGGCATCGGGTGGGCGTGCGGCATGGGCTGCGGGTAGCCGGGCGAGGGGACGGTGGCGGAGGTGGCCGGGTAGCCGTAGCCGCCGGTGACCGGCGGCGGCCCGGCCGGGGTGGGCAGGGCCGGGGTGGGCAGGGCCGTCTTCGCGTAGTGCTGGATCTCGGCGACGAGGTAGTACGAGACGGATCCGACCACCAGCGCCATCATCGTGCCGACGCCGATGAACGCCTCCAGATCGCTGCCCTTCTCCTCGGCGGTGACGCCGATGTACGTGAGCAGCGCGATGTCGGCGGCGAGGAAGACCCCGAACAGCACCCAGTCCAGCTTCCGGCGCGTGACGACCGCGAGCCGGATCAGCGGGGCGAACGCCAGGAAGCCGCAACTGAGCATCGCGACCGCGACGAACAGCACGCGCAGCCCGACCAGCACCCCCTGCGAAGGACGGTGCTGCTGCGGCGGCGGGTAGCCGTGGCCGTACATTCCAGCTCCTGGCGGACGAGTCGGTTGCGGAGACGAGCGTATACACCGACACGGACAACGGCCCCTGGGTTGTACGGAACCGTTGTCGAACCGATCACGGTTTCACGGTGCCGTCCGTCAGCCCGTCGTACATGCCCTGCACGAGTTGCTCGCCGAGTCGGCCGGCGAGCCGCAGCGCGTCCTCGAACTCGGCGAGCGCGCGGAACCGCTCCCCGTAGCGCTGTTGCTCCGCGAGGGGCAGCCGCGGCAGTTGGAGACGGCGGACGTCGAGCCGGGTCGCGGTGGAGGCGTAGCTGCTGGCCTGGCGGGTGTTGGCGGTGCCGCGCAGGAAGCCGGCCAGGAACCACGGGTCGAGCGCGGCCGGGTCGGGGCGCAGCAGCTGGAGGTTGCGGCCGAGGGCGGCGCCGGCGGTGGCCACGTCGACGACGCGGGCGACCGCGCCGCCGCCGAGGACGGGGACGACGACATCGCCCGGCGCGACGACGACGGGCTCCTCGGACCGGCCCTCGGGCAGCGTGCCGGAAGGTGCCTGGCCGAGGAGGACGTCGTGGTCGGTGAGGACCCGGCCGGTGCCGGCGCCCGTGCCGCCCGCGCGCAGCTCCAGGGCTCCGGTGCGGGCGAGTTCGCCGACGGTGACCAGGGGGAGCCGGGCGGGGGCCTCCGCGCGGGCCGTGGGCTGCTCGGACGGCGGGGTGAGCGCGGCGGTGCGGCGCAGGGTCTCGGTGAGCCGGTCGCGGACGCCCGCGAGTTCGGCCGCGCCGCCGGCGGCCGCGGGCGGCGGAAGGTGGCGGGCGGGGGCCAGGTCGACGTCGTCGTCGAGGAGTTCGATGACGGGGACGCTGCGGCTGGCGCCGGGGGTCTCGTCGACGGTGCCGTGCTTGTCGAACGGCAGCCAGGCGTCGAGGACCGCGGTGTGCACGGCCTGCCAGTCGAGCTTGTCGCGCCCGCCGCCGGGCGCACCCGCGCCGGCCGGGGCCGCGGCCTGCTCGGCGGTGTCGACGAGCAGCAGCTCCGGGGAGGCCGCCACGCCGGGCGCGGGCCTGCGCAGCACCCACAGGTGGAGCGGGATGCCGTACGGCGGGGCGGCGCCGGCCGGAAGGGCGACGACGGCGCGCAGCGCGCCCTTGCGCAGCAGGTCGGCGCGGATGCGGCGGCCGGAGCGGCGGGAGGCGGCGGCGGGCGGCATCAGCAGGACGGCGGTGCCGCCGGGGCGCAGCCGGGCCAGGGCGTGCTGCACCCAGGCCAGTTCGGACTCGGTGCGGGCGGGGAAGCCGTACTCCCAGCGCGGGTCGTAGGCGAGTTCGTCGTGGCCCCAGTTGCGCTCGTTGAACGGCGGGTGGCAGAGCACGGCGTCGGCGGCGAGCTGCGGGAAGGCGTCGGCGCGCAGACTGTCGCCGGGGCGGACGCGGACCTCGGCGCCGTCGGCGAGGGCGAGGCGGAGCGCGGTGAGCGCGGCGAGGTCGGGGTCGGCGTCCTGCCCGTACAGAGCGGTGGCCCGGTCGACGGCGCGGAGCAGGGTGCCGGTGCCGGAGGCGGGGTCGAGGACGGTCCCGGCGGGGCGGGCGGCGGCGGTGCCGGAGCCCGTGGCGAGGGCGGCCATGAGGGCGGCGGGGCCGGGCGGGGTGAGCGTGTGCTGGCGCGGGTTGGCGTCGAGATGGCGGCCGAGCAGGAACTCGAAGGCCTGGCGGGCGCCGGTCTCGGCGGCGAGGTCCACGACGGCGCGCAACAGGGGGACGGCACCGTCGAGTTCGGCCGGGGCGGGAGTGCGGACGGCCCGCTCGAGCCCGTAGCGGGCGGTCAGGACCTCTTCGAGGGCGACCGGCAGCAGGCCGGCGAAGCGCTCGTCGGAGAGGGCGGCGAGGCCGGGCCAGGCGGCGGGCCGGTCGTGCACGAGCAGCAGGACGCTGCCCGACTGGACGAGGGCGGTGACCGCTCCGGCGGGGTGGCCGGCGATCTGCTGCCAGACCCGCTCGCGCAGCGGGACCTCGGCGAGCTTGCCCTGGGCGCGCAGCCACGACTCCACCTCGGGGAGGGCGAAGGAGGGGCTGGCCTCCGTGCCGCCGACGGGCTTGGGGAAGTCGGCGTGGCGGCGGCGCCAGTTGCTGACGGCGGCCCGTCCGACTCCTGCCAGCCGGGCGATCCCGGCCGCGGTCACCTCTGCTGCGCTCTCCGGCACCTGGCTGACTCCCTTCACGCCCTGCTCCGTCCATCCGCTGTGACGCCGATCTTACCGATGAACACCCCCGACACCACTTCACAGTGTGAGCGGAACGAATTCTCGTGAACCGTGTTGACTCGGTTCACAGTCTCTGTTGTTATTGATCCATCGCTCCACGGGACTCCGTGAGAGCCGGTCACACACCTGCATCACGTCCCATGTCCGGGAGGGCATCCATGTCGCACACCACGCTTCAGCCGACGACCCTGCGCAACGGGCTCGGCACCGCCGCACTGATCCTCGGCGTCATCGGCGCGATCTCCGGGCTGATCCCGCTGTTCTTCTGGCTCGCCGGGATCCTCGGCCTGATCGCGCTGATCCTGGGCCTGTCCGGCCGCGGCCGGGTCAAGCGCGGCGAGGCGAACAACAAGGGCGTCGCGACCACCGGCGCGGTCCTCGGCCTGGTGGCGCTGATCCTCTCGGTGGTCGGCGCGGTGATCACGTTCACGGCCGTCGCTGACGCGGTGGACGAGGTCGACAAGGCGATCAAGGACGCGGCCCCGGAGAAGCCGGGCGGCGCTGCCAAGGGGAAGAGCCTGGCCGGCGGGGAGAGCTCCGTCTACGACAAGGACGGGCTGAAGGTCACGGTCTCCGCCCCCACCGCCTACAAGCCGAGCGAGTTCGCGGCCGGGCACACCGAGGGCAACAAGGCGTACCAGGTCACCGTGGTCATCGAGAACGGCGGCAAGAAGAAGTTCGACGCCACGCTCGTCACCGCGGACGCCCGCGCCGGCAAGGACGGCGTCGCCGCCGAGCAGATCTTCGACGAGAAGGTCGGCACCGGCTTCAACGGCTCGATCATGCCCGGCAAGAAGTCCACGGTCGTCTTCGCCTTCGACGCCCCGGCCGACGCGAAGAACCTCACCGTCGAGGTCAGCCCGGGCCTGGAGCACGAGGCCGCCCAGTGGGACCTGAAGCTCTGACCCGCGCGTAGCGCACCGCTCCCCCACCCCCGCCGTCCCCCCGGAGAACCCCCATGCCTGCCCTCGGCCGCCGCCTCCCGTCCCCCCGCCGCCGCGCCGCCCTCACCACCGCCCTGCTCGTCGCCGCCGTCGCGGCCGGCGCCACTGCATGCGGGCCCTTCGAGGAAGAGGCGTCCGGCCCCTTCAAGGGCCTGACCGGCCCCCAGATCGTGAACAAGTCGATAGGGGCGACCAAGGGCGCGAAGTCCCTCAC
The DNA here is from genome assembly GCF_033343995.1 of Streptomyces sp. HUAS YS2. Lineage (NCBI taxonomy): Bacteria > Bacillati > Actinomycetota > Actinomycetes > Kitasatosporales > Streptomycetaceae > Streptomyces > Streptomyces solicathayae. The sequence continues at coordinate 4,793,606 of NZ_CP137573.1, read as the reverse complement.
CCTCGACGTCGCCACCACCTCCGCGGACGGCCCGCTGAAGGCCTACATGTCGATCGACCGGAGCGGGCAGTGCGCCGGCACCCTGTCGGTCGGCGTCACCGGCACCGCGGAACTGATCAGGTCCGGCGGCACCGCGTACATGCGGTTCGACGAGGCGTTCCTGCGGGAGCAGGGCAAGGGCGAGCCCAAGGAGCAGCAGGAGGCGGTCCTGAAGATGCTCAAGGGCAAGTGGGTCGAGACCGACGCCTCCGACCCGGAGGCCAAGGACAGCCTGGAACTGTGCGATCTGAACGCGCTGCTGTCCGAGTTCGAGCAGGGCGTGAACTTCGCCGACGCCGGCGAGGAGACGACGGTCAACGGCAAGAAGGCCCTGCGGCTGACCGAGGGCGCGGGCGCGGAGAGCACCACGGTGTACGTGGCCACGGAGGGCACGCCGTACCTGCTGAAGATCGTCTCCAAGGGCGGCGAGGAGCCGGGGACGATCACCTTCTCCTCGTACGACAAGCCGGTGCCGGCGCGGAAGCCCGCGGCCGAGGACGTGGTGGACCTGGAGGACTGATCGCCGATCGGAACGGACCGGAACGCGAACGGGCCTGGTGGGCCGCCGGACGGGCGGCTCACCAGGCCCGTTCGCACGTCGTGTCGTACGGCGCTCAGAGCTTGTGGCGGACCCAGATGTTGGGCTCGACGTACACCGCGTACCCGCGCGAGGCCTCGCAGTGGACCGGCACCAGCGCGCCCTCGACCTCGACCGGACCGTCCGTGTCGAACGGCAGCCCGGTCCAGGCACGCCACTGCTCCACGGAACCGGACACGGTCATGGACGCCGGCGCCACCGCCTGCACGATGCCGCCGGCCCGGACGTGCACCCGCAGCCACGGGTCGTGCGGGAGACCGTCGGACTCCCGGGTACGGAAGGCGTATTCATGGATGGAACTGCCCGCCTCCAGGTGCTTGCCGTTGGGCCGCACCGGAGCGACGACCTCGGTGAACCCGAGCCGCCGCGCGTTGTCCCGCATCGCTCCGAGCATCCGCGACGAGAGCCCCCGGCCGAGCGCACTCGTGTCGACGGTCACCTCGATCGCGCTGACGGTGTCGGGCTCCGCGCCGTGCCGCAGGTCGGAGAAGGCCCACAGCAGGATCTGGTCCCAGCCGGTGGCGGGCAGTTCGCCCCGCCCGTCGGCACGCAGCCGGAACGGCACGCTGAACGCCCGCGCCACGACCTTGCCGTCCCCGTCCGTGGCCACGAGCACGAACTCGGGGAACTCCCGCACGATCCGCCCCATGTTGGCCCACCCGACCGGGTCGTACATCATGAACTCCGGCCAGAGGTCCTTCATCCCCCAGAGCGCCCCCTCGAGTTCGGGGCGTGCGGCGAGGGTCGTGATGTCCAGTTCCATTCCCGCAGGTTAACGACGCCCCGCCGCCTCGCCCAACGGGTTTTCAGCCGCCGCAGCGATTGAGCATGGTCTTCTTGTCCGCCTCGGTCACCGGCAGGTCGTAGGCGAGGGCGACCTGGGCGAAGCGGACGGCGTAGGCGCAGCGGATGCTCTTGTTCGGGGGGAGCCAGGAGGCCGGGCCCGAGTCGCGTTTGGCGCTGTTCGCGGGGCCGGAGACCGGGAGGAGGTTCAGGGGGTCGTTGGCCAGCCGCTGCCGCTTCTTCCTGTCCCAGCGCGCGGCGCCCATCTGCCAGGCGTACGACAGCGGCACCATGTGGTCGATCTGCACCTTCGCGGCCTGCTTCTTGCGCCACTCGATCGCCTTGCCCGTGTACGGGTCGTGCAGCGTCATGGAGACGACCACGCAGTCCGAGCCCGAGCGGAACCGGAGGTCCTGGCCGTCTCGGCGGATCAGGTCGTTGCGGGTGTCGCAGCCGTTCCGGGCCAGCGGTACGCCGTCGGCCGAGTCCATCCACGCGTACCCGAACTCGTCCCGGGCGTAGCCCGTCCTCGGGCCGCGGCCCTTGGTGGACAGCCGCTCGACGATCCGTCGGGCCTCGGCCCGGTCCGCGTCGGAGGTCACGGGCGCGAGGCCGGGCCTCGTGCCGTCGGGGTTCGCCAGGGGGCTCACGCCCCGGCCGTACGAGGCGTCGCCGCCGGACCCGGACGAGGGGCGGCCCTTCCCGGGCCCGTCGCACCCGGCCACCGCGGCCACGACGGCGGTCGCCACCACGGCCCAGCGGGCGGGCGCTCCACGCCGTCCCGTGCGTCCGCGTCCCATGCGACTCCCCCTGTTGTGCTGTGCCCCGTCGTCAGGCGAAGCATAGAGAGGGTGTTCGACGCGCGGATCCGGATGGGCGGGGGTAGCGTCGAATGCGCTGTATGTCCCCTTCCGAAGGAGTCACGCATGGGGATCATGGACAAGCTCAAGGGCATGATGGGCCAGCATCCGGAGAAGGCCCGGCAGGCCTCGGACGCCGCGGAGCGGAAGATCAACGAGAAGACCGGCGACAAGTACACCTCGCAGGTCGACCAGGCCCAGCGGAGGGCGGAGGGCTCGCTCGGCATGACGGACAAGCCGGAGCAGCCGCCGACCTGACGCGCCGACCGCGTCCGCCGGGCCGACCTGGCCCGGCGCCCGGCTGCGCGTCCGCAGCCCCACGAACCCCGGCCGCGGAGTGCTTCGAGCACTCCGCGGCCGGAGCGTTCGCGCGGTAGAGCGGCTCAGACCTTGCCGATGCCGAGGGTGTTCTCGGCCGGCAGCAGCCCCGAGGCGATGACCGTGAGCCAGGGCTCGCCCAGCAGGTCGGCGAGGCGGGCGGTGTCGTCCGGCCCGAGGGCCGCCCAGGGTCCGGCGGCGAGCTCGTCCGTGCGCCGCTCGACCTCCTCGCGCAGGGCGCGCCCGGCCTCCGTGGCCGTGCCGTCCGGGCCGACGAGCCCACGAGCGGCGAGCCGTTCGCGGGCCGCGGCCCACTCGGCCGCGCTCCAGCCCCGGCTCTCGAAGACCTGCTCCCCCGCCGCGCCGATCGCCGCGAAGGACACCAGCGCCTCCACCGGGTCGAGTCCGGCGGCCAGCAGCGCCACGAGATGCCCGTCGCCGCGGTGCTCACGCAGGATCATCGCGGCCTGCCACAGCACGAGGTGCGGCTCCTCGGGCCAGGGCAGCTCGGCGTTGGCGGCGCCGAGCGGCCGGCCCGCCGTGTCCGCGGCCTCGGCGGCCCGCCGGGCGAGCGCGGCGGCCTCGGCGAGGGCCGGGCCGTCGACGGTCTCGTCACCCAGCAGCGTCCGGTAGACCCGGTCGACGGCGCGCAGCCGGCCGGCCAGCACCGCGGCGGGCGGGGCGGTGCGCCAGGCGTCGCGCACGTACCGGTCCACCATCTCCGGGTTGAAGCTGTAGAACGCGGAGGCGACCGGGCCGGGCCCGACCGGCCCCAGGGGCGCGGCGCGCCAGGCGAAGTAGCTCGACCACCGCTCCTCGACCCCGTAGCCCAGGGCCCCTGCCTCCTCGAAGGCCTCGGGGGCGTAGTAGAGCACGGCGTGCAGCGGCTCCAGGAGGTGCCACATCTGCCGTACGCGCCCGAGGTCCTGGATCACCTGGCCGGCCTGCTGCTGCTGTGCGTCGTGCGTCGCGCTCATGACGTTCTCCGTCCTCCGCTGCCACATCTTGACGCTGACAAGATTGCCCCCGGGCAGGGGAACTTGTCAATGACTAGATTCGGCGTAGGCTGAGTCCATGACCCGGCAGCAGCGCACCTATCACCACGGCGACCTGCGGCAGGCCGTGCTCACCGCCGCCCTCGACGTCATCGCCGCCGAGGGGCCGTCCGCACTGAGCCTGCGCGACCTCGCCCGCCGGGCCGGCGTCTCGCACGCCGCGCCCGCGCACCACTTCAAGGACCGGGCCGGGCTGCTGACCGCCGTCGCCACCGAGGGGTACGACCTGCTCGCGGGGGCACTGGGCGAGGCGACCGACCTGCGGGACGCGGGCGTGCGCTACGTACGCTTCGCCACCGACCACCCGGCGCACTTCCAGGTGATGTTCCAGCCGGAGCTGTACCGGACCGACGATCCCGACCTGCTCGCCGCCCGCGAGCGGGCCGGCGAGCGGCTGCGGGCCGGGATCACGAACCTGCCCGCCGGGAAAGGCGGCCCCGACCCCCGGCTCGCCGGCGTCGCGGCCTGGTCCCTGGCGCACGGCTTCGCGACGCTGCTGCTCAGCCGGAACCTGACCGCGCCGCTGGAAGGCCGGGACCCCGAGGACGTGTTCCGTACCCTGACCGGACTGCTGTTCGCCGCCGAGCCCTCGGGAGGAACTCCATGACCGCTGCCGCCACTTGGGACCCGGACGGCCCCGGCGTCATGCCGCTGCCCTCCGGCCGACTGGTCCGCGGCCGCGGGCTCGGCCGCCCGCTGCCGCCCGGGCCGCGCCCTGACTTCGGCCTCTACCTCGTCGGCAAGCGACCGCCCGAGATGCCCTGGGAGACGCTCTGGGTCCGCTGGACCGACTTCTGGCTGCCCAGCAGCCACACCGCGGCCCGCAGGGCGCTCGGCGAGGCCTGGGAACGCGCCGCGGTCGAGCGCGTCGAGCTGGCCTGCCAGGGCGGTCGGGGCCGTACCGGCACCGCCCTGGCCTGCCTCGCCACGATCGACGGCGTCCCCGCGAACGAGGCGGTGGCGTACGTGCGCGAGCACTACCGCGAGGGCGCCGTCGAGATGCCCTGGCAGAAGCACTATGTACGGCGCTTTCCGGCCAGTTTCTGACCGGTCCGCACTGCCCGGGGAATGCTCGGAGCCGGCCTCCGCTTGAGCCGTTCTGACAACGGAACGTCAGAACGGGCGGATGAAGATGAGCACCTCAAGCACCTTGAAGCGCAGCGGTGTTGCCGTGGTGGCCGCACTCACCCTTGGCGCGGTGCCGTTCGCGGCCTCCGGCACCGCGACGGCCGCCGCACCGCACGACGGCGGTGCGTGGAAGGGCGGTTGGGCCACTTCCCCGCAGAAGCCGACCGCGCCCTTCGGGCCCAACTGGTCGCCGGCGGGCTTCTCGAACCACACGGTCCGACAGGTCGTCCGCGTCACCACCGGCGGCACCAAGGCCCGCATCGAGCTCTCCAACCGGTACGGCACGACCCCGCTGAAGATCACCGGCGCGACCGTCGCCCTCACCGACGAGGGCGCCTCCGTGAAGGCCGGCACGGTCCGCGAACTGACCTTCGGCAAGGGCCGGTCCGTGACCGTTCCGGCCGGCGGCACCCTCCGCAGCGACGGTGTGCCGTTCAAGGTCGGGGCCCTGCAGTCGGTGACCGTCACCCTCTACCTGGCCGACCCGACCGGGCCGGCCACCTTCCACAATTTCTCCTCGGCCACCAGCTACCGGGCGGACGGCGACCACCGCGCCGACCGGGACGGTGCGGCCTTCAAGGAGACCAGCGACTCCTGGTACTTCCTCACCGGGGTCGAGGTCAGCGGCGGCCACTCGGCCCGCCGGGACGGCATCGTCACCTTCGGCGACTCCATCACCGACGGCGTCGGCTCCGGCCTGAACGCGGACAACCGCTACCCCGACGAGCTGGCGGAACGTTTCGCCGCCGCCGGGAAGCCGCGCAGCGTCGTCAACCACGGCATCGGCGGGAACGAGGTCACCAACGACACGACCTGGGCCGGCGAGAAGGGCATCGAGCGGTTCAAGAAGGACGTCCTCACCGAGCCCGGCGTGCGCACGGTCATCGTCCTCGAAGGCATCAACGACATCGGAGGCAGCGGACCGGCCTTCCCCGGCGGCCCCACCCCGGAGGTCTCCGTCGAGCAGCTCATCGAGGGCCACCGTTCGCTGATCCGGCAGGCGCACGCCAAGGGCATCAAGGTGGTGGGCGCCACGCTCACCCCGATCGGGGGCTCGTTCTACGACGACGCCGAGAAGGTCAACGAGGCCAAGCGGAACGCCGTCAACGAGTGGATCCGCACCTCGGGCGAGTACGACGCCGTGGTCGACTTCGACCGCGCCGTAGCGGACCCGGAGCACCCGGACCGCATCCTGCCGGCGTACGACTCGGGCGACCACCTGCACCCGGGCGACGCGGGCTACCGCGCGATGGCCGAGGCGCTCGACCTCGACCGGCTGTAGGACGGACGCGGGGCGTCCGGGGCAGCGGCCCCCGGACGCCCCCGCGCCCTACGAGCCGAGGATCGTGGTCAGGAACTCCCCGGTCCACGCCAGCAGCTCGCGGCCGACGACCGGCTTGCCGCCGATCTTGCCGCTCGTCGGGCGCGGCACCAGGATCTGCTGCGTCGGGGCCTTGATGACCGTCCGCGGGTACAGCCGCTTCAGCCGCAGCTCCTGCGACTCGCGCAACTCCACCGGCGCGAACCGGATGTTCGGGCCCTGCAGCACGATCTCGCCGACCCCGCAGGCCCGCGCCAGCATCCGCAGGCCGGCCACGAGCAGCAGGTTCTCCACCGGCTCCGGCAGCTTGCCGTAGCGGTCGGTGAGCTCCTCGCGGACCGCCTTGATGTCGTCCTCCGAGTTCGCCGAGGCGATCGCCCGGTACGCCTGGAGGCGCAGCCGCTCGCCCGGCGCGTAGTCGTGCGGAACGTGCGCGTCGACCGGCAGCTCGATCTTGACCTCGAGCGGCGCCTCCTCCTCCGCGCCGCCCTCCAGCGAGGCCCGGTAGTCCGCAACCGCCTCGCCGACCATCCGCACGTACAGGTCGAAGCCGACGCCCGCGATGTGACCGGACTGCTCGCCGCCGAGCAGGTTGCCCGCGCCGCGGATCTCCAGGTCCTTCATCGCCACGTACATGCCCGCGCCCATCTCGGTGTGCTGGGCGATCGTCGCGAGCCGCTCGTGCGCGGTCTCGGTCAGCGGCTTCTCCGGCGGGTACAGGAAGTACGCGTAGCCGCGCTCGCGGCCCCGGCCCACCCGGCCGCGCAGCTGGTGCAGCTGGCTGAGGCCGAAGTTGTCGCCGCGCTCGACGATGAGGGTGTTGGCGTTGGAGATGTCGATGCCGGACTCGACGATCGTCGTGGAGACCAGCACGTCGAACTTCTTCTCCCAGAAGTCGACCACGACCTGCTCCAGGGCCGACTCGGACATCTGGCCGTGCGCGGTCGCGATCCGCGCCTCGGGGACGATGTCGCGCAGCCGGGCCGCGGCCCGGTCGATCGACTCGACCCGGTTGTGGATGTAGAAGACCTGGCCCTCGCGCAGCAGTTCGCGGCGGATCGCCGCGCCGATCTGCTTCTCCTCGTACGGGCCGACGAACGTGAGGACCGGGTGCCGCTCCTCCGGCGGGGTGGTGATCGTCGACATCTCGCGGATGCCGGTCACCGCCATCTCGAGCGTACGGGGGATGGGGGTGGCCGACATGGTGAGGACGTCGACGTTGGCGCGGAGCTTCTTCAGCTGCTCCTTGTGCTCGACGCCGAACCGCTGCTCCTCGTCGACGATGACCAGACCGAGGTCCTTGAACTTGGTCTCGGAGGAGAACAGCCGGTGGGTGCCGATGACGATGTCGACCGAGCCGTCCTTCAGTCCGTCGAGCGTCGCCTTCGACTCGGTCTCCGACTGGAATCGGCTGAGTGCCCGGGTGGCGACGGGGAACTGCGAGTAGCGCTCGGTGAAGGTGCCGAAGTGCTGCTGCACCAGGAGCGTCGTCGGCACGAGCACGGCGACCTGCTTGCCGTCCTGCACGGCCTTGAACGCCGCCCGGACCGCGATCTCCGTCTTGCCGTAGCCGACGTCGCCGCAGATCAGGCGGTCCATGGGGATGCTCTTCTCCATGTCCTCCTTGACCTCGGCGATGGTGGACAGCTGGTCCGGCGTCTCCACGTAGGGGAAGGCGTCCTCCAGCTCCCGCTGCCAGGGCGTGTCCGCGCCGAAGGCGTGGCCGGGGGCCGCCATCCGCGCGGAGTAGAGCTTGATCAGGTCGGCGGCGATCTCCTTGACCGCCTTCTTCGCCCGGGCCTTCGTCTTCGTCCAGTCCGCGCCGCCGAGCCGGTGCAGGGTCGGGGCCTCGCCGCCGACGTACTTGGTGACCTGCTCCAGCTGGTCGGTCGGGATGTACAGCCGGTCGCCGGGCTGGCCGCGCTTGGCCGGCGCGTACTCGACGAGCAGGTACTCGCGGGTCGCGCCCTGCACCGTGCGCTGCACCATCTCGATGTACCGGCCGACGCCGTGCTGTTCGTGCACGATGTAGTCGCCGACCTCCAGGGTCAGCGGGTCGATGGTCTTGCGGCGCTTGGCGGGCATCCGCTGCCCGTCCTTGCCGGCCGCCTTCTGGCCGGACAGGTCCGTCTCGGTCAGTACGGCCAGCTTCAGGGCCGGGTCGACGAAGCCGTAGTCGATCGAGCCGGTCGAGACGTGGACGACTGCCGGGGAGATGTCGGCGAGGTTCGCGTCGAGGCGGGCGGCGATGCCCTCGCCGCCGAGCACCTCGACCGTGCGGGCGGCCGGGCCGGGCGCCTCCGTCACGTACACCGTGCGCCAGCCGTCGGCCAGCCAGCCCTTGGTGTCGGCGAGCGCCCGGGCGGTGTCGCCGCGGTACGTCTCCGGGGCGTGCATGCCCAGCTTCAGCGTGTCGGCGTCCAGCTCCTCGTCCGCCGCGAACGGGGAGACCGACCACCACATCATGTCCAGCTCGCGGGCCCGGTCCCGGACGTCCGCGATCCCCCACAGCGAGGCCGCGCCGACGTCGATCGGCGCCTCGCCGCCACCGGCGGTGGCCGCCCACGACGCCTGCAGGAACTCCTGGCTCGTCGCTACGAGGTCCGCCGCCCGCGTCCGGACCCGCTCGGGGTCGCAGACCACGGCCATGCTGCCCTTCGGCAGCACGTCGAGCAGCAGCTCCATGTCGTCGACGAGGACCGGGGCGAGGGACTCCATGCCCTCGACGGCGATCCCCTCGGCGATCTTGCCGAGCAGCTCGCCCAGCTCGGGGTGCTCCTCGGCCAGGGCCGCGGCCCGCTCCTTCACCTGGTCGGTCAGCAGCAGCTCGCGGCACGGCGGCGCCCACAGGCCGTGCTCGGCGACCTCCAGGGAGCGCTGGTCGGCGACCTTGAAGTAACGGATCTCCTCGATGTCGTCGCCCCAGAACTCGATCCGGAGCGGGTGCTCCTCGGTCGGCGGGAAGACGTCCAGGATGCCGCCGCGGACGGCGAACTCGCCACGCTTCTCGACCAGCTCCACCCGCGCGTACGCGGCGGCCGCCAGGCCCTCGACGACCTCGTTCAGGTCGGCCTGCCGTCCGGTGCGCAGGCTGACCGGCTCCAGGTCGCCCAGGCCCTTGACCTGCGGCTGGAGCACCGAGCGGACGGGGGCGACGACGACGGACACCGGGCCCGCGGCCGGGTCGTCGAGCGAGGGGTGGGCGAGCCGGCGCAGCACGGCGAGGCGCCGGCCGACGGTGTCGGAGCGGGGCGAGAGCCGCTCGTGCGGCAGGGTCTCCCAGGACGGGTAGTCGACGACCGTGTCCGGGTCGAGGAGGCTGCGCAGCGCCGCCGCCAGGTCCTCGGCCTCCCGGCCGGTGGCGGTGACCGCGAGCACCGGACGCCGCGCCTCGCGGGCCAGCGCCGCCACCGCGAAGGGGCGCGCGGCGGGCGGGCCGACCAGGTCCACATGCATGCGGTTGCCGTCCGTGGCGGCCTTCACCGCTTCGGCGAGGGCCGCGTCTCGTACGACGGCGTCGAGCAGACCGTGCAGGCTCATCAGGAGGATCCATCCCGGTTGGACTACGGGGGCGGGCAACGCGAACAGCCCGACACGTCTCACGGGCCGGGGGTTCCCAGCCTACGGCGTGGGCCGGACACTCACAGCGCGAAACGGCCCCGGTGGGATGGAGGACATCCACCGGGACCGTCGCGGTCCACCGTATAGCCCGGCCCCCGGCCGGTACGGCGGGACGGGACCACTGGTCGGGCTACTCGCTGGCGATCGCGTTCAGCACGTTCATCCGGCCGGCCCGGAAGGCCGGGACGAGGGCCGCGAACAGGCCCACGAACGCCGACCCGACGAACACCGTCAGGATCGTCGGCCACGGGATCTCCAGGACCCCGAGGCCCTCCAGGGCGAGCAGCTGCTGCGCCGCCGTGCCCCAGCCCATACCGAGGCCCAGGCCGAGCAGGGCGCCGAAGAGGGCGATGACCACCGACTCCAGGCGGATCATGCGGCGCAGCTGGCGGCGGGAGAGACCGATGGCCCGCATCAGGCCGATCTCCCGGGTCCGCTCGACCACCGACAGGGCGAGGGTGTTCACCACGCCGAGGATCGCGACGATGATCGCCAGGGCGAGCAGCCCGTAGACGATGTTGAGCAGCTGGCCGATCTGGTCCTGCAGGTCCTTCTTGTAGTCGGCCTGGTTGCTGACCTTGTACTGCGGATAGTCGGCGAGCGAGGCCTTGAGGGCGGCGTACGCCTCGGTCTCCTTGCCGTCCTCGGCCGTGGCGAACATGACCACGTTCTTGGGCATCTTCTCGGCCGGCAGGTACTGGGCGGCGGTCGCGATGTCGGTGTACATCACGCCCTTGTCGACGTTGTTGGCGTCCGAGGTGATCGCCGCGACCTTCAGCTTCGCCGTCTCGCCGCCCTTGAAGGCGACGGTCAGCACGTCGCCGACCTTCACGTGGTGCTCGGCGGCGTAGTCGCTGCCGACGGACATGGCGTTCTTCCCGTAGGCGTCGGCGAGCCGGCCGGCGGTCGTGTCGCGGCGCAGGTCCTGCGCATACGTCGGGTCGGCGGCGACCAGGCCCTTGTCGAAGACCCCGCCCTCGGGATCGGTGATCTTCGCGTCGACCCACTTGTACTCGGTGACGTGGTCCAGGCCCGGGGTCTTCTCCAGGGCGGCCTGCGCCTGCGGCACGATCGGCTGGCCGTTGCCCGACTGGACGATGAAGTCCGCCCCGACGGAGCGGTCCAGTTCGTCGGTGGCCGAGGCGACCATGGAGGAGCCGACCACGGACAGGCAGGCGACCAGGGCCAGGCCGATCATCAGGGCCGCGCCGGTGGCTCCGGTGCGGCGCGGGTTGCGCAGCGCGTTGCGCTCGGCCATACGGCCCACCGGCCCGAAGACCCGCAGTACGACGGCTCCGAGCACCCGGACGACCCCGCCGGCCAGCAGCGGACCGACGACGATGAAGCCGATGAGCGAGAGCACGATCCCGGCTCCCAGCCACAACGAGCCGGTGACAGCCTTCTCGGCCTGCGTCGCCGTCCACAGGGCGGCCGCGCCGAGCCCCGTCAGGAGCAGGCCCAGGCCGCCCCGGACCAGCCCGGCCCGTCCGTCCGCGGGCGTCCCGGCGTCGCGGAGCGCGGCCATCGGGGAGACCTTGCCGGCCCGGCGGGCCGGTATGTAGGCGGCGAGGACGGTGACCACGATGCCGAGGACCAGGCCGACGGCCGGGGTCGTCCACTTCACGGTCAGGTCCTGCGTGGACAGGTTCATCCCCATCGAGGACATGAGCTTCATCAGGCCGATCGCCAGCCCGACGCCCGCGCCGACGCCGGCGACGGAGCCGATGACGCCGAGCAGCAGCGCCTCGACGAGCACGGACCGGTTGACCTGCTTGCGGCTCGATCCGATGGCCCGCATCAGGCCGATCTCACGGGTGCGCTGGGCGACCAGCATCGAGAAGGTGTTGACGATGAGGAAGATGCCGACGAGGAAGGCGATCGCGGCGAAGCCGAGCATCGCGTACTTCATGACGTCGAGGAACCCGGCGACGTCCTTGCGGCCCTCGTCCGCGGCCTCGGCGGCGGTCTGCAGCTTGTAGCCGTCGCCGACCGCGCCGGCGATGTTCTTCTTCAGCTGCTCGTCCGAGACACCGACGGCGGCGTCGGCGGTGATCTGCGTGAACAGCCCTTCCTTCCCGAGGAGTTCACGCTGCGCGGTGACGGTGTCGAAGTAGACGACCGTGGCACCGGGGTTGGTGACCTTGAAGTCGGCGATTCCGGAGATCTTCGCCCTGTGGTCGCCGCCCACAGAGATCGTGCGCAGCTCGTCGCCGATCTTCAGCTTGTGCTTCTCGGCGGTGTCGCCGTCGACCAGCACCTCGGTGGGTCCGCGCGGCTCGTGGCCCGAGGTGATCTCCACCGAACGCAGCTCGTTGGGGCTCCAGTTGACGGCGATGGTCGGCGCGCCGCTGGTGGGCCCGAGGTTCTTGTTGTGCGCGTCGACGACGGTCACGCTGAGCGAGATCACCGAGCCCTGGGCGTCCTTGACCCCCTCGGCCTTCCTGACCTGCTCGACGAGCGAGGCCGGGAAGGAATCGGGCCGGCCGGTGTCCGGGCTCGAGTCGGACGGATCCGCGCTCTTGGCACTGAGCGTGACGTCCGAGGCGGTGGACGCGAAGAGCTTGTCGAAGGTGGTGTTCATGGTGTCCGTGAACACGAGCGTGCCGCTCACGAACGCCACGGAGAGCAGGACGGCAACGGCGGAGAGCGCCATGCGGCCCTTGTGCGCGAAGAAGTTGCGCAGCGAGGTCTTCAGGACGGTCATGACGTGCGCCCCCGGGCGTCGAAGTCCTTCATGCGGTCCAGGACGGCGTCGGCGGTGGGCCGGAACATCTCGTCGACGATCCGGCCGTCGGCGAGGTAGAGCACCCGGTCCGCGTAGGAGGCGGCCACCGGGTCGTGCGTCACCATGACGATCGTCTGGCCCAGCTCGTCGACCGACTGCCGCAGGAAGCCAAGCACTTCGGCGCCGGCCCGTGAGTCCAGGTTTCCGGTCGGCTCGTCACCGAAGATGATCTCGGGCCGGGCGGCCAGCGCGCGGGCCACGGCGACACGCTGCTGCTGACCGCCGGAGAGCTGCGTCGGCCGGTGCTTCAGCCGGTCGGCGAGACCGACGGTCGCGACCACCCGGTCCAGCCACTGCCGGTCCGGCTTGCGGCCCGCGATGTCCATCGGGAGCGTGATGTTCTCGATCGCGTCGAGCGTCGGCAGCAGGTTGAACGCCTGGAAGATGAAGCCGATCCGGTCGCGCCGGAGCTGCGTCAGTTTCTTGTCCTTCAGCCCGGTGATCTCGGTGTCGTCGAGGAAGATCTGGCCGCTGGTGACGGTGTCGAGCCCGGCGAGGCAGTGCATCAGCGTCGACTTGCCGGACCCCGAGGGCCCCATGATCGCGGTGAACTGCCCCCGGTTGATGTCGACGTCGACGTGGTCGAGCGCGACGACCCGCGTCTCCCCCTGGCCGTACGCCTTGACGACCTGCCGCGCCCGCGCGGCGACGGCCGTACTCGCTCCAGTACCCCCGTGCCTGGAAATGGTCACAGCCGAAGTCACGGTATGTCTCCTATGTCGGTGAAGCCTGAATGAAGCCGAATGCAGTGGGATGAAGCGGAAGTGGAGCTGTCGAGCGGGATGGATCCAGTCTGTTCGGCGACAGGCACAGGCACAGTGGTGCTCCCCGTAAACCCGCCCTGTGGTTTTCCTCAGGCCCCCGTGACCCGAGGTCGATCCCGTAAGAACAAGTTAAGAACCGTGCCGCCCCCGGCACCTCCTCCGCCGGAACGAACGTCCCCTGGGCGCAAGGGGGGAGATCCCCCTAGGGGTTCTCCACCCGTGGACGGAGAGCCCCTCGGGGACGTTTTCCCCGAGCCTGCCCCCTCCCGCAGCGTGAGGTGCAAGTGAGAGGGTGTCCCCCGAAGAAATAGATGCATAGGGAATACATCCGGGCGGCAAGGGGAGGACATCCGGTGGCCGAGACGACGACCGCGAGCGCGAGCACGACCACGCCCCGCGGCAGGGGCCCCGTCGTCGCCGCCCTCATGCTCGGCATGGGCCTCGCGGCCCTGGACGGCACCGTCGTCGCCACCGCCGTCCCGCAGATCGTCGGCGACCTCGGCGGCCTCGCCGTCTTCTCCTGGCTCTTCTCCGGCTACCTGCTCGCCGTCACCGTCACGCTGCCCGTGTACGGGAAACTCTCCGACACCTTCGGACGCAAGCCCGTCCTGATCACCGGCATCGTCCTCTTCCTCGTCGGCTCGCTGCTCTGCGCCGCCGCCTGGAACATGGCCGCCCTCATCGCCTTCCGCATCGTGCAGGGCCTCGGCGGCGGCGCGCTCCAGGGCACCATCCAGACCATCGCCGCCGACCTGTACCCGTTGAAGGAACGCCCGAAGATCCAGGCCAGGCTCTCCACCGTCTGGGCCACCGCCTCCGTCGCCGGACCCACGACCGGCGGCCTGCTCGCCGGCTACGCCGACTGGCGCTGGATCTTCCTCGTCAACATCCCGGTCGGCCTGATCGCCCTCTGGCTCGTCGCCCGCTACCTCGTCGAACCCGCCCGCGCGAAGGCCCCCGCGGGCACCACGGCGGCCCCGGGGAAGCGCGCCGTTGTCGACTGGCCCGGCGCCCTCGCCATCTTCGGCACCGGCGCCCTGCTGCTCACCGCACTCGTCCAGGGCGGCGTCGCCTGGCCCTGGCTGTCTGCCCCCTCCCTCGCCCTGTTCGGCGGCAGCCTCGCCCTCGGCGTCCTCACCGTCCTCATCGAACGGCGCGCCGCGGAACCGATCATCCCCGGCTGGGTGTGGCGCCGCCGCACCATCGCCGCCGTCAACCTCGCGCTCGGCGCGCTCGGCCTGCTCATGGTCGCCCCGACCGTCTTCCTGCCCACCTACGCGCAGGCCGTCCTCGGTCTCGGCCCGATCGCCGCCGGGTTCGTGCTGTCCGCGATGACCCTGAGCTGGCCGGTCACCGCCGCCTTCGCCAACCGTGCCTACAGCCGCATCGGCTTCCGGCTCACCGCCGTCGCCGGCATGTCCGCCGGCCTGCTCCTCCTGCTCGCCTTCCCCCTGCTGCCGTTCCCCGGCGAACCCTGGCAGCCCGCCCTGCTGATGCTGCTGCTCGGCGGCGCCCTCGGCTTCGTCCAGCTCCCGCTCGTCGTGGGCGTCCAGTCGACCGTCCCGTACGAGGAGCGCGGCACCACCACCGCGTCCGTCCTGTTCTGCCGCCAGGTCGGCCAGAGCGTCGGCGCCGCCCTGTTCGGCGCGATCGCCAACGGCGTCCTCGCCGCCCGCCTCGGTGGCAGCGGCGACCTCGACTCCCTCGCCCGCGCCCTCGACGCCCCCGGCACCCTCACCGCGTCGGCGGCCGACCACCTGCGCCGCGCGGTCGACGCCGCCGTGGAGTACGTCTTCGTCGGCGCGGCCGTCGCGGCGGCCCTGGCGCTGGTCGTCCTGCTCACGATCGCGCCGCGCCGCTTCCCGGTCCTCAAGGAGGTCGCGGACGGGGCCGAGGACACGGCGACGGAGCAGCCGTCCGAGGAACCGGCGAAGTAGCCCCTCATCCCTCCGTCTCCTCCTCGTCCCCCTCGCCCTCCGAGGCCTCCTCGCCCTCCGAGGCCTCCTCCCGCGCCGCCCGGCCCGTCAGCGTGGCCAGGCTGTTGCGGACGTGCGCCATGTGCGCCCGGGTGGCCTCGCACGCGGTCGTGTGCTCGGCGAGGATCCGGTCCGTCTCCCGCGCCACCCGCTCGCCGGTCGCCCGGGCGCCTGCCAGCAGCTCCCCGGCCCGGCCGTCGGCCGCCTCCTGGCGGCGCCGCGCGCTCTGCTCCGCCTCCGCGAAGACCCGCTCGGCCTCGGCGAGTTCCGCCTCCGCCACCGCGACCCGCTCCGCGTACCGGGCCGACCACTCCTCCTCGTGCGCGGTCGCCGCCCGCTCCGCCTCCGCCCGCCGGACCGCCTGCTCCTGCTCCCGCGCGTCCACCAGCGCCGCCGCCCGCAGCCGGGCGTCCCCGACGGCCGTACGCGCCTCCTCCCGCAGCGCCGCCACGTCGCCGCGGGCCCCCGCCCGTACCGCCTCCGCCTCGCCCCGGGCGGCCTCCAGCAGCTCCTCCGCAACCCGGTCCACCGCCCCGAGCGCGCCGTCCGCCTCCGCACGCGCGGCCTCCGCGGAACGGTCCGCCTCCACCCCGGCCTCGTCCCGCAGCGCGCGGGCCTCCTCGGTCGCCGCCGCGACCAGCTCGTCCGCCTCCTCCTCCGCGAGGACCAGCAGCCGCCGGGCCCGCTCGCCCAGCACCTCGTACCGCTGCGGCGCCAGACCCTCGACGCGCTCGCACAGCCGCGCCGCCTCCTCCTCCATCTCCCGGGCCAGCACGGTCAGCCGGGCGGCCCGCTCCCAGGCGGCGTCACGGTCCTCGGAGAGCGCGGCGAGGACCCGGTCCACCTGCGCGGGGCGGTAGCCGCGCACCCCTCGTACGACGGCGAAGACGTGCGGCTTCCTCATCGGCGGAGCCCCTCTCGTGCGCGGAACCCCCTGCTCCGATCTTGCGGGATCGCACCGAACCGGCCGCGACCCGACACTCCGGGCACACCGCGCCGCCGGAACCCGAAGGGCCCGGTCCGCACCCGGACCGGGCCCTTCACGCGCTCACCGAGGAGCGGACCTCACAGAAGCCCGTCCCACATCTGCTCGAGCAGCACCGACCACCAGTTCTCCGGCGACGCCAGCGCCGCCGGGTCCAGCATCGCCAGCTGCGCCTGGAAGTCGACCGTCCAGCGCCCCGCCTGCTCCGGCGTCAGACCGAACCGCAGCCGCCACATCCGGCCGAGCAGCGCCATGGACCGGGTGAACTCCGGCAGTCCGCTGTTCACGAACTGCGGTGCCATGCACCGGCCGTCCGGCCCCGGCTCCACCGGCACCGCCACGATGTGCGCCGTGCCGTACTGGACACAGATCGCTCGCCCGAAGTCCGAACCGAGCACCAGGTACGAGCCCGCGTCCGAGGGCGGCTGGACCTGCCGCTGCGCCGCCAGCTCCGCCAGCGTCGGAACGACCGGCTGGGCCGGCTGGGCCCAGAAGAACGGACCGAAGTCCGCCGGCAGACCCGCCCACACCAGCGTCACCGCCACGACCTCGGGCACGCCCTGCCGGGACACCGCCCGCTGGTCGAACCGGCAGATCGCCGGGCCGAACGCCCCGGCCAGCTCCTGCGCGACACCCTCCGGCGGGATCGGCGGCGCCGGCTGCACCTGCGGCAGCGGCGCGCGCACCGGCGCGGGCCGCGCCGGACCGTCCGCGACCTGGTGCAGCTCGCCCTGGTGGGTCAGCAGCTGCTGCATGCCCTGCTGCCGGCCCGCGTGGTCCCGGCCGTACGGGGCGATGTTGGTGATCCGCGCCTGCGGCCAGGTCTCCCGGATCATCCGCGCGCAGTACCCGCCCGGCAGCTCGCAGGACTCCAGCTCCGTGTGCAGCTCCAGCACCTGCTGCGGCGGCACGTTCATCGCACGCAGCTCGTGCAGGATCTGCCACTCCGGGTGCGGCGTCCCCGGCGCCGAACGCCGGATGATCTGCGCCTCGGAGCCGTCGGGCGCGCGGTAGCGCAGGACGGCCTGGTAGCCGGGGCCGACGGTCGGCTGACCGGTCGGCTGGGCCTGCTGCGGCGGGAACGGAGCCGGACCGCCGGGAGCACCGGGCGGGGCGGGCGGCGGAGGTACTCCGGGACCGCCGATCTGGTTCGGGCTCGCCAGCATCGTCGCGGCGTGATGCACCGGCTGCGCCGGCGTCGCACCACCCGGAACACCCGGCGGCGCGGGCGGCGGAGGCGTACCCGGAGCACCCGGCGCGCCCGGAGGACCCGGCGGCGGAGGCGGAGTCGCCCCACCCGCACCACCCAGGCTCTGCGGACTCGCCAGCATCGTCGCCGCGTGATGCACCGGCTGCGCCGGCGTCGCACCACCCGGAACACCCGGCGGCGCGGGCGGCGGAGGCGTACCCGGAGCACCCGGGACACCCGGAGGACCCGGCGGCGGAGGCGGAGTCGCCCCACCCGCACCACCCAGGCTCTGCGGACTCGCCAGCATCGTCGCGGCATGGTGCACCGGCTGCGGCGGAGTGTGCGGGCCGGGCGGCGCCGGGGGCGCGGGCGGACCGGCCGGGCCGGGCTGACCGGGCGGCGTCGGGCCGCCGGGACCCAGCTGCGAGACCAGCTGCGTCGGAATGTACGCGTCACCGCCCGGAGCGCCCGGCGGAGGCGGCGGGGTCGCGCCGCCCGCACCCGGGCCGCCCGGAGCGGCGGGGCCGTGCGTCAGCGCGGGCGTGGCGATCGCCGTCTTCGGCAGCTGGCTGCCGCCCGACATCAGGGCCGTCGGCGCGTCCGCGCCGGTGATCGGCGGCGGCGTGTCGTCGTCGTCGGCACCCGACAGCGGCGGCGCGAACACCGTCGCAGGCAGCGGCACGGACACATCGCCGTCGCCGCCCGCGCTCACGTCCGCCCACGCACCACTGCCACCCGACGCCGAAGCCGGGGCGGGCGCCGGGGCGGGCGCGGGAGTCGGGGCCGGCGGCGCCGGCGCGGCAGCCGGGGCCGGCGCCGGTACGGGATCCGGCGACGGCGCCGCGGCACCCGCCCCCGAGCTCCGGCCGTCCGGGATCCCCGCCCGGTCCGCCGCCTCCTGCAACCACTCCGGCGGCGTCAGAAGGAACGACGTCTGATTCAGATCGATGCGCTCCGGTGGGGCCGGCGGCGCCGCACCCGGCGCCGCGTCCGGACCGCCGTACTCCTCCTCGTACCGGCGGATGACCTCACCCACCGGCAGCTCCGGCCACAGCGTCGCCTCACCGCTGTCCCGCGCGATCACCAGCCGCTGCCGCCCGCCGTCGGACCTCGGACCGTCCTCCCGGTCCTCCGCCCACACCACGAAGCCCAGCTCGAACTCCCGCACCCGCACCTCACGGTGCTGGTACGCGGGCAGATCGCCGTTCACCCACTCCTCGGCGCGCTCCTGCGCCTGTGCGAACGTCACCATCGAGCTCACTCCCCCACCGCGACGACCTGCGCGAAGCCGCCGTCGACCATCAGGTTCGCCACCGTCTCCAACTCCGGCGGATTGCCCGCCAGACGCTGCAGGAAATCGTCGAAGTCCGTACCGCACGGCAGCAACAGGGTCTCCGCCCGCTCCTGCACGCTCAGACCGTTCCGGTCCCGCGCGTCGTCGTACGCGCAGAACCACACCGAACCGACACCCTCGCCGCGCACCTTCACCGCCAGGATGCCGCCCTGCACGAACGCGACGCCCAGGTAGTCCTTCGTCAGATGGTCCCGCAGACACTTGTTGACGTACACCAGGTCGTTGACGCCCGCCTCCTCACGCACCGTGAAGAACGGCTGGTCCACAAGGAGACCCAGCTCCGCGTCGAGCGCCGCGCCGACCGGCGCACAGCCGCCCGCCGCCTTCAGGAACGACCGGTACCCGCCCGGCAGGCGGTACCCCAGGTCCTCCTCCACGCCCTGCAACTGCTGCTCCGACACCGACATCCGCGCCTTCGGCAGCCCGAAGTGCGCGGGCCGGGTCTCCTGCAGCGGCCGGGTCCCGCGCTTGCCGTGGTCCACCGCCGCCGTCGCCACACCACCGTGATGCCGCAGCAGCGCCTTCACCTCGACCGGGACCAGCTCCATCCGCCGCGTCCCCGCCACGTGATGCCACGTCCAGCCGTGCGGCGTCGCCACCGCAGGGATCGTGTCCCACAGCTCGTGCCCCGAAGCGGCCAGCGCCGCGTTCGCGGACACATAGTCCGTCAGCCGCAGCTCGTCGACGCCGAAGCCCTGCGGCGGCTCCGCGATCTCCGCCGCCGCACGGGCGTACGGCGAGAAATCCGGGTAACCGTGCTCGTCGACCCGCACCCCTCGGGGATGCCGGGAAGCCCGGACCGGGTCCGGGAAGTGCACGACCTGCCCGGCGTAGGCCGCGTTCGGTGGCGCGGCATCCTGCCCGAGCCGACCTGTCGTCATGGCGGTTGCCCCCTGCGCTGGCTGCTGGCTGATTCCGCACAGCCTATGCGGTGCCCGGCCAGGGCCGCCCGAGTCCGAACCCCCACCCGCACCGACCGTGACCAAGTGTCACGACCGCATGACGGAACGGCTATGACCGCGACACACCGAAGGGCACGTTTCTCCACCCAGCTTCCACAGCGGGCACCCCGTTTGGCAGGCTGTTCACGCAACTCGGGGGATTGCAGGGAGGGAAGACGAGCACCATGTACGCAACACAACCACCCGCACCACCCCACACACAGGGTGACCCACGCCTCAGCTGGAGCACCACGGAGCCCCACCGCGCACCCTCACTCCGACACCGCCGCGACGGCATCCTGCCCACCGTCGGCGCCGCCCTCTCCGTCCGCGGCGAAACCCTCACCTGCACCGCAGGCCGCGGCGACCAGGCACCCGTCCTGCACGCCCTCGTCCAGGACTTCCTCGACACCCTCACCAGCAACCAGCGCGAACGCTTCACCGGCCGCTGCCCCGAAGCCATCCTGCTCTCCCGGCACCTCACATCCGCCGAGAGCAGCCGATCCAAGCGCGCCCAGCGCAAGCCGCTCACCCACAGCGAGGCCCGCCGCTCCCTCAAGCACGCCAAGCTCACCGCGCGGCGCATCCGCGAGGACGGCGACCCGCTCCACGGCAGCTACGCCGCACCCTGCCGCACCTGTACGGCGATGCTCGCCCACTTCGGCGTCCAGCCCGTCGAACCCACTGCCCCGACCGCCCAGAACGGCTGACCCGCACCGCATGCCCGACCTCCACACCACCCGGTTCCCCGGCAACGTCGACGCGGTCCTCCGCGAGGCGGGCTGGCAGCCCGGCCGATGGGACATCAAGCAGGCCGAACACTGGGCCGACACCCTGCGCGCCCACGTCTCCCCGGCCGGACACCGGCACGCCGTCTTCCCGGCCGCCGTCGAGGCCTGGGCCGAATTCGGCGGACTCCAGGTCACCGGCCCCGGCACCGGCCGGCACATCGCCCCCGCCGCCGTCCGCATCGACCCGCTCGCCGGACTCCACCTCGCCCGCACCCTCGGCGACCTCGGCCGCGCCCTCGACACCGAGATCACGCCCCTCGGCGAGGAGGGCGACCACCAGGCCGTCCTCGCCATCGACGCGGAAGGCCGCGTCTACAGCCTCGACCACACCGGCGACTGGTACCTCGGCCGCGACATCGACACCGCCCTCGCCACCCTGATCACGGGCACCAGCCCGACCAGACTGACGACAGGGGCCTGAGGACATCAGGCAGCGCGGCGTCCGGCGGCAGCGACAGAACCGGCTACTCCCCGGCCGCCGACGGCAACACCGCCGACACCCGGAACCCGCCCGCGTCCGTCGGCCCCGAGACGAACACCCCGCCCAGCCGATGCACCCGCTCCCGCATCCCCACCAGACCGTTCCCGCCGCTCGGCAGATGCGCGTCCGCGACCGCCGCGTCCGACGGACCGTTCTCCACCTGCATCGCGACCTCGGCCTCCCGATGCGCCAACCGCACCACGACCTTCGCCCCCGCCGCGTGCTTGTGCACGTTCGTCAACGCCTCCTGCACCACCCGGTAGGCGGTCTGCTCGACCGCCGCCGCGTACGCCCGCGCCTCCCCCAGCACCATCAGCTCCACGACCACCCCGGCCTGCCGGGACTGCTCGACCAACTCCTCCAGGGCGTCCAGACACGGCCCGTCCTCCGACGCCGCCTCGGCGGCCGCGGCGGCGGCCCGCCCCACGGCGGCCAGCGGCACGGGCACCGGAGCCCCGCCCGACGGCGCCTCCTCCTCCCGCAGCACGCCGAGCATCTCCCGCAACTCGGTCAGCGCCTGCCGGCCCATGTCACCCACCAGCGCCGCGTTCCGCACCGCCTTCTGCGGATCCTTCAGCGCCACCGCCTGCAACGCCGCCGCATGCACCACCATCAACGACACCCGGTGCGCCACCACGTCGTGCATCTCCCGCGCGATCCGGGTCCGCTCCTCCTGCCGCGCCCACTGCGCCCGCTGCTCGGCCCGGTCCGCCAGCAGCGACAACTCCTGCTCCAGACTGTCCGCCCGCTCCCGCAGGCTCTCCATGAGCCGCCGCCGGGCCCCGATGTACAGCCCGAACAGCACCGGCGGCGCGTTCAGCCCCAGCGTCATGAAGAGCGAGACGACAGGAACGTACCAGCCGCTCGGATCGAAGTCCCGCTGGTCGACGTCGGCCTGCATCACGTCCTGCCGCAGCCGTACGACGGTCACCAGGAACACCGCGACCGTCGACATCCCGGCCAGCAGCGCCGTGATCCGGCGCGGCACCTCGGAGGCGGCGAGCGAGTACAGCCCGACGATCCCCATCAGGTAGCCCATCTCGGCGGGCGTCGTCGCGATCGACACCAGCACCACGACGATCGGCCACCGCCGCCGCAGCACCAGCACGAACCCCGCCGACAGCCCGAACAGCACCCCCACCGGCACCGGCACCGCAGCCCGCTCCGCGAACCCGATCCCCTCCAGGGCGCACTCCAGCGCCGACACGAGCCCCAGCCCGACGTCCAGCACCGCGCTGCGCCGTCTCCCCCACCACAACCAGCCCCGCGCGGGCCCGCCCGCCGCGTCCTGGTGTGCCCCCGTTGCGGTCATGCGTCCCAGCCTACGGGCGGGCGCGAGTCATTTTCCGGAGACTCACGTGTCGCTCGAACTGGTGAATCGCCCGCACTTTCGACCCGGACGTCCGGATTCCGGACGAAGGTGCCCCCATGACCACCGAGACGAGCCGGTACGCCGCCGACTTCGAAACCCTCCGCGAGCAAGCCGTCGCGCTACGCCGCGAGGGCCTCAGCCTCCGCCAGATCCGCGACCGCCTGAAGGTCTTCAACAACGACCTCCTCCACCGCCTCGTGAAGGGCGAGCCCCCGCCGGAGTGGACGAAGCGCCCCAACGCCAAGGACGACCTCCGGGCGAAGGCCCGGGAGCTGCGCCTGCAGGGCATGACCTACGACCAGATCCAGGTCGAACTGGGGTGCTCGAAGAGCTCGATATCCCTGTGGGTCCGCGACCTCCCGAAGCCGGAGCCGCGGACACGGGAGCAGGCGTCCGAGATCGCGAAGCGCGGCTGGGAGCCCACACTCCGCCGACGCGAGGAGGAACGTCGCAAGGTCAAGGCGTCGGCTGCCGCCGAGATCGGGGAACTGTCGACTCGCGAGCTCATGATGTTGGGCACGAGTCTCTACTGGGCAGAAGGCACTAAGGACAAGCCGCACGCCCGCCGGGAGCGGGTGACCTTCGTCAATAGCGACCCAGGCATGATCCGGGTCTTTCTCGCTTGGCTCGACCTCCTCGACATCGAACCGGAGCGGCGCTGCTACTACGTGATGATCCACGAGACGGCCGACATCGCCGGCGCGGAGAAGTACTGGGCCGACCTCGTCGGCATCGACGCCTCGCGGCTCGGCAAGACGACGCTGAAGCGCCACAACCCCACGACTGTGCGCAAGAACGTCGGCGAGAGTTACCGCGGTTGCCTCGTCGTGCGCGTTCGCGACAGCGCAGATCTGTACCGTCGCATCGAGGGCTGGTGGTACGGCATAGTAGGGGCTGCATCCGCGGCCGTTCAGCAAAATCGGACATAGCGGTAATCCCGGGTCGTCTAAGGGCAAGACGTCAGATTTTGGTTCTGATCATGGGGGTTCGAGTCCTCCCCCGGGAGCACACATGCTCAGTTCGGGTCCCGACCTCACCGGTCGGGACCCGCACTCATTTGCGAGCCGGCACCCCCCGGTATCCTTCGGGTGTCCACCACCCGAAGCCGAAGGGCATTTCCGTGAGCGCCACACGCCCGGCCGCCGTCGTCGTACTC
This sequence comes from Streptomyces sp. HUAS YS2, assembly GCF_033343995.1. Lineage (NCBI taxonomy): Bacteria > Bacillati > Actinomycetota > Actinomycetes > Kitasatosporales > Streptomycetaceae > Streptomyces > Streptomyces solicathayae. Next base: position 4,770,089 of record NZ_CP137573.1, on the reverse strand, counting down.
GCAGCGGGTGAAGGCACCCGTATGAAGTCGAAGACTCCCAAGGTCCTCCACGAGATCTGCGGGCGTTCGCTCGTCGGACACGTCGTCTCCGCAGCTCGGGAGCTCGACCCCGAGAACCTCGTCGTCGTCGTGGGGCACGCCCGCGAGCAGGTGTCCGCGCACCTCGACGCGTACTACGCCGGTACCCGTACCGCCGTGCAGTACGAGCAGAACGGCACCGGGCACGCGGTGCGGATGGCGCTCGAGGAGCTGGGCCAGGCCCCCGACGGCACCGTCGTCGTCGTGTGCGGCGACACCCCGCTGCTCTCCGGCGAGACGCTGCAGGCGCTCGCCGCGACGCACGCCGCCGACGGCAACGCCGTGACCGTGCTGACCGCCGAGGTCCCGGACTCCACCGGGTACGGCCGGATCGTGCGCGACGCCTCCGGCGCCGTCACCGAGATCGTGGAGCACAAGGACGCCTCCGACGAGCAGCGCGCGATCAAGGAGATCAACTCGGGCGTGTTCGCGTTCGACGGGCAGCTGCTCGCCGACGCGCTGGGCAAGGTGCGGACGGACAACAGCCAGGGCGAGGAGTACCTCACCGACGTGCTGTCGATCCTGCGTGAGGCCGGCCACCGGGTGGGCGCCTCGGTCGCGGGCGACCACCGGGAGATCCTCGGGATCAACAACCGGGTGCAGCTCGCGGAGGCCCGTGGCCTGCTGAACCGGCGGCTGCTCGAGCGGGCCATGACGGCCGGTGTCACCGTCGTCGACCCGTCCTCCGTGTTCGTCGACGTGACCGTGACGTTCGAGCGGGACGCCCTGATCCACCCGGGTACGCAGCTGCTGGGCGCGACGCACATCGGCGAGGACGCCGAGGTGGGTCCGAACACGCGCCTGAAGGACACGACGGTCCGCGCGGGCGCCCGGGTGGACAACACCGTCGCCGATTCCGCGGTGGTCGGCGAGAACGCCTCCGTGGGGCCGTTCGCGTACCTGCGTCCGGGGACGAACCTCGGCGCCAAGGGCAAGATCGGCACCTACGTCGAGACGAAGAACGCCTCGATCGGCGAGGGCACCAAGGTCCCGCACCTCTCGTACGTGGGTGACGCGACGATCGGCGAGTACTCGAACATCGGCGCCGCGAGCGTGTTCGTGAACTACGACGGCGAGAAGAAGCACCACACGAACATCGGGTCGCACTGCCGGACCGGTTCGGACAACATGTTTGTGGCGCCTGTCACGGTCGGGGACGGTGCGTACACCGCCGCGGGTTCGGTGATCACCAAGGACGTTCCGGCGGGTGCGCTGGCCGTCGCCCGTGGCCAGCAGCGGAATATCGAGGGTTGGGTGGCCCGGAAGCGTCCGGGCAGCGCCGCCGCCCAGGCCGCTCAGGTGGCCGCCGAGGAGTCCGCCGGCGAAGGCTGACCGGAAACGGGTACGTCGAACTCGGCGTACCGTGATACGTGCACACAAATTCGGCCGGCTCGCGCACGCGCAAGGGACGCTCGTGTTTCGCGGCCGGAGACACGTCTGAGGAGACAGTGCTGTGACCGGGATCAAGACGACCGGCGAGAAGAAGTTGATGCTCTTCTCCGGCCGCGCCCACCCCGAGCTGGCCGAGGAGGTCGCGCACCAGCTGGGTGTCGGCCTCGTGCCGACCAAGGCTTTCGACTTCGCGAACGGCGAGATCTACGTCCGCTTCCAGGAGTCGGCTCGTGGCGCGGACTGCTTCCTGATCCAGAGCCACACGGCTCCGATCAACAAGTGGATCATGGAGCAGCTGATCATGATCGATGCTCTGAAGCGCGCCTCCGCGCGGAGCATCACGGTGATCATCCCGTCGTACGGCTACGCCCGTCAGGACAAGAAGCACCGTGGTCGTGAGCCGATCTCGGCCCGTCTGGTCGCGGACCTGCTGAAGACCTCGGGTGCGGACCGGATCCTGACCGTGGACCTGCACACGGACCAGATCCAGGGCTTCTTCGACGGTCCGGTGGACCACCTGTCGGCCCTGCCGGTCCTGGCGGACTACGTGGGTGCGAAGGTCGACCGCGAGAAGCTGACGATCGTCTCCCCGGACGCCGGCCGCGTGCGGGTCGCCGACCGCTGGTGCGACCGTCTGGACGCGCCGCTGGCGATCGTGCACAAGCGTCGTGACAAGGACGTCGCCAACCAGGTGACCGTCCACGAGGTCGTCGGTGACGTGAAGGGCCGCGTCTGTGTCCTGGTCGACGACATGGTCGACACGGGCGGCACGATCTGCGCCGCGGCGGACGCGCTGTTCGCGCACGGTGCGGAGGACGTCATCGTGACGGCGACGCACGGCATCCTGTCGGGTCCGGCGGCGGACCGCCTGAAGAACTCGAAGGTGAGCGAGTTCGTGTTCACGGACACGCTGCCGGTGCCGGGTGCGCTGGAGCTGGACAAGATCACGGTGCTGTCGATCGCTCCGACGATCGCGCGCGCGGTGCGTGAGGTGTTCGAGGACGGTTCGGTGACGAGCCTCTTCGAGGAGCACTGAGCCGATCCGGATCGGCATCACGTGTCGCAGGGGCGTGATTCAGCCACTGTCGTGACATGAGTAAGGGCCACTCCCCCAGGGGAGTGGCCCTTACTGTTTCGCCCCGTGCGGGGTTTCGTCCTAGGGGCGGTCGATGGTGAACGTCGGCGACGTCCAGGTCTCGGTGTCGGCCGCTTCGGTGCCGAGCGCCTTGAGGACGGTGAGCCGCATGACGTACCGCCCGTCGGGCACGGTGACCGTCGTGTTCCCTCTCCTCGTCTGCCCGTTGAAGGGGAAGAAGTAGAAGGGACCAGGGGGCCGGTTCTCCTGAGCATGTCTCCTCCGTCGCGAGGTGGCGTCTTCTGTCGACGCCCGCGACGTGGTTTCTCCCTGGACCGCCCGGTTTCGACGCCTGGTCGGTCCGCTTGCCGCTCCGATGACGCAGTTGATGAGGCCACCGGGAGGACCCCGCCCGGAGGACCGGGTGATCCAATTGGGTGCGACGGCGGTCGGCCGGTAGACTGCCGTAGTTGCTCGGCGAGGGAGGCCGTCCGCGTTCTGCGGATCGGCGGTCCGTTATCGACGCGCTCTTCGTAGCAGGCCATCGCCAGTCGTGGCCGGGTGACCACTGATTTTCGTCACCGTCTACGAGGAGTGCACATGTCCGAGGTCAAGCTCGCCGCTTCCGTCCGCACCGAGTTCGGCAAGGGCGCCGCCCGCAAGATCCGTCGCGCCGGCCAGGTTCCGGGCGTTCTCTACGGTCACGGCTCGGACCCGATCCACCTGAACCTGCCGGGCCACGAGCTCCAGCTCGCGCTCCGCACCCCGAACGTCCTGCTGTCCCTGGACATCGAGGGCAAGGGCCAGGAGCTGGCGATCCCGAAGGCCGCCCAGCGTGACCCGCTGAAGGGCTTCCTGGAGCACGTCGACCTGCTGCTCGTGAAGCGCGGCGAGAAGGTCACCGTCGAGGTCGTCATCGAGACCGAGGGCGAGCTCGCCCCGGGCAGCTTCCTCGTGGAGCACGTCCTCAACACCCTCTCCGTCGAGGCCGAGGCCACCCACATCCCCGAGTCCGTCACGGTCTCCATCGCGGGCCTGGAGGCCGGTGCCTCCATCCTCGCCAAGGACATCGCGCTGCCGAAGGGCACCACCCTGGTCACCGACGAGGACGCCGTCGCCATCCAGATCCTGGCCGCGCAGGCCGAGGAGCCGGCTGCCGAGGCCGCCGAGGGCGAGGCCGCCGAGGGCGCCGAGGCCTGAGCCGTAGGCTCTGCCTGACGTGACGGGGTGACGGGCCGTACGGCTCGTCACCCCGTTTCCTATGCTCGTACGGACACGAGGAGACGACCCACATGACGACCGACGCGAACGCCCCCTGGCTGATCGTCGGCCTCGGCAATCCCGGGCCGGAGTACGCGGCGAACCGGCACAACGTGGGGTTCATGGTGGCGGACCTGCTGGCAGAGCGCATCGGCGGGAAGTTCAAGCGGGCGCAGAAGGCGCAGGCGCAGGTCGTGGAGGGCCGGATGGGTCCGCCGGGGCCGGCGAACCGGCGGGTGATCCTGGCGAAGCCGATGTCGTACATGAATCTGTCGGGCGGTCCGGTGACGGCGCTGCGGGATTTCTACAAGGTGCCGACGGCGCACGTGGTGGCGGTCCATGACGAGCTGGACATCGACTACGGCGTGCTGCGGCTGAAGCTGGGCGGCGGGGACAACGGGCACAACGGTCTGAAGTCGATGACGAAGGCGATGGGCGCGGACTACCACCGGGTGCGGTTCGGGATCGGGCGTCCGCCGGGCCGGATGCAGGTCGCGGATTTCGTGCTGAAGGACTTCTCGTCGACGGAGCGCAAGGAGCTCGACTACTTCGTGGACCGGGCCGCCGATTCGGTGGAGTGCCTGGTGGCGGAGGGTCTGGAGCGGGCGCAGTCGGCGTACAACTCCTGATCGACCCCGAGCATCGGTACGACTGTACGATCGCGGGTCATGACGCACGCTCGTAACGCCGCCATGGCCCTGGTCGCCCTGCTGCTCGTGGTCGCGGGCGCCTGGTCGTCGTGGGGGACGGCGCAGCACGTCCTGCTGTCGAAGGGGCGTGAGCACGGCACGCTGACGGTGACCGGCTGCAACGAGGAGATGTGCAGCGGCCGTTATGTTCCGGCCAGTCCTCCCTCCCAGCACACGACGCTGTCCATCGCGCATTCGGTCGCGGCGGGTAAGGGCCAGAAGGTGCCGGTGGTGGTGAAGCCGGGCACGGAGGAGGCGGTCCGGGCGGGCTGGGCGGGCGGGTTCCACGCCTGGGTGCCGCTGGGCGGCGCGCTGCTGCTGGCGGCACTGGTGATCGGCGGCGGGCTGCGGATGACCCGTACGGCGTGGTCGGTGGCGGCGGCCGGCGGGGTGCTGTTGCTGGGAACGTTCTTCGCGCTCTGAGAGGTTCTCGCCAATAGGTTCTCGCCAACTGGCGAGATTGTTATAGGCCCTTGGGTTAAGAGTGACTTAAGGCGACGGATAGGCTGCCTCCGCTACCCCCCACGGCATCCTTTTCATCTCTCAGATGGACAGCCCATATGCGACGTACCCTCATCCCCGCCTGCGCCGTCGTCGCCGCTCTGTCGGCGACCGTTCTGCTGGCCCCCACCGCCTCCGCGACCGGTAAGCCCAAGGGCGACAACGGCACCGTGAAGATTCACGACGCCAAGACCGGCGAAGAGCTCATGAAGAACGAGCCGCACGTGTGCACGTTCTACCTCGACGGTTTCAAGTTCGACGGTGCGCAGAAGGTCGACTGGACGATCAAGGGCCACGCCCCGACCAAGGACCTCGAGGGCACCTCGGGTTCCCTGACCCTGGACGGTTCGGGCCACGAGCGGACCGCCGACCTGTCCCTTCCGGACGGCCACTACAAGCTGACCTGGAAGTTCGACAACGAGAACGGCGCCGGCAAGCACAAGGCGTTCTGGGTCGACTGCGCCCCCGGCGAGGAGCCGACCAAGCCGGGCGAGGAGCCCACCACCCCGGGCGAGGAGCCCACGAAGCCCGGCGAGGAGCCCACCACCCCGGGCGAGCCCGGCAGCTCCGCGTCCCCGACCCCGGGTGCCCCGGGCGAGCAGTCCACCGGTGGCAACGGTGACAGCAAGGACGCCGAGGGCGACCTGGCCGAGACCGGCTCGTCCGCCCCGGTCGGCATCATCGCCGCGGCTGCCGTCGCCCTCGCGGGTGTCGGTGGCTTCCTGGTGACGCGCCGCCGCAAGGCCGCGCAGGGCTGAACCCCGTAGGAGGACGACAGCGCCCCCACCGGCCGGGCCGGTGGGGGCACTTCGCGTTCCGGGGCCCGTCAGCCGGTGTTGCGCAGGCCGGCCGCGACGCCGTTCACGGTGAGCAGCAGCGCCCGCGACAGCAGCGGGTCCTGCTCCTCTCCGCGCTCGGCCGCGGCCCGCTGGCGGGCGAGCAGCGAGACCTGGAGGTAGGAGATCGGGTCCAGGTAGGCGTCGCGGATCGAGAAGGTCTGCTGGAGCACCGGGTTGGAGTCGAGCAGCTTCTCGCCGCCGGTCACCTTCAGCACCTCGGCAACGGTGAGCGCGTGCTCGGCCTCGATCGCGTCGAAGACGTGCTTGAGCTCGTCGGGTACGAGGGTGTCGACGTAGTGGCGGGCGATCCGCAGGTCCGTCTTGGCCAGCGTCATCTCGACGTTGGAGAGGAAGTTGCGGAAGAAGTGCCACTTCTCGTACATCTCGCCGAGCACGCCGTCGAGGCCCGCCTCGCGCAGCGCCTTGAGGCCGGAGCCGACGCCGAACCAGCCGGGGACGATCTGCCGGGACTGGGTCCAGCCGAACACCCACGGGATGGCCCGCAGTCCGTCGAGGGAGACGCCCGAGCCGGGGCGGCGGGAGGGCCGCGAGCCCAGGTGCAGGTCGGCGAGCTGGTCGACGGGGGTCGAGGCGAGGAAGTACGTCGGGAGGTCCGGGTCCTCGACCAGCTTGCGGTACGCGGTGTGGGCGGCGTCGGAGACGGTGTCCATGGCCGCGTCCCAGCGGGCCAGGGCCTCGTCGGACTGGCGCGGCGCGGTGTGCAGCGCGGAGGCCTGCAGGGTGGCCGCGACGGTCAGTTCGAGGTTCTCCCGGGCCAGCGACGGGATGAGGTACTTGTCGGAGATGACCTCGCCCTGCTCGGTGACCTTGATCTCGCCCTCCAGGGTGCCCCAGGGCTGGGCGAGGATCGCGTCGTGCGAGGGGCCGCCGCCGCGGCCGACGGTGCCGCCGCGGCCGTGGAAGAGGCGCAGCCGGACGCCGTAGCGGTGGGCGACGTCGCGGAGCCGGCGCTGGGCGCGGTGGATCTCCCACTGGGAGGTCGTGATGCCGCCGAACTTCGACGAGTCGGAGTAGCCGAGCATGACCTCCTGGACATCGCCGCGGAGCGAGACGAGGCGGCGGTACGAGGGGTCGGCGAGCATGTCGTTGAGGATGACGTCGGCGGCCTTGAGCTCGTCGGTGGTCTCCAGGAGCGGCACGATGCCGATCTTGGCCCAGCCGGCGTGCAGGTCGATCAGTCCGGCCTCGCGGGCGAGGACGGTGGCGGCGAAGACGTCGTCGGCGCCCTGGCACATCGAGATGATGTACGACTCGATGACCTCGGGGCCGAACCGCTCGAAGGCTTCCTTGACGGTGTGGAAGACGCCGAGGGTCTTCTGCCCGGCCGCGTCGAGCGGGGCGGGCGTGGGGGCGAGCGGGCGGCGCGAGCGGAGCTCCTTGGCGAGGAGCTTCTGCCGGTAGTCGCGCGGCATGTCGGCGTACCGCCAGGACTCCTCGCCGAGCCGGTCGAAGAGCTGGCCGAGGACGTGGTGGTGGGCGTCGGCGTGCTCGCGGACGTCCATGGTGGCGAGCTGGAGGCCGAAGGCGGACAGGGTACGGATGACCCGGTCGAGCCGGCCGTCGGCGAGCAGGCCGCCTCGGTGGGCGCGCAGGGACTCCTGGACGAGGGTGAGGTCGGCGATCAGCTCGGCGGTGCCGAGGTAGTCGCGGCCGTCCTGGTGCGGGGTGCCCTGGGCGAGGCGCTCGCGGGTGTTGAGGAGCTTCTGCCGGATGCAGGTGGTCTTGAGCCGGTACGGCTCCTCCGCGTTGAGGCGCTTGTAGCGGGGGCTGATCTCCGGGAGCCGGTCCAGGTCGGCCTGGAGGGAGGTCAGCAGTTCCTCGGTGGCGCCGGCGTAGCGGATGGAGTTGGACAGCAGTCCGCGCAGCTCGTCGATCATGGCGAGGGCGTCGCCGATGCCGTGCTCGTGCTGGAGGATCAGCACGTCCCGGGTGACGGCGGGGGTGACGTTGGGGTTGCCGTCGCGGTCGCCGCCGATCCAGGTGCCGAAGGTGAGCGGGCGGGTGCCGGCGGGCAGCTCGATGCCGACCCGCTCCAGCTCGGCGGCGAGGTCCTCCAGGACGTCGCCGACGGCGCCGGCGTGCAGCTCGTCGAGGTAGTAGATCGCGTTGCGGGCCTCGTCGGCGGGCTCGGGGCGGACCACGCGGAGTTCGTCGGTCTGCCAGACGAGGTCGATGTTCTCGGCGAGCCGGAGGTCGTGGCGGCGCCGGTCGGCCTCGATGACCGGGGTCTCCAGGAGGGCGGCGATGCGGCGTAGCTTGTTGAGGACGGAGCGCCGGGCGGCCTCGGTGGGGTGGGCCGTGAAGACGGGCCGGACGTTGAGGTTCTTGACCGTCTCGCGTACGTGCGCGGGGTCGCCGTCCTTGAGCATGTCGGCGGTGCGGGCGAGCAGGCCGCCCTCGGCGGCGCGCTTCTCGCGCATCTCGCGGCCGCGGTGCACCTGCTCGGTGACGTTCGCCAGGTGGAAGTAGGTGGAGAAGGCGCGCACCAGCTTGGCGGCGGTCTCCAGGTCGGTGTCGCCCAGCAGGGCTGCGGCTGCGTCGCCGTCCTCGCGGGTGAGGCGGCGGACCTTCTCGACGAGGTCGAGGATGTCGCGGCCCTCCTGCCGGACGAGGGTCTCGCCCAGCAGATCGCCCAGTCGGCGGATGTCGGCGCGCAGCTCGGCGGCGGCGGAGGGGGTCTGGTCGGCACTGCTCACAGGTGCGGCTCCTTGCAGTGTTTGAGCACGTCTGGAGGGTTTCCTTCAGGCTGCGGACCGCGCTGTCCGACGCACCCAGGATAGGTGCCCGCTCCGGTCACGCAGTGCACGGGCCCGCTTGTGCCCTCTTGCCGCGCGCCTCGGCGCTGACATACTTACGTCGCCGTAGGTTACGCACCCGTAACCAGGGCCGCGGCCAGGCGTCCGGCTCTTCCTCCTTCACCCCCCAGGGGACCCACCCATGACCTCCAGCCCCCAGGTGCTCGACCCTGCCCCGGATCTTCCCGCCGCAACGCTGGGCGGGGATCGGAAAGGCTCGGTCGAGCAGATCGCGCTGTCGCTCTTCATCACGGTGCCGTTCGTGGCTCTGCTCGCGGCGGTGCCGCTGGTCTGGGGCTGGGGCGTGAGCTGGCTCGATCTGGGCCTGATGACGGCGATGTACTTCATCGGCTGCCACGGCATCACGATCGGCTTCCACCGTTACTTCACGCATGGCTCCTTCAAGGCGAAGCGCCCGCTGCGTATCGCGCTGGCGATCATGGGCTCGCTCGCGGTGGAGGGGCCGCTGGTGCGCTGGGTGGCCGACCACCGCAAGCACCACAAGTTCTCCGACGCGGAGGGCGACCCGCACTCGCCGTGGCGGTTCGGCGAGACGGTTCCGGCGCTGATGAAGGGCCTGTGGTGGGCGCACATCGGCTGGATGTTCGACGAGGAACGCACGCCGCAGCACAAGTACGCCCCCGACCTGATCAAGGACCCGGCGCTGGTGGCGATCTCTCGCCAGTTCGTGGTGTGGACGATCGTGTCGATGGCGATCCCGCCGGTGGTGGGCGGTCTGGTCACGATGTCGTGGTGGGGCGCGTTCACCGCGTTCTTCTGGGGGTCGCTGGTCCGGGTGGCGCTGCTGCACCACGTGACCTGGTCGATCAACTCGATCTGCCACGCGGTCGGCAAGCGCCCGTTCAAGTCCCGTGACCGTTCGGGCAACGTGTGGTGGCTGGCGGTGCTGTCGTGCGGCGAGTCGTGGCACAACCTGCACCACGCGGAGCCGACGTCGGCGCGGCACGGCGTGCTGCGCGGGCAGGTCGATTCCAGCGCGCGGCTGATCCGCTGGTTCGAGAAGCTGGGCTGGGCGTACGACGTGCGCTGGCCGGCGCAGGCCCGCATCGAAGCCCGCCGCCGGGCCGCGTCCGCCGACGCGGCATGATGGAGGACGTGGCGAGCGACGGCGGTATCAGCAGCGGTGACAAGCCCCGTAGGGGGCGCAGGGTCCGGATGACCGGCGCGGAGCGCCGGGAACAGCTGCTGGACATCGGCCGCACGCTGTTCGCCGCGAAGGGTTTCGAGGGCACGTCGGTGGAGGAGATCGCGGCGAAGGCCGGCGTCTCCAAGCCGGTGGTGTACGAGCACTTCGGTGGCAAGGAGGGCCTGTACGCGGTCGTCGTGGACCGGGAGATGCGCCAGCTCCTCGACATGGTGACCGGGGCGCTGACCGCGGGGCATCCGCGGGAGCTGCTCGAACAGGCCGCGTTCGCCCTGCTCGACTACATCGAGCGGTACACGGACGGGTTCAGGATCCTGGTGCGTGACTCGCCGGTGGCGCAGTCGACGGGCACGTTCGCGTCGCTGATCAGCGACATCGCCACGCAGGTGGAGGACATCCTGGGCCTGGAGTTCAAGGCCCGCGGGTTCGACCCGAAGCTGGCGCCGCTGTACGCGCAGGCGCTGGTGGGCATGGTGGCGCTGACCGGCCAGTGGTGGCTGGACGTCCGCAAGCCGAAGAAGGCGGAGGTCGCGGCGCATCTGGTGAACCTGGCGTGGCACGGCCTGGACGGCATGGAGCAGAAGCCCCGGCTGATAGGTCACCGCAAGGCCTGACGGACGGACGCGGGGCCGTCGCACGTGACGTGCGGCGGCCCCTTTCGCGTCTCAGTTCACCGGCTCCAGGAACTCCAGCCGGTTGCCGACCGGGTCCTCGGAGTAGAAGCGGCGGTGTCCGGGCAGGTTGTCGTCCCAGACGACGTCGGCGCCGCGTTCCTCCAGTCGGGCGGCGTAGGCGTCGATGGCGGTGACCCTCAGGCCCGGGTGCGCCTTCCTCGCGGGCCGGAAGTCGTCCTCGACGCCCAGGTGCAGCTGGACGGCCCCGCCGGCGGCGGCGAACCAGCAGCCGCCGCGGGCGGCGAGCACGGGCGGCTTGGGGATCTCGGTCATGCCGAGGACGCCGGTGTAGTAGGCGCGCAGGGCGTCCTCGCTGCCGGGCGGGGCGGCGAGCTGGACGTGGTCGACGGCGGTCAGCATCAGATCTCCTTGCGGGCGACGGCGAACAGCCGGCGGAACGGGAAGACGGTGCCGTGCGGGCCGGCCGGGTAGGCCTCGCGGAGCCGGTCCCGGTACTCGGCGAGGAAGGCGTCGGCGGCCTCCTCGTCGCCCTCCAGGGCGGTGAGCACGGGCCGCAGGGCGGTGCCCTTGACCCAGTCGAGGACGGGGTCGTCGCCGGTGAGCAGCTGCAGGTAGGTGGTCTCCCAGACGTCGGTCTCGCAGCCGAGATCGACGAGCCGGTTCAGGTACTCGGCCGGGGCGAGGACGTCCGTGGCGCGGCTCGGCGCGCCGAGGCGGGCCCGCCACCGCGGGGAGTCGCGCAGCTCGGCGAGCAGGGTGTGGCTGGGCGCGTCGAAGTTGTTCGGCACCTGGAAGGCGAACACGCCGCCGGGGGCGAGGCCGGCGATCCAGGCGGCGAAGGACTCGGCGTGGCCGGGCACCCACTGGAGTGCGGCGTTGGAGACGATCAGGTCGTACGGCTCGTCCGGCGTCCAGTCCGCGGCGTCGGCGGTGCGGAAGTCGAGCGAGCCGCCGCCCGGGGTGGGTCCGGCGAAGTCCTTCTCGGCCTGCCGCAGCATCTCCGGCGAGAGGTCGAGGCCGGTGATGCGGGCGTCGGGCCAGCGGTCGGCGAGCAGGACGGTGACGTTGCCGGCGCCGCAGCCCACGTCGGCGATGCGGGCCGGGTGCGGGCCGTTCGGCAGCTCGGGGACGCGAGCGAGCAGGTCGAGGAACGGGCGGGTGCGGTGTCCGGAGTGGCGGAGGTACTGCTGCGGATCCCAGATCGGCGCGGAACGCATGGGTGTGCTCCCTCACGAGTGCTCAGCACTTATCTCGATATCAAGATACTTCACGTCAACAGACTTTATGTCAACAGACCCTCTACACTGATCGTCATGGAGGACGAGGTCGACCGTCTGGTCGCTGCATGGCGCCGCGAGCGCCCGGACCTCGACGTGGAACCGCTCGAGGTGCTCAGCCGCGTCTCACGGCTCGCCCGCCACCTCGACCGGGCCCGTCGGCTCGCCTTCTCCGAGCACAACCTGGAGCCCTGGGAGTTCGACGTCCTGACGTCGCTGCGCCGCGCCGGCTCCCCGTACCAGCTCTCCCCTGGCCAGCTGCTCACCCAGACGCTGGTCACCTCGGGCACGATGACCAACCGGATCGACCGGCTCGCCAAGAAGGGCCTCGTCGAGCGGCTCCCGGACCCCAGCGACCGGCGCGGCGTCCTCGTCCGGCTGACCACCGAGGGCCGCGACCGCGCCGACCAGGCGCTGGCCGGACTGCTGGCCCAGGAGCGCGCCATCCTCGCCCAGCTCTCGCGCGCCGAGCGCGGCGATCTGGCCGGCCTGCTACGCCAGCTGACCGCCCCGTTCGACAACGTCCCCGGCTAGCTCGGCCGGTCCGACGCCCGCTCGGCGGGCCAGCGCGACCGCCGCGAGCGTGGAGTGCACGCCCAGTTTCCCCAGCACGTTCTGCATGTGCGTGCGGACCGTGTGCGGGGAGAGGAACAGCCGCTCGGCGACCGCCTTGCGGCCGAGGCCGGCCACCATGCAGCGCAGCACCTCGCGCTCGCGCGGGGTCAGCGACTCCACCAACTGCTCGCTCTCGGTGCGGTGCTTGCGGGCCGCCGTCAACTCCCGCAGGACGCCGGTGAGCAGCGCGGGCGGCAGATGCGTCTCGTCGCGCAGGACGCCCCGGATCACCGCCAGCAGCCGCTGCAGCGAACAGTCCTTGGCGACCCAGCCGCAGGCCCCGGCCTGCAGCGCGAGGGCGGCCCGGCGCGGGTCGTCCTTCTCCGCGAGCACGATCGTGCGGACGCCCGCCTGGGCCGAACGCACCCCGGCCACCAGCGAGATGCCGTCGACGGCGGCCTCGCCGTCGTCCGGCACGGCGCGGGCGACGGCCGGCGCTCCCATGACGCCGAGGTCGGCGTCGACGAGCAGCACGTCGAACCGGCGGCCCTCGCCGGCCGCGCGGTCCAGACAGCGCAGCGCCGCCGGGCCGCTTCCCGCGGCGGCGACGTCGACGTCCGGCTCGGCCGCGAGGGCCGCGGCGAGCGACTCGGCGAAAATGCGGTGGTCGTCCACCACCAGGACCCGGATACGGACCACGGACACCCCCAAGCGTCGAGGAACCAAGACCGGCGCGGGCACGACGCCGGGGCGGGTCCGTCACAGCACACGGCCGCCGCCGTGCAGTGACTGTTACCCCGCCCTGGGCGTCGTACCCGACGCTTCTCGCCCCCTGATCAGCACCGGCCCCCACCGGCGCTGCGCATCAGAGTACGGGTGGAGGCCGCCGGTAGCGCAGGTTTCGCTCAAGTCGGCCGAACTTATGCCGTCCCTGTGATAGTTGGGGCCCTCAGAGGCGCCGCGCGCCTTCGGAGGGCACCGCCTCGAAGATCCTCGGCGCGGTGAACCCGGCCTCGGCGAAGGCCTTTTCGACCGCCGCGGCCACCACGTCCGCACCCTGCGGCCCGGTCGCCTCGACGAGGACGACGGCGGAGCCGCCGAAGCCGCCGCCGGTCATCCGCGCGCCGAGCGCCCCGGCCGCGTTCGCCGCCTCGACGGCGAGGTCCAACTCCGCGCAGGAAACCCGCAGATCGTCCCGGAGCGAGGCGTGCCCCTCGGTGAGCACCGGACCGACCTTGCGGACCTCGCCGGCGTCGAGCAGCTCGATCGTCCGGCGCACCCGCTCGTCGTCGGAGACCACGTGCCGGACGTAGCGCCGGACCGTCGGATCGCTCAGCCGGGCGAGGGCGTCGGGCAGGTGCACGTACGGCACGTCGCGCAGCGCGCGCACCCCGAGCGCCCGCGCACCGGCCTCGCAGCCGGCGCGGCGCTCGGCGTACGCGCCGTCGCCGAGCGCGTGCTTCACGCGGGTGTCGACGACGAGCAGCCGCAGCCCCACCGCGCCGAGGTCGAAGGGGACCTGACGGTACGAAAGGTCGCGGGTGTCCAGGAACAGGGCGTGCCCGGGGGCCGCGCACGCCGAGGCCATCTGGTCCATCACCCCGCACGGCACGCCGACGAAGTCGTTCTCGGCGCGCTGGGCGAGCCGCGCCAGCTCGGGCCGGGTCAGCCCGAGCCCGTACAGCTCGTCCAGGGCGAGCGCGGTGACGACCTCCAGGGCGGCCGAGGAGGAGAGCCCGGCGCCGGTGGGGACGGTCGAGGCCAGATGGATGTCCGCCCCGGTGACCGGGTGCCCCGCCTCGCGCAGCGCCCGCACGACGCCGGCCGGGTACGCGGCCCAGCCGGCGCCGGAGCGGGGTTCGAGGGCGTCGACGTCGAGCTGGACGACGCCCTCCTCGACGTCGGCGGAGTGGACCCGCAGGACGCCGTCGTCGCGCCGGGCGACGGCCGCGACCGCGGTGTGCGGCAGCGCCATCGGCAGCACGAATCCGTCGTTGAAGTCGGTGTACTCGCCGATCAGGTTGACCCGGCCGGGCGCCGCCCAGACGCCGTCCGGCGCGGTCCCGTAGAGCCGGGTGAAGTCCGCTGCGACCGTCATGCGTGCTCACCCTCCCGGTCCTGCCTGCGGGCGAACGCCCAGGCGTCCGCGACGATGTCCGCCAGGTCCGGGCGGGACGGGATCCAGCCGAGCCGCTCCCGGGCCGCCTCCGCCGAGGCGACCAGGACGGCCGGGTCGCCGGCCCGGCGGGCGGCCAGGACCTCGGGCACGGGGTGGCCGGTGACCTTGCGGACCGTCTCGACGACCTCACGGACCGAGAAGCCGTTGCCGTTGCCGAGGTTGCAGATCAGGTGCTCGCCCGGGGTCATCGCGCCGAGCGCGAGCAGGTGCGCCTCGGCAAGGTCGGCGACGTGGATGTAGTCGCGCACACAGGTGCCGTCGGGGGTCGGGTAGTCGTCGCCGTACACCGAGATGGACTCGCGGCGGCCGAGGGCGACCTGGAGGACCAGCGGGATGAGGTGGGACTCGGGGTCGTGCCGCTCGCCCTGGGTGCCGTACGCACCGGCCACGTTGAAGTAGCGCAGGGAGACGGCGGCCAGGCCGTGGGCGCGCGCCTCGCCGCTGATCATGTGGTCGACGGCGAGCTTGGTCGCGCCGTAGGGGTTGGTCGGCGCGGTGGCGGCGGACTCGGTGATCGGGGTGACGGCCGGTTCGCCGTAGGTGGCGGCGGTGGAGGAGAAGACCAGCCGGCGCACCCCCGCGTCGCGCATCGCGGCGAGCAGGGCGGTGGTGCCACCGACGTTGTTCAGCCAGTACTTCTCCGGGTCCGCGACGGACTCGCCGACCTGCGAGAACGCGGCGAAGTGCAGCACGCCGTCGTAGGAGTCGTCGAGCCAGCGGGCGGCGTCCTGGATCCGGCCCTCGACGAACTCGGCGCCGGCCGGGACGCCCGCGGCGAATCCGGTGGAGAGGTCGTCCAGGACCGTCACCGCGTACCCCGCCTCGATCAGGTGCGCGGCGACGACCCCGCCGACGTACCCCGCCCCGCCCGTCACCAGGTACTTCGCCTTGCTCACTTGCCCGCCACCTCTCGCAGTCGACGGGCCGCGGCCTCCGGCGGCACGTCGTTGATGAACACGCTCATACCGGATTCGGTACCGGCGAGGTACTTCAGCTTGCCGGACGTACGGCGGACGGTGAAAAGCTCGAGATGGAGCCCGAACTCGTCCCGCTCGGCGTCGTGGAACGGCGCCTGGTGCCAGGCGGCGATGTACGGCGTCGGCGGTTCGTCCGGGCCGAAGATCCGGTCGAAGCGCCTCAAGAGTTCCAGATAGATCTGTGGGAACTCTGTGCGAGCCGCGTCGTCCAGCGCGCGCAGGTCCGGCACCCGGCGGTTCGGGTACAGGTGGACCTCGTACGGCCAGTGCGCGGCGTACGGCACGAAGGCCGTCCAGTGCTCTCCCTCCAGGACCACCCGTTCGACGTCGGCGCGTTCGCGGGCCACGACGTCGTCGAAGAGGTTCCGGCCGGTGGCGGCCCGGTGCTCGGCGGCCCGGCGCTGCATGAGGGCGGTGCGCGGGGTGGTGAACGGGAAGGCGTAGATCTGGCCGTGCGGGTGGGCGAGGGTGACGCCGATCTCCGCGCCGCGGTTCTCGAAGCAGTAGACCTGGCGGACCTGCGGGTGTGCGGCGAGTTCGGCGGTGCGGTCGGTCCACGCCTCCAGGACGAGCGCGGCGCGCTCCTCGGTGAGGTCGGCGAAGGAGGCGTCGTGGTCGGAGGTGAAACAGACCACCTCGCAGCGGCCGGTCCGGCCGGCGAGGGAGGGGAAGCGGTTCTCGAAGACGACGACCTCGTAGTCGGCGGCCGGGATCTCGCTCTGCCGGCCGTCCCGGGACGGGCAGAGCGGGCACTCGTCGGCCGGCGGGTGGTAGGTGCGGGCCTGGCGGTGCGAGGCGATCGCGACCGCGTCGCCGAGGAGCGGGTCGTGGCGGATCTCGGAGCCGGAGGCGGGCGGATCCAGCGGCCGCTCGTCGACGGCGTCGCGGACGGTGTCGTCGCCGGCGTCGTAGTAGATCAGCTCACGCCCGTCGGCGAGGGTGGTCACGGTCTTCTTCACGGGCAGCCTCCGCGCGACATTCAAACAGAACCACGCACAACGAAGCACATTTAAACATCGAGAGTCAACAAGAAGGGGCTTGGGGAGACCCCAAACCCCTTCAATCCGCGCATCGCGACCGGGCGGTAAGGACCGGTGCCGTCAGACCTCTCCCGGCCCGCGCGGCCGCGGCGCCCGGTCGAGCAGGCCGCTGCGCGCCGCGAGCGCCGCCGCTTCGAGCCGGGACCCGACGCCCAGCTTCATCAGCACCCGCTGCACATGCGTCCGGGCCGTGCTGGGCGCGATCCGCATGCCCTGGGCGATCAGCCGGGTGTCCTCGCCCTCCGCGACCCGGACCAGCACCTCGACCTCCCGCGGCGTCAGCACCCGCAGCAGCCGCTGCCCCTCGTCGTCCGGCTGCGCCGTCGGGTTCAGCAACTCCTCGAACGCGCCCTGGAGCAGCTGCGGCGCGACCGCCGCCTCCCCGGCCCTGGCCTTCAGCAGGGCCCGTTCCACGCCCTCGATGCGCTCGTCGTGCCGGACGTACCCGGACGCGCCGGCCGCGAACGCCGCCGCGATCCCGAGCGGCGACGGCACCGGCCCGAGGACCACCACGGCCACCTGCGGCCGCTCCCGTTTGATCCGGACGATCGGCTCGAAGGCCCCCGGCTCGGCCGGCGCGGCCGTGCCCAGCAGGCACACCTCGGGCGCCCTGGCCACCACGAGCTCGGCGGCGCCCGCCGCGGGCGCCGCCGCCGCGAGCACCCGGTGCCCGCGCAGTTTCAGTGCCGAGGCGAGCGCCTCCGCCAGCAGTCGGTGGTCGTCGACCACCATGAGCCGCACGCCCATCGCATCAAACCCCCATCACCCCCTGGAGCTGGCCCCCCGGCCCTCCTGACCCGGCAAGCTACACGCTTGTTCGACCTTGCGCGTCCCTTACGTGCCAGAAGCCCCCCAGACTGCCCGAATTCTTCGCCAATCAGGGCCACTCGCAAACAGCCCGGCGCACCGATGTGAATCGATGCGCCGGGCTGTCGGGGTACCGCGGGGTGTCAGCCGGTGGTGGAGTAAGCGACGACCAGGTACTCCTTGTCGTCGCCGGCGGACTTGCGCGGCTCGCTGATCATCGTCTCGGAGATGAACATCCGCCCGCCGGAGTAGAGGATCTCCGCGTAGTCCGAGGAGAAGCTCGACTCCGCGTCACGGACCGCCTCGTCGCCCGGGTTCTCCAGCAGGGTCGTCTGCTTGAAGGTCGCCCCGTCGATCGAGACGATCTGGCCGCCCTTGTCGTACGGCGGGGTCTTGTACGCGATGACGTTGCCGCCGTCCATGCGCAGCGGGAACATCGAGTACCGGTCGCCGGCGTCGGCCTTGTCGCTGGTCGGCTTGCCGGTGGCGAGGTCGAACGACACGATCTCGTTGGTGTCGCCGTACTCGCCGCTGCCCTCGTGGTCCTCGGTGGGCAGGTAGATCCGGCCGTTGCCGACGACGACCTTGGAGCAGGTCTCGACCTCGGTGGAGCGGCAGCGGGCGGCGAACCGGTCCGCGTCCGCGGCGATCTTCACCTTGAGCTTGCCGGTGGCCTCGTCGATCGAGAAGAAGTCCGAGATGCCGCTGCCGTCGTCGGCGGTGTCGCCGACGTCCGCGGCGACGACCAGCGGCTTGGTGGACACGATCGACGCGTACTTCACGCCGGCCGGCATCTTGAACTGCGAGATCGGCGCGCCCGTGGCCGGGTTGAGGTTCTGGATGACGACGTACTGGCTGTCGTACGGCCCGCACTTGCGCGCCGCGACGAGGCCGGCGCCGCCGCCGTAACCCATGTCGTAGCAGTTCTCGGCGTTCGCCTGCGGCTTCCACCGCGGGTTGCCGTTGGCCAGGTCGAACGCGGCGCCGCCGTCGGTGCCGCCGGCCGCGACGGTGGTGCCGCTCAGCGTGACCTCGCTGAACTTCACCTTGTCGTCGCCGGAGCTGGCGCTGGTGACCGACTTCGTCCACACCAGCTTGCCCGCGACCAGGTCGACCACGGCGACCTCGGTGCACGGCTGGTAGTTGCGCGGCGGGAGGCGCTTGGACGCCTCGTAGACGATCGCGGTCTTGTTGTCCGCGGTCGCGTGCCGGGAGGTGGCGCAGACCTGGCCGGGCAGGGCCAGCGTCCACACCGGGGTGCCCTTGGCGAGGTCGTAGCCGACGATCGAGTTGACGCCCGTCTTCACGTACGCCTTGTCGGTCACCCAGGAGCCGGCCACGTCCGTGACGTCGGTGACCTTGGGGTGCGGCAGCTGGAAGGACACCTTCGACTGGACGTTGGACGGGACCTTCTCCTTGCCCGGTCCGTCCGCGGCGGCCTTGCCCTTGCCGCCGTCGGTGCCCTGGCTGCTGCCGCCCTTGCCCTCGTTCGCCGGCTCGTCGTCACCGGAGGAGGCGTACCAGACGCCGCCGCCGATGATCAGGACGACCGCGACCACGGCGGCGATGATGATCTGCATCTGGGTGGTCAGCTTCTTGCCGCCGCCGGAGCCCGGCGGCGGGGTGGGCTGGTACCCGTACTGCGGCTGCGTCGGGTAGCCGTACTGCGGCTGGCCCATCGGCTGGGTCGGCGGCTGCTGCGGGTAGCCGTACTGGGGCTGCCCCGCCGCCTGGTCGGGCTGCTGGGGGTAGCCGTACTGCGGCTGCGCGGACGGCTGGCCCTGCGGCTGCGTGGGCGGCTGCTGCGGGTAGCCGTACTGCGGCTGGGCCGGCGGCGGCGTGGGGGCGCCGAAGCCGCCCGCCGGGGGGTCCTGGGGGGCGCCGAAGCCGCCCTGGGGCGGACCCGGGGGCTGGTTCGGCGGGGGAGGTGGCTGAGTCATCGGTCTGCGTGCCTCACTTGCTGAACGCCATCATCGTCTTGGTCTCTTTCTCCTCCGCGTCGTTGGTGGCGCTGACGCGGCCCGACGCGATCACGAACGTGCCGTTCGCGTACGCGTAACGCGCGCTGTAGAAGTCGTTCTCGATCTCCGACGTCGACGCCGGGTGCTGCTGCACGATCTTCGGCGCACCGCCGGTCGGGGCGAGCGTCGCGAGCGCGCCGCCCTTGTCGTACTTCGCGTCCATGTAGAGCAGCACGCTGGAGCCCTGCATCTGCAGCGGCGTCACGACCCGCTCGGCGGGCGCCTTGGCGCGCCACTTGGGCTTGCCGGTGCTCAGGTCGAAGGCGACCACGGCGTTGGTGCGGGCCAGGCCGCTGGTGTCTTCCTCGGTGGACATGTAGAGGGTGTTCGCGTCCGCGGCGACGCCGACGCAACCCTGCAGGTGCTTGCCGAAGATGACGTAGTTGCCGCCGCAGCGGGGAGCGAACTTGTCGGTGCTGCCGGTCAGCTGGGAGCGCTGGCTGCCGTTGGCGTTGAGCGCGAGGACGACCCACTTGCCGTCGTCACTGGTCTCCCCCTCCTGCCGGAGGGAGACGACCACGGGGTTGACCGAGTAGACCTTGTCGACCTCCCACATGGGCTTCAGCCGGAAGGTCCACTTCGGCTTGCCGGTGTTCGGGTCGACCTCGCTGAGCTCTTCCTGCTTCTTCTTGTAGTCGCTGGTCTTGCAGCTGTACGCGCCGATCAGCTTGGAGCCGCCGGCGTAGGCGTACGGCTTGCAGTCGCCGTTCGGCCGGGTGAAGAG
The DNA here is from genome assembly GCF_033343995.1 of Streptomyces sp. HUAS YS2. Taxonomy (NCBI): domain Bacteria; kingdom Bacillati; phylum Actinomycetota; class Actinomycetes; order Kitasatosporales; family Streptomycetaceae; genus Streptomyces; species Streptomyces solicathayae. Next base: position 4,750,059 of record NZ_CP137573.1, on the reverse strand, counting down.
CTGACGGCCGTCGGTGAGCGAGAAGCCCCAGGCGTTGCTGGTGCCGGCCGCGGTGACCGTGTTGCCACTGATGGCGAGGGTGATGTCGGACAGCGAGGCGAAGCCGCTGCCCTTGGGGAGCGTCTTCTTCCAGCCCGCCTTGCCGGTCTTGAGGTCGACCTGCTGCAGGACGAGGCAGTCGGCGCGGTCACCGGCCTTGTCGTTGACGCCGATGACGATCTGGCCGGTGGCGGAGATCTGGGACGGCGCGGCACACATCTCGAACGGAAGCGGAAGGTTCCACTTCTCCTTGCCGTCCTTCAGGCCGTAGCCGACGAGGCTCTTGTACATGCCCTTGACGACGGTGTCGCCGAAGACCCACGGGCCGTACACGTCAGCGCCGTTGCGGGGCAGGTCGACGGTGTTCTTGACCAGCCAGTTCACCTTCGCCTCGCCGGGCTTGCGGCCGGCGTTGAGGTCGTCCGCGGCGTTGCGGCCGTCGCCGCTGCCGTCGCCCTGGTCGACCGAGGCGGAGGAGCTCGGGGTGGAACTCGGCTTGGCGATCGGCTTCTTGTCGTCGTCCCCGCTGAGCGCGAACCACGTACCGCCGCCGATGACGAGCAGCGCGGCCGCCGCCGCGGCGATGATGACGCCGGGCTTGCCCTTGAAGGGGTTGCCGCCGGACGGCGCGGGCGCCGGGGCGCCGGGGTACTGAGGCTGCGTCGGGTAGCCCCCGTAGGGGTTCGGCTGCTGGCCGTACGGCCCCGGCTGCGACTGCGGCTGCCCGTACGGACCGGGCTGCTGGGCGTACGGGCCCGGCTGTTGCGGGTACCCGTAACCGGCGGGCGGCTGCTGGGGGTACCCGTAACCGGGCTGCGGGGCCTGCGGCGGCTGCGCCGGCGGGACCGGCGGGGCATGCGGCGGCTGGGCCGGGGGCTGGGGCGGCTGGCCGGGCGGCTGGGCCGGCGGCCCGTCCTGCGGCGCGCCGAAGCCGCCCTGCGGCTGGTTGCTGGGCGGCTGAGTCATCAGCTTCCCCCTTCGTGCGGTCCGGTGTCCGACCGGCCTCCCCCGCGATTCCACCGGTCAAGTCCCGGCGGAAAGGAGCGAATCGGACATGGATGGCGCACTGTGCAATGGGTCGAGCGGGATTTCTTTGTACCACCCGGGGGGTGGCGCAAAAGTGACCGGTCCACCCCTGTTCCCAAGGGAGGACCGGCCCGTGATGCCCTCGTTACCGGGTCTCCACGCCTTCTCTACGCGTCTTCGGCGAGCTCCAGCCAGCGCATCTCCAGCTCCTCGCGCTCGCCCGCCAGTTCCCGCAGCTCGGCGTCCAGTTTGGCCACCTTCTCGAAGTCCGTGGCGTTGTCGGCGATTTGGGCGTGCAGTTTGGTCTCCTTCTCGGAGAGTTTGTCTAGCTGCCGCTCGACCTTCTGCAGCTCCTTCTTCGCCGCCCGTGCGTCGGCGGCGGAGACGCCCTGCTTCTGCTGCGCGGCCGGAGCCGGGGCGGGCAGCGCCGCCTCGATCATCTTCTGCCGCCGCTCCAGGTACTCGTCGATGCCGCGCGGCAGCATGCGCAGAGTCCGGTCGCCGAGCAGCGCGAACGTCCGGTCGGTGGTGCGCTCGATGAAGAACCGGTCGTGCGAGATCACGACCATGGAGCCGGGCCAGCCGTCGAGGAGGTCCTCCAGCTGGGTCAGGGTCTCGATGTCGAGGTCGTTGGTGGGCTCGTCGAGGAAGAGGACGTTCGGCTCGTCCATGAGGAGACGGAGCAGCTGGAGGCGGCGCCGCTCGCCACCGGACAGGTCGCCGACCGGCGTCCACTGCTTCTCCTTGGTGAAGCCGAACTGCTCGCACAGCTGGCCCGCCGTCATCTCCCGGCCCTTGCCGAGGTCGACGCGGTCGCGCACCTGCTGCACGGCCTCCAGGACCCGCAGCTCGGCGGGGAGTTCGGTGACGTCCTGCGACAGGTAGGCGAGCCGCACGGTCTTGCCGACGACGATCCGGCCGGCCGCGGGCTGGATGTCCCCCTGGGTGACGGCGGCGTCGGCCAGCGCGCGCAGCAGCGAGGTCTTGCCCGCGCCGTTCACGCCGACCAGACCGATCCGGTCGCCCGGGCCGAGCTGCCAGGTCAGGTGCTTCAGCAGCTCCTTCGGGCCGGCCGTGATGTCCACGTTCTCCAGGTCGAACACCGTCTTGCCGAGACGGGCGTTGGCGAACTTCATCAGCTCGCTCTTGTCGCGGGGCTCCGGCACGTCCGCGATCAGCGCGTTCGCCGCCTCGATCCGGAACCGGGGCTTGGAGGTGCGGGCGGGGGCGCCGCGGCGCAGCCAGGCCAGCTCCTTGCGGACCAGGTTCTGCCGCTTGACCTCCTCCGTCGCCGCGATGCGCTCGCGCTCGGCGCGGGCGAAGACGTAGTCGGAGTAGCCGCCCTCGTACTCGTACACGGCGCCGCGCTGCACGTCCCACATGCGGGTGCAGACCTGGTCGAGGAACCAGCGGTCGTGGGTGACGCAGACCAGTGCGGAGCGGCGCTCGCGCAGGTGGCCGGCGAGCCAGGCGATGCCCTCGACGTCGAGGTGGTTGGTGGGCTCGTCCAGGACGAGCAGGTCCTGGTCCTCGATGAGCAGCTTGGCGAGCGCGATGCGCCGCCGCTCGCCACCGGAGAGCGGGCCGATGACGGTGTCCAGGCCCTTCTCGAAGCCGGGCAGGTCCAGGCCGCCGAACAGGCCGGTGAGCACGTCGCGGATCTTGGCGCTGCCGGCCCACTCGTGGTCGGCCATCACGCCGATGACCTCGTGCCGGATGGTCGCCCGCGGGTCGAGGGAGTCGTGCTGGGTGAGCACGCCGAGGCGCAGCCCGCCGCTGTGCGTGACGCGGCCGGTGTCGGCCTCCTCCAGCTTGGCGAGCATCCGGATCAGGGTCGTCTTGCCGTCGCCGTTGCGGCCGACGACGCCGATCCGGTCGCCTTCGGAGACGCCGAGGGACACGCCGTCGAGCAGGGCACGGGTTCCGTACACCTTGCTGACTGCCTCGACATTGACCAGGTTGACGGCCACCTTGACTCCTGTACCGGGGGATGGATCGACGTCCAAGGGTAGACGGCGCGGGGCGTGGGATAGCGTGCGGTGATCGTTCGACGACGCGTACGAAGACGGGGGGGCGGGGATGTCCGACTCGGTGTGGACACGGTTCCGCCGCCATCGGTGGTTGCCGCAGGCCACCGCCGTGGCCGTCCTGGCGGCGGTCTTCGCCGGGTATCTGCTGGTACGCGCCGAGCGGCGGGCGGACCACAACGAGGCGGTGCTCGCGCGGGCCTGCGGCGGGGCGCTGCCGGCCGAGATCCTGCGCGGACTGCTCCCGGACGACTCCCGGTGGCGGCTGCGGACCGGGCCGGGGCCGCGTGCCCTGATGGCCTGTTCGGTCACCGGCGAGGACGAGGACGACCCGACGCTGGAGATCGCGGCCGTCCCCGTGCTCGACCCGCCGCTGGAGGGCGTCACCGTCGACGACGTCGCCGGGGAGTCCCCGTACGACGACGCGCCCGAGTGGGCGGACGCGTACGAGCAGGCCGAGGCGCAGGTGACCGTCGCCTGCCCGAAGGGGCTGCGCGGGTACGCCCGGCCGGTGACGGCGTTCCGGGTGCACGGGTCGCTGCTCGACGGGCCCGACGCGGCGGCGGAGGTCGGCACGGCGGTCGTGGCGCTCGCCGAGGACCTGCGCGAGCGGAACGGCTGCGGCGGGAAGCCGGTGCGGTACGACGACGCGAAGCCGGGGCCGCGGGACCGGGGCGCCTCCGAGGACGAGGACGCGGCCCCGGAGCCCTGCCGCTGGTTCCGGCCGGCGGACCTCGGCCGGGTACCGGGCGGGGCGCCGCGGCCCGCGCAGAACGGGATGCACGGCGGAAGCCCGGAGTGGGCGCGGGGCTGCACGCTCTCGTTCACGCGCGCGGACGGCAGGGGCATGTCGGTGTCGTCGGCGAGCTGGTGGGGCGTGGCGCTGCCGGAGGTCCGCACCGAGTACGGCGCGGAGCTCGCCGGGGCGGGCCGCGGCGGGGCGCCGGCGAAGGACCGGCGCTCGTACGAGGTGGCCGCGTGGGCCGAGTCGGTCTGCGCGGACGGCCGGACGCTGCACCGGGTCAGCACGTCGGGGCCTGAGCCGACGGGTCTGACGGAGCGGGCGGACGCGCTCCTCGACCGGTACCTGGCATCGGCGAAGGACTGCCGCGGGACGAAGCGGCTCGGAAAGGTGTGGGCGCGGTGAGCGCGTTCTGGAAGCGGCGGCGGGTGCGGCTGACGGCCGCGTGGACGGCGGGCGCCGTCGCCGTCGCGGGCGGGCTGTTCTGGCTGTCCGGCGGGTACGACGCCTGGCGGCACGACAGCGCCCTGGACTCGGCGTGCGAGGGCGACCTGGCGGCCGGTCCGCTGCGGGCGCTGCTCGACGGCGCCGAGGTGACGACGTCGATCCGGTCGGGGACCCGCGGGTGGTCGTGCAAGGTGGACGGCGTCGACTCCGAGGAGGACGGCCGCAACTGGCTGGTGGTGTCGGTGCAGCGGGCCGACGACCGGGCGGTCGGCATCGACGCCGACGGCCGGGACGCACCGCTCGGCCACGGCTGGACGGGCTCGTTCTCCTTCTCCCCCGACCGGGACGAGGACGACCGGGGCGAGGCGACCGCGGCGCTCATGCTGGACTGCGGCAAGGAGCCGGGCGACGGCCTGGTGGCCACGGTCTCCGCGCGGTTGCACGGCGCCGACTTCACCAGGCCCGCCGCGCGCACCCGGCTCACCGAGGTGCTGACCGGTACGGCGGCCTCGTACGCGCGGCGCACCGGCTGCGCGGCGGCGAAGCCCGGCGGAGCGGTCGGGGACCCCGGGGTGTCGGTGACGTCCTGGGACTACAGGCCGTTCGGCACGGTGTCGGGGGCCTGCGCAGGCGTCCTGGACGCGGCGACCGCGGCTCGTTGGGGCGTCGTCACGGCGGTCGAGTCCCCGGCCGGCCCGAAGCCGATCGAGGGCTGCACGCTCGGCGGCCTCCAGGGCACGGAGCTGTACGCCCTCACCGCGCACTACGGCCCGTTCGTGGGCCTGCGCCGCCTCGACGCCCGCGACGCCGCCCGTGAGCCGGGCGACCGCCCCGACGGCCACTACTTCCTGACGGCCCGGTGCCCGGGAGCAGGGGACACGGCGGTCTACGAGATCCGCCCCCGAGCCGACCGCTTCGCCTCCCCACTGGCCCTGGACCACACGTCGCTCCGCGCGGCTCTCAAGACGTTCGCGGACCGGTCCGCGAAAACCCACGCCTGCGCCCCGCCGAGCTGACGTCCGCCATGCCCACCCCCGTTGTGGGCATTCGTTCCTCCCCCAGACTCCGTCCGGGAGGTGCCCCCAGGGCGATGGGGTCCCCTGCTCGAGCGAAGCCGAGAGCTCGGGGGAGGGTGGGCACAACGGAGCGGCGCCCCGGCGGGCGCCTCCGTCCCGGGTTCGTACCCGCGCCGCTCAGACGATCCGCGCCCCCGGCGCCGGCGCGTGGGCGACCCGGGCCGTGCGGCAGGTGCCCGACGTGGTGAGCGCCTCGGCCACCGAACGCGCCGAGTCCTCGTCCTTCGTCAGGAAGGCCGTCGTCGGGCCGGAGCCCGAGACCAGCGCGGCGAGCGCACCCGCCGCCATGCCCGTCTCCAGGGTCGCGGCCAGCGACGGGCGCAGGGAGAGCGCCGCCGGCTGGAGGTCGTTCGACAGGGTGCCCGCGAGCGCGGCGGCGTCGCCGGTGCGCAGGGCCTCCAGGAGGTCCGGGGAGGCGACCGGCTCGGGCACGTCCGTGCCCTCGGCGAGGCGGTCGAACTCGCGGTACACCGCCGGTGTCGACAGCCCGCCGTCGGCGACGGCGAACACCCAGTGGATCGTCCCGCCGACCGGCAGCTCGGAGAGCCGCTCGCCGCGGCCGACGCCCAGCGCCGCCCCGCCCGCCAGGCTGAACGGCACGTCGCTGCCGAGCTCCGCGCAGATCTCCATGAGCTCCGCGCGCGAGGAGTTCAGGCCCCACAGCGCGTCGCACGCGAGCAGCGCGCCCGCGCCGTCCGCGCTGCCGCCGGCCATGCCGCCCGCGACCGGGATGTCCTTGGCGATGTGGATGTGCACGTCCGGCGCGATGCCGTGCCGCGCCGCGAGCCGCTCGGCCGCCCGCGCCGCCAGGTTCGTGCGGTCGAGCGGCACCTGGTCCGCGTCGGGACCCGAGCACGTCACCCGCAGCTCGTCCGCCGGCGTCACCGTCACCTCGTCGAACAGCGACACCGCCAGGAAGACGTTGGCCAGGTCGTGGAAGCCGTCCGGCCGCGCCCCGCCCACCGCCAGCTGCACGTTGACCTTCGCGGGGACCCGAACGGTCACGCTCTTGCGGTCAGCCATCCGTACGCTCTCCCCGGTTCTCCGCGATCCGTGCGAACTCCTCGACGGTGAGCGCCTCGCCGCGCGCCTGCGGCGAGATCCCGGCCTTCACCAGGGCCTCCTCCGCCGCCGCGGGCGAGCCCGCCCAGCCGGCCAGCGCGGCGCGCAGCGTCTTGCGGCGCTGCGCGAAGGCCGCGTCGACGACCGCGAAGACCTCGTCCTTGGAGGCCGTGGTGGCGAGCGGTTCCTTCCGCCGCACCAGCGACACCAGGCCCGAGTCGACGTTCGGCGCCGGCCAGAACACGTTGCGCCCGATCGACCCGGCCCGCTTCACCTCGGCGTACCAGTTCGCCTTCACCGACGGCACGCCGTACACCTTGTTCCCCGGACCGGCGGCGAGCCGGTCGGCGACCTCCGCCTGGACCATCACGAGCGTCCGCTCGATGGACGGGAAGCGGTCCAGCATGTGCAGCAGCACCGGCACGGCCACGTTGTACGGCAGGTTCGCGACCAGCGCCGTCGGCGCCGGGCCGGGCAGCTCCTGGACGTGCATGGCGTCGGAGTGGACCAGCGCGAAGTGGTCCTTCTTCGCCGGGATGCGGGCCGCGATCGTCGAGGGCAGGGCCGCGGCGAGGACGTCGTCGATCTCGACGGCCGTCACCCGGTCGGCGACGTCGAGCAGGGCCAGCGTCAGCGAGCCGAGTCCCGGGCCCACCTCCACGACCACGTCGTCGGGTCGCACCTCGGCCGTCCGGACGATCCGCCGGACCGTGTTGGCGTCGATGACGAAGTTCTGGCCGCGCTGCTTGGTGGGGCGTACGCCCAGCGCGGCGGCCAGTTCACGGATGTCGGCGGGGCCGAGGAGAACGTCGGCGGGATCGGTGGTGCTCACCGGTACAGCCTACGGCTCACCCGTGGAGCCTTCGGCCGCAGTGCGGCCAGGGACTCGCCCCCCGCTGCACGTACAGCTTCTTCGCCCGGTACGTCTGCTCGGACGCGGGCGCGTTCTGCGCCACCCCGCTGCCGCCGAGAGCCCGCCAGGTCCCCGGGTCGAACTGGTAGAGCCCGCCGTACGTCCCCGACGGGTCGACCGCGCCCGGCCGGCCGCCGGACTCGCACTGCGCGAGCGCGCCCCAGTCCAGGCCGTCGGCGCCCGCGACCGAGTGCGGCAGCGGCTTCGTCCCGACCTTCACCCGCTGCGCGACGGGCGCGCGGACGATCTCCTCGGCGATCCGGCGCGGCTTCTGCCGGACCCCGTTGACGGTCCGCAGCGCGTACGTGACCCGGCGCACGCCCTGGACGCCCTGCCGTTCGACGACCTCGGTGCCGGCGAACAGCTCCGGGTCGCGGACCCGCTCGACGGCGTACCGGATCGGCTCCTCGCGGACCTCCCGGGAGCCGGTGATCCGCAGGACGGTGACGGTCTGGCCGTCGCGCGGGAAGGAGCTGGGCGGCACGGAGGTGGTGTCCTGGCCGGAGAGGGTGATGCCGGCCCCCTCGACGACCTCGCGGACGGTCGCCGCGTTGGTGCGGACGGTCCGCTCGCGGCCGTCGGCGAGAAGGGTGACGGTGCGCTCGGTGCGCACGTCGAGGTCGAGGCCGTGGCGGGAGATCGGCGCGGAGCGGGAGACGGAGAGGTACGCACCCTCGGCTCGGACCCCGAGCTGACGCAGCGCCCCCTCGACGGTGCGGGCGGTCGTCCACACCTGGCGGCGCTGCCCGTCGAGGGTCAGCCGGACGGGGCGGCCGTACCGGACGACGACCTCGTCGCCGTCGGAGAGGGCCGCGCCGGGGCCGGGCGCGAGGAGGTCGTGGGCGCCGACGGCGAGGCCCTCGTCCTCCAGGAGTTCCTCGACGTCGTCGGCGAAGGTGTGCAGGGTGCGCGGGACGCCGTCGACGCTGAGCCGGATCGCCTTGTCGTCGGCGACGAAGGCGGTGGTGCCGCCCGCCAGGAACGCGACGACCAGGGCCTGCGGGACGAGCCGGCGCAGCCCGTCCCCGGCGGGGGCCGCCTTCCGGCGGCGGGCGCCCCGCCGGGCGGCGGCGCGCCCGCCGGCTGCCGGGGCCGGGACAGGGGCGGCGGCCCGGGCGGGCTCGGGGGCGCGCACGGGGGGCGGTGCGAGCCGAGCCGCGTAGGGCTGGGTCTCGTACTCGTGGATGGACGGGGCCGACGGCGGCGGGACCGGCGGTGCCTCGACCGTGCGGGTCGCGGCGCGACGGCCGCCGCGTGCGGCTCGATGACTCCCCTGCGAGGTGCTCACGAAGCCGGGACCCTAGCGGAGCCGCGGTCACTCTCCAAAGCAACGCGACTACGTAGGGTGAGAGTTATGTAGCGGTGACCCTCTAGTAATCGAACGCCAGCGCGGTGTTCGCGGCGAGCGCCTCGCACAGCGCGTCGACCTCGATCCCGCGCACCTCGGCCATCGCGCGGACCGTGATCGGGATCAGGTACGGCGCGTTCGGCCGCCCCCGGTAGGGCACCGGGGTCAGGAACGGCGCGTCGGTCTCCACCAGGACCAGCTCCAGCGGGGCGACGGCGAGGGCGTCGCGCAGCGGCTGGGCGTTCTTGAAGGTCATGTTCCCGGCGAAGGACATGTAGTAGCCGGCCTCGGCGCAGGTCCGGGCCATCTCGGCGTCGCCGGAGTAGCAGTGGAAGACCGTCCGCTCGGGCGCGCCCTCCTCGGCGAGGACCCGCAGCACGTCGGCGTGCGCCTCGCGGTCGTGGATGACCAGCGCCTTGCCGTGCCGCTTGGCGATCTCGATGTGGGCGCGGAACGAGCGCTCCTGCGCGGCCATGCCCTCGGGACCGGTGCGGAAGTGGTCGAGGCCGGTCTCCCCGACGCCCTTGACCTCGGGCAGCGCGGCGAGCCGGTCGATCTCGGCGAGCGCCTCGTCGAGCGCGGCGTCCCCTCCCGCCTCCCGGGCGCCTTGGCGGGACCAGCCGTCAGGGTCGCCGAGGACGATGCGCGGGGCCTCGTTGGGGTGCAGCGCGACGGCCGCGTGCACCTCCGGGTGCGCGGCGGCCGTCTCGGCGGCCCACCGGGAGCCCTTCACGTCGCAGCCCACCTGGACGACGGTGGTGACACCGACGGCGGCGGCCCGGGCGAGCGCCTCCTCGACGGTGCCGTTCTGCATGTCCAGGTGGGTGTGCGAGTCCGCCACCGGCACCAGCAGGGGCTCGGGCAGCGGCGGCGGGGCGTCCTTGGAGGTCATGGCCCCGATCGTACGTTCAGGTTCACGGGACCGGCCGGGGCGGCGGGGTCACTTGCGGTCGCGGAAGGGGTGGAGCAGGTCGGAGAGGTGCCGGTGGTGCTCCTGCACGGGCCCGGGGGCCTCGCCGGTACGGGCGGGCGGCGCCTTCTTCGGCGGGACGGGGGCGGCGGCCCGCGGCTGCTCGGTGTCCATCATCCGCATCGCGGTGGACACCTGCCCGGACCGCAGGATCCGGACGGCACCGCGGCGCTCGCAGTTGGGGCAGGCCAGGTCGGAAAGCGGTGAGGGGACCCGCGCGCCCTCGGTCCGGTAGACGATGAACTCCTGGCCGTTGGCGTCCAGGCGGTGCTCGATGTCGTACGCCTGCTCCCAGCCGTATCCGCATCGGGCGCAGGCGAAGGAGTACTCCTCGTGGCCGACGGATGCGCCGGTGATCTCGCTCATGCCAGCTCCTCTCCACTCCACTGACCAGTGGACGCCCATTTCTGCCGGAGCGCATCAGCGGAGGGGAAAGCATGGAACGTCCTTGGGACGCCCTTGCCGGGACGGTCCGCTACGCGGCGGAGGCTTTGCCTTTCAGGTTAGTCCTTTGGCCGGGCCCTGGCCGTCCCGATCCGCGTTCTTTGCCGCCACGACGGCATCGAACACCTCCCGCTTGGGAAGGCCCGCCTCCGCGGCGACGGCGGCGATCGCCTCCTTGCGCCGCTCCCCCGCCTCCTCGCGCACCCGCACCCTGCGCACCAGCTCCGCCGCGTCGAGTTCGGCGGGTCCGGTCTCGGGGGCGCCCTCGACGACGACGGTGATCTCGCCGCGGACTCCTTCCTTCGCCCAGGCCGCCAGCTCGCCGAGCGGGCCGCGCTTGACCTCCTCGTACGTCTTGGTCAGCTCGCGGCACACGGCGGCGCGGCGCTCGGCGCCGAACACCTCGGCCATCGCGTCGAGGGTGTCGTCGAGGCGGTGCGGGGCCTCGAAGTACACGAGGGTGCGTCGCTCGTCGGCGACCTCGCGCAGCCGCCCGAGCCGCTCGCCGGCCTTCCGCGGCAGGAAGCCCTCGAAGCAGAACCGGTCCACCGGCAGCCCGGACAGCGCGAGCGCGGTGAGCACGGCGGACGGGCCGGGCACGGCGGTCACCTTGATGTCCCGCTCCACGGCGGCGGCGACCAGCCGGTAGCCGGGGTCGGAGACGGACGGCATGCCCGCGTCGGTGACCAGCAGCACCCGGGCGCCGCCGGCCAGCGCCTCGACCAGCTCGGGGGTGCGCGCGGACTCGTTGCCCTCGAAGTAGGAGACGACCCGGCCGGTGGTGTGCACGCCGAGCGCGCGGGTCAGGCCGCGCAGCCGCCGGGTGTCCTCGGCGGCCACGATGTCCGCGCTCTCCAGCTCGGTGGCGAGCCGCGGCGGCGCGTCCGCGATGTCGCCGATGGGGGTCCCTGCGAGTACCAGCGTTCCAGTCACATGGGTCATCCTCGCAGCCCGGACGGGCGACTCGCACAGGCGCGTTCCCTACGATGGCGCGGTGACCAGTACCGCACCACACCCCCAGCAGGGTCAGGACGCCGGGCAGGACCCGCCCTCGTGGCAGCAGCGACTGCGCCGGTTCGGCTATGTGGCCCCGGCGCGGACCGGGCTGCGGGAACGGCTGGTGCCGCCGTACGTGCGGCCGTCGTCGGGGGCCACCTCGCTGCTCGGCATGTCGCGGGGTGCGGTGGACCGGATGTCGCGCTGGGCGGCCTGGGGCGGCCCGCTGCTGGTCGCGCTGGTCGCCGGGCTGCTGCGGTTCTGGCACCTGGGGCAGCCCAAGGCGGTGATATTCGACGAGACGTACTACGCGAAGGACGCCTGGGCCCTGATCAAGCAGGGCTACGAGGGCTCCTGGCCGAAGGACATCGACAAGTCGATCCTGGCGAACCCGGACGCGGTCACGGTGCCGGTGGAGCCGGGGTACGTGGTGCACCCGCCGGTCGGCAAGTGGGTCATCGGCCTGGGCGAGCAGATCTTCGGCTTCACGCCCTTCGGCTGGCGGTTCATGGTCGCCGTGCTCGGCACGCTGTCGGTCCTGATGCTGTGCCGCATCGGCCGGCGGCTCTTCCGCTCGACGTTCCTCGGCTGTCTCGCGGGGACGCTGCTCATGGTGGACGGCCTGCACTTCGTGATGAGCCGGACGGCGCTGCTCGACCAGGTGCTGATGTTCTTCGTGGTCGGCGCGTTCGGCTGTCTGCTGATCGACCGCGACTGGGCGAGACGGCGGCTCGCGGCGGCGCTCCCGGAGGACGACGAGGGCGTGCTGCGGCCGGACGCGGCGGTGGCGGAGGGCCTGCGGCTCGGCTGGCGTCCGTGGCGCCTGGCGGCGGGGCTGATGCTGGGCCTGGCGTTCGCCACGAAGTGGAACGGCCTGTACATCCTGGCGGCGTTCGGCCTGCTCACGGTCCTGTGGGACGTGGGCGCCCGGAAGACGGCCGGCGCGGTCCACCCGTACACGGCGGTCCTGAAGAAGGACCTGCTCCCGGCCTTCGTCTCCCTGGTCCCGGTCGCCATCGCCACCTACATCGCCTCCTGGACGGGCTGGATCGCCTCGGACAAGGGCTACTTCCGCGACTGGGCGGCCGAGCAGGACCGGACGACCGGCGCCGGCTTCTGGTCCTGGCTGCCGGACTGGCTGCGCAGCCTGTGGCACTACGAGGTGGAGGTCTACAACTTCCACGTGAGCCTGACCTCGGGCCACACGTACCAGTCGAACCCGTGGAGCTGGATCGTCCTGGGCCGCCCGGTCTCGTACTTCTACGAGGACCCGGCCGCCGGCAAGGACGGCTGCCCGGCCGACGTCACGGAGAAGTGCGCCCGCGAGGTCCTCGCCCTCGGCACCCCGCTGCTGTGGTGGGCGGCCTGCTTCGCGCTGCTGTACGTCCTGTGGCGCTGGTTCTTCCGCCGCGACTGGCGGGCCGGCGCGATCGCCTGCGGCGTGGCGGCGGGCTGGCTGCCCTGGTTCTTCTACCAGGAACGCACGATCTTCCTCTTCTACGCGGTCGTCTTCGTCCCCTTCCTCTGTCTCGCGGTCACGATGATGATCGGCGCGATCCTGGGCCCGCCGGGCTCCACCGAACGCCGCCGCACCATCGGCGCGGTCGCCGCGGGCGTCCTGGTCCTCCTCATCATCTGGAACTTCATCTACTTCTGGCCGCTGTACACGGGCGAGGCGATCCCGATGGAGTCCTGGCGGAACAGGATGTGGCTGGACACCTGGGTGTAGCGCGGCGCTTCACTGGGGGTCGCGATCTTGGTATTGCCAAACGCCAGGATTCGCCACCCCCGAAAGCTCGCTACCTGCACCTCCGTTTTTCGCCACCGGCCAACGCCACCCATAACCATGGTCATTCGCCATTGGCAAAACGGGTAAAACGCCCTGCCCCGGCTGCGGTTGCTTGATGAAAGACGGCTGCTGCGGTTACCTCGTCTGGCGACGGCCCTTAACGAGGGGAACGCACCCCTCCGCCTCCCCGCGCGCGCCGAGCCCGGCTTCGGGATGCACCCCGAAGCCAGGCCCGCACGCGGGGCATAGCGGGCCCGGCCGAGCACTCATCGGCCGGGCCCACTCGTCACCCGACCAGCCGTCCGGATCGCCACCGTTGCGTCACACGAAGTGTTCGACGCACCCCGCGATGGCAGTGATCGCCGTGAGGATCAGCGCCGCCAACTGCACCCAGTCCTGCCGCTGGGGCCGCTTGCGGGACCCCTTCCGTTTCGTCGATCGCTCCATCCGGCCCGAACTCCCGTCTCTCGACTTCCCAACCCGGTTGGGACCTACCCCTGTTCAGGCAGGCACTCCTGAGAGAGACCATCGGGCGTCTCGCAACCTATCGGCGCGCTGGCACCGCCCAGCACGAGATCCACTAATCGCCACTGTTCGCCACACCGCGCTCCCGGCTCCGCCACTCTCGCGGTCGTCATCAACTCGGATACTTCGAGCCGCCCTGCCACAACCCATCGCTGCCCCGAAGCTTGCGTCCCGCCCCACCCAAGAGCGGCCAGCAGGTTGCGGCTAGACATCCGAGCGCGGCTGCCGCCAGGCGCGGTTTTCAGCCTCACCCACCGAAGGGTGATACACGTCACAAATAGTCACTTAGACTAAAACGCTCGTCGCTCTCTTCGGACCGGGGGGTTCCATGAGCTCAAGCGCCACGCGTCTCACCTGCTTCGCCTTGCTCTCAGCCATGGAGGGGGATCTCCGAAGCTCCATCCTGGAGGCGTGCGGCCCCGAGGACGACGGGCCCACGCTGCTCAGCGCGGAACGGTACGAACGCGCCGTCGGCCGGCTGGAGAGGGAGTCGGGGGCGCAGAGCGCGCCCAACCTGCACGCGCTCATCCCGTACCTGGATTTTGCGGACGCCTACGAGGTCCTGGCGGGAATCAAGCAACGCCTTCCCGAGGACATGCAAGAGTCCCTGCGTGGCTTCGCCCCCATGGTCGGCAAGCTCACACAGGTCAGGAACCGCGTCGCGCACACGCGCCCCATGGAGATCGACGACCTCGCCGCCGTTCACGACGTCGCGCGCGCCTGTTACGCGGAGTCCCCGGCGCACTGGAGCACCCTGGGCAAGACTCTCGGAAAGCTGGAAGACAACCCGGCGTACGTACTCGGCCTGACCATCAGCCTGGTCGCCGATCCCGACAACGCCCCACAGCACAATCTGCCCGCTCCGGAGTTCGACGAGACGGGCTTCTTCGGTCGGCGCACTGAGCTGGACCGGATCAAGAAGGCGATCAAGGGCGCCTACCCAGTGGTCTCGATCCTGGGCGACGGCGGGATCGGTAAGACGTCGATCGCGCTCAAGGCGGCGTACGAGCTGCTCGACGACCCCAAGAACCCGTTCGAAGCCCTCGTCTGGGTTACGGCCAAGGCGACGATTCTCACCGTCAACGAGATCCAGCGGATCAGCGGGGCGATCGAGACGTCACTCGGCCTGTTCGCCTCGGCGGCCGAGCAGCTCGGCGGCTCGACCGCCAGGGCATCTGCGGATCCCGTCGCCGAGGTCCTGTCGTATCTGGAGCATTTCAAGGTGCTGCTGATCCTCGACAACATGGAGACCGTCCTCGATCAGCGGCTCCGCGAGTTCCTTCTCGACCTGCCCATGGGCAGCAAAGTCATCATCACCAGTCGCATCGGACTGGGCATCGAGAACCCGGTGGCGCTCGCCCCACTGTCCAACGAGGACTCTACAAAGCTGCTCCGAAAGTTGGCGCGCGTGCGTAACGTCGAGGCCCTGCAAGGGCTTCAACCGCCGGCGATCGCGCACATGGTCGCCGCGATGAAGGGGCACCCTGCGTACATCAGATGGTTCGTCGCCGGGATTCAAGCCGGAAGGCGCCCGGAGGAACTGCTCCAGGAGAACGATCTCCTCCTGGACTTCTGCATGTCCAACGTCTACGGGCACCTGGCCGAACAGGCCCGGGCGGTCCTCCGGTCGATGCAGGCACTACCCGGCCGCAAGAGTCAGGCGGAGCTCGCGTTCCTGAACGACTACTCGGCGAACGACATCCAGTCGAGCCTGCTTGAGCTCATAACGACGAACTTCGTCCAGATGCAAGGCGCTTCGATGGACCAGAGCTCGGAGACGACCTATCAACTCACCGACTTCGGAAAGCAGTACCTGGACAAGCGCCACGCACTCGATGCGCTGGACCGGGAGCTGTTCGAGGGGCGAAGCCGCAGGCTCGCTGACCTCGGGGTAAAGCTGCAGGCGGAGAGTACGGCCTCGCCCTATGATCCCAAGACGCTCGACATCAAGGGACCCGGGGACTTCAGCACGGCCAGGCTGTTGCGGGAGGCACTGCGCAGTCACGAGCGCGGTGAGTCCGATGCGGCTCTCGTGACCTGTCGAGAGGCTCAGAAGCTCTCGCCCGGCTACCACGAGTCCTGGCGGGTCGAGGCATACGTACAAGCCGCGCGACGTGATCACGTGGCCGCACTCGCCGCCTACGAGCGGGCACACGAACTGGCGCCAGACTCGACCACGCTGAAGTACCTCTATGGATCGTTCCTGGTCGACGAGGCCGTGGACGTGGCCCTGGGACTGAAGCTGCTCCAGCAATGCGCGGTGGCTGCCGAGGTCCCGCCGCTGGTGGTCAACCAGATCGCCTGGGCACATCTCACGCTAGGGGACTTCGACTCCGCCCTTTCCAGCGCCTCCCACGCCGTCTCCCTGCGGCCCGACCGGTACGAGGGGACGATTGCCATGGCGATGGGACTGCGGGCGGCGGTCTACGCGATGCAGAAACGCACGGCGATCCTGGAGTACGGCACGTCGGTCGAGATCGTCGAACAGGCGGCAGACCTGGTCGACTCGGGGCGGATCGAGATGCTGACGGGTGAGGCGGCCGACCGAGTCGTACAGCTGGTGGACATGTGCGAGGACCTGATCCGAACACTCGACGAGGACTTCCTGCTATCGAACCTGGAGAGTTTCGCGGCCAGGCTGCGAGACAGGCTGAGGTCGTTGGACCCCGAGTTGCTGAACCGTAGAGTCGGGCGAGTCACCAACATTCCGGGGGACAAACTCTTCGGGTTCGCACGTTCGTGGGGTCGGGATTACTTCTTCCATCTCAACGACCTGCTGACGGACGCGGAATGGCCCTACCTCGCCAGTGGGGTGTGGGTGGCGTTCTACCCCGACGAGGAGAACCCTCGCGGCGCGCGGGCGGCCAGCCTCCGCTGGCTAGGGTAGCCGGCCCGAGTGGGAACACACTCGTATAACAACCGTCACTCCTGTCCCACCGTTGACGTAGGGTGCCCCTGTCCATGCGCTTGAACATGTTCAAGCGAAGCGCCTGGGGAGGGGACCACAGGGATGCGCGGTGGAGTCAAAGTCGCGATCGTCGGCGGCGTGTTCGTCGTCGTGGCGGGTGGGGTCGGGTACGGGGGTTACAACCTCTGGCAGGGGATCAGCGGAGGTGCCGGGGTCGGACCCATGTCCGATTCCGCGCGGAACCCGACCGGGCCGGTCAGGCCGGAGGAGGTCGAGGAGACCTCGAAGAAGTTCCTGGCGGCCTGGGCCGCCGGCTCGTCCGACGAGGCGGCCCAGTTGACCAACAACCCCGTGGACGCGGGACCGGTCATCGCCGGATACGCGGCCGGCGCCGGGGTGTCGAAGGCCGTCATCACCGCCGGCACGCCCGACGGGACGAAGGTGCCGTTCACGGTGAACGCGACGGTGACGTACGAGGGGACCTCCAAGCCCTGGACGTACACCTCCGAACTCACCGTGGTGCGCGGGGCGAGCACCGGGCGGCCGCTGGTCGACTGGAAGCCGTCCGTCGTCCACCCGCGGCTGACGAAGACGACGACCCTGCGGACCGGCGCCGCGAAGACCGCCGCCATCAAGGCCGTCGACCACAAGGGCCGGGAGCTGACGAAGGAGAAGTACCCCTCGCTCGGCCCGGTCCTGGACGAGCTGCGGAAGAAGTACGGGGCCAGGACGGGCGGCAAGGCCGGCATCGAGACCGTGCTGGAGTCGAGCGACGCCAACGTCCCGGACAGCACCCTGTTCACGCTGGTCAAGGGCGAGCCCGGCACGCTGGAGACCACGATCGACGCGGATGTGCAGGCGGCTGCCGAGCGGGCGGTGAAGCAGTACGGACAGGCCTCGGTGGTCGCCGTCAAGCCGTCGACCGGCGAGGTCCGCGCGGTCGCGAACAGCCCGGCGGCCGGCTTCAACTCGGCGTTCCTCGGCAAGCAGGCCCCCGGCTCCACGCTGAAGATCGCCACCGCGGCGCTGCTCCTGGAGAAGGGGCTGGTCGGGGCCGACCGGGTCGCCGAGTGCCCGAGGAACGTGATGTACCAGGGGCGGAGTTTCCACAACCTGAAGAACTTCGAGCTGAACGGGAAGTCCTTCGGCGAGAGCTTCGCGCGGTCCTGCAACACGGCCTTCATCAAGCTGATCGACGACACCAAGGACGACGCGGCGCTCGGCAAGGTGGCGCGGGACGTCTTCGGGATCGGGCTGGACTGGCAGACCGGCATCCCGTCCTTCGACGGCTCGATCCCCGAGGCGACGGGCGGCGAGGCCGCCGCGCAGTACATCGGGCAGGGCACGGTGCAGATGAACGTGCTCAACATCGCGTCCATCACCGCGACCGCGAAGCACGGCACGTTCAAGCAGCCGATCCTCGTCGCGAAGGACCTGGACGACCGGCCGATCGCCAAGGCGGCCCGCTCCCTGCCGGACTCCGTCGCCCAGCAGCTGCGCGCGATGATGCGGCGCACGGCGGTAAGCGGCACGGCCGCGAACGCGATGCTGTCGGTGCGCGGCGACAAGGGCGCGAAGACCGGCTCGGCGGAGGTCGACGACCAGGCCACGTCCAACAGCTGGTTCACCGGCTACGCGGGCGACCTCGCCGCCGCGGCGGTCGTGCAGTCCGGCGGCCACGGCGGCGACGCGGCGGGCCCGGTGGTCGCGAAGGTGCTCAACGCGCGGTAGTGGTCCGCCCGGTGGCTCCCGCCGGGCGAAAGCGGTTCGCATGGCCCGTACAGCTACCGCTAGCGTGCGGGCCATGACCGAATCACTCGCTCATCCCCGGTTCGCCGCCGCGCTCCTGGAACTCGGCCTCGACGTCGAGGTTCGCCGCTTCCCGGACGCCACCCGCACCGCCGCCGAGGCCGCGGCGGCCATCGGCTGCGACGTCTCCGAGATCGTGAAGTCGCTGATCTTCGCGGCATGGGGGTCCCCCCTGCTCGAGCGGAGCCGAGAGTTTGGGGGAGGGGTGCCGGTGCTGGTGCTGATGGACGGCTCGTCGCGGGTCGATCTGGAGCGGGTACGGGCGGAGCTGGGCGCGGACAAGGTGACCCGCGCCGACGCGGCGGTGGTCCGGGAGACCACCGGGTACGCGATCGGCGGCGTCCCGCCCTTCGGGCACCGCACCACGACCCGCGTCCTGGCCGACCGCGGCCTGCTCGACCACGACGTGGTGTGGGCGGCGGCGGGCACCCCGCACACGGTGTTCCCGATGGAGCCCAAGACGCTGGTCGCGCACGCGGGCGGCACTCTCGTGGACGTCCGCGAGCAGTCCGCGTGACCCCGCTCGTCGTCGCGGCGGTCCTGACAGCGGCGGTGACGCATGCCGGCTGGAACGCGATCGCCCACCACATCAAGGACCAGCTGCTCTCCTTCACCCTGATCTCCGGCGGCGGTGCCCTGCTCGGCGCCGCCACCGCCTTCTTCGTGCCGCTGCCGGCCGCCGGGGCCTGGCCGTACCTGGTGGCCTCGGCGGTCCTGCACGTCGGCTACTACCTGCTGCTCATGCGGTCGTTCGCGCTCGGCGACTTCGGGCAGATGTACCCGATCGCCCGCGGCACGGCGCCGCTCGTGGTGACCCTGCTCGCGGCGGTCTTCCTGCACGAGATCCCCGACGCCCCGCAGCTCGCGGGCGTCGCGGTGGCCTGCGCCGGCCTGACCGGGCTCGCCCTGTGGGGCATCCGCGGCTCCGGCCGCCGCCCCGACTGGCCGGCGCTGCTGGCCGCGCTCGGCACGGGCCTGGCGATCGCGGGCTACACGGTCGTCGACGGTGTCGGCGTCCGCGCCTCGGGCACCCCGCTCGGCTACATCGCCTGGCTGATGATCCTGGAGGGCCTGGCGATCCCGGCGTACGCGCTGTACCGCCGACGCGGCGAGCTGGTCGAGCAGCTGCGCCCGTACGCGACCCGCGGCCTCCTCGGCGGCTTCCTCTCGGTCGCCGCCTACGCCCTCGTCCTCTGGGCCCAGACGAAGGCCCCGCTGGCCCCGATCGCCGCCCTCCGCGAGTCCTCGATCATCGTCGGCGCGGCGATAGGCACCCTCTTCTTCAAGGAACGCTTCGGCGGCCCGCGCATCGCGGCGGCGGGGCTGATGGTGGTGGGCATCGGCCTGATGCTGACGACGAGCTGAGCGGCGCCGGGCACGCCCGCGCCCCTCACGCAGGCCGGGCGGGCGGCACGGGGCCGCGGTGCGGGGCTCGCGTCAGCGGTCGCCGAGCACCAGGGGGAAGCTGGTGTTCACGGCGAGCAGTCCCCCGTCGACACGGAGCGTGGTCCCGGTGATCCATGAGGCGTCGGCGGACGCCAGGAAGGCGACCGCCGCGGCGATGTCCTCGGGACGGCCGACCCGGCCCAGCGGATACACCCGCGCCAGTGCGTCGAGGTGCTCCTCCCGGCCCTCCCACGCGCGGGTCGCGACGGTGCCCGGGTTGATCTGGTTGACCCGGACGCCGCGCGGCGCGGCCTCCCCGGCGAGGGTGCGGGTGAAGGAACCGAGCCCGGCCTTGGCGGCGCTGTAGGCGTGGTTGCCGAAGTCCTGTTCGGCGTTGACCGAGCCGATGTTGACGATCGCGCCGCGGCCGGACGCCGCCAGCAGCGGCAGCGCCGCCCGCGCGCAGCGCACCGCGCCCATCAGCGTGACGCCGAGGCTCTGCTCCCAGCCGTCGTCCGGCTCGTCCTCGAAGGGGCCGCTCTTCGGCAGCACCCGCGCCAGGGCGTTGTTGACCAGCACGTCCAGACCGCCGAAGCGCTCGGCGGCGTACGCGAAGGCCGCCGTGACCGAGGCGCGGTCGCCGACGTCGCAGCGCACCGCGACGGCGCGCGGGATGCCGGCCGCGGTCTCCTCGGCGGCCTCACCGTCGACGTCCGCGACGAGGACGGCCGCGCCCTCGGCCGCGAGCCGTCGCGCGGTCGCCGCGCCGATCCCGCGTGCCCCGCCGGTGATCAGCGCCGTGTACCCCGCGAACCGGTGGGCCGCGGGGCCGTGCGCCGACGCCGGGCCGGCCGCCGCCGAACCGTCCGCCCCGGAGCCGTCCGCTTCCGAACCGTCCGCGCCCCGCGTCCCCATGCCGTCCGTCACAGC
Source organism: Streptomyces sp. HUAS YS2 (assembly GCF_033343995.1). NCBI lineage: Bacteria > Bacillati > Actinomycetota > Actinomycetes > Kitasatosporales > Streptomycetaceae > Streptomyces > Streptomyces solicathayae. The sequence continues at coordinate 4,729,622 of NZ_CP137573.1, read as the reverse complement.
ACCGAACGTACCGCTCGGATCAGTGCCTGCGCCCGCGGATCGGCCGTGACGGTCTTGCGCATGCCGTTGGTGACGTAGCCGAAGCCGATGCCGTTCTCCGGGTCCGCGAAGCCCAGCGAGCCGCCGCGCCCCGGGTGGCCGAACGAGCCGGGGCCGAGCAGCGGGGAGGCCGGGCCGTGCAGCATGTGGCCGAGGCCGAAGCGGGTGCCGACCAGCAGCACCTTGTCGGGCCCGGCGGACTCCTCGGTGCGGGCCAGCGTCACGGTCGCCGGGGCGAACAGCCGGTGGCCGTCGACCGGGCCGACGGTGGCGGCGTAGAAGCGGGCGAGGGCGCGGGCGGTGGCGATGCCCGCGGAGCCGGGGAGTTCGGCGGCCCGGTAGACCGGGTTGTTCTCGTCCGGCTTGGGGTGGATGACGTCGAAGGCGCGCCGGGTCAGCGAGGCGGGATCCTTGTACGCGGTGGTGACGGACCGCTTGGGGCGGAGCTTGAGCGCGCCGCCGCCGGGCGGCTCGATCTCCTCGACGGGGCCCAGCCGGCCGACCCTGGGGGCCTCCTCGTCGGGGAGGCCGATCCACAGGTCGAGGCCGAGGGGCGTGGCGATCTCCTCGGCGACCCAGCGGCCGATGGTGCGTCCGGTGACCCGGTGGACGAGGCCGCCGACGAGCCAGCTGAAGGTGTGCGGGTGATAGCCGTGCGCGGTGCCGGGCTCCCAGACGGGCGCCTGTCCGGCGACGGCCGCGAACGCGGTCTCCCGGTCGACGGCCTCGGCGAGGGTGAGCGGCCGGTCGAGCACGGGCAGCCCGGCCCGGTGCGCGAGCAGCTGGCGGACGGTGACCCGGTCCTTGCCGGCGGCCTTGAACTCGGTCCAGTACGTGCCGACGGGCGCGTCCAGGTCGAGCTGTCCGCGCTGGTGCAGCAGCAGCGGTACGGCAGCGGCGACGCCCTTGGTGGCGGAGCGCACGACCTGGGCGGTGTCGAGTGCCCAGGGAGCGGTGCTGCCGCCGGCGTCCCGGGTCCCCGCCCAGAGGTCGACGACCTTGACGCCGTCCCGGTAGACGGCGAGCGCGGCGCCGCGTTCCCCCCGCTGCTCGAAGTTCCGCAGGAACGCGTCCCTGACCGGCTCGAATCCCGCCGTCACCGTGCCCTGGACGTCCACCTGACCCACACTCTCCTTCGTACGACCGGTTCCCATGGTGCAACGCGAGGAGGGACGGCCGGATTCCGGGGTCAGGTGGATGTCCGGGGCGGTCAGACGAGGTTGATCGTGAAGCGCCTCACGCCCGGTTCGATCGGCTCGGAGTGGACCGAGCCACGAGCCTTCTCGTACTTCCCGGTGCCACCGGTGATCGCGTTGTCGAAGGGACCCTGGTCGAGGTAGTTGAAGTACATCCCCTGCACGGTGAGCTGGCCGTCCGGGAGGGTGTAGGTCGCGATGCACTGCTCCGCTTCGTCGTCGCCGCCCTGGGTGGTGGTGCAGGTGACGGCAGTCTCGCCGATCTTGGTGCGCGCCTCGTCCGAGAGGTACGAGAGGTCCGAGCGGGCGACGACCCGATCGCCCTGCGAGACGCTGCCGTCGTGGACGGGGAAGCGGTTCAGCTCCTTCACCACGGCCCGGAGTGTGATGATCCGGGCCTTGCCCCCGGCGTGGGCGGAATCGGTGTCCGTCGCGGCGCCGGCCGCGACAGAAGTGCAGGTGAGAATAACCAGCGTGGCCGCGCCGAGACAGGCGGCTCTGATGGGGCGCATCATGCGTCTCCTGGGGTGAGGGAATGACCGGATGACGAACTCTCATCCGATTCCGTTCGATTCCCTTGATAACCCCGGTCCCGTCGCCGCACGGGGCGTCCCGCCACGACGCACCGGCATGTCCAGCCGGTCGGACCAAAGTCAGGCGACAGAACTCGGTACGAAGCCGTACGGCAGCTCCAGGCGGTGCCGGGCCATCAGCTCCTCGTCCGAGAGGATCGCGGCGGTCGGGCCGTCCTCCGCGATCACGCCCTCGCTGAGGATCACCGAGCGCGGGCAGAGCTCCAGGGCGTACGGGAGGTCGTGCGTGACCATCAGGACGGTGACGTCCAGGGAGCGCAGGATGTCGGCGAGTTCGCGGCGCGACGCGGGGTCGAGGTTGGAGGACGGCTCGTCCAGGACGAGGATCTCCGGCTCCATCGCGAGCACGGTGGCGACGGCGACCCGGCGGCGCTGGCCGAACGACAGGTGGTGCGGGGGCCGGTCGGCGAACTCCGCCATGCCGACCCGCTCCAGCGCCCGCCGGACCACGGCCTCCAGCTCCGCGCCGCGGATCCCGGCGGCGGCCGGGCCGAAGGCCACGTCCTCCCGGACGGTCGGCATGAACAGCTGGTCGTCCGGGTCCTGGAAGACGATGCCGACGCGGCGGCGGATCTCGGCGAGGTTCTTCTTCGCGACCGGCAGTCCGGCCACGGCGACCGAGCCGGCGCCGCCGGTCAGGATGCCGTTGAGGTGCAGCACGAGCGTGGTCTTGCCGGCGCCGTTGGGGCCGAGCAGCGCGACCCGCTCGCCGCGTCCGACGGTCAGGTCGACGCCGAACAGGGCCTGGTGGCCGTCGGGGTACGCGTACGCGAGCCCGCGCACGTCCAGGGAGGGGGTGGAGGCGGTGGAGGGGGTCATACGGTCCATCCCAACAGGCAGACGAGAAGGGCGGCGGCGGGCAGGACGGCGGCGCGGGTCCACTGGGCGCGGGTCGCGGTCACCTCGTCGATGACCGGCATCGTTCCCGTGTACCCCCGGCTGACCATCGCGAGATGGACGCGTTCGCCACGCTCGTACGAGCGGATGAAGAGCGCGCCCGCCGATTTGGCGAGGACGCCCCAGTGGCGGACGCCCTTCGCCTCGAAGCCGCGCGAGCGGCGGGCGATCGACATCCGGCGCATCTCGTCGGTGATCACGTCGCCGTAGCGGATCATGAACGAGGCGATCTGGACGAGCAGCGGCGGCAGTTTCAGCCGCTGCAGCCCGAGCAGCAGCTCGCGCAGCTCGGTGGTGGAGGCCAGCAGCACGGAGGCGGCGACGCCGAGGGTGCCCTTGGCGAGCACGTTCCAGGCGCCCCACAGGCCGGGGACGGAGAGCGAGACGCCGAGGACATCCGTCTGCTCGCCGGGCACGACGAACGGCATGAGGAACGCGAAGGCGACGAACGGCACCTCGATCACCAGCCGGCGCAGCAGGAACCCGGCCGGGACGCGGGCCGCCGCCGCGACGGCGGCGAGCAGCGCCGCGTACGCGGCGAAGGCCCACATGGCCTCGCGCGGTGTGGAGACCACGACCACGACGAACCCGAGGACGGCGACCAGCTTGGTGTGCGGCGGCAGCGCGTGGACCGGCGAGTGCCCGTGCCGGTAGAGCTTGTGGGCGTGGCCCGCACCCATGTCAGACCCGGGCCCCGGACGGGGCGGCCGCGGCGGACGCGGCCTTGCGCCGGCGGACGGCCCAGAACGCGCCGCTGCCGACGGCGAGCGTCGCGCCCACGCCGATCACGCCGGCGAGGCCGCCGGAGAGGCGGGCGGTGTCGATGCCCTTGACGCCGTAGTCGGCGAGCGGGGAGTCGGCGGTGGCGTGCTCCTCCACGTTCCGGTCGATGCCCTGGTCGGCGGCGACCTTCTCCAGGCCGTCGGGGCTGGCGGAGGCGTAGAAGGAGACGAATCCGGCGAGGAGCAGGGCGGTGACGAGGCCGCCGGCCCACAGCTTCTTCGGGGAGCCGGTCGAAGGCGCCTGGGGCTCCGCCGGGGCCGCGTCGACCAGCTCGCCGCCGACCCGCAGCTTCAGCGGTGTGCTGAGCCCGCGGGCGCCGAAGACCAGGTCGGGGCGGACGGCGACGACCGCGCCGACGGTCAGCATGGTGATGACGGCCTCGCCGAGGCCGATCAGGGTGTGCACGCCGACCATCGCGGTCAGCACCTTGCCGACGGGGACGTCGGTGGTGCCGCCGACCGCGTACACGAGGGTGAAGGCGGCGGCCGCGGCCGGCACGGAGACCAGGGCGGCGACGAAGGAGGCGACGGTCACCGAGCGGCGGGAGCGCGGCAGCAGCTTCACCAGGCCGCGGAAGAGCGCGTACGCGACGAGGACGGTGACGACGCCCATGACGGTGATGTTCACGCCGAGCGCGGTCAGGCCGCCGTCGGCGAACAGGATGCCCTGCATCAGCAGGACGACGGCGATGACGAGGACGCCGGTGTACGGCCCGACGAGGATCGCGGCGAGCGCGCCGCCGAGCAGGTGTCCGCTGGTCCCGGCCGCGACCGGGAAGTTCAGCATCTGCACGGCGAAGATGAAGGCGGCGACCAGGCCGGCCAGCGGCGCGGTGCGCTCGTCGAGCTCGCGGCGGGCGCCGCGCAGGCCCACGGCGACGGCTCCGGCGGCGACGACACCGGCGGCGGCCGAAACGGGGGCGTTGATGAATCCGTCAGGTACATGCACGGAGACGATGATGCGCCTTGTTGCGAACGATGCGCAAGAACGCATGCGCCACAGCACCGGCTCCACTCCCTCGTCCCCGGCCGAGGCATTCCCCGCGAAATATGGGACATTGGATGATAAATAAGACAAATGTGAGGAGACGGGCGATGACCTCAGCCACCGAAGGTCCCGCGGTCGAAGACCATGCCAAGGGCCGGATCGTCACCGACGCCCCGCTGTCCCGGGCCGTCCCCGTCGCCCTCTCCTACGATCCGCGCTCCGATCCCGCGGCCGTCCGCTTCGCCTTCCCCGGCGGCGTCGCGTGGACCTTCCCGCGCGCCCTCCTCGAATCCGGCCTGCGCGCCCCCGCCCGCGGCGGCGACGTCGGCGTCTGGCCCTGCGGCCGGGTGCAGACGGTGGTCGAGTTCCACAGCGACGACGGAGTCGCGGTCGTCCAGTTCGACTCCGCCGTCCTGCTCCGCTTCCTCAGACACACGTACGCCGCCGGCGCGCCGGTGTCGACACGCTGACGGCGTACGCGCCCACGAGCGTCAGGCCTTCACGAGCTCCCGCTCCGGCTCGCCGGAATCGGCCGGGCCCGCCGGCTTCGCCAGGCCCTCGCCCTCGACGTCCACATTGGGCAGCACCCGGTCCAGCCACTTCGGCAGCCACCAGGCCTTGTGACCCAGCAGCGCCAGAACCGCCGGCACGACCGCCATCCGCACGACGAACGCGTCGAACAGCACCGCCACCGCCAGACCGAACCCGATCATCTTGACCATCTGCTCACCGGACCCGATGAAGCCGGAGAAGACGGCCATCATGATGACCGCGGCGGCGGTGACCACGCGCGCGCCGTGCCGGAAGCCGGTCACGATCGCCTCGCCGGGGCGCGCCCCGTGGACGTACGCCTCGCGCATCCGGGTGACGAGGAAGACCTCGTAGTCCATCGCCAGGCCGAAGACCACGCCGACCATGAAGATCGGCATCATCGACATGATCGGGCCGGTCTGCTCGACGCCGAACAGGCTGCCCAGCCAGCCCCACTGGAAGACCGCCACGACCGCGCCGAGCGCCGCGACGACCGAGAGCAGGAAGCCGAGGGCCGCCTTCAGCGGGACCAGGACCGAGCGGAAGACCACCGTCAGGAGCAGGAAGGCGAGGCCGACGACGAGCGCCAGGTACGGCAGCAGTGCGTCGTTCATCTTCTGCGAGAAGTCGATGTTCATCGCGGTCGCGCCGCTGACCAGGACCTCGTCGCCGGTCGCGTCCCGGATGTCGTGGACCAGGTTCTCGGTCTCGACCGAGGCGGGCCGGTCCTTCGGGATCACGGTGATCATGGCGGTGTCGCCGGCCTTGTTCGGCGTCGGCGGGGTGACCGCGACGACCCCGTCCAGGCCCTTGATCTTCTTCGCCGCCGCGTCGGCCGCGGCCTTGTCGCCGTCGACGACGACCATCAGCGGACCGTTGAAGCCGGGGCCGAAGCCGTCCGACAGCAGGTCGTAGGCGCGGCGCTCGGTCGCGGAGACCGGCTTGACGCCGTCGTCCGGCAGGCCCATCTCCAGCGAGGCGGCGGGCAGCGCGATCACGCCGAGGCCGAGCACGCCGGCCAGCAGCACCATCACCGGGCGGCGGATCACGAACCGGGCCCAGCGGGTGCCCATGTTGGGCTTGCCGCCGTCCTTCTCCAGCGCCACCGCCGCGCCCTTGCGCTGCTTGCGGCCCACGACCCTGTCCCCGGCGAAGCCGAGCAGCGCCGGGATCAGGGTGAGCGCGATCAGGACGGCGATCACGACCGTGCCGGCCGCCGCGAAGCCCATCTTCGTCAGCATCGGGATGTTGACGACGGCGAGCCCGACCAGGGCGATCACGACGGTCAGACCGGCGAAGACGACGGCGGAGCCGGCCGTGCCGGCCGCCCGCCCGGCGGCCTCCTCGCGCTCCCGGCCCTCGGCCAGCTCGGCCCGGTAGCGGGAGACGATGAACAGCGCGTAGTCGATGCCGACCGCGAGGCCGATCATCATCGCGAGCGTGGACGTGGTGGAGCCCAGGTCGAGGACGTTCGCGAGCGCGGTGATCGTGGAGACGCCGATGCCGACGCCGATGATCGCGGTGAGCAGCGGCAGCCCGGCGGCGACCAGCGAGCCGAAGGTGATGACGAGGACGATGCCCGCGATCACCACGCCGACGATCTCGCCGGCGCCGGTCTCCGGCATGGTCTGCAGCGCGTCGCCGCCGATCTCGACGGTCAGCCCCTTGCCCTGGGCGTCGTGCCCGGCCTTCTTCAGGGCCTCGCGGGTGTCGTCGGTCAGCTCCATCGCGTTGACCTTGTAGGCGACGGAGACGTATGCGGTGCCGCCGTCGCGGGAGACGGCCTGCGCGGTGTACGGGTCGGTGACCGAGGCGATCTGGTCCGAGCCGGACTTCAGGTCGCCGACGACGTCCTGGACCCGGGCCTTGTTCGCCGGGTCGGTCATCTTCTGGCCGTCGGGGGCCTTGAAGACGACGCGGGCGGTCGCTCCGTCGGCGCCGGCTCCCGGGAAGCGCTCTTCGAGCAGGTCGAAGGCGCGCTGGGCCTCGGTGCCGGGGATGGAGAAGGAACTGGAGGTCGCGGCGGGCGCGGTGGCGGCGCCGACGCCCGCGAGGGCGAGCAGCGCCACCCAGAGCAGGGCGACGAGCCGGCGCCGCCGGAAGGCGGTGCGACCCAGCTTGTAGAGGAACGTGGCCACGGGGGCAACTCCCGGTGTGGAGTGGGACAGGGCATGGGGAGCCGGCCCGACGGCGTGAGCGGTGCGACGTCAGGTGGTGCGGGCGGTGCAGGTGGGACCTGGGACGGGTGGGACGGAGCGTCAGACGCCGAGTGAGGGGAGCACCACGGCGTCGACGTAGACGGCCAGGAACGCGCGGTCGACCGGCCGATCCTCGATCAGCGGGCGGGCGACGAACGCGCCGAACAGCATGTGCGGAAGGAGCTTCAGGGCCGGGTTGTCGGCACTGACCTCGCCCCGGTCCACCGCCCTGCGCAGCACCTCGTCGAACTCCGACATCTCGGGCTCGATGAGCAGCTCGCGCAACGCCCGGTGGAGTTCGGGGTTCTCGTGGACGGCATGGGCCAGACCCCGCATCAGCGCGGAGTCCTTCTCCATCTGGCAGTCGTCGGTGCGCTCCAGCATCGCGTGGAAGTCGCCGCGCAGGGAGCCGGTGTCGATCTCGGCGAGACCGGCGGGCTTGTTGTGGCGCAGCGCCTTGGCGACGAGTTCGGGCTTGCTCCCCCACTGGCGGTAGAGGGTCGCCTTGCTGGAGTGCGTGCGGCCGGCGACGGCGTCCATGGTGAGTCCGTCGTAGCCGACCTCGCGGAGCAGGTCGAGCACGGCCTCGTACAGCTCGGACTCCCGCTCGGGAGTGAGCCTGCTGCGCGCCATGTCCGGTGCCTCCTCACCTGTGCCGTTCCGAACGAAACGGTTTCGTACACCAGGACGGTACCCCTCCCCCGAGCGAAACGAAACCGTTTCGTACGTGTCCTGGCCCACATCCGTAGGTCCGTACGAGTTGCCGCACCCCCTCCGCGCGGAAAGCATTGACGAGTGAGTGACGACGCCGCGTATCTCCGCTTCCCGCACCTCCACGACGACCTGCTGTGCTTCGCGGCCGAGGACGACCTCTGGGTCGCGCCCCTCGCGCCCGGCGGACAGCGGCCCGGCCGAGCCTGGCGGGTGACCGTCGACCGGACCCGGATCGGGCACCCGCGGTTCTCCCCCGACGGCTCGCACATCGCGTACACGAGCTGGCGCAGCCTGGATCCGGAGATCCATCTCGCCCCGGTCGACGGCGGCCCGGCCCGCCGGCTCACCTACTGGGGGTCGACCGACACACGGGTCTGCGGCTGGGGCCCGGACGGCGACATCCTCGCCGTCGCCTCGCACGGCCAGCCGTTCTCGCACTTCTCCTGGGCGTACACCGTGCCCACCGACGGCTCCCCCGGCAGGCGCCTGCCCTGGGGCCCCGCCTCCCACATCGCGGTCGCCGACCTCGACGGCGAGCGCCGCACCCTGCTGCTCACCGGTCGGCCACCGCACGAGCCGGCCGCCTGGAAGCGGTACCGGGGCGGGGCGACCGGCCGGCTCTGGCTGCACGGCGAGCGGCTGCTGCCGCAGCTGAACGGCCAGTTGGACGCGCCGATGTTCGTGTCCGGGCGGATCGCCTTCCTCTCCGACCACGAGGGCGTCGGCAACCTGTACTCCTGCCTGCCCGACGGCTCCGACCTGCGGCGACACACCGACCACGACGCCTTCTACGCCCGCCACGCGAGCAGCGACGGGCGGCGGGTGGTCTACCAGTGCGCGGGCGAACTGTGGATCGTCGACGAGCTGGCCGCGGACTCCGAGCCGCGCCGGCTGGACGTGCGGCTCGGCGGCCCGCGGGCCGGCCGGCGCCCGTACCAGGTCCCGGCCGCCCACCACGTCGACGCGATCTCCGTCGACGAGACCGGACGGGCGAGCGCGGTCGGGGTGCGCGGCAGCCTGTACTGGCTGACCCACCGGGACGGCCCAGCCCGCACGATCACCGACACCCCCGGCGTCCGGGTCCGGCTGCCGGAGATGCTGGGCAGCGGCGGCCAGGTCGCGTACGTGACGGACGCCGAGGGCGACGACGCGATCGAGATCGCGTACCTGCCGCGGGCCACCGGCGACCGGGAGCCCCGGCGGCTGGCCGCCGGCGAACTCGGCCGGGTGGAGGAGCTGGTGTCCGACCCGGACGGCGAACGGCTCGCGATCGCCTCCAACGACGGGCGGCTGCTGCTGCTCGACGCCACGGAGGACTCGAACGGCGAGGTCAGCGAGCTGATCCGGTCGGTCAACGGGCCGGTGCGCGACCTCGCGTTCTCCCCCGACGGCACCTGGCTGACCTGGTCGCACCCGGGGATCGGGCGCACGCTCCGGTCGATCAAGATGGCGCGGATCGCCGGACCGGGCGAACGGGTCGTCGTGGACGTCACCAACGGCCGCTTCGAGGACGAGAATCCGGTCTTCACCCGGGACGGGCGCTATCTCGCCTTCCTGTCGTGGCGCGGCTTCGACCCGGTGTACGACGTGCACACCGGGGACCTGTCGTTCCCGCTCGGCTGCCGCCCGTACCTGGTCCCGCTGTCCTCGGCGACGCCCTCGCCGTTCGCGCTCTCGCCGGAGGGCCGGCCGGCAGCGGGCGGGCTCGACCCGGTGGAGGGCGAGGAGGGCGGCGGCGACGGCGCGGTCATGGTGGAGGTGGAGGGCCTGGAGAGCCGGGTCACGCCGTTCCCGGTCGCCGCGTCCAAGTACTCGGCGCTGCACCCGGTCGCCGGCGGCGGTCTGGTCTGGCTGCGCTGGCCCATCTCGGGCGCGCTCGGCGAGACCTTCGTCAACCCGGCGGACACCTCCGGGCGGCCCACGCTGGAGCACTTCAACCTCACCAAGGCGCGCAAGTCCGAACTCGTCGGCCATCTCGACTGGTTCTCGGTGAGCGGCGACGGCACCCGCCTCGTCGTCGTCGACGAGGGCGAACTGCGCGCCGTCCCGTCGACCGAGCCCGGCGACAGCGACTCCACGGTCTATCTGGACCTGCGCCGGATCCTGCACGAGGTCGACCCCGAGGCGGAGTGGAAGGGCGCCTTCGACGAGGCGGGCCGGATCATCCGCGCCTACTTCTGGGACCCGGACATGTGCGGCATCGACTGGAGCGCGGTGCTCGACCAGTACCGACCGCTCGTCGAACGGGTCGCCTCCCCCGACGACTTCGCCGACCTGCTGCGCGAGGTCCTCGGCGAGCTCGGCACCTCGCACGCGTACGTCTCGCCCGCCCGCCGCAACGAGGGCCCGCCGCACTACCAGCGCCCGCAGGGGCTGCTCGGCGCCAACTTCGTGTGCCGGGAGGAGGGGTGGCTGGTCAAGCGGATCCTGGCGGGGGACTCCTCCGACTCCAAGGCGCGCTCCCCGCTGGCCGGCACCGGCATCCGCGAGGGCGCGGTCCTCACCCATGTCGACGGCCGTCCGGTGGACCCGGTGGCCGGGCCGTACCCGCTGCTCGCCGGGACCGGCGGCACGACGGTCGAGCTGACCTTCCAGCCGGCCGAGGGCCTCGGGCGGGCCCGCCGGGTCGCGATCGTGCCGCTGGTCGACGAACGGCCGCTGCGCTACCAGGACTGGGTCGCCAAACGCCGGGCCGTCGTACGGGAGGTCAGCGGCGGCAAGTGCGGCTACCTGCACATCCCCGACATGGGCGGCTCCGGCTGGGCCCAGTTCAACCGGGACCTGCGGATGGAGGTCTCCCGGCCCGCGCTGATCGTGGACGTGCGCGGCAACGCGGGCGGGCACATCAGCGAGCTGGTCGTGGAGAAGCTGACCCGCAAGATCCTCGGCTGGGACCTCACCCGCAACGCCCAGCCGGTCAGTTACGCCTCGAACGCGCCGCGCGGCCCGGTGGTCGCGCTCGCCGACGAGGCCACCTCCTCCGACGGCGACATGATCACCGCGGCGTTCAAGCTGCTCGGCCTCGGCCCGGTCGTCGGCCTGCGCACCTGGGGCGGCGTGGTCGGCATGACGGGACGCCACCGGCTGGGCGACGGTACGCAGATCACCGTCCCGATGAACGCGGCCTGGTTCCCCGAGTACGGCTGGTCGGTGGAGAACCACGGTGTGGAGCCGGACGTCGCGGTGGAGCGCACCCCGCTCGACTGGGCCGAGGGCCGGCACCGCCAGCTCGCGGACGCGGTCGAACTGGCGGTGGCGCTGCTCGGCGAGTCCCCGGCGGCCTCCCCGCCGGGACACACCGACATCCCGGACCGCTCCCGGCCGAAGCTCCCGCCCAGGAGCTGAGACGGCGCACGCAGAGACCCCTTCACGGATGAAGGGGTCTCTGCATGGTCGTGGTGAAAGCGCACCCGGACTCGGCACGAAAGGCGCCCGGCCTCGGCATGCGAAAGGCGCACCCGGCGTCCCGGGTGCGCCTTCCTCGTCGGACCGGCGTCAGGCGTCGTAGTCCTGGTCGAAGCGGTCCTGCTCCTCCTGGCGGCGGCGGCTCGACTGCTCGTCGGCCTGGTCACGCGACCGGGAGGCACGCGAGGACGCTTCCTCCTTGGCGTTGCCCGTCTTCTGCCTCGCCTGGTCGGCGAGTTCCCGCGCCTTGTCCTTGAACTGGTCCTGCATGCCCATGAGGTTCACTCCTAGAAGGGTGAGAGGGATACGGGGCGTGTCGCCCCTGGGCCTCGACCAGCCTGACACGCCCGGACAATGCGCGCATTTCGATCAGCGACGCTCCGTCACCGACTTCAGTGGCTCTCCGTACGGGCCTGCTCGTCGGCGGCCCCGCCCGCGCCCACGAGCCCCCGGGACACGCTGCCGAGCCGCGGTTCGAAGCGGCGCATCTCGCGCTGCCCGACCGTCGCGATGATGCCCGGCAGGTAGCCCCTGCCGGCCTGCATGCCGCGCAGCCACCACTGGGCGTACACGTGCGCGGAGCGCCGCTCGATGCCCGCGACGATCCGGTCGACGGCGGGGCCGAGCGGGTAGGTGCGGTTGGACGGCCAGGGCAGCCGCTGCCGCAGCTCCTTCATCACGTCGTCCTGGTCCGCGCCGCGCACCATGTCGGTGTCCGTCCAGGACAGGTAGCCGACGCCGACCTTCACGCCCTTGTAGCCGACCTCGGCCCGCAGGCTGTGCGCGAAGGCCTCGACGCCCGACTTCGACGCGCAGTACGCGGTCATCATCGGGGCCGGCGTCATCGCGGCCAGCGAGGCGATCTGCAGGAAGTACCCGCGCGACTCCATCAGTACGGGCAGGAACGCGCGGCCGGTCACCGCCGAGCCGATCAGGTTGACCTCGATGACCCGCCGCCAGGCGACCGGGTCGGAGTCCAGGAACGGACCGCCCGCCGCCACACCGGCGTTGGCGACGACGATGTCGACCTTGCCGAAGCGCTCCTTGACCTCCTGCGCGACCCTCGCCATCGCCTCGTGGTCGGTGACGTCCGCGTGCCACCAGTCGGCCTCGGTGTGCAGCCGGCCGGCGACCTCCTTCAGCATCTCCGGCTCCAGGCCGACCAGCGCGATCTTCGCGCCGCGGGCGGACAGCTTGCGGGCGAGGAGTTCGCCGACGCCGCGGGCCGCTCCGGTGACGACCGCGACCTGTCCTTCCAGGCTCACCCTGCTCATGCGTCCTCCTTCACACCCAGGCCCGTGCCCAGGTACGTGCCGGTCAGTTCTCGGATCCGCGCGGTGACGGCCTCCGGGGCCTCCACCGGAGTCATGTGTCCCATGCCCGCCAGCTCGGTCAGGCCCACGCACTGCGGCAGCGCGGCCGCCAGGCCCCTGGCGTGGACGGGCGGGGTCAGCCGGTCCGCGGTGCCCACGAGCACCGCCACCGGCAGGGTCAGCGCCCGCACACCCGCGTCGAGGTCCAGCTCGGCGAGGACGTGCGACCAGCCCACGCGGGCCTTGCGGGGGCAGGCGTGCACGATGCGGGCACAGGCGTCGACCCGCTCGGGCGCCGAACCGGGCCCCATCGTGGCGTACTTGAGGATCTTCCTCGAGACCGGTGTGACCGGTCCCAGCGGCGCCTTCGCGCCGAGGATCGCGACGGTCAGCCGGGTCCGCAGCGCGCCCGGCCCCAGCGGGACCACGAGGGACTCGGCGGCCAGCCGCGACGGGCCGGTGGAGCAGAGCAGCACCGCCGCGGCGTGCGTGCGGAACCCCGGCCGGGACGCCGCGGCCATCACGGTCATGCCGCCCATGGAGTGCCCGGCGACGACCGCCTTCTCGCCGGGCGCGAGCGCGGCGGCCAGCACGGCCTCCAGGTCGTCGGCGAGCGCGTGGGTCGAGTATCCGGACGCGCCGGCCGGCACCGGGCTGCGGCCGTGGCCGCGCTGGTCGTAGGCGACGACCCGGTGGTCGGCGGACAGCTCCCGTATCTGCTCGGCCCAGAAGGCGGTCGAGCAGGTCCAGCCGTGCGCCAGCACCACGGCCGGGGCGCCCTCGGGGCCGTACAGCTCGACGTGGATGCGCGAGCCGTCGGCGGAGACGGCGGTGATCTCGCGGGCCGGCTGCGGACGCAGCACCGGGCCTCCTCCGGCGAGCCGGCTCATCGGGCGACCTCCGTGGTCTGCGCGGCCTGCGCGGCCTGCGTCTTGCGGGTGCCGCGCTTCGTCGCGCTCTTGCCGGCCGCGACGGGCTCCGGGGCCTTCGCCGGGGCGCGCAGCACCTCGTACTCCGCGAGGTCGACCTGGCGGGTCTCGCGCCGGAACTCGCCGGTCGTCCCCGGCCAGAGGGTCGTGTTGCGGCCGTTGGCGTCGAGGTACCAGCTGTCGCAGCCGCCGGCCTTCCACACGGTCCGCTCCATGCGGGACTGGAGCTTGCGGTTCCAGGCGCCGACGGCGGAGGGGCGGGCGGCCAGCGCCGCGCGGCCGCCGAGGACGTCGAGCTGGCGCAGGTAGTCGGCCATGTAGTTCAGCTGGGACTCGATCATGAGGATCATGGAGGAGTTCCCGAGGCCCGTGTTGGGGCCGATGATCGTCATGAAGTTCGGGAAGCCGGCCGCGGTCGCGCCGCGCAGCGACTCGACGCCGCCCTTCCAGGTCTCGGCCAGGGTGACGCCGTCGGCGCCGACGACCCGGTGCGCGATCGGGATGTCGGTGACGTGGAAGCCGGTGCCGAAGATGATCGCGTCGACCTCGGTCTCGGTGCCGTCGGCGGCGACCACCGTCGAGCCGCGGACCTCGCGCAGCCCGGAGGCGACGACGTCCACGTTCGGCTGCGCGAGCGCCGGATAGTAGGTGTTGGAGAGCAGGATCCGCTTGCAGCCGATCCGGTACGAGGGGGTCAGCTTGGCCCGCAGCACCGGGTCCTTGATCGCCCGGGCGATGTTGGCCTTGGCCAGGTTCTCGACCAGGCCGAGCTCGTTCGGCCGCTTGGTGAAGGCGCTGACCTGGAGTTCCCGGATGCCCCAGAGCAGGCCGCGGCGCAGGGTGCCGGTGACCGGCACGGCGCGGTGCAGCCAGCGCTCGGCGCCGGTGATCGCCCGGTCCATGCGCGGCATGACCCAGGCGGGCGTGCGCTGGAAGAGGGTGAGCCTCCCGACCTCGGGCTGGATCGCGGGCACGATCTGGATGGCGGAGGCGCCCGTGCCGACCATGGCGACGCGCTTGCCGCGCAGGTCGTAGTCGTGGTCCCACTGCGCGGAGTGGAACACCTTGCCCTCGAAGCCGGCGAGGCCGGGGATGTCGGGGATCTTCGGGTCGGACAGCGGGCCGGCCGCGGCGACGACCACATCGGCGGTGAAGGCGCCGCCGCTGGTCTCGATGTCCCAGCGCAGCGCGTCCGCGTCCCAGGCCATCCGCAGCACCTCGTGGTTCAGCCGCAGGTGCGGCCGGAGCCCGAAGGTGTCGGTGACGTGCTCCAGGTACGCGCGGATGTGCCGCTGGCCGGAGAAGGTGCGCGGCCAGTCCGGGTTGGGCGCGAAGGAGAACGAGTACAGGTGCGAGGGGACGTCGCAGGCGCAGCCGGGGTAGCTGTTGTCGCGCCAGGTGCCGCCCACGGAGCCGGCCCGCTCCAGGACGACGAAGTCGGTGATCCCCTCGCGGCGCAGCCGGACCGCGGCCCCCAGGCCGCCGAATCCGGATCCGATCACCGCCACTCGAACGTGCTCGTGCTTCGCCATGCCGCCGCCTCCCGCGCACCGACCTCAACCCTGCCAGCAATCACTGGCACAATCGGGAGAGTAGAGCACCTGCATACCGAGCGGTAGGGGTCCGGTCGAGGAAAGTTACCGGCAGTACGACATAGGCTGGCGGAGTGACGGACGGAAACGGGGATCGAACGGGCGTGCGTACGGGCGAGCGGGAGACCGGGCGCGAGTACCGCATGGAGGAGCTGGCCGCGGCGGCCGGCATCACCGTGCGCACCCTGCGCTTCTACCGGGAACGGGGCCTCATCCCGCCGCCCCGCCGGGAGGGCCGGATCGCCTGGTACGACGACCACCACCTGGCCCGGCTCCGCACCATCGCCGCCCTCCTGGAACGCGGCCACACCCTCAACGGCATCGCCGACCTCAACACCGCCTTCGAGAGCGGCCGCGACGTGAGCGAGGTCCTCGGCCTGGTCGAACCGACCGAGGAGGAGCCCGTCCGGCTCACCCCGCAGGAGCTCGCAGACTACTTCGCCGACGACGTCACGCCCGAGAACCTGACCGCCGCCCTCGACCTCGGCTACATCGCCACCGACGGCGAGGAGATCGTCCACATCAGCCGCCGGCTCCTCGACGTCTCGGCCGCCCTCGTGAAGGAGGGCGTCCCGCTCGCGGCGGTCCTGGAGGCAGGACGTCAGGTACGCGCCCACGCCGACCAACTCGCCGGACTCTTCGCCGAGTTGCTGCGCGCCCACGCCGACGAGAAGGACGCCGACAGGCTCCGCCCGCTCGCCAAGAGCGTGGTCGACGCGGAACTCTCGATGGCCCTGGACCGGCGACTGCGGGAGCAGTAGCCGGACCGGGCCCGCTCGCGGCGATCCGCCCACTCGCGGGGATCGCATGATCGTCTGACAGGTTCTTCAAAAGTTCTTCATCGTCCGCGGCCTACGGTCGTCCCGCCCGCCGCACCCGCGACCGGGCCCGACAGGACGAGCGGGAGAACCGATGAGGACGAACCGGGTACTGCTGGCCGCCACGGCGACGGTCCTGGCCTTCGCACTGACCGGCTGCGGCAGCGACGACGAGGGCGGCGGGAAGGTGCCGACGGCCAACGGCGGCGGCGCCTCGAAGTCAGCGGGGGCGCCGGGCGGCTCGGGCGGCAAGGACGACGTCGCCGCGTACGTGGAGGGCCAGCGGGCGTACGTGAAGTGCATGCGGGACAGCGGCGTGGACATGCCCGACCCCGACGAGAACGGCGTCATCGACTTCGGCAGCGACGGCACCGCCCTGCGCGCCCTGAAGAAGGACCCGAAGTTCCGGACCGCCGGCGAGAAGTGCCAGAAGCTCCAGGTGGCCCTGCCGGAGAGCATCGAGGCCGCCAACCGGCCCAAGCTCACCCCCGAGCAGATCAAGATCAAGAGGGACTACGCGGCCTGCATGCAGAAGAACGGCGCCGCGGACTTCCCCGACCCGGGCCCCGACGGCTACGGCGGCGACAACAACTCCGGTGCCCCGGAGTGGGACCAGACCTCGGCCGGTGCGAAGCGCGCGACCCGCACCTGCGCCCCCATCATCGGCGCCCCGGTGAACCCGCCGGCGGGCAAGGGCTGACATGACCGACACGGTGACGCACATCGATGACGAGCCCGCGACGCGTCCCGCCCCGCCGCCCCGCGGCCGGCGGGGCCGGCGCACGGCGCTGATCGCCGCCGCGGTGGTCGTCGTGGCGGCGGTCGCCGTGGTCGGTGCGCTCGGTCTCGGCGGCGGCCCGGAGGAGGGCCCGAGCGCCCCGCCACGGTCCGGCTCCGTCGTCCCGGTGACCCGCACGACGCTGACCGAACGCACCATGGTGGACGGACAGTTGGGCTACGGCACGGAGATCCCGCTGCCGGTCAAGGCGCAGGGCACCGTGACCTGGCTGCCCGAGACCGGCGCCACCGTCGACCGCGGCCACGAGCTGCTCCGGGTCGACGACCGGCCGGTGATCCTCATGTACGGCTCCCTGCCGATGTACCGCGCTCTCGGGCTCACCCCTCAGGAACCGGAGCAGGGACCGGAGCAGGAGCCGGACGCGGGCGGCGAGCAGCCGGACACGGGCAACGGCAAGTCCCCGAACCCCTCAGGGGCACCGGCGCCGGGGGGCGCCGGAACCGGAGGGAACGGCGGCCGGGCGCAGACGCCGCGCGAGATGCGGGGCATGGACGTCATGCAGTTCGAGTCCAACCTGGCCGCCCTGGGCTACACCGGCTTCACGGTGGACGAGAAGTTCACCGGCGGAACCGCCGACGCCGTCAAGCGCTGGCAGAAGTCGCTCGGGCTGGCCCAGACCGGCACGGTCGGCGTGGGCGACGTCATCTACTCCGCGGGCCGGGTACGGATCGGGCAGCCCGGCGCCCGGCTCGGCTCGGCGGTCGGGGAGAACACCCTCACCTACACCGGCACCGCCCGGAAGGTGACCGTCAACGCCTCCGCCGCGGATGCCTCCTGGGCCGTGCGCGGCGCGAAGGTCACGGTCAAGCTGCCCAACGGCAACCCCGTACCGGGCGTGGTGGCGTCGATCGGCAAGCAGGCGACCACCGCCGAGGGCGGCGGCCAGGGCAGCTCGGAACAGCCCGCCACCGTCCCCGTGACCATCACGCTCAAGGACCAGAACGCCGTGGGGCAGTTGGAGAGCGGCCCGGTGACGGTCGAGTACGTGGGCCGTGAGGTCACGGACGTCCTCGCGGTCCCCGTCTCCGCGCTGGTCGCGCTCGCCGAGGGCGGACACGGACTGGAGACCGAGAAGGGCGAGTTCGTCGCCGTGAAGACGGGCCTGTTCGCCGACGGCAACGTGGAGGTGAGCGGCCCCGCGGTCCGCGCGGGCATGAAGGTGAGGATCCCCGAGTGAGCGGCGGCACGGCGGCGGTCGTGGAGTTCGACGCGGTCTCCAAGACGTACCCCGGAGGCGTGGCGGCGGTCCGGGACGTGAGCCTGCGCATCGAGCGGGGCGAACTGGTGGCGATCGTGGGACCGTCGGGATCGGGCAAGTCGAGCATGCTCAACCTCATGGGCAGCCTCGACCGCCCCTCCGCCGGCCGGGTCCTGGTCGACGGACACGACGTGGCGACCCTGTCGGACCGTGAGGTGTCCGCCCTGCGGGCCACCCGGATCGGCTTCGTCTTCCAGCAGTTCCACCTCGCGGTCGGCGTCCCCGTCCTCGACTCGGTGGCGGACGGCCTCCTCTACGCGGGCGTGCCGATGCGCCGCCGCCGCGCGAAGGCGGCGGCGGCGCTGGAGCGGGTCGGGCTCAGCCACCGCGTCCACCACCTGCCGCACCAGCTCTCCGGCGGCGAGCGCCAGCGCGTCGCGGTGGCCCGCGCGGTGGTCGGCGAGCCGTCCGTCCTGCTGGCCGACGAGCCGACCGGCAACCTCGACTCGGCGTCGGGCGCGGCCGTGCTGACCCTGCTGCGGGAACTGAACGCCGCCGGCACGACCGTCGTCGTCATCACCCACGACCGTGAGATCGCCGCCGAACTGCCGCGCCGCATCGAGATGCGCGACGGCCGCCTGGTCGCCGACACCGCGCAGAGCACGACGATCGGGGCGCCCCGGTGACGGACGGCACGACGAACTCCCCCCGCCGCGAACGGGGTCCGGACCCCGAGACGGTACAGATCCGTGCGGTGACGAACGGGCCCGCCCGGCCGGAGAACGCCCCGCCCCCGAGGTCGCAACTCCGTGCCGCGCGCCTCGGCCCCGCCGACGTCGTACGGCTCGGCGGCACGGGCCTGCGGACCCGGCCCCTGCGGGTCTTCCTCTCCGCGCTCGGCATCGCCATCGGCGTGGCCGCGATGATCGCAGTGGTCGGCATCTCCGGCTCGGGCCAGGCGGAGGTGGACCGCCGGCTCGACGCCCTCGGCACCAACCTGCTGCGCGTCGCGCCCGGCGAGTCGCTCGGCGGCGAGAAGGCCAAGCTCCCGGCCGAGTCCGTCGCGATGATCGACCGCGTGCCGCCGGTGCGGCAGGTCGCCGCCACCGGGGCCACCGGAGCCAACATCTACCGCAACGACCGCATCGCGGTGGGACGGACCGGTTCCCTCGACGTCCTCGCGGCGGGTTCCGACCTGCTGCCGGCCGTCGGCGGGCAGATCCGCAAGGGCCGCTGGCTGGACGCCGCGACGGAGACCTATCCGGCCGTCGTGCTCGGGGCGACCGCCGCCCAGCGGCTCGACCTGTACACCCCCGGCACCCGCGTCTGGATCAAGGGGCGCTGGTTCTCCCTGATCGGAGTCCTCGATCCCGTACCGCTGGCGCCGGAGCTGGACAGCGCCGCACTCGTCGGCTGGCCGGCCGCGAAGACCTACCTCCGCTTCGACGGCCATCCGTCGACGGTCTACGTCCGCGCCGAGGACAGTGAGGTCGGCTCGGTCCGCTCGGTGCTCGCGGCGACCGCGTACCCGCAGAAGCCGGGCGAGGTACAGGTCTCGCGCCCCTCGGACGCGCTGGCGGCCCGCGAGGCCACCGAGTCGACGCTCACCGGCCTGCTGCTCGGCCTCGGCGGCGTGGCGCTCCTGGTCGGCGGGGTCGGCGTCGGCAACACCATGGTCATCTCGGTCCTCGAGCGCCGGCCCGAGATCGGGCTGCGCCGGGCCCTGGGCGCCACCCGCGGCCAGATCCGCGGGCAGTTCGTCACCGAGTCGCTGCTGCTGTCGCTGATCGGCGGCCTCGGCGGGACCGTGCTCGGGACGCTGATCACGGCGGGCTACGCGGTCAGTCGCGACTGGCCGACGGTCGTCCCGGTCTGGGCCAGCGCGGCCGGCATCGGCTCGACCCTGGTCATCGGCATGATCGCGGGCCTCTACCCGGCGGTCCGGGCGAGCCGGCTGGCACCGACAGAGGCGCTGTCCGGCACATGAGCCGGACAGCGCCTCCGCGAGGTGGATCAGAAGTTGCAGTTGAACGAGGAGCCGTAGTCGCTCAGCAGGTCGTCGCGGACCCAGCCGTACTTGCCGGTCGCGTCGTTCCGCAGGTACGTCCACGACTGGCCGCTGGCGTCACGGGTGAAGCAGTGGTAGTCCAGCGCCTGGGTGTTGTAGGCCACGCCCAGGATGGTGCAGCTGGTGCTCGAACCGCTGCGCATGTTGGCCCCGTTGGCCGTCTTGTTCCACGCCCGGCCGTCGAGGTCCGGGGCGGTCTTGCCGCACGGCGCCGCGGCGAAGGCGGGGGTGGCGGACGTCATCGGGACGGCGAGGGCGGCCATGGCGACGGCGGGAAGGACCGCGGCGAGTCGGCGCTTCATGAAGAACTCCTGTCGGTGTGGTTCATGGGGCTGGTGCTTCACACACGTCGGGGGCGGTCCCGAGACCACCCCCGACGCTCCTCACTCGGTCGTGCTCACGCCTGCTGCGGCAGGATCAGAAGCCGCAGTGGACGTAGCTGCCGCCGTTGCTCAGCAGGTCGTCGCGGATCCAACCGGTCACGCCGGTCGAGTCGTTGCGCACGAAGGTCCAGGAGTGGCCGTCGTTGCCCCACGTGTAGCAGTGGTAGTCGAGCGACTGGGTGTTGTAGGCGACACCCTTGATGGTGCAGCCGGTGCTGGAGCCGCTGCGCTCGTTGGCGCCGTTGGCCCACTTGCCCCAGGAGCCACCGTCCTTGTCGGCCACGGACGTGCCACAGGCGGCGTGGGCCGCGGCCGGGGTGGCGGTGACCATCGGAACGGCCAGGGCGGCCATGGCGACGGCGGGAAGGATCGCTGCGAGTCGACGCTTCATGTGAAACCCCCAATAGTGTCGTGTCGTCAGCGCTGCATTCCGGGAACGTGAGACAGAACCCGAAGGGAAACAGCGGCCTTCGCACCCCACCGGGGCACGAGCGGCGTAAGTACGATCACCCGCCGACGGTGCTGAAGAAATCATTCCGCAATGTAGTGACCGCTTTCCGCGCCTGTGGGGCCGAAAGTTTCTCAAGTGAAAATCCGCCACTCCTGTGACGAACTGGCCGACGCAGCCCTCTTGTGGATCAGGGACCCGCACCCCACCCGCGCTCCCGTAATTTGGAAGACCCCAGCGAAGGAGTCCCGTTGAACGCACATGCCCCGAAGCGGCGGCCGGGCGGCCGACGATGAGCTTCCGGCTGCGGGTGCTCGGCCTGCTCATGCTGGTGGCCCTGACCGCGACGGCCGCCACCGCCTGGCTGACCCTGCGCCAGGCGAACCGACAGGTCCGGGAGACCGTCGCGGCCGGGCAGGCGGAGCTCTCCCGGATCACCGCCGAGCTGCGGACGTACGGACTCGAGCACGCCACCTGGGACGGCCTCGGGCCCGCCGTCGGAAACCTCTCGGAGACCACCGGGCAACGCATCCGCGTCGCCACCGAGACCGGCATCCTGCTCGCCGACTCCGACACCCTCGCCGGCCGCACGGCGCGCCCGCTCGGCGGCCAGCTCCCGGTCCTGGTCGACCCCCGCCCCGCCCTGCGGATCCCCGAGGGCCAACTCCCGCGCCTGTCCGTGAAGCGGGTGAGCCTGGGGGTGTCCACCTACCGCGCCTCAGCCGCCTACGCGGCCTGCCTGACCCGGGCGGGAGTCGCCATGACGACCCGGCCGGACGACCTCGGCATCCCCGTCGTCACCGCGGAACGGGCGCCCGCGCACTGCACCCGACAGAAGGAACGCGCGACCCCGCCGGAGCAGCCGGACATCGACGCGCTCCGTGTCTGCGAGACCGCCGCGACCCCCGCCCCCTGCCTCCAGCGGGTCTTCAACGAGCGCGTCGCCGCCGTCTCCCCGCCCCGCCTCGAAGTCCGGCTCGGCTACCGGGACGAGTCCCCGCCCACCCTCGCCGCCGCGCCCACGGTCGCCGTCGCGATCGGCGTCGCGCTCGCCGCCGTCCTCGGCGCGCTGCTCCTCAGCCGCGCCGTGCTGCGCCCCGTACGGGCCATGACGCTCGCCGCCGAAGGGCTCGGCGAGGGCGACCTGGAACGGCGCGTACCGGTCTCCGGGCGCGACGAGATCGCCCAGCTCGGCGCCGCCTTCAACCGCATGGCCGACTCGATCCGGGCCGGCGAGGAGCGCCAGCGCCGCCTCACCGGCGACATCGCCCACGAACTGCGCACCCCGCTCGCCAACCTTCGCGGCTATCTGGAGGCCCTGCGGGACGGCGTCGTCGAGCCGACGCCCGAACTGCTCGACTCGCTCCACGAGGAGGCGCTGCTCCAGCAGCGGATCGTCGACGACCTCCAGGACCTCGCCCTCGCCGAGGCCGGCGCGCTCACCTACCACCGCTCCGAGGTCGACCTGCGCGAACTCCTCGAGGCCGCCCGCACCGCGCACCGCGCCCAGGCCGAGAACGCCCGGGTCGCGCTGGAGGTGGAGGCCCCGCAGCCGGTGTACGTGACCGCCGACGCGGACCGGCTGCGCCAGGTCGTCGGCAACCTGGTCGGCAACGCGCTGCGCGCCACCGCGCCCGGCGGCCGGGTGACGCTCGCCCTGGACGCCCGCGCCGAACTCGCCGTCGTCGAGGTGCGGGACACCGGCAAGGGCATACCGGCCGAGGACCTGCCACACCTCTTCGACCGCTTCTGGCGCGCGGACCCGTCCCGCGGCCGGGCGACCGGCGGCAGCGGCCTGGGCCTGTCCATCGCCCGCCAGATCGTGACGGACCACCAGGGCACGATCGACGTGCGCAGCACGGTCGGGAAGGGCACGACGTTCACGGTCGTGCTGGGCACCAGGCCCGCACCCACGCCCTGAGGGCGACCGGGCTCAGGCCCCGTCGGCGAGCCGGTAGCCCCGCCCGTACACCGTCTCCAGGAGCCGCGGGCTGCCCGGGTGCGCCTCCAGCTTCCGCCGCAGGTTCATCACGTGCGCGTCGACGGTCCGCTCCAGCACGTCCCGGTCGAAACCGAAGACCCGCTCGATGATCTGCGCCCGGCTGAAGACCCGCCCGGGCTCACGGGCCAGCGCCTCCAGGATGGAGAACTCCTTCGCGGTCAGCGCCACCGCCCGCCCCGCGACCCGGACCTCGAACCGCGCCGTGTCCAGCTCCACCTCGCCGACGCTGAGCAGGGTCGCCTCCGCCGGCGCGGACTTCCTGGCCCGCCGCAGCAGCGCCCGTACCCGCGCGGTCAGTTCGCGGGGGCTGTACGGCTTCGTCAGGTAGTCGTCCGCGCCGAGATCGAGCCCGAGGAGCATGTCCTCCTCGGTGGTGCGCGCGGTGAGCAGCAGGATCGGGACGTCCTCGGTCCCCGGCTCGGTCCGCAGGATGCGGCACACGTCGAGCCCGTCCACGTACGGCAGCATCACGTCGAGGACGACGAGATCCGGCCGCGTCGCCCGCGCCTTCTCCAGTGCGGCCCGGCCGTCCCCCACGACCTGGACCGCGTTTCCTTCCCGTTCCAGATAAATCCGGATCAGCCGAGACTGTTTTTCGTCATCCTCGGCAACCAGAATCCGAGCGCTCAACGCTTCTCCCCCAGCGAGGTCCTGCGAATTCCAGCACCGTAATACAGAACCGGCCGGGAATTCCCGGAGGTATTCGGCCGCCCGGCCGAAAACCATCTCTTTCCCGGACGACCCGCCGAGCGCTCAGAGTTCGTAGACCGCGGTGACGGGTGCGTGGTCGCTCCACCGCTCGCCGTGCGTCGCGGCCCGCTCGACCCAGGCCTTGACCACCCGCGCGGCGAGCCCCGGCGTCGCCACTTGATAGTCGATTCTCCATCCGCTGTCGTTGTCGAAGGCCCGTCCCCGGTACGACCACCAGGAGTACGGTCCCTCCTGGTCCGGGTGGAGGGCGCGGACGACGTCGACGTACGCGGCCTCGTCGAAGACCCGGGTGAGCCAGGCGCGCTCCTCGGGGAGGAAGCCGGAGCTCTTGCGGTTGGCCTTCCAGTTCTTGAGGTCGGCCTCCTGGTGGGCGATGTTCCAGTCGCCGCAGACGACGACCTCGCGGCCGTCGGCCGCCGAGCGCTCCTTGAGCCCCTTCAGGTACGGCAGGAACTCGTCCATGAAGCGGATCTTCTCGTCCTGCCGCTCGGTGCCGACCTCGCCGGAGGGCAGGTACAGGCTGGCGACGGTGACGCCGGGCAGGTCGGCCTCGATGTAGCGGCCGCTGCCGTCGAACTCGGTGGACCCGAAGCCGACCTGCAGCCGCTCCGGCTCGCGGCGCGTGTAGAGCGAGACGCCGGCGCGGCCCTTGGCGGCGGCGGGGGCGTGCGCGGTGAACCAGCCCTCGGGCGCCCGGACCTCCTCGGGCAGCTGCGCCGCCTCGGCGCGTACCTCCTGCAGGCAGACGACGTCGGCGGCGGTCCCGGCCAGCCACTCGACGAAGCCCTTCTTGGCGGCGGCTCGGAGTCCGTTGACATTTGCGGTCGTGACAGTGAGCATCCCGGGAGAATACCGACACCCCCCGGTGCGGCGAACCCGACAGAACGCATAGATGTACGATGCCCAGCATGTATATACAGCCGACGCGCTACGACCACCCGGACGCGGTCAAGCTCGACGACGCCGTCCAGGCCGAGTACGCCGAGCGCTACGGCGACGACGGCGACGCGACGCACATGGACGCCGAGATGTTCGTGCCGCCGCGGGGCATCTACCTGCTCGCGTACGACGACGCGAACCGTCCGGTCGCGACCGGCGGGTGGCGCCGGCAGGACGAGAACCCCGAGGGCTTCTCGGACGGCGACGCCGAGATCAAGCGCATGTACGTGGTCCCCGAGGCGCGGGGCCACGGCCTGGCGCGGCGCATCCTGGCCGCCCTGGAGGACGACGCGCGGGCGGCGGGGCGGACCCGGATGGTCCTGGAGACCGGGACGATGCAGCCCGAGGCGATCGCGCTGTACGAGTCGAGCGGCTACGAGCCCTGCCGGAAGTTCGGTCACTACCGCTTCAGCAACCTCAGCCGCTGCTACGCGAAGCCGCTGATCTGACGGCGCCCGGGGCGGCGCCCCGGGCGGCGTCAGATGCGGCGTCCGAGACGGCGTCCGCGCCGCCGTCTCCCGTCCGTCGCAGGATGGCTATGACAGGCCCCTGACAAACCACCGCCGCTCTGGCACGCTCTCTCACGCACGCCGATCCGCACCGCTCTCATCCCCCACCTGCCACGGCAGAAGGAGACATGCGTGAGAAGCCATCGCATCGCCGCAGCCACCCTGCTCACCGTCGGAGCCCTGCTCGCCGGCGGCCCGGCGACCGCCTCGCCCCAGCCCGCCGCGGCGGCCGCGGACGCCGCCGGCGCCGCGCCCGCCCGGACCGTCACCGCCGCCGCGCAGCAGCGGGCCGCGGCCTTCTGGACCGCGGACCGGATGCGCTCCGCGACCGCGCTGGACCTGAGCCTCACCCCGGCCGCGGCGAAGACCCTCAAGCAGGTCGCCCGCTCCCCCAGGGCCACGACCGTCACCCCCACCGCCGTGACCCCCGCCGCGTTCCCGCAGCCGGGCGGCGCGTGGACCGGCGGCGGCGCGGTCGTGAAGACGTCGGGCCGGGTGTTCTTCACCTTCCAGGGCCGCACGGCCTCCTGCTCCGGCAACGCGGTGACCAGCCAGAACGCCAGCACGGTCATCACCGCCGGGCACTGCGTGAAGTACCAGGGCGCCTGGCACACCAACTGGGTCTTCGTCCCCGCGTACGACAACGGCAACGCGCCCTACGGCCAGTGGGCCGCGGCGAAGACGCTCACCACACCGCAGTGGGAGGCGAGCGAGGACATCAACTACGACGTCGGCGCCGCCGTCGTCGCCCCGTTGGGCGGCCAGAAGCTCACCGCCGTCACCGGCGCGCAGGGCATCCAGTTCAACGGCGGCTACAACAAGCCGATGTACGCCTTCGGCTTCCCGGCCGCGTCCCCGTACGACGGCACGAAGCTGATCCACTGCTCCGGGAACTCCTCGAAGGACTTCCTGTTCTCGCAGGACCACAGCCTCGGCTGCAACATGACGGGCGGCT
This sequence comes from Streptomyces sp. HUAS YS2, assembly GCF_033343995.1. NCBI lineage: Bacteria > Bacillati > Actinomycetota > Actinomycetes > Kitasatosporales > Streptomycetaceae > Streptomyces > Streptomyces solicathayae. The sequence continues at coordinate 4,703,615 of NZ_CP137573.1, read as the reverse complement.
CCAGCGGCGGCCCCTGGTTCACCGGCTTCAGCGAGTCCGCCGGCACCGGCCTCCAGGTCTCGGTGAACAGCTTCGGGTACACCTTCCTCCCGAACCGCATGTTCGGCCCGTACTTCGGCAACGACGCGAAGGCGCTGTACGACAAGGCTCAGGTGTCCTGAAGCTGGGTCATACTCTCCCCTCAGTCTTCGACCGGGGAGGGGCCCCAGATGGCGAGATGGGGAATCGAAAGTCTGCATCGGGCGGGTACCCGCTACTTCCACGAGATAGAGAGCCGGCTCACCGGGGTCTCCGGCCCCGGCGTGCCGGCCGACAACGAGGCCGGTGTGATCGGCTGGGGGACGTCCTGGCGGATGCAGGGCTACCTGATGATGGCCGAGCGCACCGGCCGGCCCACGTACACCGAGCGGCTCGCCGAACTGATCGACCAGGTCCTGGACGCCCGCGACGACGTGCGCGGGGTCCGGGACCACCGGGGGCGCAGCCGTGGGGTGTGGAGCACGGCGGGCAAGTTCACGGCGGCGACCGCGGTGATCCCCGACACCGAAGGACGCCCGGCCCTTGAGGTCACCGTCTGCCCGCCGAGCGCGCACCTCGCGCGGCTGACGGTGGCGGCGTACGGGGACGACTGCTTCGGTTTCACGATGCCCGGGGCGCCGCGCCGCAAGCCGTACGCGAGCGGACCGCTGAGTCTCGACCCGGCGCACGAACTGCGCGCGGACCGGGCGCTGTACACGGCGTACACGCAGCGGGACGGCGTGACGGCGCGTCTGCTCACCGGGGACGGCGCGCGCCGGGTCCGGCCCGGCGTGTACGCGGCCCGCCCTGCGCTGGTGCCGCTGGCGGCGCAGACCGGCATGATCGTCTACCCGATGGCGGGGCTCGCCCGGCTGGCCGCCGAACGGCCCGAGGCCGTCCCGAGGTCGGTGCGCGACCGGATCGACGGCTACCTGGACGCCGCGGTCCGCGCGGTGGCCGCGCACGACGAGCAGTGGGGCACGACGGCCGACGGCCGCGGCTTCTACCGCTGGCTCCCCGACGAGCCGGTGTCCTTCGCCGGGGCGGAGTTGCCGACGAACGAGTTCCTGGCGATGGGCCGGGCACTGGTGCAGCTCGCCGTGGTCACCGGGGAGGAGGCGTACGCGGAGCGGGCCGCGGCGATGGCCCGGGCGCTGCGGGACGATCTGACGATCACGGACGGCGTGGCGAGCTGGCCGTACTGGCCGGGCTTCGGCCACGTCCACCGGGGCTGGGCGGCGACCGGTTCCCCGGAGACCGACGTCTCCCTGTTCCGCCCCTCCTACGCCGCCGTCACGGTCCCCGAGGACGTCACGCACGCCCTGATAGACCTGGACTTCCTGTGCCTCTACCAGGCGGCCCCCGGGCTGCCGCCGGTCTTCACGACGGCCGAGATGCGGGCGGTCGCCGCGACGTTCACCCGCAACGCCCTGCACCGGCGCGGCCTGCGCCCGCGGCTCCGTCACGACGTCGGCGGCGCGGGCCGTCCCGGTACCGACCGCGAGCAGGCCCATGTGGCCGCGTGGCTCCCGCTGCGCCAGTGGTCCCCGGCGATAGCCCGCCGGGTCCGCGTGGTCCAGCCCACCCTCCCGCCGCCTCCGCTGATGGGCGTCGACACGTACTGCGGCGCCCTGCTGGCGCGCTGGGGGTGAGAAACGAGAAGATCCCGCCCGATCTTTCGATCGGACGGGATCTTCTGCGTCTGTGGACCTGAGGGGATTCGAACCCCTGACCCCCTCGATGCGAACGAGGTGCGCTACCAGACTGCGCCACAGGCCCTTGCGACGTGTGGAACATTAGCATCCCGATCGGGGTGGTTGGAAATCCGATCCCCGCCGGTCACCGCCGCCGTGTCATTCGTTGGCCGCGCGGGGGCGGTCGTTGTCCGCGTACTGGTCGAACAGCGGGGTCCGCCCGTGGTCGCGGGTGCGGCGCTGCGGGGTGCTGCGCTGGCGCGGCGCCGGGGCCGGCGCCGGGTCGGCGGCCGTGGAGGAGCGGGCCGCGCTCCAGGTCTCCGGGTCCGTGATGTCGACGCCGCCGGTGGCGCGCGGGGCGACCGGGGCGGTGACGTACGTCGGCAGCGGCACGGGGACGGGGTCCCAGCTGTCGCCGCGGGCCGGGCCGCGCTCACGCTGCTGGTCCACCCACTCGGCGTGGTCGGTCTGCTCGACCAGGGCCCGGCGGCCGGCCTCCTGCGGGGAGAGCGCGGGGGCGGGCTCGGGTTCGGGTCGGGCGGGCTCCTCGTCGGCCGCCTCGGGCGCGGGCTGCCGGCGGGGCCGGCTCTCCCGCAGCCGCTGCGCGGCGGCCTCCGCGCGCCGGCGGTCCATCACGTACACGAACCGCCGCCGCTCCTGCGACCTCAGGTGCACGATGTACGCGCTGAGCAGCACCGCGGGGAGCGCGGGCGCCCAGAGGAACGCCAGGCCGCCGACGGCGGCGACGACCGCGCCGAGGGTGAAGGCGAGGAAGAGGACCACCGTGGTGCGCCGACGCCGGGCCAGCACCTTGGTGCGCCGGGCCCGCTCGGCCGAGGGGCCGCCGTTCTCGGGCGGCCGCTGCCGGCGCGGGGCCGGGGCCGCGGGGGCCGCTTCGGGAAGCTCCAGGCGCGCCTCGGTCCTGGCCGCGGGCGCGGAGAACGCCCGGACGTCGACCGAGCTCAAATGCTCCGTCTCGGCGTCCGGGTCGGCCTCGGGTCCGTCGACCACGTCGCGCTCCCGCAGCTCCTTGGCATACCGGCGCTCCATTCCCGCCCGTCCGGACAGGAGCCGGATGGCGGTGCTGAAGCGTTCCGTCGGACGGGCCTCGTTGAGCTCGTCCTGCCTGCGGAGCCACATCGGCACCAAGTAGGCGGCCCAGGCCCCGACAATGACTGCGTAGATGAGGCCGCTGCTGCTCACGCCTCACACCGTAGAGGGGTTCCGTTACGGGCATCGGCCAATTGGCCCGGTGTGTCGCACGATCTGGCTGATATCACTGAACTTTTTTGTGATTGTTCAGATCGATTGGCGGTCAACTGCTGATTGAATTCGAACACCCTTTTTATTTCGTGGGGCGCGGCGGGGCGGGTCGTGCCTGGTGCCAGCGGCGCAGCAGCCCCTCCGGCACCTCCTCCGCGGTGAGCGCGAACACCAGATGGTCGCGCCACGCGCCGTCGATGTGGAGGTAGCGCGGGCGCAGACCCTCCTCCCGGAATCCCAATTTCTCGACGACCCGGCGGGACGGCCCGTTCTCCGGCCGAATGCAGACTTCCATGCGGTGCAGACCGACCATGCGGAAGCAGTGGTCGACCGCGAGCGCGACGGCGGTCGGCATGACGCCGCGGCCCGCCACGTCCTGGTCGACCCAGTAGCCGACATGGCCCGAGCACATCGAGCCCCAGGTGATCCCGGCGACGGTGAGCTGGCCGACGAGCCGGCCCCGGTACTCGATCACGAACGGCAGCATCCGGCCGGCGTTCGCCTCGGCCCGCAGGTGCCGGACCATCTGACGGTACGTCGGGCGGTGCGCGACCGGGCCGCCGGGCGCGGGCGGCGGGATCGTCGCCTCCCACGGGCGCAGCCAGTCCCGGTTGCGCCGGTTCACCTCGCGCCAGGCCCGCTGGTCGCGCAGCTTTATCGGGCGCAGGACGACGTCGCCGTCCCGCAGGACCACGGGCCAGGACGAGATCATGACGCCGGGCCCGCTTCCGCGGCCGGTCTGGGGTGGTCGCCGCCGCGCAGCTGGTCGACGGCGTGCCGCAGCAGCGGCGCGAGCACCGCGAGCCCGTCGCGCACCCCGCCGGGCGAGCCGGGCAGGTTCACGATCAGGGTGCGGCCCGCGACGCCCGCGAGGCCCCGGGACAGCGCCGCGGTGGGCACCTTCTCGCGGCCGTACGCGCGGATCGCCTCGGGGATGCCGGGGATCTCGTACGCGAGGACGGCGCGGGTGACCTCGGGCGTCGCGTCGGTCGGCGAGACGCCGGTGCCGCCGGTCGTGAGGACGACGTCGTACCCGGCCGCGACGGCGTCCCGCAGCGCCGCGCCGACCGGCTCGCCGTCCGGCACGACCCGCGGTCCGTCCACCGCGAAGCCCATGCCCTTCAGGCCCTCGACGATCAGCGGCCCGCCCTTGTCCTCGTACACGCCGGCCGCCGCCCGGTTCGAGGCGGTGACGACCAGCGCCGAGTACGGGGCGGCGAGCACCCCGACGAGCGTCGGCTCGCCGGCCGTCACGAGGCCGGCTCCTCGCGCGTCCAGTGGCCCGACTTGCCGCCGGTCTTCTCCTCCACCCGGACGTCGGAGATGACGGCGCCCTTGTCGACCGCCTTCACCATGTCGACGACGGTCAGCGCCGCGACCGAGACCGCGGTCAGCGCCTCCATCTCGACGCCGGTGCGGTCGGTGGTCTTCACCGTCGCCAGGATCTCCACCGCGTCGTCCGCGACGGTCAGGTCCAGCGTCACGCCCGAGACGGACAGCGGGTGGCAGAGCGGGATCAGGTCCGGGGTCCGCTTGGCGCCCATGATGCCCGCGATGCGGGCGGTGGCGAGCGCGTCGCCCTTCGGGACGCCCTCGCCGCGCAGCAGCTCGATCACGCGCGGCGAGACGAGCACACGCCCGCTCGCGCGGGCGGTGCGTGCGGTGACGTCCTTCCCGGAGACGTCGACCATGCGGGCAGCGCCCGCCTCGTCGATGTGGGTGAGACCTTGCTGCGTGCTCATGGCGGTGACACTCCCGGTCGCTGTGTGGGACGACACGGTACCGCCACCGGGCCCCCCTCAGCCGAGGAGGACCACGTCCAGCTCCTCCCCCGGCTCCAGCGACGTCGTGTCCTCCGGCAGCACGAGCAGGGCGTCCGCGTGGGCGAGCGCGGCAATCAGGTGAGAGCTGGCACCGCCCACCGGGGTGACACTGCCCGACTCCGCGTCGTAGCGGCCGCGCAGGAACTGCCGCCGGCCGGCCGGGGAGGACAGCGCCCCGTCCGCCTTCAGGACCGCCCGGACCCGCGGCCGGTGCAGGTCCTCGACACCCATCAGGGCCCGGATCGCGGGCCGTACGAACAGCTCGAAGGACACGTACGAGGAGACCGGGTTGCCCGGCAGGGCGAGCAGCGGCGTGTGGTCCGGACCGATCGTGCCGAACCCCTGCGGCTTGCCCGGCTGCATGGCGAGCTTGCGGAAGTCGACCTCGCCGTCCGCCGTCAACGCCTCCTTGACCACGTCGTACGCGCCGACGCTGACCCCGCCCGTGGTCACCAGCAGGTCCGCGCGGATCAGCTGGTCCTCGATCGCGGCGCGCAGCGCCTCGGCGTCGTCGGTGACCGCGCCGACCCGGTAGGCCAGCGCGCCCGCGTCGCGCGCGGCGGCGGCCAGCTGGAAGCTGTTCGAGTCGTAGATCTTGCCCTCGCCCAGCTCCTCGCCGGGCTGGACCAGTTCCGTGCCGGTCGAGATCACGACCACGCGGGGACGCGGACGCACCCGCACCGTGCCCCGGCCGATCGCGGCGAGCAGCCCGATCTGCGGCGGCCCGAGGACCGTGCCGGCCTCCAGCGCCAGCTCGCCCGCCTGCACGTCGCTGCCACGATCCCGCACGTGCGCCCGGGCCTCGACCGGCCGGTGCACCCGGACCTCGCCGGCCGCGCCCTCCGGCGCCGCGCTCGCCGCCCGCATGCCGGTGGCCGCCCCGCCGCCCGTACCGCCGTCGGTCCACTCCACGGGGACGACCGCCTCGGCGCCCGGCGGCAGCGGCGCGCCGGTCATGATCCGCGCGGCCTCACCCGGGCCGACCGTCGGCAGCCCGCCGGCCCCGGCCGCCACGTCACCGATCACGGTGAGCACGGCCGGGAACTCCTCGGAGGCGCCTGCGACGTCGGCCACCCGGACCGCGTAGCCGTCCATGGAGCTGTTGTCGAACGGGGGCAGCGCGACCGGCACCGTGACGTCCTCGACGAGGACGCAGCCCTGCGCGTCCGGCAGCTGCAGCTCGATCGGGTCGAGCGGCTCGACCGTCGCGAGAATGTCGTCCAGGTGCTCGTCGACCGACCAGAGTCGGGCCGCCGACGGTGCCGTACTGCTGCTCAAGGTGCTACATCTCCTCGCTGACGTACCTGCGGAGCCAGGACCGGAAGTCCGGTCCCAGATCTTCACGTTCGCACGCGAGTCTGACAATGGCACGCAGATAGTCGCCGCGGTCGCCGGTGTCATAACGGCGGCCCTTGAAGACGACGCCGTGGACCGGTCCGCCGACCTTCTCGTCCATGGCGAGCTTCTGCAGCGCGTCGGTCAGCTGGATCTCGCCGCCGCGGCCCGGCTCGGTCTCCCGCAGTATGGCGAAGATCGCCGGATCCAGGACGTACCGGCCGATGATCGCGTAGTTGCTCGGCGCCTCCTCCGGCGTCGGCTTCTCCACGAGGGCCGTCACCTTGACGACGTCGGAGTCGACGGTCGCCTCGACGGCCGCGCAGCCGTACAGATGGATCTGCTCCGGGTCGACCTCCATCAGCGCGATGACGCTGCCGCCCTCGCGCTCCTGCACCTCGACCATCCGGGAGAGCAGCGGGTCGCGCGGGTCGATCAGGTCGTCGCCGAGCATGACCGCGAAGGGCTGGTTCCCCACGTGCGGGGCCGCGCACAGCACGGCGTGGCCGAGGCCGCGCGGGTCGCCCTGACGCACGTAGTGCATGGTGGCGAGATCGCTGGACTCCCGGACCCTGGCGAGGCGATCGGTGTCGCCCTTGCGGGTCAGCGCCTCCTCCAGCTCGTAGTTCCGGTCGAAGTGGTCCTCGAGCGGTCGCTTGTTGCGGCCCGTGATCATGAGGACGTCGGTGAGCCCGGCCCCCACGGCCTCCTCGACGACGTACTGGATGGCTGGCTTGTCGACGACCGGCAGCATCTCCTTGGGGGTGGCCTTGGTCGCCGGGAGGAACCGGGTGCCGAGGCCAGCGGCCGGGATGACAGCCTTACTGATCCTGGGGATCGACTGAGTCATGCGGAGCACCCTAGCCGGTCGGTATGTGAGGAAGATGAGAGCCCGATCAAGTTCTGGCTCATAACGAGTTATACGAGAGGTTTGTGATTCCACCGTGTCGGACAGCATCACCGGGAAGACGGCACTGCGCCGCCAACTCCTCGCCGAACGGGCCCTGCTGACCCCCGAGCAGACCGACGCGGCGGGCACGGCGCTGGCGGGGCGGGCGCTGGAGCTCGCCGAGCTGGCCGACGCGCGGACCGTCGCCGCGTACGTGTCGGTGGGCAGCGAGCCGGGCACCCGCGCCCTGCTCGACGTGCTGCGGGAGCGCGGCGTCCGCGTCCTGCTGCCGGTCCTGCTGCCCGACAACGACCTGGACTGGGGCGTGTACGAGGGCGCCGACAGCCTGGCGCGCGCCCGGCTCGGGCTGCTCGAACCGGCGGGTCCGCGGCTCGGCCCGGACGCGGTGTGCGCGGCGGACACGGTCCTGCTGCCCGGGCTCGCGGTCGACGCGCGCGGCATGCGGCTAGGGCGCGGCGGCGGCTCGTACGACCGGGTCCTCGCCCGGCTCGCCCGGGCGGGCGCGCACCCGGCGCTCGTGGTGCTCCTGTACGCGAACGAGGTGGTCGCCCGGGTCCCGGAGGAACCGCACGACCACCCCGTTCAGGCGGTCGTGACCCCGGAGGGGGTCCGCCGCTTCGGCGGCTGAGCGCCGGGCTCGGCCCGAGCCTGCGGCGCGCGCCCTCGGCTCTCGGCGCGCGCCTTCGGCTCAGCCGGCCTTCGGCTCAGCCGGCCTTCGGCTTCAGGACGAGGGTGTCCTGCGTCGCTGCGGCCACGGCCTGCTCGCCGTACGCCCAGTCGAGCAGCTCGCCCTCGGCCCACTTGTCGGTCTGGTCGGTGTAGTGCGCGTTGTACGCGTGGCCCGACGCACCGCTCAGGTTGATCCAGCGGGACTTGTCCCAGTCGCCGACGTTGACGACCATCCGCATCGACGGGACCCAGATGACCTCGTAGCCGCCGGCCGCGTTCCAGCCGGTCGCGTTCACCGCGGCCTCGCCGCCGCCCAGGTTCCACGGGCCGCGGTTGAGCATCGACTGCAGGAAACCGGGGCCCGCCGTGCCGAGCGTCTGGTTCTGCAGGGTCAGCTGGTGCAGCCGGCCCCAGGACCAGGTCGACACGTCCTTGCCGAGCTTGGCCGTCAGCTCCCAGCGCGCGTCCTTCATGGCCTGCGCGAGCAGCTGGTCACGGGTCTCGGTGGGGGCGTTCGTCCGGTTGCCGGGCGTCTTCCACCAGTCGTTGTTCTCCTGCTTCAGCAGCGGGCGGACCACCTCGTACCAGCGGTCACCGCCGTCCGGCTGCGCCGACTCGGGGTCGCGCTGACCGCACTCGCGGACCAGCTTGTTCTGCTCGTCGACGGGACCGGTGGAGTCGGCCCGGCGGACGTTGATGCAGTCGCCCTCGACCCGCAGCTCCTTCGGCAGCTTGTCCCCGAAGGCGAGCTTGAGGACGTTGCGCCAGACCGCGTTGAAGTACGCGGCGGCGGCCGAGTCGGGCTCCTGGGTGTAGTCCCAGCCCTCCAGCAGCTTCTGCGCCTCGCGGACGTACGGGTCCGAGATGTCGATCTTCAGCAGCAGCGGGTTCAGCAGCGTGGCGATCTCGCTGCGGTTGTCCGTCTGCATGGTGCGCATGTCGTCCGGCGAGATCTTCCCGCCGTCCTTGATCTTCGACTCGATCAGGTCGTTGATGCGCTGGCTGCGCGCCCCGTAGCCCCAGTCCTTGGTGAGCAGCTGGGGGTAGTCGGCGTTCACCACGGCCTGGTTGGCGGTGACGATGTAGCCCCGCGCGGGGTCGTACTCGTACGGCAGCTCGTCGTACTTGATGTAGCTCTTCCACTTGTACGAGGAGTCCCAGCCGGGGGCCGGCAGCGTGCCGTCGCCCTTGGCGCGGACCGGGATCTTGCCGGGCGCCTGGTAGCCGATGTGGCCCTGGGTGTCGGCGTAGATCAGGTTCTGGGACGGCACCTCGAAGTGCGCGGCGGCCGCCTGGAACTGCTTGAAGTCCTTCGCGCGGTTCAGCTCGAAGACGGCGTCCATGGACTTGCCGGGCTTGAGCGCGGTCCACTGCAGCGAGACGGCGTAGCCGTCGCCGCGGTCGGGGGCGGCGTTGGGGACCGGCGCCTCCTCGCCGACGCGCTCCAGTTCGGAGGAGCGGTCGGAGACGACGGGGCCGTGGCCGGTCTCACGGATCGTGATGGGCCGGCTGGTGCCGCCCGCGATCTTGATGGTCTCCTCGCGGGTGGTGAACTCCCGGCGACGGCCGTCGACCAGGTAGCCGTCGTCGCTGATCTTCTCCAGGTACAGGTCGGTGACGTCCGCGCCGAGGTTGGTGAAGCCCCAGGCGATGTCCTGGTTGTGGCCGATGATCGCGCCCGGCATGCCGGAGAAGGTGTAGCCGGCGACGTCGTAGCGGCAGGTCGCCGAGACGGTGCGGCAGTGCAGGCCCATCTGGTACCAGAGGGACGGCAGCATCGGAGCGAGGTGCGGGTCGTTGGCGAGCAGCGGCTTGCCGGAGGTGGTGTACCGGCCGGAGACCACCCACGAGTTCGAGCCGATGCCGTTGCCGTTCGGGCCGAGCAGCGCCGGGACCTCGTCGAGGGCGTCGGAGAGGGCGCCGAGCTGGGACTGCATGCCGGCCATGGCCTCGGCGGGCGAGCCGGCGTGCGGGTTCTGCTGGTTCCGCGTGCCCTGCGCGCCGCCCTGGCCGCGGGAGCCCGTGGACGCCTCGGCCTTCGGGTCGAACTTCCCGGTCGCGTCGTCGACGGCGCCCTGCGTGACGATCGGCTGGTGCAGCGCGTACGGGTACGCCGGGTACAGGTCCTTGATCTGCTGCGCGCCGAGCCGGCTCGTCATGAGCGAACGGTCGATCTCGTCCTGCATGTTGCCGCGCAGGTCCCAGGCCATCGCCTTGAGCCAGGCCACCGAGTCCACCGGCGTCCACGGATCGATCGTGTAGTCGTGCGAGAAGGCCAGCGCCGCGTACTCGACGGAGACCTCCTCGTTGCTCCGGTCCTTCAAGTAGGCGTTGACGCCGTCCGCGTACGACTGGAGGTTCTTCTTCGTCTCGGCCGACAGGACCGTGTCGTACTCGGCCTGCGCGGTCTTGCGCCAGCCGAGGGTGCGCAGGAAGGCGTCGGTGTCGACCTGGCTCTTGCCGAACATCTCGGAGAGGCGGCCCGCGGTCATGTGCCGGCGGACGTCCATCTCGTAGAAGCGGTCCTGCGCGTGGACGTAGCCCTGGGCGCGGAACAGGTCGGCGTCGCTGTCGGCGTAGATCTGCGGGACGCCGTACTCGTCCCGCTTGACGTCGACGGAGCCGGACAGGCCCTCGATCTCGATCGTCCCGGTGGTCTGCGGGAAGGAGGCGCGGACGGTGCTCACGCCCCAGTACCCGCCGAAGCCGACACCGGCCAGCACCGCCAGGACCAGGACGAGGACGATCAGGCGGGCGCGTCGCCCCTTCTTCTTGGCGGGAGGGGCGGTCGTGTTGGAGGGCATCGCTGTCCTTCGAGCGGCAGGGTGGTCCTGGAGTGCTGGGAGCAACCATAGGCGCAGCGCTCCACGGGCCCGGACGCGGTGTCAGTAAGGAGACCCCTCTCGTACCTTCACACGGCTTTCGAGCGAAAGATCGAACGGCGTCAAGAAAACGTTAAAGATTAGGTAAGGTAACGAAGTACCGGCGGCTGGAGGAACGATCCGGCTGCCAGCGAGGGGAAGGATCGGCCACTGACTGTCCACCAGCTCAACGAACTCCTGCTCATCTGCTCGCTCGTGCTGCTCATCGCCGTCGCGGCGGTGCGGATCTCCTCCCGGAGCGGGCTCCCCAGCCTGCTGCTCTACCTCGGGATCGGGGTCGCCATCGGGCAGGACGGCATCGGCAACGTCGCCTTCGACAATGCCGAATTGACCCAGGTGATCGGCTATGCCGCACTTGTGGTGATCCTGGCCGAAGGTGGCCTGGGCACCAAGTGGAAGGAGATCAAACCCGCGTTGCCCGCGGCGGTCGTGCTGTCGACCGTCGGCGTCGCGGTGAGCGTGGGCATCACGGCCGCGGCGGCGCACTACCTCGTCGGCCTGGAATGGCAGCAGGCGCTGATCATCGGCGCGGTCGTCTCCTCGACGGACGCGGCAGCGGTCTTCTCCGTGCTGCGCAAGGTACCGCTGCCGTCCCGTGTGACCGGTGTCCTGGAGGCCGAGTCGGGCTTCAACGACGCCCCGGTCGTCATCCTCGTCGTCGCCTTCTCCGCGGCCGGACCGATCGAGTCCTGGTACTTCCTCATCGGCGACATCGCCATGGAGCTCGCCATCGGCGCGGGCGTCGGCCTCGCCGTCGGCATCCTCGGCGCGTACGGGCTGCGGCGCATCGCCCTGCCGGCCTCCGGCCTCTACCCGATCGCCGTGATGGCCATCGCGGTCACCGCCTACGCGGCCGGCGCCCTGGCGCACGGCTCCGGCTTCCTCGCCGTCTACCTGGCCTCGATGGTGCTCGGCAACGCCAAGCTGCCGCACGCCCCGGCCAACCGCGGCTTCGCCGAGGGGCTCGGCTGGATCGCCCAGATCGGCATGTTCGTCCTGCTCGGCCTGCTGGTCACCCCGCACAACCTGATCGACGACTTCTGGCCGGCAGTGATCATCGGCCTGGTGCTCACGATGGTCGCGCGGCCCATGGAGGTCTTTGTCAGCCTGCTGCCGTTCCGCATCCCCTGGCAGGAGCAGGCCCTGATGTCCTGGGCGGGCCTGCGCGGAGCCGTGCCCATCATCCTGGCGACCATCCCGATGGTCTCCGGGGTCGCGGACAGCGAGCGGATCTTCAACATCGTCTTCGTGCTGGTAGTCGTCTACACCCTGGTGCAGGGGCCGACGCTGCCCTGGCTGGCCAGGGCACTGCGGCTGGGCGACTCGGCCGGGGCGGCCGACCTCGGGATCGAATCGGCACCGCTGGAGCGGCTGCGCGGGCATCTGCTGTCGGTGGCGGTCCCGGACGAGTCGAAGATGCACGGCGTGGAGGTCGCCGAGCTGCGACTGCCCGCCGGAGCGGCGGTCACCCTCGTCGTCCGGGACGACAAGAGCTTCGTGCCGGGCCCGGCGACCGTGCTGCGACGCGGGGACGAACTCCTCGTGGTCGCCACCGACCCGGTACGGGACGCCACCGAGCGGCGGCTGCGGGCCGTCGGCCAGGGCGGCAAGCTGGCCGGCTGGCTGGGCACGGCCGGCGCGACCGGCGTCGTCCGCGGCGGCTCGGTCGCACCGCGCGGGCACCGCACGGAGCTCCCCGGAGGCCGAACCGAGCGCCCGGGAAAGCGAACAGATCGGCCAGGAAAACGAAAGTCCGGCTAATCGCAGGCATACATCCGGGGCGGTCGGGGTTTTCCCAGGCGGAACCCGACCGTTCCCTGTAGCATGAAGGAACACACTGATCGACCAACTCTGCCTGACGCAGAGCTGGCGCGACCGTATGGCGGCCGTGACATCCCCTCCCGCAGTGGGGTGGCCTGGTATCTACCGCAGTTCAGCGCAAGAGGACAGCTCTCGGCGGCTCCCGACACCCAGGGGAGCGCTACCAGGCGGCAGAAAGGCCAGGACCGTGGCGTCCACGGTCACCACGTCCCCTGCGAAGCGCCCCGGGTACGGACAACTCCTGCGCACCCCCGGCGCCCTCTCGTTCCTCCTGCCCGGCTTCCTGGCCCGGCAGCCCTTCGCGATGCTGACCATCGGCATCGTCCTGCTCGTCCAGCACACCACCGGTTCGTACGGCAGCGCCGGCGCCGTCGCCGCCGTCACCGGTGTCTCGATGGCCCTGTTCGCCCCGCAGAGCGGCAAGCTCGCCGACCGCTTCGGTCAGCGCGCCGTCCTGATCCCCGGCGTCCTCATCCACACCGCGGCCGTCTCCTCTCTGGTCGTCCTGGCCCTGGCCGGCGCCCCGATGTGGGCGCTGCTGCTGGCCGCCGTGCCCTCCGGCGCCTCCGTGCCCCAGGTCGGCCCGATGGTCCGGGCCCGCTGGGCCGCCAAGCTCGACGGCAACCCGCTGATGCCCACCGCCGCCGCGTGGGAGTCGGTGACGGACGAGTTCACGTTCGTCGTCGGCCCCGTCCTCGCGACCGCGCTGTGCACCGGCGTCCACCCTGCCGCCGGCCTGGTCGCCGAGGCCGCGCTGACCCTGGTCGGCGGCCTGTTCTTCGCCGCCCAGCGGGCCACCGAGCCCGCGCACGGCCTGGTCGCGGCCGCGGCCGCCGGTCCGCGCACCTCGGCCCTGTCGGTGCCCGGCGTCCGTGTCCTGGCCATCGCCTTCCTGGGCATCGGCTCGGTCTTCGGCGGCATGCAGGTGTCGCTGACCGCCTTCTCCGAGGAGATCGGGAACCCGGGCGCCAACGGCGTCCTGTACGGCGTCTTCGCCGTCGGCAACATGCTGGCCGGCATCGCCTGCGGCGCCGTCGCCTGGAAGATCGGCCCGCGCCGCCGGCTGATCCTCGGCTACATCGGTCTGACCGCCGCGGCCTCCCTTCTGTGGTCCGTCCACTCCACGCTGCTGCTCGGCGCCCTCGGTCTGGTCGTCGGCCTGTTCATCGCCCCGGCCCTGATCACCGGCTACACGATCGTCGAGACGCTCGTCCCGGCGAACGCCCGGACCGAGGCCTTCACCTGGCTGACCGGCGCCGTGGCACTGGGCCAGGCCGGAGCCGTCACCGTGGCCGGCCGACTGGCCGACAGCCAGGGCGCCGGCGCCGGATTCCTGGTGCCCCTGGTCGGCACCGTGCTGGCCCTGGCCACGCTGGTGACCCTGCGTGCCCGACTGGCGCCCCAGCCTTCCAGCCGGATCGCCGCACGTGGTATCGGTCACCGAGTGCCGGTGACGGTGGACTGATTCCACGGAATACGTCACTATGGATCGTCGTTAGCACTCATCGAGTGAGAGTGCCAGGAGGAAGCAAGTGCCGACCTACCAGTACCAGTGCACCGAGTGCGGCGAGGGCCTCGAGGCGGTGCAGAAGTTCACCGATGACGCGCTGACCGAGTGCCCGAGCTGCAAGGGACGCCTGAAGAAGGTGTTCTCGGCGGTCGGCATCGTCTTCAAGGGCTCCGGCTTCTACCGGAACGACAGCCGTGGCGCGTCGTCCAGCAGCTCGCCCGCCTCGTCGAAGTCGTCGTCCACGACCTCTTCGTCGACCTCCTCGTCGTCGTCCTCGGACTCGAAGCCCGCGTCGACCACGTCGAGCTCCTCGTCGACGTCCGGTTCGACCGGCTCCAGCTCGGCCGCCTGACCGGCCCTGCCGTCCTTCCCGTGGACCCCGCCGCACCGCGGCGGGGTCTTCGGCGTTCCCGGCGCGGGCCGAGGCCGGAGGGGCGGGCCGGGTGCGCGGGCCGAGGGCGCGGGCCGGGTGCGCGGGCCTCGTTCCGCGGGCGGGGTGTCGCGGCTAGGGTGATCGCCATGTCGACCAGGGGGGCAGACGTGACGAAGCCGTACGCGGACATCGGTGTGATCGGCGGATCGGGTTTCTACTCCTTTCTCGAAGAGGTCACGGAGGTGTCGGTCGACACCCCCTACGGCGCCCCCAGCGACTCCCTGTTCCTGGGCGAGCTGGCCGGCCGGCGGGTCGCCTTCCTGCCCCGGCACGGGCGCGGCCACAAGGTGCCGCCGCACCGCATCAACTACCGGGCCAACCTGTGGGCGCTGCGGTCGGTCGGCGTCCGCCAGGTCCTCGGCCCCTGCGCCGTGGGTGGGCTCCGGCCCGAGCACGGGCCGGGAACCCTGCTCGTACCGGACCAGCTCGTCGACCGCACGAAGGCCCGGGCCCAGACCTTCTTCGACGGCGAACCGCTGCCGGACGGCACCACCCCGAACGTCGTGCACGTCTCCTTCGCCGACCCGTACTGCGCCGACGGCCGCCGGGCGGTCCTGAAGGCGGCACGCGGGCGCGGCTGGGAGCCCGTGGACGGCGGCACGATGGTCGTCGTGGAGGGACCGCGCTTCTCGACCCGCGCCGAGTCGCGCATGCACTCCGCAGCCGGCTGGTCGGTCGTGGGCATGACCGGTCACCCGGAGGCGGTGCTCGCCCGCGAGCTGGAGCTCTGCTACACCTCGATGGCGCTGGTGACGGACCTCGACGCGGGTACGGAGACGGGCGAGGGCGTCTCCCACACCGAGGTGCTGCGGGTGTTCGGTGAGAACGTCGGACGGCTGCGGACCGTGCTGTCCGACGCGATCGGAGCGCTCCCCGCGACGATGGACCGGGACTGTCCCTGCACGCGAGCGCTGGACGGATGGGAACCGGGGATCCGGCTTCCTTGACCACTCTCCCCCTCCCGCGAGACCGCGGCAATCGCCGTCACGGGTGAGGAAGTTGTCCACAACCGGTCGGTGGTCCACAGGCCGGAGCGGGATCGTGGCGGAAGGCGGAAGGTGGTGCGTGCTCCGGAAATCCCGGGGCCCCACGCACCGAACGGCGGTGTCCGCGATGACCACCCGACCGTCCTCCCCATCCCCTTCCTCCTCTCCTTCCCCCCCTTCTCCCCCTTCCCCTGACGCCTTCCGCTCCGGCGGCTTCTCCCCCGCCTCCGACGCGGACTCCGACTCGGCCTGCGCCAGCCACGCGTACGTCCCGCACGTGCCGGAGCCGTCCGCGGTGCCGCAGTTCGCGCCGCTGCGGGTGCGCGGCGGCCGCAGGCGGCTGCGGCGCACCCTGCGGCGCAGGCGCAGGACGCCCGCCGCGGTGCTCGCGACGGCCGCCGTCGCGCTCGCCGCGGGCGGCGCCGCGAGCGCGGTGTCGGCCGACTCCCCGGCCGAGCGGAACGCGCTCGCACGGGAGAAGCGGAAGCCGCCCGCGGTGCGGCTGGTGGCCGCCCCGGTACGGATCGCGGATGCCGCGACCGTCCGGCTGCTGCGTCCCGGCGACCGGGTCGACGTGATCGCCGCCGCCAACTCCCCCACGGGCACGGAAACTGACGCCCACGTGGTCGCGACAGGCGCTCGAGTGGCCGAAGTTCCGCGCACCAGTGAGACTCGACCGGACGGCGGAGCACTGGTCGTGCTGTCCGTTCCACGGTCGACGGCGACGGTGCTCGCCGGCGCGGGCGCCACCTCCCGACTGGCGGTGACACTGTGCTGATTCGTACTGACTGCCTGTCAAGTAGCCGGTCCGTGTGTACGGATTGGACGTTCCTGCACCCTTCACGGCGTAATGGCTCCGCCAACTGCACACGCAACGAGAGGCGCCCTGGTGAGTCAGAAGAAGGAAAGCGTGCTGGACGGCTTCAAGGCCTTCCTGATGCGCGGGAACGTGATCGACCTGGCCGTCGCGGTGGTCATCGGCGCCGCGTTCACGAACATCGTGAACTCGGTCGTGAAGGGCGTCATCAACCCGCTGGTCGGCGCTTTCGGAACCAAGGACCTGGAGAGCTACAAGTCCTGCCTCAAGGGCCCCTGTGTGGTGGACGACGCGGGGAACGTCGTCTCGGGCATCCCGATCATGTGGGGCACGGTTCTGAGCGCCGTGCTGAGCTTCGTGATCACCGCCGCCGTCGTCTACTTCCTCATGGTCCTGCCGATGGCGAGGGTCCTCGCCAAGCGGGCCGCGCACGACAGGGCGAAGGAGGGCGTCGAGGAGACCCTGGAGGTCAGCGAGCTGGAGGTGCTCAAGGAGATCCGCGACCACCTCATCTCGCAGCGCGATGGCGGTCACGACTCCGCGGCGCGCAACACCCCCTAGCCGGCACAGGCCGGCATCAGAGGTGGTGCGGCGGCTTCTCGTCGAGGAAGCGCGCGAGATCGGCGGCACTGTCACCGCCGGGAGGCCGCTCGCCCCACCCGCGGTCCGTATCGTCCGCGGACTGCTGGTCCAGTGGATCGTCGAAGATCAGCGTCGGCCTGGGACGTGCGTCGGGCTGGTTCTCGGCTCGCGGTCCGTGGGCGGGGGCGGTGCTCATACCCCCAGGGTACGCCGCGGCGCCCGGCCCACAGCGTGCCCAGCGTGGCCCTCCGCGTGAGCCTCTGCTGTGCTGGGCGCATGACACAACCGTTCCTGCCGCTCACCGCACGCTCCCGCGAGGAGTCCCATCGCGCGGCCACGCCGCTCGAGCTCTTCTTCGACCTGTGCTTCGTCGTGGCCGTCGCCCAGGCCGGAGCCGAGCTCGTGCACGCGGTCGCCGAGGGGCACGCCGGCGAAGGCCTCGGCTACTACGTCCTGGTCTTCTTCGCGATCTGGTGGGCGTGGATGAACTTCACCTGGTTCGCCTCCGCCTACGACAACGACGACGTCCTGTACCGCGTCGTCACCCTCGTTCAGATCGCCGGCGTCCTCATCCTCTCCGCGGGCGTCTCCCGGGCCTTCCAGGAGCACGACTTCCTGGTCGTCTTCCTCGGCTACCTGGTGATGCGGCTGGCCATGGCCAGCCAGTGGCTGCGCGCGGCGCACCACGCAGGATCGGACGCCGAGCGGACGATGTGCCGGCGGTACGCGGGCGGAGTGATCGCCTGCCAGATCGGCTGGGTCGCGCTGCTCCTGGCCCCCGAAGAGGCCCGCCCATGGATCTTCGTGGTCATGGCGCTGCTGGAACTGGCCGTCCCGATGTACGCGGAGAAGGACCTCAACACCCAGTGGCACCCGCACCACATCGCGGAGCGGTACGGGCTGTTCACGATCATCGTGCTCGGCGAGAGCATCGCCGCGGCGACGGTGGCGGTGAAGTCAGGGATCACCGAGAACGACGCACTCGGCGAGGTGCTCCCGATCGCGGCGGGCGGGCTGCTCATCGTCTTCGCGGCATGGTGGATCTACTTCGTCGTCCCGGCCCACGACCGGCTGGCGGAGACAGGGAAGGGGTTCCTGTGGGGCTACGGGCACTACGTGATCTTCGCTTCGGCGGCGGCGATCGGCGCGGGCATCGAGATCTCGGTCGAGCAGGCGGTGGGTGAGGCCCACATCTCGACGCTCGCCGCCTCCTCGGCCGTGACGATCCCGACCGCGGTGTTCCTGCTGTCGGTGTGGGTGCTGCACGCCCGGTACTTCAAGGTCGGTATCGCGCAGCAGCTGGTGCTTCCGGTGTCGTCGCTCGTGATCCTGGTGTGCACCTTCGCCGGCCACTGGGCGGTGCCGGCCGCCGGTGCGGTCGCGGCGGCCACGGTCGCGGTCGGGGTGACGCTGACCCGGCGCAACCCGGCCACCCGGCACTGACCCCGTGGTAGGCAGGAGGACATGACGAACCAGGACGCGGGCAGACGGGGCGGCGGGTACGACGGGCTCACGGATGTGGCGGGCCTCCGGGTGGGGCACGCGCGGGTCGCCGGTCCGGGGGCACTGAGCGGCACCACCGTGGTCCTCGCCCCGGACGGCGGGGCCGTCGCGGCCGTGGACGTGCGCGGCGGCGGTCCGGGCACCCGGGAGACGGACGCTCTCGACCCGCGCAACCTGGTCCAGCGGGTCGAAGCGGTGGTGCTGACCGGCGGCAGCGCGTACGGCCTCGAATCGGCTGCGGGGGTGATGGCCTGGCTGGAGGAGCGGGGCCGCGGGGTGCGGGTCGGCCCGGACCCGACGCACGTGGTGCCGGTCATCCCGGCGGCCTGTGTGTTCGACCTGGGCCGCGGCGGGGACTTCCGCGCCCGGCCGGACGCGTCGACGGGCCGGGCGGCCGTGGAGGCGGCGGCCGCGTCGGAGGCCGGCGCGCCGGTGGAGTGCGGGGCGGTGGGCGCGGGCACGGGCGCCGTCGTCGGCGGCCTCAAGGGCGGGGTCGGGACGGCGAGCACGGTCCTGCCGTCGGGCATCACGGTCGCCGCGCTGGTCGTCGTCAACGCGGTCGGCTCCGCGATCGACCCGACGACCGGCGTGCTCTACGGCCGGTACTTCGGCCCTGTCGAGGGGGCGGACGGGGTGGGTGGCGCGGGTGGGGTGGGCGGGGCGGGGGAGGGGGGAGGCCCCCCGCCCCTGTACCCGGATCCGGCCGTGCATGCGGCGGCGCAGGAGCGGCTCGCGCGGGCGAGGGAGACGAGCGTGCCGCCGCCGTTGAACACGACGCTGGCCGTGGTCGCGACGGACGCCGACCTCACCCGCGCACAGGCGCACAAGCTCGCGGGCACGGCGCACGACGGCATCGCGCGCGCCGTCCGTCCGGTGCATCTTCTCAACGACGGGGACACGGTGTTCGCGCTGGCGACCGGGGAGCGCCCGCTGCCGCCGGAGGGCGGGCCGCTGGCCCCGAACGAGATCCTCGCGGCCGGGGCGGACACCGTCACCCGGGCGATCGTGCGGGCCGTGCTCGCGGCGGAGGGCGTGTCGGGGCCGGGCGGCACGTTCCCCTCGTACACGGAGCTCTACGCCCCAGGGGCGACGCGGGCGTCCACGGCCGAAAATACGAAGAAGGCCAGCGGTCAAGGGAGTTGAGGGCGCGCGGGAACTTGGCGCGCTCCCCCTTCGTTTTGCCGAACCCCGGACACGATGTCAGACCCAGGGGCTACGTTAAGCGAGCACCACGTGACATGCGGCGACGGCCTGGAGACCCACCTTGAACGATCCTCACGATCCGTACGAGACCACCGAGACGCACGTCGAGCGGCTCCTGGGCCGGGCCCTCAACTCCTTCGAGCTGCCCGATTCCACGGTCGAGCGGCTGGAGACCGCGCTCGCCCACTCCTCCGCCCTGCACTCCTCGCACCACAGCTCGACGCTGCATCGCAGCACCTACCGGCACACCTACCTCCTGGCGGACGGCACCGCGCTGAGCCTGTGGGAGCTGGTGCACAACGGCGGTCGCGACGGCGCCGAGCACCACGAGCTGTACGCGGACGAGGCGGAGGCGACGCTCGCCGCGTCGCGGCTGCCCGTCACCTTCGACGGCGAGTGGGGGGTGGAGCGGTCCGGTGTGCTGTCCAACGACCCGGACGACGAGCTGGAGAACGACCTGGAGGTGCTGACGGCGCTGCTGTCCCGGCCGGTGCCCCGGCAGCCCCGGATGTACGTGCCGGACAACTCGGCGGACCACGCGCGGCGGGTGCTGCGGCGCGCGGAGAACGCGGACCGGCCGGGCGAGGAGACCGCCCACCGGCTGCGGGTGGCCTTCGCGCACCACATCACGCAGGCGTTCGGACGGCAGTGCCCCGTGGAGGGCCGGGACGCCGGGTTCACGCTCTACGAGCACGCGTTCCTGCTGCTCGACGGCAGCGAGATGAGCCTGTGGGAGGTCGAGCACACGGCGACGCCGGACGGACGACACATGTGCGAGGTCTACGAGGACGAGAACACGGCCCGGGAAGCGATGGAGTCGCGGGCCCGGGTCCGTTGAGGGCCCGGGTCCGTCGAGGGCCCGGGTCCGCGGGCCCGCTGGGCACCGCCTCTCGGTCCCGCTGAGGCCCGCCTCTCGGTCCCGCTGAGGCCCGCTGGGCATGCGAAAGGCCGGCGGCACCCGAACGGGGGGGGTGGGTGCCGCCGGTCGCTGAGGGGCGCCCGCGTGGCGGGCGCGTCGCCGTCGGCCCGGCCGACGCGCCGGTGCTTACTTGGCGAGGGCGTTGACGCCGGCCTGGGCGAACTTCTCGTCGAGGTCGCCGCTCGGGGCGCCGGCCACACCGATGCCCGCGATCGGGGCGCCCTTGGCGGTGACAGGGGCGCCACCGGCGAGGAAGAGGGTGCCGGGGATGTCCTTCAGGTTCGGCGCCTGGGCGAGGCGGCCCGCGAGGGTCGAGGTGGTGGCGTTCCAGGAGACGGCCGTGTACGCCTTCTTCTCCGCCGACTCGTACGACTGCGGGCCGGCGCCGTCGCCGCGCAGCGTCACGATGGTGTTGCCGTTGCGGTCGACGACCGCGACGGAGACCCGCTGGTTCTCCTTCTCCGCGGCGTCGAGCGCGGCCTGCGCCGCCTCGGTCGCGGCCTCGATCGTCAGGTGCGTCGACTGCGTCGTGTTCTTGTCGGCCGCGTCTGCCTTCGCCACCGCGGCGGCCGGGGCGGCGGCGGGGGTGGCCGCGTTGGCGGACACGGCGCCGAAGGCACCGGCGGCGAGGGCGGCGCCGGCGACGGTACCGGTCAGGACACGGGTGCGCAGGGACAGCTTCTTCATGGTCAACGGCTCCTTTGGAATCTCCCCCTGAGGGGTTCGGGAAGCTCTGCGTTCCCGCTCTGACATCCATCCTGGTGCCGCCCAGGGCCTCGTACGGTCGGCCTGCAGGCTCCCGTCGGCGCGCCCGCCGGGGGACGCGAGAGTCAACCGATCGGCTGATGGGGAAGCCGATACGGTCGCGAACGGAAGCGGAGACGGAGACGGCTCGGGGCCCGGGGGACGTGTCCCCCGGGCCCCGAGCCCCGGCCCCTTCGGGCCCGTACCGCCTGCCGGTCCGCCGACCGCCGGCAGCCGACCGCAGTCACCCGGCCGCCGGTCAGCCTGCCAGTGCCGGTTCCTTCGTCGGCTCGCCCGCGTCCCCGGCATCCCCGGCGTCCTCCGCCGAGTCGTCTCCCGCGTCCGCGCCCTCCATGTGCTGCTTCGGCTTCGCCGGCAGCGCGAACATCACCAGGAAGATCGCCGCCAGGACCGCGACCACCCAGCCCAGCGCGTTCTGGAAGGCGTCCGCGAACGCCGTGCCCACCTCGGCGGGCATCTGCTGCAGCCGCTTCTCGTCGATCACTCCGAAGAAGACGACCGACACCAGACCGAGTCCGAGCGCGTTGCCCATCTGCCCGGTCGTGTTGATCAGGCCGGACGCCGAACCGGCGTGCTCGCGCGGCACGTCGGACAGCACCGCGTCCGTCAGCGGCGCGACGATCAGGCCCATGCCGACGCCCATGACCACGAGCGGCAGCGTCATCTGCCAGGGAGCGATGGAGGTCCCGTACCGGCCGGCCTCCCAGATGTAGAGCAGGACGCCCGTCGCCATCGTCAGCGCACCGGCCTGCAGCACCTTGCGGCCGAAGCGCGGCACCAGCTTCTGCACCGACATGCCGGCCGCGGCCGAGACCGCGATCGAGAACGGCACGCCGGTCAGGCCCGCCTTCAGCGGGCTCCAGCCGAGCCCGATCTGCATGTACAGCGTCCAGACCAGGAAGAACACGCCCATCACGACGCCGAAGGTCAGCTGGACCGCGATGCCCGCCGCGAAGCTCTTCACGCGGAACAGGCTCAGCTCCACCAGCGGCGAGCCGTCCTTCTTCGTCTTGTACTTCTCGTACGCGACGAGGGCGCCGAACACGACGAGGCTGCCGGCCATCATCAGGTGGCCCCACAGCGGCCAGTCCAGCTCGCGGCCGCGGGTCAGCGGGTAGATCAGCATCAGCAGCGCGACCGTCACGAGCAGCACGCCGACGAGGTCGAGGCGGAGCGCCTTCGGGGCCTTGGACTCGGTGATGAACTTGCGGCCCAGGATCAGGCCGGCGATGCCGACCGGCAGGTTGATCAGGAAGATCGGCCGCCACTCCAGGCCGAACAGGTTCCACTGGGTGAGCAGCGCGCCGAGCAGCGGGCCGGAGACCGCGCCGAGGCCGATGATCGCGCCGAACATGCCGAACACCTTGCCGCGTTCGTGCGCGGGGAAGGTGACGTGAACGATCGACAGGACCTGCGGGACCATCATCGCGGCCGCCGCGCCCTGGAGCAGGCGGGACGCGACCAGCATCTCCGGCCCGGCGGCGAAGCCGCAGAGCGCGGAGGCGAGGGTGAAGCCGGCGGTGCCGACGAGGAACAGCCGCTTGCGGCCGTAGATGTCGCCGAGGCGGCCGCCGGTGATCAGGCCCGCGGCGAACGCGAGCGCGTATCCGGCGGTGATCCACTGGATCGCGCCGAACGAGGCGTCGAGGTTCCGCTCGATGCTGGGGATCGCGATGTTCACGATCGTGGCGTCGACCAGGTCCATGAAGGCGGCGGTCATGACGATGGCGAGGGCGATCCAGCGCCTGCGGTCCTCGGCCCCTTCGGCGGGCGCCGTCGCCTCGCCTGTCGCCGCGTCGGCCGTCTCGGTGGCCGCCTGCGCGGCGGCGTCGTGTGAACTCATGAGAGGACAGTAGGACCGATGTAGGTCAGGTCACGTCCTAATTAACCAGCATCCTGGAACGCATGACGGACACCCCGGCACGACTTCTGAATCTGCTGTCGCTCCTGCAGACGCCACGCGAGTGGCCGGGCAGTGAGCTCGCCGAGCGACTCTCGGTCTCTCCGCGCACCATCCGGCGGGACATCGACCGGCTGCGGGACCTCGGCTATCCGGTGGAGGCGACGAAGGGCGCGATCGGCGGGTACCGCCTGGTCGCGGGTACGGCCATGCCGCCGCTGCTCCTCGACGACGAGGAGGCGGTCGCCATCGCGGTCGGCCTGCGGGCGGGGGCCGGGCACGCGATCGAGGGCGTGGAGGAGGCCTCTGTACGGGCCCTGGCGAAGCTGGAGCAGGTGCTGCCGTCCCGGCTGCGGCACCGGGTCTCCACGCTCCAGAACGCGACGATCCCTCTGACCAGGGGTGACGGCGCGACCGTCGCCCCACAGACGCTGACGGCGCTGGCGGGTGCGGTGACCGGCCAGGAGCGGTTGCGGTTCGGCTACCGGGCGGGCGACGGGGCGGAGAGCCGACGCCTGGTGGAGCCGTACCGGCTGGTGTCGACCGGGCGGCGCTGGTACCTGGTGGCGTACGACCTGGGGCGGGAGGACTGGCGGACGTTCCGGGTGGACCGGGTGAGCGAGCCGTTCCCGACCGGGGCACGGTTCACGGCGCGCGAGCTGCCGGCGGGGGACGCGGCGCAGCTGCTGACCCGCTCGATGTCGCGGGCCCAGCCGGACGTGGAGCTGGACGTACGGTTCGAGGCGCCGGCCGCGTTCGTGGCGGCCCGGCTGCCGGCGCATCTGGCTCCGGCCCCGACTGGCGAGGGCACCTGCCGGCTGCGTACGCGCACGAACGACTCCGTCGAGTGGCTGGCGCTCCGGCTCGCCCTGGTCGACGCCCCGTTCACGATCAAGGCGCCGGACGCGTTGCTGACCTATACGCAGGACCTGGCGTCCCGCCTGGCGGCAGCGAGCGCGCACGGCTGAACGGCGCGCGCACGACCGAGCGACGGCGACCGCGGCTCAGCGGCGTCCATGGCTCTGCGGGCCCGCCCGACTGAGAGCGACGGCTGGCGCGCACGGCTCAGCGACGGCGAGCGCGCACGGCTGAGGAGCCCCGTTGAGGTGCGAGCGGGCCCGGACCTGTCAGGGTCCGGGCCTCCGCGCCGTCACGCCACCGCGTCGAAGCCGGTGTCGTGGGCCATCTTCTTCAGCTCCAGGAGCGCGTGCTTCTCGATCTGGCGGATCCGCTCGCGCGTCAGGCCGTGCTCCTTGCCGACCTCCGTCAGCGTGCGCTCCCGACCGTCCTCGATGCCGTACCGCATCCGGATGATCGACGCGGTGCGGTTGTCGAGCTTGTCGATCAGGTCGTCGAGCTCCTCGCTGCGCAGCAGCGTGAGTACGGACTGCTCCGGCGACACCGCCGAGGTGTCCTCCAGGAGGTCACCGAACTGCGTCTCTCCCTCGTCGTCCACCGACATGTTCAGGGACACCGGGTCGCGCGCCCAGTCCAGGACGTCGGTGACCCGCTCGGGGGTCGAACCGAGCTCCTCCGCGACCTCCGCCGGCTCCGGCTCACGGCCGTGCTCCCGGTTGAACTCGCGCTGCACGCGCCGGATCCGGCCGAGCTCCTCCACGAGGTGGACGGGGAGCCGGATGGTGCGCGACTGGTCGGCTATGGACCGCGTGATGGCCTGGCGGATCCACCACGTGGCGTACGTGGAGAACTTGAAGCCCTTGGCGTAGTCGAACTTCTCGACGGCACGCACCAGGCCCGCGTTGCCCTCCTGGATCAGGTCGAGCAGGGGCAGTCCGCTGCGCGGGTAGCGCCGCGCGACCGCGACGACCAGGCGCAGGTTGGACTTGATGAAGAGGTCCTTGGCACGCTCGCCCTCCGCGTACAGCGCTTCGAGCTCCTCGCGGGAGGCGTCGCCGCCCTTGCTCTCCACCTCGCCGTCGAGGATCTGCCGGGCGTACACGCCCGCCTCGATGGTCTGCGAGAGCTCGACCTCCTTGGCGGCGTCGAGAAGCGGCGTCCGGGCGATCTCGTCGAGGTACATGCCGACCAGGTCGCGGTCGGCGATCTCTCCGCCCACGGCGCGAACGCTGCTCGCCCGGCTGCGTCCGCTCGCGCCGCTCTTCGTGCTGGTGCTGCTGGTGGTGCCGGTGGTGCTGTTCGTGGCGGACGACTGACGACGGGCGACGGCACGGGTTGCCATGCGTGCTCCCTTGCTGAGTAGGCCGCGACACCCTTTCGGGTGCCCTGCATCCGACGGAAACAACGACTGGAATCAGGACAGAATTCCCACTGGGCGCATCGATTTTCGCGATCATGCAGTATCCTGCGCCGCCACGGGGCGCGCCGAGGCCGTCGGAACGGGCGAAGGTGCAGGTCAGGCGGCTCCCTCGACGCCACTGCCAACCTTGAGGACGCGACCCGCCTTCATACGGTTGCTCGTACGACTACAGCCGGTTGCCCGTACGACCCAGGCGAGACCCGCACCACGCACCCTGCCCGCACGACGCACCCTCCCCGCACGGCCCACTCGACCCGCATGGCCCCCACGCCCCGCACGGCGCACCACGGCCTCCGCCCCCTCCGTCACCCGAACTGCACCGACCGCTTCGCCAGCCCCATCCAGAAGCCGTCGATGACGCTCCGCCCGCCGTCCAGGTCGCCCGCCGCCTCCGCCGCGCCCAGCGTGACGAACAGCGGGGCGAAGTGCTCCGTGCGCGGGTGGGCGAGCCGGCCGGCCGGGGACTTGTGCTCGAAGTCGAGCAGCGCGTCGACGTCGTGCGCCTCCAGGGCCCGGTGGCCCCAGTCGTCGAACTCGGCGGACCAGCCGGGCACGCCGCCGCCGGTGTGCCGCAGCGCGGCCAGGTTGTGGGTGAAGAAGCCGCTCCCGACGATCAGGACGCCCTCGTCGCGCAGCGGCGCGAGGGTGCGGCCGATCTCCATGAGTTTCTGCGGGTCGAGGGTCGGCATGGAGATCTGGAGTACGGGGATGTCGGCGCCCGGGAACATCTCGACGAGCGGGACGTACGCGCCGTGGTCGAGCCCGCGGTCGGGGATGTCCTGGACGGGCACGCCGGGGGCGCGCAGCAGTTTGCGGACGGATTCGGCGAGCGCGGGCGCGCCGGGAGCCGCGTACTGCACGCGGTAGTAGTGCTCGGGGAATCCCCAGAAGTCGTATACGAGGGGGACGGTCTCGGTCGCGCCGAGGGCGAGCGGGGCTTCCTCCCAGTGCGCGGAGACCATGAGGATCGCGGTCGGGCGGGGCAGATCGGCCGACCAGGCGGCGAGCTGGCCTGGCCAGACCGGGTCGTCGGCGAGCGGCGGCGCGCCGTGGGAGAGGTAGAGGGCGGGCATCCGTTCCAGCGGGGCGTCCATCGCGACCGCCTCCTTCCCGGGGGAGGAAATGGAACTTGAAGATTCAAGCTCACCTGACGTGACGAGCTTAGACCCGATGTAGTTCAACTTTCAAGAATGAGTCGTACGATGGGGGACATGACCACCGCATCCCAGGAAGAGCCTCGCTGGCTCAGCGACGAGGAACAGCACGTATGGCGTGCGTACCTCCACGCCACCACCCTCCTCGAGGACCACCTCGACCGCCAGCTGCAACGCGACGCCGGGATGCCGCACGTCTATTACGGACTGCTCGTGCAGCTCGCCCAGGAGCCCAGGCGCCGGATGCGGATGACCGAGCTGGCCAAGAGCGCCAAGATCACCCGCTCCCGGCTCTCGCACGCCATCGCCCGCCTGGAGAAGAACGGCTGGGTGACCCGCGAGGACTGCCCGTCCGACAAGCGCGGCCAGTTCGCGCACCTCACCTCTCAGGGGTACGAGGTCCTGAGCCAGGCCGCCCCCGGCCACGTCGCCGCCGTACGGCAGGCGCTGTTCGACCGGCTCTCCCCGGAGCAGGTGGAACAGCTCGGCGCGATCATGAAGGTGATGGCGGAGGCTCTGCAGCCGACGGGTCCGGACGCGGATCTGCCCTGGCTCCGCTAGGGAACCAGGGCAGATCACATCAGGCGGCCACCGCCCGGTCGTCAGCTGTCAGCCGTCAGCCGTCAGCCGTCAGTCTTCAGCCGTCAGTCTTCAGCCGTCAGTGCGCAACGACGGGGATCTTCACCTCGTCCTCGACGCCCGCACCCTCACCGGAGCCGGCGGCCGGGCTCGCCGCCCCGCCCGACCCGGGCTTCCCGGTGTTGATGAACGTGAACGCGATCGTCGCGGCGACGGCGAGGATGCCGACGGCCCACCAGATCGCCGCCGAGTAGCCCTCGACCATGCCCTGGAGCTGCAGCACCTTCTGGGCGGCCGGGGTGGTCGCGCCGGCCACGTGGTCGGCGATGTACGCGGTGGTCGCCGAGGCCGCGATGGTGTTCAGGAGCGCGGTACCGATCGCGCCGCCGACCTGCTGCGAGGTGTTGACCATCGCGGAGGCCACACCGGCGTCCCGCGGGTCGACGCCGTGCGTCGCCAGCGACATGGCAGGCATGAACGCCGTACCCATGCCCAGGCCCAGCAGCAGCTGCGCGGGCAGGATCAGACCGGCGTACGAGGAGCCGACCTCCAACTGCGTGAGCAGCAGCATGCCGACACCGGCGGTCAGGAAGCCCGGGCCCATCAGCCAGCGCGGCGGGACCCGCGTCATCAGCCGCGTGCCGATCTGCGTCGAGCCGGTGATCATGCCCGCGATCATCGGGAGGAAGGCGAAGCCCGTCTTGACCGGCGAGTACCCCTTCACGACCTGGAGGTAGTACGTCAGGAAGAGGAACAGGCCGAACATCGCGATGATCGCGAGGCCGAGGGAGAGGTAGACCCCGCCCCGGTTGCGGTCGGTGACGACGCGCAGCGGCAGCAGCGGCGACTTCACCTTCGCCTCGGTGAGCGCGAACGCGGCGAGCAGCACGGCGGAGCCGATGAACAGGCCGATCGTGGTCGGGTCCGACCAGCCGTCGGACTCGGCGCGGGTGAAGCCGTACACCAGCGACACCAGACCCAGGGTCGAGAGCACGACACCCGGGATGTCGAGCGGCGCGCGGTTGCGGCCGCCGGCCGGCTCGCGGATGACGAAGTACGCGCCGAGGGCGGCGACGACGGCGAACGGGATGTTGACGAAGAAGGTCCAGCGCCAGTCCAGGTACTCGGTGAGGAAGCCGCCGAGGATCAGACCGACGGCGCCGCCACCACCGGCGATGGCACCGTAGATGCCGAACGCCTTGGCGCGCTCGCGGGTGTCCGTGAACATCACGGCGAGCAGGGAGAGCGCGGCCGGGGCGAGCAGCGCGCCGAAGGCGCCCTGCAGCGCGCGGGCGCCGAGCATCATCGCCTGCCCGGTCGCCGCGCCGCCGAGGGCGGAGGCGGCGGCGAAGCCGACGAGACCGACGACGAAGGCGCGCTTGCGACCCCACAGGTCGGCGATGCGGCCGCCGAAGAGCAGCAGGCCGCCGAAGGCGAGGGCGTAGGCGGTGATGACCCACTGCCGGTTGCCGTCCGAGATCCCCAGGTCCTGCTGGGCGGAGGGCAGCGCGATGTTCACGATCGTCGCGTCGAGCACGACCATCAGCTGGGCGAGGGCGATGAAGACCAGCGCTTTCCAGCGGCTGGGATCGGGCGTTTTCGACATGGGGGTAGCCACCTCTTGGTGCATAAGCGAAGAAAAGGACGTACTGAAGTACTGCTGAGGTACTGCTGCTGACGTACTGAAGTAGGGGGTCCGCCGACGCGGCGGACGGGGCTCTAGGCGGACATCACGCCTCACCCTCGCCCTGGCGCGCGTCCGCGTCGCGGCGGCGCAGGTCCTCCAGCGTCGCCGCCGAGCCCGGCAGCACGGAGCGCGCGGGGGCCTGCAGCCCGTCGAGGAGGAGCTGCAGATGACGGTGGACGAACTGGTCGAAGTCGAGGCAGGCGCTGCCCGGCAGCGGGCGCGTCAGCTGGGAGAGGGCCACCAACAGGTCTCCGACGGCGACGTCGGCGCGGAGGCTGCCGGCCTGCTGCGCACGGTCGACGAGGCCCTGCACGGCCTCCTCCAGGCGGACGCGTTCGGCCAGGAGCTCAGGGTGGTCCTTGTCGAAGGTGCCGTCGAGCATCGGACACAGGGCGCCGATCCGCTCGTCGGCGGCGGCATGCGTGAAGCGGCGCAGCGCCTCGAAGGTGTCCGACTCCTCCGCGGCCGCCTCGTCCGCCCGGTCCGTGGTGCGGGACATGACGGAGAGGACGACCTCGTGGACGAGGTCGGAGCGCTCGGGGAAGTTGCGGTAGAGGGTGGCGTTGCCGACGCCGGCGCGGCGCGCGATCTCGTCGAGCGGCACCTGCGGGCCGAACTCGACGAACATCTCGCGGGCCGCCGTGACGATCCGCTCCCGGTTGCGCAGCGCGTCGGCCCGCGGTCGCGGGACGCGACGTGCGGGCGCGGCGCAGGCGGTACCGGCGGTGTCGGCGGTGCTGTTCACGCCACTCACTCCTGACGAAGGTGATCCGGGGACGCGGTCCCCACTTCCTCGAACACAGGCGTAAACGGGGACCCGGTCCCCGGTTATTTCACGTGCGCGATGTGACCTGCGCCACGCCACCCCTCGGGCCCCCTCCCGCACCGCTCCCCCACCCCTCCACCACTCCTCCCCCGCCCCGCGATACCCACGATCGGGCCACCCGGCGCGCGCCCCCCGACCACCCGGCACACGCTGATCGAACAGCGCAGTACGGACCCGGCCGGCTGCCGCGCACCGAAGGCGACCGCATGCAGCAGACCCGCCGGCGGATACGCAGACCCCTCGCCCTGGCCGTGGCCGGGGCGCTCGCACTGGCCACCCTGGCGACGGCGAGCGCGACCCTCCCCGGGCCCGCCCCCGCCTCCGCGGGCCCCGCCCCGGCCGCCCCCGGAGACGCCCAGCTCGGGCCGTGCCGGATCGCGACGGCGCTGGGTGTGCAGATGTCGGAGGGACTGCCGACCGCCCCGGGTTACGTACGCTCCACCGGACGCGTCCGCGCGCTGAACCTGATGATCGACTTCCCGGACGCGGAGGGCGAGGGAACGGCGATGAGCCGGTTCCGGGAGTTCTTCCCGAAGACCTCGGACTGGTTCCGGGTCAGCTCGTACGGGCGGCTGACGTACCAGCCGGAGACCCCGCTGTCCGAGTGGCTGCGGATGCCGATGCCGTTCGCCTCGTACGGGATAGAGCGCGGCTCGCCGTACGAGCCGGGCTACCGCAAGCTGGTCGAGGACATCGTGAAGGCCGCGGACCCCGAGGTGGACTTCAGCGCGTACGACCTGGTCAACGTGCTGGTGACGCCGAACGCCGGCCCCTCGGCCCTGGACACCGTCCTGTCCGTCACCTTCTCCGGGAACGAGGACGCTCCGTACGCGGACGGCGTCCCGCTCTCGAACACGTCCTTCGTCTACAGCCGCCAGGACGACGGCTCGGGGTCGTACGACGAGACCGGCTACCGGGTGCTGCCGCACGAGAACGGCCACGTCTTCGGCCTGCCCGACCTGTACACGGTGGACGGCGGCGGGACCGTCGGGCACTGGGACATCATGTCCGAGGACTGGGGGGCCAACAACGACCTGCTCGGCTGGCACAAGTGGAAGCTGGGCTGGCTCGACAACGACCAGGTGCGGTGCGCCTCGACGACCGGTGCGAGCGAGTACGTGCTGACGCCGCTGGCGGTCGCGGGCGGGCCGAAGCTCGCGTTCGTGCCGCTGTCGGAGCGGTCCGGGTACGCGGTGGAGGTCCGGACCCGGGAGGGCAACGACGAGGCGGTCTGCGAGCCGGGCGTCCTGGTCTACCGGGTCGAGTCGGACGTGGACACCGGGCACGGGCCGATCAGCGTCTCGGACAGCGACCGGGAGAGCGGCGGCTGCACGCGACGGCCGAACGTGCACGCGGAACTGTCGGACGCGCCGTTCCGGCCGGGCGAGTCGTTCACGGACCGGGCGAACGGCATCCGGATCTCGGTGGTGAAGGAGGAGGGGGACGGCAGCTTCCGGGTCCGCGTCACGCGCTCGTGACAGCGACCGGGTGCCACCCCGGCTCCGGCCGAGCGCGGGCACATGGCTCACCCGAGCTGCTGCCCCCGGCGTCGCCCGGGCGCGGCCGCGCTTCACCCGAGCGCGGCGAACGTGGCTCACCCGAACGCGGCCCCGGCGGCACCCGAGCACGGCACGCGACTTACCTGAGCGCGGGCCCCGGCGTCACCCGAGCGCGGCCCACGCGACTCACCCGAGCGCGGCCCGCAGCTCCCGCTTGAGGACCTTCCCGGCGGCGTTGCGCGGCAGCGGGGTGTCCCGTACGAGGATGTGCGCGGGCACCTTGAACGCCGCCAGGCTGCGGCCGACGTGGTCCCGCAGCTCCTCGGTCGTCGTCGTCGCGTCCTCCCTGAGGAGGACGACGGCGGCGACTTCCTCGCCGAGCCGGGGGTGCGGGACGCCGAGGACGGCGGCGTCGGCGACGGCCGGGTGGTCGAGCAGCACGGCCTCGACCTCGACGCAGTACACGTTCTCACCACCGCGGATGACCATGTCCTTCAGCCGGTCGACGACGGTGACGCGGCCGTCGGCGTACGTGGCGAGGTCGCCGGTGCGGAACCAGCCGTCCTCGGTGAACGCCTCGCGGGTCGCCTGCTCGTCACCCCAGTAGCCGCGGATCAGGGACTGTCCGCGCAGCCACAGCTCGCCGACGCCGGAGTCGGGGTCCGGGCTGTCGATCCGCACCTCGGTGACGGGCGTGGGGCGGCCGACGCTGTCGGGGTGGGCCCGGTACTCGGCACCGAAGTTCGCGGTCACGCCGCCGCAGGTCTCGGTGAGCCCGTAGCCGTTGCGCGGCTCGACGCGCTCGCCGAGCAGGGCGGTGAGGCGGCCGACGAGGTGGGGCGGGGCGGCGGCGCCGCCGGTGTTGAAGTGGCTGACGGTCGCCAGGCGGCCGGCCTCGCCGCGCCGCTCGACGAGGTCCAGGAGTTGGAGGGCGGTGGTCGGCACTCCGGCGTAGTGGGTGACGCGGTGCTTCTCGATCAGTTCGAGGGCACGTTCGGCGTCCCACTTCCGCATGAGGACGAGGGTGCCGCCGGCGGCCATCACGGCGTAGAAGGAGGTGAAGGCGGCGACGTGGAAGAAGGGGAACGTGGTCAGCGAGACGGGCGCGGGCCCCTGGCCGGGGATGACGCCGCGCCGGAGCGCGGAGGCGGAGGCGAGGTAGCGGGGGTTGATCGCGGCGCCGACCTGGGCGAGGTGGGTGGCGACGGCGCCCTTGGGCCGGCCGGTGGTACCTGAGGTGTAGATGATCGTGGCGTCCTGCTCGGGGAGGACGTCGACGGGCGGAGGCCCGAGGGTGGGATCGTCGTCGGCCACGTACGCGAGGAACTTCTGCGGCAGCGCCTCGTCCCCCGGATGGAAGACGATCCCGGGCACGTCGTGCTTCCCCGCCCACGCCCGCACCCGCTCGACCCGCTCGCCGTCGACGAGCAGGACGCCGGGCGCGCAGTCGTCGAGGGCGTACGTGAACTCGTCCTCGGTCCACCAGGCGTTGAGCGGTACGGCGACGAGGCCGGCGAGCTGGGTGGCCCAGAAGGCGATGTGCCACTCCGGATGGTTGCGCATGGCGACGACGGCCCGGTCGCCGGGCCGCAGCCCGTACGTGTCGGCCAGCCGGCGCGCGAGCCCGCAGGCGGCGGCGAAGAACTCGGCGTACGTGTGGGTCCGCTCCTCGGCGACGAGGAACGGCCGGTCGCCGAACGCCCAGGTCGCCTCGACGAACTCGCGCAGCGTGCCGGGCCCGTCCACGTACCGGCCGTCCCGTACGGCGAAGGGCGCGCCGGGCGCGGTCAGCCGCGCGGAGACCCGCTCGAACTCGGAACCATCACCGTCACCGCCCACGTTCGCATTCACGCCCACGCACCCTACCCTCGGCGAAATCGCGCCACCGCCGGCCAGAGCTGACAAGGCACCGAGGCACCTGATCACAACCCAGATGCACACCTCACCCCACCCGCTACACTGTCGGCGGTGGCCCAGCCCTCACCGGCCGACCCACCACCCCGCCACCACCGTGGCAACGCCTTCGTAGCTCAGGGGATAGAGCACCGCTCTCCTAAAGCGGGTGTCGCAGGTTCGAATCCTGCCGGGGGCACAAGCGAAAAGGCCACCTACCGATCTTGGTAGGTGGCCTTTGACATCCACGGCTGACATCAACGGCGGCGGTCAGGGACGGCCGGGACGCCTCTTGAGCAGCCGGTCCATGTGACTGATGGCTTCGCGCTGCGTGTCCTGGACGACGTGCGTGTACACGTCCATGGTGATGCTGATCTGGCTGTGACCGAGGATCTCCATCACGACGCGAGGCGCGACGCCGGCGGCAGTGAGCAGCGTGGCGCAGCCGTGCCGGGCGTCGTGCAACCGGATCACCCGGAGGCCGGCAGAGTCGGCGACGCGGGTGAAGGAGCGGTACACGTTCCGCGGCTCGACGGGTCGGCCGGTACGCGTGGTGAAGACGTAGCCGCCTTCCTCCCACTTCTCCCCCGCTTTGGTTCGCTGGTCGTTCTGCCGCATCCGGTGCCAGCGGAGCGGGGCAATGCACATGGCGGGCAGCGGCACGGCCCGGCGGCGGCGCCCCTTGGGATCGTCGTCGTACAGGACGCCCCGGCGGCGCTGGGTCTGCTGCCGGACATAGAGCACCCGATTGTCGAGGTCGAGGTCCACCCAGCGAAGGCCGATCAGCTCGCCACGACGAAGACCCATGGCGATCGCGAGGACGAAGGCCGCGTACAGCGGGTCCCGGCGGGCAGCGGCGAGGAAGTCGAGCGTCTCGTCCAGGGACCAGGGCTTCAGCTCGCGGGCCTTGGGCCGGGGCGGCTCGACGAGCGTGACCACGTTGCGCGTGATCAGCTCTTCGCGGCAGGCGGCGGAGAGCGCGGTGCGCAGCACGCGATGCGACTCCTTGGCGGTCGCGGCAGTGGTCGTCTTCTCCAGCTGGACGAGGAAGCGCCGGACGTCGGCGACGCCGAGGGACTCCAGCCGCTTTGTGCCGATCAGCGGGACGAGGTAAAGCCGCACGTGCGCCTCGTACTTGTCGTACGTGCTGAGCTTGCGGCGCGGCTTGATGACGTTGTCGAGCCAATACGGCAGCCACTCCGAGAGCTTGGCCGACCTCGTGGGCACGGGCACGCCCTGGTCGACCTTGTCGAGGAGGGCCCGGCGCTTGGCATCGCATTCGGCCCAGGTCTTGCCGTAGGCGAACTTACGAGCACGGGTTCCGTCAGGCTGAAG
Organism: Streptomyces sp. HUAS YS2; assembly: GCF_033343995.1. Classification (NCBI taxonomy): domain Bacteria; kingdom Bacillati; phylum Actinomycetota; class Actinomycetes; order Kitasatosporales; family Streptomycetaceae; genus Streptomyces; species Streptomyces solicathayae. The sequence continues at coordinate 4,669,331 of NZ_CP137573.1, read as the reverse complement.
GACGTAGACAGCGGCCTGAAAGCGGCCGTCCTTCCGCTGAGTGATGGTGCCGGCCCCGTTGGGGTTGCGCTTGCGCTGGGCGGCCATCAGACGGCCTCCTCGATCTGGTCATCGATGAAGTCCCGTACGGCGTCAGCGGGGATGCGCCGGGACCGCCCGATGGTGATCGAGGTGAGACGACGCGAGCGGATCAGGTCGTAGACCGTGGAGCGTCCGACCTTGAGCCGCACCATGACCTCGGGCACGGTCAGCAGCTCGGCGGTGGCGGTGGTCATGCTGCGGCTCCTTCCAGGGCGAGTTGGTCACGTAGGGCTTCGCGGGCGGTCTCCCGGTTGATCTGGATGTCGCGGGCGATGGACGCGGCGAGCACGGCCTCACCACGGGTGTGGCCCTGTCCGACGTACTGCCAGTCGGTGAGGACGAGCACGGTGTCCGGCTCGATGTCGTCGAGGCCGCGGGCGGTGCGTTCCTGGGCGGCGCGGTAGTCGGCGCGGGTCTGGCGGAGGTCGGTGAGGGTGGTGGAGTACCGGCGCGACTTGGTGGAGAAGTGGCCGCGGAAGCCGAGCATGTGGGCCCAGGCGGTGAGTCGGCGCTCGGGATAAAGCAAATCCAGGTCGAAGCAGGCTTCGACGAGGCGGCGGGTGTGGTCCGGGACGCCGAGGAGTAAGAGGGCCTCGCGGTTGCCGATGCGACGGTCGAGGCTGCCGGTGGTCTCTGCGGCCTTGGTGGCGTACTTGGCGATGTAGGAGGCGACGGCCTGTTCTGTGATGTCGGAGCCGTCGCCGAAGGCTTTGACGGGCCGGATGTCGAGCTGGGTGCCCCAGCGCAGGCGGCGGGAAGGCTGGTCGCCGCCGGCGGGGACGGTGACGGTCGTGTACGAGTGCGCGGCGGCGGCCTGAATGGCGTTCGTCAGAAGTTCCGTGGTGGCCCACGCCGGGGGCGGGGTGCCGGGGCCGTCGGGACCGTCGAGGCGGACCACGGCGTGAAAGTGGACGGCCCCGCGCTTCTGGAACTCGGCGACCTTGCCATACGAGAGCCGGGCGACCTCCTTCAACTCCCGCTGCGACAGCCCGGCCGAAGCAGCGATCTCCCTGCGCAGGCGGGTCGTGAAGCGCTGCCAGAGCTGTCCGGAGTGGTTGTTGAAGAGCACGGCCCCGGCGTAGTCGTACTTGTCCGGGTCGAGCGGGTTGCCCAGGGCGGGGTCGTCCTCGGGGTGGTGGGTGCCGCAGCGGCAGGGCCGGGGATCGGGCCGGTTGTGGACCGGGCCGAAGGACGGGGCGGTGAGGGTGAGGAAGACGCGGGGGTGATCGCGGACGGCGGCGGGGATGTCCCGGCGGTCGTCCCCGGCGAGGCCGGCGCGGATCAGGTGGTAGGTGTCGCCAGCGTAGGTCCAGGCGCAGGCGGGACAGCGGGAGGCGCGGCGATTGCCGCAGGCGATGCGGAGGCGTCCGCCGGGCTCGGCGTCGGTGGAGTAGCGGTGCAGCGTCTCGCCGCTGGTCTTGTCCCGGGTCAGCGTCCAGCCCTGGAGGTGGATCGGGTTCGAGCAGCCGCCGGTGCGGTGGATCTGCTCGCGCCAGCGGTCGAAGCCGGGAGTCCTGGCCACCCGGAGCATGTCGCTCAGGGTGGCCGGGTCCAGGCCCGCGAAGGTCGCGGGGGCGGTCATGATGGGCGGGTTCCTTTCGGTTCTCTGGACTGTGAAGGGCACGGCTCCCGGGCGGCGGATGCTTGGCGGTATCGAGGCCGCCCGGGGGCCGGTCAGTGGCGGTTGTGCTCGGCGTTGAGGAGCGAGCGCAGGACGACGGCGCAGACGGCAACCGAGGCGGCGCTCACGGCAACGGCGAGCAGCATCGAGACCAGGACCGCGCCGACGACGAGGACGAGTCCGGCACCGCCGGCGACGACGGCGACGAGGCCGGTCGGGGTGAGGCGGACGGCCGGGACCTGGACGCGAGGCGCGAGTGGAGTCGGCTGCGTGGCGGTGTGCGGCTCAATGTCGGCCGTGGGGACCGGCTGAACGAGCGGGGTGACGAGGCCGGCCGGGAGGGGATTGACCGGGACGCGGGGTCGGAACACGGCGGTTCTCCTTCCTAGTTGATCGCGGTGTCGATGGCGGGGGCGAGGACGCTGTCGGCGAGGAGGTAGCCGCCGAGGAGGATCACGGCGACGAGCCACCAGGGCGGGCGGATGAGCTTGATCCCGAGCGCACCGACGACGATCAGGGCGAGCCAGAGCGGGACGTCCATGACGCGGTCTCCTTCGGTGTCAGCGGGGGTCGCAGCGGTGAGTGCGGGCGGCGAGCTGGGCGGCGGACTGGTTGGAGTAGTCCGAGGACCAGCCGCAGTCCTCAGCGGTGCAGACGGCCGCGTGCTTGGTGCGGCCGTGGCGGTCGCGGTGGGTGCCGATCTGCACGGGGCCGATCCGCATGACGGAGTGGAAGAGGTCGCGGGCGGGCATGGGAGTCACCTCCTGTCAGGCGAGTTGGGCGGCGATGGCGTCGGCCATGAGGGCCGGGACGCCGAGTCGGGCGCGCAGGGTGTCGGTGTCGATCGGTGAGCCGGTCCGGGCGTGGTGGTCGGCGGCGACCTTCCGGGCATGGGCGACCAGCGCCGGCGGCGCTGCCACGGCAGGCGCGGCGGGGATCGGCTCGGGTGCCGGGGCCAGCTCGACGGCGGGCAGCTCTGGCGGAGTCTCCGGTTCGCGCTCGACGACGGCCGCGACAGCGGGCGGCTCAGGGATGGCCGCGGTTTCCAGGGTGGACGGGTTGTGGGCGAGGAGAGTGCCGCCGAGGAAGGCGAGAGCGGGCCATCCGGCGACGAGGATGCGCAGCCAGTCCGGGACGTCCGTGAGGTCGAGGAGGCCGGCGGTGGCGACATTGGCGCCGAGCGACGCGGCCAGGGCGACCGCGAACCAGCTCCAGGCCGATCGGGTCGGGGCACCGCTCTCGCGAAGCGTCCGCAGCCGACGCCAGGCAGCGACGAGCAGCAGGTCGACGGAAACCGGGTAGGCCCACGCCTTCCATCCGGTCTGCCCAGCAGCCGCGGCGAGGTCGTGCAGGTGGGCGAAGGACAGAGCACCGGCGATCACGGCTTGCACGAGGACGGCATCCGGCCGGAACGTCGCGCGCATCGCAGTTCCTCCCTTCTGGTTTTTGGCATGGGCGGGGTAAGGACGTGGCGTGAGGCGGTCACGCCGACCGTGGAGCGGGGTGGGTCAGGCGAGCGCCGGAGCGGTCTCGCTCGCCGGGGCCGAAGCCTTGTCCAGACTCGGCAGGACCGGCCGGAACGGGTCCAGGGCGGGAATCGCCGGGGTGCGGTGCGCGTGTGCGTTGCAGGTGTTCACGGCCCGCCGCAGGGTGAGGTGCGGGGTGCGGATGCGGCACCAGCCGCCGGAGGAGTCGCCGGCGACGGCGGTACCGGGCCGGTCGGTGGGGATCTGGATGGTGGCGAGGACGGCATCGGGGGCGATGTCGCCGAAGGCCATGTTGGCGGAGGTCTCGTCGTTGACGCGGTGGGCGGTTCGGCCGGTGAGCTGGGCGCGGAGCATCGTGATCCCCTTACCGAGCTCGGAGCCGAATCGCTGCCCGCAGACCTCCAGGTAAATGCCGGCCGCGCGCCCGAGCTGGGCGAGCCGGACGAGCGCGGTGATGATCCGGTCTCGGCGCTTCTCCTCGTCCTTCGTGGCGTACAGCGCGAGTTCGGCGACCTCGTCGACCAGGAGGACGATCGGGGTCGGTCGCAGGTGGTCGGGCAGGTCCCAGATGTCGGCAGTGATCTCCGCGTCCGGGACATCGGCGCTGAGCCGCTGTTCACGGCGGATGACCTGATAGACGTCGCCCATGTGCTCGACGAGCGCATCCAGCAGTTCGGCGGCGGTGTCGGGGTTGTCGGCGAGCGCGGTGAACCGACGGGCGAGCGGGGCGAGTTCCACGCCCTGCTTGCAGTCGATGCCGACGAGGGCGACATCCAGGGCGGCGAGGCCGGCGACCAGGTTGCGCTGGTAGACCGACTTGCCGGACTGGGTGGCGCCGACGTTCAGCGCATGCGGGGTCTGTCGGTAGTCGCGGCAGAAGACCTCTCCGTCCTCCCGCATGGCCACCGGGACCCGCATCGGACCGACATCGGAGGCCGCGGGCATCTGCACCCGTTTGAGGACGTCGTAGCCGGTCATCCGCAGCTCGACCACACCCGACCGGATCTCCCGGGCCGTGACGTTCTGCATGACGAACGAGTGCCGCAGCCGGTCCGAGGCGGCGGAGAAGTCGAAAGCGTCCTGACCAGGCCGCAGCTTCACCCGCAGCACCAGCCCGGTCCGGGTCGGCCGCAGCCGCAGGATCCGGGGCGCCCGGGACTGGGGGACGGGTTGGTTCGTGATCCGAGCGACTGCGAGGCGGAGACGGGAGGGCGGGACGGTCAGCCCGCACGCATCCATGACCGACGAGTACCGGACCAACAACCGCACCACGGCGAACGTGACGCCGAAGGTCATCCAGTACCAGGCCGGACGCTGCCACCGCAGCAGCAGCGCACCCGCGGCAACCAGCGCCAGCGTGACCGTTAAGGCGGTCGCGTTCACGGTCATGCCGCCTTCGCAGCGGACAGCGGGGTGACGGCAACCGCACGGAAGCTGATGCCGTGCCGCTTCTGGCCGTTGAACTCGTTCTCCCACGGCCGGGCGACGACGCCGGTCAGGGCGACCGGGGTGCCCATGGCCAGCTCACCGCCGATACCGGTCTGCGGGACGACCAGGTTCAGGATCTCGGCGTTGCCGTCCATCACGAACATGACGTCGACCGTCATCAGCGTGGCACCGGTCTCGCGGTCGGTCGCGATCTCGCCGGTCTGACGGTTCGCGATCTTCGGGGCCGGCGGCTGGGCCACCATCACGAGCGCGCTGGAGGTGTCGACAGGGATGAGACGCACAGGAGTCACTCCTCTATAGATGCTGCACTCCGTCACTCATGTATATGAGTAACAGGAAGAAGAGTGCACGACTCCTGTACATGAGTCAACCCGCCGCGAAGAAGAACGCGCGGCGGGCTGTGGGAAGTTGAGCGAGCGTCAGTCGGTCGCAGGGATCCGGTACTGGAAAACGAACTGGTCAGCGGCCATGAGGGTGTCACACACCTCCACGACGCGACCCGTCTTCGTCACCGCGTCGCGAAGCAGGTGGATCACGGGGGCACCCGGGCTCAGGGCGAGTTCCGAGGCTTCAGCCTTGGTGGCCGGCCGCGCTTGGAGCGTCTCCACGAACTCGGCGAAGGTGTGCCCGTGGTCTTCGAGACGGGCATAGATGCCGCCAGGACCGGGGTTCTCGGCGAACAGCTCGGGGATGTCCTTGACGACATCCCACGGCAAGTACGAGGACGCAGTCTCGACGGGCGTCCCGTTCCGGAAGTACAGCCGCCGGCGAGCGAGCACCTGCGTGCCGGCCTCGACACCCAGCCGCTCGGCGATGTCCGCGGGCGCCTCCATGGGTCCTATGTAGAGCACGCTCACCTTCGCCGTGGCCCCGGACTGCTCGGACTCGGCAAGGTACGCGGCCTTACCGCCACGACGGTGCGAGGCACGGAAACGATCAGACGAGCGGAGCCGCACGGGCGGCCGATCCTTCACGATCGAGCCCTTGCCGTGCCGGGTGTCCACGAGACCACTGGCCCGGACCTCGACCATGGCCTTACGGATGGTCCCCCCGGCGACGCCGTAGCGCGCAACGAGCTCCGACTCACTCGGCACCATGTCGCCAGGCTTCAGCACGCCGGCCCGGATCTGCTGAACGATCTCGTCCGCGATCTGCACGTACCGAGGTACCGCCCTATCGCCTCCCACTGGAGTTCCCACAGTCCTACCCACTCTCCTATGCTCCTGTACATGAGTAACAGCGCGCGCGAAGCCCAGTCAACGCCACTGCACTCCGTGTCGGTGGCCGGGGCGGTCGTACGCGAAGACGGACGCCTTCTGGCGATCCGCCGAGCGGACAACGGAACTTGGGAGCTCCCGGGCGGAGTCCTCGAACTGACCGAGGCCCCAGAAGCTGGCGTAGTCCGCGAGGTCTTCGAGGAAACGGGCATCCAGGTCGAGGTAGACGAGCTGACCGGCGTCTACAAGAACACGACCCGAGGCATCGTCGCCCTAGTCTTCCGCTGCAAGCCCTCAGGCGGCGCCGAGCGCACCTCGGAGGAGTCCACCGCGGTCGACTGGCTCACGCCGGCAGAGGTCGAGGAACGGATGGCCGAGGTCTACGCGATCAGGCTTCTGGACGCGCTGGACGGAGCGGGCCCTCACGTCCGCAGCCACGACGGCCGCCGGCTGATCGCACAGCAGTGAGCGTGGAACCGGTCCGGACGATGAGCCGCGAGGAAGCGATCTCCCTCGTCGAGCGCCTCATGAACGCCGAGGGGACCGACGAGGAAGAGTGGGGCGAGATGCTGGACGCCCTTGAACGCGGCTTGGTCTGCCCACACATCAGCGACTACATCTATTGGACCTCACCGAACTGACTGTCGAACAGGTCGTAGACAAGGCCGTGGCCTACCGTTCGATCGCCCTCTGAGGCCCCAGCGGACGCGTGCGGTAAGAGTTTCTCTACTTCATCAAGGGCACTCGCCGCGCACGGCGCGGCGCGTGCGGCCCGTCGTCCGGGCCGCCGCTCCTGTCTGCGCCCCGCTCCGGCCCAGCCGCCAGCCGCACGCCTGACAGCTCGGGTTGATGGGTGGTGAACCTCTCTATGGCTGGGGCGGTCGGCTCCACGGCTTTAGGCAGCCACTTTGGCGCGAGCCTCGAAGATCATGGCCCCACGTCGTGCTTGAGCGGGCAGGTCCACAGACTGCCCGACGCGCCGGAAGCTTACGGGGCCATGATCACTCGCGCCAAAGCAGCTCCAGCCCAAAGCCGCTCCACCGACCGCGCATCAAGGGGAAGGCCCCCGACCGACCCGGTCAAACCCTGAGGAGGGATTTGCGCCGTTCCGTGATGCTCGCACCAACGGAACTTTCCAGCTCTGGATTAACGGATAGAAGGTCCCGATGCTCACGCCATAGCAAGTTGACCCGCTCGACAACCTCGAAAACCGTCTCCGGAAGATCTGCGGGGCTGACATTGAGTCGAGCTTGCAGCCTCCTAAATAGACCTAGATTGACGGTGTCGAATCTCCTACTCCCACCGAATTTCAATCCCAGATTTTCTGGCTTCTCGTCAACCCGATAGAATTCAGTAGAAACGAGGTCGTAAGCTGGCGACAAAGTGGGGATCCGGGGATTCCGGTAGATCAATGACCAGTTCTTCAGGTGAGCATCCCCATTGGAAATAAGGATGTTGAATGCGAGTCGTCGCGTAAATTCTTGAAGTGCCTGAAGATCCCTACCGCGATAGATCAACGCGGCGACCGTCTCGAAGTTCCCGTTGTACTTATCATCCGGGTAAAAGGATCGAACTTGAGCCAGATCTTCGATATGGATGCGTCTGCGACTGTCGTCACGGTCGAACCTCCTGACGGCGTAGGCCCACTCTTCGCGACCACGCCATACGTGAGACGGAAGACCCTGAATGGCGTCCCGGTGAACTAGTTGCGTATCCGGGACTTCTAGGCCAGCAGCGCTGGCAAGACGCATCATCGCGAACTCGTTATGAGGAACGTTAGGATAGTCAGGGTCTGGAAGTTTAACAATCCAATCTCCCCCCTCGCCGAAGGCTGGCAACGTTAGGCGGTCCCCATTTCGTAGCATAGAAAATTTCAATCCTACACCCGCTAGCGAAAAACGCCATTCTACGTGCTTAGCGGATCCTTGGGGCATGATGGAGGGTGTGTCTTTGTCGAAATTCCAGTCGGATTCGTCGTCTTCTTCAGGAAGCTCGATAACCCGTACAGCCCCAGGCAGGTCGTGCCCGACTTGCGCGAGCAGTTCCATTTCACGGTCTGGGGAGACTTTTCTGTCGTCTGCGATCCAGCGCCGCAACACGCCTTCAGGTAGCAGATTTGAAAACCAGGGAGGTAGTCGCAGCGCAGATGTAATCGAATCCCTCAGCTGCTCCTCAAACCTCAACCCGAGGACTGGGCGGTTCGGATCCTCCAGGTACCGTTCAGTGAAAATGAACCGGGTGTAATCGCCGCGCTGACTTATCGTGCCGACTCTCCGGTTGTATAGGTAAACGGCATGGCGCCTCTCATTGACACTCATTCACTTTCTCCGTTTTCCCGACCGGTGAGCGAGGTATCTTCTGGGTCGAAGCCGTATAGGTCCTCAATTTCGAATTCATCGAGGGGTGGCGTATTCTCGAAACCCCATTCGCAGCGTCGCTGGAGAAATGTCTTCAAGTTCGCCTCAAGCAACTCCTGTCGAGCCTCGAGGAAATCGATCACCTGGCCAGAGGCCAGCAGATTCGAGATCTTTTCATCGAGTTGGTGCGAGCGAAGGACATTCATCCAGACCGTCTCATCAATTTGAATTGGGCGATTCGAGATGAGATCGACAAGTTCATTTGACGGCACTTCTTCGGTCGGCAAGAGCAACCGGTTGGCGGCCCACATCCGATATTTTTCAGGCAGCCCTGATCGGCTGATGATATAGGGAACCGCCTCCGCTGCGGTTCCTCGATCGGCCAGGAATTCGGAGATCACGGTATGCTCGAAAATATCTCCGGTAATGAGAGAGCGAGGATGGGATTCCCACCAGGCGCATAGAGTGAGCTTAGCCGAGCCTGTATTAGTTCTAAATTTCTTAATATCAGGCAACTGCGTGTGAGGACGGTCGACTGCTTCGATTAGCCCTTGGATGGAGCCCGTGAGATCACCTCGCCTGACCTTTACACACAACGCCCGCATGGCACCGGTTGCGCTTCCCTTAAAGATCTCAGGTCCTACAACTGCGGCCGACCAATACCATCGACGAAGAAGCTGCAAGTTCCTTTCGTCAGGATTAGGAAAGTGCCCAAAAACTCGCGCTAGCACCACAAGTAGATAGCGATATGCAAGGAGGCTAAAATGGGGTACTCCGACCTCCTCCTTAAGGAAGCTGACCGACCTAAGGAGTGCCTCCTCTCCAAGTCGAAACGCTTCATCGCGTCCCTCAGAAGGGAATTCGACGGCCTCTCTGCGGCTTGATTCACTGAACTCGACTCGGATCTCGCGGCTAGGATTTGGCCCCCTGCGTGCGAGTACGGCGCGCAATACGGTGTCTGAGTCAATCAACCCAAATCCCGTAGCGTCAGAGACATGCTGTGAGATTAGGTCCAATGTGAGGGTAGATTCACTGTCTTCCTCGCTGCCGGCAAAGAGAGCAGAGAACACTTCTGCCCGGCTCAACCTCTTTCCGTAGTTATTCATCCTGTCAAAGATGTCCTGCAGTACGGTGGCATCTCCTTTGTCCACCTGGTAAGCAGGCACCGAGAACTGTCGAATCACGGTAGTAAGGCGAGATGCTTGATCGAGTCGATCCGATACCTCCGGGTTCTCTGCAAACCATCTAATTAGGCGAGTTAGATCAAAGATGACGGGCAGCGGAACGATGTGAGGTTCCGATCGTGCAGGTAGCGGAACGAACTCCTTATCGCGCAGGTCGTAAGCGAGATCGAATCGCTCATCGGGAGGCCTGTTATCGCTCAATGCATTTGCAAGACTGACGATGCGCTGCTGACCATCGACAACCCAAAGGGCTTGACTTGCCTCTTGGGCTTCGATGCTCATGGAGCCGAGTCGCACAAGTTCCTTTCGTGCAGGTCGCAACCACATCAAAAGGCTGCCAATTGGATAGCCCTTCACAATGCTATCGAAAAGACGGATAACATCGCGTTGACTCCACCTGAAGTCACGCTGAAAGTGAGGAACGCGTACTTGACCATTCCAGGCCCTATTAACTAGCTCTTCAAGCGTGAAAGTCGTCGCGCTGGGGCTTGAATCTAGTCCGGTTGCCATGTTCCTCCTCCTGCCGTCGCTAGTCAGGATGTCACGCACTGTGGTGATGCGTCTCGCGTCTGACGAGACCAAGCACCTGCGTACCTGGCTGGTGCGTGCAAACACGCGGTGCTGTCAAGACGGCCTCCAACCTTGAACCACCGCTGACGGGTCGCAAGTGGACTCGGCCAGCCAGACAACCATTCGGCCCAACATGTCACGCGCGCCAACGTCTCGCACCACAGTCGTAAGTGCACTGTGGGCTGCTCGCTGTGCTGGACAGGTCCTGCCAGGGGGTTGCGGGGGCATCTCGGCCTGTCCACACCCGGGTGAGCACCTTCAGGACTCCAGAACATTCTGGGCCGCCGCTGGCACTGGCGTTGCCTGGGGCCCGCCGACAACGCCTCCTTTGTGGCCCAGGTCCCTTCTGGCGTGCGGAAAAGGCAAGGAGCTTGGGCCCTCCGGAATCGTGCGCCAACGACAGGGGAGCTCCTGACTCCATCCGGGGCTCCCCTGCCGTTGGGATGTGCGTTGCTGCTAGCCGAAGGCTGCTGCTGGCAGTCGAGGACCCTCATCGTCGCCGTCATGACCAGCCGAGTCTGGTGCTGACAGGCGGTGGCCTCGGCTTGTGGCTACGCGGAGAGTGTTTCGCAGGGCTCCGGTCAGCTTCTCTGCCAGGAGTCGAAGATCTGCCGGAGCGAGCGCATCGTCGCCCAGCACATCTAACGCGTGGTCCAGGAGCTCGGAGACCAGGCCGAGTTGGATCGCTTCGGTGTTGTCGGCCAAGCGGGATAGGTGGCCGTTGCTGTCGTCTGTGCTCAGGAAGCAGGGTTTACCGTCCGAGCCTGACCACGGGAGGAGGCGCAGTTCGTTGTGAGGAGTCATCCTTTCATTCCACTCTCTTCGGTTGTGGGGTGGGTGGTGAAGAGTGCGTCTGCGCGGTCAGCAGGGAGCACCAGGAGCGCGGCCTCCACGACGCGGCCGGTCGCGTCGGCTGCCACCCGGTTGATCGCGAGGACGGCCAGGGTTGAGTTGATGCGGAGCATTGCCGCTTCCTCTGGCGTCGGGAGGCGGGAGCTGACCTTCTCTCGGATCTCAGCCAGTGGTGGGCGGAGCTCTGCCAGCCTGGCTTCCACTTCCATGCACCCGGGTGACTCGCTCGGCATGTCAGCCGGCGCCAGGTCGCGGGGGACGTAGATGCGGGCCAGGCTGTGCGGCGAACCTCCCTCGTGGCTGAGGCAGAGGAACTCGGTCAGTGGGCTCCTTGTCCGCACCCCCAGCAGGGCCGTCAGGTGCCCACGCGCGCGAAGGTTCGTGGTGCGGATGCTGAGGCGCAGCGGTGCTTCGGCCGGGAACTGGGTGTGGGACGGGCGGCCGCCACCTACGTACGTGATTCTGCGGAGAGGGTGGCGGACGAAGTTGCCCTTGCCGTGGATCTTTTCCACTAGCCCTTCGCCCTGGAGGAGTGCGAGGGCGTTCCTCAGGGTCGGTGTGCTGACTGCATAGCGCTCGGCGAGCTGTGCCTCAGACGGGAGTCGGGTGCCGGCCTTGATGCGACCGGCGGAGATTTGGATGCGGAGGTCGTCGGCGATGGCGTGGCGGCGGGAGGCCATGGCTGAAATCACCATTGCCTCTGCATGCGCAGCGCGATGAGGCGGGTTCTGCGGTGCATGGTCAGGAGTTCGCCCGACTCGAAGATGAGTCGCTTTGCGCCGCCGGGCAGTTGGAAGAGGTCGGCTACGCGGCATGGCTGGCCGCCGACCTGGATGACGTCGCCGCGCTGGACGTTGGCCGTCGTGATCTCGACGTTGGTGGCCAGTGCGCCGCCGGGTGCCCATCCCCTCACTGGGGCACCTCCCTCAGCGAGGCCGGGTCGGCCGTGTGGCAGGAGCAGTCGCACGCTTCGTGGACCACGGGGACGCCGATCGGAGCTGTGGCAGGAGAGGACTGGGCGCACTCGCCGTGCGTACCGATCCGGCATGAGCTCGACCGGTACGGGACTGCACTCATGTGCGTTGCGCGAGGCTGCTGCCGGGCGGGCATCAGTGGGCCTCCGCCGGCACGAACCAGGCGTACGCGGAGAGGTCATGCGGAACGGTCATCGAACGCCGTCGAGCGCGTTCCTCCGAGGCCAGGACGTACGGGCGGACGAGTGCGGTCTCCTCGCCTGCGAGGACGTCCATGCGGTCGCGATGCCAGTTGGCGGCACCGAGGTGAACGACCGTCTGTCGGGTGGGCGTTAAGGGGCGGCAATGCCGGCCCGGGAGGTGCCGCCTTCTGGTGCGCGCTACGGCGCGGCGGATACGGTTGAACACGCTGATCAGCTCCTATCGCTGATGGCCAGGTCCCCGGACATCGCCCGTCGCGGGGACCGCTTTGTGTACGGCGGCCCATAAGGTGCGGCCGTTCGCGCTGCTGGCGACGAGTCCGAATCGATCGGCCCCCGCCACCACTTCTAGGACCTCCCGCCATGTCTCGGCGGGGAGGGATTCCGGTACCTCCGCCTCGATCGACGTGTGTCGGGCGTGCTCCTCCACGCGTGCGGTGAGCCCGACGGCGGACAACCGGGCGGCGATCAGCCCCGCGCTTACTTCTGGAGCAGGCACAGGGCAGCCTCCGTCACCGCGATCACTTTCAGTGAAGCTAGTTAACTAGATTAGAGCTAGTGGACTAGATTTTCCATATGCCTGAGCAGCCGCCCTATCTCCGCATCGCCGACGTACTGCGGCAGCGGATCGCGGAGCACGAGTGGACTCCTGGAGACCGGCTGCCCTCACGCGCCCAGATCGCCCAGGAGTGCGGGGTGGGCGAGAACGTCGTCCGGCGGGCCCAGGAGCTGTTGATCTCCCAGGGTGTGTTGGAAGGGCGAGCCGGGTCAGGGACGTACGTGGCGGAGCCACGACAGCGGGTGCGGATGGTTCGGTCCGCGGCGCGCGAGCAGCCCGACGGGTCGCCGTTCCGGGCCGACATGAAGGCCGTGGGACGCAATGGCGGCTGGGAGAGCCGGACCGATGCGAAGGTCCCCGCGCCGGCGGAGATCGCTGCACGGCTCGGGATCGGTGAGGGCGAGCTGTGCGTCCGGACCGTGTACGAGTTCCTCGCCGACGGGCGACCCGTGCAGTTGTCGACGAGTTGGGAGCCGTACGACCTCACCGGCGGGACCCTCGTCGTCCTTCCCGAGGGCGGGCCCCACGCCGGGGCCGGCGTCGTGAACCGGATGGCCGAGATCGGCGTCACGATCAGCCATGCCGTCGAGCAGCCCGAGCCGCGGCAGGCCACCGCCGAGGAGGCATCACTTCTCGGGATCCAGAAGGCCGCACTCGTCACGCACATCCGGCGGACGTACTACAGCGACGAGGGGCGGCCCGTGGAGACGGCGGACATCGTCGTGCCCGCCGCGCTATGCGAAATCGTCTACGAGGTTCCCATCAGTCGCTAGCGGCGCCACCACCCGGACCGCAACCGACATGAGCCTCTTCGGTTCGTCAGCAGGTCGGATCGACCCACCTATATGACCACGTTGACCGAAGGATTGAGGGCCTCCTGTGCCGCCTCCACGAAGGCGTCACGGCTGCTCCGTGCATCCGCGCGGCTCTGGTTCATCAAAGTTCGATGCTCTGCCACGTGGGCAGGATCGCCGGAGCACACAGCGTCATTGAGTCGACGAGTTGCACTCCAGAAGGCGTTTATCGCTTCGTAGAGCTGACGCACAGCAACTCCAACCGGCGGTGGTCCCTCCAGGGCAGCCACGTGCATCGCACTCATGAGCATCGCCCGCTCTGCCCGCGCCTCGTCCAGCAGCAGAGAGAATGCAGCCGAGTCGCCAGCAACGGCGACCATGTCGCCAAGCCTGCTGTGCAGAACTCCAGCGGCCTTCGCAAAGTCAGCGTATGCCTGACGGCGCTGCTGGTATCTGTGCTCGACCTGCGCATGGCGAAGTTGGGCAACCTGCATCTCACGATTCAAGCGGGCTTGTGTCCTCGCAGCGACCGTAGTGAACCAGCCAGTCGTTGCGCTGGCCACAACAGCCGAGCCGGCAGCGATCAGGGCCGTCCATGAGGCATCCATGGTGCCGAGGGTACGTGTGACGCATCGCCCAGGGGGACGCTAGCTCTGCCCACTTCCAGACGTCGCAGCCGTGCCAGATGGCGCGGAGATCGGCGGGTGCTGCGGGGAGCTCCAGAGCTCTCCCGGTCATACGATCAGGGGATGTCTACTGAAGAACCGAAGGTCGTCTGGGTCCTGGAGGGGTACAGCAAGGCGGACGAGTTCCTGCGCACCAAGTACCCCATCAGACGCGAGCAGATTCTGCGGCTTCGGGAAGTGATCAAGCCGGATGCGGATGACGCCTGGATGCTCTACTGCTACGCCGTACCGGTCGAGGTCTGGCCGGCGGTGGACGCGATCCTGCGGTGCGGGCCGCCTGATCCGGAGCTCGACTACTTCACGAGCGCCTACGCGGCGGAGTAAGCGAACCGTTGCGGTACAGCAGCCGCGCACCGCAACCCCAGCAACCTCCCCCGTCCGGTAGCGTCCCGCATGGGCCCCGTAGCGCCCGGAATAGCCATGCCTGACCGATCCGGCTGGAGCTACGGATCAGCCTCGATGCGTGCCATGCAGCCATCCCACCTGACATCTCCAGCTGACATCAACGACAGTGGACCGGCGCAGCGTTGAGTGGTCGGCAGCGGTACGTCGGCGCGCGGGTGGACGTGCATGGGAGCGCGCCCGATCGAACTCCTAAAGCGGGTGTCGCAGGTTCGAATCCTGCCGGGGGCACATGGCCAAGGGCCAGTTCAGGGGCTTGGTGCCCTCGGGCTGGCCCTTTCGCATGATCACGGCCGTGCCGCACGCGCCGATCAGCAGGCGCGCGTCGCCGGCTGGGTGGCCTGGCACCATGCCTGGCATGGACGAAGCTTTGAAGACCCTGGAGCACGAGTTCCGGTCTGAGCCCGGGAGCTTCCTGCTGGGGTTGCGAAGCGATCTCGTCTGGGACCGGGACGGCTTTACGAGGCTGGAGAAGGCCATGCGCGCCGTGTGTGAACGCTCGCAGGGCGCCGAGGAGCTTCCTCGGTGGCTGGCGGAGGGGTACTACCACGTCGCCACGGACGTTCCCTCCTGGACGGCGCACCCCCACTTCCCCCGGCCGGAGCCGGCGGAGTACTTCGACGCGTGCATCGAGCGGCTCACGGATCTGGCGGACTGGTTCTTCCGTGGGGAGCACGTTTACATCGAGCCGCACACCTGGCCCGAGCTGTAGGGGCCCGAGCCGGCACGGCCCAGCGTTCAGTGGGGGTGCGTAGGGTCTGGGCGGGTGGTCCGAGGGGCGGGCCGTCCAGGTGGGGGTGTGGCTGTGAGTATTCATCTGCATTTTCGTGCGGTTGCCGGGGGCGAGATCCGGGACGATCACGCCTGGCTGGCCGAGTTCATGTGGGCGGCCTGGAAGGTCCATGCCGAGGAGTACGCGGCGGGGGTCACCGACTCGATCGACAAGGCGTGGGATTCCGTCAACGAGCTCTACACCGCGGCCGAGGGGCTCGGGGTGGAGGGGGACGAGCCCTGGAGGCTGCCGGTCTACGGTGGGCGGCCCGTGAGGTACGGCGGCGGCGCCGAGCGTTACGACCCGCCCCTGATGGTCATGGATGCGGCTGACGTGTCACGGGCCGCGGAGTTCCTCGCCGAGGTCTCCTTCGACGAGCTGTGGAGCGTCGCCGGGACGCGGCTCGGTGCCGGCGGGGAGCATGAGGCGCTGTTCCGGCAGGAGTATCTCCAGTATCACGAGTCCCTGCGGGGGTTCTACGGGCGGGCGGCCGCCGCGGGGCATGTCGTCGTCAAAGCGGTGTGGGCCTAGCGGTCGTCACCTGACGGGGGCGCGGGCGGCGGCAGCAAGGTTCGTCCAGGGCGCGCAGGCAGACATCACCTGGGGTCACTGACAGGGGCGCGGAGTCCGCGTGTTTTGCCCCGGAGAGCGCCGTCGCGTCGCTACCGTCTGTGTCACGGGGCCAGGAGCGCGGGGGTGGGTTGTCGTGGCGGAGCGGTTGCTGCTGGACGTGGCGGAGGACGGGCGGGTGGCGCTGCTCGCGTGGCCCGAGGGCGAGGCGTATCCCCAGGGGGTGGGCGAACCGGTCGCGCTGGACTGGCCGTTGGACCGGGCGGCGCTGGACGAGCTGCGCTGGTATCTCGAGGACTATTTACGGGCGCCGTTCGGGGTGTACGGCGAGCGGGGCTCGCAGGTGGCGGGGCGGCTGCCGGAGTGGGGCGAGCAGGTCTTCGAGGCCGTGTTCGGCGCCGGGCCGGCGCGGGACGCATATCTGCGGGCGCGGGCCCGCGCCGAGGCGCGGGGCGGTCGGGTGGAGCTGGTCGTGCGGTCCGGGGCGGCCGAGCCGTTGGGGTGGCCGTGGGAGCTTATGGCCGAACCTGGCCGGCCGACGCCGCTCGCGCTGGACTCCCGTACGACGGTCTCGCGCACCCTGCCGGCGGCCGATCTGGGGGACGTCTTCACCGTCGCGGGAGCGCGGCTGCGCGTGCTCATGGTCATCTCCAGACCGCGGGGAACTCGGGACGTCGGCTACCAGATGATCGCCCGCCCGCTGCTGAGCCGGCTGGAGGCGGTGCGCGGGCAGGTGGATCTGGTCGTGCTGCGGCCCCCGACGCTCGCGCATCTTCAGCGGGTGCTGACCGCCGCGCGGGAGGCGGGTGAGCCGTTCCAGATCGTGCACTTCGACGGGCATGGCGTCTTCGGCGCACCGTCGGGGCCGCTCGGCGGCGCGGGGCTGCCCGTGATGTACCGGGGGCCAGGGCCTCAGGGAATGCTGGCCTTCGAGAAGCCCGAGGGCGGATCGGACCTCGTGCCCGCGGACGAGGTGGCGCGCGTGCTCAAGTCGGCCCAGGTGCCGGTGGTGGTCCTCAACGCGTGCCAGTCGGCGGTCGTGGGCTCGCAGGTCGAGGCGGCGGTGGCGACCCGGCTGCTGCAGGAGGGCACCGCGGCTGTCGTGGCGATGGCCTACAGCGTGTACGCCGTGGCCGCCGCGGAGTTCATGGCCGCGTTCTACGAGCGGCTGTTCGCCGGCGACCGTGTGGCCGAGGCGGTGGCCGCCGGGCGCCGGCGCCTCGCCCAGCGGGACCTGCGGCCGTCGCCGAAGGGCCTGATGCCGCTCGCCGACTGGACGGTACCGGTGCTGTACTCGCGCAGCGAGGTCCGGTTCCCGGGTCTGCACACCGAGCGCCCGGTCGGGACGACCCTGGAAGAGATGCTGGACGAGATCCGCGAGCGGCCCCGCACCGGCGAGGGCGGCGATACGGGCCCGGAAGCGGAGCCGGACACATCGCTGGAGGCGGTCGGGGAGTTCGTCGGCCGGGACGCCCTGCTCTACACGCTGGACGTGGCCGCCCGGCTCCAGCGCGTCGTGGTGCTGCACGGGCCCGGCGGGACGGGGAAGACCGAGCTGGCCAAGGCGTTCGGGCGGTGGTGGCGCGACACCGGCGCCCTGGAGCATCCGGACGGGGTGGTATGGCACTCCTTCGAGCCCGGCGTCGCCTCGTTCGGCCTCGGCGGGGTGATCACCGGCCTCGGACTGCGCCTGTTCGGGGCCCAGTTCGCGCTGCTCGACTCCGAGGAGCGCCAGGAGCTGGTGGAGCGGGTCCTGACCGAGCGTCGACTCCTCCTGGTCTGGGACAACTTCGAGTCCGTCCACACCATGCCCGACCCCACGCAGGCCACCCCGCCCCTGCCGGAGCCGGAGCGGGACGCGCTCCGCGACTTCCTGGCACGGATCGCCGCCCGCGGCTCCAGCGCCGTCGTCGTCACCAGCCGCACCCCGGAGACCTGGCTCGGCCCCGAGGCGCGCCGGCTGGGGGTGCCCGGCCTGGACACCGAGGAGGCCGGGCAGTATGCCGATCATCTCCTCGCCCCCTACCCGGACGCCCGTCCCCGGCGGGAATCGCCGGCGTTCGGGAAACTGATGGAGTGGCTCGACGGGCACCCGCTGAGCATGCGGATCGTCCTCCCCCATCTCGACACCACCGGCCCCCAGGATCTTCTGGCCGGCCTCCAGGGCGTCGAACGGCTGCCGGACACGGACACCGGGACCGCCGACCGTACGACCTCCCTCGCCGCCGGCATCGCGTACTCCTTCACCCATCTGCCCGCGGCGGACCAGCACGCGCTGACCGCGCTGAGCCTCCTCCACGGGGTAGCCGACGCCGACGTCCTGGGCGCTTTCTCCAGCGTGGCGGACGTCCCCGAGCCGTTCCGGGGCCACACGCCCGCCGTGTGGCAGGGGGTGCTGGATCGCGCGGCCGAGGTCGGGCTGCTGACGCCGCTGGGGGCGCGGATGTACCGCATCCACCCCGCTCTGCCCGCCTACCTCACCGCACACTGGCGCAGCCATGCCCTCGGCGCCTACGCCGACCAGCGCACGGCCGCCACCCGCGCCATGATCGACGCCTATGCCGCTTTCGGCCTCTGGCTGACGCGGGAGATCAACAGCGGTGACGCCGCAATCGCCATGGCATTGATCGGCCATCACCAGCGGACGCAAGGAAGCATGCTCGGCCATGCACTCGACCAGGGGCTGTGGGTCCAGGCTCAGGACATCGGCGAGTCACTGGATCTGCACTGGGACGCGCGGGGAATGGCGGAGGAAGCCCGTGCCTGGGCCGACCGGGCGCGACTGGTCCTGGAAACCGCCGACGGTGCTCCGCCCGACCTGGACACGCCGGCCGGCGGACTGTGGCTGTTCCTGGTCGGAGCACAGGCCAACCAGCATGTCTGGCAGGGCCAGTTGGAGAAAGCCGGGCACACCTATCGCCAGATCTTGGACGCCCTGAGCAAGCAGTCGGGGACGCCTCAGCAACAGGCGCGCCTGGGCATCACGTACCACCAGCTCGGCGTCATCGCCCATCAGCGCGGGAAGTTGGACGAGGCCGAGGACTGGTACCGCCAGTCCCTCGCCATCGACGAAGAGCTGGGCAGCCGGAGCGGCGCGGCCGGTGTCTACCATCAACTCGGCATCGTCGCCCAGGAACGCGGGCAACTGGACGAGGCCGAGGACTGGTACCGCCGGTCCCTCACCATCAACGAGGAACTCGGCAACCGAACCAACGTGGCCACGTCCTACCACCAGCTCGGCACCGTCACCCATGCGCGGGGACAGCTGGAGGAGGCCGAGAACTGGTACCACCAGGCCCTCGGCATCTGCAAGGAACTCGGCGATCGACTCGGTACCGCCCGCGCCTACCATCAGCTCGGCATCTCCGCCCAGGAACGCGGGCAGCTCGACGAGGCCGAGGACTGGTACCGCCAGTCCCTCGCCATCAGCGATGAACTCGGCAACCGGCCGAGCACGGCAGGTGTCTACCATCAGCTCGGGATCGTGGCCCAGGAACGCAGGCAACTCGACGAGGCGGAGAACTGGTACCGCCAGTCCCTCGCCATCCACGACGAGCTCGGCAATCTGGCCGGCACGGCCCAGGCCTCCCATCAACTCGGCATCGTCCACCAGGAACGCGGACAGCTCGACGAGGCCGAGGACTGGTACCGCCGGTCCCTCGCCGTCAGTCGCGAGCTGGGCAACCGGCCCGCCACGGCGAGCAGCTACGGGCAGCTCGGTGTACTCGCCGGAATCCGAAATCGAGACGGGGAGGCACTGGAATGGGTGGTCCGTTGCGTGACCACGTTCGACCAGTTCCCGCACCCCTCCACCGGGCCGGGCCCGGTGCATCTTGCGGAACTCACCGATGTTCTCGGCATCGCTGCCCTCGAACGGACCTGGCTCGCCGTCACCGGCAGAACTCTTCCGTCCGCAGTACGCGACTTCCTCCTCGCCGAACCACCCACCGACACCGCCACCCCCTGACCCCGACCCTCACCACCCGACCCTTACAAGGAGAGCGAACCGCATGTCCGACCCGATCGAAGCCGGTGCGCGCGCCGCGGCGCAGCGTCTCACCTCCTCGCACGGCCCCGACCTCGCGACCGACGTGGAGGTCGCGCTGCACACCCGCGGGGCGACGGCCCGACCCGGTCAGTACCTGGACCCGATCTCGCTGGGCTCGCTCATCGTGAGCATCGCGAGCCTGGCCTGGACGGTCTACAGCGACCTCAAGAAGGAGACGCCCGCGCCGCAGCGCGAGGTCGTCGCCCGGCACGTACGCGTACGACTCGGTCAAGGGGACTCCGCGCAGCCCGCCCTCTCCCCCGCGGACCAGGACCGGTTCATCGACATCACCGTCGAGGAGACGCTCGGTGCGGCTGGGGGCACCGGGTCCGGAGAGGGCTGAGGCCACGGGCTGATCAGACGTGCGCCGTGCCGCCCTCCGTCGCCAGGGCGTGGGCGATGTGGCGGTTCGTCCGCTGCCACTCGTCCGCCGGGACCTTCGGGAGGACGTCGCCCCACAACGGCAGGCAGGTGCCGCGAAGTTGGAGCATGCCGGCCGGGCGGGCGAAGAACCAGACGTGGAAGTGCGAACCGCCGTCGCCGTAGCGGTTGATGTGGACGCGGGCGATGCCGTCCAGGGTCATGATGGCCCGCTCCACGCGCTGGAGCATCCCGCCGAATTCGGCCAGCCGCTCCGGCGGCAGGTCGGCCAGGTCTCCGTGGGCCTTCGGCAGCAGCATCACCTGGGCCGGTACGCCCTCCGGCTCGGTGAAGCCGCGCAGCTTCCAGTGCTCGTCGCTCCACAGGACCGGGCCCTCCCAGTCCCCGCAGCCGGGGCACTCCTCGCCGTCCTCGCCCTTGCGCGGCGGTTCCGGCAGGACGGGCTCGTCCAGCGGCTTGATCCGGATGTCCCCCTCGTACGGGAAGACCTCCCAGAACGGGATGCCGCCCTCGGGCAGGGGGATCTCCTCGCCGATCGGCAACCGCTTGACGTAATCACTGGGTTCGGCAGATTCGACAGGTTCGACACGTTCGACAGTCATGGCCGCAGCTTCGCACGGCGTGATCATGCTGTGGGTGTGCGGACGAATTTCCTGTCCCGCTCCCGCACCGCCGCCCGCGGGCCCGCCGCACGCAGCGTCACCTCCAGGGCCCTCGCCGGATCCGCCGCGTACACCGTGCTGAACCAGGGCATGTTGGCCTCCACGACCGCCCACGCTCCGTCCACCAGGCCGACGTCCACGACCACCGCGCTCGGCAGCCCGTCCCCGTGCTCGGCCAGGAGGTGCGAGGCGAAGTCCTGGACGGGGTGCGGCAGCGGGCCCACCTCCAGGTGCCCGTACGTCGCGTACTGCGCGCCGGTACGGATCTCCCCGTCCAGCACGAACAGGCGGAACTCCGCCGCCCAGTCCACCACTTCGCTGACCAGGATCGGCAGTTCGTCCGGCCCGTCCGGACCGTCCGGCAGTTCCTCGCCCGACCCGTACACCGCTGCCGGGAACGTCTTGTCCCGCGGGGGTTTGACGAACACCGGCCCCTCCAGGCCGCGGGCCTCGCCGAGCGTCGTCGCGTGGATCGTCCGCCGGGTGAACTCCCGCCCCAGCCCGGGCAGCCAGTCGTCCGTCGGTTCGAGCAGTGCCACGCCCAGGTCGTCCGCCACGGCCGCGCCGAGGCCCGGGCCGCCGTAGAAGTGGCCGCCCGGGCGGTCCCGCAGCGCGACCGCCGTGCCCGGAGCCACCAGTTCCACGATGTCCATGCCGCGTCGCCGCGCCGCCGCCGCGAGGAGGTCCCGCGTCGGGCCGGCATGCGGCGTCACCGCGAGAAAGCCGGGGTCGCTCATCGGCAGGTCAGGCGCATCTGCCCCGCCCCGTGATGCGCGCCCTCCCACTCCGCCGAGCCCCAGTCCCGGCCGCGGTCGACGAGCCGGACCGTGAAGGTGTCGCCCCGCAGCGGGTACGCCGCCGTGGTCAGCAACCGGCCGTGGTGCGCGGTCTGGTCGACGCTGAACGTCGCGTACGGGACGCCGTCCGCGAGCACCTGGTACACCGACGGGTCGCCGGCCGCGTCCTGCGGGCGGGGCGGCGACGGTACGTGGACGGCGAGCGCGCAGCGGGTGGACGGGGCGCCGACGTGCCACGTCCACGTGGCCGCGTTGTCGTGGTCCTCCGTCGCGCTGCCGGACATCGGCAGCGCCGTGAAGCGGCCGTCGCAGCCGCCGCCCCGGTAGCCGCCGCGGGTCACCGTGTACCAGCCGTCCAGGCCGTCCGCGTACCGGCCGTACTCGCGGTACTCGCCGCCACCCGCGCAGCCGGGGCCCGCCCACGACTCGTACGTCGGCGGCCGCGAGGCCGAGGGCCGGGCGGACGGAGTCGGCAGCCGCGTCGGCGTCGGTGTCCGTGAGGTGGACGGGCCGGACGACTCCGGCTCGGTCTCCTCCTCCGTCGGGAACTCCGTGGGCGTGATCCGGGTCGGGATCGCGCGGACCGGCCCGTCCCCCGGCCCGGCCCCGGGCCGGCCCGCCGCGACCGCCGCCGGCTGCGCGCCGTCGCCCCGGCCCAGCACCACGACCGTGACCGCCACCAGGGTCATCGCCACCACGCCCGCGGCCAGGAGCGCGGCTCCCTTCGCGGGCCGCCGCCGGGAGGAGGATCCCGCGGCGGCGCACTCCGGGCACACCATCCCCGGCAGCGGACCACGCCGTCCGCTCCCGCACTGTTCGCACGCCATAGCGGCCCACTATGCAGGACGACACCCGACTCCGGGGAGCCTCAGGACAGTTACCCCAGGTATCAGACGATGGCCGGACGGCCACCCGACCGCCACCCGGCCGCCACCTCAGCTCCTCCGAGGCCGCTCCCCGACCGCTACCTCAGCTCCTCCGGGCACGCCGTCCCGCGCGGGAAGAGCTTGTACGGCGCGGCCAGCCGGTAGACCCCCGGCTTCGGGGCGAGGAGCTCCACCCACTCGTCGCCCTCCGCGTCCGGCTCCGCCTTCAGCAGGCAGCCGTCCGCGTTCACGAACTGCTTCGGCAGCTCCGTCTCGGAGGCCTCCCGCGCCCTCTTCGACGCCTCGGTCTCCTGCGGCGGCTCCAGCTTCCCGCCGTTCTCGTCGAGCAGCGCGAGCCATGGCGAGTACGGCACCCGGATCAGCACCCGGCCCGCCGTCTCCAGGCGGATCGTCACCTCGTTCTCGCCCGCGCGCTCCACCACCGCCGGCGGCTCGGCGAGCGGCGTGGGGTCCTGGACCTCGTACAGCCGCCAGTTGGCGTCCGACCACACCCGCTTCAGGTAGGGCAGGCCCTCCTCGACGAGCTTCGCCTCGCGCTCGCCGCCGGTGTCCGGCGCGCCCGTCGGCAGCACCACGTAGTGGACGGCCCAGCGGTCCAGCCACTCCTGGTAGTTCGCGGCGTCGAGGGTGTCGTCGTAGAAGATCGGGTTGCGCTCGATGTCGGCCTGCCGGTTCCAGCCCCGGGCGAGGTTGATGTACGGGGTGAGCGCGGACGACTCGCGGTGGCTGCTGGCCGGCACCACCTCGACGCGGGCCTTCTCCGCGCCCCGTACCTGGAGTTCGTTGACGAGCGGCGCCAGCTCGCGCGCCCAGGAGGCGTCGGGGGCGGTGCGGATCACGTCGTCGACGCTCTTGAAGCCTATCCACAGGTTCAGGCCGACGATCGCGAGCACCAGCGCGTACCAGCGGCGGGTGCGCGGTGCGGTGTACGGGAGCGCCGCGAGCAGCACGACGCCCGCGAACAGCATCGGCAGCCGCGAGATGTTCGAGCCGATCTGGGAGTCGATCAGGCAGGTGAGCGCGGTCCCGGCCGCGTACACCGCGGCGCCGGTGCGGACCGTCCGCCAGTCCTTCGGTACGAGGACGAGGACGAGGACGCCGAAGAGGAACGGCAGCGACGTCGAGGCGAGCGACATGGGCTGGGTGCCGGAGAACGGGAACAGCCACGCGGACACGGCGACCACCGCGACCGGCGCGAGTCCGAGCGCGTACGCCCCGGGCCGCCGCTTGTTGAGGAACAGCGCGGCCGCCGCGACGCCGAGGAAGAGTCCGGCGACCGGGCTCGCGGCGGTGGCGAGACCGGCGAGCGGGGCGGCGACGGCCGCCTTCGCCCAGCGTTTGCGGCGCCAGCGGTGCGGCCAGCAGAAGACCGCCGCGACGGCGCCCAGCGCGAAGGTCATGCCGAGCCCGAAGGTGACCCGGCCGGACAGCGCGTTGCACAGGAACGCGAACACGCCCGCGAGCGCGCACGCCATCGGGTTCCGCACGGCCCGCAGCCGGACCAGGATCAGGGCCGTCAGACCGGCCGAGACCGTCCCGACGATCATCATCGTGGTCCGCACGCCGAGCACGGACATAACGTACGGCGAGACGACGCTGTACGAGACCGGGTGCATCCCGCCGTACCAGGCGAGGTTGTACGCGGAGTCCGGGTGCCGGCCGACGAACTCGGCCCAGGCGTCCTGCGCGGCGAGGTCGCCGCCACTGTTCGCGAACAGGAAGAACCACAGGATGTGGGAGAGGGCGGCGACGCCGGTCGCGACGAGTACGGGGTAGCGCCGTTTGCGGCGTGGGCCGGTACGAGGGGGCGCGGGGCGCCCGGGGACGGCCGCGGCCCGCTCCCCCGAGGCGGCCGGTGACCCCGAGGCGGACCGCGGAGCCGGGAGATCTATTCGCGGGGGCGCGCCGCCGGTCCGGGGATCCGTACCCAGATCGGCCTCCGGGTCGGCCTCGGTGTCGGCCTGCGCGTCGGCCTCGGTGTCGGCGTCGGCTCGTGTCGGTTCAGCCGTGGTCACTGCGGCCCTCTCCCGTACTCCTGTTGCCCGGAACGCTAACAGTCACGGCCCCGGTGCGTACCGGGGCCGTGAGGGCGGCGCGGCCGTCAGCCGAGCCGGGTGAGCTTCTTGTCGATGCCGGGTTCGGCCAGGTCGGTCTTGAGCGCGACGGGGGCGCTGACCTTGCCGGTGCCGGTGCCGATCGAGATCTGGCCGACGATGTCGCCGGCCTTGCCCGAGTGCGGCACGACCTTCCCGCCGTCGGTCAGCTCCAGGTCCACCTTGAGGCCGGCCCAGCCGATGGCCTTCAGCTCCTTGGTGGCGACGACCGGGGTACGGCCGCCTAGGCCGTCGTCGACGTAGCCGACGACCTGACCCTCGCGGACCACGGAGGCGGAGGTCACGTCCTTCTGCGCCTGCTGGATGAGCTTGAGGCTGTAGTCGATGGAGAGCTGCAGCTTGTCGTCCAGGATCTTGGCGTCCTGCGCGCCCATGACGATGCCGAGGACGCGGCGGAGCTTGCCGTCGACGACGGTGTTCGCCGCCCACAGCAGGTTGCCGCCGGCCGGGGTGGAGGAACCGGTCTTGATGCCGCTGACGCCGGGCTCCAGCAGGATGTTGTTGTTGTTCTCGATCCGGCCGGGGATGCCCTCGACGGTGACGTTCGGCATGTTCACGATCTCGCGGAACACGTCGAACTGCATGACCGCCTTCGCCAGCTTCAGCTGGTCCTTCGGGGTGGAGACGGTGGTCGAGTCCAGGCCGGAGGGGTCGGTGTACGTCGACTCGGTCATGCCGAGGTCCTTGGCGGCGGCGTTCATCTTCTCGACGAAGGCGGCCTCGGAACCGGCGTCCCAGCGGGCGAGCAGCCGGGCCACGTTGTTCGCGGACGGGATCATCAGGAGCTGCAGCAGCTCCTTCTCCGAGTACTCCTGGCCCTTGCGCACCGGGGCCCGCGACTCGTGCGTGTTGCCCGCCTCGGCGGCCGCCTTCTTGTCGATCGTGATCTCGGGACCGTCCTGCTTCCCCTTGAGGGGGTGGTCGCGCAGGATCACGTACGCCGTCATCGTCTTGGCGACGCTGGCGAGCGGGGCGGGCTTCTGGTCGCCGTACGTGCCCATGGAACCGACGCCCTCGACCTCGACGGCGCCCTGGCCCTCACTGGGCCACGGCATGTCGAGCCGGCCGCCCTGGAAGGTGAAGGCGGGGGCGACGGAGAGCGTGAGCACGGGCTGCGGCAGCGGGCGGACGAACTGTACGACCGCAAAGACGATCACCAGGAGCAGGACCAGCGGGGTCCAGATCTTCACCCGGCGGACCGTCGTACGGAGCGGAGTCGGCGGCGGGGGCGGGGTGTTCGTCAGCTCGGCGAGCAGGTCGAGCGGGGGCAGCGGCGGCATGGGCTGCTGCTTGGTCCGCTCGGCCTCGCTGAGCGACGCCGGCGGCGGCACGGCGGACGCCGCCGGGGCGGGCGCGGGCGGCGGCACCGACACGCGGGGCGCGGCGGGCGGGGCGGGCGGGGTCGGCGCGGGGGCCGGTACGTCGTCCTTCCGGAGCGGCACGAAGGTGCTCGGGCGCTCCGGCTCGGCTTTCGGCTCGGGCCGGGGCGCGGCCGGCGGCGTGACGATCTTGAGCGCGGTGGTCGGCTGGTCGACGACCGGCGGCCGGACCGCCTTGAACATGGTGGTCGGCTGGTCCACGCCGTCACCGGCGGGCTTCTCGGCCGGCTCGGCCGCCTCGGGGGCCTTCGGGGCCTCGGAGGCGCCCTGGGCGGGCTCCTCGGCCTCCTCGGCCTTCTCGGGCGCGCCCTGAGGGGCCGCCACGGGCTTCTTGGCGGCGAACCAGGACTCGGCGGCGGACTCCGGGTCGGCGGGAGCCGCCTCGGCCTCCGACGCGGGCGCCTGCTCGGCGTCGGCGTCGGTGGCGGTCTCCGTCTCGGGCTCGGACGCGTCGTCAGCGTCGTCGCCCGCCCCGTCGGCGGCGTTCGCCGTCGCGGAGACGTCGGCCTCGACCTCCGGCGCGTCCTCGGCCGGCTCCTCGGCCGTCTCCGGCTCGTCCGTCGCCGTGGCGGCACGATCCTGCACCTCGGCGTCGGCGGCGGCGCGCGCGTCGACAGCGGCCCCCGGCTCGGCCTCGGGCTCGACGGGCTCCGCCTCCGGTTCCGCCGCCTCCGTCGCCTCGTCCGCGGTCTCCCCGACGGCGGCGGCGTCCGCGTCCGCGGCCACTTCCGCGTCCCCGTCGGACTCCGCGGCCGTCTCCCCGTCCTCGTCCTCGTCCGTGGCGACCCACGCCGCCACCGCGGCCTTCAGGCGGGCGTCGTCGCCCTCGCCGGGTTCGGGCGTCTCGGGCGCAACCGCGTCGGCCGACGGTGCGTCCTCCTCCGGGGTACGCGGGGCGACGGCCTTGAAGACGGCCGTCGGCTGGTCCACCTGAACCGGGGATCCGGACTCGCCGAACATGGCCAGCCGCGGATCCTGTCCGCCCGAAGCCGTCTCCCCCGACGACCTCCGCTGCTCCGACCTGTCGGGGGACTCGCCCGCCACCGTGCCTCCTCCATGCGTCATCTGTTCGTCCGAACCATCTACCAGTGTCCTGTGTGAACCCCTTGGCTCCCGTGCTAGACGAGAACGACATACCTGCCGGTTCCCGCCCGAACCGACCAGGCACTCTCGACAGATGAATGTGAGAGGGGTCACCCTGTCATTCATCCACGCGGGGAGGCATGGATGGGCAGGAGCCGCAGAACACTTCCGGAGGAGCTTCTGCTGCTCGCTCTGGACCCGGCCACGGGTACCACAGCGCAGCCGCAGTCGCTCGACCTCGGCCTCGCCGGAGCACAGCTAGTGGAGCTGGCTCTGGCAGGACGGATAGCCCCTGACGGGGATCGTATCGCCGTGGTGATGCCACGGCCGACCGGAGATCCGACTCTGGACTCCGCACTGGAGCTGCTGCGCAGGCGTGGCAGCCCGGTACGGGCCGTCCACTGGATCGGCGGACCCCGACTGGGGCTTCGCCAGACGTATCTCTCGCATCTGGAGCGGTGCGGCATGGTGCATGCCGTGGCGGGACAGATGTGCGGGGTGCTGCCGACGACTCGCTACCAGGCGACGGACACGGCGATCAGCCGGGAGATCAGGTCCCGGCTGGACAGTGCGATCCGCACCGGTGTACCGCCGGACCCGCGGACCGCGGCGCTCGCCGCACTGGCCCACGCGGTCGGTCTCGGCAAGCACCTGTACCCCGGCAACGAAGGACGGTCGTCGCGGTCCCGACTGCGCGACCTGATCCGGCACGACCCGATGGGCGGTCTCGTCGCGCACGCGGTGATGGACGTCCAGAACGGTGTGGGCGCGCAGCCCCGCCGTGGTTCCGCCGCGCCCGGCGGCCGCCAGGCGGCGGTCCCGGTGCAGCCGAGCCGCGGCAGCATGGCCCGCGCCGTCTGACGCACCGCACGGCACCGCACCACCCGCACGAGCGCACCAACACGGCACGACCGCAGCACACGGCACGACCTCAACACACCGCACCATCACCGCACGACCCGTTCCGGGAGCCGCACGGGTGCGCGGGGCAGCCTCACCGGCCGCCCCGCGCACTCGCGTTGTCGCTGTTTTCCAGCGCGCCCCGCACCTTTGGTGGCAGTCTGCCAAGCAGTAGATACGTACAGCTACGCAGCCGGAGGTGCAGTTTCCGTGGCGTCCAACGTCAACCCCACCGTCAGGCGACGCCGATTGGGCCAGGAGTTGCGCCGGCTTCGCGAGCTCAAGGGCATGACGGCGGAGCAGGTGGCGGAACGCCTGCTGGTCTCCCAGTCGAAGATCAGCCGTCTGGAGAACGGCCGCCGCTCCATCAGCCAGCGTGACGTCCGCGATCTGTGCGGGGTCTACGAGGTGGAGGACGACCGGGTCGTCGAGTCGCTGATGCAGATGGCCAAGGACTCCCGCCAGCAGGGCTGGTGGCACGCCTTCGGCGACATCCCGTACAGCGTCTACATCGGCCTGGAGACCGATGCCGAGAGCCTGCGGGTGTACGAACCCCAGATCATCCCCGGCCTGTTGCAGACACACCGGTACGCCGAGGCGCTGATCACCGGCGCGTTGCCCGAGTCGACGCCCGGCGAGGTCGAGAAGCGGGTCAATGTGCGCACCCGGCGGCAGGACCGGATCCGGACGCAGGAGCATCCGCTGCGGCTGTGGGCAGTCATCGACGAGGGCGCGCTGCGCCGGATCGTCGGCAACAGGCAGTTGATGGTCGAGCAGCTGGAGCATCTCGTCGAGCAGTCGCAACTGCCGCATGTGACCGTTCAGGTCCTTCCCTTCGACATGGGTGCACATCCGGGCATCAGCGGGCATTACGCGATTCTGGAATTCCCGGACGCTTCGGACTCCAGCGTCGTGTACATCGAGGGCGTGACGAGCGATCTGTATCTGGAAAAGGCGAATGATGTCGCCAAGTACAGCGTCATGTACGAGCACCTTCGCGCACAGGCCCTGAATGTCGAACAAACCCGGCAGTTCATCGAGCGGATTGCCAAGGAGTACGCGTCCGGGAACTGACGCCGGCGAAAGGGCGGCACGGTACCGTCCGAGCTCGCCCCAGTGGAAGTCCACCTGGAATATGCCACTCTCACGAGTGAACGCCTGCCCCACGCCCCGAAGGCGACGAGTAGCGTCGATCACGCCAACAAGGACGTCGGCGGAAATGTCGGCGGACCACTCGATCGGCAGAATCGGAGCCAAGAACATGGCGATTATCCAGGGCGGTACGGACACCTGGACGAAGTCCTCCTATTCCGGCGGAAACGGCGCCTGCGTGGAGGTCAAGTCCCCGGTCCTGGCCTCCATCGCGGTGCGTGACTCGAAGGCGCCCGAGGGCCCTTCGATCACTTTCGCCCCGCACACGTGGAACGCCTTCGTCGGAGAAGTGAGCACGGGAACCCTCTGAGTGCTCCGTACTCCCCGAGCCGCACCAGCAACCCGCACCAGCACAGAGCCCTCTCGACCGGCTTCGCCGTCCTGGCCGAGAGGGCTCGGCCTTTTTCACCTCAGCTCGTCGACGTACCGGTCCGTCCCCGGCACGGTCGGGACGAACGGCGCCACCAGCTCGACCCTGCCGAGCCCGCCCGCGTCGAGGCCGGTGAAGTGCTCCTCCCAGCACTCCCGCGGGTCCGCCTCCAGGAACCAGAGCAGGGTCAGCCGGGTGTCGACGCCCTCCACCTGCTTCACGTAGGTCATCCGGTCGCCGGGCAGCGGGGTCGGCCGGAAGACGGTCACCATCGCCGCCGGGGAGCCGGCCAGCCGGCGCGGGAGTTCCCGGGACCGCAGCCACTCCAGGAGTTCGGCCCGCTGCTCCGCGCTCTCGGCGTCGATCACCTGGACGACGAGCCCCTGGTACGGGTGGTCCAGGGCGTGGAAGTCCCGGGGGCCGGCGGCGCCGTCGCGGTAGACGGTGGCCTCGTGGTCCTGGAACGACGTGAAGACGTGGGTACGGGCCTGATGGACCCGAGCGTCGCGGTTGAGCCGCTTGTTGATCCCGACGGTCCACTTCATGTGGTCGGCGTAGCGGCCGTCGGTGATCCAGTACGTGGAGATGTAGCAGCCGGCCGTCACCGGCTGGGCGACCGCGGACTTCTCCGGGTAGCGCAGCTCCTGGAGTGCGCGGGTGGCGACCCAGCGGCGGCCTGCGTACATCCAGGGCATGGCCATCGCGCCGGCGTAGTAGTGGTCGTCCTCGTACCAGCGGTTGTAGGCGTACTCGTGGCCCGGGTGCGGTTCCACCATGGTGATCAGGGCGTGGCCCGGGCGCACGCCGTACGGGCCGACGGCGGCCAGCTCCGCGTACACCTCGCTGCGGGTGTCGTCCTCGCCGTGGGTGCCGTCCTGCTCCTCGCTCATTCGCTGCCCCTTCCCAAGTCGATGCGGGAGACCTACTCTGACGGGCCGTCAGATATATGGCCAGAGCCGGGAGGTCGCGGATGCTGCTGCAGGGAAAGACCGTCGTCGTGTCCGGGGTCGGCGCGGGGCTCGGACACCAGGTCGCCGCGACCGTCGTGCGCGACGGGGGCAACGCGGTCCTCGGTGCCCGCACCGAGGCCAACCTCGCCGCCTGCGCCGCCGAGATCGACCCGAAGGGCGAGCGGACCGCGTACCTGTCCACGGACATCACCGACGAGACGCAGTGCGAGGCCCTGGCGGCGCTCGCCGAGGAGCGGTTCGGCGCAGTCGACGCGGTGGTCCATGTCGCTGCCTGGGACAGCTACTTCGGCGGTCTGGAGGACGCCGACTTCGACACCTGGCGGGGCGTCATCGACGTCAATCTGCTCGGCACGCTGCGGATGACCCGGGCCTGCCTGCCGGCGCTGAAGCGGCGCGGCGGCTCGGTCGTCGTCATCGGCACGCAGTCGTCGGTGGCCGCGCCCTCGCAGGTCCAGCAGGCCGCGTACGCGGCGCCGAAAGGGGCGCTGACCTCGGCGATGTACTCGATGGCGCGCGAACTCGGACCGCACAGGATCCGGGTCAACACCGTCCTGCCCGGCTGGATGTGGGGTCCGCCGGTGCAGGCGTTCGTGACGTTCACCGCGCACACCGAGGGTGTGCCGGAGGACGAGGTGTTGGGGCGGCTCGCCGAGCGGATGGCGCTGCCGGAGCTGGCGACGGACGGGGACGTGGCGGACGCCGCCGCGTTCCTCGCCTCGGACCGCGCCCGCTCCATCACCGGCCAGTCGCTCCTGGTCAACGCGGGCGAACTGATGCGGTAGCGCTCCGCTCGTGTCAGTCCCTCGGGTAGCGGGCCAGCCAGCCCGGGGAGGAGTCGGTGGGGCCGTGCAGGGCGGCGCCCTGGGTCATCTCCATCGCGAAGTCGTCCGCCAGTTCCAGGACCGTCGAACGGCCCTCCAGCTCGGCCAGCCAGGCCGGCGGGAGGGCCGTCTCGCCGTGCAGGGCGCCGAGCAGCGCGCCGGTCAGGGCGCCGGTCGCGGCCGACGGGCCGTCGTGGTTGACGGACAGGCGCAGGCCGTGGCGCAGGTCCTCGCCGACGAGGGTGCAGTACACGGCGACCGCGAGGGCGTTCTCGGCGCGGTCCTCGGCCGCGCCGAGCGCGTCGACCCTGCCCGGGCCGGGTATCCCCTGGCGCACGGCCCCGAGGGCCTGCTGGAGCGCGTCGGTGACCGGCTGGTGGCCGGGGCGCCGGGCCAGCTGGGCCAGCGCCCGCTGGACCGCGCCGTCCACGGTCTCGCCGCGCGCCAGGCCGTGCACGATCAGCGCGAACGCCCCGGCGGACAGGTACGCGGCGGGGTGGCCGTGGGTCTGGGTGGCGCACTCGACGGCGAGCTGGCAGACCAGGTCGGGCTCCCAGCCGACGAGCAGCCCGAAGGGCGCCGAGCGGACCGCCGCGCCGGCGTCCCGGGCCTCGGGGTTCTTGGGCTTGTCGAGGGTGCCGACGTGTTCGTCGCCGAGGCCGGTCAGGCAGGCGCGGGCGGGGTCGCGGCGGGCGTAGAGCCACTCCTGCCGGGCCAGCCAGCCGTTGTCCTTGCGGCGCTCGTCGGGGCCCCAGTCGCGCTGGGTGGCGGCCCAGCGCAGGTGGGCGCGGTGCACGTCGGTCGGCGGGTGCCAGGCGCCGATGTCCCGGCGGACCTGCGCGCGGACCAGGCCGTCGACGGTGAACAGGGTCATCTGCGTGGCGGCGGTGACCGCGCCGCGCCTGCCGTGCGCGGGGGCGGGCTCGGTCAGGCCCTGCGGCCCGTGGGCCTCGCGTATCTCCTCGAGCGTGAGCCCGGCGACACCCGCCCCGAACGCGTCCCCGACCGCGCCGCCGAGCAGGCAGCCTCTCACCCGCGAACGGAAGTCCTGCTGTTCGGCCCGGCCCCAGACGGCGGCGGCTGCTGCTGTGGTCACACGTCCCCCCGTGGTTCCCGTGGCGACTCGGCGGCGGTCTGGCGCAGCACTGTAACCGATCAGGAACGGTCGGTTCAGGGCCCCTTCCGGTCAGCCTGGCCAGGAAGCGCCTCCGCCACGCGGCGGACCGGGTCCGGACCCGAGGCGGACGTGCGGACCCCTGCGGGTCGGCGACGCTCGGGGAGCAGCCCCGCCCTCTCCCCGTCAGGAGCCCACCGTGCTGAAGAACACCCTGCGCGCCGCCGCCGTGCTCGCCCTGGTCGCCGCCGTCGCCGCCCCCGTCGCCGTCGCGGCGCCCGCCCCCGCCGACCCGCCGCCGGCGCCCCGGACGACCCACTCGTCCCTGAAGGGCGACGCGCGCATGGGCTACGCGGTGGCCGACGAGGAAGTGCGGGTCAGCGTGAACGCGCACGCCGAGTTCGGGCCCGCGAGCCTTCCCACCCGTTCCTGGGGCACCTTCCGGATCTCGCACGAGATCGACGGGACCGTCCACTGGGGCGAGTTCGCGGTCGACTGCCTCACCACCGGCGGCCCCACCGCCACCGTGACAGGCCGCCTGATCCGCACCAGCCCCGGCCACATCTGGCGCACGACGCTGGAGCCGCACACCCGCATGGGGGTGAGCTTCTACGTCCCGGCGGACGCGAAGCAGGGCGGCGAGGCCCGCATCGGGCTCTCCGGAGCCACCGAGAAGGGCGAGCCGCTGCTCACGAAGTGCATGGCGCCGGCCGCCGACGCCCCTGTGGGCGACGGCGGCTACTCCCTGCGCGACAGGTTCTAGCCTCCTAGTCGCCCAGGACCGGCAGCAGCTCCGGCAGATGGCCGTCGGATGCCTCCGCGGCCCGTACCCGCTCCTCCGGCACCTCCCCGTACAGCGTCGTACGCGGCTTCGCCGGCCGCCCCGCCGCCTCCGCGATCGCGACGAGGTCCTTGACCGAGCGGTACGAGCCGTAGCTGGAGCCCGCCATGCGGGAGATGGTCTCCTCCATCAGCGTGCCGCCGAGGTCGTTCGCGCCCGAGCGGAGCATCTCGGCGGCGCCCTCCGTGCCCAGCTTCACCCAGCTGGTCTGGATGTTCGGGATGTGCGGGTGCAGCAGCAGCCGGGCCATCGCGATGACCGCGCGGTTGTCGCGGACCGTCGGGCCGGGGCGGGCGATGCCCGCGAGGTAGACCGGCGCGTTGGTGTGGATGAACGGCAGCGTCACGAACTCGGTGAAACCTTGCCGCCCTGAATCCAACGCAGCCTGCTGGATGCGGGACAGGGTGCGGAAGTGGCCGAGCCAGTGCCGGGGCTGGTCGACGTGCCCGTACATCATCGTGGACGAGGAGCGGATACCCAGCTCGTGCGCTGTGGTGATCACCTCGATCCAGGTCGCCGTCGGCAGCTTGCCCTTCGTCAGCACCCAGCGCACCTCGTCGTCGAGGATCTCCGCGGCCGTGCCCGGGATCGAGTCGAGCCCGGCCTCCTTGGCGGCGGTCAGCCACTCGCGGATCGACAGGCCGGTGCGCGAGGCCCCGTTGACGACCTCCATCGGCGAGAAGGCGTGCACGTGCATGCCGGGGACGCGCTGCTTCACGGCCCGTGCGATGTCGAAGTAGGCGGTGCCGGGCAGGTCCGGGTGGATGCCGCCCTGCATGCAGACCTCGACCGCGCCGACGTCCCACGCCTGCTGGGCCCGGTCGGCGACCTGGTCCAGGGACAGGGTGTACGCGTCGGCGTCGGTGCGGCGCTGCGCGAAGGCGCAGAAACGGCAGCCGGTGTAGCAGACGTTGGTGAAGTTGATGTTCCGCGTCACGATGTACGTGACGTCGTCGCCGACCGCCGCGCGGCGCACGTCGTCGGCTGTCCGGGTCAGCGCGTCGAGGGCCGGGCCGTCGGCGTGCAGCAGGGCGAGGGCCTGGTCGTCGGTGAGCCGGGTGGGGTCGTCGGCGGCGACCGCGAGGGCCTCGCGCACGTCGGTGTCGATGCGCTGCGGGATCATGCCGGGTGCGGCGGCCTCGCGCAGCGCGTCCCAGTCGCCGTACACCTCGTCGAAGTCGTCACGCCGGTCGTGCGTGCGGCCCTCGGTGTCGATGGTGCGGTGCAGGTCGGTGCGTCCGGCGGCGCTGAACGCCTCGTCGGGCTCCTGCCAGGGCAGGCCGCGGACCTCCGCGTCCGGGTTCGCGAGGCCCGTCTCGGGGTCGGCGAGGGCGCGCACGTGCGGCAGCAGCCGCGGGTCGAGCCAGGGCTCGCCGCGGGTGACGAACTCCGGGTACACGCAGAGCCGTTCGCGCAGCTCGAAGCCGGCCGCGGCGGACTTCTCGGCCAGTTCCTCGATCCGCGGCCAGGGCCGCTCCGGGTTCACGTGGTCGATGGTGAGCGGGGAGACCCCACCCCAGTCGTCGATACCGGCCCGGATCAGCCGCTCGTACTCGGCGTCGACGAGGTTCGGCGGGGCCTGGAGGCAGGCGGACGGGCCGAGGATGTGCCGGGCGACGGCGACGGTGGCGACCAGGTCGTCCAGCTCCGCGTCCGGCATGCCGCGCATGGCCGTGTCCGGCTTGGCGCGGAAGTTCTGGATGATCAGCTCCTGGATGCCGTGGTACGCGCGGGAGACGCGGCGCAGCGCGAACAACGACTCGGCGCGCTCCTCGTACGTCTCGCCGATGCCGAGCAGCAGCCCGGAGGTGAACGGAACGGAGGAGCGCCCGGCGTCCTCCAGGACCCGCAGCCGCACGGCGGGTTCCTTGTCGGGGGACCCGTGGTGCGGCCCGCCGGGCTCGGACCACAGCCGGGTCGCGGTCGTCTCCAGCATCATCCCCATGGACGGGGCGACGGGCTTGAGTCGCTGGAAGTCGGTCCAGGACATCACGCCGGGGTTGAGGTGCGGCAGGAGTCCGGTCTCCTCCAGGATCCGGATCGCCATGGCCCGCACGTACGCGAGGGTGTCGTCGTAGCCGTGCGCGTCGAGCCACTCGCGGGCCTCGGGCCAGCGGTCCTCGGGCTTGTCGCCGAGGGTGATCAGGGCTTCCTTGCAGCCGAGTTCGGCACCGCGGCGGGCGATGTCGAGCACCTCGTCCGGCGACATGTACATCCCGTGCCCGGCGCGCCGCAGCTTGCCGGGGACGGTGACGAAGGTGCAGTAGTGGCACTTGTCCCGGCAGAGCCGGGTCAGCGGGATGAACACGCTCTTCGAGTACGTGATGACGCCCGGCCGCCCGGCGGCCGCGAGCCCCGCGTCCCGCACCCGGCCGGCCGACTCGGTCAGGTCCTCGAGGTCGCCGCCGCGCGCCTGCAGCAGCACGGCCGCCTCCGCGACGTCGAGCGCGACGCCGTCCCTGGCCCGCTTGAGCGCACGCCGCATCGCGTTCTCGGTGGGCCGTCCTGCCTGCTGATCCGTCATGAACCGAGCATACGAGCGACCACCGGCGGCCGGGGTGGGACCGAGAGCACGGTCACTGGACATACCGGGCGAACTCGTCCAGCACCCCCAGCACCTCCGCCTCACCCCCCGGCGGCAGCTGAAGGACCACCTCGGGGCAGCCCAGTTCCTCGTAGTGCTCGAGTTTGCCGGGGTTGGGGAGGACCGCGTACGGGACGACCTGGAGGGCCTCCGGGTCGCGGCCGGCCTTCTCCCAGGTCTCCCTGAGGACCGGCATCGTGGCCGTCAGGCCGCGGCCGCCGATCGGCATCCAGCCGTCCGCGTACTCGGCGATCTGCGCGAACAGCTTGGGGCCCGCGGCGCCGCCGAGGAGGGTGCGCGGGGCGCCACCGACCGGTTTGGGGTACGCGAACGAGGCCCCGACGGAGGCGAACTCGCCCTCGTACGCGGTCGGTTCGGCGGCCCACAGGGCGCGCATCAGGTGCATCCGGTCGCGGCCGAGTTCGCGCCGGGTCGCCCACCGGACGCCGTGGTCGGCGGCCTCCTCCTTGTTCCAGCCGAAGCCGACGCCGAGGGTGAAGCGCCCGCCGGAGAGGTGGTCGAGGGTGGCGATCTGCTTGGCGAGGACGATCGGATCGTGCTCGGCGATCAGCGTCACGCCGGTGCCGAGGCCGAGGCGCTCGGTGACCGCCGCGGCCTGGCCGAGGGCGACGAACGGGTCGAGGATGCGGCCGTACTCCGGGGGCAGCTCGTCGCCCGCCGCCGGGTAGGGCGTGGTCCGCTCGATGGGGATGTGGGTGTGCTCGGGCAGGTAGAGCCCTGCGAAGCCGCGCTGCTCCAGCTCGCGGGCGAGCCGCACCGGGCCGATGGTCTCGTCGGTCAGGAAGATCGTGGTCGAGATCCGCATAGGCGCAACGTAGGGGCTGGCGCGTGGATTTCCGAGAGGTGCGACACGAGGGCGTCTTGCGTTGTCCGGGAGTTCATGGCCTTCTACCAGGGTGCCGGACATGAGCGAACCGAGCAGACGAGCGCTCCTGGCGACGGGCGTCGCCTCCGCCCTTACCTTGGGGACCGTGAGCTTCGCGCACGCGGACACCCCCGACGGCGACCGGACGGAGACCGTCCGGGGCACGCTGCCGCCCGGCTCCCCCGACTTCGTGTACCTGCCCTTCGAGGTGCCGGAGGGGGTGCGGGAGATCCACGTCTCGTACACGTACGAGCGGCCCGCCGTGCCCGCCGGCACGCAGGGCAACGCCCTCGACATCGGCCTCTTCGACGAACGCGGCACCGAGCTCGGCGGGAAGGGTTTCCGGGGCTGGTCCGGAGGCGCGCGCAAGGAGTTCTTCGTGCGCGCTGACGACGCCACTCCGGGGTACGTCGCCGGGCCGGTGCGCGCCGGGACCTGGTACGTCGCGCTCGGCCCGTACACGGTCGCGCCGCAGGGGCTCGCGTACACCGTGACGATCACGCTCCGGTTCGGCGCGGCCGCGCCCGCGCCGAGGCCCGCGTACCCGCCGGAGCGGGCGAAGGGGCGGGGCCGGGCCTGGTACCGGGGCGACTGCCATCTGCACACCGTGTACTCCGACGGTCGCCGCACGCCCGCCGAGGTCGCCGCCCTCGCGCGCGCCGCGGGCCTCGACTTCGTCACCACCACCGAGCACAACACGCACGCCGGGCACGGCGCGTGGGCCGACCTCGCCGGGGAGGACCTGCTGATCCTGCTGGGCGAGGAGGTGACGACCCGCAACGGCCACGTCCTGGCGCTCGGCACCGACCCGGGGACCTTCGTCGACTGGCGCTACCGGGCCCGCGAGAACCGCTTCGGCCGCTTCGCCCGGGAGATCCGCCGGGCCGGCGGGCTGGTCGTCCCGGCCCATCCGCACGCCACCTGCATCGGCTGCAACTGGAAGTTCGGCCTCGGCGACGCGGACGCGGTCGAGGTGTGGAACGGCCCCTGGACCCCGGACGACGAGGTGTCGCTCCAGGCCTGGGACGCGGCCCTCGCGCAGGGCCGCTGGACCCCGGCGACGGGCAACAGCGACGCGCACCGGGACCCGGACGCGGTGGGCACGCCGCAGACCGTGGTCCTCGCCGACGACCTGACCCGCGAGGCGATCCTGGCGGGCCTGCGCGCGGGCCGCTCGTACGTCGCCGAGTCCTCGGCGGTCTCCCTGGAGCTCACGGTCACGGACGCCCGGGGCCGCACGGCGGGCCTCGGCGAGCGCCTGCGCACCGCCCCCGACACCCCGGTGACGGTCCGCCTCGCGGTCACCGGCGCCCCGGGCCGCACCGCCCGCCTCGTCACCGACCAGGGCGTCCTGCACACGGCGACGCTGCCGGCGGAGGGCCCCGGCACGGTGGAGTGGGTGACGACGAGCGCCTACGCGACCTACGTCCGCGCGGAGGTCCGCCACCCGGCGACCTGGCCGCCGCTGCCGGGGGCGATGGCGGCTTTCACCAATCCGTTGTTCCTGGAACGGGATTGAGCAGGCATCCCGGCAATTCGCATGTGCGGTCGAGGCGCCCTTGTTAGGCTCGGTGATCATTCGCCGGGGCGGGGGGAACGCCGGAGCGGGGAACCGGTTGCGGATGTCACCGGCGGGTGCGCGGCGTAGGCGCGCCCGCCTCCCGGCCCTGCCCGCATGCCTTCAGCAGGGGGATCTCTCAATGCGCAGGACCAAGAAGACGATCGTCGGCGCGGCACTGCTGCCCACGCTCACGCTGACCCTGGGGGTCGTCGGCGCGGGCCTGGCGACGACCCTCGTGACAGCGGCCCCGGCCGCGGCGACCGACCGGACGTGGGGCGCGCCGGCGGCCCTGACCGGGGAGCGGAACACGAGCGCCGGCGTGGTGGTCACCACGGACGGCACGGCCGTCACCGTGTGGACCAGCGGCACGTACGGCGACGGGCAGGAGCTCTGGGGCGCCACCCGCGCGGCGGGCGCCACGGCATGGAGCGCGCCGGTTCGCATCGCCGCCGGCCAGAGCAGGGTGCAGGGCGTGCACCTGGTCTCCGGTGACGACGGTTCCGCCACACTCGCCTGGGACCGCTACGACACCGAGAACCTCGCCGCGCACCAGACCTCGACGCTCCGCCCGGGGGCCACTGCGTGGACGGCGCCGGCACGGATCACGTCGGCACCGTCCGCCTACGAGCTCACGCTGGTGAGCGGCCCCGGTGGCCGCCTCACCGCCGTATGGCTGGGCGACCCGACCCCGGGAGAGAACGACGCGGACCAGGGGCTGTACGCCGCCGACCTGGCGTCGCCCGACGGCACGTGGTCCGAGGCAGTCATGATCGGCGCCGGTTACGCCTACGCGTTCAAGGCGACGGCCGACGCCGACGGCATGGTGACGGTCGCCTGGCAGCCAGGCGTCGTGGGCACGGACTCGCTGAACGTCTCGACCCGCGCGGCGGGTTCGGACCAGTGGAGCGCCCCCAAGGTCGGCGCCGTCGGAACCGGATACGTGGGCGAACTCGACCTCCGGACGGCCGCGAACGGCGCCACGCTGCTCAGCTGGACCCAGGACGGAGACCGTGCCTTCCTCCTCCGCCCGGCCGGCAGCACGACGTGGGGCCCGAGGGAGTACCTCCCGGCCGACCAGGACCGCACGGGCACCGCAGTGCCCCAGCTGGAGGCCGACGGCCGGGTGACGGCCGTATGGTCCGGCTACCGGAAGCTGCGGACGGCCACCCGTGCCGTGGACGGCACGTGGTCGCAGCCCCGGTCGCTGACCGAGAGCACCTCCGTGTCCAGGATCTGGGCCCCGGCCGCCGGCCGTGACGGCTCGCTCGCGGTGCTGTGGACGACGCTCGAGGACGAGCTCTGGGCCGTCACGCGCTCGGACGGCGCCTGGGGACGGCCCACGCCGCTGGGCCAGGTCGCCCCCT
The DNA here is from genome assembly GCF_033343995.1 of Streptomyces sp. HUAS YS2. Lineage (NCBI taxonomy): Bacteria > Bacillati > Actinomycetota > Actinomycetes > Kitasatosporales > Streptomycetaceae > Streptomyces > Streptomyces solicathayae. Next base: position 4,629,641 of record NZ_CP137573.1, on the reverse strand, counting down.
ACACACGGCCGGGTTCCGTCGCCGCCGGCGCGGACGGCCGGGCCGTCGCCGCGTGGGACAAGCGGCTCGGGACGACCAGCGACCACCACGAGATCAACCAGGTGTGGTCGGCGGCCACCGGCGCCGCGAAGCAGCCGGCGAAGCGCCGGGACCACGTCGGCAACGACGGCTTCCCGGATCTGTACGCGCGCCGCACCGACGGCACGCTCGCGGTGTACCGGGGCAACGCGGTCGGGACGGTCTCGGCGAAGGTGGAGGCGGGCTTCTGGGGCACGACCTCCACGCTGGTCCCGTTCGGCGACCTGAACGGCGACGGGGTGAACGACACGATCGTCACCGACTACGGCGGCGCGATGTACCGCTACACGCCCGACCGCGGTCAGCCGGTCACCTCCCAGACCCCGTCCACGAAGATCGGCACCGGCTGGAGCGCCTTCGACGGACTCACCTACTCCGGCGACTTCACCGCCGACGGCCTGCCGGACCTGGTGGCCCGCCAGATCTCCACCGGCGACCTGTACCTGTACGCGGGAACGAAGTCCGGCGGCTTCCTGCGCACCGGCAAGATCGGCACCAGCTGGAAGTCCCTGACCATCGTCGGCGCCGGCGACCTCAACGGCGACAAGCACGCCGACCTGGTGGCCCGCACGGCGACCGGCGACCTGTACCGCTACTACGGCACCGGAAGGTCCACGATCGGCTCGGGCACGAAGATCGGTTCGGGCTGGGGCGGGATGGTCGACTTCGTCGGCATCGGCGACCTCACCGGCGACGGCAAGGACGACATCCTCGGTCGCACCACCGCCGGCGACCTTTACCGCTACGCGGGCAACGGTACGGGCGGCATCGGCTCCGGGGTGAAGATCGGCAGCGGCTGGAAGTCCTTCACGAGCATCCGCTGACGCGCCGGAGCGCGTGAGAAGACGCGCGCGAGACGCTGAAGAAGTTTCCCCGGGGCTGTCACATCCGTGTCGCGCGTTCCGTCAATTGCAGTGAGGCCGCCACCGGGGCGGCCGTACGGACCGCTGAGGAGCGATTCCATGCTGCACGAGCCGAAGGCCCGGATGACGAACCCCGCCTATGTCCTGCCCGGCGTCGGGCAGGCCGTCCAGGGCCTGATCGAGGCCGCCCGGCAGGGTGGTGTCCCGCAGGAGACGCTGGAGCTGGTGCATCTGCGGGCCAGCCAGATCAACGGCTGCGGGTTCTGCGTCGACTACGGGGTCAAGAGCGCGCGGAAGGCCGAGGTGTCGGACGAGAAGCTGTTCGCCGTCGCCGCCTGGCGCGAGGCGCCGTACTTCACCGAGGAGGAGCGGGCCGCTCTCGCGCTGGCCGAGTACGCGACCCGGCTGGCCGACACCCCGGACGCCGTGCCGGACGCGGTCTGGGACGCGGCCGCCGACCACTACGACGAGAAGCAGCTCGCGTCGATCGTCCTGATGATCGCCGTCACGAACTTCTTCAACCGGCTCAACGTCACCATCCGCCAGCCCGCCGGTGTCGGCCTGTCGTAGCCGGCCCGGCCGGACACGTGAAGAGACCCGCGCCGGGCGGGCGCGGGTCTCTCGTACGACTCAGGGGGCGGGAGTGGCGGCGGTCAGTCCTCGACCACCAGGGACGGGGTGTCCTTGGTGAGGACCTCGCCGCGGAAGAAGGCGGGGCTCTTGCGCTGCATGATCAGCATGAGCACCACGCCGAGCAGCAGCAGACCCACGCCGATGACGAAGACCGAGCCGACGCCGAAGACGGCGGAGCCGGAGCCGTAGGCCGGGTCCCACATGTCGTACAGCGTCTTGCCGAAGACGCCGGTCAGCATGAGGCCGCCGAGGGCCGGCAGGACGCCCTTGTAGATCGCGTCGCGGGCGGAGTTCGTCAGCTCGCGGCGGAAGTACCAGACGCAGGCGAACGCGGTCAGCGCGTAGTAGAAGCAGATCATCAGGCCGAGCGCGTAGATCGTGTCGACCAGGACGTTCTCGCTGAGCAGCGTCATGGTGGTGTAGAAGACGCCGGTGCCGACGCCCGCGACGATCGTGGCCTTGCCGGGGACCTTGTGCTTCGGGTGCACCTTGGCGTACGAGGCCGGCATGGCCTCGTAGGTGGCCATCGACAGGACCGTGCGGGCCACCGGGATGAACGTGGTCTGCAGGCTGGCCGCGGCGGAGGCGAGCACGGCGACGAAGAGCAGGATGCCGAGGGCCGGTCCCATGACCGGGCCGGCGAGGGCGGCGAAGACGTTGTCGGAGGTCTCCGGGTTGGCGAGGCCGAGGCCCTTGTCACCGGAGCCGACGAGCATCTGCGAGGCGATGGCGGTGGCCAGGTAGGAGCCGACCAGGACGATCATCGAGATCATCGCGGCGCGGCCGGGGGTCTTGGCGCTGCCGACGGTCTCCTCGTTCGCGGTGAGGCAGGTGTCCCAGCCCCAGTACATGAAGATCGACAGCGAGAGGCCGGCGGTGAAGGCGGCGAACGATCCGACGGCGAACGGGTTCAGCCAGGACCACGAGAAGTCGACGCCGGTGGTGAACTCGGCGCTGCCCGCCTTCTGGAAGGCCATGACCGTGAAGACGGCCAGGACCACGAGCTGCAGGCCGACCAGGGCGTACTGGATGCCCTTCGTCGCGGTCATGCCTCGGTAACTGATGGCCGTGGCGACGGCGACCAGGACGAGGACGGTCGCGATGTGCGCGAACTTGTTGCCGTCGAGGGCGGCGATCTGCTCACTGCCGGTGATCTCACCGGCGAGCAGCCAGAAGTAGGTGGTCGCGACGCCGGCGAGGTTCGAGAGCACGATGATCGTCGCGATCAGCAGGCCCCAGCCGCACATCCAGCCGACCTTGGGGCCGAAGGCCTTCACGGTCCACGTGAAGGAGGTGCCGCAGTCCGGCATGACCTTGTTGAGTTCCCGGTACGCGAATGCGACGAGGAGCATCGGCAGGAAGCCGGCGAGGAACACGGCGGGCATCTGGAGTCCGACCTCGCCCGCGGTGGAGCCGAGCGTGGAGGTCAGGCAGTAGACCGGGGCGACGGTGGAGATGCCGATGACGGCACTGCCCATGAGGCCGACGGAGTTCCCGCCGAGGCCCTTGCCGCGCACACCGTTGTCGTCACCCTGGGCGGCGACGCCCCTTACCGTGTCTCCGGCCTGGGGCCGTACATCCACCTGAGTCATGAACGGAACGTTAAGTGCTGCGGTTTCCACATCCGGAAGATCGCAATCCGCTCGGCCGGCCGATCTTCACCTTGCATTGCGAGGCGAAAGCGGACCGCTGCCCGATGATTGAAAGATCGACGATCCAACACGCCGGCCGATTGACCGGCATTCTCGATCACGTCCGATATACGGGAACCGCAGCACTGCCCTGAATGTCCGGTTTCAAATTTTCCCGAACTGGTTTTCCGCCGGCCGTCAGCCCGGCCAGACCACCGCCTGCGTCTCGCTGTACGCGTGCAGCGCGTACGAGCCCACGTCCCGCCCCACACCGCTCTTCTTGAAGCCGCCGAACGGCGCCTCCATGTTCCGGCCGACGGTGTTGATCCCCACCCCGCCGGCCCGCAGCCGGGCCGCGATGCGGAATGCGCGGGCGACGTCCCCGGACCACACGTAGTCGAGCAGTCCGTAGTCGCTGTCGTTCGCGAGCGCGACGCCCTCCTCCTCGTCGTCGAAGGGCACGACCACCACCACCGGGCCGAAGATCTCCTCCCGGACCACCCGCATGTCGTTGGTGCAGTCCGCGAGCAGCGTGGGCGCCACGTAGAAGCCGCGCTCGAGGCCGGGGCCGGACGGCCGCTCGCCGCCCGCGACGACCCGCGCGCCCTCCTTGCGGCCCAGCTCGATGTACGACTCCACCCGGTCGCGGTGCGCGGCCGAGATCACCGGGCCGACCACCGTGCCCTTCGCCCGCGGGTCGCCCACCTTCATGAAGGCCAGATAGCCGGTGAGCTTCTCGATCAGCTGCTCGTAGATCCCGCGCTGGGCCAGCACCCGGGTCGGGGCGGTGCAGATCTGGCCGCTGTAGAAGGCGAAGGTCGTCCCGATGCCCATCACCGCCGAGTCCAGGTCGGCGTCGTCCAGGACCAGCGCCGCGCCCTTGCCGCCCAGCTCCATCAGCTGCCGCTTCAGGGACTTCCCGCACACCTCGCCGATCGCCTGCCCGACGGCCGTCGATCCGGTGAAGGAGACCATGTCCACGTCCGGGGAGTCCACGGCCGCAGCCCCGACCGCCGGGGCGGAGCCGGTGACCACGTTGACCACGCCGGGCGGGACACCCGCCTCCTCCAGGGCCCGGGCCATCGCGTACACCGACAGCGGGTCCTGCGGGGCCGGCTTCACCAGCACCGTGTTGCCCATGGCCAGCGCCGGGGCGACCTTGCCCGCCGGGTTGGCCCAGGGGTTGTTGTACGAGGTGATGCAGGTGACCACGCCCACCGGGCGGCGCACCGCGACCGCGCCGAAGACCCCGGCCCTGCCCATCGGGCCGGCCTCGTTGATCTGCGGCGGCAGCGCCTGCTCGACCGGTTCCATGGCGCCGCGCGCGTAGCGCTTGAAGCGGGAGACGCCGACGGCGACCTGCATGCCGCGTGCGGTGCCGGTCGTCGCGCCGGTCTCCGCCTGGGCGAGGACCGTGTTCGCGTCGGCGTCCCGGGCCATGATGTCGGCGGCCCGGTCCAGGATCGCGGCCCGCTCCTCCGGCTTCGTACGGGACCAGGCGTCGAAGGCGTCCCGGGCCGCCGCGGCGGCCTCGTGCACCTGGACCCGGGAGGCCTCCGGCGCGAGGCCGACGATCTCCTCACTGGCCGGGTCGACCACCTCGTAGTGCCCGCCGTGCGGCTCGACCCACTCGCCGCCGATGAACAGCTTCTCGGTCCTCATCGCGTGGCCACCGTCCTCGTGTCACGGCCGGAGCGGAGCACCATCCCCGGCACCTCCCCCGTCACCTCGTCGTCCCGGATCGTCTCGACGCCGTTGACCCGTACCGACACCACGCCGATCGCCCTCGAGTCCAGCCGCGGGCTGTCGCCGGGCAGGTCGTGGACGAGGGTCGCCGGGCCGGCGTCGATCCGCTCGGGGTCGAACAGGACCAGGTCGGCGTGGTAGCCCTCGGCGATCCGGCCGCGCTCGCGCAGCCCGAACAGCCTGGCCGGGTCGTCGGTCAGCATCTTCACCGCCTGCTCCAGGCCGAGCAGCTTCCGGCCGCGCAGGCAGTCGCCGAGGAAGCGGGTGGTGTACGGCGCTCCGCACATCCGGTCCAGGTGCGCGCCGGCGTCCGAGCCGCCGAGCATCACGTCCTCGTGCTCCCAGGTCTCGCGGCGCAGGGCCCAGGAGTCCGGGTCGTTGTCGGTCGGCATCGGCCACAGGACGGTGCGCAGCTCGTCGTTGGCGCAGATCTCGACGAGGCACTGGAAGGCGTCCTGGCCGCGCTCGGCGGCGATGTCGCGGACGACGCGGCCGGTGAGGCCCTCGTTCTCGGGGCTGTACGTGTCGCCGATGACGTACCGGTCGAACTTGGCGAGCCTGCGGAAGACGCCGGCCTCCTTGGAGTCGGCGCGGCGCAGCATCTCGGCGCGGACGTCCGGGTCGCGGAGCTTCACGATCCGCTCGGGGACGGGAAGGCCCAGGATCTCGCCCCACCCCGGGATGAGGTTGAGCGCGCAGAACGTGCCCAGGGACATGTTCATGGGGGTGAGGATCGGCATGGTGAGGGCGACGATCCGGCCGCCGGCCTTGCGGGCCCGCTCGGAGGCGGTGAGCTGGCGCGGGACGCGTTCGGGGACGGCGGCGTCGATGGTGAGGACGTTCCAGTTGAGGGGCCGCCCGGCGGCGGCGGTCATCTCGACGAACAGCTCGATCTCGTCGTCGGAGAACTGGTCGAGGCAGCCGGCGAGGATGGCTTCGAGCTGGGTGCCCTCGTGCTCGCCGACGGCCTTCGACAGGGCGATCAGTTCTGCGGGGGCGGCGTGCCGGGAGGCGACGGGGGCGCCGTCGCCGTCGGAGTGGGTGGCGGACTGGGTGGTGGACAGCCCCCAGGCCCCGGCGCGCATCGCCTCGCGCAGCAGCTCGACCATCTGCTCCAGCTGCTCGGCGGTGGGCTCCCCGCCGACGGCGTCCGCCCCCATCACGTACCGGCGCAGCGCGCAGTGCCCCACCATGAACCCCGCGTTGACGGCGATCCGCCCGTCGAGCGCGTCGAGGTACTCGGCGAACGACGACCACGACCAGTCGACGCCCTCCTCCAGGGCCTTGAGGGCCATGCCCTCGACCTTGGACATCATGCGGCGGGTGTAGTCGGCGTCCTCGGGCCGGTCCGGGTGGAGCGGGGCGAGGGTGAAGCCGCAGTTGCCGCCGGCGACGGTGGTGACGCCGTGGTTCATGGACGGGGTGGCGTAGGGGTCCCAGAAGAGCTGGGCGTCGTAGTGCGTGTGCGGGTCGACGAACCCGGGCGCGAGTACGAGCCCGGTCGCGTCCTCGCTGGTACGGGCGGCGGCGCCGGGCTCGGGGAGGACGATCCGTCCGTCGCGGATCCCCACGTCGGCGGTGAAGGCGGGGGCGCCGGTGCCGTCCACGACGGTGGCGCCCTTGATCAGGTGATCGAGCATGACGGTCCTTTCTGCGCGTGGACACGGGCGTGCCCCGGCCGGCGCCGCCGCGGAACGGCCGCCGGCCGGGGCCGGTACGAGGCGGCGGTCCGGGAAGACACCACCCCGCGCTCGTGGGGGCGGGGAGATTCCCCCGGCGGCGCGCCGGGAGCGGGGTTCTCGGCGAAGCCCCGAAGGCGACCCGCCCCCGTCGCTCCCCTAGTTCCCTGCCGCCCCGCGGAAGCGGGTCGTGCGGTGCACCGGGTCGGTGTCGATCTCGGGGATGACGTGTTCGCCGATGAGCTTGATCGAGTTCATCGTGTCCTCGTAGGACACCCCGATCGGCAGGCCGAACGACAGCTGGTCCGCGCCCGCCTGCTCCCAGCGCTTGCACTGGGCCAGCACCTCGCTCGGGTCGCCGCAGATCATCAGCTCCTCCTGGATGAGGAGTTCGATGATCTCCGCCGAGTACTCCGGCAGCAGCTCCGGCCACTCCGGGATGCCCTCGGGCCGCGGGAACGTGTCGTGGTAGCGGAAGAGCAGCGACTGCAGGTAGTTCAGCCCGCCGCCGACCGCGATCTCGACCGCCTTCTCGTGCGTCTCCGCACAGATCGCCGTCGACGTCACCATGACGTTGTCGTTGACGAAGTCACCGATCGCCTTGGCCTCCTTGATCGCCGTCTTGTACGACTCGACGACCCACTCCATGTCGGAGACCTTCTGCACGCTGAAGCCGAGCACGCCCAGCCCCTTCTTGCCGGCCATCGCGTACGAGGACGGCGAGCCGGCCGCGTACCACATCGCCGGGTGGGACTTCCCGTACGGCTTGGGCAGGATCTTGCGCGGCGGCAGGGACCAGTGCTTGCCCTGGAAGCCGGCGTACTCGTCCTGGAGCCACATCTTGGGGAACTCGGCGATCGTCTCTTCCCAGAGTTCCTTGGTGTGGTTCATGTCCGTGATGCCGGGGAAGAAGCCCAGGATCTCGTGGGAGCCGGCGCCGCGTCCGGAGCCGAACTCGAAGCGCCCGCCGGAGAGGTGGTCGAGCATCGCGACCTTCTCGGCGACCTTGACCGGGTGGTTGACGGGGGCGAGCGGGTTGAAGATGCCCGAGCCCAGGTGGATGCGTTCCGTCGCGTGGGCGAGATACCCGAGGTAGACGTCGTTCGCCGAGAGGTGCGAGTACTCCTCCAGGAAGTGGTGCTCGGAGGCCCAGGCGTACTTGAACCCGGACTTGTCCGCCTGGATGACGTACTCGGTCTCCTCCATCAGCGCCTTGTGCTCGGCCTCGGGATCGGTCTCGGCGCGCTTGCCGACGTATCCCTGTACGAAGATCCCGAATTCCAAGGGGGTTCACCGTCCTCGTGATTTCTGACGTACCGTCAGATCCTTGATGTGCCCGACTGTCGCACCGCACGGCGGGTGCGTCAATAGCTGATGAAGCGTCAGATGATTCGACGCGAGGGTCAGAAGAGCTTGACGCCGGCCAGCCAGCCGCCGTCGATCACGAACGGCTGTCCCGTGATGTACGCCGAGTCCTCCGAGGTCAGGAACAGCGCGAGCGCCGCGACCTCCTCCGGCTTCCCGATCCGGCCCAGCGGCACCAGGCTCCGGTACAGCTCCGCCGTCGCCGCCGGATCCACGCCCTCCGGGTTGCTCATCGGGGTGTCGATGGCGCCCGGGCAGACCGCGTTCACCCGGATGTTCTTCCCCGCCAGCTCCACCGCCGCGACCCGGGTCAGGCCGAGCACCGCGTGCTTGGTCGCCGCGTACGCGCCCACCCCGGCCATGCCGGTCACCCCGGTGTACGAGGAGGTGTTGACGATCGTGCCGCCGCCGGCCGCCTCGATCTCGGGCGCGACCGTACGGATCCCCAGGAAGCAGCCGATCTGGTTGACCTGGATGATCGCCTGGAACTCCTCAAGCGGCGTCGACACCAGCTCGTTGAACCGCAGGATCCCCGCGTTGTTGACGAGGCCGTCGATCCGCCCGAACCTCTCCTTGGCCCGCGCGACCGCCGCCGTCCAGTCCGTCTCGCGCGTCACGTCGAGGTGGACGTACGCCGCCCGGTCCTCGCCCAGCTCCTTCGCCAGCGCCTCTCCGGCGTCGTCGAGCACGTCACCGAGGACCACCCGGGCCCCCTCGGCGGCGAACAGCCGGGCCTCCTGCTCGCCCTGCCCGCGCGCCGCGCCCGTCACGATCACGACGCGCCCGTCCAGCTTGCCCATGCCTGCCACGCTCCTCAGCTCAGGTGTGGTGCGACCTCCGCGGCGAACGCCGCCATCTGGTCGGTGAGTTCGGTACGGCTCCGGGACCGGAACCGGACCTGGATCTGGTGCACGCCCATCTCCCCGTAGGCCCGCAGCGAGGCCGCCAGCGCCTCCGGCGCGCCCGTCAGGGTGCGCCGGCCGACGTCCCAGCCGGCCTCCCCGACGTACAGCGCCTCGGTGATCGCGCCGACGGTGAACGGCGCCTCGATGCCGGCCTCCTCGCGCAGCGCGCGGAGCTTCGCGATCTTCTCCGGCAGCTTGTCGCGCGGGTCGCCCTGCGGCAGCCAGCCGTCGCCGCGCAGCGCGGCGCGCCGCACGGCGGCCGGCGAGGAGCCGCCCACCCAGAGCGGCACCCGCTGCTGCACGGGCCGGGGCTGCTGCCCCAGGTCCTTGAAGGAGAAGCGCTCGCCGCCGAACTCCGGGTACTCCTCCGGGCCCAGCGCGGCCCGGAGCGCGTCGATCGTCTCGTCGAGCAGCGCACCGCGCCGGGCGAAGTCCGCGCCGACCGCCTCGAACTCCTCCTGCACGTGCCCGGCGCCGACGCCGAGGATCAGCCGGCCGCCGGACAGGCGGTCGAGGGTCGCGTACGCCTTGGCGGAGACCAGCGGGTGACGCAGGCCGACGATGGCGACGTGCGACATCAGCCGGACCCGCTCGGTGGCGGCGGCGAGGTAGGAGAGCGTGGCGACCGGGTCGTACCAGATCGTGCTCATCGCCCCGGCGAGCCGCCGCGGGATGGCGACGTGGTCGCAGGAGGCGAGGTAGCCGAAGCCGGTCCGGTCGGCGACCCGGGCGATCTCCACCAGGTCGGCGGGGCCCGCGGCGGCCTCCCAGGACTCGGCGTACAGGGCGCTCTGCGACTGGACCGGGAGCTGCATCCCGTACATGACCATGGGAAACCCACCCCTCGACCGCGAGCCTGACGGCTCGTCAGATATGGACGCGAGCCCCCATCGTCGTCACTGACGGACCGTCAGGCAAGGGGTGGGACACGAGGGGGCTGCCGGGAACCGGGCCGGGCGGCCGTCCGGCGGCAACTCAGGAACCGGGCTGGGCGGACCTCCGGCGGCGGCGCTCCCGCGCCCGCGGGTGGATCGTGGCGTACAGCCCGGCCGAGCCCGCGGCGATCACGCCGACGACGGCGGCGAGCCGTCCCCACAGGGGTCCGTCCTCGCCGATCAGGAAGACCGCCGCGTCCAGCGCGAAGGCCACGACGGTGAACACGGCGAGCGCGGAGGCGACCCGGTTGAGCCGGTTGTCCAGCTCCTCGGTGCGCTGCATCGCCGACGCCACCATCGAGCTGCTCACGTAACTGAGCAGCTTGTCCGCCCGCTCCTGGGTGCCGTCGAGCCCGATGACCTCGCGCGCCGCGAGATAGGTGGCCCGGTGGTCCTGCGCGGACTCGATGCGGTAGCTGTCCAGGTGGTAGAAGCCGGCCCAGATGCCGTCCAGGAAGTGCCGGAAGGCGTGCACGTCGGCCCGGTCGGGATGGGTCCCGGCCAGGTCGACGAGGATCTCCCGGCCGGCCAGCAGCGCGCCGGCGAGCAGCGACTGCTGCGCCACCGCGATGTCGGTCGGCTCGGTCATGGTGAGCAGGTCGCCGATGGGGGCGCGCGGGTCCAGGTCCCAGGCGTACGTGAACGGGAGCAGGACCCGGCAGGCCGGGCCCATGATGAGCTCCGGCACCCGGGGGTCGGTGCCCCACGGCGGGTCCTGCGTCACGAAGTGGCAGTTGTAGCGGACCGAGCGGCGGTCGGTCGGCGACTCGTCGCCGTCCAGCATCCGGTCCGGCCGCAGCCGCAGGCCCCGCACGAGCCCGCTGCCGACGGAGGCGGTGAGCATCGCGGACAGGATCGGCGCGTCCGCCTCTCGCAGCGCGTTGTTGACCCGGGCGTCCAGCGCGTCGAGCTCGAACAGCGACAGCCCCCGCAGGTCCCGCTCGTGCCGCAGCGCGTAGACGACCAGCACCGACCCGCCGCTCAGGATGCGGGCGTGGCAGCCAGCTATCTCTATGCCCGGCAGGGATATCCCGGCCAGTGCCATGTCGGTGAGGTCTATCTCGATGGTCGCGTCGTGGTTGTACGCCAGCGACCCGAGCCGGCCCGCGACCGGCCGTAACTCGCCGTGCCCCGGGACCAGGACGGAGCCCTGGGTGAGGTCGGGCGAGCTGTAGTGGAGGGGGTACGCCCTGCTCTGCAGGTGCAGTACCTCCGTCATCTCTCACCGGCCCAGGACACCGCGACGTACTCGGGGATCAGATCGCTCTCCGGGACCTCCACGCGGTCCAGGTAGCGGCGCTGCAGGGACTCCGGCCCGTGGTCCTCGACCTGGGCGCCGCCGAGGAGGCCGGGCAGCTCGCCGTGGGTCAGGTAGCTGGCGTCCTCCGGGACGGAGCGGCGCCGGAACCAGAGCCGCTGGTCGGCGAGGACCCGGTTGTCCTCGGCCCAGTCCGGCCAGTAGCTGACGGCGGTGACCGCGTGGTCCCCGAACTCGGCGCCGAGCCGGGCGACCGCCCGGGCGTCGTCCGGCGACAGGTAGAAGACCAGGCCCTCGGCCACGTACGCGACCGGCCGCCCGGCGGCGAGCTCGCGCACCGCCGCGGCGACGGCCTCGCGGCCGGCCGGGGTGCCGAGGTCGGCGGCCAGGTGGTGCACGTCGCGGCGCGGGATCGCGCCCGCGTCCATCAGCTCGGCGGCACGCTGCCGCTTGGCCTCGATCATGGTGGGCAGGTCGACCTCGAGGGCCGTGCGGAAGGGCAGCAGCCAGGGGTACGAGGAGAAACCGGCGCCGCAGACGACGAGCACGGTGTCGGGGTCCAGCTCCAGGGCGCGTTCGAGCGTGTCCGCGATGTATCTGCCGCGCAGCGAGACCACCAGGTCGTCGTGCGGGTAGACGTCGCCGGCGAACTCCTCCCACAGGGCGCGGACGCCGCCCCGCTCTCCGTCCGGGATCCAGGCGGCTGCCAGGGGATCGCGGGCGAGTTCGGGCCGACGGGCCCGGGACTCGTTGACGAGGTACGCGGTCTGCTCCACTCCGGTGTGCATACACGTATGCAATCACGCGGGAGATCATTGTCAACCGGGCGCAGAATGCCGTCAGTTGTGGCGGAAGCGGGGCGCGCGCCGCGGTCCGGCACGCGCCCCCGACGTCCTTCCTACGCGCCCGGCCAGAGGCCGTCCTTCGTCAGCTGGAGCAGGTCGATGGCGTTGCCGCGCACGATCCGGTCCACGGTCGCCGGGTCCAGGTGCCCCATCTGGGCCTCGCCGACCTCGCGGGACTTGGGCCAGGTGGAGTCGGAGTGCGGGTAGTCCGTCTCGTACAGGACGTTGCCCACGCCGATCGCGTCCAGGTTCTTCAGGCCGAACGCGTCGTCGAAGAAGCAGCCGTACACGTGGTTCGCGAACAGCTCGGACGGCGGGCGCAGCACCTTGTCGGCGACGCCGCCCCAGCCGCGGTTCTCCTCCCAGACCACGTCGGCGCGCTCCAGGATGTACGGGATCCAGCCGATCTGGCCCTCCGCGTACATGATCTTCAGGTTGGGGAAGCGCTCGAACTTGCCGCTCATCAGCCAGTCGACCATCGAGAAGCAGCAGTTCGCGAAGGTGATCGTGGAGCCGACGGCGGGCGGCGCGTCCGCCGAGGTGGACGGCATCCGGCTGGAGGAGCCGATGTGCATGGCGACGACGGTCCCGGTCTCGTCGCAGGCGGCGAGGAACGGGTCCCAGTAGTCGGTGTGGATCGACGGCAGGCCCAGGTGCGGCGGTATCTCGGAGAACGCCACGGCGCGCACGCCGCGGGCGGCGTTGCGCCGGACCTCCTCGGCGGCGAGGTGCGCGTCCCAGAGCGGGACGAGGGTGAGCGGGATGAGCCGGCCCCGCGCCTCGGGACCGCACCACTCCTCCACCATCCAGTCGTTGTACGCGCGCACGCCGAGCAGTCCCAGTTCGCGGTCTGACGCCTCGGTGAACGTCTGGCCGCAGAAGCGGGGGAAGGTGGGGAAACAGAGGGCGGACTGGACGTGGTTGACGTCCATGTCGGCGAGCCGGTCGGGGACGGACCAGGAGCCCGGCCGCATCTGCTCGTACGTGATGACCTCGAGCTTGATCTCGTCCCTGTCGTAGCCGACGGCGGTGTCGAGCCGGGTCAGCGGGCGGTGCAGGTCCTCGTACACCCACCAGTCGCCGATCGGCCCGTCGTCGCCCTTGGCGCCCATGACGGGCGCGAACTTCCCGCCCAGGAAGGTCATTTCCTTCAGGGGGGCGCGGACGATGCGGGGGCCGACGTCGCGGTACTTGGACGGGAGCCGGTCCCGCCAGACGCTGGGGGGCTCCACGGTGTGGTCGTCCACCGAGATGATCTTCGGGAAGGTCTCCATGCTTTCACGGTAGCGCTGATCTGACGCTCCGTCAGCTCCCCGTCCGCCACCGGTTCGTGATCGGTGCGGCAGATCCTGTGCAGACAGTCACCCGATGCTGACGCGCCCCCTCCGGACAAGGCAGACTGTCTTGGGCGAAACCAGCGGTACGGGCAGGGGGAGCTATGGACCGTGAGAACGGCCCGCGAGTGCCGGAGCAGAGAGCTCCGCGAACGGGTCCCGAGGACGCGGAGCGCGGTGGCGTGCCCGAAGGCGCGCCCGGCGCCCCGGAACCGGTATCGGACCTGCGCTTCGCCGTGCTCGGACCCGTCCGCGCCTGGCGGGACGGCGAACAGCTGCCGTCCGGCTCCCCGCAGCAGCGGGCGCTTCTCGCCGCGCTGTTGCTGCGCGACGGCCGGACCGCCACCGCCGGGGAGCTGATCGACGGGATCTGGGGCGAGGAGCCGCCGTCGCAGGCGCTCGCCGCGCTCCGCACGTACGCCTCCCGGCTGCGCAAGGTCCTCGACCCGGGCGTGCTGGTCAGCGACGCCGGCGGGTACGCGATCCGCACCCACCGCGGGGCCCTCGACCTCGACGTCGCCCAGGACCTGGCCGCCGAGGCCGAGAAACTGTGGGCGTCGGGCGAGCGCAGCGAGGCACGCGCCCTGATCAACAAGTCGCTCGGACTGTGGGACGGCGAGGTGCTGGCCTCCGTACCGGGCCCGTACGCCGAGAACCAGCGGGCCCGCCTGGAGGAGTGGCGGCTCACCCTCCTGGAGACCCGGCTCGACATGGACCTGGAGATCGGCAACCACGCGGAGGCCGTCTCCGAGCTGACCGCTCTCACGGCCGCGCACCCGCTCCGCGAGCGGCTGCGCGAGCTGCTGATGCTCGCGCTGTACCGCAGCGGCCGGCAGGCCGAGGCGCTCGCCGTGTACGCGGACACCCGGCGGCTCCTCGCGGACGAGCTGGGCGTCGACCCGTGCCCCGAACTCTCCCGGCTCCAGCAGCGGATCCTCCAGGCGGACTCGGAACTCGCCCGCCCGGTCGAGGAGTCCGCGCCGGCCCCGGCGACCGTCTCACGGCCCGCCCAGCTCCCCGCGACCGTAGCCGACTTCACCGGCCGCGCCGCCTTCGTCCGGGAACTCGGGGACCAGCTCGCCACGGCGGAGGGCTCCGTCATGGCGGTCTCCGCGCTCGCGGGCATCGGCGGCGTCGGCAAGACGACCCTCGCGGTGCACGTCGCCCACGCGGCCCGCCCGCACTTCCCCGACGGCCAGCTGTACGTCGACCTCCAGGGCGCGGGGGCGCGGGCGGCGGCGCCGGAGACGGTCCTGGGCGCGTTCCTGCGCGCCCTGGGTGCGCCGGACTCCGCGATCCCCGACTCGCTCGACGAGCGGGCGGCGCTGTACCGCTCGACGCTGGACGGCCGCCGGGTCCTGGTCCTCCTCGACAACGCGCGCGACGCCGCCCAGATCCGGCCGCTGCTGCCGGGCACGGCGGGCTGCGCGGCGCTGGTGACCAGCCGGATCCGGATGGTGGACCTGGCCGGGGCGCATCTGGTGGACCTGGACGTGATGTCCCCGGAGGAGGCGCTCCAGCTCTTCACGAAGATCGTGGGCGAGGAGCGGGTCTCCGCGGAGCGGGAGGCGGCGCTGGACGTGGTGGCGGCGTGCGGCTTCCTGCCGCTGGCCATCCGCATCGCGGCGTCCCGGCTGGCGGCCCGCCGCACGTGGACCGTGTCGGTCCTCGCGGCGAAGCTCGCCGACGAGCGGCGCCGCCTGGACGAGCTCCAGGCGGGCGACCTCGCGGTCAAGGCGACGTTCGAGCTGGGTTACGGCCAGCTGGAGCCGGCCCAGGCCCGCGCCTTCCGTCTCCTCGGCCTCGCGGACGGCCCCGACATCTCCCTGTCGGCCGCCGCGGCGGTCCTGGACCTCCCGCCCCACGACGCCGAGGACCTCCTGGAGGCCCTCGTCGACACGTCCCTCCTGGAGTCCGCCGCGCCGGGCCGGTACCGCTACCACGACCTCGTCCGCCTCTACGCGCGTGCATGCGCGGAGCGCGACGAACAGCCCCCGTCGGAACGCGAGGCGGCGCTCTCGCGCCTGCTGGACTTCTACCTGTCGACGGCGGCGGGGGTGTACGCGATCGAGCGACCGGGCGACCGCCTGGTCGACCACTTGGAGCCGCCGTCCTACGAGGGCCTGACGTTCACGGACCGCCACGAGGCCCAGGACTGGCTGTACCGGGAGGCGAACTGCCTCCTGGCGTGCGTCCGGCAGTCGGCGGGCGCCGCAACGCTGCGGCGTGCGGTCGATCTGCTGTGGGCGTCGATCGACATCGGCGAGTCCGGCGCCAACTCCAAGCAGTACGAGTCCGCGGCGGCTGCGTTGCGCGAGGCCGCGCACGAGACCGGTGACGAGCACGCCGAGGCGCGGGCGCTGATGGCACTCAGCAACGTCCACGCCCACACCGGACGCTTCGACGACGCCGACCGCGACGCGGAACTCGCGGCCGGACTGGCCGACCGGACCGAGGACGCCCTCACGCTGGCCTGGGCGGCCAACTCCCGGGGCATCGTGGCGATCTACCAGAGTCGCCACGCCGACGGCGAAGTGCACCTGACCCATGCCATCGACTGGTTCCGGGCGGACGGGAACCGGCCGAGCGAGGCCAGCGCGTTGTGCAACCTGTCGCGCATCCACCTGGCGATGGGGCGGCTGACGAGCGCCGTCTCGCTGGCGGAGCGCGGGATCGCCATCTACGACTCCACGGGCAACTCGTTCCGGGGTGCCAACGGTCGGTACGCGCTGGGGATGGCTCTCACCGAAAGTGGCCAGCACGCGCAGGGCGCGGAGGCGCTGCGCGAGGCGCTGGCGGTGTTCCGGGACAGTCGGCAGCGTCTGTGGGAGGGCATGACCCTGTACCGCCTGGCGGAGCTCGAACTCTCCGCACGGCGGCCGGCCCAGGCGGCCGCGTTGGCCGAGCAGGCGCTCGCGGTGCTGAACGGTGTCGGCGGGGACTGGCGGCGCGCCAACGTCCTGACCGTGCTCGGCCGGGCACTGCAGGGCATAGGGCAGACGGGACGCTCCCGCGTCTGCTGGAGCGATGCGCTG
This sequence comes from Streptomyces sp. HUAS YS2, assembly GCF_033343995.1. Taxonomy (NCBI): domain Bacteria; kingdom Bacillati; phylum Actinomycetota; class Actinomycetes; order Kitasatosporales; family Streptomycetaceae; genus Streptomyces; species Streptomyces solicathayae. The sequence continues at coordinate 4,613,334 of NZ_CP137573.1, read as the reverse complement.
GCCACGTACGACGACCTCGGCTCTCCCGAGGCGGATCACGTGCGCGCCCTGCTCCACCCGGCGGCGGTCGCCTGACCGACCTGGGCGTTCATCAATCGTTTATCGCCGCACGGCACTCTCATGCATGTCGATCCGTCGCGTCGGGGGGCAGACGGTTCGTCACGAGGCCTCACCGTTATGGTGATCGGCCCTGGACGTCCGCCCGGCGATCCACGGGGGAGTTGCCGGGCGGACGTTCCCGTCCCACAGGCCCAACCACTTCAGGAGCTTCCATGGCCGACAACCTCAAGCCCGCCGACCAGCACGCGACGGGCGAGGAGATCACGACGCTGGACCAGCACGCGACGACCGAGCCGATCAAGCCGCTGGACCAGCACGCCACGGGTGGCGACATCACGACCCTGGACCAGCACGCCACCGGCGCGCCGATCAAGCCGCTCGACCAGCACGCGACGACCGAGCCGGCCAAGTAGCCACTCCCCCACGGGGTACGGCCGCGGCGGCGCCAACGGGGGAGCCGCCGGGGCCGTAGCGTCCGGCCGATCGGACGCACGCGCTCGGGGGACGCTCATCCGGTTCGGGGGATCCGGATGAGCTGAGCGCGAAGCGCGACGGCGGGATGCAGAAGAAGAGGGGCCGGGCAGATGCCCGGCCCCTCTTCTTGTGCCCAGCATTCCCTGCTTCAGCGAATATCAGGCCGCACATTGGCTGGTAGTGCACGCAACCATGGAATTGGCGTACGCAAATCAGAAAGCTTGCCGCGTACCCAGACATCACGAGGAGTCGGACATGACCCGCACCAAGCGTTTTCTCGCCTGCTTCTTCCTCGCCGCCACGGTCGCGGCCGGCACCGCGACCCCGGCCCTGGCGGACCAGCACGTCACCGACGTCGACGGGATCCACGTCACCGTCGTCGATGTCTGAGGCAGTCCCTCAGCGCGCGTAGGACCCCAGCCCCACCAAGCAGTACACGTACTCGTTGATCGTCGCGCCGTTGATCGTGTAGCGGGACGAGAAGGCGTACTGGGTCCGGGGGTTGTCGCGGCAACGGTTCATGTCCGAGGTGAACGGGAACGTCTGGATCACCTTGTAGTGCGCGTCCGAGGCCGAGCAGGGGACCTCGTCGACGTCGCTCACGCTCTGCGGCCCGTCGGAGGTCGGGAGTGAGCCGTTCAGGCACGTTCCCGTGGTGTACGGGTCCGGCGGGGCCTCGGTCGTGGGGTCCGGGTCCGGGTACGAGGACGAGTCGTCCGTGTCGTCCTCGGTCGGCTCGTCCGTCGGGGTGTAGGACGAGCCGTACGACGGTTCGTCCGTCGGTGACGGGTCGTACGAGGAGCCGTACGACGGGCCCGCCGACGGATCCTCGTCGCCCTCGTCGCCGCCGGCCAGGATCACTGCCGCCATCACCGCGCCCACCAGGCACAGTGCCACGATGGCCCCCACCGCCCCCGACTTCTGCCCAGGCGCCGCCGGGCCGGGCACGGGCATCGGCGCCGTCGCCGGGCCGCCCGGGACGCTGATGAGCAGCCGGACCGGGCCGGACGCCGTCGTGAGGCGCAGGACTTCGCCGTCCCGCACGCCCGGCGGGATGTCCACATGGGCCTGGTCGCCGGACGGCAGGTCGACCGAGAGGCCGACGCCGACGGCTGCCTGCTGGGGCGTGAGGGACAGCGGGATCTCGATTTCCACCGGACCGCTCCAGAGTCGTGAAGGGGGAGGTTACGCGAGGGCAACTCCTCATATCACGTACGGGCAACGGGAGTTGGTTGCGCACTCGCACTCGGACCCGCCCCCGGCACCCCCGGCTCCCCGGCCGTCGGGAAGCTCGCCAACAGGCGGGCGCCCCGCTCCGTCGCCGCGATCACCAGCGTGCCGCCGTGACGAGTGGCGATGTCGCGCGCGATCGGGAGGCCCAGGCCCGCGCCGCCGGCCGTGCGCGTGCGGGACTCGTCGAGGCGCGTGAAGCGGCCGAAGACGCGGGCGCGGTCCTCGGGCGGGATGCCCGGGCCGTCGTCGTGGACCTCCAGGACGACCGCTCCGTCGGCCACCCGGACCGTCACGTCGACCACCGCCGCCGCGTGGCGACAGGCGTTGCCGAGGAGGTTCCGCAGCAGCCGCTCCAGCTGCGTCGCGCTGCCGTCGACGACGGCCGGGGTCACGGCCGCGCAGGCGATTCGGAGGCGGGCGGATTCCGGGAGGTGCTGGTACTCGCGGACGAGGTCCTCCGCCAGCGCCGCGAGGTCGACCGGCTCCGCCGCCCGGCTCCGGTGCCGCGTGCCGTCCAGGCTCGCCAGGAGCAGGAGGTCGTCGGCCAGCGCCTGGAGCCGGACGACGTCGGCGGCGGCGTCCGCCACGACGGCCGGCCAGGCGACCGAGTCCGGGTGCCGGAGCGCCGATTCGAGCTGGGCGCGCAGGGCGGCCAGCGGGCTGCGCAGCTCGTGGGCGGCGTCGGCCACGAACTGCTGCTGCCGCGCCGACGCCTGCTCGAGCCGGTCGAGCGTGTCGTTCGTGGTGCGGGCGAGACGCGCGATCGCGTCCTCGGTCGGCGGCACCGGAACCCGGCGGTCCAGCGACTGGCCGGTGATGTCGGCGAGTTCGCGCCGGATCGCCTCGACCGGACGCAGGGCGCGCGCCACCGAGACATGCACGAGCACCCCGGTGAGCAGGGTGATCAGAGGCACCCCGGTGGTCATCGCGATCCAGAAGATCAGATTGGCGTCCTGCGCGAGCTGGGCCCGCCGGAGCAGCACGAGCCCGCCCAGGGAGAGCGCGCCGGTGGCGCCGGCCGCCGCGAGGGCCAGGCGGCTCCGGAAGGACAGCCCGCCGCCCCGTCCGAGCGCCGCCCACACGGCCGCCGCCGTCAGCAGCCCGGCCGACGGGGCGATGCATGCCAGCCCCCAGCGGAGGGCCTCCTCGGCCACGAGCCACGGCTTGACCTCGTTCTCCGTCCTGAGCCACGCGCAGTACGTGGTGAACAGGATGCCCGAGACCGCCCCCGCGACCACCGCCGTCCGCAGGCGAACGGCCCGCGGGTGGGCCCTCCCCGCCCACCAGCACGCGGCGGCGACGCACAGCGCCCCCGCGACCGCGCCGCCGCCCGCGATCAGCTCGACCTGGGGGCCGACGCGGTCGTCGCGGATGAGCACGGCGATCACCGGCGAGCGCGGGCCCGCCCTGCCGTCCGCGTACGCCAGCCAGCACACCGCGACCACCACGACGAACGCCGCCGCGAGCCCCGACGCCCACACCGGGCCGTACCGGCGCCGCCGCTCAGCCACGGCCCACCACCCGGTATCCCGCCCCGCGCACCGTCTCGATCGTCTCCCGCCCGAACGGCGCGTCGATCTTCTTCCGCACGGCGCGGATGTAGACGTGCACGATGTTCGGGTCGCCCGTGAAGTCCGCCGACCACACCTCGTCGAGGACGTCCAGCGTCGGCACCACCTCGTCCACGCGCGCCATCAGGCAGTGCAGCACGGCGAACTCCTTCGGCGTCAGCCGGACGACGGTCCCGCCCCGCCCACAGGTCCGGCGCGCGGGGTCGAGCCAGAGGTCCCCGCACTCCAGAAGCGTGCGGGCGCGGGCCCCGCCACGGCGCAGCAGGGCCCGCAGCCGGGCCTCCAGGACGACGTACGAGAAGGGCTTCGCCAGGTAGTCGTCGGCTCCGGTGTCCAGGCCCTCGGCCTCGTCGTACTCGCCGTTCTTGGCCGTCAGCATCATCACCGGCACGTCGTTGTCCTCGGCGCGGAGCCGGGAACAGACCTGGTAGCCGTTGAGGCCGGGCAGCATGAGGTCGAGCAGGACCGCCGCGTAGCGGTGCTCACGCGCCAGGTGCAGCCCGGTGACGCCGTCGTGGGCCACGTCGACGGTGTAGCCGACGGCCGACAGGCCGCGCCGCAGCGAGGCGGCGATCCGTTCCTCGTCCTCGATCACCAGTACGCGCATGCGGCCGAGTATCGCCCGCGGGCCGGACGTGCGGCTGAGGAAATCCTCAGCCTCCTTCAGGCGCTCCTCAGCGGCCGTGGCCGAGGGTCCTGCGCATGCTCACGCTCCCCGCTCCCGCACGCAGGCCCGCGCCGCCGACCGCCGCCGCGGCCGCACCCCGCACCGCCCCCGCTCTGCTCGCCGCGGTCCTCTTCGTGCTGTACACGGCGTACGCGCTGCGCGAGCACGCCCGGTTCCGGACGACCGGCTACGACCTGGGGATCTTCGGGCAGGCGGTGCGCGCGTACGCCGAGGGCCGCGCACCGGCCTCGGAGATCCGTACGGCGACCGCCCCGCCCGGCTTCACGGGCGACGCGTTCCCGCTGCTCGGCGACCACTTCCATCCCGTACTCGCCGTGCTCGCCCCGCTCTACCGGCTCGCGCCGCACGTGGAGACGCTGCTGGTGGCGCAGGCGGGGCTCGTCTCCCTGTCCGTGTACGTGATCGCGCGCACGGCCCAACGCCATCTGCCGGAGCAGCGGTTCGCGCCGACGGCCGTGGGCGCGGCCGCCGGCCTGTGCTGGGGAGTGCAGCAGCTCGTCGGCTTCGACTTCCACGAGGTGGCGTTCGCGGTCCCGTTGCTGGCGCTGGCCTGCCGGGCCCACCTCGACGGCCGGCCCCGGGCCGCCGCGTGGTGGGCCGCAGCCCTGCTGCTCGTGAAGGAGGACCTGGGCGCGACGGCGTTCGTGTGCGGACTGCTGCTGGTGCACCGCAACCGCCACGACCCCCGGAACCGCCGTGCCGGTCTCGCACTGTGCGCGTTCGCCGCCGCGGGCAGTGCCCTCGTCGTGTGCGCGGTGCTCCCGGCCCTGGCGCCGGACGGCCGGTACGGGTACCTGGACCAGGCGGCCTCCCCGTACGGCGTCCTCGACGGCTGGCCGGGGAAGTCGGAGACCCTGCTCGTGCTGTTGGCCGCGACCGGCGGGCTGGTGCTGCGCAGCCCCCTCGCTCTCCTGCTGCTGCCCACCCTGGTGTGGCGGTTCACCTCGTCCAACCCGGCCTACTGGGGACCCGGCCTGCACTACTCGGCGGTCCTCGCGCCGATCGCCTTCGCCGCCCTGATCGACGCGCTGCGACGCGGGGCGCGGCTGCCGCTCGCCGTTCCCCTGGCGGTCGCCCTCGTGATGCTGCCGGCGCAGCCGCTGAGCGACCTGGCGAGGCCCGGTTTCTGGCAGCAGGATCCGCGGGAGGCCGCCGCCCGCGCGGCGCTGCGGCTCGTACCCGACGGCGCGCCGGTGGCGGCGAGCAACGGCCTCGTGCCGCATCTGACCGACCGAACCCGGCCGTACCTGGTCGCGGACGGGGTCCTCGAACGCCGCCCGGAGCTGGAGTGGATCGTGGCCGACCGGACGGACCCGTTCCCCTGGGGCGCCGTGGACGCCGTCGTCCGGCGGGCGGAGGAGCTCGGCTGGCGGCGGGTCCGGGAGGAGAGCGGCATCATCGTGCTCACCCGCGTGCCCGCGTCGCCCTAGCGTCGCCTCAGGCGCCCGTCCGCTCCCGCAGTTCGCCCTTCACGACCTTCCCGCTGGCGTTGCGCGGGAGTTCGGTGACGAACTCGACCTCGCGCGGGACCTTGTAGTTCGCCATCTCGCGACGCGACCAGGCGATCAGGTCGTCCGCCGTCACCGTCGCGCCCGGGCGGCGGACGGCGAAGGCCTTGCCGACCTCGCCGAGGCGGGGGTCGCTGATGCCGATCACCGCCACGTCCGCGATGTCCGGGTGCAGGCCCAGGAGTTGTTCGATCTCCGCCGGGTACGCGTTGAAGCCGCCGACGATGAACATGTCCTTGATCCGGTCGGTGATCCGCAGGTTGCCCGCCTCGTCGAGGACGCCCACGTCGCCGGTGTGGAGCCAGCCGTCCGCGTCGATCGCCTCGCTCGTGGCCGAGGCGTCCTCGAAGTAGCCGGTCATCACGTTGTGGCCGCGGACCAGGACCTCGCCCGCCTCCGAGAGGCGGACCTCGGTGTCCGGGATCGCCCGGCCCGACGTCGTGGCGATGACCTCCGCCGCGTCGCCCTGCCGGCACATCGTGACGATGCCGCTGGCCTCCGACAGGCCGTACGCCGTCAGCACCGTCCCCACGCCCAGCTCCCCGCGCAGCCGCTCGACCAGCCGCAACGGCACGACCGCCGCGCCCGTGACCACCAGCCGCAGCGCCGACAGGTCGTACGAGGAGCGGGACGGGTGGTCCAGGAGCGACTGGTGGAGCGTCGGCGGGCCGGGCAGCACCGAGACGCGCTCCGAGGCGATGTTGGCGAGCACCGTGTCCACGTTGAACACCGGCTGCGGGATCATCACCGCGCCCCGCATCAGGCAGGCGATGATGCCGGCCTTGTAGCCGAAGGTGTGGAAGAACGGGTTCACGATCAGGTAGCGGTCGCCCTGTCGCAGCCCGGCCAGCTCCGACCAGACGTCGTAGCAGCGCAGGGTCTGGGCGTGGGTGATCACCGCGCCCTTGGGCGCGCCCGTCGTGCCCGAGGTGTAGATGATGTCCGAGGGGGCCGAGCTGTCCACCGCGTCCGCCCGTTCCCGTACCTCCGCCGCGCTCACCGTGTCCCCCGCGGCCAGGAACTCCTTCCAGGTCGTGTAGTCGTCAGGGGCGCCGTCGCCGAAGACCACCACCCGTTCCAGGTCGGGGAGTTCGACCCCGGAGCGGCGCAGCGACGCCACGTACGAGGTGCCGAGGAAGGTGCCGGTGATGAACAGCAGCCGGGCCCGCGACCGGGCCAGTACGTACGCCGCCTCCGCCCCCTTGAAGCGGGTGTTCAGGGGGACGAGCACCGCCCCGGCCGTCACCGCGCCGAGCGCGGAGACGATCCAGTCGAGGGTGTTGGGGGCCCAGAGGGCGACCCGGTCGCCGGGCCGGACGCCCGCCGCGATGCACGCGGCCGCCGCGCGTTCGACGCGTTCGCCCAGCTCGGCGTACGAGACGCGGGTGCGGCCCTCGACGACCGCCTCCTGTGCCCCGTACCGTTCCGCCGCCGAGCGCACGAGCCTCGGTATCGAGCCCCACTCCAGGTCGCCGCGCATCTGCACCCCTCCAAAGAGCTGACTGTCCGTCAGATTAGCTGTAGCCTGACGCGCTGTCAGCAGTGGGGACGACCGAAGGGGTTGCCGTGCTCAAGGACCGCACAGCCATCGTGGGGATCGGGCAGACACCCTTCGCCAAACAACTGCCCGAGTCCGAGAGAACACTCGCCTGCCGGGCGATCCTCGCCGCTCTGGACGACGCGGGCATCGCACCCTCCGAGGTGGACGCGTTCGCCTCGTACACGATGGAGGAGACCGACGAGGTCGAGGTCGCCAAGGCGATCGGGGCGGGCGACGTCACCTTCTTCAGCAAGGTGGGGTACGGCGGCGGCGGTTCCTGCGCCACCGTCGGGCACCTCGCCGCCGCCATCGCCTCCGGGCAGGCCTCCGTCGGCGTCGCCTGGCGGTCCCGCAAGCGCGGCTCCGGGCCCCGGCCCTGGAAGAACACCGCCGTCCAGCTGCCCACGCCCGGCCAGTGGACCCGGCCGTTCGGGCTGCTGCGGCCCGCCGACGAGATCGGCATGCTCGCCCGCCGCTACATGCACGAGTACGGCGCCACCCGCGACCACCTCTTCAACGTCGCGCTCGCCTGCCGCAACCGGGCCAACCAGAACCCCGACGCGATCATGTACGAACGCCCGCTGACCCGCGAGATGTACATGACCGCCCGCTGGATCAGCGAGCCGCTCTGCCTCTTCGACAACTGCCTGGAGACCGACGGCGCGCTGGCCTGTGTGATCGTCTCCGCCGAACGGGCCCGCGACTGCCGGCAGAAGCCGGTGTACGTCCACTCCGCCGCCCAGGGACTGCCCGCCCAGCACCACGGCATGGTCAACTACTGGAACGACGACCCGCTCACCGGCCCCGCCTGGACGGCCGCCCGACACCTGTGGAAGCAGGCCGACTTCGGGCCCCAGGACGTCGACGTCGCCCAGATCTACGACGCCTTCACCCCGCTCGTCCCGCTCTCCCTGGAGGGGTACGGGTTCTGCGGACGCGGCGAGGGCGGCGCGTTCACCGAGGGCGGCGCGCTGGAGATCGGCGGGCGGCTGCCCCTCAACACCGGCGGCGGCGGGCTCTCGGAGGCGTACGTGCACGGCTTCAACCTCATCAACGAGGGCGTGAAGCAACTGCGCGGCACCTCCACCGCCCAGGTCCCCGACGCCGCCACCTGCCTCGTCACCGCCGGCGAGGGCGTCCCCACATCCGCCGTCCTGCTGAGGAGTTGATCCGTCATGCTGAGTCCCGTCGTCGACGAGGACGGCGCGCCCTTCTGGGAGTACGCCGCCCGGGGCGAGCTGCGCGTCCAGGCCTGCGCGGCCCCCGACTGCGGCGAGCTGCGCTTCCCGCCCCGCCCCTGCTGCCCGCACTGCCAGTCCTTCGACAGCGAGTGGCGGCTGATGTCCGGCCGCGGCCGGATCTGGTCGTACGTGATCCCGCATCCGCCGCTGCTGCCCGACTACGCCGCCCAGGCCCCGTACAACGCGGTCCTCGTCGAGCTCGCCGACGCGCCCCGCATCCGGCTGGCCGGCAACGTCGTCGCCGCGCCCGACGCCGCGCTGAACTCCGTGGACCCGGCCCGGCTGCGGATCGGCGCGGCGGTGAAGGTGGCGTTCACCGAGATCGACGGGATGACCGTGCCCCGCTGGCTGCTGGAGCGCGGATGAGCGTCCCCGGCATCACCGTCGACCGCGACAAGGAGACCGGGGTCGCCGTCGTCACCCTCGACCGGGCCGAGAAGCACAACGCGATCACCCTGGAGATGGCGCGCGAGCTGGGCGAGGTGTGGCGCGGGTTCCGGTACGAGGACGAGGTCCGCGCGATCGTCGTCACCGGGGCGGGCGGCCGGGCGTTCTGCACCGGCATCGACCGGAAGGCCGCGACCGAGGTCCCGCAGCCCTCGTCGCCGTACACGATCGACGATCCGCTGGTCGCGATCGGACCCAAGGCGAACGACCTGTGGAAACCGGTGGTGGCGGCGGTGGAGGGGATGGCCTGCGGCGGGGCGTTCTATCTGATCGGCGAGGCGGAGTTCGTGATCGCCGGCCAGGACGCGACCTTCTTCGACCCGCACACGACGTACGGAATGGTCTCCGCGTTCGAGACCGTCCACATGGCGCAGAAGATGCCGTTCGGGGAAGTCGCCCGGATGGCCCTCATGGGCACGGCCGAACGGGTCTCCGCGCGGCGTGCGTACGAGACGGGCCTGGTCAGCGAGGTGACCGAGACCGGTGGGGCGCTGACCGCCGCGCGGGCGGCGGCGGCCGTCGTGGCCTCGTACCCGACGGAGGCGGTGCAGGGCACGGTCCGCGCGCTCTGGTCCGCGAAGGAGGCGGCGCGGGCGGCGGCCCTCGCCCACGCCCCGCACCTGGTGGCGCTCGGGAACCTGCCGCCGGAGCGGCAGGCCGAGCTGTTCACCGGACGGGGCGGGAGCGGCGGCTTCCGGCTCCGCTAGAGCGGTGGCCGGCAGAGCCGCGTCACCAGGCGGAGCGTGTCAGCCGATGGGGCCGCAGCCGATGGACGTGCGTCAGCCGATGGAGCGGTCCGCCGTGACGACGACGCACTTCGTGTACTCGGAGCCGTCGCCGGTGCCGGTGTACGGGGTGGTCGCCTCGGTGGACTGCGAGGCGCCGCCCTCGACCCGCAGGTCGTCGACGTTCGCCATGGCGATGTTGGCGCTCGCGTCGCCCTTGAACTGCAGGCTGACGTCGTAGAGGTACGCCGTCGAGTCGCTGTTGGTGATGGTGATCTTGGCGACCAGGTTCTTGCGGTCGTCGCTCAGCTTGCACTCGTCGATGCGGATGTCGCGCTGGGCCTTGTCGCGGGAGGAGCCGCCGACGCCGCTGACGCTGCCCGTGGACGACCCACCGGAGGTGCTGTCGGAGCCGCTGGAGCTGGAGCCACCGGAGCTGCTGGAGCTGCTCGACGAGCCGTGGCTGCCGCCGCAGCTGGCGCCGTGCGAGCCGCGGGCTCCGGTGAGAGCGACGACGGCGATTCCGAAGACGGCGACAGCGCGGACATGACGAAGCTTCACGCTTCAACCCCCGTTGAGTGTGTGCAGAGTGAAAGGGCCCGACCTTGACGGGCGCACGTCACCCTACTGGACGCTGACACCCTCGACGACACACTTCCGCACCCGGTCGACCATCGTCGGCGCGTCCGTCAGCACGTCGAAGGTCTCGGTCGCGCCCGGCTCGACGGTGACGTCCTTGTACCCTTCACCCCGCTCCGTACCGGCCGCGTCCTGGAACTCCAGCTTCACGCGGAAGGTCTCCGTGACCGTCTCCCGCGAGGTGATCCGCACGCTCGCGGTGTAGTCCGCCTTCCGGGCCGGCCGGCCCTTGCGCTTCTTCTGCGCAGGCTTCACACAGTCCACGACCACGACGTCCACAAGCGCGGTGGAGGTGGCGATGGGCGTCGGAGTGGGGCCGGTGGTGTACGAGCCGGAGCCGCTGCTGTCGTCGTAGGAGTCTTCGTCGTCGTGGTCGTAGTCGTGGTTCTTCTTCTTGGAGCTGGAGCAGCCGCCACCGCTGCTCTTGCCGCTGCTCTTGCCGCTCCGGCTCTTGCCGCCGCTGCCGCCGCTGCTCTTGCCCGTCTGGAAGCCCGTCAGTGCCAGCACGACCGCCACGAGCACCGCCGAGAACCGCAGCTGTCGCCCTGCCCTCACCGCGAACCGCCCCTTTCGAACCGTCGATTTCGAACCACACGCCTGTCGTGTCCGCGCCACCCTAGCGCCGCGTGGCGGGCCCCCCGCACCCGGCGTAGCGTCGGGACCGGGAGCCGGACCGAGGAGGCCGCACGATGATCCGCAACATCGTCGGTTCGGTGCTGGCGCTCGCCGGAGCGACGGCCGCCGTATGGAGCCCCTTCCGTGCCTGGTACGACGGCCGTCACGGCAGCGACTATCCGATCGAGGACCTGTTCGGCGGGATCACCGACGTCCGGGCCGAGGTGATCGGGTCGATGCTGCTGCCGTTCGCCTTCGCCGCCCTGGTCACCCTGATCGGGGTGGTGCTGCGCTCCCGCCTCCTCGTCGCCCTCGCCGGGCTGATCGTGCTCGGCTTCAGCGTCCTGTGGATGGTCCGGGTCGGGCAGTTCGAGGGCAGCCTGACCGTCAGCGGCGACGGGACAGGGCTGGGCATCGGTGTCGGGATGGCCGTGGGCGGCGGGTTCCTGCTGCTCCTGGCCGCGGTCGTCATGTCGGGCCGCCACGCCCCGCACGCGACCCGGCTCCCGGAGCCTGCGCCCACGCACCCGACGCTCGACGGACAGGGACACCGGCCGGAGCCGGAGCCGGAGCCCTACGCGTATCCGTACCAGCCGCCGGACCCGTACGAGACGCCCACGCGGACCATGGAGGCCCCGGAGCCGCCCCCGGGCCAGGACCCCGGCCGGCATCCCGACCAGGGCCGCTAGGACCGCGGAACCGGCGAGGGCCTCGGAACCGCCGGGCCCTCCCCACCGCTACGCCCTCGGCGCGGCGCTCCCCCGGCCCGTCGCCGTGCCCTTCACCGCGTCCAGCGCGTACACGCAGCGGTCCTTGCTGCACGCGTACACGACGCCGTTCCGGGCCACCGGCGACCCGGTGATCTCGCCGCCGGTCGCGAGCTTCCAGCGCAGCTGGCCGCCGGCCGCGTCCAGCGTGTACAGCACGTGGTCCGCCGAGCCGAAGTGCAGCCGGCCCTCGGCCACCACCGGTGTGCCGACGAGCTCGCCGCCCGCCGCGAACCGCCACTTCGGCGTGCCCGTGACGGCGTCCAGCGTGTACAGCGCGCTGCCGCTGGCCACGTGCACGTTGCCCGCCTCGACGAGCACCGGCTCGTTCGACTGGCGCTGCTCGGTCGCGATCCGCCAGCGGTCCTGGCCGGTCGTCGCGTCGAGCGCGTACACGGTGCCGAGGTAGTCGGCGAGGTACACGCCGCCGCCGGTCACCGCCGGGCCGGGCGCGAACGCGGGCGGGGAGAGGAAGACCGCGGGCGCCTCGAAGTGCCAGCGGACGTGCCCGCCCGCGATGTCGATGCAGAGCACCCGGGTGCCGGCCGCCACGTACACGCAGCCGTCCTCCGCGGGGGCCACCCGGACGGGGACGTTGCCGCAGGAGGCGGCGTCCCCGATCGGGTACGACCAGCGCTCGGTGCCGGTCCGCGCGTCCAGCGCCTGGAGGCGGGCGTCCCGCCACACGTACACGGTGTCGCCGTGCACGGCAGGGCCCGCCTCGGGGGTCTCGAACTCGGTCTGCGCCCCGCCGAGCTCCCAGAGCTTGGCGCCGTTGGACGCCTCCCAGGCCTGGACGCCGCCGCCGCGCGTACCGGTGACGACGGTGCCCCGGTCGACCTTGAGCGAGTACACCCAGGCGTCCGTGTTCAGCCGCCAGCGCTCGCTGCCGTCGGAGGCGTCGAGCGCGTACAGCGTGGGCCCGTCGGAGCCGTGGATACGGCCCTGGGCGACGGCCATCGACCAGGCGACGTCCCGGGTCTTGAACTGGCGTCGGCCGCTCCCGGTGTCCAGGGCGTGCACCTCGAAGGAGGTGACGTAGAGCAGGTTGCCGTCGACGACCGGGGTGCCCCAGACGTCGTTCGACATACGGAACCGCCAGGGCCGCCAGTGGCCGGGCTCGGCCGCGGCCGGCGGCTCCGCCGGGCGGGCGGGAGCCGGAAGCGGACGGGAGCCGGGGGCCGGGCCGGGCTCGGCGCCGGGCCGGCGGATCCAGCCGGTGGCCGGGCCGGTGTCGGCGACGATCGAGGCCCGGGTGTCGGCGACCCGGGGGCCGGGGCCGATCGGCACCGCCGCGCCGGCCAGCCGCACCGGGCCGCCCGCGGGCGCGGGCTCCGGGCGGCCGGCGTGCTTGCCGCCGCCCGCCGGGGCGGGAGCGGGCGTGCGCGGGTCGCCCCACTCGGGCGCGGGCCGGGGCGGGCGGGGCGGCGCCGGGGGCGCCGGCGGGGCGGAGGCGGGGCCGGAGGACGGGGCGGGCGGGTTGGGCCGGCCGCCGCGGCGGGCCTCGATCATGGCGGTGGCGCGCTGCGGCAGCCAGGCCGAGGCGGTGCCGCTGTCGTCGCTGCCGGAGCCGAAGAGGTGCGGGGCGAGCTGGGCCTGCAGGTCGGCCGGGGTGGGCCGGAGCGAGACGTCCATCTGCATGCAGGACTCGATCAGCGGCCGCAGCTCGTCGGGCAGACCGGCCAGGTCCGGGCCCTCGCGGAGCAGCATGAAGACCGTCTCGACCGGGTTGGCACCGTGGTACGGCGCGTGGCCGGTGGCGGCGAAGACCAGCATCGAGCCCAGCGAGAACACGTCGCTGGCGCCGGTGACGCTGCGCGAGTCGCGGGCCTGCTCGGGCGACATGTACGCGGGCGTGCCGACGGCGACGTTGGTCATGGTCAGCCGGGTGTTGGAGACGCCGGACGCGATGCCGAAGTCGATCACCCGGGGGCCGTCCTCGACGACGAGGACGTTGGACGGCTTGAGGTCGCGGTGGACCAGGCCCGCGCCGTGGATGGACTGCAGGGCCTCGGCCACGCCGGCCGCCAGCCAGCGCACCGCCTGGGCCGGCAGCGGCCCGCACTCGTTCACTATCTCTTCGAGGGAGGGCGCCGGGACGTACGCGGTGGCCAGCCAGGGCACGGCGGCCCGGGGGTCGGCGTCCACCACGGCCGCGGTGTAGAACCCGGAGACCGCGCGGGCGGCCTCGACCTCGCGGGTGAACCGGACACGGAACAGCTGGTCCTCGGCGAGCTCCGTCCGCACGGTCTTGATCGCCACCCGCCGGCCGGACGCCGAGCGCGCGAGATAGACCAGGCCCATGCCTCCGGCACCGAGCCGGCCCAGCACCTCGAAGGGACCGATCCGCCTCGGGTCGTGCTGCGTCAGCTGCTCCACTTGCCTTGCCACCTCCCCGTACGGGCCATGAGAGTACGGCCCCGTCGCACCCTGATTCTTCCTGTCCGGGGCGGTGGTTGCGAACCCGGGGGCGGATCGGGGTGTCCTAGGTCATATCGTCGGGCTTTTCAGCGGACTTTTCGGCCGTTTCCGCGTCGTCCTCGGCCCTGGAACCCCCGCCACCCGCTTTGTCCCCTTCTTTCGTGGGCTCCTTCGCACGCGCTTTCGCGGGCTCCTCCTCGGGCTCCGCGAGGACCGCGAACCGCGCGCCCTGGTTGTCGGTGAGGACGGCGATGCGACCGTGCGGGGTGTCGAAGGGTGCGTTGGTGATCCGGCCGCCCATCCGCACCGTCGCCTCGCAGGCCGCGTCGCAGTCGGCGACCGCGAAGTAGACGAGGACATGGCCGGGCATCTCGGCCGGGAACGCCTCGGTGATCACCGCACGGCCGCCGAACGCGGTGTCGTCGCCGGGCCGCGAGCCGGGCGGGGACCAGACCCGGTAGTCGAGACTGCCTTCGGTGAGGTCCTGGGCGACGTACCCGAAGACGGCCGCGTAGAAGGTGTCCACGGCGTCCTTCTCGCGGGTGTAGACCTCCATCCAGCAGAAGGAACCGGGCTCCATCTCCGTCTGGAGTCCGTCGTCGAGGTCGCCGCCCTGGCGCAGCCCGAACACGGCCCCGCCCGGGTCGGCGGCGAGCGCCACGACGCCGTACGGCCCGACGGGATACGGCTCCATGACCATCTGGCCGCCGGCCGCCCTGATCCGGGCGGCGAGTGCGCCGGCGTCCGGGGTGGCCAGGTAGACGGTCCAGGTGGTGGGCATCCGCCCGTCCCGCTTGGGGACGAGACCGGCGGCCCGCCGGCCGCCGACCCTCGCCTCGCCGGTGACCGCGTCGAAGGTCCAGCCGAAGAGCTCGCCGTAGAAACGCTTGCCCGCTTCGAGGTCGGGGAGCTGGGCGTCCACCCAGCACGGCGTGCCCTCTGCGAATGCGGCCATGGGCGTGGTTCCTTCCAGATACCGGTATCCGGTGTCCACGCTAGGTCGGGGCGAATCACCCCGCACCCCATGAAATCGAACAGATGGATGCATGGTTATCCACCAAAGTTGTCCACAGGCTGTTAATAAGCCTATTCGCATGACCCGAGGCCGGCCCAGCCCCCGGAAGGGCCCCGGAGCCCAGTCGCGTGGGGTGCACCCCATTTGCAGTCGGCCGAATCGCGCCCCGATCACCCCTCGGTAAGCTGACGGCATGACAGGACAAGTACGCACCGTCGACGGCCGCGTGGCCGGTCGACGAGGTCAGGCGACGCGGCAGAAGCTGCTCGACTGCCTCAGCGAGATGCTCAGCTCCTCTCCCTACCGGGACGTCAAGGTCATCGACGTGGCCCGGAAGGCGGGTACTTCGCCCGCGACGTTCTACCAGTACTTCCCCGACGTGGAGGGCGCCGTCCTCGAGATCGCCGAGGAAATGGCCAAGGAGGGCGCAGGGTTGACCGAACTGGTCTCCGGTCGCTCCTGGGTCGGCAAGGCGGGCTGGCAGACCTCCGAGGACCTCGTCGAGGGATTCCTCGACTTCTGGCGCAAGCACGACGCCATCCTCCGGGTGGTGGACCTGGGCGCCGCGGAGGGCGACAAACGGTTCTACAAGATCCGCATGAAGATCCTGAACTCGGTCACCAACTCCCTTACGGATGCGGTGAAGGAGCTCCAGGCCAAGGGCAAGGTCGACAAGGACGTCAGCCCGGCGGCGATGGCCGGTTCGCTCGTGGCGATGCTCGCGTCGGTGGCCGGGCACCAGAAGGGCTTCCAGACCTGGGGCGTCAAGCAGGCCGAACTCAAGCCCAACCTGGCCCTTTTGGTCCACCTCGGGATCACGGGCAAGAAGCCGGTGAAGTAACCCCACGGCTCCGGGGCGCACGCCCCACCACCTCTCGTCCTGTCGCGCCGGCGGCGGTCCGCACCACGACCGCCGCCGGCGTTCCCGTCCCCGCCCCGCGACTCAACGCCGCGTGAGGCGGAACAGCCGGATCTCGCGCTCCACCCGGGCCTGGTACGTCGCGTACGGGGGCCAGAAGGCGAGTACGGCCTTCCAGGCGGCCGCCCGCTCCTCCCCCGCCAGCAGCTCCGCGCGCACCGGGATCGTCTCGCCGCGCCAGCTCACCTCCGCGTCCGGGTGGGCCTTCAGGTTCGCCGTCCACGCCGGGTGCCCCGGTCGGCCGAAGTTCGAGCCGATGAGGATCCAGGTCGCGCCGGACTCCTCCGGCATGCAGGCCAGCGGGGTGGTGCGCGGAACCCCCGACCTGGCCCCGCGCGCCGTCAGGATCACCCCGGGCAGCATCTGGGCGCTCAGCATCACCTTGCCGCGGGTCAGCCGGTGGACCGTGCGGTCCATCGCGGGGATGAAGTGCGGCGCGATCTTGGCGAAGGTGCGCGTCGAGGACACCTTCTGCATCAGGCGCAGTCCGACCGGCATCAGGCCGCCGCCCCCTTTCCGGTTCCGTGCGGTGCGAGGAGTCCGGTCGCCTGCGCCGCGGCCGCCCGGAGCCGGTGCACCGGCCCGAAGAGCAGCTCGTCGGCGCTCGCCCGTTTGAAGTACAGGTGGGCCTCGTGCTCCCAGGTGAAGCCGATGCCGCCGTGCAGCTGGATCGTCTCGCCGGTGACCGCCCGGGCGGTCTCCAGGCACTGGGCGAGCGCGAGCTGCGCCGCCCCGGGTTCGCCCGGGCCCGGGCGTCCCGCGTCCCAGGCGGCGTAGCAGGCGGCCGAGCGGGCCGCCTGGAGCTGGACGTACAGGTCGGCGAGCCGGTGCTTCACGGCCTGGAAGGAGCCGACGGGGCGCCCGAACTGCTCGCGGGCGCGGACGTGTTCGACCGTACGGTCCAGGCAGTGCGCCGCCGCGCCGACCGCCTCGGCGGCGACGACGGCGGCCGCGGTCCGGCCGGCCGCGGTCAGCGCGCCGGCCACGTCCGCCGGATCGGTGCCGAGCAACTCGGCCGGTACGTCGCGCAGTTCGACGGTCGCCTGCGGCCGGGTGTCGTCCAGCGAGGTGCGCCGGGTGCGGGTGAGCCCGTCGGCGTCCGCGCGGACCAGGAAGAGCAGGGTGCGGCTGCGGGCGAAGCCGCCGGTGTGCGCGGCGACGAGGAGCAGGTCGGCGCTGTGCCCGTCGAGGACCTGGCCGGCCTCGCCGTAGAGCGTCCAGCCGTCCCGTACCGGCCGGGCCTGCACACCGCCCGCGCGGCCGTCGCCGGACCAGTGCGCCTCCGCTCCCTCGCCGGTCAGCCCGAGGGCGACGGCGAGGGAGCCGCCGGGCACGGCGAGCGCGGCGGTGAGGGTGCCGGCGGCGATCTCGGGCAGCAGCTCGGCACGCTGCGGCTCGGTGCCGAGCGCGGCGATCAGCGGGGCGGCCAGCACCGCGGTGGCGAGCAGCGGCGAGGGGGCGAGGGCGCGGCCGGTCTCCTCGCAGGCGAGGGCGAGTTCGGCGGGCCCGCAGCCGACGCCTCCGTACTCCTCGGGCAGGGCGAGTCCGGGCAGCCCGAGCCGCTCGGCGAGCTGGGTCCACAGCTCGGGGTCGTGTCCGGCGGCGGTGGCGACCGCCGCCCGGACCTCGTCGGGTCCGGACCGTTTGGCGAGCAGTTCCCGCAGGGTGCGGCGGATCTCTTCCTGCTCGTCGGTGAAGGCGGCGTCCATGGAGCTCCCCTCCGTATCTGACGGGCCGTCATGTTAGGGCGGTGCGGCCGGGATGCCCAGGGGTAGGGCGGGACGGATCGACGGCGACGACCGGCCGGACGAGGCGGCACCGGAACGCCATATCTGATGTACCGTCAGATTCATGCCCACCACTTCACGGAACCGCCCCGGTCGCCGCGTCGCCGTCGTCGGCATATCGCTCTCCGACGGCGGACGGGTCGACGAGGCGACGCCCTACGCCCTGCACGCCCAGGCCGCCCGCCGCGCCCTCGCCGACAGCGGGCTCGACCGCTCGCTGATCGACGGCTTCGCCTCGGCCGGGCTCGGCACGCTCGCGCCCGTCGAGGTCGCCGAGTACCTGGGGCTGCGGCCCCGCTGGGTGGACTCGACCGCCGTCGGCGGCGCCACCTGGGAGGTCATGGCCGGCCACGCCGCCGACGCCATCGCCGCCGGCCACGCCAACGCCGTCCTGCTGGTGTACGGCTCCACCGCGCGCGCCGACATCAAGGCTCGTCGGCGCACCTCCAACCTCTCGTTCGGCGCCCGCGGGCCGCTGCAGTTCGAGGTCCCGTACGGCCACACACTCATCGCCAAGTACGCGATGGCGGCTCGTCGGCACATGCACGAGTACGGCACGACGCTGGAGCAGCTCGCCGAGGTCGCGGTGCAGGCACGGGCGAACGCCGCGCTCAATCCGGACGCGATGTTCCGCGACCCGATCACCGTCGACGACGTGCTGGCCGGGCCGATGATCGCCGACCCGTTCACCAAGCTGCACTGCTGCATCCGCAGCGACGGCGGCTGCGCGGTGCTGCTCGTCGCCGAGGAGTACGTGCCGGACACGGCGAAGGCGCCGGTCTGGGTGCTCGGCGCCGGCGAGCACGTCTCGCACACCACGATGTCGGAGTGGGAGGACTTCACGGTCTCCCCGGCGGCGGTCAGCGGCCGGCTGGCCTTCGAACGCGCGGGCGTCTCGCCCGCCGACATCGACCTCGCCCAGATCTACGACGCCTTCACCTACATGACCCTGGTGACCCTGGAGGACCTGGGCTTCTGCGCGAAGGGCGAGGGGGGCGCGTTCGTCGAGAAGAACCGGCTCACGGTCGGCGGCGGCGGGCTGCCGGTGAACACCGACGGCGGCGGCCTGTCGGCCTGCCATCCCGGCATGCGGGGGCTGTTCCTGCTGGTGGAGGCGGTGCGGCAGCTGCGCGGCGAGGCGGACGGGCGGCAGGTGCGGCGGGCGGACGGGAGCCTGCCGGAGCTGGCGGTGGCGTCCGGGACGGGCGGTTGGTTCTGCTCCTCGGGAACGGTGGTGCTGGGCCGGGACTGAGGCCCTGCGGGCAGCGCCCCGAAGTATCTATACAAACGTCATAGACAATCGTGTAGGACATCCGTATAGTCGTTGGTGCGGGCAGGGGAACCGGCCCGCACCACCCGACAAGGAGTCCTGCCATGACGCACACCACCGCCAAGACCGTCCTGATCTCCGGCGCCTCGATCGCCGGCCCGGCCCTCGCGTACTGGCTCCACGAGTACGGCTTCACCCCGACCGTCGTCGAGCGCGCCCCCGAACTGCGCACGGGCGGCTACAAGGTCGACATCCGCGGCACCGCGATCGAGGTCTGCCGGCGGATGGGGATCCTCGACGAGATCCGCACCAACTCGACGGACATGGACGGCGGTTCGTACGTGGACGAGGCCGGCCGCACCATCGGGGAGATGCCGGCCGAGATCTTCGGCGGCCGGGTCGAGGGCGACGACGAGATCATGCGCGGCGAACTGGCCCGGATCATGTACGAGCGGACCCGCGACGACGTCGAGTACCTCTTCGGCGACTCGATCGCCACCCTGGCGGAGGACGCGGACGGCGTAGAGGTCACCTTCGAGAGCGGCCTCCGCCGCCGCTTCGACCTCGTCGTCGGCGCCGACGGCATGCACTCCCACACCCGGCGCCTCGTCTTCGGCGACGAGCGGCAGTTCAAGCGCCACCTCGGCGCGTACATCTCGATCTTCACCGCGCCGAACCACCTCGGCCTGGAGCGCTGGGAGACCTACCACGCCTCCCCCGGCCGGCTGACCTGCGTCTACAGCTCGGCCGGCGAGACCGACGCCAAGAACATGTTCGTCTTCGCCTCGCCCGAGCTCTCCTACGACCACCGGGACGTCGCCACGCAGAAGCGGATGCTCGCCGACGCCTCGGCGGGCGGCCGGTGGGAGATCCCGCGGCTGATGCGGCACGCGGCGGACGCCGACGACTTCTACTTCGACTCCATCGCGCTGGTGGAGATGGACCGCTGGTCCAAGGGCCGGGTCGTGCTGCTCGGCGACGCCGCGCACTGCGCCTCCCCCGCATCCGGCCAGGGCACCGGGCTCGCCCTGCTCGGCGCGTACACGCTGGCCGGCGAGCTGGCGGCGGCGGGCGGCGACCACCGGGTGGCGTTCGAGGCCTACGAGCGGGTGATGCGGCCCGGCGTGGAGCGGAACCAGAAGATGGCGGAGGGCTTCGTCAAGGAGCTGACGGTCGACCGCAAGTGGAAGATCGCCCTGCGCATGTTCATGGTCCGCACGCTGCCGAAGACCCCCTGGAAGAACCTCATCGCGAAGAAGATCCGCGACGAGATCCAGGCGGCGGCCCGCGCGGTGCCGGTCACGGAGTACGGAACCCTCGCGCACGCCGCATGATGGTCCCCATGACTCCCGCGAACGCCCCGAACGACTCGCTGTTCACCCGGGCCCTCCACTCCCAGCGGGTCTGGGCGACCGCACTCCCCGCCTTCGACCCGGCCACCGCTCCCGCCGAGCCGGTCGCGCTCTTCCGGGACTGGTTCGTCGAGGCGGCCGGGGCCGGGGTGGTCGAGCCGCACACGATGCACCTGGCGACCGTGGACGAGGCCGGGCGGCCGGACGTACGGACGCTGATGATGCACGACGCCGACGACCGCGGCTGGCACTTCGCCTCGCACGCGACCAGCGCGAAGGGGCGGCAGCTCGCGGCCCGCCCGGACGCGGCGCTCGGGTTCTACTGGCCCGCGCAGGGCCGCCAGGTCCGGATCCGGGGCCGGGTCGCCACCGGCACCGCCGAGGAGGCGTACGCCGACCTCCACGCCCGCTCGACCGGCGCCCTCGCCGCGGCCCTGGTCGGCCGGCAGAGCGAGCCCCTGCCCGACCTGGCCACGCTCTCCGAGGCGAGCGACGCGGCATGGGAGCGGGCGGGGCGGGAGCCGGCGGCGGACGTGAAGACCTGGACGGCGTACGTCCTGGAGCCGCGCGAGGTCGAGTTCTTCCAGGGCGACGAGCGGCGGCGGCACGTACGGCTCCGGTACCGCCGGGAGGACGGACCGGGCTGGACGCGCGAACTGCTCTGGCCTTAGCGGCGGTCCGGTCCGCGCCCGCTAGGCGGGACCGGCGCCTTCGTCCGCCGGCGCGAACACCGCGACCGCGGGGCCCTCGTCCGCCGCCCGGAACGCCACTTGTAGTGGCATCCCGATCCGCAGCTCCGCCTCCGGGCAGTCGACCACCTCGGTCATCATCCGCGGCCCCTCGTCGAGGTCGACGACGGCGGCCGTGTACGGCACCCGCTCGCCGAACGGCGGCAGGTCGTTGCGGTGCACGACGGACCAGGTGTAGAGCGTGGCCCGGCCGCTCGCCGGCTCCCAGACCACGTCCTCGCTCCAGCAGAACGGGCAGAACTCGCGCGGGTAGTGGTGAGCCTTCCCGCACGCCCCGCAGCGCCGGATCAGCAGTCGGCCGTCGGCCGCCGCGTCCCAGTACGGACGGGTGAACGCGTCGACGTCGGGCAGGTCGTAACGGGTCGCGGCCATCAGAACCATCCGATCACATGGTCGAGGGACCAGGTCTGCCAGGACAGCGCGAACAGGGCGACCAGCGAGATGAGCGCCATCATCGCGTTCTGCCCCTGCTCGGCCCAGTCGTGGATCATCAGGACGAGGTAGAGCAGGTTCAGGAGCAGCCCGCCGACCAGGGCGACCGGGGTGAGGAAGCCGGCGACGAGGCCGAGCCCGAGGGCGAGTTCGGCGTAGACGACGACATAGGCCATCAGCTTGGGCCGGGGCGCGACGACCTTCTCGAAGCCGGTGCGCACGGCGCCCCAGCGGTGCTTGCCCGCGACGTCCGCCGCCCAGGCGATGCCGGTGCCGCGCTCGAACCAGCCCTTCCTGTCCTTGTGGCGCCAGCTCTCGAGCCACCACAGGCCGAGGCCGATGCGGAGGACGGCGAGCCACTCGGCGCCGGTGAGCCAGACGGTCTGCATCCCGGTCCCCTCCCTGCCATATCTGACGATACGTCAGTTCACCGGAAGGCAGGGCCCGGGCGCAAGGGGTACGCAGGAGGCACACGGAAGCCGCACGAGCGTGACCGATTCGCAACCGATTCCCGTCTTGACCGAGACCCATGAGGTGATCACGTCATTACGCTCGGCAGTCATGGCCACCACCTCCCACGACCACCCCGTCTACGTCATCGGCGGCGGGCCGGGCGGACTCGCCGCGGCCGCCGCGCTCCGCAGCCGGGGCGTACGCGCCGTCGTCCTCGAGAAGTCCGACGCCGTCGGCGCGTCCTGGCGTTCGCACTACGACCGCCTCCACCTGCACACCACCCGCAGGCTGTCCGCGCTGCCCGGACTCCCCATGCCCCGCTCCTTCGGCCGCTGGGTCGCCCGCGCCGACCTGGTGCGGTACCTGGAGAAGTACGCCGAGTTCCACGAACTGGAGATCGTGACCGGTGTCGAGGTCGACCGGGTCGAGCGCGCGGACGACGGCACCTGGCTGCTCCACGCGACCGGCGGGCGGCGGCTGACCGGCCGCGCGGTCGTGGTCGCGACGGGCTTCAACCACACGCCGCGACTGCCCGACTGGCCGGGCCTGGAGGCGTACGGGGGCGACCTGCTGCACGCGAGCGCGTACCGCAACCCGGAGCCGTACGCGGGCAAGGACGTGCTGGTCGTCGGCGTCGGCAACACCGGCGCGGAGATCGCCGCCGACCTCGCCGAGGGCGGCGCGGCGCGGGTCCGGCTCGCGGTGCGCACCGTCCCGCACATCGTGCGCCGCTCCACGGCCGGCTGGCCCGCCCAGCGCACCGGCATCCTGGTCCGCCGACTGCCGGTCGGCCTGGTGGACAAGTGTGGCGAGCTGATGGCCCGCCTCGCCGTCCCCGACCTCTCCGCCCACGGCCTGCCCCGCCCGGACACCGGCCTGTACTCCCGGGTCCGCGAGGGCGCGATCCCGGTCCAGGACGTCGGCCTGATCGACGCGATCCGCGCGGGCCGGGTCGAACCGGTCGCCGCGGTCGAGTCGTTCGAGCCCGGAAAGGTCGTCCTGGCCGACGGCACCCACCTGTCCCCGGACTCGGTGATCGCCGCCACCGGCTACCGCCGCGCCCTGGAGCCGCTCCTCGGCCACCTGGACGTCCTGGACGACCGAGGACGCCCGAGGACCACCGGACCCAAGTCCCCGCCGAACGCCGCCGGCCTGTACTTCACCGGCTTCACGAACCCGATCAGCGGCATGCTCCGCGAGATCGCGATCGACGCGGAACGCATCGCGAAGCACCTCGCGAAGCCCCACGAGAAGCGGGTCGCGTCGAAGGGTTAGCGGTTCCGCCAGTTCACGAAGGTCGCCCCGTCCTTCACAACCACGCTGATCGCCTCGTCCTGGAACTCCTCGTCGGTCAGGAGCCGGAGGAGAAACTCGGCCATGCCGAGGCGGTGCAGCTGCATCTCGGGGCTGGTGTGCCGCCCGCAGACCAGGACCGGCCACCGGTCCGGGTCGTCGTCCGTCGTCACCCAGCAGTAGATGTCCGCCCCCGACGTCACGCCCCACGCCACGATCGACTCGGGGGCGACGTCGAAGCCGGCGTCGTCGCGGCACATCTCCCAGGTGGCGCGGGCGTTCTCCGTCTCCTCCTCCAGGCCCGAGGTGTACGGGTACCCGTCCGCCTGCGGCGCCGGCAGCAGGATGCCGATCACGTCGCCGACCTCGCCCGACCCGTACACCTCCATGAAGCGGACGTAGTCCGAGGGGAACCGGGTCCCCCAGGCCGCCTCGACCTCGCTCCAGTCGATCCGCTCGTCGACGCCGAGAGCCACCGGCATGAGCTCGGAAAGTGCCGCTACCGCATCCGTCCCGCGCATGTTCCGCCTTCCGTCCCGCCGCTCGCGCGGCGTGGCATGTCCGGGGACCCAACCTAGATGGACCGCCCTCGCGCAGGGTGCCCGGGCACCCCGGACCCCGTCAGGATCCGGTGCCGCTCCCAGACATCCGCTGCACGACTGTTCCTGACACAGCGTCAGACTTGTAATCTGACTATGCGTCAGGTCAGTTGGAGTCAGAGCGGCGAGGGCGGAACGATGCTTGGATCGACCCACGGCACCTTCACCACCGATCTCCGCGCCCGCGTGGTCGCCTGCGGGGAGCAGCCCGGGAACGTCGTGCACGGTGTGGCGGCCGTGCCCGGGGACAGCGACGTCAGCGGGCGACCGCTGCACGCGGCCGTGCCGGATCTCGACCGGTTCTTCCGGCCGGAGTCCGTCGCCGTCGTCGGGGCGTCCGACGCCGAGGGGCGGCCGAACACCGGGATCACCCGGCAGCTCGTCGCCTGGGCCGAGCGGGTGGGGGCGCGGCTGCATCCCGTGCATCCGACGCGGGAGACCGTCTTCGGCATGCCGTGCGTGCCGTCCGTCGGCGCGCTGCCCGAGCCGGTCGACCTCGCCGTGCTGCTGGTCGCCGACCCGCTGCCGCTGGTCGCCGAACTCGCCGAGGCCAAGGTGCGGTTCGCCGTCGCCTTCGCCTCCGGGTTCGCCGAGACCGGGGCGGACGGGGCCGCCGCGCAGGCGCGGCTGGCCGAGGCGGTCAAGGGGGCCGGGCTGCGGCTGCTCGGCCCGAACACCAATCTCAACGCCTTCGAGAAGTTCCGCGACGACCTCGAGGGCCCGGCCGTCGCGCTCATCACC
Source organism: Streptomyces sp. HUAS YS2 (assembly GCF_033343995.1). Lineage (NCBI taxonomy): Bacteria > Bacillati > Actinomycetota > Actinomycetes > Kitasatosporales > Streptomycetaceae > Streptomyces > Streptomyces solicathayae. The sequence continues at coordinate 4,588,795 of NZ_CP137573.1, read as the reverse complement.
CAGTCCGGCCACCAGGGCCGCCCCGTCTTCACGATGCAGGAGCTCGGCGTACGGCTCTCCCACTGGGCGCCCACCGGCAACGAGGCCGACCTGGAGACCGCGGACTTCATCTCGTACTTCTCGCAGCGCCCCGAGGTCGGGTCCATAGCCTGCTACGTCGAGGGGCTCAAGGACGGCCGGTCCTTCCTGCTCGCCGCCGACCGGGCCGCCCGGGCCGGCGTCCCGGTCGTCGCGGTCAAGGTCGGCCGCACCGAGACCGGCGCCCGCACCGCCGCCTCCCACACCGGCAAGCTGACCGGCGCGGACCAGGTCGTCGACGCGGCCATGCGACAGTTCGGGGTGATACGGGTGGACGGGCTCGACGAGCTCCAGGACACCGCGGCCCTCCTCGCCCGCGCCCGCAGGCCCGTCGCGGACGGCGTCGTCGTGTACTCGATCTCCGGCGGCACCGGCGCCCACTTCGCCGACCTCGCCACCGCCGCCGGCCTGAGCCTCCCGACCCTGAGCGACGCCAAGCAGGACGAGCTGCACCAGTGGATCCCGGAGTACCTGAACGTCGCCAACCCGGTCGACAACGGGGGCCACCCGGTGGGCGACTGGCGCGGCCGGAAGATCATCGACGCGATCCTCGCGGATCCGGAGGTGGGGGTGCTGATCTGCCCGATCACCGGCCCGTTCCCGCCCATGAGCGACAAGCTCGCCCAGGACCTGGTCGACGCCGCCGAGGCCACCGACAAGCTGGTCTGCGTGGTGTGGGGCTCCCCGGTCGGCACGGAGGACGCGTACCGCCACACCCTGCTCGGCTCCTCCCGGGTCGCCACCTTCCGCACCTTCGCGAACTGCATCACCGCCGTCCGCGCCCACCTCGACCACCACCGCTTCACCACCGCCTACCGCTCCCCCTTCGACGAGGCCCCGCGCACCCCGTCGCCCTCCTTCCGCAAGGCCCAGGCCCTGATGCGGCCCGGCCGGCGGCTCAGCGAGCACGGCGCGAAGCAGCTGCTGCGCGCGTACGGGATCCGGGTGCCGCGCGAGCAGCTGGTCACCAGCGCGGCGGCGGCGGTCCGCGCGGCCGGTCTGGTCGGCTACCCGGTGGTGATGAAGGCGTCCGGCGCGCAGCTCGCGCACAAGACGGAGCTGGGCCTGGTGAAGGTCGGGCTGACCTCCGCGAGCCAGGTCCGCGACGCGTACCGCGAGCTCACCGACATCGCCCGCTACGAGGACATCGACCTCGACGGCATCCTGGTCTGCCAGATGGTCGCCAGGGGCGTCGAGATGGTGGTGGGCGTGACGCAGGACGCCCTGTTCGGGCCGACGGTGACCGTGGGCCTGGGCGGCGTGCTCGTCGAGGTGCTGAACGACACGGCGGTACGGGTGCCGCCGTTCGGCGAGGCCCAGGCCCGCGACATGCTCGGCGAACTCCGCGGCCACGCCCTCCTGGAGGGCGTGCGCGGCGCGCCGCCGGCCGACGTGGACGCGCTGGTGGAGGTCGTGCTCCGGGTGCAGCGCATGGCCCTGGAACTGGACGGGGAACTGTCCGAGCTGGACATCAATCCGCTGATGGTGCTGCCGCGCGGGCAGGGCGCGGTGGCGCTGGACGCGCTGGCCGTGTGCCGCTGAGAAAGGGACCGTACGTGGACGAGCACGTGGACGAGGTACTGCACGCCGTCGAGAACGGCGTCTCCTGGATCACCCTCAACCGCCCCGAGGCGATGAACGCCGTCACCTGGGACCAGCGGGAGCGGATCATGGAGCTGCTCGCGGACGCCTCGGCCGACCCGGACGTACGGGCCGTGGTCGTCACCGCGACCGGCAAGGGCTTCTGCGCGGGCGCGGACCTCAGGGGCACGCCCCCGGCGTCGGGCGAGCGCGTCGCGGGGGACGTGGCGCGGACCATCCGGCGCGGCGCGCAGCGCTTCATCGCGGCGGTCCTGGACTGCGAGAAGCCGGTGATCGCGGCGGTCAACGGCACCGCGGCCGGGATCGGCGCGCATCTCGCCCTCGCCTGCGACCTGGTGATCGCGGCGGAGGGCGCGCGGTTCATCGAGGTGTTCGTACGGCGCGGTCTGGTGCCGGACGGCGGTGGGGCGTACCTGCTGCCGCGGCTGATCGGCCCGCAGCGGGCGAAGGAGCTGATGTTCTTCGGCGACGCGCTCCCGGCGGCGGAAGCGGAGCGCCTCGGGCTCGTGAACCGGGTGGTGCCGGCGGAGGAGTTGGAGAAGACCGCCCGTGAGTGGGCCGAGCGCCTCGCCCAGGGCCCGACGCGCGCCCTGACCCTGACGAAGCAGCTCGTCAACGCCTCCCTGGACTCCGACCGCGCCACCGCCTTCGCGGCGGAGGCGGCGGCCCAGGAGATCAACATGACCACCCGCGACGCCAACGAGGGCGTCGCGAGCTTCGTCGAGCGCCGCGCCCCGGAGTACCGGGGGCGGTAGGGGTACCGGGCGGAGGCCCCGGCGGAGGTCGTGCGCCGGGGCCTGCCCGAGGGACCGGTGTCGGCCGGTCCGCCGGGCAGGGTGAGCCGCACCGCAGACGCCGGGCGCCGCGGCCCCGGCCGTGATCCGGGCCGCTACTAGCGGTTCGCCCCCGCCGGGGGCCTCTTCGTGAGGGTCGTGCCCGCCACCACGGCGGCGACGAGCAGGGCGCCCGCGGCGCACCAGAGGGGGACGGGGCTGGGGCCCAGCAGTCTGTAGTAACCGTTCCCGTCCGGCTCCGAGAGCACCGGGGGCGAACTGGCCAGCAGCGCCCCGCCGATCGTCTCGCCGATCCCCTGGGCCGCGACGGCGGTCGCCGCGGCCGAGCCCGCGAACGGCAGGGGGACGCCGGCGGTCGCGACGTCGAGGAGCGGGCCGAGGGCGAGACCGACGCCGAGGCCCACGACGATCAAGCCGGGCAGGACCCAGCCCACGTACCCGCCGCTGCCCGCGTCGAGCCGGGTCAGCAGCGCCAGGCCGAGCGCCGCCGCGACCAGGCCCCCGGTGACCGGCACGCGCTGCGGGACCCGGTCCGCGAGACGGGCGGCCACGAAGCAGCCGATCGCGAGCGCGGCGGCCATGGGCAGGAGGGCGGTCCCGGCCGCCACCGGGGCCATGCCGAGGGCGTGCTGCAGGTGGATGCTCAGGCTCCAGAACGTCACCGCGACGGCGGCGCCGACCATGACCAGGCCCACGAGACCGCCCACCCGGTCGGCGGTCCTGACCTCGGACCCGGTGGCGAAGCCGCCCGGCATCGTGAACTGCCGTACCAGGAAGCCCGCGAGCAGACCGATGCCCGCCACGGTAGGAACCACCGTCAACAGGGACGGCCCCCCGCTCATGCCGGTGCCGGTGCCGAAGGCGTCGAGCGTGACGCCGTAGGTGAGCGCCAGCATTCCGGCGCAGCCGAGCAGCGTGCCGGCCATGTCGAACGGGACGCGGTTCGGGCCGTCCGCCGGCAGCGTGCGCGCGAGGATCAGCGCGGTGACGGCGAACGGGAGGGCGGCGAGCAGCACGACGCGCCAGCCCACGAACTCGGTGAGGAGACCGCCCACGGTCATGGCGAGGACCGTGCCGCCGACGGCGACCGCGGCGTAGACGCCGAAGGCCCGGCCGCGTTCCTTCGGGTCCGTGAAGCCCCCGACCACCAGGGACAGTCCCGCCGACACCACCAGCGCGGCGGAGGCGCCCTGCAGGGCGCGGGCCACGAGCATCGTCGTGGAGTCGGGGAGGAAGCCGACGACCGCGGAGACCGCGATGTATCCGGCCAGGCCGATGGTCAGCGTCCGCCGGGCCCCGCGGACGTCCGCGAGATGCCCGCCGAGCAGGAGCAGCCCGCCGAAGGCAAGGGCGTAGAGGCCGGAGAGCGGGTTGACGGAGCCGAGCCCCAGATCGCTCTGGATCTCCGGGATCGCCATGGCGAACGCCAATGTGGCGAACAGGACCGAGAACTGCGCGAACGCGGCCACCACCAGGCCCCGCCGGCGCCTGGGGTCGGCGCCCGGGGTGTCGGGATGCGGGGACGGGTACGCCGCCGGCGGGCCGAAGCCCTGCGGCGGGCCGAATCCCGCCGGGGCCGTCGGCGCGTACGCGGGCGGCATGGGCGCGGCGGCCTTGGCGAGGTCGATGCGCGGGTCCGACGGTACGTCCGGCACTGTCGCGGGCGGCCGGACGGCGGCGTCCGTCGGCGCGTAGTCCAGCAACCGGGCGGCGTGCCGTCCGAGTTGGGCGAGGACCGCGCCGGGCAGCCACTCCTCCGTGGCGTCCGTCACCGTGAGTTCGGCGATCTGCTCCGGGGTGGGCCGCCGGGCAGGGTCCTTCTGCAGGCACTCCCGTACGAGCGGCAGCAGCGTCCCCGGTACGCCGGTCAGGTCCGGCTCGTCCTCGGCGATCTTGAACAGGTGCGCGCTCAGACCGGTGTCCGTCGCGCCGAACAGGAGCCGCCCGGTCGCCGCGTACACCAGGACCGCGCCCAGGCAGAACACGTCGCTCGCGGGGGTGAGTTCGAGGCCGCGGACCTGCTCCGGCGACATGAAGCCGGGCGAGCCGATCAGCATGCCGGTACGGGTGTGCAGGCTGTCGCCGCCGAGGCTGTCCATCGCGCGCGCGATGCCGAAGTCGATGACGCGGGGGCCGTCGACGGTGACGAGGACGTTGGACGGCTTGAGGTCGCGGTGGATCAGGCCCGCGTCGTGCACGGTCCGCAGCGCCAGGGCTAGCCGGTTGGCGAGCACCCGGACCGAGTGCTCGGGCAGCGGCCCGAAGTCCTCGGCGACCACCGTGGTCAGGTCGGGGCCCGGGATGTACTGGGTCGCCACCCAGGGCACGGCCGCCTCGGGGTCGGCGTCGAGCACGGCCGCCGTCCAGTCCCCGCCCACCCGCCGCGCGGCGGCGACCTCGCGGGCGAAGCGGCGGCGGAACTCGGGGTGCCCGGCGTGCTCGGCCTGGACGACCTTGACGGCCACGGTGCGGCCGCCTTCGGAGCGGCCCAGATAGACCAGGCCCATCCCGCCGGCGCCGAGGCGGGCGATCAGGCGGTACGCGCCGATATGGGTGGGGTCTTCACCGGTCAACTGATCCACACGGGAAAGATAGTCCAACTCTCCAGTGCAGACGGGAGATTCACGAAAGCCCCGCCACCCCTACTCCTCCGCGCGGCTCACGCCTCCGCGCGGCTCACGCCTCCGCGCGGGCCGCCGCCAGGAAGGCGCGGATCAGTGCCGGGTCCTTCACGCCGCGGCTCGCCTCGATGCCGCTGGAGACGTCGACGCCCCAGGGGCGGGCGGCCCGGATCGCCGCGCCGACGTTCGCCGGCGTGAGTCCGCCGGCGAGGAGCCAGCGGACGTCGGGGCCCGGGAGCCGCTTTCCGGTGAGGTCCCAGGTCTCGCCGGCGCCGGGGACCGGCGCGTCGAGGAGCAGGACGTCCTCGCCGCGCTCGCCGTGGGGCGGGGCCTCGTCACGTACGGACGCGGCGCGGATCAGGGTCCGGCCGGTGGGCAGGAAGGCGCGCACGGCGTCGAAGTAGCCGAGGTCCTCGTGGCCGTGCAGCTGGACGGCGCGCACACCGGTCGCCTCGACCAGGTCCCGTACATCGTCCAGCGGCTGGTCGCGGAAGACGCCGACGGTCAGGATCCCGTCCGGCACGCGCGCGGCGAGCCGGCGGGCGGTGTCGGCGTCGATGCGGCGCGGGCTCTCGGCGAAGACGAAACCGATGGCGTCGGCGCCGGCCTCGACGGCGGTGTCGACGTCGGGCTCGGTGCGCAGACCGCAGACTTTGACGAACATGCGGGCCACTCTACGCAGGCGGGTACGGCGCTTCCGGAGGGTCCGCGGGGGTTCCCATCTGATGACCCGTCAGTTTCAATGGTGGTGTGATGGGACACGCTGGGATGGCGGCCACCGCCGTCCGATACCTCCGGTCGGTCGGCGCCCCGACGGGCGTCGAGACGCTGCCGCGCCCGGAACTGCGGGCCGTACGGGAGGACGAGCGTGCGCCCGTCGATCCCGCCGAGTTCCGCCGCGTCCTCGGACACTTCGCGAGCGGGGTCACGATCGTCACGGCCCTGGACGAGGACGGACCGGCCGGCTTCGCCTGCCAGTCGTTCGCCTCGCTCTCCCTGGACCCGCCGCTCGTCGCGTTCATGGTGGCCCGCACGTCGACGACCTGGCCGCGGATCGCGCGTGCCGGGGCGTTCTGCGTGAACGTGCTGGGCGCCGACCAGGGCGAGCTGTGCCGGGGCTTCGCGGTGAGCGGCGCCGACAAGTTCGCCGGTGTCGCGCACGCCCCCGCCCCGGTGACCGGCGCGCCCCGGCTCGCCGGGGTCCCGGCCTGGATCGACTGCACGATCCGCACCGTCCACACCGGGGGCGACCACCTGATCGTCGTCGGCGCGGTCGAGGCCCTGGGCGCGGAGGACGACGGCGCGCCGCTGCTGTTCCACCGCGGCCGCTTCGGCCGCTTCACCGCGTAACCGCCTCCGCTTCTCCACCACCTCCGCCCCGGCGGCGTGACGCAGGTCACCGGAACCCGCGCAACGCCCGCGGCAGTGCAGAGTGTGGAAGCAAACATGAGGAACCGATTCCGCCGCGGCGATCCCGACGCCCTGGCGGAGCTGTACGACGAGCACGCCGACGTGCTCTACCGCTATGCCCTGCGCGTCACGGGCAATTGGGCGGAGGCCGAGGACGTCGTCTCGGCGACCTTCCTGGAGGCCTGGCGCGGCCGGGAGAAGCTGCGGCCCGAGGGCGACGGGCTACGGCCCTGGCTGCTCGGCATCGCCACCAACGTCATGCGCCGCGGCGCCCGCTCCCGCCGGCTCCGCGACATCGCGCTGGCCCGGATCCCCGAGCGCGGCTCGGTGCCGGACTTCTCCGACGACGTCGTCGCGCAGCTCGCCGACAGCGAGCAACTGCGCGCCGCGCACGCCGCGCTGGCCCGCCTGCGGCGGCGCGACCGCGAGGTCTTCATGCTGGTGGTCTGGGCGGGCCTGGACTACGCCGCGGCGGCCGAGGCACTCGGCGTCCCGGTCGGCACCGTCCGCTCCCGGCTGTCCCGCGCCCGTACCCGGCTGCGCGAACTCGCCGCCGGCGAGCAGCGCCGAACGCCCCGGACGCAACGGACGCAACAGACGCAACGGGCGCCCCGCCCGGCCGACCCCCCGCGCGTCGCCGTCTCTCCCTCCCCCTCCCCCGCCCCTGCCGGGTCGCCCCGGTCGCTGCCCCAGGAGAACCACCGATGACCGCCGCCCCGAGCAGCCGTACCCCGCAGCGCCGCCCCTCCGACGAGGCCGACCGGATCGCGCTCACCGATCTGCTGCCCCCGCCGGCCGTCCCCGGCCTGCCCCGCGACCGCGCCCCGCTGCTGAAGCAGGCGCTGCTCCACCAGGCCGCGCGGCCCGCCCCCGCCCGCCGCGCCCGTCCCCTCCTCGTGCGCTTCGCCGCGCCGGCGGTCGCCTGCGCCCTCGCCGTCGGGGGTGTGATCGCCCTGGACCTCGGCGAGACCGACACCGGCACCGCCCCCCGGAAAGGCGGCGGCGTGCATGAAGCCGCCGCTCCCGAGGCGACCCGGCTGCTCGACCGCATCGCCCTCGCCGCCGCCTCCGCGACACCGCCGGCCGTCCGGGCCGACCAGTTCCTGTACGTCGAGAGCAAGGTCGCGTACGCCGGTCAGAGCGCCGGCGGCGGCCCGGCGACCCTGTCCCCGGTCCGCACCCGTCAGGTCTGGCTCTCCGCCGACGGCAGCCGTCCCGGCCTCGTCAGGCAGGAGGGCGACGCCGACTCCACGGTCGTCACCATGGGTTCCGGCGACGCGTCCGTCACGAACCCGACCCACGTGTACGTCTCCTCGCTGCCCACCGACCCGGACGCCCTGCTCGCCCTGATCCGCAAGGAGACCCGCGGCCAGGGCCAGGACCCGGACCAGCGCGCGTTCACCGCGATCGGCGAGCTGCTCGCCGAGACCTGGGCCCCGCCGCAGGTGTCCGCCGCGCTCTACCGGGCGGCGGCGAAGATCCCCGGGGTGACGGTGGCCGGGACCGCTGAGGACGCGGCGGGCCGGGAGGGCGTCACCGTCGCCCGTACCGTGCACGGGCAGCAGACCCAGTGGATCTTCGACCGGACCACGTACGCGTACCTCGGGGAGCGCACCGTCCTCGTCGAGTCGACGGACGCCGGCCCGGCCGGGACCGTCACCGGCGCGTCCGCGGTGCTGACGACGGCCGCGGCCGAGCGCGCGGGTGAGGCTCCCTAGCCGCGGCGTTCGAGCTCGTACGTGTCCCAGGAGTCGGGGTCACCGATGTAGGAGAAGAGCCTCGGTTGTTCCTCCGTGCCGTAGAACTCCCACGAGAACCCGCTCTCGCAGCCCTCCACCGTCACCCCGACCCCCTGGTCCCAGGCGCCCCCACCCGGTTGGTACGACCAACTCCCCGCGCCCGAGCACTCCTCCTTCGTCCCCTCGAAGTCGTACATGTTCAGGCCGGTCGCCGTCGCCCGGCCGTCCTTCCCGAGGACCAGCGTGCCGCCCTCGCCGTCCGTCCACGTGCCGGCGAGGCGCTCCACGCTCATCCGCGGCGGCTCGTACCCGATCCCGGCCCACCGGCCGATGCCCGCCAGCGCGACGGCGGTCACGACCGCGAGCGTCCCGTACAGAGCCAGCCACCCGAACATCGCGCCGCCGCCGATCCGCGGCCGGTCCGGCAACAACAGCCGCCGTACGACCAGCGCCGGGACCGCCCACCCCGCCGCTGCCGCCAGCCACATCCCGAGCGCCCCCCGGAAGCCCGCGTGGTGCGCCAGCGCCCAGCCGAACACCGGCGCCAGCGACACCGAGGCCGCGACCACCGGGATCCACCACCAGGCCCGGCCGAGCCACCCGGCCACCTGCGCCAACGGGATCACCAGTCCGACCGACGCCACCGCGATCGCGACCACCCCGACCACCGCGAGGACCACCGCCATCACGGCCCAGAAGACGTAATTCATCGCGTTGTACGGCAGATCCGGGCTCACCTGCGTCCAGGTCCACACCGTCAGCGCGATCCCGCCGAGCACCGCCTCCAGGATCAGCACCGTGATCGACGCCGTCAGCAGGGCGCCGTACCGCTCCCGTGCCCGGATCAGCCGCATTTCTGAACGCATTCAAATCCCCTCCCGCAGGGCATCATGCACCCTGCGGGAGGGGTCGCGCACACCGGGGCCCCTACGCGACCGCGGGCGCCGGAGCCGTCCCCCGCCGCCGGATCACCAGGGCCATCAGGGCCGCCGCCGCGCACAGCGCGCCGGAGGCGTACCAGACCACGTCGTACGAGCCGGTGAGGTCGCGGGCCACGCCGCCGGCGAAGGCTACGACCGCCGCGCCGACCTGGTGGGAGGCGAGGACCCAGCCGAAGACGATCGCGCTGTCCTCGCCGTAGTGCTCGCGGCACAGGGCGATGGTCGGCGGGACGGTGGCCACCCAGTCCAGGCCGTAGAACACGATGAAGAAGACCATCGGCGGGTGCACGGACGGGGCGAGCAGCATCGGCAGGAAGAGCAGCGAGACGCCGCGCAGCGCGTAGTACACGGCGAGCAGCCGGCGGGCGTCGAAGCGGTCGGTGAACCAGCCCGACGCGATCGTGCCGACGACGTCGAAGACGCCGATCACCGCGAGCAGCGAGGCCGCCGCCGTGATGGGCATGCCGTGGTCGTGCGCGGCGGGCACGAAGTGGGTCTGGACGAGGCCGTTGGTCGAGGCGCCGCAGATCGCGAAGGTGCCGGCGAGCAGCCAGAACGGGCCGGTCCTGGCGGCCTTGAACAGGACCGTGACCGTACGCCGGGCGGCGCCCGGCACCGGCGGCGGCTTCGGGACGAACTCCTTCGCGCCGTACGGGGCGAGGCCGACGTCCGCCGGGTGGTCGCGCAGCAGCAGCCAGACGAACGGGACGACGAGGAGCGCGGCGAGCGCGACGGTGACGGCGGCGGGACGCCAGCGGTACTCGTCCACGATCCACGCCAGCGTCGGCAGGAAGATCAGCTGACCGGAGGCCGAGGCGGCGGTCAGGATGCCGGTGACCAGGCCGCGGCGTTCGGTGAACCAGCGGTTGGTGACGGTCGCGGCGAAGGCGAGCGCCATCGAGCCGGTGCCGAGGCCGACGAGCAGGCCCCAGCAGAGCAGCAACTGCCAGGGGGCCGTCATCCACACGGTGAGGCCGGAGCCGAGGGCGATGATCGTGAGCGCGGCGGCGACGACCTTCCGGATGCCGTACTTGTCCATCAGCGCGGCGGCGAACGGCGCGGTGAGCCCGTACAGCGCGAGGTTGATGGAGACGGCGAGTCCGATGAGACCGCGCGACCAGCCGAAGTCCTCGTTCAGCGGGTCGATCAGGAGGCCGGGCAGGGAGCGGAAGGCGGCCGCGCCGATGATCGTGACGAAGGCGACCGTCGCGACGAACCAGGCGCGGTGGACGCGTGGGGTGCGGACGGGGGGACGGGTCTCGGCGGGGGTCTCGGTTGTCTGTGCCACGCCAAGAGCATGGCGTGTACACGGTCCCGCCGACCATTGGCCCGACTGCCAGCTTTCGCACGGATCGGGCCATGGATCGGGCCATGGGGGTCGGGCCACGGATCGGGCGACCGCCGCCGTCGCCCTCAGGTCCCGTGCGCCCGCCCCAGCGTCCGGATCGGCCGGACCACCAGCAGCGCGCCCACCACAAGGACCGCGATCCCCGCCCCCACCAGCAGCACGTGCTCCGCGCCCACCGCCTCCGCGACCGGCCCGGCGAGCGCCCGGCCCGCGGCCATCATCAGCAGCGATCCGGCCACGTCGTACGCGTGCATGCGGTTGAGGGCCTCCTGCGGCACGTGCGTCTGGACCGAGGTCGACCACATGACCAGCCAGAACGCGAACGCCGCGCCGGCGATGAACTGGCCCGCGCCGAGCAGTGCCACGGACGCGCCCGACCCGAGCAGGTACAGGTTCACCGGCAGGCCGAGCAGGGCCACCGCGCCCGCCGCCAGCGGGCGGCGCGGCCGCAGCCGCAGGGCGAGCAGGCCGCCGGCCGCGTTGCCGGCCCCGTTGACGGCCATCAGCACGCCGTACGTGGACGAGCCGTGGTCGCCGGTCACCAGGGTCGCGGTCAGGGTCGTCATGGGGCCGGCGACGGTCAGGCCGTACACGGTCCAGATCGCGATGACCCCCCACAGCCAGTTCCGTGCCGTGAACTCGCGCCAGCCGATCGCCAGTTCGGCCCGCATGGAGCCGCGCGCGATGCGGTCGTGGGCGAGGGCCGGGATGCGCATCAGGGCGAGGCAGAGGGCGCTGACGCCGAAGGTCGCGGCGTTGACCGCGAAGACGGTGCCGACGTCCGAGAACGCGAGGAGCAGGCCCGCCAGGGCGGGTCCGGCCATGGTCATCAGCGACTCGACGACCCGCAGCACGGCGTTGGCGCGCTGCACGTCGGAGGCGATGCGCGGGATCGTCGAGGCGACGCCGGGCTGGAAGAGCGCCGCGCCGACACCGCTGAGCGCGGAGAGCGCGTACACGGACCACAGCGGCGGGCTGCCGACGGTGAACGCGACGGCGAGGACGGCGGCGCCGGGCAGCCGCAGCAGGTCCGCGATGATCATCATCCGGCGGGCGGTGAAGCGGTCCGCGAGCACCCCGCCGAAGAGGACGAGCGCGGCGAAGGTGCCGATCCACGCGCCGAGCGCGTAGCCGACGGAGGAGTCCGGCCGGCCGTCGCCGAGGAGTCCGGCGGCGAGGCCGACCGGGACCATGCCCTCACCGAGGACGGCGACGGCCCGGGCCACGAAGAACAGCCGGAAGTTACGGTTCCAGAGCGGGGGCGGCCCGGCCGGCAGGGGAATGTGCTCGGGGGCCTCAGACTTGTACGTGTACTTGTCCGTCACGGGCCGACATCTACCACCCGAGTGGTCTGGACCACCAGGGATTATTCGAGGGTCTACGAGGACTTTCCGGAGGGAACACCATGCCGCAGCCGCCGCTGGAGCCGGAGCACCGGCCGCACCGCGTCGCGGTCCTCGCCCTGCACGGACTGCTGCCCTTCGAACTCGGCATCCCGCACCGGATCTTCGGCCGCGCCAAGGACACCGCAGGCCGGCCGCTGTACGAGATCGTCACCTGCGCCCCGACGGCGGGCCGGGTCCAGACGGACGCGGACTTCGCCGTCGACGTGGAGCACGGCCCGGAGGCGCTGGCGACCGCGGACACCGTCGTCGTCCCGGCCTCGTACGAGCTCGGACCGGTCTACGAGGAGGGCCGGCTGACCGGCGAACTCGCCGCGGCCCTCGCGCACATCCGGCCCGGCACCCGCCTGGTCGCGATCTGCACCGGCGGGTACGTGCTGGCCGCGGCCGGCTTCCTCGACGGGCGCCCGGCCACCACGCACTGGGCCTCGGCCGAGCACTTCCAGCGGCTGTTCCCTTCGGTCCGGGTCGACGCGGACGTGCTGTTCGTCGACGACGGGGACGTGATGACCTCGGCGGGCGTCGCGGCCGGGCTCGACCTGTGCCTGCACATCGTCCGCAAGGACCACGGCACGGCCGTCGCCAACGAGGTGGCCCGCCGCACGGTCGTCCCGCCGCACCGGGACGGCGGGCAGGCCCAGTTCATCGCGCGGCCCGTCCCCGAGGCGGGCACGTCGACCACCACGAGCGCCCGCGCGTGGGCGCTGGCGCACCTGCACGAGCCGATCCAGCTGCGGGACCTGGCGGTGCGGGAGGCGATGAGCGTACGGACGTTCACGCGCCGGTTCCGCGAGGAGGTCGGCATCAGCCCGGGCCAGTGGCTGACCCAGCAGCGCGTGGAACGCGCCCGCCACCTGCTCGAATCGTCCGACCTCCCGGTCGACCAGGTCGCCCGCGACGCCGGCTTCGGCACCCCGCAGTCCCTCCGCGTCCACCTCCAGACCGCCATCGGCGTCACCCCGACCGCCTACCGCCGCACCTTCCGCACGACGCCCGCACGCTGAGGGGGCCGGGCGGGGGGACAGCGACCGGGCCGGGGGACGACAACCGGGCCGGGCGGGGGGACGGCGACCAGGCCGAACCGGCCGCGCAAGCAGGCCGAGTGCGCAGGCCGGGCAGGCCGGACGAGGGAACGGCGACCAAGCCGAACCGGCCGCGCGAGCAGCCGAGCCGGGGGAGCGAGCAGGCCGGGCGGGCGAGGGGCGGCGCTGGGCGCCCAACCGCCTATTGGGCCGCGTCGCGGCCTGTCGCGGCGGCGGGTGGAGGGCGCTAGGGCGTCCTCGCGCCGCCGTCCGCGGCGGCCCCGGCGTCGCCGACGGCCTCGGCAGGCGTGCCGGCGGCGGTCGGCGCACCGCCGTGGCCGGCCTGCGCGCCGGCCGCCGCCGGCCGGCGCATCCGCCGCTCGCCCGCCGCGCCGATCAAGGTCAGCAGCAGCGTCAGGCCGACGCCGCAGAGGATCGCGGTCGACGGGGCGACCACCTGGAGCAGGCCGCCCGCCAGCGAGCCGCTGGCCGCGTAGCCCGCGCCGACGGCGGCGTACATCACCGAGTAGCCGGCGGCCAGCGCACTCGGCGGGAGCGCCTCGCGCAGCGCGAGGTTCCGGGTGAGCATCGCGGGGGCCTGGAGCAGGCCGGCGAGGACCAGCGCCGCTCCGATGGCCGCCGTGTACGGCAGGACGGCGGTGAGCGCGACCAGCGCCGCGACGCTCAGCACGAGCACCAGGCTCTGCACGGGCAGCCGCCCCGGCCAGCGGGAGCGCAGCCCGTACACGAACGCGCCGACCGCCGAGGCGATCGAGAACCCGGCGAGCAGCGGCCCGGCCCAGCCGATCCCGATGCCTCGCTGTTCGAGCAGCGCGGGCAGGATCAGCTCGGCCAGCGCAAGAAGGGTGAGGCTGCCGGCGCCCATCGCGTACACCGGCCAGGCCCGGGCGAGGATCCGGGTCATCGACTCGCCGCCGCCTTCGGAGGGCTCGGCCTGCCAGCCGGCGGGCAGCGCCCACAGCCCGGCGACGGACGCGGCCATCAGCGCGGCCTGGAGCAGCAGCGGCAGTGTCGGGTCGACGCCGAGGGCGAGTCCGGTCACCAGCGCGGGCGCGGCCGCCCAGACCGCGAAGACCAGCATCGACTCCAGGCTCATCGCCTGGGACACCGCCCGTTGCGGCACCATCTCGGTGAGCAGGGCGCGCATCGCGCCCGACACGGCGGCCGGTGCGAAGCCCGCGACGAACGCGCACCCGCCGAGGAACACCGGATGCGCGCCGGGCGCCAGGCCGAGCCCGGCGAAGCCGAGCGCGCCGAATCCGCAGCCGAACGCGAGCGCGGGCCGGGCCCGTACGGGGTTCAGCCGCACCCCGAGCAGCGGCGCTCCGACGATCTCGCCGATCACGTACACGGCGGCGAGCGCCGCTCCGAGGCTGTACCCGCCGGGCCGCTCGCGGACCAGGAACACCACGGCCAGCGGCGCCATCGCGACCGGCAGCCGCGCGCCGGCGGTCACCGCGCACCAGACGAGGACGGGCCGGGTGACGATCTCGCGATAGGACATGGTCACGACCGTAGGCGACCCGCGGTCGTGGTCCTAAGCCCTTTTCTGCCGCAGGGCGCCCGCAGCGGCGGTCACGGCGGTCGTGCCGACCATGCTGCCGACCGCGATCATCCCCACGCCGATCACGAACAGCCCGCTCGCGTCGTCCGACCAGTCGGCGAACGCGGCCACGGTCAGCCCGGCAGTGGTGCCGAGCACCGCGGCCACGAACCACCCCATGGCGGCCGTCCCGTACGTCGCCACGAGCAGCGTCACGCCGAGTCCGATCACCTGCCACGCCTCGTAGGGGCCGCTGACCGAGCCGTCGGGGTGGACGTCGCGCTGCTGGTCCCAGCCCAGCCACGCGGCCCACAGACCGGCCGCCACTACGGCCGTGACCAAGGTCGCCACCAGGTGGACAACGGTCTTGTTCGTTCCTTCGCTCATGGCACCAGTGTTCGCGCCCCGCCGCGGGCCGGACAGGGTACGGATACTCAACTCCACCCGAGTACGCCGACGTTCGGTCCGAGGAGTTCAGGCCGCCGGCAGGATGTCCTGCGTGTTCCGGAAGAAGTTGTCCGGGTCGTACTCGCGCTTGATCCCCGCGAGCCGGTCGTAGTGGCCGCGGTACGTGGCGCGGACCCGCTCCTGGCCCTCGTCCGCGCCGATGAAGTTCACGTACGAGCCGCCCATCGACTGCGTGTGCAGGGCGTCCCAGTAGTCCACGCACCACTGCCTGATCGTGTCCGCCTGTCCCGGGTAGGGGCTGATCCCGGCGATCACCCCGGACCAGACGGCGTCCCGGTACGCCCAGGCCGTGTCGTCCGGGCCGACGTCGCGTGCCGCGCCGTCCACCGGGTACAGGTGCATGAGCGACAGTTCCGTCGGCATGCTGTCCAGGTACGCGGCGTGCACGTCGATCGACTCGTCCGTGATCCGGTCGAAGAAGTCCCCGCGCCAGTACCACTGCAGACCCTTCGGGATCAGGTGGTCGTTCAGGGACTGCAGCGCCGGGTAGGGGATGGGCGTCGCGAAGTGGAAGGCCGGCGGGGCGGGCTCGTTCACCTCGGCGAACACGTCCGTCAGCCGGTCCTCGTCCGGGTTCTCCCCGGTGTAGCACCACACCACGCCGAACACCTTCCGCCCGTGCAGCTCTTCGGGGAACGGTGGTTCCGGGGGCACCACGAGGGTCGCGAGGAACCCGTTCAGGTCGCGCGGCGCGGCTGGCAGGAACTCCCGGTACCAGCGCGCCACCTCGCTCATCTGCTCCGGCAGCCACACCGTCACGCCGAGGCCGACCGTGTCCACCGGGTGCATCCGGAACGTGAACGAGGTCACGACGCCGAAGTTCCCGCCGCCACCGCGCAGCGCCCAGAACAGTTCCGGGTGCTCCTCTTGTGAGGCCGTCACGAACGAGCCGTCGGAAAGGACCACGTCCGCGGCGAGCAGGTTGTCCACGGTCAGGCCGTACGCCCGGGTCAGGTGGCCGTGGCCGCCGCCGAGGGTCAGCCCGCCGACACCGGTGGTCGACATGATCCCTGCCGGGGTCGCCAGGCCGAAGCCGTGCGCCTCGTGGTCGAGGTCGCCGAGCTGCGCCCCGCCGCCCACCCTGGCGGTCCGGGACGCGGGATCGACGTGCACCCAGCGCAGTCCGCCGGAGAGGTCGAGCGTGAGTCCGCCGTCGATCAGGCCCAGGCCGGCGCCGCTGTGGCCGCCGCCCTGCACCCCGAACTCCACCCCGGTGTCGCGGGCGAACCGCACCGTCGCCCGCACGTCCGTCGTGTCGGCGGCCCGCACGATCGCGGCGGGCCGTTTGTCGACCATCGCGTTGTAGATCGAGCGGGCCTCGTCGTAGCCCTCGTCCTGCGGTCCGATCACCTCGCCGCGCAGCGCCTCGCGCAGGGTGTCCAGTGCCGTGCCATCCATGGGAACTCCTCGATCGGACTGCCGAACAGGCTCGATCGTCCCCGGCCGCGCTACATCACCAGTCTCCCCCCGCGCCCGCCGGGCCGCACGCCCGGAGCAGTCGGCCCGGAAGGCTCAGAACGTGAGCACGCCCCGCGCGACCCGCCCCTGGTGGGCGTCCTCGGCGGCCTTGGCGAAGTCCTCCACCGGGTAGGTCTCGGTGACGAGTTCGTCGAGCAGCAGCCGCCCCTGCCGGTACAGCTCCGCGTACAGGGCGAGGTCGCGCTGCGGCCGGGAGGAGCCGTACCGGCAGCCGAGGATCGACTTGTCCAGGAACATCGCGGCGGGCAGGAACGTCGCCTCGGCCTTCGGCGAGGTCATGCCGAGCAGGATCGCCTGGCCGTGCCGGTCGAGCAGGTCGATCGCCTGCCGGACGAGACCGGTGTGGCCGACGCACTCGAAGACGTGGTCGGCGCCGGTCGGCAGGACGTCCCGTACGGCGTCGGCGGAGGTGAGGAAGTGCGTCGCGCCGAACTGCAGGGCGACCTCCTCCTTCGCGGGGTTGGTGTCGACCGCGACGATCACGGACGCGGCGGCGATCCGGGCGCCCTGCAGCACGTTGAGGCCGATCCCGCCGGTGCCGATCACGACGACGGTGTCGCCGGGTTCGACCTTGGCCCGGTTGAGGACGGCACCGACGCCGGTGAGGACACCGCATCCCATCAGGGCGGCGGAGGTCAGCGGGATGTCGGCGGGGATCTTCACGGCCTGGACGGCCTTGACGATCGTCCGTTCCGCGAAGGCGGAGTTCGAGGCGAACTGGAAGATCGGCTTCCCGCCCCGGGAGAACGGCTGCCCGGGCATCCCGATCGCCTTGCGGCACATCGTCGGCCGGCCCCGGTCGCAGTCGGCGCAGGCGCCGCAGCTCGCGAGGGTGGACAGGGCCACGTGGTCGCCGGGGGCGACGTGCGTGACGCCCGCGCCGACGGCCTCGACGACCCCGGCGCCCTCGTGGCCGAGGACCACCGGCGGCGGGAACGGGATGGTCCCGTCGATGACGGACAGGTCGCTGTGGCACAGTCCGGCCGCGGCGATCGCGACGAGCACCTCGCCGGGGCCGGGGTCGCGTATCTCCAGATCATCGACGACCAGGGCCTCCTTGCCGTCGAACACGACACCTCTCATCGGCTCTCCTCCTTCGCTTCCCTCGGCAGGCCGAGCACGCGCTCGGCGATGATGTTGCGCTGGATCTCGTCCGAGCCGCCGTAGATGGTGTCGGCCCGGCTGAAGAGGAACATCCGCTGCTGGTCGTCGAGTTCGTACGCGCCGTCCCACGGCCCGGGCCCGCTGGTCGCGGCGGCGCCGCGCACCGCCATCGCCAGCTCCCCGAGCCGACGGTGCCAGCCGCCCCACAGCAGCTTGGCGACGCTGGGCGCGCCGGGGTCGTCGGTGCGGCCGAGGGTGCGCAGGGCGTTCCACCGCATGACGCGCAGCTCGGCCCACTGTCGGACGAGCCGCTCGGCGAGGACGGGATCTCGAACGGCGCCGTTACGGACGGCCGTCCGGATCACATCCTCCAACTCGACGGCGAACCCGACCTGCTGGACGAGGGTGGACACCCCGCGCTCCAGGGCGAGCAGCCCCATGGCGACGCGCCAGCCGTCGCCCTCGGCGCCGACGAGGTCCCGGGCGTGGGCGACGGCGCCGTCGAAGAAGACCTCGTTGAACTCGCTGGTCCCGGACATCTGCCGGATGGGCCGCACCTCGATGCGACCGGGCTGGTCCATGGGAACGAGCAGGAAGGACAGCCCCCGATGTCTGACGGACCCTTCCTCGGTCCGGGCGAGCACGAAACACCAGTCGGCGTCGAGGGCGAGCGAGGTCCAGATCTTCTGCCCACTGATCAGGTACCGGTCCCCGTCCCGCACGGCGCGGGTCCGCACCCCGGCGAGATCGGACCCGGCCCCGGGCTCGGAGTACCCCTGACACCACAGCTCCTCGCCGCGGGCGATGGGGGGAAGGAACCGCCGCCGCTGCTCCTCGGTCCCATGAGCGAGCAGGGTCGGCGCGAGCAGGTTCTCCCCGATGTGCCCGAGCCGGGTCGGCCCGCCGGCCCGCGCGTACTCCTCGCCCCAGACGACCTGCTGGGTCAGCGAGGCGGTTCGATTCCCGAACCCGCCGGCCCCCCACCCGATCCCGACCCACCCCCCGGCACCGAGCTCCCGCTCCCACGCGCGCGGGTCGCCGCGCTGCGGCGGATGCGCGTGAAACCACTCCCGAGCCTCCGACCTGAACGCCTCGTCCTCCACCCCGAACTCGAAGTCCACGCCTGCCTCCTCTCCACCACCGTTGTGGGCATTCACTCCGCTGGGGCGATGGGGGTCCCCCTGCTCGAGCGCCTCCGCCCCAAGCTCGTACCCGCACCCCGTACCCGGCCCGCTCTCCAGGTGCACCGCCCCGTGGCGCGGGCAGGAACACGTGCGGAACGCGCCCGCCAGGGCGCCGTCCCGTGTGCCCACCCGTCCCGCCCCAGCGGGACGATTGCCCACACGGGGGACCACCCCGCGGCGCCGCTACCCGTTCGGCCGGTCTCCCGAGGCCGCGGCCTTTGCCATTTCCTCCAGCATCGCCAGCATCGGCATCGGGTCCACCCCCACCGTCCCCGGCAGGAAGTCCGCGATGCGTTCCGGGGTCCACGCGCCCGACTCCGCGTAGCCGGCGCGCAGTTCCCTGGGCTGGGCCCAGACCGCGATCTTCGGGCCGGCGATCGTGTACACCTGGCCGGTGATCCTCTCCGCCCTCGCCCGCTCGGAGAGCAGGTAGACGACGAGCGCCGCCACGTCCTCCGGCTCGCCGATCTCCTTCAGTTCCATCGGTACGTTCGCCGACATCCGGGTCCGCGCCACCGGCGCGACCGCGTTCGCGGTCACCCCGTACTTGTGCAGCCCGAGCGCCGCGCTCCGGACGAGCGAGATGATCCCGCCCTTCGCCGCCGAGTAGTTCGCCTGCGCGACGGAGCCCTGGTGGTTGCCGCTGGTGAAGCCGATCAGCGTGCCGCCGCCCTGCTTCCGCATGACCGCGGAGGCCGCCCGGAAGACGGTGAAGGTGCCCTTGAGGTGGGTGGCGACCACCGGGTCCCACTCCTCCTCGGACATGTTGAAGAGCATCCGTTCGCGCAGGATGCCCGCCACGCACACGACCCCGTCGATCCGCCCGTACTCCGCGAGCGCCGTGTCGACGACCCGCTGTCCACCGGCCATCGTCGAGATGTCGTCGGCGACGGCGACGGCCGAACCGCCCGCCTCCTCGATCTCCTTCACCACGGACAGCGCCACGTCCGAGGTCGGCTCGCCGCCCTCGATCGACACCCCGTAGTCGTTGACGACGACCTTCGCGCCCTCCGCCGCACATGCGAGGGCGACGGCACGGCCGATGCCCCGTCCCGCTCCGGTGACGGCGACGACCTTGCCTGCCAAGAAGTTCCCCACGCCCGGCCCCTTCCCGAGGTTTCTGACGGTCCGTTAGATTCGCCTTCTGGATTCTATGGCCCGTCAGATACCGGAAAACAAGACCCCGGAGGCCCGATGTCTGTCCCCGCCCCTCTCCCCGCCGAGTTCCACGACATCGCCAAGCGCGTCAACAACTGGGGCCGCTGGGGCGCCGACGACGAGATCGGGACGCTCAACCTCATCACCGACGAGGTGGTCCGGGAGGCCGCCCGCACCGTCCGCTCCGGCCTCCGCGTGCCGCTCGCGCTGGACCTGGTGCAGGACGGCGTGCAGACCGGCATGATCCCGGGCCGCGTCAACCCGCTGCACGTCATGGTGCAGATCAATCAGGAGCTGTTCGGCCCCGGCACCATCGCCACCAGCGACGACGCCGTGACCCTCGGACTGCAGGCGGCCACCCACTGGGACGCCCTCACCCACGTCTCGCACTCGGGCCGGATCTACAACGGCCGCCCCGCCGGCTCCATCACCCCGCACGGGCGTTCCGAGTTCAGCGGCATCCACACCGCCCGGCACCTCGTGAGCCGGGGCGTACTGCTCGACGTCGCCGCCGCGAAGGGCGTCGACCGGCTCCCCGGCGACCACGCGGTGACGCCGGAGGACCTGGACGAGGCGGCGGAGTTCGGCGGGGTCACGGTCGGGGCCGGCGACATCGTGCTGGTACGGACCGGGCAGGTCCAGGCGTATCTGGCCGGCGACAAGCACGGGTACGCGTTCCCGTCCCCCGGCCTGTCGATCCGTACGCCGGAGTGGTTCCACGCCCGTGACGTCGCCGCCGTCGCGAACGACACCCTCACGTTCGAGATCTTCCCGCCGGAGGTCGAGAACCTGTGGCTGCCGGTGCACGGTCTCGACCTCGTCGAGATGGGAATGCTGCAGGGCCAGAACTGGAACCTGGAAAACTTGTCCACAGCCTGTGCACAAGAGCGGCGGTACGCGTTCCTGCTCTCCGCGACACCCGAACCCTTCGTCGGCGGCACGGGAAGCCCGGTGGCGCCGGTGGCGATCCTGTAGGACGGGGCGCTCGATCTCCGGGTGGCGGCCCACCTGCGCACCCCGAGCACGGCAGGGGGAGCCGCCACCCCGCCACGACCCGCACTCGTCGAGGGCGCAGCCGTACGGGCGCGTCCCTCGTCGTCCCCTCGCAACGAATCGCTCACCCCAGGGTGATCACCCGGACACGATCCGTCAACGGGGCCTCGGGGCTTCACCCGTCACGCGTGGCGCGTGACGACTCCCAACGGCTCGCGCACCGCGCTCCCGGTCATCGGGGCGCCGCGGTCCACCTCGCACCAGATCCGCTTGCCGGCGCCCTCCGGCTGCCAGCCCCAGCGGTCCGCGAGCCCGTCGACCAGCTCCAGGCCGCGGCCGTTGGTGTCGTCACCGCCCGCGCGCCGCGGGCGGGGCGGGCAGTCGCTCGCGTCGGCGACCTCCACCCGTACCGTCCCGGCCTCGGCCGCGCCCGCTCCGAAGAGCATCCGCAGCACAGCCGGACAGCCCGTGTGCACCACGGCGTTGGTCACCAGCTCGGAGATGAGCAGTACCAGCGTCTCGGAAAGCGGTTCGTCATCCCCGATGCCCGAACCCTCGAGCCTCGACCGGGCCCAGCGCCGGGCACGTCCCACCTCAGCCGGGTCCGGCCCGACCTCCAACTGAACCTGAAGCACCTGCACCGCTCACACCATCCGAACCGGCGGACACATCGCCTCGCGCCTCACAGACAACGGCGTCATCACGGAACGTGATTCCCTTGTGAGACAGCATGGTTGACGTACAGTCACCGCAACAAGCGCTTCGGGCATATTCCAGCGCGAAGGAGTACGCGTGGTGCATACTGTGCGACGCACGCTGCGGGGAGTCGAACAGGAGGGCGCAGAACGCCTCCACGGGCCACGAGCGGCGGGCATTCCCGGGAGCGATGCCGCCGCTGGGGCGACACCGGCGGGTACCGGGCTGAGAACCACTCGCATCCCACGGAGCGTACCGGAGCCGGGGCTCGACTCCGGCCCGTGACGGCCCCCGCCGAGGACACAACCCGATATCGACGCTCCGTGAGCGCCCGGGCCGCCCCGGTCACCGTGCCGCCGCCCCGGTCACAGCGCCGCCGCCACCGCCTCCTCGGCGGCCGCGGCCGGCATCCACCGCTCGGCCCGCACCCAGGCCCGTTTCAGGTGCAGGTGCACGTCCGCCTCCCAGGTGAAGCCCATCCCGCCGTGCACCTGCAGGCAGTCCCGCGCGCCCCGCACCGCCGCCTCGTCGGCGAGCAGCTTGGCCCCGGCGATCTCGACGGGGTCCGCGGTGACGGCCGCCGCGTACACGGCGGCCCGCGCCAGCTCGGTCCGTACGAGCATCCCGGCGCACAGGTGCTTGACGGCCTGGAACCCGCCGATCGCCTGCCCGAACTGGATCCGGTCCTTGGCGTACGCGACGGCCATGTCCGTGGTCGCGGAGGCGCTGCCGAGCTGCTCGGCGGCGCTGAGCAGGGCCGCCGCGCCGGCCCGCGGGGCCACCGAGACCGCGGTTCCCGCCGCCGACGGCACCCGGTGCAGCGGCGTGAGCGGGTCCACCGACCGTACGGGCACGGCCTCACCGGTCTCGCCGAGCACCACGTCCGCCGCGTCCAGCCACTCCACCAGGGCGCCGTCCCGCGCCGTGACCACGACCTCACCCTCCGCCGCACCCGGCACCTCCCCCGCCGCCAGGTGCGTGGCGATCAGCGGCCCCGGCAGCAGCGCCCGGCCCGCCTCCTCGAAGAGCAGCACGGCCTCGGGCAGCCCGAGCCCGACGCCGCCCGCCTCCTCGGGGAGCCGCAGCGCGAAGAAGCCCGCCGCGCCGAGCTCCCGCCACAGCGCGCGGTCGAGCGTCCCGCCCGCGTCGACGGCGGCCCGCAGCGCGTCGCGGTCGAAGCGCCGGGCGAGCAGCTCCCGCACGCCCGCCCGCAGCGCCTTCTGGTCCTCGGTGAGCCGGAAGTCCATGGCTGGGTCACCGCCCCTTCGGCAGGCCGAGGATGCGCTCGGCGACGATGTTCCGCTGGATCTGCGAGGTGCCCGCGGCGATCGTGTACGACAGCGAGGACAGCCGGTCCACGTTCCACTCCTGCCCGAGGTCCAGCGCGTCCGGCCCGAGCACCTCCGCCGCCATGTCGTAGAGCTCCTGCCGCGCGTGCGAGTACTGGAGCTTGAACACCGACCCGCCGACCCCCGGCACCCCGCCGCTCGCCTGCGCCTCGCTGACGTTCCACTGGGTGAGCCGCCACAGCGCGGCGAACTCGGCGGCCAGCCTGCCGAGCCGGCGCCGGATCACCGGGTCGTCCCAGGAGCCGTTCTCCCGGGCCGCGCGGGCCAGTTCGCCGAGGGTGCGGCGGCAGGCGACGACCTCGCCCACGAAGGCGGTGCCGCGTTCGAACGACAGGGTCACCATGGTGACCCGCCAGCCGTCGTTCTCCGCGCCGACCCGGTTGCCGACCGGCACCCGCACCTCGTCGAGGAACATCTCCGCGAACTCGGTCGAGCCGGCCAGCGTCCGCAGCGGTCGCACGGTGATCCCGGGGCTGGTCATCGGCATGGCGAGCCAGCTGATGCCGCGGTGCTTCGGCGCGTCGGGGTCGGTGCGGACCAGCAGTTCGCACCAGTCGGCGACCTCGGCGTGCGAGGTCCAGATCTTCGACCCGGTCACGACGTACGCGTCGCCGTCCCGGACCGCCCGGGTGCGCAGGGAGGCCAGGTCGGAACCGGCGTCGGGTTCGCTGAAGCCCTGGCACCACACCTCGTCGCCGCTGAGCACGCCCGGCAGCCAGCGCGCCCGCTGCTCCTCGGTGCCCTCGGCGGCGATCGTGGGCCCGGCGTGCAGGAGTCCGACGAAGTTCGCGCCGACGTACGGGGCTCCGGCGCGCTCGGTCTCCTCCAGGAAGATCAGCCGCTGGGTGGGGGACGCGTCCCAGTGCACGTCGGCGTAGCCGGCGTCGTACAGCAGCCGCTGCCAGCCGGTGTCGTACGCGCGCCGCCCGGGCCAGTCGAGCGGATCGGGCCGCGGCGGCAGTTTGGGCAGGACGGTGCCGAGCCAGTCCCGCAGCCGGGCCCGGAACTCCTCCTCCTCGGCCGTGTACGTCAGGTCCATCAGACGAGGTCCAGGCCCAGCATCCGGATGGCGTTGCCGCGCATCAGTTTGTAGATCGTCTCGTCGTCCAGTCCCTTGACGTGGTCGAGGGCGACCTCCTTGGTGTGCGGGAAGGTCGAGTCGACGTGCGGGTAGTCGGTCTCGAACGTGGCGTTGTCCCGCCCGACCACGTCCAGCGAGGCGATGCCGTGCTTGTCGCGGAAGAAGCAGCAGAAGATCTGCCGGTAGTAGTACGTGGACGGCGGCTCGGGGATCAGGTCGCGCACCCCGCCCCAGGCGCGGTGCTCCTCCCACACGTCGTCGGCCCGCTCCAGGGCGTACGGGATCCACCCCATCTGGCCCTCGCTGTACGCCAGCTTCAGCCGCGGGAACTTCACCAGGACGCCGCTGAACAGGAAGTCCATCATCGACGCCATCGCGTTGTTGAAGCTGAGCGAGGCCTGGACGGCGGGCGGCGCGTCCGGGGACGCGGCCGGCATCTGCGAGGACGACCCGATGTGCATGTTCACGACGGTGCCGGTCTCCTGGCAGACCGCGAAGAACGGGTCCCAGTACCCGGAGTGGATGGACGGGAGTCCGAGGTGGGTGGGGATCTCCGAGAACGTGACCGCCCGCACGCCGCGCGCCGCGTTGCGCCGGATCTCCGCCACGGCCAGGTCGATGTCCCAGAGCGGGATGATGCACAGCGGGATGAGCCGGCCGCCGCTGTCGCCGCACCACTCCTCGACCATCCAGTCGTTGTAGGCGCGGACGCAGGCGAGCGCGACCTCCTTGTCCTTGGCCTCGGCGAAGGTCTGGCCGCAGAAGCGCGGGAAGGTCGGGAAGCAGAGCGACGCCTCGACATGGTTGAGGTCCATGTCCTTGAGCCGCGCGGCGGGGTCCCAGCAGCCGCGGCGCATCTCCTCGCGGGTGATTCCCTCCAGCGTCATGTCGTCGCGGTCGAAGCCGACGGCGGCGATGTTCCGCTTGTACGGGAACTTGAGGTCCTCGTAGATCCACCAGTCGGTCGGCGGACCGTCGGGGTCCATGGTGATCTGGTACTTGCCGCCGACGTAGGCCAGCTCGCCGATGCCGGCGGTCAGCGGCTTGGGGCCGCGGTCCCGGTACTTGGCGGGCAGCCAGGTCTCGAAGAGATGGGCCGGCTCGATCACGTGGTCGTCGACGCTGACGATCCGCGGCAGTTCTGTCATGGGACGCCTCCGTGGCACGTACGTAGTCCACCCTTATCTGATGACCCGTCAGAACGCAGGCTAGCCCCGCACCCCTGGACCGACAAGGAGGAGGGGCCTACGCTCTGCGCACGATCTGACGCCACGTCAGGTCGGCCCGACCGACCGAGGGAGCGCCGTGACCGACACCGCCCACGCCCTCGGCGAGTCCCGCACGCTCTGGGAGCTCGTCGAACGCCGCGCCGCACTCACCCCCGACCGCCCCGTCCTGCTCCAGGGCGACCGCACCCTCACCTTCGGCGAGCTGCGGGACCGCGCCGAACGGGTGGCCGCCGGCCTGCACGACCGGGGCGTACGCCCCGGCACGGTCGTCGCCTGGCAGCTGCCCACCCGGATCGAGACCGCGCTGCTCTCGTTCGCCCTGGCCCGCCTGGGCGCCG
The DNA here is from genome assembly GCF_033343995.1 of Streptomyces sp. HUAS YS2. NCBI lineage: Bacteria > Bacillati > Actinomycetota > Actinomycetes > Kitasatosporales > Streptomycetaceae > Streptomyces > Streptomyces solicathayae. Next base: position 4,563,194 of record NZ_CP137573.1, on the reverse strand, counting down.
TGCAGTCCCCGGTGATCCCGTTCTACCGGGACCGCGAGGTCGGCTTCGCGCTGCGCGAGTCCCGCGCCGAGTACTTCGCCGTGCCCGGCGTGTGGCGCGGCTACGACCACACCGCGCTGGCCGAGCGGCTCGGTGCGCGCGGGGTCTTCGAGGCGTACGAGACCCTGCCCGAGGGCGACCCGGCGGTGCTCCCGCCACCGCCGTCCTCCGGCGAGGAGGTCCGCTGGATCTACTGGACCTCGGGCACCACCTCCGACCCCAAGGGCGTGCTGCACACCGACCGGTCCCTCATCGCGGGCGGCTCCTGCCTCGCCCACGCGCTGCGGCTGACGCCGGACGACGTCGGCTCGATGGCCTTCCCGTTCGCCCACATCGCCGGGCCCGACTACACGGTGATGCTGCTGCTGTACGGATTCCCGGCCGTCATGTTCGAACAGTTCGCGCTTCCGGACGCCCTGGAGGAGTACCGCAAGCACGGCGTCACCGTGGCCGGCGGCTCCACCGCGTTCTACTCGATGTTCCTCGCCGAACAGCGCAAACAGCCCGGCGAGAAGGTCATCCCTACGCTCCGGCTGCTGGCCGGCGGCGGGGCCCCCAAGCCCCCGGAGATCTACCACTCCGTGGTCCGTGAGATGGGCTGCCGGCTCACCCACGGCTACGGCATGACCGAGGTCCCCATGATCACCATGGGCGACCCGGAGGACACCGCGGAGAACCTCGCGACGACCGAGGGCAGGCCGCCGGCGGGGATGGAGATACGCATCGCGGAGGACGGCGAGGTGCGGCTGCGCGGCGAGGCCGTCTGCCGCGGCTACCTCGACCCGGAACAGACCGCCGCCGCCTTCGACGAGGACGGCTTCCTGATCACCGGGGACGTCGGGCATCTCACGGAGAGCGGCCACCTCGTCCTCACCGGACGGATCAAGGACATCATCATCCGCAAGGGCGAGAACATCTCGGCCAAGGAGATCGAGGACCTGCTGCACACCCACCCGGACGTCGGCGACGCCGCCGTGATCGGGCTGCCGGACGCCGAGCGCGGCGAGCGGGTGTGCGCGGTGGTGGAACAGCCCGCGGGGGCCGCCGAGCTGACGCTGCGAGGGCTCGGCGCGTACCTGCGCGAGCAGGGCCTCGCCGTCCACAAGCTGCCGGAACAGCTGGAGGTGGTCGACGCCCTGCCGCGCAACAAGACCCTGCGCAAGGTCCTGAAGTACAAGCTCAGGGAGCGGTACGGGTCGTGACGACGCTCAGTTCGTCATGAAGTAGCGGGCGAAGGCGGTGACGGCCTCCTCTTCCTCCACCGTGCCGGAGCGGTCGGTGTCGAGCGACTCGGCGCTCAGCGCGGCGATGTGCGGCTCGATGCCGAGGACCACCAGGGCCTTCTCCACGTCGCCGGTCGTCGCCCGGCCGTCGCCTTCGGTGTCGGCGACCGCGAGCAGCGCGTGCAGGAACGGGCGGGCGATCTCGGCGAACCGCTCGGGGTGGTCGTGCAGCCGCTTCACCGCGCCACCGACGAACTCCTCGTGACTGACCTTCTGGTCGCCGTCCACGTCGGCGATCCCGGCCATGCCCTGCCAGAACGCCTCCGCGCCGCTCCACAGGGCCTGGCCCTTGTCGGAGCGGAAGGGGACGTCGAAGGCGGCGAGGACCCGCTTGGCCGCGGTGGTGAAGTCCTCGCGCGAGATGGTCCCGTCGCCGTCCTGGTCGAAGGCGGCGAACCGGTTCGCGATCCGGCGTTGGTACAGCGCGTCGGCATCCGTGGAGTCCATGGAGCGGAGCGTACGACGCGGAGGGCCGCTCTGCCGAGAGGGGCGACTGTGCATCGCCTGTGCTCCCACTATGCGGACAGCGGCTGCGCCCGTTCGCCGGTCGCGGCGGCCACGTCCTCGTACACGTCGAACAGCCGGCGCACGCCCAGCGCGGCGAGCACCCGGTTGACGTGCGACCCGGTGGGCGCGCCCTGCGCGGGCAGGATCAGCCGCAGCCGGCCGCGGCAGGAGTACATGAGGCGGCGGGCGGCGATGAGCACGCCGACCCCGCTGGAGTCGCAGAACCGCACGGCGGACAGGTCCAGGACCACGTCGTGCCGGCCGATGGCCACGGCCTCGTGGACTCTGCGGCGGATCACCGGCGAGGTCGCCAGGTCCAGTTCGCCGCTGATGTGGAGCACGGTCCAGGAACCCTGCTCGTCGACGTCGACCTTGAGCGTCACGGTGGGGACCTTTCCAGAGGTGAAGGCAAGCGGAGGATGCCCTTCCTGTGCCCTCCCGCTGCCCCGTTCCGCCGGGCCGAAACTCCTTCGGCGCAGTCTGACGCTTTCCTTACCATCGCTCCACAGGGCGGGGGCGCACTTGCCCCAAAGGGGAGTGCAGGTCGGCGGCGCGCATTACATTCGAGGGACAGTCGGGTCGGGAGGGCTGCCGGGAGGGCTCATATGGCGAAGGACACACCACCGCGCTGGGACCGCCGGATGCAGCAGCGACTGGCCCGCGGCGAGGCGGCTGCCCTCGGCGAGCTGTACGACCGCTACGCCTCCCTCGTCCACAACCTCGCCCACCGGGTGCTCGACGACGACGACGCGGCCGACCGGATCACCCGCGAGGTGTTCGGCTACGTCTGGGAGAACCCCGACGCGTACGACCCGAAGCAGGGGAACCTGCGGGCCTGGGTCGCGTATCTGACCCGCCGCCAGGCGGTGCAGCGGCTGCGGCAGGTGGAGGCGGCGGCGCTCGCGGAGTCCGGCGAGGGGTCCGCGGAGGAGCTGGAGCAGAAGGTGCTCCGGGCGTCGGCCGCCGCCCGGGCCGACTACATCGTCACCTCCATGCCCGCCCCGCTGCGGGCCGCGCTGGACCTCGCGTACCGCCGGCGTCGCGACTACCGGCAGACGGCGGCGGACCTCGGGGTGACCGAGGAGGAGGCGCGCCGGCGGCTGCGGCTCGGGCTGCAGCTGCTGTCGACGGCGAACGGCGGGCCGCCGGGCCCGCCGGGCTACGGACGTGCGCTGTGACCCGGCCCTGGAACGGGCCCGGGGGTCCCGACGAGCCGGACGAGCCGAAGGGCCCGGACGGGCCGGACGGGCCCGAGGAGGTGGCCCGCGTCCCGCGCATACCGGGACCCCGGTGGGCGGCCGACGACCACGCGGACCTCACGTCGCGGCCCGCCGATTCGCCGCAGCCGGCCGAGGAGTCGGCGGCGGCGCCGCTCGTGCTGCCCCACGGCGTGCTGAAGTCGCTGCTCGGCGCGTGGGCGCTCTCGGCGTGCTCGGCGGAGGAGACCCGAGCGCTGGAGGACCACCTCACGTCGTGCGCGCCGTGCGCGGAGGAGGCGCTGCGGCTGCGGGACGCGGTGGCGCTGCTGCACGAGGACCGCGACCTGGACCTGGACCCGCTGCTGCGGTCCCGGGTCCTGGAGAGCTGCCTGGGCCGTCGGCCGGCCCGCATCCCGGTGCCCGACTGGGCGGCGTCGTACGACGCGGAGACCGCGCGGCTCGACGCGCTGCTGCGGGACATCGGGGACTCGGAGTGGCACGCGCCGGTCCGGCTGAAGTGGTTCGAGGGCGAGCAGCAGGTGACCCGGCGGACGACGGTCGCCGGGGTGATCGGGCATCTGATGGCCGTGGACGGCCTGGTCGCCCGTGCGCTCGGCCTCGACGACCCGCTGGGAGCCCTGGCCGGGACGGCCGGCGCCTCGCCGACCGAGCGCACGGAGGCGTTCTGGCAGGACGGGGACTGGCCGGCGACCCGGAAGATCCGGGTCCCCTGGCGGGACCAGAGCCACACGCTGGTGCGGACGGTGTCGTTCGCCGGGCGGGGCGTGGCGGACCTGACGGTGACGTACGGGGACTTCGCGCTGCCGCTGCGGGACGCGCTGCTCGACCGGGCCTTCGAGTGCTGGCTGCACGCGGACGACATCGCGAGCGCGGTGGACTACCCGTACGCGCCGCCCAGCGGGGCGCATCTGCGCGGCATGATCGACCTGGCCGCCCGGCTGCTGCCGGCCGCCCTGGCGGACCGCCGCCGCGCGGGGCTCGCGTCCCCGGCGCGCCATCTGGTCGCGGCGGGCTCCCCCGGCCGCTCGCTGCACCTGGAGATCGAGGGCTCGGGCGGCGGCCACTGGTACATCGCCCTGGACTCGCCCGCGGCCCTGGGCACGGCGGACCGCTCGGTGGCCCAGGTCGCGATGGACGGCGTCGAGTTCTGCCGCCTGATGGCCGGCCACATCTCCCCCGAGGAGGCCGCGGCGGGCCAGGACGGCGACCGCGAAGCCATCCACGACGTCCTCTCGGCAGCGGCCGGCCTGAGCCGGCTGTAGCCCCTACGCCCCGTTGTGCGTCCCGCCCGGCGGGACGCACGACCGCGGCGGAGCGCCCCTACGCGAACACGACCGTCCGGCGCCCGTTCAGGAGAATCCGTCGCTCCGAGTGCCACTTGACCGCCCGCGCCAGCGCCTGGCACTCCACGTCGCGGCCGATGGCGACCAACTGGTCCGGGGTGACCTGGTGGCCGACCCGCTCGACCTCCTGCTCGATGATCGGGCCCTCGTCCAGGTCGGCCGTCACGTAGTGCGCCGTCGCACCGATCAGTTTCACGCCACGCGCGTGCGCCTGGTGGTAGGGCTTCGCGCCCTTGAAGCTCGGCAGGAACGAGTGGTGGATGTTGATGATCCGGCCCGACAGCTGCTTGCACAGGTCGTCCGAGAGCACCTGCATGTAGCGGGCCAGCACGACCAGCTCGACGTTCTCCTCGCGCACCAGCGCGAGCAGTTCCGCCTCCGCCTCCGGCTTGTTCTCCTTCGTCACCGGGATGTGCCGGAACGGGATGTTGTACGAGCCCACCAGCTCCGCGAAGTCCGTGTGGTTCGACACCACCGCGACGATCTCCACCGGCAGCGCGCCGGTGGACGAGCGGAACAGCAGGTCGTTCAGGCAGTGGCCGAACTTCGACACCATCAGCACGACGCGCATCCGCTCGTCGGCCCGGTGGATCTGCCAGTCCATCGTGTACGAGTCGCCCACCGCGGCGAAGCTCGCCCGCAGCTTCTCCACGGTGACCGGATCCTCGGCGGAGAAGTGGACCCGCATGAAGAAGAGACCCGTGTCACGGTCTCCGAACTGCTGACTGTCCTCGATGTTGCATCCGGTGATGAACAGGTAGCTCGACACGGCGTGCACGATGCCCTTTTTGTCCGGGCAGGAGAGCGTGAGGACGTACTGGTCAGTCATCCTCATAGGCTCCCACAGGTCGTGTGCCCCGAACGCTCGCCGTCCGTCAGGCGGACCGCGTCATGATCCGCAGCACGTCCAGCGAGCGCGGCGGCGCGTCCGGGTCGTCCCCGTCCGCCGTCGCCATCCGGACGTGCGCCTCGCGTGCGGCCCGCACCGCCTCCGGCCACCCGTGGTGCTCCAGGTAGGCGGAGACCGGCGCGTCCGCGCCGGCCTGGTGCATGATCCGGAGCACCCGGAGCACGGCGACGTCGACCAGCGCGGCCTCGCCGGAGTCGCGGAAGATCGTTCCGACGTACTTCTCGGCGGACCAGTTGTCCAGCCAGGTGTCCTCGACCAGGCGGTACACGGCGTCGGTGACGTCCCCGTACCCCTCGTGGCCGGCCAGCCAGGTCTCCTGGTGGAAGACGGGATCGGAAAGCATGTGCAGCGCCGAACGCACGTTGCTGCGCCAGCGCCACCACGGCATGTCGTTGAGCGGCATGCCGCCCATGGTGGAGGAGCGACGGCCGCGACGGGAAGAGTTCACCGAACCGGAAACAGGACTGGACACCGTTCGATCGTACGTTCCCCTGTGGATCAAGCGGACGAGCCCCCTCCCAGACCCCGCCCGGCCCCCGCAATTCACCTGGACGTCACCGTGCGTTGAACCACCCACACTCCCGCGTTACCCATAAGGCGGAATTGTGCATGCCCATGACCGGTAGGCGACTGACCTCACTCCTCGCGTATCTCACCACCGCGGCGGCCGGAGCGTCGCTGCTCACCGGGTGCGGTGTCATCCCTGGGGCCACGGGGGGCTCCAGGGAGCCCGTCACCGTGATGACCTGGGCACCGGACGGAACGCGTGCCACCAACATGCCCGGCATGCCGGCGATGGCGCAGGCGTACGCCCGCTGGGTCAACGCCAAGGGCGGCATCGACGGCCACCAGCTCCGCGTCCTGACCTGCAACGAGGAGAACTCGCCCTCCGGCGCATCGGCCTGCGCCCGTCGCGCCGTCCGCGAGAACGTCACCGCCGTCGTCGGCTCGTACAGCCAGCACGGCCGCGCCTTCATGGCCCCGCTGGAGGCCGCCGGCATCCCGTACATCGGCGGCTACGGGATCTCCGAGGACGAGTTCACCAGCCACCTGTCCTACCCGGTCAACGGCGGTCAGGCCTCGCTCGTCGCCGGACACGGCATGCAGCTCGCCGAGTCCTGCCGCCGGGTCTCCCTCGTCCGGCCCGACACCGTCGCCGGCGACCGGCTGCCCGAGCTGCTCAACTCCGGACTGCAGCGGGGCCAGCACCGCACCGCGACCGACATCCCGGCCGTCGAGGACGCCGGCGAGTACAGCGAGCAGGCCGGCCAGGCCCGGGAGCGGGCCGGACGCGACAAGGGGTGCGTGGCCGCCGTACTCGGCGAGCGCACCCAGACCTTCTTCGACTCCTTCCGCCGGCTGCCCGAGTCCGACGCCGAGGTCCGGATCTCCTCGGTGCTCGGCAGCGTCGGCCAACCGCTGGTCGACCGCAGCGGCGGCTCCCGCAGCCCGTTCGAGGGCGCGCTCGTCACCGGCTGGTACCCGGACGCGGGCGACCCGCGCTGGAATCCGATGCGCAAGGTAATCCAGCAGCAGGCCTTCGAGGACACGCGGATCGACCCCGCCGACGCGGGCGTCCAGACGACGTGGATCGCCTACACGGTCTTCGCCCAGGTCGTGAAGGCGGTGGGCACCGACGAGATCAACGCCCGGCACGTCGCCCGGGCCCTCGACGGCGGCGTCAAGGTCGACACCGGCGGCCTCACCCCGCCGCTGCGCTGGCGGTACGAGGACATGCTCGGCGCGACCGGGCTCGCGCGGGTCGTGAACCCCGAGGTGACCTTCCAAGTGGTCCGCCAGGGACGACTGGTGGCGCAGCGCCCCGGCTTCGTCAACGTCGGCGAGACGGTCCGCACCGCGCCGTGAGGCGGGGCGCGCCGCGGGGGGGTGCGGTGGTGTTGGTGGTCGGTGCCGTGGGGGCCGTTCCGGGGGGCGCATTCGGGACTGCATGATTTACGGCGCGTTCGGGTGCCCTGAGCGCGAAGCGCTTCCCGTGCGCCACAAATCACGCTCTACGTCCCGAACGCGACCCCCTCCACGTCCCCCACTCCCGTCCGTGGGTGTCCCCCGCACCCCGGGCATTTGGGTAGGTTTCCGCCGCGCCCGGTGGGCCCGGCCGCGGGTGGGGTTACAGCTGGGTCGGCTGGCGCTTGGTGAGGCCGTACTTGTCGGCGGTCGGGTTCCACAGCCCGGCCGCCTCGCGCTTCGCGGTGGTGGCCTCGCCGCTCTTCGCATCCGCAGCGGCGGTCTGGGCGGTGCGGCGGGCGTGGCCGCCCTTGCACGCCTTCTTGCCCTTCATCTGGTCCGCCCAGGCCGCGTAGTGGTCGTCCGCCGAGGCGGAGGCCTGCCACGCCTTGGTGAGCGCCGCGGTCAGCTCGCCGTTCTTCGGGAGCTGGTCGACCGTGAGCGTCTGGAGCCGGGTCACCAGGCCCCGGCGCTGCTCGGCCGCGCCGCGCAGGTCGCTCGCGGCCTCGTCGAGGCTCTTGCACTGCCGGATGTTGCCGACCGAGCGGATCACCGCGTCCCGGCTGTTGTTGCTGTCCGCAAGGAGCTTGTCCAGCGCCTTGGCCTGGGTCTCCGCCGGGTCCTCGCCCTTCGCCGGGGACGGCTGCTGCCCGGTCGGGGCGGAGGAGGACGCCGCCACGTTCTTGCCGGTGTCCTTGTCGTCGTCACCGCCGCTGAGCACCGCGCCCGCGCCGAGGCCGAGCACGGCGCAGCCGATGACGACGGCGGCGATCGCCGCGACGGGGGGCTTGCGGCGCGGCTCGGGGTCGTAGCCGTAGTCCCGGTCGTCCTGCTGGTAGCCGCCGTACGGGGGCTGCTGCGGCGGCTGCTGGCCGTACTGCGGCTGCTGGTGCTGCGGGGGCATCTGGGGCAGCTGCTGCGTGCTGTCGCTGCGGAAGAGGTTGTCGAACTCGGCCGGCGGCTGCGTCCGCTCGCCCTGCGGCTGCGCGGGGATCGGCGCGATGTACTGCGTCGCCTCGGCGTCGGCGCCCCCAGCGGGGACCGCGCCAGGTCCGGCCCCGTGGCGCAGCGGGCCGGTGCCCAGGAACTGCGTGGAGTCCCCGTCGTGCGCCTGCACCGGGGGTATGTGCTGGGTGGCCTGCATGTCGGCCACGGGGCCCGGCGCGCCCGGTCCTGGGTACCCGTACCCGCCCTGCGGCTGCGCCGGCGCGCCCGCACCGGGCCCGGGGTAGCCGTACCCGCCCTGCGGCGGCATGGCGCCGGGCGTCCCGCCCGGCACCGGGGCTATGTACTGCGTGGCCTGCATGTCCGCGGCACCGCCGGGGACCGCCTCCGGCGGCAGCGGCTGGGCGACCGGCGGCATGGCGGGCGCCGGCGGCTGTCCCGCGCCCGGCCCCCAGGCCCCGCCCCACGGCTGGCCTCCGGTCGGGCCGCCGCCGGGCGCGCCCTGTACGCCGCCCTCTGCGGGCAGCACGACACCCTCGTGCGTGGGCCGCACCGCGGGATGCGGTTCCGGACCCTGTCCGCTCTGCGTCACCGGGACTCCTACTGATCTGCCTGACCTACTTACGGAAGCGTCGGTTCACGCTACCGGGTGCGTCCCGCGCTCCGCACACGTGTGTGGTCCCGGTCACTCCAGGGGCGTGACCCAGGTCACCAACAGGCAGTCCAGCGAAGGCCGATGCGCCTCAGAAGCGCCCCATAGGGGGCGCAGGGGGCAGGGCGTCGGAAGTCCCACGGAGCGTCACGCCGCCTGGATCTCCAGCCGCGCGCCGAACTCCCGCACCGCGGGCTCCGCCGCGTACGGCTCGAGACGCTGCTGCAGGTCGTCCAGGTACTCCGCGCCGCGCGACGACCGCAGCGTGCCCAGGAGTTCGAGCGCGCGGGTGCCGGTGTGGCAGGCATGCTCGACCTCGCGCTGCTGCACCTGCGCCGACGCCAGCAGCACCAGACCGATCGCCCGCCGCCGCGCCCGCGACTCGGGCAGCCCGCGCAGCGCCTCCTCCGCCGACCGCGCCGACTCCACCGGCCGGCCCAGATCCCGGTGACCGTGGGCCAGTTCGTCCGCGAGGTACGCCGCGTCGAAGTGCGCGATCCACGCCGGGTCGTCGCCGGACTCCGGATCGGCCTGCTCCAGCGCCGCCACCGCCCGCCCCGCGACCTCGTCGAACGTCCGCCCGTCGCCGAGCAGCGCGTGCCCGCGCGCCTCGGCCGCCAGGAACATCGCCTGCGCCCGCGGCGTCACCCGCCCCCGCGCGCCCTCCTGCGCCGCCCGCGCCAACTGCGCGATCTCCCGCGGGTTGCCGAGCTGCGCGGCCAGATGACTCATCGAGGCGGCCAGCACGTACCCGCCGTACCCGCGGTCCCCGGCCGCCTGCGCGAGGCGCAGCGCCTGGATGTAGTACCGCTGCGCGAGCCCCGGCTGTCCGGTGTCCACCGCCATGTACCCGGCCAGTTCGGTCAGTCGGGCCACGGCCGCGAACAACTCCCGTCCCACCGACTCCCGGTAGGCCCCCGCGAGCATCCCCGCGACCACGCTGTTCAGGTAGTGCACCACCACCGGCCGTACGTGCCCGCTGCCGAACCGGTGGTCCAGGTCGACCAGGGCGCTGGTCATCGCCCGTACCGCCGCCACGTCCGAGGCCCCGACCCGCGCCCCCGCCGACCGCGCCACCTGCGCGTCCGCGCCCGTGATCAGCCAGTCCCGGCTCGGCTCGACGAGGGCCGACGCGGCGACCGCCGAACCCGACAGGAAGTCCCGCCGGCCCACGTCGCTCCGCCACAGCTCGCAGACCTGCTCGATCGCCCCGACCACGGTCGGCGAGAACTGCAGGCCGACGCCCGACGCCAGGTTCTTGCCGTTCGCCATCCCGATCTCGTCGATGGTGACCGTGCGGCCCAGTTTGCGGCCCAGCGCCTCCGCGATGATCCCCGGCGCCCGGCCGCGCGGCTGCTGTCCGCGCAGCCAGCGGGCGACCGACGTCTTGTCGTACCGCAGGTCGAGGCCGCGCTCCGCGCCGACCATGTTGACCCGCCGGGCGAGGCCGGCGTTGGAACACCCGGCTTCCTGGATGAGCGCCTGCAACCGTTCGTTGGGCTGACGGGCGACGAGAGGCCTGGCTGCCATGATGAACCCCCTGAGGCCGTGCATGATCATTGAACTGATCACTGCCCGGCAGATATCCGGTCAATGCCGATGTGAACACGCGAAACCGGACGCATCGACCATGGCGTGCGCGTCGACGCCCCCCGACTCTGGCTACCCACCCGCCGCTCCCCGGCCCCATGCGCGCCCCCGCCCGTGCACCCATGCGCCCCGCATGCAGGATCGATGCGCCAGGCCGCTCACCGTGACGCCCGTAACCCCAGGTGGCGGCGGGAGTTGAGAGGGGCGTGGAAGAGACCATGGGAGTCACGGAAGCCGCACAGATCCCCAAGCAGCGCGGCGAACAGCTGCTGGACAGTGCCGTGCGGTATGCGGAAGAGCGGCACTGGGACGTGTTCCCCGGCACCTGGCTGGAGGCGGTGGAGGGCGCCGAGCGGTGCTCGTGCGGCGCCGCCGACTGCGCCGCGCCCGGAGCGCACCCGGCCAGACCGGACTGGGCGACGCAGGCCACCGGCAGCGCCGTTGCGGCGCGCCGGATCTGGGGCAAGCAGCCCAAGGCCTCGATCCTGCTGCCGACCGGCCGCACCTTCGACGTCCTCGACGTGCCCGAGTCGGCCGGCTTCCTCGCCCTCGCCCGCATGGAGCGGATGGAACTCACCCTCGGCCCGGTCACCTGCACCCCCGACCGCCGCATGATGTTCTTCGTGCTGCCCGGCGCCGCCGCGAAGGTCCCCGACCTGGTGCGCAAGCTCGGCTGGGTGCCCAGCTCCCTCGACCTGGTCGCCCGCGGCGAGGGCCACTACGTCGCCGCCCCGCCCACCCGGGTCGGCGGCAGCGGCGCGGTCCAGTGGGCCCGCCGGCCCACCCCGGCCAACCGCTGGCTGCCGGATGCCGAGGAGCTGATCAGCCCGCTCGCGTACGCCTGCGGGCGCGAGGCGGCGGCGGCGCGCGCCCGGCGTTCCTGAGGGCGCTCGGCCTAAGGTTGTCCCGGACCGACGGGGACGACCGAGAGGCTGTGCGCCATGCCCGACCCGACAACCGTGGAAGGCTTCGAGACGGCGGGCGGCGGCCCCTCCGGGGGCGTGCCGCCCGCCGTCCGCATCGAGGGACTGTGGAAGCGGTTCGGGCAGCAGATCGCCGTCGCCGGCGTCGATCTCACGCTGCCCGCGGGCCGGTTCATCGGCCTGGTCGGCCCCAACGGCGCCGGCAAGACCACCACCCTCTCGATGGCGACCGGTCTGCTCCGGCCCGACCACGGCCGGGTCGAGGTCGCCGGCCACGACGTGTGGCAGGACCCGGCCGCGGTGAAGGCCCGGATCGGCATCCTGCCGGAGGGCCTGCGGCTCTTCGAGCGGCTGTCGGGCCGCGAACTCCTCGCGTACACCGGGCGGCTGCGGGGGCTGCCCGGCGACGAGGTCGACCGGCGCGCCGCCCAGCTGCTCGACGTTCTCGACCTCGCGGGCGCGCAGCACAAGCTCGTCGTCGACTACTCGACCGGCATGCGCAAGAAGATCGGTCTCGCGGCGGCGCTGCTGCACAACCCCGAGGTCCTGTTCCTGGACGAGCCGTTCGAGGGCGTCGACCCGGTCTCCGCGCAGACCATCCGCGGCGTCCTGGAGCGGTACACCGGCTCGGGAGCGACGGTCGTGTTCTCCAGTCATGTGATGGAGCTCGTCGAGTCGCTGTGCGACTGGGTCGCCGTGATGGCCGCGGGGCAGATCCGCGCCCACGGCCCCCTGGAGGACGTACGGGGCGAGGCGCCGTCGCTGCAGGCCGCGTTCCTCGAACTGGTCGGCGCGAACGGGCGGGACGCGGGGACGACGCTGGACTGGCTGGGCGGCGGGACGGGCGGCGCGGCGGGCGGCAACCGGACGGGCGGTACGGCGGGCGGTGCGACCGGCGGTGGGGCGCGCGGCACGGCGGGCGGCGGCCGGTGAGTGCCGCGGAGGGCCTGACGCCCGTCTTCGTACGCCTCAAGTGGGCGCTGCTGCGCAACGGACTCCGGCAGTCCGCCGGCCGGGCCACCGCGTTTGCCGTCTCACTGGCCGCGGCGCTGCTCGTCGCGGCGGCGCTCCTGCTCGCCTTCGTCCTGATGCGCGGCAGCGCGGACGTCGACACGATCGCGGTACTCCTGACCGCGCTGCTGGCGCTCGGCTGGGCGGTGATGCCGTTGTTCGTGCCGAGCGGCGACGAGACGCTGGACCCGTCCCGGCTGGTGATGCTGCCGCTGCAGCCCCGACCACTGGTGCGGGCGCTGCTCGTGGCCTCGCTCGTCGGGATCGGCCCGCTGTTCACGTTCTGCCTCGCTCTCGGCGGCGCGCTGGCGCTCGCCCACGGCGCCGCGGGGGTGCTGGCCGCGGTGCTCGCGGTGCCGCTGACGGTCCTGTGCTGCGTGGCGCTGTCGCGGGCGGTCGCGGCGGCCAACATCCGGCTGCTGACCTCGCGCAAGGGCCGCGACCTGGCGGTCCTCAGCGGCCTGCTGATCGCGGTCGGCATCCAGGTGGTCAACTTCGGCGCGCAGCGCCTGGGACAGGCGGGCAGCCTGTCGGTCCTGGACCCGGTCGCCGACGTCGTCGGCTGGGTCCCGCCGGCCTCGGCGATCGCGGCCGTCGACGCGGCGAGCGAGGGCGCGTACGGGAGGGCCGCGGCGGGCCTGCTGCTCGCCGGGGCGGCCCTGTGGGCGCTGCTGCTCTGGTGGCGGGCGAGCCTGGTGAAGCTGATGACCGCGCCGGACGGCTCCACGATCGAGGCGGCGGGGGTACGGGGGACGACCGGAGGCGCGGGCGGCTGGGAGGGCCGTACGGGCGCGGTCATGCAGCGCAGCCTGCGGTACGTGTGGCGGGACCCGAAGACGAAGGCGGCGTGGGTGACGTCGCTGGCGATCGGCGCGATCGTCCCCCTCTTCAACGCCCTGCAGGGAACGGGCACGATCTACTTCGCGTGCTTCGCGTCGGGGATGCTCGGCATCCAGATGTACAACCAGTTCGGCCAGGACACCTCGGCGTTCTGGATGGTGGCGCAGACGATCGCGTCGACCGAGGACGCGTACGCGGAGCTACGGGCGCGGGCCCTGGCGCTGCTCGCGATCACGCTGCCGTACACGGCGCTGGTGACGGTGGCGACGGCGGCGGCCCTCGGTGACTGGACGGCCCTGCCGGACGCGCTGGGCGTGGCGTTCGCCCTGCTCGGCGCGATGGTCGCGACGGGCGCGGTGGCGTCGGCGAACTTCCCGTACTCGATCCCGCAGGACAGCGCGTACAAGAACGTCGCGCCGGGCCAGGGCGGGCTGGCCTGGATCTCCATCCTCGGCGGCATGGTCGCCGCGGCGCTCCTGTCGGCCCCGGTCGTCGCCGCGACGATCACGCTCCACCTCACCGGCGGGCGCGACTGGCTGTGGCTGATCCTCCCGTTCGGCACGGCCTGGGGCGCGCTGATCGCGTGGGCGGGCCTGCGCATGGCGGCCCCGCGCACGGCGGGCCGGCTGCCGGAGATCCTGACGGCGGTGAGCAAGGGGTAGGACGGGGCAGGGTGGGGTGGGGTGAGGTGGGGCGAGGTGGGGCGGCAGCTGCCGGGCAGGGCCGGGTGGGGTAGGGCCGGGTTCGGCGGGGCGGGGTAATTCGCGTACCGCGAAACGGAATTGCGGAAGTGTGCATTCCGGGCTGTCGCGCGTACGAGAAATTCACCGCGGATTTCGTACCCGCACCCTCGCGAAACGCGTGCGGGGTGACAGGATCTGGCCGCTCCGCAAACACGCAAGGCTTCCACCCCCCACATTCGGAGGTCCCTCATGCGTCGTCGATTCGCGCTGCCCTTCGGAGCAGTCGCCCTGACGCTCACCGCCACCTTCCTCTCCGCGTCCGCGGCCTCGGCCGAAGGCCCGGGCAAGGAACAACTCCTCAGCTCCTGGACCCAGGCCGACGCGGGCAGCCAGAGCGCCTGGCTCGCCGCCCGGAACGACCAGGGCCAGTACGCCGAGCACGGCTTCGACTGGTCGACGGACTACTGCAGTTACTCCCCCGACAACCCGGGCGGATTCCCTTTTTCAAACGCCTGCGCCCGGCATGACTTCGGCTACCGGAACCACAAGGCGGCGGGCACCTTCGAAGCCAACAAGGCCCGCTTGGACAACGCCTTCCACGAGGACATGAAGCGCGTCTGCGCCGGCTATTCCGCCGAACAGCGCACGTCGTGCGAGAAGACGGCCTGGTACTACTACCAGGCCGTTTCGTGGCTCGGCGTCGCGAAGACCCAGGGGGCCGCCACCCCGCAGGCCGCGGTCTGACCCGACGCCCTCCCCAGCCGCCCGTCACGGAGCAGGATTCCGTGGCGGGCGGCGTGTGTTTCCGGTCGACCGGATGCGGATTCGATTCCTCCAATACGCAACCAATTTCGCGTTCTCGCAGGTCAGTTGGCCGTTAATGGTTGAACCACTGGAGGCAGGAAGGGCCCCGAAGTCCCGTACGACCAGTCGGTCGGGGGGTTTCGCGGGTGTGCGGCCGGAAAGGCGCGGGCGACGTGCGATCACCCTGTGCGTCGGCAAGACTCCGGTCCGCCATCAACCACCCTCGCACTGACTTCCGAAGGGGACACCTCCGTGCGCTACGTCAGCCGCTCGTTCGCCCTCACCGCGCTCGCCACCGCCACCGGCCTCGCACTCCTCGGGACCGCCACCTCCGGCATCGCACAGGCCGCGACCTCCGGGCTGTACCCGCCGTCCTCGCTCGTGCTCACCATCGGCGCCGGCGAGACCGCGGAGACCGCCACGGTCCTCCGCGCGGTGACCTTGACCTGCGCCCCCACCCACGGCGGCAGCCACCCGGCCGCCGCCTCGGCCTGCGCCGAACTGAGCGCGGTCGGCGGCAACTTCACGGACCTGACCGCGGACGCCCCCACCCGCTCATGTACGCGCCAGTGGGCGCCGGTCACGATCACCGGCGACGGCGTCTGGCAGGGCAGGCGCGTCAGCTGGCAGGCCACGTACGCCAACCCCTGCGAGCTGCGCTCCGCGATGACGGACGGCCCGGTCTTCGCGTTCTGACGGCCGCCTGAGAACTGTCGGAGGCGCCCTCTACGCTCGGGCCATGACTGCGCTCTCCGGCTTCGCCGCCGCCCTGCCCGAGCCGGCCCGGCTCCGCGAGCGGCTCCGTACCCTCACCCTCCTGGAGGCGGCCTTCGGGTCCCGGTGGCCGCGGTACGCCTACGCGGCCGCCGGCGAGGACGGGTTCGAGTACTTCCGGTACGAGAACGGCGGCGGCGACGACTACCGCGTCTTCCTCGGCCGGTCCTCGGCCTTCCTCCGCGCCTTCGACCACGAGTCGTCCCTGAGCCCGTACGACGAGGAGGCCGTCTGGCCCGGCCTGCTCGACGGCCTCCCCGACGACCTCGTACCGCTGACTCAGCTCGACGACGACGAACCGGAGTTCCCCGCCCTCACGCTCGCGCTGTGGCACGGGCACGACGGCACCGGCTGGCGCCACGGCGCACCGGAACCCCAGGACGGCGCGGAGGCCGAGCTGACCGCCTGGATGCTCGAACCGCTCACCCTCTTCACCCCCGCCGCCGTCGGTGAGGACCTCAGCCACTACTACTCCCGCCCGGTGGACGCGGCGACGATCGAGGCCGTCCTGGACGGCGAGCCCCTGAGCAGGACACTCGTCGAACGCCTCGCCTCGGGAACGGTCTGGGACCCGGTCGAGGAACTCGCCCACCGCCTGGGCGCCGGGTCCGCCTGAGCGGAGTGGACCCGACCGGAGGTGCGGGGCAGCCGGTTGGCGGCGCGCCGCCCATTTCGCGCGCGATGCCGCGCACGGGCCGCGACCTGGCCGATCCGGCCCGGACCGGACCGCTCAGGCCGCCGGCCGCCTGATGCTCTCGAAGATCCGGGCGAACCCCTCCCCACCATGGCCCGCGTCGACCTGACGCTGGATGAGCCGCTGCACCATCGCGATGGGCTCTGCACTCACGCCTTGCTCGACACTCGCCTCGATGAACAGCCCGAGGTCCGAGAACTCCAGGCTCTGCTGCCCCGGGACCGTGTAGTCCCCGCCGTCGATGACCTCGGCGAACCCCGCGAAGCCGCCGGTCATCGCCGTCAGCCACGGTGCGGCCAGCTTCGCGAACTCCCCCGCGGACACCCCGGCGGGCGCCAGCAGGGCCGCACCGTGCAGGAACCCCGCGAACATCACGTACATCCCCGACAGCAGCGCGAAGTCGTAGAGCGACGCCAGACCGGCGTCCTCGCCGTAGTACGTGCTGGTCGCCCACACATCAAGCAGCGCCTCGTGCTCGCGGAACGCCTCGGCCGAGCCGCTGTAGAGGATCGAGGCCCCCGGCTGCCCGATCATGGACGGCACCGCCATGATGCCGCCGTCGAGGTACGTGATCCCCGCCTCGGCCGCCCACGCGGCCAGCTCCCGCGCGTGCTCCGGCTTCGTCGTCGTCAGGTTGACCAGCGTCCGCCCGGCCAGATCTCCGACCAGCGGGTCCAGCACCTCGTGCACCGAGTCGTGGTCGAAGAGGCACACGACCACCAGCCGACTCGCCCGGACGGCCTCGGCGGCCGAACCGGCCTCCGTCGCCCCCAGGGCGACGAGGGCGTCCGCCTTGCCGGGCGAACGGTTCCAGAGGGTGGGGGTGTGGCCGGCCTTGAGAAGCGTCTCGGCGAGAGCGGCACCCATCGCGCCGAGGCCGAGGAGGCTGACCTGGATGCTTTCGTTCTCCGTCATCTGCGGAACTCCGTCGCGTTCGTCGAATGCGTCAACAACTGAATCCTCGGCAGCGCCAGTAGAGTTGACCAGTACGGACTAATTAGTGCGGTACCCACCAGAAGGTAAGTACGGCTCGGAGTGCAGCTCGGAGCACGGCGCGGAGTGCAGCCCGGAGGAACGCATGGCGACGTCGGCGCGACAAGGACCCTATTTCTGCGGCATCGACGCGGCGATGGACGTCGTCGCCGGCAAATGGAAGTCCCTGATCCTCTGGGAACTCCACCACCACGGCACCCGCCGCTTCTCCGAGCTCCGCCGCGGCCTGCCCGGCGTGAGCGAGAAGATGCTCGTCCAGCACCTCCGGGAGATGGAGGAGGACGGCCTGGTCGACCGCGAGGTGTACCCGGTGGTGCCGCCGAAGGTCGAGTACTCCCTGACCGAGCACGGCATCTCTCTCAACGCCGCGCTCGCCTCCCTGTCGGCATGGGGAGGCGAGCGGATCCGGCGAATCGGCGCGGAGAAGATCACCCTGGACGAGCCCACCGCCGTCGAGGTCGACGTCGAGGTCGGCTAGCTCTATGAGCAGCGACGTGCACCGACTGATCGAAGGTCTGCGCAGCCGCGCGCACGACCCGGCCCGGCGGCGGGACGAGGTGGCAGTGCCGCTGGAGTGGCTGGAGGGGATGTACGGCGCGGACGTGGTGGACAGGGCCCTGTTCCTGAGCTACCTGGACGACGGCCTGGTGGCGTACCTGCCCTCGGGCGCCGAGGAGGCCTCCGCGTACTACGCGGACGCCTCGCGCGGCCCGCTGCACCCGCCGGTTCCGGTCGCGGAATGGGAACAGGCGGAGGCCGCGATCGGTCGCCGCCTGCCCGAGCTGCTGCGACGCGTGTACACGGAGGTGGGGGACGGGGGCTTCGGTCCGGACTACGGACTGCACCCACTCGCGGAGCTTGTGGAGATCCACCGGAAGGAGCGGGAAGCGGGCGATCTCCCGCCCACATGGCTGCAGTTGGTCGCATGCGGCTGCGCGACCGCGTGGTACGTCGCGCTGGACGAGGCGGCCGAGAGCCCGGTCGTCCGGTACGAGGACGACGGCCGGGGCTTCGACCGAGGCATCGTCCACACCACGCTCCCCCTCCACGCGTGGCTGCACGCCTGGACCGTCAGCGAGTGACGGTCGCCTCCGCCGCTCGGGACAGCGGCTTCTGGAACCAGGCAACGTCCCAGAACTGCCCGAACTTCCGACCGACTTGCTCGAAGCGGCCGGCGGGGCGGAATCCGAAGCGCTCGTGGAGTCGTTGGGACGCCTCGTTGGGAACGGTGATCCCGGCGAGCGCGACATGGACCTCCTCACGCTCCAGCACCTCGAAGAGCGCGGCGTACAGCAGGCTCCCGACACCGCGGCCCGGGTGTGCGGGCGCCAGGTAGACACTGGTCTCCACGGACGTCGCGTACGCCTGCTTCGGGCGGAACGCGCTGCTGGTCGCGTAGCCGAGGAGCTTTCCGCCCTCCTCTGCCACAAGGAGCCGGTGCGGACCGGAGTCGGGATGGGTCAGCAGCCACGGCCGGCGCTGATCGACGGTGAGCGGCTCGATGTCGAAGGTGATCGGGGTCTCGAGGACGTAGTGGTTGTAGATACGCGTCAGCTCACCGAGATCGTCTTCGGTGCCGGACCGGACCTCTGTCTGCAGGTTCGAGTCGACACCGTTCCCGTTCCCGTTCCCGTTCCCGTGCCTGTTCGCCTTCGCGCTCATGCGCCGCACGGTACGTGGCGCGCGTTGCGAGGCTGTTAGACCCGAACCGCTCCATCCACGACAGCCGCCAGCTCGTCGGCCGACTCCGGGGTCAGGCGGTAGAAGCCCTGGAGACTGACCGAGCGCTCGAGGCGGCCGTCCACGACGTACTTCAGACCGCGGGTCCGGCCCCGGGCGTTGCGCCAGGTCAGGCGGGACAGCAGGTCGCCGGGGATCGGCACGTCGAAGCGGACGGGCGTCGCGTCCACGTGGACCGCCATGGCGCCGCAGCCGCCGGCGCCGAGGGCCGACCAGTCGCCGTGCCCGGGGTACGCGGGGTCGTCCCATGCTGCGGGGGCGGCGCCGCAGCAGTCGTGGCGCTCGATGTCGAGCATCCGCATCCGGCTGACGACGAACACCTCGCACCGGTTGACGTGCAGCGCGTACACGTCGTCCCCCGGAGCAGCACCTATCCACGCGGGCAGGGAGGAATGAAGGCCGCTGAAGGCGACCGGCGGCCGCTCGCCCACGCGGCCCGCCTTGCGCAGGGCACGGCAGGTGTCGTGGGTCCACAGGACGGTGAAGGCGTCGGACATGCGCTGATCGTAGGGGCGGGCACTGACACCTCCGGCCGGCGGCGGCCGCGCGACGGCCGCGTCGATCAGCCGGCGACGACGCCCGTGTTCTGGCAGGCGGTCAGCAGCCAACGGCCGTCGTCCTGCTGGGACATCACGTACAGCGGGGCGCCTTCGCTCTCGTCGTCCGGGGACAGGTACCGCTGACGGACCTTGACGGCCGCGACGTCGGGGCGGATGAAGAGCACGTGGGCCACCTCGTAGGTGACCTTGCCGTCCCACTCGGCCGCGGGGAGCACCTTGCGGGTGAACTCGGAGATCGCGTCGAGGCCGATGAGCACCTTGCCGTGGGCGGTGGTCCAGATCGCGTCGGGGTGGAAGAGGGTGAGGAACTCGTCGGGGTCCTTGTTCTGCTGGGAGTGCTCGACGGTGGCGACGATCTGACGGATGGCTTCGATGGCTGCGGCGCGGGCCGCGGAGTCTGTGTCCATGCCGACCATGCTGCAACCTCAAGTGCGCTTGAGATCCAGTGCGTTCCGAGGTTCGGGGTCTTGGGGTGGGCCGGGTCGTTGAGAGACGGGTGGGACCGCCCTCTCTCCGAGAGTCGCACCTTCCAGTCGGGGCGTCTGGTCGCTCCGCAAGGCACCGCGCGAACGCAACAGAGCCATTAACGCCCGGACGTCGCCTCGCGAGTCGCACGACACAACAAATGCCCCACCCGTGACCTATCTCGTCTCTCTTAAGATCTGCGTCCATGTCCGAACCCGAGCACGTCCTTGACTGGTTGCAGCACTGGTACGCCTCCCAATGCGATGGTGAGTGGGAGCACGAATGGGGCGTGACGATCGGCACGCTCGACAACCCGGGCTGGACCGTCAGGATCAGCCTGGAAGAGACGGACTTGGAGGACCGGGAGTACCCCCGGCAGCAGGTCACCCGGGGTGAGCATGACTGGGTGATGGCCTGGACGTCAGAGAAGACGTTCCAGATCGCGTGTGGGCCCGGCAACCTGACCGAGGCCCTGACGCTGTTCCGCGCCTGGACTTCGGAGGCTGGGGCCGGCGCAGGTGTGTGATCATCAACGGGTCGCGTTCCTTCGCCCGTGAGGTGATTTCTTGACGAAGGTGGCACTGCGTTCCCACGCACTGTTGCCTCGGCAGTACGACGAGCGGAAAGTACTGGCCTCCACGATCGATCCGTGGGGCCGGGCTCTCTGGCTGATCTGCCCTGATGCCCGATTTCCCCGCAGGTGGGCCGGCCGGGACGTCCCGGCACCCTTGAATCTTCCTTTCGACGCCCTCGTCGTGATCAGTGACCGGGGCAGGATCCTGGAACAGTCGCTGCACGACGTGGCCGTGGACCCGGCTGCTCTCGACGCCCTTCCGGGCGGCGGGTTCGTCGTCTCCGGCAGCGAGGGACCGAACGCATTGTCCGGCCAGGTCTTCGGCCCGGACGGTCGCTCTCGGCGCCGGTTCCCGCTGGGAACCCGGCTGACGCACCTGGTCGCGGACCGCCGGACCGGCTTTTGGACCGGGTACGCCGACGAGGGGGTGTACAGCGGTGATCACGTCAGCGCGGGCGGGCTGGTCCGCTGGGACAGCAGGGGCAACCGCGCCTGGTCCCTACGCCCGCCGGCGCCGTATCACCACGTGACGGAGGTGAACACCATCAACGTCTCCGGCTCCACCGCCCACACCGTGTACTGGCCTGCCGCCCCGCTCGTCGAAACAGGGCCCAGCGGGATACTCCGTATCCGCGACCTGCCGGTCTCGGACCCCGCCGGCCTCGCGATCCGCGACAACCGGCTGCTCCTGCTCGGAGGAACCGAGCCACGCATCGACTCCGGTGCACGAAGGAGTGTCGTCCACCACCTCCGACTGACGGACGAGGGAGCAGTCGTCGTCGGCCGCGGAGATCTCGTCTTCCCGAACGGTGACCCTGTCAGACGCTACGCCCGCCCCGTCTGCCGGGGTCCGAACGTCTTCCTGCACACGCGCCGCACGTTGCGACAGTGGTGGGTACTGACGTTGCCTTAGCCCTCGCGCCCTACGGAGTGGCTTGCGCCCGGCCGGACCCCCACCGGACATCGACCAGCGGGGCATGATGCCCGACCCCGCGACGGCGGCCGGCCGCCGAGACGGAAATGGGCACCCCATACAACGCCCGCGCAGCTCTGACCCGCACTCGCCTCCCTCACCCCCCGCGCACGACGGCGCGCCCGCGTGGACCCGTCCCCACGGGCCGCCCTCCGAGTGTGAAAAGGCGTGCTCCGGTGGTGGGTCAAGGGTGGAGCGAAGCGAAATCGCGAAGCGACGCGACGCAGGAGCGCCCTTGACGCGGCACCGGAGCACGCCACACTCGGAAAGAGGGCGGCCCCACCAGAAGCGGGCAAGACCGTCCACCCCTAGCGCCTCACCCCGGCCCGCACCCAACACGGCTCAACTGAGCTGCCTCAGCGCCCTGCTGAAAACCCGCACCGTCACCATCATGAGGATCGCGGCCAGCCCGCCCAGCGTCATCGCCGCAGACGTCGAGGTGGAGTCCACCACCGCCCCGCCCGCCAGTGCGCCGAGGGACAAGGTCGCCTGGAACGACGACGTGAAGAGCACGGACGCCGCCTCCTGTGCCTGCGGTGCCGACGTCAGGAACCATGTCTGGGAACAGACCGGCACCGCGCCGTACGCGAGCCCCCAGACCACCAGCAGCACGATCGCGCCGGGCTTCCCCGTGCCGATGACCGGCAGCAGGAGCGTCGCCGTCGCGAGCATGCCCGCGGCGGCGGTGAACGTCGCGCGCAGCGCGCGCCTCGCCGTCGTGCCCGCGACGAAGTTGCCGACGATCCCGGCGACGCCGTACGCCAGCAGGGATGCGGTGATGAACTCAGGGCCGGCTTGCGTCACGTCCTCCAGGAACGGGGTGACATACGTGTACGTGCCGAAGTGCGCCATCACGATCAGGAAGGTCACGAACAGCCCCACCCGGATCCGGGTGGCGCCGAGCAGGTCCCGCAGTACGGAGAGTCGGGTGACACCCCGCGGCGGCAGCGGGGGCAGCAGCACGACGAGGGCGGCGAACACGGCCAGCGTCAGGATTCCCATGGCGACGAAGGCCGTCCGCCATCCCGCGAGATTTCCGAGGAAGACCCCGGCGGGCACACCGAGCACGGAACCGAGCGGGACGGCGGAGAAGATCACCGCGGTCGCCGCACCGACCTGCCCCTCGGGCACCAGCCGGGAGGCGAGGCCCGCGGCGATCGACCAGAAGCCGCCGATGACGAGTCCGACCAGGACCCGTGAGACCAGCATGACCCAGTAGGAGGGTGCGACCGCCGCGAGGAGGTCCGCCGACGCGAGCACCAGCATCAGAACGCAGAGCATGACGCGCCGATCCACCCGCCCGGTCGCGACGGTCACGGTGGGCGCGGCGACGGCGGCGAGGATCCCGGGCAGGGTCATCATCAGGCCGGCCGTACCGTCCGAGACACCGAAGGTGTCGCCGATGGGTGTCAGCAGGCCGATCGGCAGGATCTCGGTGGTGACGATGGAGAAGATCCCCATCATCACGGAGACGACGGCGAGCCAGCCGATCACCGGCGACGGAGCGGCGGCAGCAAGGTTGCCGGTGGGATCGGTGGAAGTGGCGCCGTCGGCGGGGGTGGTCAATGCGGGCATGGTTCCTGTCCTGTCGTCATGACGCCAGTGGCAATACGCCCGAGTTCAGCAGTCGTCCACGGTCAGGGTCTGGCACAAATGCGACATGTAGGTCGCACGGCAGGACGGCCGGACGGCCGGACGGCCGGACGGGAGACGGTCGGTCGGCTGTCGGTCGTGGACGGCGGACTGTCGGCGCTTTGTCGGCGGGCGCTGCGACGTTGGGGAGGTAGGCGGAACGGAACCAGCGACGAGGGAGAGCCGATCGTGGATCAATCGCTTGTGGATCGTATGTGGGAGTACCTGAACGCCGGCCTGGCCATGGACGTGGAGGGGCTGGACGCCCTCTACGACCCGGGTTTCGAGAACGTGCGGTTCGACGAGGAGGGTCGGGTGGTGACGCTGACCAAGGACCAGTTCATGGCGCGCTTCCGCGCTCTGCGGGACCAGGGGATGAAGGTGGGTGAGTCACTCGACGACCTCAGCCTTCTGGCCACCAGCGTGTACGACGGCCATGGGTCGATCATCGTGCGCCGCGTGAAGGACGACGTCCCGGTGCTCTACAACTTCGTCTGGCGGCGGCAGGACGGGCGCTGGACCACGCTGGTGCGTGAGTTCACCTTCCACAAGGACATCACCGACCTGGTCAGGATGATCGAGTCCCAGAGCTCGCCCACCTGACCCTCTTGCCGCATCTATCGAAACTCGATAGATTTCCATCGTAACTCGATGGGAGGTTGGGCCATGGGAAAGCTGACCGTGCGCGCGCTGCGCGCCGTGCTCGTGGTGGTGCTCACCGGCACCGTGTTCGTCCAGGCGTTGATGGTCTGGACGTTGATCAGTGGGAACGACCCCGAGGACGGGTCGCTCCCGCTGACCCCGCTGCGCCTGATCACGATCCTGGGCATGGTGTCGGCCCAGGTCGCCCTGGTCTGCGTGTGGCGGCTGGTGACGATGGTGCGACGCGGAACGGTGTTCTCCCACGCAGCCTTCCGGTACGTGGACGGCGTGATCGGCTCGATCGTGGCGGCCGCCCTCGTGTGGTTCGCGGTCACGGCCATCAACGCGCCGGGCCAGCGCGAGGACCCGGGCGTCACCGTCATCATGGCCGGGATCGGCGTGGCCATCCTGGGGGTCGCGCTCATCGTGCTCGTGCTGCGCATGCTGCTCGCCCAGGCGGCGCGGATGCGGGCCGAGTTGGACGAGGTGATCTGATGCCGATCGCCGTCGACATCGACGTGATGCTGGCCAGGCGGAAGATGTCCGTGGGCGAACTCGCGGACCGCGTCGGTATCACACCCGCCAACCTGGCGGTGCTCAAGAACGGACGCGCCAAGGCGGTGCGCTTCGCGACGCTCGCCGCGCTCTGCGAGGTACTCGAGTGCCAGCCGGGCGACCTGCTGCGCTGGGAGACCGAGGACGCCGCGGACGGATGAGACCCGCCGCGGCGCTGAGCCCGTCAAGGCGTGGAGCGTCCATGCTCCGCTGGTCAGCCGGCCGCCCCGATCGGCGCCAGCACCCTGTCGAGCGCCGCGCGGCCGGCTGGGCCCCAGGTGGGTTTGCCGCCGGGGAGGTTCTGGTCGCCGGCGCGGCCTACGAGGATGAGGGCGAGGCACTTCCCGGCGGCCAGGCCTCGGGCGCGGCGGATCGTCGGCTCGTCCGCCTGTGCGTACGCGGCGAAGAAGCGCGCGGCCGCCCCGGCGGGGAGGAGCACCCAGGCGGCGGCGAGATCCACCGCCGGGTCGCCGGCGCACATGTCGCCGAAGTCGACGACGCCGGTGAGTGTGCCGTCCGAGACGACGACGTTGGCCGGGTGCAGGTCGCCGTGCAGCCATAGCGGCGGGCCCTCCCAGTCGGGCGCTGCGACGGCCTGCTCCCAGATGTCCCGGACCCTTCGGAGTTCGGCGAAGTCGCCTCCGGAGGCGACTTCCTCCAGGCCCTGCTCGAAGCCGTCCGCGAGCTGTTCGAGGGGGACGCCGCGGTCCTCGCCGACCGGTGCGTCCGGGGGCGCCTGCACGTGGAGGGCCCTGAGGAAGCCCGCCAGGGTGTCGGCCGCGGCGGCGTGGCTGATCGGGGCGCGGTCGGCCGGTTCGCCGGGGACCCAGGTCGCGATGGTCCATGGGCGCGGGAAGCGGGCGGACGGTTCCCCGAGGCGTACGGGGGTCGGGACCGGGAGCGGGAGACGCGGGGCCAGGGCGGGCAGCCACCGGTGCTCCTTGCGCAGGAGGGACGGCGCGCGCTCCGTGCGGGGCATGCGCACGGCCAACCCATCGCCCAGCCGCCACAGTTGGTTGTCCCAACCGCCGATCACCTCGCGCACGTCGAGCCCTGCGAGGTCCGGATGCTGCTCTCGCACCAGCGAGCGCACCAGGTTCTCGTCGATCTCGATGCTCTCCATGAGCCGTCGTCCGTCCCGTCAGGCGTCCGCGCCCGCGGTCCGCGCGCCGAACCACTGCTCCGCGCCGTACTCCTCGAAACGGGCGACCTCGACGAACCCCAGCTTCGTCGCGAGGCGCATCGCGCGGGTGTTGGCGGTCTGGGTGGTGAGCACCACGGGCTCACCCGGGAGCGTGGCGGTGAACCAGTCGAGGGCCGCCGCGGAGGCCTCGGCGGCGTACCCGCGCCCCCAGGCCTCCGGCAGGAGCATGTAGCCGAGCTCGGTCTCGCCGCCCTCCGGGCGGACCCGGCCGGGGCGCTCCGCGTCGCGCCGGTCGAGCGTGATCATGCCGATCATCGCTCCGTCGAGATCGATCACGAAGAGGCCGGGCCGCTGCCCGGGCACCTCGGGCATCGCGCGCTCCAGCTCGTCACGCGGGCGAGCGCCACCGACGTACGTGCCCACCTCCGGCGAGGCGAACAGCTCGACGAACGCGGCCCGGTCCCGGGCCTCGGACGCGCGGAGGACGAGCCGCTCGGTCTCGATCGGGGCGGTCGGCGGCCAGGCGACGGTTCCGGGTTCAGTCATGCCGTCAACCCAACCAGCAGGTTCGGCGGTGATCAAGGGATCCTGGCGCCGACCCTACGGCGTCAACACGCCGTTCAGGAAAGGCTCGATGGCCGTGCGCCAGGCGTCCGGGTGGTCGTAGTGGACGAGGTGGCCGGCGTCGGGAACCTCGGCGTACGCGCCGTGCGGGAGGACGCGGACCATCTCCTGGGCCTCGGCGCGGCCCAGTTCGCCGTCCAGGCCGCGGACGACGAGCGTGGGGCAGCGGACCTGGGCGAGGGAGTCCCAGTGCGCGTCGTGGACCCAGGTCTCGCGGGAGGTGAGCATCTGCGCCGGGTCGAACACCGGCCGCCAGCCGTCCGCCGATTCGGCCATCACCTCGGCGAAGAACTCGCCGCGCGCGGGGTTCGGGCGTTCGACCCACGGGTCGTCCTCGCCGAACCACTTCCGTACGTCCGCGAGCGTCGCGAACGGCACCGGCCAGGTACGGAACCAGTCCGCCCACTCGCGCTGCGAAGCGGCGCCGAGGGCGGAGGCCCGCATGTCGCAGATGACCAGCGCGCGGACGAGGTCGGGCCGTTCGGCGGCCAGCTGCCAGGCGGTCAGGGCGCCCATGGAGTGGCCGACGAGCGTCACCGGGCCGAGCCCGAGCTGTTCGACCGCCGCCGCCGCGTCGGCGACGTACGCCTCGCGGGTGAAGGGCCCCGCGGCGGGCTTCGCGCTGCGGCCGTGTCCGCGCTGGTCGAGCGCGACCGCGCGGTGCCGCTCGGCGAGCCAGCGGGCGGTGGGCGCCCAGTGCGAGGCGCGGCCCATCAGGCCGTGCAGCAGTAAGACACCGGGGGCTGGCGCTGGGTGCGCGGGCTCCTGGCCGTACGCCTTGGGCGGCTCGGCGAACTCCCAGGCCGCCAGGCGTACGCCGTCGGCTCCGGTCACGTCGATGCGTCGCACCATGTCCCTGGCACCCCCTCTTTTCCCGCGTTCCGGTCGAGCGATGTCGAGCGATGTCGAGCGCTGTCGAACTCCGCCAGACTATCGAACCTGTATTCGAAAATGCGGTTCTGCCATGCAACACCCCTCGTTCGAGTGACCTCGCTCAAGGATTGACGCGCGCCGCCGAGGGGAGATCTTCTGCGGGAGGCGGACCGCTCGGGGAAAACGGTCCGAGGGGAATGACCCTGGGAGCTCGGGGCTCCGGGTCAGCACAGGGGAGGACAGGCCCCGGCGCCCATGGGCGCCGGGGCCCTCTGTCGCCTCAGCCCTCGCGGACCCGGCCGCACACACGAGCCACGCCGCGCCCAGCCGATCCGTACGCCGCGTCGCCGGCATCCTCCGGCCCCCTCCCCGACCCGACCACCCCGACCGCCCCGGTCCTGTTCAGACCAGCGTGGCACGACCGGGGTGCGGGCGTGGCCATTCCGACGTAAACCGGGCTGTCCAGTTATGGACGGGACGGCTGTCCGGTTACGGACGGGGCGGCTGTCCGGTTACGGACGGGGCGGCTGTCCGGTTACGGATGGCGCGGCTGCCCGGTTCCGGACGGCGCGTACGTCGCCTCGATGCCGGCGACGATCAGCCGCAGCCCCTCCTCGAACCCGGCGTCGAAGTCGGTGAACAGCTCCGCGCCGGCCGCCGCCGCCAGCGGGTAGTCCGCCAGCCGCTCCGCGCGCTCCTCGACGTCGAAGCCCTCGCGGGCCTCGCCGGGTGTCGGCTGCGCGCCCTGCTCCTCCGTGACGAAGCCGAGCGTGAACATGTACGCGGTGGTTCCCGCCCGGACCGCCTCGCGCGGCGAGAAGCCCGCGGCGGCGAGCGCGCGGAGCTGGCGCTCCATGTCGGCGGCGAAGTCGACGCCGGTGAAGCGGGCGCCGCTGTACACCTTCGCCCCGTCGCGGTACCGCAGCAGCGCGGCACGCAGGCCGCGGTTGGTCGCGAGGATCAGCTCCTGCCAGGTCAGGTCGCCGGTGGGGTGGGCGACGGGGTCGGCCACCATCTGCCGGTACATCACCGTCGCCATCTCGTCGAGCAGCGCCTGCTTGTTCTTGAAGTGCCAGTAGAGCGCGGGGGCCTGCACGTTCAGCTCTTTGGCGATGGCCCGCAGGGTCAGCCCCTCGAGCCCCCGCTCGTTCAGGAGACCCAGGGCGACCTCCGCCACCTGCGCGGGGTCGATCCGGGCCGTCTTCTTCGTCGCCACGCCGCCACCGTATCCCCTTGACAACTTAACGGCGTTAAGGAGATGCTCCGGGAGTCAGGAACTTAACGCCGTTAAGGAACGCGGAGGGCACAGCCATGGACACGCACACGCACACCCGCACCGACATCACCACCACCGACGTCGTCGTCGTCGGAGCCGGACCCACCGGACTCGTGCTCGCCATCGACCTCGCCCGCCGGGGCGTGCGCACCGTGCTCCTGGAGAAGGCCGACGGCCTCTTCCCCGGCTCGCGCGGCAAGGGGCTGCAGCCGCGCAGCCAGGAGGTCCTCGACGACCTCGGCGTGCTGCCCGCGATCCACGTCTCCGGCACCGGCTACCCGCGGATGCTGGCCTGGGACGGCGCCGAGCGGCAGCACGAGTTCGACATGGTGAAGACCTCCGAGCCCACCGAGCAGGTCCCGTACGCAAACCTGCTGCTCATCCCGCAGGCCCGCACCCAGGAGGTCCTGTACGACAGGCTGGTGGAGCTCGGCGGCAGCGTCCGGTTCGGCGCCGCGCTCACCGGGCTCCGCCAGGACGCGGACGGGGTCGAGGCGGACCTCTCCACCGGCGCGACGGTACGCGCGGCCTACCTGGTCGCCGCCGACGGCGGGCGCTCGACGGTCCGCCGCGCGCTCGGCATCGGCATGACGGGCGAGAGCGTCGACCCGCGCCCGGTGCTCGTCGCGGACGTGCGTCTCTCACCGGACGCGCTCGTCGACCGCGGCAATTGGCACATCTGGCCGAAGGCGGAGGGCGGCGGCACGGCGCTGTGCCCGCTGCCCGGCGGCGACGGCGACCTGTTCCAGCTCATGGCCGGCTTCGAGGACGAGACGGCCGTCATCGACACCTCGGCCGAGGCGGTGCGCCGGCTCGTCGCCGCCCGCACCCCGCTGACCGAGGCGGACGTCACCGAGGTGCTGTGGGCGTCGGACTTCCGGGCCAGTGCGGCCATGGCCGACCGGTTCCGCGAGGGCCGGGTCTTCCTGGCCGGCGACGCGGCCCACATCCACTCCCCCGCGGGCGGCCAAGGGCTGAACACCAGCATCCAGGACGCGTACAACCTCGGCTGGAAGCTCGGCCAGGTCCTCCGGCACGGCGCCCCGGCCGCGCTGCTCGACACGTACGAGGCGGAACGGCTGCCGATCGCCGCGGACGTGCTCGGCATCAGCACCCGCATCCACCGGGCCGCCGCCGAAGGGAAGGGGACCCAGCGCGGCGAGGAGGTCCAGCAGCTCGGGCTCGGGTACCGGGACTCGTCGCTCACCGTGGAGACCCGTACGGGGCGGGCGGACGACGCGCTGCGCGCGGGCGACCGCGCGCCGGACGGACCGCACGACGGGGCACGTCTCTTCGACGCCTTCCGCGGCCCGCACTTCACGCTGCTCGCGATCGGCACGGACGTCCCCGCGTGGGCGGCCGGCGAGACGCTCCCCGCCACCGTCCGTACCGCCCGCCTCGACGCGTACGAGGCCTACGGCACCGGTCTGTTCCTGATCCGCCCCGACGGGTACGTGGGCTGGGCGGGCGAAGGCAACAGCGACCGCGACATCAACACCGGCAACGGCAGCGGCAGCGGCAGCGGCAGCGGCAGCGGCAACACGACGGCGCCCGGCACGCTCGGCGCGTACCTGGCCGCCGTCGGCGTCCGTACCGCGGACTAGCTAGCGCTTCGCCACGAACACGTGGGACGCGATGTCCGCGTCCAGCTCCGCCGCCTCACCGCCGCTGCCGACGAGGACACCGCCGGGCGAGTCGGTCACGCTCACGACCGAGCCGGGCTGCACGCCCGCCCGGCGCAGCGTGTACATCAGCTGGGCGTCCGTCTGGATCGGCTCGCCGATCCGGCGGACGATCACCGTCTTGCCCTCGGTGCCGGCCTCCAGGTCGGCGAGCGAGACCATCGAGTCGTCGAGGAACGCCTCTGTCTCGGCCTTCTCGCCCAGCTCCTCCAGGCCCGGGATCGGGTTGCCGTACGGCGACTCCGTCGGGTGGCGCAGCAGCTCCAGGACGCGCCGCTCGACCGCCTCGCTCATCACGTGCTCCCAGCGGCAGGCCTCGGCGTGGACCTGCTCCCACTCCAGGCCGATCACGTCGACGAGCAGGCACTCCGCGAGGCGGTGCTTGCGCATCACGCGGGTGGCGAGACGGCGGCCCTCGTCGGTGAGCTCCAGGTGCCGGTCGCTGGCGACGGCCACCAGGCCGTCCCGCTCCATCCGGGCCACGGTCTGGCTGACCGTCGGGCCGCTCTGGTCGAGCCGCTCGGCGATCCGGGCACGCATCGGGACCACACCTTCTTCCTCCAGCTCGAGGATGGTGCGGAGATACATCTCCGTGGTGTCGATCAGTCCGGACATACGTGCCCCTCGATTGAGTCGTGCGCTGGCCCTGCACCAATTCTGACGCATGACACCGACAACCGTGTCTCGCCGGGGGGAAGGAGGGTAGGCACGGTATTGACAGAGCAATGGTCCAGACCGCACCGTGATCGGCGACCACGACGAGAAGGAGCTTCGGGCATGGGCGAGAGCGGGCGCGTGAGCAACGGGGCCGGCGGCGGGGAGAGCAAGCTGGCCGGGCAGTTCTTCGACGCCGCGATCGGCCTGCTCCAGCAGGTACGGGACGAGGACGCGGCCGAGATCGCCGCGGCCGGCGCCGCGATCGCCGAGACCGTCGCGGCCGGGGGCCGACTGTTCGCCTTCGGCGCGGGCCACTCGTCGCTCGCCGCGCAGGACGTCGTCTACCGGGCGGGCGGCTTCGCGCTGATGAACCTGCTCGCGGTCCCGGGCGTGGTGGGCGTCGACGTCATGCCGGCGACGCTGGGCTCCGCGCTGGAGCGGGTGGACGGGCTCGCGAGCGCCGTGCTCGACTCATCCCCGGCGCAGGAGGGCGACCTCCTGATCATCATCTCGCTCTCCGGCCGCAACGCGCTGCCGGTGGAGATGGCGATGAACGCGCGCGCCCTCGGCCTCACGGTGATCGGTGTGACGTCGGTGGCGTACGCGACGGAGACGAAGTCGCGGCACGTCTCGGGGACGTACCTGAAGGACCACTGCGACATCGTGCTCGACTCGAAGATCGCGATCGGCGACGCGGAGCTGACCCACGAGGGCATCGAGGCCCCGTTCGCCCCGGCGTCGACCGTCGTCACCAGCGCGCTGATGCAGGCCACGATGGCCGCCGCCGCGGAGGAGCTGGTGGCCCGCGGCATCGAGCCGCCGCTGCTGCGCTCGGGCAACGTGGACGGCGGCCACGAGTGGAACGGCCGGGTGATGACGGAGTACCGGGACAGGATCTTCTTCCGGCACTAGGTGGGGGCCAGGCGGGGGCTAGGCCGGGACTCTCGACACGACGACCAGGCCGGTGCCGGCGAGGAAGGGGACGGCGCCCGCGGCGAGCAGCAGGGGGAGCGTGTCCCCGGTCGGGGCGAAGGTGACGACGGACGCCGGCCGGCACAGCCCGCTCCCCACAAGCAGCAGGCCGATGCCGTGCGGCACGGGCCGGATGACGTTCGGTCGCTCCCAGGGATGGATCCAGCCGGTGAGGAGTTCGACGGCCCCGCCGACGGCGAGGGCCACGGCGAACGCGATCAGCACCCCGCCGACCAGGTACCCCGTCACTCCCCCTTCGTCACTCCTGCCAGATCCAGCGACGCCGCGAGCCGAGTCGTCACCGTCTCCGCGTAGACCGCGTCGGGGCGTTCGAAGGCGGGGCGGGCGGAGGAGCGGAGGAACGTCGCGATGCCGAGGGTGCGGCCGCGGCTGCGGAGCGGGATGCACAGGGCGTGGGCGGCGTCGCGCGGCCAGCGGCGTTCGGACGCCCAGTCCTCGCCCGCGCGCGGCCGGGCCGCCGCGGTGGCGGAGGCACGGACGGGGCCGGTGCGGGCCAGGGCCTGGAGCGCGGGGTGGTTGTCCGCGTACGGGACGGGGACGCCGCCGCCCGCGACCGGGGCGACCGGGCCGGGCGCCCCGGCCGGGGTGGCCGCGGCGCGTACGAGTCGCTGTTCGTCCGCGGTGACGTCGAGCAGCGCGTGGTCGGCGAAGCCGGCGACGGCGAAGTCCAGGAGTACGGTCGCGGCCTCCATCGGGTCCTCGCACTCCGCCGCGGCGGCCCCGGCGCGGTGCAGCTGGCTGCACCGGAAGCGGAGCCGGTCGGCCTCCTGCTCGGCGAGCTTGGCCTCGGTGACGTCCTGGAACAGCCAGCCGACACCGAGCGGCACGGGCTCCTCGGCGAGCGGCGAGGCCAGCCGCACGAACCCGCTGCGCCAGCAGCGGCGCCGGTCGTCGCCGTCGCCGCCGCGCAGCGTCACCCACAGCTCGACGAGGCCGCGCGGCGCGCCCTCGGCGAGTACGTGCTGCAGCGCGCCCTCCACCTCCTCGACGCCCTGGGTGATCAGCTCGCCGAGCGGCCGGCCGAGCGCGGTGGTGCGGCCGGTGCCCATGGCGCGGGCGGCGCGGGTGTTGACGACGGCGGGGCGCAGATCGACGTCGACGAGGACGACGCCCCAGGACGCGTCCTCGAACAGCGCCTCGCTGAGCGCGATCGACCGCTCCAGGTCGATCTGCGCGTGCACCTCGCTGAACGCGCAGTAGACACCGGCGGGCTGCCCGTCCGCGCCGCGCACGCCCGCGGCCTGGATCCGTACGAGGACCCGGCCGCCGTCCTTGCGCAGCAGCGCGAACTCGTGGACCTGGCGGCCCGGCGCGTGCATCGCGGCCATGAGCCGCTCCCGCACCTCGTCCGCGTCCGCCCGGCGCGCCGCCCAGCCGGAGAACCCCCGCTTCCCGACGGCCTGTTCGGCCGACCAGCCGAGGATCCGCTCGGCCTCCCGGTTCCAGTGGGTGACGGTCCCCTCGGCGTCGAAGGCACAGAGCGCCGCGTCCATCCCGTCGAGCAGCGCGGCCAGCAGGTCACCCCCGGCCCCTTCGGCCGGCCGCTCCGCGGTCCCACTCCTGGCAGCACTCATCCCGGACCCCCTGCAGGACGGTGTACGCGTACGCCCGAACCGCACGCCGTGGCCATTCAACTCGAATGTGACCCAGGGCACACCGGGTTCGCCGAAATCGATACATCGCGGAAACGAACATGGGGAGCCATGCACACCGACACGTCCTGCGGGGCCTGGGATCCAACCCCGCGCTCCCCGCCGAGCTGCTGCGCCCGCTGCTGGAGTGCAAGGTCCCGGGGCGAGTGGCCGCCCACCTGCGCGAGAACCTGCCGGACTGGCTTGCGGAGGAGTTCGCCGCCTCGGAACACGAGGAGGTCCTGCTCTGGCTGGCCGGGACACCGAACCTCCCGGCCGAGGTCCACCGCGCCCTCGCGCCGCACCCCGAGGCCGCGGTCCGGTGGCGACTGACCCGGGTGGCAGACGAGCTGCCCCCGGACGTCCTCGACGTGCTGGTGACCGACCCCGACTCGCAGGTACGGCAGTTCCTCGCCAAGTACGCACCGGCCGGCCCCCTCGCCCGCCTCGCCGAGGACCCCGACCCCCGCATCCGCGAGCTCGCGCCCCGCGATCCCGAGCTGCCGGACGGGCTCCTGGAGGAGCTGGCGACCGACCCCGAGGCGCGGGTGCGCCGGGCCTTCGCCGGCCACCCCCGGCTGCCGCTCACGTACCTGCTCGCTCTCCTCGCGGACGACGACGCGCGGACCGCCGAAGCCGCAGGTGGGAACCCCTCGCTCCCGGTCTCGGAAATGGCGCGGATCATCGCCGCGGCAGGCCTCGGGAAATCCGTCGAATAAATCGGTTGAGCCGTCCCGGACCCGCTCCTACTGTGGGGGCACACGCGAAAGGAGGTGATCCGAGAAATGATTTCTTTTCGGATTCGTGAGGTGACTGCGGGCTAAGGCCTGCCGTCGCACGATGTGCACCTCGGCAGGCCGTCTGCCGAAACCCAAGCAGTCACCCGACCCGTGGGCCGCCGGTGTCCGACCGGCTCCCGTCCGAACTCGAGCGGACGGGAACAAGGCCCACGGGTCGTCTGCGTTTCCGGGGCCGTACGCACTGTGGTGCGGGTCACAGGGAACGTTCGCCCTCCTCGGCGCCTCCCCCTGGTGTCGGCTTTCGCTTCGGAGGGGACTCGCCATGGTTGTCGCAGCCACCGCACCGCAGCCCGTGATCAGCGCCGCACGGGCAGGGGCCTTCCTGCTCGGCGTGCTCGCGCTCGTGCATGTCTACTGGGCCGCCGGTGCGACCTGGCCCGCCGCGGACGAGCGGGGGCTCTCGCTCGCCGTGCTCGGGAGTGTGGTGTCGTTCGGGCCCGCGGTCACGCTGCCGCTCGCCGTGTTGGAGGGGGTCGCGTGTGTGGGGGTGTTCGCGTTCGTACGCGATCCCGGCGCCAGGTTTCCGCGGCTCGTCACCTCCGCCTTCACCGCCGGGCTGCTGCTGCGCGGGGCCGTGGGGGTCTGGTGGGTCCTGCTCGGGAAGGACGGTTCCGGGGACGTGTTCCCGTGGCTGAACGCGCTCGCGTACACGCCTCTGTGCCTGGGGCTCGGCTGGGCGGTGCTGCGTGAGCTCCGGCGCTGATCGGGGGCGCGAGCGCGGCGTCGCGCTGGCGCGGGCCGCGCGGCGCGGGGACACCCTCGCGCTGCACGATCTGCTCGACCACCTGACCCCGTACATCTCCCGCGTCTGCGGCCCGATCGCGCTCGACGACGGGCCGGACGCGACGCAGGAGGCGCTGGTCGCCGTGTTCCGGTCGCTGCGGTCGCTGCGCGAGCCGGAGGCGCTGTACGGGTGGGTGCGGGCGATCGCCGTACGGGAGGCGGTCCGGGTGGCCGAGCGGGCGGGCCGGGCCCGGCCGGCGGAGCTGGCCGAGGTGCCCGCGCCGGGCGATCCCCAACTCGCCGCCGACGTACGGGACGTGCTGTCCCGGCTGGCGCCCGGCCATCGTGCCGTCCTCGTCCTGCGGGACGTGGAGGGTCTGGACGAGGAGGCCGCGGCGGCCGTCCTCGGTGTTCCCACCGGCACCGCCAAGTCCCGGCTGCACCGGGCCCGGCGGAGTTTTCGAAAGGCGTGGTCGGCGTGAGGACTGAAACCATCGACGCCGTACGGCGGTTGCGTGTCATGGGCGCGGCCGTGCGCGGCGCGCGGGTCGTCGAGCGGGTACTGCCCGCCTCTCCGGACGAGGTCTGGGCGGTGATGGGCGACCTGGAGGGCGGGTTCGGCAGGTTCCAGCCGGACATGCGGTCCGTACGCGTCGTACGGGTCGACGGCGATCGGGTCGAGGCGCTGGCGCGCAGCCGGTACGGGCTGCGGGCCCGCTTCCACGGGGTGCTGCGGCCGGGGTGGTGCTGGCTGCAGAGCCGGTTCCTGATCATCGGGATGGCCGCGACGGCCGAGCCCGGCGGCGGGACCCGGGTCGCGCTGACCGGCGGCGTACGGGTCCCTGGCCGCGCCGCGATCCTCCCCGGCGCGCGGCGCGAGCTGCGGCGGGCGATGGACCGGCTGGCCGCCGAACTCCCGTGATCAGCAGGGGTGTTCAGGCCATCGCCAGGCCGCCGGTGCGCTGCGCCCGGGCCTCGCCCGCGCGCAGGATCAGGGCCGCCGCGCCCAGCAGCAGGGCGCTCAGGGCTGCCAGGCCGGTCAGCGGCAGGGCCAGTTCCGTGAGGGTGCGGTGTTCCAGGAGCGCGCCGCGCAGGGCGACCAGGCTGCCGGTGAGCGGGAAGACCGCGCCGACGACCTGGACGGCCGCCGGGAGGGCGAAGTTCGGCAGCCGGACGCCGGCGACGAACCAGAGCGGCTCGTCGAGGATCGTGTACAGGAACGTCGAGTCGCGCGAGAAGACCAGCAGGCTGTTCAGGAACGCGCCCCAGGCGACCGCCGGGACCAGCAGGGCCAGGAGGACGACGCCGTACATCCACCAGGCCGACACGGACAGCACGCCGAAGCCGGTCAGGGCGGCGACGGTGAAGCAGGTGAGCAGCCAGGCGTTCTGCATCAGCGCGCCCGCCCCGTTGGCGATCATGAGAGTGAGCCGGCCCGCCGGGGAGAGGAAGAGCAGTTCCAGCGTGCCGGTGGTGCGCTCGAAGGCGAAGTGCCAGGCGGACTGGACGAGCGAGAAGAAGAACGCGTACGCGAGGGTGCCCGTGGCCAGGAACGCGAGCAGGCGCTCCGGGTCGGCGGCGAGCGGCCAGTTCGCGGCGGCCGGTGAGGCGGTCGCGACGGGGCGCAGCGTGTAGTAGGTGGTGGCCAGTTGGAGCACCGGCCAGACCAGCATCGAGAAGACGACGAGGGGCTGGCCGAAGAGCCGCCGATGCTGCTTGAGCGCCTCGGCGGCGAAGATCCGCAGGGCGTGCCGGAGACCGAGACTCACTGGGCCGCCACCGCCTCCGCGCCCGCCTCGGGGGCGGCGACGACCGCGTCCCCGTCCGCCAGTCGCAGGATCGCGTCCTCCAGGCTGGCCTCGGTGATCTCCAGGCCGCCGATCGAGCCGCCCGCCTCGACGATCGCCGCGGCCAGCGGGCCTGCGATGTCGTCCGGGTGGCGCAGCACGATCGTCTCGCCGCCGCCCGGCCGGGGTTCGCGGGTCGCGCCGAAGCGGGCGGCGACGGCGGCGGTCCGCTCGTCCGGGTTCGACACGGTCACCCGGACCGTCCGGTGACTGCCGGTCGCCGTCTTCAGCTCGGCGGGGCTGCCCTGGGCGAGGTGCCGGCCCCCGGAGATCACGTACACATGGCCGCACAGCTCCTCGACCTCGGTGAGGTAGTGCGAGGTGAGCAGCACGCCCGTGCCGGCAGCGGCCAGTTCGGCGACGACCCGGCGCAGGTCGCGGGCGATCGGCGCGTCCAGGCCGAGGGTGGGCTCGTCGAGGAGCAGGTGGGCGGGGCGGTTGATCAGGCCGCGGGCGATGGCGAGGCGCTGGGTCATGCCGCGGGAGTACCGCTCGACGGCGGTGTCGGCCGCGTCCGCCAGGCCGACGAGGTCGAGGAGTTCGTCGATGCGGGTGCGCAGTTCGGCCTTGGGGACGTCGTAGAGCTGGCCGAAGTACCAGAGGTTCTCGCGGCCGGTCATGCGGGCGTAGACCATGCGCTCGCCGCCCGCGATGAGGTTGATCCTGCGGCGTACGGCGCGGGCGTCGGCGACGCTGTCGAGGCCGTCGACGGTGACCGTGCCGGCGCTGGGCCGCAGCAGGGTGGCGAGGATCTTGATGGTGGTGGTCTTGCCGGCTCCGTTGAGGCCGAGCAGGCCGGTGATCCGGCCGCGCGGGATGTCGAGGTCGAGGCCGTCGACGGCCCGCTTGACGCCGCGCGGCCCGAAGAGGCCCTTGTCCCGCACGGGGAAGTCCTTGACCAGTCCGCGGACCTGGATGCCCGTCATCGTTCAGTACGTCCTTTCCACGGCGCGGGCCTCGGCCCGCGGCAGGTACAGCAGGCCCAGGAGGAGGTAGCCGGCGGCGACGAGCACGCAGACCCCGAGCCTGGGGAGGAGGTCGGCGAGGCTCTGCCCGCCGGTGGTGGCGCCGTGCAGGACGTCCACCGCGGCGGTGGTGGGCAGCAGTTCGGCGCACCACCGGGCCCATTCGGGCAGGTAGGAGCGGGGGAAGGTGTAGCCGCCGAGCAGCCCGAGCAGGATGAAGACGGTGTTCTGCGAGATGTGCGCCTCGCCGGCCGCGATCATCAGTCCGCCGAGGCCGACGGAGAGCGCGAACACCGTGGTGACCAGGGCGAGTGCGCCGAGCAGCAGGCCGAGCGGCGAGGAGACCGGGATCGCGATGCCGAAGGCGGCGATCACGACGCCCAGGGCGAGGAACTCGACCAGGCTGCTGGTGAGCGCGAAGCCGGTGAAGCCGAGCAGGTACGGGAAGCGGCCGGCGGGCGCGACGAGCAGTGCGCCGAGGGTGCCCTCGCGCTGTTCGGTGATGAGCGCCTTGGCGGACCAGAGGATCAGCCGGACGGTGAACTGGAAGGCCGTCGCGCCGACGGCGATGTAGGCGAGGTAGGCGGTGGTGCCGGCGCCGGCGGTGAAGTCGTCGGCGACGGTGCCGGCGCCGACGGCGTGGTAGCCGAGGTAGGCGAGCGCGATGGCGAGCGCGGCGGGCAGCACCGTGCCGATCGCGTACGACCACGGATAGGCGCGGCGGGTCATCTGCCAGGTGCGCCATGCGGTTGCCCAGGCGACGGGCACGG
Source organism: Streptomyces sp. HUAS YS2 (assembly GCF_033343995.1). Taxonomy (NCBI): domain Bacteria; kingdom Bacillati; phylum Actinomycetota; class Actinomycetes; order Kitasatosporales; family Streptomycetaceae; genus Streptomyces; species Streptomyces solicathayae. The sequence continues at coordinate 4,524,892 of NZ_CP137573.1, read as the reverse complement.
ACATCCCCCCAGGGAGTTCGACGGTGAGAGGAGTGAGTCTCTTTCAGGAACTCACTCGTGGATGAGAGAGTTTCTATCGGGAACTCACTCCGTGGCGCAAGATGGGTCCGCCGGATCCGAAGGAGACGAAGAACATGGCGCGAGCCGTACCCGACCGCGACACCGCCTGCGCCATCGCCCAGGCGGCGGCCGTCATCGGCGACTGGTGGAGCCTGCTGATCGTCCGGGAGACCGCCCGCGGCCGGCACCGCTTCGACGAGCTCCAGAGCGAGCTGGGCATCTCCCGCAAGGTCCTCACCGAGCGGCTGGCCCACCTCGTCGACAGCCACGTCCTGGACAAGGTCCCGTACCAGCAGGGTCCGGTGCGGTACGAGTACCGGCTCAGCGCGGCCGGCAGCGCACTGCTGCCCGTCCTGGTCTCGATGCAGGACTGGGCCGACCGCTGGGTCCTCGGCGACGGCGCCCTCACCGCCACCGCCGACGAGGACGCCGCCGAGACGCTCCGCGTCCACACCCTGCCGGGCACCCGGCTGCCCCGGCTCACCCTGCCCGCCCACACCGGCGGCGAGCTCGACCCGGTCGACCCGGACGCCGCCGCGACGGTCGTGTTCTGCTATCCGGCCACCGGCCGGCCCAGCCCCTTGCCCGAGGGCTGGAACGACATCCCCGGCACCGTCGGCTGCACCCTGGAGAACCGGCTGTTCCGGGACGCGCACGACACGTTCACCGCGGCCGGGGTCGCCGTACGCGGCGTCTCCACGCAGCGCCCCGACGAGCAGCGGGCCTTCGCCGCCACCGAGGAGATCCCCTTCCCGCTGCTCTCCGACACCGACACCCGCCTCACGGCCGCGCTGCGGCTGCCGACCTTCCGGGCCGGGCAGATGCTGCGGCTCAAGCGGCTGGTGCTGGTCGTGGACCGGGAGCGGACGGTCCGGCACGTCCAGTTCCCGGTCACCGACATCCCGTCGGCCGTGACCACCGCACTGGCCCTGGGCCGCGCCCTGGCGGAGGACACGGCCTGAGGACTCACGGCGACAGTCGCTCCACCCGCCAGCCCGCGCCCGGCCCCCCGGCCTCGCCCGCGCCCCCGCCGTCACCCGTCCGGACGTACCGCAGCCGGTCGTGCAGCCGGTTCTCGTGGCCCTGCCAGAACTCCACCGCCTCCGGCACCACCCGGAACCCGCCCCACTCCGGCGGCACCGGCACCTGCTCGTCCGCCGGGTAGCGCGCGGCCAGCTCCTCGTAGCGAGCCAGCAGCTCCTCGCGCGAGTCGATCACCGAGGACTGCGCGCTCGCCCAGGCGCCCAGCTGGGAGCCGTGCGGCCGGGTGCGGAAGTACGCGACCGTCTCGTCCCGCCCGGTCCGTACGGCCCTGCCGGTCACGATCACCTGGCGGGCGACCGGGTGCCAGGGGAAGAGCAGCGAGACGTACGGGTTGGCGGCCAGCTCGCCGCCCTTGCGGGACCCGTAGTTGGTGAAGAAGACGAAGCCGGCGTCGTCGTAGTGCTTGAGCAGCACCGTGCGGGAGGACGGCCGGCCGTCGGGCGTGGCCGTCGAGACGACCATCGCGTTCGGCTCGTGGATCTCGGGGTGCTCGGCCGCCTCCTCGAACCAGCGGGCGAACTGTTCGACGGGGTCCGGCGCGAGGTCCTCCACGTGCAGCTCCTTGGTGCGGTACTGCTCGCGCATGTCTGCGGGATCGAGGATGTGAGTCACGGGTCTCATCCTGCCGTAGCGCCGCGGGCCGCCCCGCATGTCGGCGCAGCAGTCTGCCCGGGACGGCGGCTCTCCAATCCTCTGTCGCCGGATCGGCGGAGTGTGCCGGATGTCACGCTTCCCCGCATCATCGGAACCGTACAGACTCTTGGGCTGGACGACTGTTACTTCCCCACGACAAGACCAGACAGCTGATTGATCATCGATCAACCACCCATCACGAGGAGCCGCCTGATGTCCGACTTCGTACCCGGACTCGAGGGAGTCGTCGCGTTCGAAACGGAGATCGCCGAACCGGACAAGGAGGGCGGCGCGCTCCGGTACCGCGGCGTCGACATCGAGGACCTGGTCGGTCATGTCTCGTTCGGCAACGTCTGGGGCCTGCTCGTCGACGGCGCGTTCAACCCCGGCCTGCCGCCGGCCGAGCCGTTCCCGATCCCGGTGCACTCCGGTGACATCCGGGTCGACGTGCAGTCCGCACTGGCCATGCTCGCCCCCGTCTGGGGCCTGCAGCCGCTGCTCGACATCACCCCCGAGCGGGCCCGCGACGACCTCGCCCGCGCGGCCGTCATGGCGCTGTCGTACGTCGCCCAGTCCGCCCGCGGTCAGGGCCTGCCGATGGTCCCGCAGAGCGAGATCGACAAAGCCGAGTCCGTCGTCGAGCGGTTCATGATCCGCTGGCGCGGCGAGCCGGACCCGAAGCACGTCAAGGCCGTCGACGCGTACTGGACGTCGGCCGCCGAGCACGGCATGAACGCCTCCACGTTCACCGCCCGCGTCATCGCCTCCACCGGCGCCGACGTCGCCGCGGCGCTGTCCGGCGCGGTGGGCGCCATGTCCGGTCCGCTGCACGGCGGCGCCCCGTCCCGCGTCCTCGGCATGATCGAGGAGATCGAGCGGACCGGCGACGCCACCGCGTACGTGAAGAAGGCCCTGGACAAGGGCGAGCGCCTGATGGGCTTCGGCCACCGCGTCTACCGCGCCGAGGACCCCCGCGCCCGCGTGCTGCGCCGCACCGCCAAGGAGCTGGCCGCGCCGCGCTTCGAGGTCGCCGAGGCGCTGGAGAAGGCCGCCCTGGAGGAGCTGCACAACCGCCGCCCGGACCGCGTCCTGGCGACGAACGTGGAGTTCTGGGCGGCGATCATGCTGGACTTCGCCGAGGTGCCGGCGCACATGTTCACCTCGATGTTCACCTGCGCCCGTACGGCCGGCTGGTCGGCGCACATCCTGGAGCAGAAGCGCACCGGCCGCCTGGTCCGCCCGTCCGCGACGTACATCGGCCCAGGCCGCCGCAGCCCTCAGGAGATCGAGGGCTACGCCGACATCGCCGGCTGAGTCTCCTGCAGGAGCAGGTCGGCGTGGTGGCGGGCGGCGACCAGCGGGTGGGCGCGCAGCTTGCCCTTCAGCTCATTGCGGCCGTACTCGGCGAACAGCGGGTTCGCCGGGTCGGCCGTGATGCCGGGGGCGTCCGAGGCGTACGGGAACGGCACCGGAGCGATCCGGGCGTCGAGCCGCGGGTTGTAGAAGAACGGCACGGAGAACCGCTCGGTCGCCCCGGGCGGGGACACCACGCGGTGGCTGGTCGCGACCAGGTAGCCGTTGGTGGCGACCTCGAGGAGCTCGCCGAGGTTCACGACGAACGCGCCGGGCAGCGGCGGCACGTCGTGGAACTTCCCGTCCTCGCGCAGCACCTGGAGCCCGCCGACCTGGTCCTGGAGCAGCAGGGTGAGGAAGCCGTAGTCCTTGTGGACGCCGACGCCCTGGTCGTCGCCGTCGCCCGAGCTGCCCGGGTAGCGCACCATCTTCAGGTGCGGATGTGCCTGGTCGCCGAAGATGTCGTCGTAGAACCGCGGCGGTGCGCCGATCGCGGCGAGCAGTTCGTGCAGCAGCCGTTCGGCGACCGCGCTGAGCCGGTCGATCCAGTTCAGGGCGGCGGTGCGCAGCTCGGGGAGCGCGGCGGGCCACTGGTTCGGGCCCTGCAGCCACCAGTACGCGGGCTCGCCGGGGCCGGGGACGTGCGCGGCGCGCTCGGCGCCTATGTCGAGCTGGTCGCGCCAGTCGCGGGAGCCGCCGGTGCGCTCGTCGCCGATCCGGGTGTAGCCGCGGAAGTGCGGCGAGTTCACGTTGTCGAGGGCGAGCCGGGCGGGCTCCGGCAGCGCGAAGAAGGCCCGCATGGCGTGCTGCAGCGCCTCGGTCTCGGCCTCGGTCACGCCGTGTCCGGTGAGCTGGAAGAAGCCGACCTGGTGCGCGGCGCTGTGCAGCTGCGCGTGCAGCAGCCGACGGGCCTGCGGTCCGCGGTCGGCGGCGGAGAGGTCGATGATGGGGAGCTGCGCGTACGACTGGGTGTGCGTCATGGTTGCATCCGCGGGGTGTACGGGTCCCGGGGCGGCCGCTACGGGGTGGGGCGGGGGCTCCGGGTGCCAGGTGGTGAAAGGGGCTCCGAGATCAGACGGAGCGCCGACAGCCCATGGCCGTGACGCGGACGAAGTCCACGTGGCGGCGGCGTACGAGCGAAAGCATGGACCCAGCGTACTGCGGCCCGCCCGAAACGCGTGTGGCGCGCGTCACGACCAGCTCCCCGCCCCTTCCGGACAGCCGGGCGGACCTTCCCCTCAGGACCCGAGGTGGTCGGACGACGCATGCCCGCACGGACCGCTCGAGCCCCCTTCGGGGCCGACGACGTTGTTCGTGCAAGCCCCGCCGTCGCCCGCGTAGTCCGAACACGCACACTCGGCGCAGGGGCTGCTGAACCAGCCGTCGGGAAGATCCACGCTCGACTCTCTCAGCATCGCCGCGCCCTCCTGCCGGGCGCTGATGACCACGAACGCGGCCTTGTTCAGGACAACGGACTGTTCGTCGGTGAGGTCTTGCCGACGCTGATGGGCAGACATGCGCTCACTCCTCATCCCGTACCCCGCGCGTACTTGAGGGCGCCCCCGCTCACATAGGCGAGGTGGGCCGTGCCGGACCCGTCGTACGCCAGGGACGGCCAGGCGGCCGGCGCCGTGTCGACGGTCTGCACTTCCCATGTGTCGTTCGCCGTGCGCACGGCGAAGCGCAGCCCGCTGTGCTCGTACGCGACCCGTAGGGCGTGGGTGGGGGTGGCCGCCGTCGAGGGCCTGGCGCCGCGCGGCACGTCGGCCGCCACGACCTCCTTGCGGGGCGGTGGTTCGTCCCGGTCGCGGATCCACACGGTGACGCACTTGTTCGTGACGTCGTAGTAGCCGACGGCATCGCGCCCGACGAGCCCAGGGGCCATGGAAGCGCACTCACCCAGGCCCGTGCCGTCGCCGACGACGTTCTTCTCCCAGGCGAACTCGCCCTGGACGGCGAGTTTGAGGCGCTGGAACTCGCCTGCACGGTCGTCGAAGTAGGCGATGCTGATCGTCTCGTCGGCGTCGAACACCAGCGACGTGTACAGACCGGCGTCGTGCGGGGAGTCGGGGTTGTCGACTTCCTTCACATGCCCCTTCCACGTCACGTGCCCGTCGTCGTCGGGAACCTTCGCCGCGTATCCCAACCCGGTGTGGAACATGTCGTGGTAGGCGAGGTGTGGGGTGTCCTTGAGGCCGCTGCCGAAGCGGTCGGGGTGCAGGCCCAGCGAGATGTGGCGGGCGCCGCGCGGATGGATCCCGCCCTGGGTCGGGACCTCCTCGAAGGACCACGCGCCGTTCCGGACACCGTAGATCAGGTGGTCGTCGCCGAGATCCCGGTAAGCGATGTGGGGGTTTCCCTGGGAGTCGAGGGCCAGGCAAACCCTGTCGTCGTCGCCTCCCGCGTCGTTGCCGGCCGGCAGGGTCTCACGGACCCATCCGGCCGCCTCCTTGCGGGCGTACTTGATACGGCCCGTGGAGTCGGTGTACACGATGTGCGGCACACCGGTCCTGCTGAGTGCCAAGGTGAGCTGTCCTCTCACCGAGGCGGGGTCCACCGTTTCCTTCTGGAACGTGACAGCCATATGTCCCACGCTAAGCCCGGGCATCCCCGCGCGCCCGCCGAAGCGTCGCCGGGCGCAGACACCGGGCCACGAGCGTGTCGCGTCTCCTGCAGTGCTTATCCCAGCGCCTCGTCGACCAGCGTGGCCCACTGGGCCACCACCCTGGCCCGGCGGGCCGAGTCGTCGGTGAGGAGGGTGGCGAGCCCCAGGCCGCGGGCCATGTCGAGGAGGCCCTGGACGGTCTCGCGGACACCGGGGACGGACTCGTCGGCGCCGAGGAGTCCGACGGCGATGCGGTGGGACTCGCGGCCGACCCGGGCCTCGAGCTCGGTGACCCGGGCCCGGAGCTGGTCCTCGTTGGAGGCGGCGACCCACAGGTGGAGCGCGGCCCGGAACAGCGGGCCGGTGTACAGGTCCACGACGGCGGCGACGACCTCGCGGCGGTCCCGCGCGGCCACGGACTTCAGGGCCTGCGAGCGTTCCTCGGCGACGTACTCGACGGCCGCGGTGAACAGGTCCTCGCGGGTCGGGAAGTGGTGCTGGGCCGCGCCGCGCGAGACCCCGGCCCGCTCGGCGACGACCGAGACCGTGGAGCCCGCCCAGCCGTACTCGGCCAGGCAGGCCACCGCGGCCTCCAGGAGCCGCTGCCGGGTGGCGCGGCTCCTGTCCTGCTTGGGTGCGGTCACAGCCGCCATTCGGGGTCCCGTCGTTCGAACAACGCCGTCATGCCCTCGCGCGCCTCCGCGGAGGCGAACAGCGTCGCCGATCGCTGGACGAGATCTTCCGCGTCGCGCTCGAAAGCCTCCAGGACTCTAGCCGTGAGCAGTCGTTTCGCCTCCCGCAGCCCCTGCGGCGAGGCTCCCCGCAGGCCGTCGAGGACGGCCTCCAGGTCGGTGTCGGGGGCGGTCACCAGGCCCATCGCGACCGCCTCCGCCAGACCGAACCGCTCTCCGGTCAGGTAGTACCGGGAGGCCGCCCGCGGCTCCAGCTTCGGCAGCAGCGTCAGCGAGATCACCGCGGGCGCCACCCCGATCCGGACCTCCGTGAGCGCGAAGTCCGACCGCTCCGACGCGACGACCACGTCGCACGCGCCGAGCAGCCCGAGCCCGCCGGCCCGTACGTGTCCGTCGACGACGCCGACCACCGGCTTCGGCAGCTCCACGATCTGCCGCATCAACTCCACGTAGGCGTACGGGCTGGGCGGCGCCTTCAGGTCCGCGCCCGCGCTGAACGTGTTGCCGGTGTGGGTCAGCACCACCGCCCGCACGGCCGGGTCCTTCGCGCACGCCTTCAGGCCGTCCGCGAGCCCGGCGACCAGGGCCGCCGAGAGCGCGTTGCGGTTGGCCGGCGAGTCCAGGGTCAGCGTGGCGATGCCGCGCTCCAGCTTCATGCGCGCTCCCTCGGTGTCATTCGCGCTCCCTCAGTTCACGGCGGAGGATCTTCCCGGACGCCGCCTTCGGCACCGCGTCGATGAACTCCACCCGACGGACCTTCTTGTACGGGGATACCTGCCCGGCCACGAACGCGATCACGTCCGCCTCGGACAGCCCGTCGGCGCCCGGCTGCCGCACCACGTACGCCTTCGGGACCTCGTTGCCGTCCTCGTCCGGCACCCCGATCACCGCCGCGTCCGCGACGCCCTCGTGGGTGAGCAGCAGCGCCTCCAGCTCGGCCGGGGCGACCTGGAAGCCCTTGTACTTGATGAGTTCCTTGACCCGGTCGACGACGTACAGCCAGCCGTCCTCGTCGACCCGGCCGATGTCGCCGGTGTGCAGCCAGCCGTCCTCGTCGATCATCGCGGCGGTGGCGTCGGGCCGGCCGAAGTAGCCCTTCATGACCTGCGGGCCGCGGATGGCGACCTCGCCCTCCTCCCCCGCGGCGGCGTCCTTCGAAGGGTCGTCGAGGGACAGGATGCGCATCTCGGTGGAGGGCAGCAGCTTGCCGACCGTGCCCGGTGGCGGGTTCTCGGCGGTCAGCGGGACGACGTGGGTGCCGGGCGACAGCTCGGTCATCCCGTACGCCTGCCGGACCGGCAGCCCGAGCCGCGCCGCGCACGCCTCGGCGAGCGACGCGTCGAGCGGGGCGGCGGCGCTGACGATGTACTCCAGCGACGACAGGTCGTACTGCGCGACGGCCGGGTGCTTGGCGAGCGCGAGGACGATCGGCGGGGCGACGTACAGGCCGTGGATGCGGTGCTCCTGGATCGCCCCGAGGAACTGGTCGAGGTCGAAGCGGGGCAGCACGACGACGGTGGCGCCCTTGCGCAGCGGGGCGTTCATGAGGGCGGTGAGCCCGTAGATGTGGAAGAACGGCAGGACGGCGAGGATCCGGTGGCCCGGGTCCATCGTGATGAACGGTTCGAGCTGGGCCAGGTTGGTGCCGATGGAACGGTGGGTCAGCATCACGCCCTTGGGCACTCCGGTGGTGCCGGAGGAGTACGGCAGCGCGGCGATGTCCTCGGCCGGGTCGATCGCGATCTGCGGGTCGGGCGCGGTGGAGGCCAGGAAGGACTGCAGCGACCGGTGGTCGTCCGAGGTGTCGCAGACGAATATCTCCTGGACGCCGCCCGCGATCTCGGCCGCCCGGCGGGCCGTCTCCGCGAGCGGTGAGACGGTGACGATCCAGCGGGCGGAGGAGTCCCGCAGCTGCTTGCCGAACTCCTCCGCCGTGGCCAGCGGGTGGATCGTGGTGACGGACGCGCCGGCCCGGGTCGCCGCGTAGAACGCGATCGGGAACAGCACGGTGTTGGGGCTGTGCAGCGCGAGCACGTCGCCCTTGCGGACGCCCGCCTCGGCGAGACCGGCGGCGACCCGCCGGTGGAACGCGTCGACCTGGGCGTACGTGAGGGTGAGCGCCCCGGGCCCGCCGGACCCGTCGATCAGCGCCGGGGCGTCGCCGCGCCCGGCGGCCTCGCCGAGGACCGCGTCGTGGATCGGGAGGGACAGGGCCGGAACGTCCGCGTACTCGCTGTTGAACACCATGCGTGCCCCCTGGGAGTGGGATGAGTGGCGCCGGAACTCGTGGGCGTCAGAATCCCCCCTGTCAGTACGACTTGGGGAGACCCAGGGACTGGTGGGACACGAAGTTCAGGATCATCTCCCGGCTGACCGGCGCGATCCGGGCGACGCGGGCGGCCGTGATCAGGCGGGCGAGGCCGAACTCCTTGGTGAGGCCGTTGCCGCCGAGGGTGTGCACGGCCTGGTCGACTGCCTTCACGCAGGCCTCGGCGGCGGCGTACTTGGCCATGTTGGCGGCCTCGCCCGCGCCCATGTCGTCGCCCGCGTCGTACAGCGCGGCGGCCTTCTGCATCATCAGCCGGGCCAGCTCGAGCTCGATGTGGGCCTGGGCGAGCGGGTGCGCGACGGCCTGGTGGGCGCCGATCGGGGACTTCCAGACCTGGCGCTCCTTGGCGTACTTCACGGCCTGCGCGAGCGCGTAGCGGCCCATGCCGATCGCGAACGCGGCGGTCATGATGCGCTCCGGGTTGAGCCCGGCGAAGAGCTGGAGCAACCCGGCGTCCTCGTCGCCGACGAGGGCGTCGGCGGGCAGGTGGACGTCGTCGAGGGTCAGCTCGAACTGCTTCTCCTCGGCGCGGAGTTCCATCTCGATGTGGCGGCGCCCGAACCCGGGGGTGTCGCGCGGCACGATGAAGAGGCAGGCCTTGAGGTTGCCGGTGCGGGCGTCCGACGTGCGGCCCACGATCAGGGTCGCGTCGGCGATGTCGACGCCGGAGACGAACACCTTGCGGCCGTTCAGGACCCAGCCGTCCTCGGTGCGGGTGGCGGTGGTGGTGATGCGGTGCGAGTTGGAGCCGGCGTCGGGCTCGGTGATGCCGAAGGCCATGGTGCGGGAGCCGTCGGCGAGGCCGGGGAGCCATTCCCGCTTCTGCTCCTCGGTGCCGAAGCGGGAGATGACCGTGCCGCAGATGGCGGGCGAGACGACCATCATCAGCAGCGGCGCGCCGGCGGCGCCGGCCTCCTCCAGGACGATGGACAGTTCGGCCATGCCGCCGCCCCCGCCGCCGTACTCCTCGGGCAAATTCACCCCGAGGTAGCCGAGCTTGCCGGCCTCCGCCCACAGGGTGGCCCGGTCGAAGCCGGGACCGTGGCGGTGGCCGAGCGCGGAGACGGCGGCGCGGAGCGCGGTGTGCTCGGGGCTCTCGATGAGGCTGCTGGTCACTGCTGTTCCTCCTGTACGACGGCGAGCAGGGCACCGACCTCGACCTGGCGGCCGGGGACGGCGTGGAGCGCGGTGAGCGTGCCGGAGGCGGGTGAAGCGATGCGGTGCTCCATCTTCATGGCCTCCAGCCAGAGCAGGGGCTGCCCGGCGGTGACCCGGTCGCCGGGCGCGAGGCCGTCGGCGACGCGGACGACGGTGCCGGGCATGGGCGCGAGGAGCGACCCGGGTTCCCGCTGGTCGGCGGGGTCGGTGAAGCGGGGGCGGGCGGCGAGCCGGTGCGGGCCGACGTGGACGGTGCCGTCCGGGTACATGGCGACGTCGAAGTCCCTTACGACGCCGTCGACTTCGAGCCGGACCCGGTCGGGAGCGGCGGCGACGACGCGTACGCCCTCGGGCGCGGTGACGACGGGCCCCCGGCGCCCGTGCCGGTACCGCACCTCGTGCTCCCCGTAGGCCTTCACCTGGTCCTGCGAGGCGAGGTTCCGCCACCCGCCGCCGAACCGCCCGGCGTTGCGCGCCGCGTCGGAGAGCGCCGCGGCGACGGCGGCGTACACGGCGCCGCCCCGGGGGCGGGTCAGCGCGTCCAGGTTCCGCCCGTAGAACCCCGTACCGAGCCGGGCGGGGTCCCGGAACTCCGGGTGCCGCAGCGAGGTGACGAGCAGGTCCCGGTTGGTGACGGGACCGTGCACGGCGGCCCGGTCGAGCACGTGCGCCAGCTTCCGCACGGCCTCGTCCCGCGTGGCCGCGTGCACGACGATCTTCGCGAGCATGGCGTCGTAGTGCACGGGGATGACGTCCCCGGAGGCGTAACCGGTGTCGACGCGGACGACCACCCCTTGTGGGTGCGTTCCGCTCAAGGGCCCCGCGTCACCACGTCCAGGGAACTCCAGGCGGTGCAGGACCCCGGTCTGGGGCGTCCACCCGGAGGCGGGGTCCTCCGCGTAGAGCCGGGCCTCGATCGCGTGGCCGCTCGGCAGCGGCGGATCGGCGGGCAGCGGCGTGCCTTCCGCGACCGCCAGCTGCAACGCGACGAGGTCGACCCCGTACACCTCCTCCGTCACCGGGTGCTCCACCTGAAGCCGCGTGTTCATCTCCAGGAAGTGCGCGCGGCCGTCCGCGACCAGGAACTCCACCGTGCCCGCGCCCACGTACCCGACCGCCTTCGCGGCCGTCGCGGAGCGCTCGTACAACTCGTCGACGAGCGCGGCCGGCAGGCCGGGCGCGGGGGCCTCCTCGATGACCTTCTGGTGACGCCGCTGGAGCGAGCAGTCGCGGGTGCCGAGCGTCCAGACCGTGCCGTGCGCGTCGGCGAGGACCTGCACCTCCACGTGCCGGCCGTCCTCCACGTACGGCTCGACGAACACCTCGCCGTCCCCGAACGCGCTCGCCGCCTCCGCCGAGGCGGCGGCCAGCTCGCCCCTCAGCGCGTCCAGGTCGCGGACGATCCGCATCCCGCGCCCGCCGCCGCCCGCCGCCGCCTTCACCAGGACCGGCAGGTCCGCGTCCGTCACGTCGCCGGCCGCCAGCGGCGCGATGCCCATCAGTTCCTTCGCCCGGGTCTTCGAGGCCATCGCCTCGATCGCCTCCGGCGGCGGCCCGATCCACACCAGGCCCGCGTCCCGCACGGCCCGTGCGAAGTCCGCGTTCTCGGAGAGGAATCCGTACCCCGGGTGCACCGCGTCCGCGCCGGCCGCGAGCGCCGCGGCGACCACCAGGTCGCCGCGCAGGTACGTGTCCGCGGACGCCGCCCCCGGCAGCCGTACCGACGCGTCGGCCTCGCGTACGTGCAGGGCGTCCGCGTCCGCGTCGGAGTACACGGCGACGGTCGCGATGCCCAGCTCGCGGCAGGTCCGGAAGACCCGGCAGGCGATCTCGCCGCGGTTCGCGACAAGGACAGTGGAGATCATCGGAGCAGCCCTCACATTCGGAAGACGCCGAAGCCGCCGCGCGCGCCCTCGACCGGTGCCGTGTGGATCGCGGACAGGCACAGCCCGAGGACCGTGCGGGTGTCGCGGGGGTCGATCACGCCGTCGTCGTACAGCCGCCCGGACAGGAACATCGGCAGCGACTCGGACTCGATCTGCGCCTCGACCATCGCGCGCAGCCCGGCGTCCGCCTCGTCGTCGTACGGCTGCCCCTTCGCTGCGGCCGAGGCGCGCGCGACGATCGACAGCACGCCGGCGAGCTGCTGCGGGCCCATGACGGCGGACTTGGCGCTCGGCCAGGCGAACAGGAACCGCGGGTCGTAGGCCCGACCGCACATGCCGTAGTGCCCGGCGCCGTACGACGCGCCCATCAGCACCGACAGATGCGGGACCTTCGAGTTCGACACCGCGTTGATCATCATCGCGCCGTGCTTGATGATGCCGCCCTGCTCGTACTCCTTGCCGACCATGTAGCCGGTGGTGTTGTGCAGGAAGAGCAGCGGGATGTCGCGCTGGTTGGCGAGCTGGATGAACTGGGCCGCCTTCTGCGACTCGGCGCTGAACAGCACGCCCTGAGCGTTGGCGAGGATGCCGACGGGGTAGCCGTGCAGCGACGCCCAGCCGGTGACCAGGCTCGGCCCGTACAGCGGCTTGAACTCGTCGAAGTCCGAGCCGTCGACGATCCGGGCGATGACCTCGCGCGGGTCGAACGGGGTCTTCAGGTCGCCGGGCACGATGCCGAGGAGTTCGTCCTCGTCGTACTTGGGCGGAGCGGATGCGAGGGGATCCGGGTGCGCCTTGCGGTGGTTGAGCCGGGCGACGATCCGGCGGGCCTGGCGCAGCGCGTCCGCCTCGTCGACGGCGTAGTGGTCGGCGAGGCCCGAGACGCGCGCGTGCATCTCCGCGCCGCCGAGCGACTCGTCGTCGCTCTCCTCGCCGGTCGCCATCTTCACCAGCGGCGGACCGCCGAGGAAGACCTTCGACCGCTCCTTGATCATCACGGTGTGGTCGGACATGCCGGGCACGTACGCGCCGCCCGCCGTGGAGTTGCCGAAGACGACCGCGATGGTCGGGATGCCGGCCGCCGAGAGCCGGGTGATGTCCCGGAACAGCCCGCCGCCCGGGATGAAGATCTCCTTCTGGGACGGCAGGTCAGCGCCGCCGGACTCGACGAGCGCGATGCACGGCAGCCGGTTCGCGTACGCGATCTCGTTGGCCCGCAGCGCCTTCTTCAGCGTCCACGGGTTCGAGGCCCCGCCGCGCACGGTCGGGTCGTTGGCGGTGATCAGACACTCGACGCCCTCGACGACGCCGATGCCGGTGACGATCGACGCGCCGACCGGGTAGTCGCTGCCCCAGGCGGCGAGCGGCGACAGCTCCAGGAACGGCGTGTCCGGGTCGATCAGCAGCTCGATCCGCTCGCGGGCGAGCATCTTGCCGCGCTTGCGGTGCCGTTCGGTGTACTTCTCACCGCCGCCCGCGAGCGCCGTGGCGTGCTCGGTGTCGAGCGCGGCGAGCTTGTCCAGCATGGCGGCGCGGTGCGCGGCGTAGTCGGGTCCGGCCGTGTCGAGGGCCGAGGCGAGCACGGTCACAGGAGGTCCTCCGGTACGTCGAGGGCGCGGGAACGGAGCCATTCGCCGAGCGCCTTGGCCTGGGGGTCGAAGCGGGCCTGCGAGGCGACGCCCTGGCCGAGCAGCCCGGCGACGGTGAAGTTGACCGCGCGCAGGTTCGGCAGGAGGTGGCGTACGACGGTCAGCTCCGCGGTCTCCGGCAGGAGTGCGCGGAACCGGTCCTCGGTGAGGGTGTGCGCGAGCCAGCGCCAGGCCGCGTCGGTCCGCACCCAGACGCCGACGTTCGCGTCGCCGCCCTTGTCGCCGCTGCGGGCTCCGGCGACGAGGCCGAGCGGCACCCGCCGGGTCGGCCCTGCGGGCTGGGGTTCGGGCAGGTCGGGCGTGGGGACGGGCTCCAGCTCGCGGGTGTGCGCCGGTACGGGGATCGGCTGCCGGGTCCCGTCGGGCAGCACGGCCGTGTGCGCGACGTCCGCGGCCGGTACGTACACGGCCTCGAAGACCCCGTACGGCGCGCCCTTCCCCGGCGGGGCGGTGACGTGGAAGCCGGGGTAGCTGGCGAGCGCCAGCTCGATCGCCGCGCCGGACAGCGAGCGCCCGACGGCCTCGGGGTCCTGGTCGCGCACGACGAGCCGGAGCAGGGCGCTGGCGGTCTCCTCGGTGTCCGCGTCGGGCCGGTCGGTCCGGGCGAGTTCCCATCGGACGTCCGCCGGGCGGGACTTGGCGCGGCCGAAGGCGTCCTCGACCTGGTCCTGCACCAACTGTGCCTTGGCCTCGACGTCGAGACCGGTGAGCACGAAGACGACCTCGTTGCGGAAGCCGCCGAGCCGGGTGCGGCCGGCCTTGAGTGCGGGTGGCGGGGCCTCGCCGCGCACTCCGTCGATCCGAACCCGGTCGGGGCCGTCCTGGGTGAGCCGTACGGTGTCGAGCCGGGCGGTCACGTCGGGCCCCGCGTACCGGGCGCCGGCCGTCTCGTACAGCAGCTGCGCGGTGACGGTGCCGACGTCGACGAGGCCGCCGGTGCCGGGCTGCTTGGTGATCACGCAGCTGCCGTCCTCGTGCAGCTCGGCGACGGGGAAGCCGGGGCGCCTGACGTCGTGCCCGGTGAAGAAGGAGTAGTTGCCGCCGGTGGCCTGCGTACCGCACTCCAGCACGTGCCCGGCGACGACCGCGCCGGCCAGCCGGTCGTACTCCTCCGGGCCCCAGCCGAAGTGCCACTGCGCGGGCCCGGTGACGAGCGCGGCGTCGGTGACCCGGCCGGTGACGACGACGTCCGCGCCGGCGGCGAGGCATGCGGCGATCCCGGCGCCGCCGAGGTAGGCGTTCGCGGTCAGCACCCCGTCCCCGGCGGGGAGCTGGTCGCCCTCGACATGGGCGACGCGGGTGGGCAGGCCGAGCCGCTCGGCGAGGGCGCGCAGCGCGTCGGCGAGCCCGGCGGGGTTGAGCCCGCCGGCGTTGGTGACGATGCGGACGCCGCGCTCGTGGGCGAGGCCGAGCCCCTCCTCCATCTGCCGGAGGAAGGTCTTCGCGTAGCCGGTGGCCGGGTCCTTCAGGCGGTCGCGGCCGAGGATGAGCATGGTCAACTCGGCGAGGTAGTCGCCGGTGAGGACGTCGAGCTCGCCACCGGTGAGCAACTCGCGAACGGCGTCGAAGCGGTCGCCGTAGAAGCCGGAGGCGTTGCCGATGCGGAGGGCCATCAGGGGGTGCCTTTCGGATCAGGCCGGATCAGGGAGCGGCGTCTGGTGCACTGCGCTCGCTGCGCTCGCTCCGTCTCGGCTCCCTGATTCGTCCTTCGGATGCCGAGCGCGATCGCAAGGCGGAGGAGGGAGCCGACGCGGAGCGTCGGCGACTGACGACAACGCGGCGTGGGGGTGCCGCCCGTGCCCGAAGGGCTACGGGGGAGTGCGTGCCAGGCGCCGCGAGCCCGGCATGATCCGGAAGGCACCCCCTAGCCCTCCTTGGGTGTGCGGCCGGGGCCGGCGGGACCGGCGAAGGCCTGCGCGATGTCGAGCCACTGCTCGGCGTCGCCGCCGTGCGCGACGAGGGCGGTGTCGGCGCGGTGCACCCGCTGGGTGACGAGGAGGCAGAAGTCGAGGGCGGGCCCGGTGATCCGCTGGGCGGCGTCCTCGGGTCCGTACGCCCACTGCTCGCCGTCGGGGCCGGTCAGCTCGATGCGGAACGGCGCGGCAGGCGGGGTGAGGCCGCGGACGAGGTACGCGTAGTCGCGGGCGCGCAGGCCGATCCAGGCGACGTGGCGGAGCCGGGCGGTGGGGCGGCGGACGACGCCGAGGGCGTCGGCGATGTCCTGGCCGTGCGCCCAGGTCTCCATCAGGCGCGCGGTGCCCATGGACAGGGCGCTCATCGGCGGCCCGTACCAGGGGAAACGGCTGCCGGGCGGGGCCGCGCGCAGCACGTCCTGGAGCCGCTCGCGGACCTCGCGCCACTGGGCGAGGAGTTCGGCGGGCGGGAGGGCGGCGCCCTCCTCGGCCCCCTGGTCGACGAAGCCGCCGGGGTCGGCGAGCGCCTTCTCCGTCTCGGCGGCGAAGGCGTCGGCGTCGGTGGCGGCGAGCAGGGCGGCCCGGTCGGTCCAGGCGAGGTGGGCGATCTGGTGAGCGATCGTCCAGCCCGGGGCGGGGGTGGGCGTGGCCCATCCGGCGTCGTCCAGCGTGGCGACGAGCCGGTCGACCTCCTCGCTCTCGCTGCGCAGATCGTCGAGGACGACGGCAGGGTCGGACACGGTGCGCTCCCCTCGGCAGGGTGGGACACGGGCGTGTGCCGAGGAGCATGGCAGCGCGGCGAGAAACAATCAAGCATGCTTGCTTTATTGACTGGTCAGGTCGTGGCGCGGCGCGGCCGGGGCACGAGCTCGCCACCGCAGTTGGGGCACACGTCGTCCATGGCCTCGCTGCAGGCCACGCAGAAGGTGCACTCGTACGTGCAGATCCGGGCGGGGCCGTCGGCGGGCAGGGTCGTCTTCTCGCAGCGTTCGCAGATCTCGCGCATTTCCAGAGCCATGGCTCGATCCTGGCCGTGCGCGGCCCGCAGGACAGCCCGCATCCGGGCCGAAGATCGCCAGGATCGGGCCGGGACGGGGAGCCCGGGCCCTGCGGGGATCCGGACCCGGGCAGGAGCCCCCGGGCCCTGGCAGGGACCCCGTGACCTGCCAGGTACCCCGAGCGCTCAGGGCCTCGGACGCTCAGGACATCGGACGCTCAGGGTCCTCTCGGCGGATACCGGCCAGCAGGCCGTCCAGGGCGCTCACCGTGAGCTCCAGCGCCTCGGGCGTCCCGCTTCGGGCCAGCCACAGCGCTGCCTCGTTCATCGCCCCCGACAGCAGGCGCGCGAGCGGCTCGACCGGCTGCTCGGCGACGATCCCGGCCTCGATCAGGGCCGTCAGGGCCTCGGTCAGATGCCGGGCCGAGGACTCCTCGTCCATGGCGCGCCACTTGTCCCACCCCAGTACGGTCGGCGCGTCGACCAGCACGATCCGCCGTACGGCCGGGTCGGAGCCGGCCGCCAGAAAGGCCCGGCAGCCGGCGCGCAGCTGCTCCCAGGGATCGTCGTACACCTCCGCGGCCGCCGCGACCCGCTCGCCCAGGTCACGCTGGACCTCGGCGACGACGGCCTCGAAGAGCCCCGCCTTGCTCTCGAAGTGGTGATAGGCGGCGCCCTTGGTGACCCCGACGGCCCGGGCCACCTCGGCCAGGACCACGCCGTGGTACCCGTCGCCGGCGAACCTCCGCCGCCCTTCGGCCACCAGCGCCCGCCGGGTCGCCGCCCGCTGCTCCGCCCTGCTGCCCGCCGCCCGCTCGTCCGGCATCGCCACGCACCGCCCTTCCCATTTCACATACCCCGGGTATGCTAGCCGTACGGTTCACATACCCCAGGTATGCGAAATGGTTCGCACGTACCGAGGAGTCATGTCATGAAGTCCGAGCTCGACAGCTTCTACCCCGTCATCTGCACCCGCGACGTCGCCGCGGCGCGCGACTTCTACACCCGCCACCTCGGCTTCACGGCGACCTTCCAGGCCGACTGGTACGTGAGCCTGCGCCGCCCCGACGCGCCTCACTACGAGCTCGCGCTGCTCGACCACCGCCACCCGACCCTCCCGGAGGGGTACCGCAATCCGACCCGGGGCGGCCTCCTGCTCAACTTCGAGGTGCCGGACGTGGACGCGGAGCACCGTCGGCTGGTCGGCGAGGCGGGACTGCCCGAAGTCCTCCCGCTGCGCACCGAGGACTTCGGGCAGCGGCACTTCATCGTCGGCGCCCCGGACGGGGTGCTCATCGACGTGATCACCACCACCCCGCCGACCGACGAGTACGCCGGTCAGTACACCTCCACCCAGTAGCCCCGTCCGCCGACCGACCCTGCTGCGGCGGCGCGGCCGCCTACTTCGCCGGGGCGCGGACCGACTTCACCTGCGTGCGGACCGCGCCGATGCTGGCGGCGATGACCAGGGCGATCGCGAGCGCGTCGGTCCCGGACAGCGCCTGGCTCAGGACGAGGAAGCCGGCGGTGGCCGCGATGGCCGGTTCGAGGCTCATCAGGACGGCGAAGGTGGGCGCGGGCAGCCGGCGCAGGGCGAGGAGTTCGAGGGTGTACGGAAGTACGGACGACATCAGCGCGACGGCGAGGCCGAGACCGATCGTCGAGGGGACGAGGAGCTTGTCACCGGCCTCGGCGATGCCGAACGGCAGGCTCAGGACGGCGCCGAAGGCCATGGCCAGGGCCAGGCCGTCGGCCTGCGGGAAGCGCCGTCCGGTACGGGCGCTGAAGACGATGTACGCCGCCCACATCGCGCCCGCCGCGAGGGCGAAGGCCGCGCCGAGCGGATCGAGCCGGTCGAATCCGCCGCCGCCGAGCAGGACGACGCCGCCGAGGGCGAGCCCGGCCCAGAGGAGGTTGACGAGGCGGCGCGAGGCGATCACGGAGAGGGCGAGCGGTCCGAGCACCTCCAGGGTCACCGCGGCGCCCAGCGGGATCCGGTCGGCGGCCTGGTAGAAGAGCATGTTCATCCCGGCCATGGCGGTGCCGAAGGCGACCACGGTGCCCCAGTCTGCGCGGCCGTAGCCGCGGACCTTGGGCCGGCAGACGATCAGCAGGACGGCGGCGGCGAGGATGAGCCGCAGCGTGACGACACCCAGCGCGCCGGCGCGCGGCATCAGCAGCACGGCGACGGCGGACCCGAACTGCACGGACAGTCCACCGGCGACGACGAGCGCGACGGGCCCGAGCCGGGTGGCCCTCGTCGGGGCGGCGACCGCTCCCGGCGCGGCGGCGGCTTCGGGTACGGAGACGGCGGCGATGTCCTTGACCGGGCTGTCCACCGGCTCACTCCTTGCATGGCGCACGAGACGAGTCCACTCAATTGGACCTCAAGTCCAGAATAGTGAACCTGTCAACAGTTCTTCCGGATTCACGCTACGACCCCCCGCGCGCCGGGTGAAATGCCGATTGGGCTGCGATTATGCTCCGTACGCATGAGCATCGAGCTCCGTCACCTGCGCTGCTTCCTCGCCATCGCCGAGGAGGGCAACCTGACCAGGGCGGCCGCCCGGATGCACCTGACCCAGCCCGCCGTCTCGCGGACGCTGGCCGCCCTGGAGAAGCACCTCGGCGCGCGGCTCGTCGACCGCTCCACGCACCACTTCGCGCTCACGCCGGAGGGCCGCGCCTTCCACGACCGGGCCGCCACGGCCGTCGCGGCCTTCGACGCGGCGGCGGACCCGGAGCGGCTGCGGCACCGCCCGCTGCGGCTCGGCCACGCTTGGTCGGCGTTCGGGCCGTACACCACCCCGCTGCTCCGGCGTTGGCAGCGCGAGCACCCCCGGACCCCGCTCGAACTCCTCCGCATCGACGACCGCACCGCCGGTCTGACCCGCGGCGAGGTCGACGCGGCGCTGCTGCGCGGTCCGGTGGACACCCCGGGCCTGGCCACGGTGCAACTCGCGACCGAGCCGCGGATCGCAGCGGTCCCGGCGGACAGCCCGCTGGCCGCCCGGGAGACGCTGACGCTCGCGGACCTGGCGCCGGAGACCGCGATCCTCAACCCCGTGTCGGGCACCACCACCCTCGACCTCTGGCCGCCGGACGCCCGCCCCTCGGCGACCGTGACGGTCGCCAACACCGACGACTGGCTCACCGCGATCGCCGCCGGCCGCGGCATCGGGGTATCGGCGGCCTCCACCGCCGAGATGCACCCCCACCCCGACGTCACCTACCGCCCCCTCCCCGACGCCCCGCCCGTCCCCGTCCTCCTCGCCTGGCGCGACGCCGCACCCCACCCGGCGACGGAGGCCCTGGTGGCCCTGGCCCGGGAGATCAGCGGGACGGGATGACATCTCCCGGCAGCGCCTCCGCCAGGACCTCCGCGAGGTGTCGGGCGCGGCGGGCCGTCAGGTGGGCCAGTTGGGTGCGGCAGGAGTAGCCGTCGGCCAGCAGGACCGCGTCCTCGGCCGCCTCGCGGACCGCCGGGAGGAGTTGGTCCTCGGCGCAGGCGACCGAGACCCCGTAGTGGCCGGGCTCGAAGCCGAAGTTGCCGGCCAGGCCGCAACAGCCGCCGCTCAAGTCGCCCGACAGGCCCGCTCGTGCGCGCAGTCGCCGGTCCGCCGCGTCACCCAGGACCGCGTGCTGGTGACAGTGGGTCTGGCCCACGGCCTGCAGGTCGAGGCGCGGCGGCTCCCAGTCCGGCGCGAACTCCTCCAGCGTCTCCGCGAACGTCCGTACCGACGCGGCCAGTTGCGCCGCCCGCGCATCCTCCGGCAGCAGTTCCGGGAGGTCCGTACGGAGGGTCGCCGCGCACGACGGCTCCAGGACCACGACCGGCCGCCCGAGCGCCCCGGCCATCGTGTCCAGTGTCCGGCGCATCACCTTCCGCGCCCGGTCGAGCTGCCCCGTCGAGACGTACGGCAGGCCACAGCACACCCGTCCCGGCGGCAGCCCCGCCTCGATCCCGGCCGCGTCGAGGACCCGTACCGCCGCCTCGCCCACCTCCGGCGCCAGGTGGTTCGTGAAGGTGTCCGGCCACAGGAGGACGTCGCCGCCGGTCCGCCGCCGCCCGAACCGCGACACGAAACTCCGCGCAGCCACGCGCGGCAGCTCCCGCTCCGGCGTCACCCCGGCCAGCCGCGCCGCGAACGGCAGCCGCGCCCCGGCCGCCACCAGCCACCGGCCCCGTGCCAGCCACTCCGGCAGACGGCCCACCGTCCAGTGCGAGCGCGGCCGCCGCCACGGCCGGCCCGCGTAGTAGCCCGCCGTGAACTCCGCCTTGTACGCGGCCATGTCCACGCCCACCGGGCAGTCGCTCCGGCAGCCCTTGCACGACAGGCACAGGTCCAACGCCTCCCGGACCTCCTCCGAGCGCGCCCCTTCCGTGATCACCTCGCCGAGCGCCATCTCGTGCAGCAGCCGCGCCCGGCCGCGCGTCGAGTGCCGCTCCTCCCCCGTCGCCCGGTACGAAGGGCACATCAACCCCGGGCCCGAACTCGGGCCCTCCACCCGGCACTTCGCGACCCCCACGCACCGCGCGACCTCCCGGCCCGGGCCCACCACCGGCAGTCCCGCGAACCGCAGCCCCTCGTCGAGCCGCCCCGGCCGCACCAGCATCCCGGGGTTCAGACCCCCGGCCGGGTCCCACAGGTCCTTCACCTCGCCGAAGAGCCCGACCAGCTCCGCCCCGTACATCCTCGGCAGCAGCTCCGCCCGCGCGACCCCGTCCCCGTGCTCCCCCGACAGCGACCCGCCGTGCGCGACCACCAGGTCCGCCACCTCCTCCGAGAACCGGCGGAAGTCCCGTACCCCCTGCCCCGTGAACAGGTCGAAGTCGATGCGGACATGGATGCAGCCGTCGCCGAAGTGCCCGTACGGCGCCCCGCGCAGGCCGTGCTCGGCCAGCAGGGCCCGGAAGTCCCGCAGGTAGGCGCCCAGTCGGGCCGGCGGCACCGCGCAGTCCTCCCAGCCGGGCCAGGCCTCCGTCCCGTCCGGCATCCGCGTCGCCGTGCCCGCCGCGTCCTCCCGGATCCGCCAGAGCGCCCGCTGCCCGGCCGGGTCCGTCACCACGGCCGCGTCCAGCGCGTCCGCGGCCCGGACCAGCGCCCCCGCCGCGTCCCGGCCGTCCACCTCGCAGAACAGCCACGCCCCGCCCCGCGGGAGCCCTTCGACGCCCCGTACGAGGTCCGCAGCCATGCCCTCCACGGTCAGCGGCGCGCACTCCAGCAGCCCCGCCGCCGCGTCCGCCGCCGCGCTCTCGTCCGCGTACCCGAGCACCACGAGGACCGGCGCGGCCGGCAGCGGCACCAGCCGCACCGTCGCCTCCGTCACCACCCCGAGCGTGCCCTCGCTGCCGCAGAACGACCGGGCCACGTCCGCGCCCCGCTCCGGCAGCAGCGCGTCCAGCGCGTACCCGGAGATCCGGCGCGGCAGCCCGGCCGGGTAGCCGGTCCGCAGCGCCGCCAGGTTCCGCCCCACCAGCTCCCGCAGCCCGGCCGGCGCGCCCCGCCAGTCCCGGCCGAGCCGCAGGCGCTCGCCCCCGTACGTGAGGACGTCGAGCCCCGTCAGGTTGTCGGCGGTCGTGCCCCAGGCAACCGAGTGCGCCCCGCAGGCGTTGTTGCCGATCATGCCGCCGAGCGTGCAGCGGCTGTGCGTGGACGGGTCCGGCCCGAAGGTCAGGCCGTACGGGCGGGCCGCCTCCCGCAGCCGGTCGAGCACGACCCCGGGCTGGACGACGGCCGTCCGCGCCTCCGGGTCGACGGACACGATCGTGCGCAGGTGGCGGGTGAGGTCGAGCACGACGCCGGTCCCGGTCGCCTGCCCGGCGATCGACGTGCCGCCGCCGCGCGCCACGACCGGCACCCCGTGCGTGCGGCAGACGTCGAGCACCGCCGCGACGTCGTCCGCGTCGCGCGGCGCGACCACGCCCAGCGGGACCCGGCGGTAGTTGGACGCGTCCATCGTGGTCAGGGCCCGGGCGGTGGTGGAGAAGTCGACCTCGCCGGAAACCGCCTCCCGCAGCGTGTCCCGCAGCGCCCCGGAGCTCGCCCCGCGCTTCGCCCCGCTCCTCGCTTCGTCGTTTCGCACGAGCTCAGCATGTCTCAGTGGTCGTCTCATCCGGCGGACATCGTTCAGCCGCGACCCTTCCGACCGGATACGCTCCGCCTCGTGGCTGAGATCCAGATTCCCGCTGACATGAAGCCCGCCGACGGCCGTTTCGGCGCGGGCCCCTCCAAGGTGCGTACGGAGGCGCTGGACGCCCTGGCCGCCACGGGCACCTCCCTCCTCGGCACGTCCCACCGCCAGGCTCCGGTGAAGAACCTGGTCGGCGAGGTGCGTGCCGGCATCCGCGACCTCTTCTCGCTGCCCGAGGGCTACGAGGTGATCCTGGGCAACGGCGGCTCCACCGCCTTCTGGGACGTCGCGACCCACGGCCTGATCGAGAACAAGTCGCAGCACCTGACCTTCGGCGAGTTCTCCTCCAAGTTCGCGAAGGCCGCGAAGCTGGCCCCGTGGCTGGCCGAGCCGACCGTGATCTCCTCGGAGCCGGGCACCCACCCGGAGCCGCAGGCCGAGGCGGGCGTCGACGTCTACGCGTACACCCACAACGAGACCTCCACCGGTGTCGCCGCCCCGCTGAAGCGGGTCGCGGGAGCCGACGAGGGCGCGCTGGTCCTGGTCGACGCGACCTCCGGCGCCGGTGGTCTGCCGGTCGACATCACCGAAACCGACGTCTACTACTTCGCCCCGCAGAAGTCCTTCGCCGCCGAGGGCGGCCTGTGGCTCGCGGCCTTCTCGCCGGCCGCCCTGGAGCGCGCGAAGAAGATCCACGAGTCCGGCCGGCACATCCCCGAGTTCTTCTCGCTGCCGACCGCGATCGACAACTCGCTGAAGAACCAGACGTACAACACCCCGGCGCTCTCCACCCTCTTCCTGCTCAACGAGCAGCTGAAGTGGATCAACGGCCAGGGCGGTCTGGACTGGGCCGTCGCCCGCACCGGCGCGTCCTCGCAGGCGCTGTACGGCTGGGCCGAGGAGTCCAAGTACGCGACCCCGTTCGTCACCGACCCGGCGAAGCGCTCGCAGGTCATCGGCACGATCGACTTCGCGGACGAGATCGACGCGGCGGCGATCGCCAAGGCGCTGCGCGCCAACGGCATCGTGGACACCGAGCCGTACCGCAAGCTGGGCCGGAACCAGCTGCGCATCGCGATGTTCCCGGCGATCGACCCGGCGGACGTCCAGGCGCTGACGGCCTGCATCGACTACGTCATCGAGAAGCTGTAAGCAGGAGTAGTACGACGAAGGGCCCGGCATCGGACATGGTCGATGCCGGGCCCTTCGCGCTGACCGGCCGTCTAACGGCTGAGCCTCTGGAACCGCCGCACCGCCAGCGGCAGGAAGACCGCCGTGAGTACCAGCGGCCAGACGAAGGCCATCAGGACCGCGTGCTGCTCCACCCACGTGCCGCCGCCCGCGCCCGGGTTGCCGAAGAGTTCTCGGGTGGCGGCGACGGTCGAGGAGATCGGGTTCCAGGCGGCGACGGGGGCCAGCCAGCCCGGCATCAGTGACGGGGCCACGTACACGCTGGAGATCATCGTGACCGGGAAGATCACCGCGTAGAGCGCGCCGGCCGCCTCCGTGTTCGGCACCACGAGCCCGCACCACACGCCGACCCAGATCAGGCTGAAGCGCAGGAGCAGCAGCAGGCCGAAGCCGAGCAGCGTGCCGCCGACGCCACCGTCGGAGGTCCAGCCGATCGCGAGCGCGGTGGCGGCGAGGATGGCGAGTTCGGCGGACGCGATCAGCAGGTCGGACAGGCCCCGGCCGGTGGTGACGGCGGAGGGTGCCATCGGCATGGACCGGAACCGGTCCATGACTCCCCTGCCCGCGTCGGAGACGACGGCCGTCGCGGTGTTCATCAGGCCGAAGGTCATCGTCATGGTGAACATGCCGGGCATCAGGAAGTCCTTGTAGTCCCCGCCGCCGGGCACCCGCATCGCGCTGCCGAAGACGAATCCGTAGAGCAGGACGGAGACGATGGGGAAGCCGAGCTGCCAGACGATGGCGACGGGCTTCCGCCGGTAGTTGAGCAGGGTGCGCCGGACGAGGGTCAGGCTGTCGGCCACGGCCCAGTGGGCCCGGCCGCGCACGACGGTGGGGTGGGTGGCGGTCATGCGGCGTCCGCTCCTTCGGTGCTGCTGTGGTGGCCGGTCAGGCTCAGGAACACGTCGTCCAGGCTGGGGCGGCGCAGCCCGATGTCCTCGACGGGGATGCGCTCGTCCTGGAGGGCGCGGGCGACCTCGGTCAGGGCGGCGACGCGGTCGGCGACGGGGGCGTGGACGCGCCGCCCCGGTTCGTCGAGGCCGGGTTCGCCGTCCGCGACCCGGGCCACGATCTTGCGGGCGGCGGCGAGGTCCGCGGGTTCGGTGACGACGACCTCGACGCGGTCGCCACCGACCCGGTTCTTCAGCCCCTCGGGAGTGTCGTCGGCGATGGCGCGGCCCCGGTCCATGACGGTGATGCGGGATGCGAGCCGGTCGGCCTCGTCGAGGTACTGGGTGGTGAGCAGCACGGTCGTGCCGCCGGCGACGAGGGAGCGGACGCTGTCCCAGACCTCGCCGCGGCCGCGGGGGTCGAGGCCGGTGGTCGGCTCGTCGAGGAAGAGGACGTCGGGCGCGAGGATCATCGAGGCGGCCAGGTCGAGCCGGCGGCGCATGCCGCCGCTGTAGCCGCCGGCGCCCTGGTCGGCGGCCTCGGTGAGCGCGAAGCGGTCGAGGAGTTCGGCGGCGCGGGCGCGGGCGCGCCGACCGTCCAGGTGGAAGAGCCGGCCGAAGAGTTCGAGGTTCTGGCGGCCGGTGAGGCCCTCGTCGACGGCGGCGTACTGGCCGGTGAGGCCGATCCGGGCGCGTACGGCGCGGGGGTCGCGGCGCACGTCGAGCCCGGCGACTTCGGCCCGGCCGCCGTCGGCCCCGAGGAGCGTGGCCAGGATCCGTACCGCGGTGGTCTTGCCGGCGCCGTTGGGGCCGAGCAGGCCGTGGACGGTGCCGCGGCGGACGGCGAGGTCGAAGCCGTCGAGGGCGTCCGCGGTGCCGGTCTTGCCCTTGCCCCTGCCCTTGTACCGCTTGCGCAGGCCCTCGGCGAGGACCGCGTGTTCATGCATGGGAGCCTCCACTCAGCGAAACTGAGTACACCGTACCCGATTAAGAGTACGGTGTACTCAGTTTTAGAGTGAGGGCCATGGCCATGAAGGAGACGACGACCAGCAGCCTCGACCTCCTGTGGGGCACGGGCGAGCGCCCCAGCCGCGGCCCCAAGCCGGGGCTGACCCTCGACCGGATCGTCACCACGGCCATCGGCCTCGCGGACGCGGAGGGGCTGGACGCCCTGTCGATGCGGCGGGTCTCGGCCGAGCTGGGCGTCGGGACGATGTCGCTGTACCGGTACGTCCCCGGCAAGACGGAGCTGCTCGACCTGATGCTCGACAAGGTCCGGGGCGAGTCCTTCGAGAACGGGACCGGGCCGGAGCCCGCGCACTGGCGCGAGGCCGTCGAGCGCTTGGCCCGCGAGCACCTCGCCCTCTACCGGGCGCACCCCTGGCTGATGAAGGTCAACGAGACCCGCTCCGTGCTCGGACCGAACACTCTGCGCGGCCTCGAACTCTGCCTGGCCGGGCTGACCGGACCGCGCGGCATGGGCCTGAGCGACCCGGAGACCATCTCCGTCATCATCACCGTGCAGAGCTTCGTGACGGGCATCGCGCGGATCGAGCTGCAGACCGCGGAGGCCGTTCGGGAGACCGGCGTCAGCGACGACGACTTCTGGCGGGCGCAGGCGCCGTTCCTGGAACGCGCCATGGCCTCGGGCGAGTTCCCGCTGATGGCGGGGCTGGCCGACGACACCTTCGCGCAGGGCGTCGACCAGTTCGCCTTCGGCCTGGAACGGCTCCTGGACGGGTTCGAGGTCCTGGTCAGTCGCCGCGGCGCAGCAGGCGCTTGAAGCCGACGACCGCGGCGGTCGCGACGGCGAGGACGACGACCCCGAGGCCGAAGTTCCCCTTCTCGCCGTCCTGTCCGCCGGCGTCCGCGCCCCCGCCCTTCGGCGGGGCGGACGTGGCCGGGGACTTCGGGCCGCCGGAGCCGTCCGGCCGGTCCCCGAGGTCCACCCGCAGCACCTTGCTGCCCGTGCCCTCGGAGCCGAACATCGCCGCCGAGCCGTCGAGCGTGTACGACGCCGACTCCGCCTGCCCCTGGAAGGGCGCGCCGACGGAGCGGTCCTCGCCGGGGCGACCGTCCTTCCACTCGTACGCGCGGGCCATCAGATACCCGCGCAGCAGGAGTTCCTTCCCGTCGGGCGAGAACGCGCCGTCGGTCACCCAGGGCACCTCGGCGATCCGCCGGAAGGTGTTCGTCCCCTTCGTCGAGAGCTTCGCCGGGCCCTCGTACAGCCCGCCGCCGTCCTCCTTCTTGCTGGCGATATAGACCCGTCCGGTCTTCGGATGGACCATCAGCGCCTCGGCGTTGCGCGGCCCGTCGGCGTACTTCACGTCGTACTGCGTGGCCCGGACCGTCTGGTCCTTCAGCGTCTTCGGCTCGGGGAAGCGGTAGATCCAGACGTGGTCCCAGGAGCCGTCGAGGTTGTCGCCGATGTCGCCGACGTAGACGTTCCCGTCCGGGCCGACCGAGATCGCCTCCATGTCACGGGGCGTGCCGACACCGCTCAGCGTGATCGTGGCGACCGTCTTCCCGGTGCGGGAGTCGACGGCGAAGACGCGCGGCTGGTCCTGGTCGTTGTGCGTCCAGTACACGCCGGGATGGGCGCGGCTGGCGGCGAGCCCGCTGGACTCGGTGATGCGGGTGTCCTGGAGCGTGAAGTCCTGGTCCGGGCCCGTCTCCTCGGCCCCGGCGGGGGCGGCGGCCGTGAACAGGACGAGGGCCGCGGCACCGGAGACGCAGAGAAGCGATCGCATGCCCTCAAGCGTGCCACGGGGGCCGGAAAAGCCGCCCGCCGGACGCTCTGGGCGCCCGGGGGACGGCTTCAGGTGTTCGGAACGGGGCGCGGTCAGACGCACCACTTCTGGTTGCTGCCGTGCCAGGAGGGATACACGGTCATCTGGGCGCCCCACCGGCCGCCGCTGGAGTCGTCCACGGCGTGTCCGGTGTAGGGGTTGACGAAGAAGGTTCCGGACCCGGAGAAGCTCCCGGGGCAGTCATCGCTGTTCTCCGGCAGCCACACCTGGTTCCACCCGCTGTTGCATTCCCACAGGATCAGCCCTGCGCCCGGGGACGTGCTTTCGCCGGAGATGTCCAGGCACTTGTTGGTGAGCGCGAGGCGGAGCGTCGGCCTGCCGAAACGGTCCTCGTCGATGCTCCACTTCTGGTTGGCCGCCGCGTAGTTGCACTCCCACTGGATGACAGCCGTTCCGTTGGAGGTGCCTCCGCCGGACGCGTCCAGACAGAGACCGCTTGCCTGGTTCTTGTAGTTCCATCCCGGATGCTCACCGGCAGACGCGGATCCGGCGCTCGTGAAGAGGCTGGTACCGGCCAGGACCATTGCGGCGGCGCCGAGGGCCGCGGTGCGGACCCGCGCGGCGGGACCGGACTTGCGCGTGAACGAGAGGTTCTTGAACACGATCTTCCTTGCTGTCGGCGTACACGGCGACAGGGCCCCGGGCCCTGCCGCCGCATGTCGTCACGGAAGCTACGGCGCCGCGCGGCGTGCGGGTGTGCGAGGCGTGCGGGCCTCCTCGACATCCCGTGCAGCGGTGGCAGCACAAAGCGCCTGGCGGCGGTACTCCGTGGGCGTCATGCCGTACGCCTCGCGGAACGCGCGGCTGAAGACCGTTCCGCTGGTGAAACCCCAGCGAACGGCGATGGCCTGCACCGCGTGCCCGCGCAGTTCCGGGCGGGCGAGGTCGGCGAGGCAGCGTTCGAGCCGGCGCGCGCGGATGGTCGCCGCGACGCTCGTCTCCTCCTCCTGGAACAGGGCGTACAGGGTGCGCAGCGAGATGTGGTGCCGCTCGGCGATCGCCCTGGGGGTCAGCTCCGGGTCGCCCAGGTTGTGGTCGATGAAGGCGTCGATCCGCTCCGCGAGCGCCAAGGGGCGGGCCTCGGGCGGCTCTTCGTCGAGGACGCCGATCCGCTCCGCGAGGCAGGACGCCGTCAGTTCGAGCGCAAGGGCGCCGAGCCGGTCCCGGTCCCGGGGCCGGCATTCGGGGCCGTGGTCGCGCATCGCCGCCAGGAAGCGGGTCAGGATCGCCGCCATGCCGGCGCCCGCCGGAATCCGCTGGGCGACGACCCGGTCCACCCGGTCGGCCCGCAGGGGCAGTTCCGCTCGGGGCACCTGCAGGACGAGGGCCTCGGCGATTCCGCCGTCCCGGGCGGCGACCGCGTGCTGCGGACGCGAGGTGTCCATCACCACCAGGTCGCCGGCGACGGACCCCGACTCGTGGCCCGCCTGCGCGACCTCCATGCGACCGCCGGTCACCCAGCCCACGTGGTACTGCTCCGGGTCGCCGCGCCTGATGAGGGCCGCGGTGCGCCGCGTCCGCAGCGGCGAGTACGCGAACCTGGACAACTGCACCGGGCCGAGGTCGAGGACGGCGACCTCCGCCTCGAAGTCCGCCGCGGAGTCGCACCCGACGGCCATGGGCGCCAGCGCGGCGCCCAGCATCTCGGCGAACCACTCGAATCTGTCCGCCGACGGCAGCGCCGCGGCGGAAACCCCCTGCCACATTTCCTCATGCCCCCGTATGTCCCCCGACAACGAGCACCATTCTGCTCTGTACATGATCAAAAGTCGGGGCGGCGCGCGCGGGCGCCCCGCGGGCCCGTGGCCGGGATCACGTCGCAGGTGGCCCGCCCGGTCCGGGATGATGGCGGGATGCGTTTCATGTTCGTCGGCGACAGCTGCACCATCGGACGCGCCGGCGACTACACGTGGCGCTACCGGATGTGGCAGCACCTCGAGGCCGCGATGCCCGGAGGCCACGAGATCGTGGGCCCGCGCACCGAGCTGTACGACTCCGGTGCCGACGCGCCGCTCTCGCACCTGTACGCCGCCCCGGACTTCCCCGCCGAGGCCCGCCGGCACCTGGCCGGCTGGGGCGAGGGGTGGCTCCACATGGCGCCGGTGATCGGCGGAGCGGTGACGGAGACGGGGGCGGACGTGCTGCTCGTCTCCCTCGGTCTGATCGACCTCGGTTTCTACACGGACAGCGACCAGACGGCGGAGAACGTCCGCGCGTTCGTGGCGGCGGCCCGCGCCGCGAACCCGCACATCCGGATGGTCCTGATGCCGGTCATCCCCAACGTCCGCGCCGAGTCCGACGCCCCGTTCGCCGCCCAGTGCGACCGCTTCAACGAGCTGCTCGCGAAGGCGGTCGCCGACCTGGACACGGCCGCGTCGCCGCTGTTGCTGCTCTCGCGCCCGGCGACGTACGACATCCACACGGACACGTACGACGGCACCCACCCCGGCCCCACCGGCGAGCACAAAATCGCCGAGGCCTTCGCGACGGCGATGCACCAGGCCTGGGGCGTGGGCGCCGCGTACGCCGCCGCGCCGCACTAGGCACGGCCGGGGTGGCGGCCCCGCGCGCCCGTCACGGCGCGGCCAGGGCCTCCGTCGGCGAGAGCCGGGACGCGCGGACGGCCGGATAGAGGCCGGCCAGGGTACCGATGGCCAGGGTGGCGGCGACGCCGCCCAGGACGGCCCAGGCGGGTATCACCGCGGGCCAGCCCTGCGAGACGGCGTACCCGGTGGTCACCGCCGCCCCGAGGAGTGCGCCGCCCGCCCCGCCCAGGGCGGACAGCAGCAGGGATTCGGCGAGGAACTGGGTGCGGATCTGTCCCCGGGTGGCGCCGAGGGAGCGGCGCAGGCCGATCTCGGCCCGGCGTTCCAGGACCGAGATCACCATCGTGTTGGCCACGCCGACGCCGCCGACGAGCAGGGCCACCGCGCCGAGACCGAGGAGAAGACCGGTGAAGGCCTTGCTCGCGGCCTGCTTGGCAGCCAGGGCGTCGGAGGGACGGGAGACCTTGACCTCGTTCGGCGCCTGCGGGTTCGCGGTGGCACCGAGGACGGACCTGACCGCTTCGACGTCGGCGTCCGCGCTGCGCACGTAGACGCGGGTGGGCCGGCCGTCGAAGCCCAGGACGGCCTCCGCGGCCGACCAGCCGACCAGGGCCGCGGAGTCCAGTTCCGGGGCGAGGGCGACCGGTTCGAGGATCCCGATGACGCTGAACCACCGCCCGCCGATCAGCACGCGGGTGTCCGCTCGGGCGTCGCCGATCCCCAGGCGCTCGGCGGCCTCGGCGCCGAGCACGGCCGCCGGATACCTGCCGGTGGCCGCGTTGAGCCAGGTGCCGCTGCGCAGCGCGGCCCCCGTGGCGTCGGGCAGGCCGGTCCGTGCGGCGTAGGCGGTGATGCCGCCGTTGTCCGTCTCGGGGATCCGTCCGGTGCGGAAGACGTCGGCGTCGGGGACCTTGCCGATGGCCGAGGTGGAGGTCACCGGCCGGATGCGGGAGATCATCCCTTCCGCGGTGGCCGGGAGCCGGGCCGTGCCGCCGGTCAGGGTGTCGCCCGGGGCCACGGTGAGCAGGTTCGTCCCGAGGGTGGCGAGGGCGCGGTCGAGCTCGGCGCGGGAGGACGAGGAGACCCCGACCACGGCGACCATCGCGGCGATGCCGATGGCGATGCCCAGGGCGGAGAGCACGGCCCGCATCGGGCGGGTGCGCAGACCCGCCGCGCCGACCCGGACCACGTCGCCGGACCTCATCCGGGCGGGCCGCAGGACGTCGGCGGTCACCGGTGCACCTCCGGTGCGCGGACTTCCGGGGCCGGGACTTCTGGGGCCGGGACGTCCGATGGCGGGACCTCCGGTGCCGGGAGCTCCGGTCGGCGCACGTCGTCGGTGACCCTGCCGTCGCGCATGTGCACCTGCCGGGGCAGCGAGGCGGCGAGTTCCCGGTCGTGGGTGATGACCACGACCGTGGTGCCGGAAGAGTGGAGTCCGCGCAGCAGCCCCATCACCGTCCGCCCCGACACCGAGTCCAGCGCGCCGGTCGGCTCGTCGGCGAGCAGCAGCGCCGGGTCGCCGGCCACCGCGCGGGCGATGGCCACGCGCTGACGCTCGCCGCCGGACAGCTGGTGCGGGCGGTGGTCCAGGCGGTGGCCGAGTCCGACGCGGTCGAGCACCGCCGCCGCGCGCCGCCGGCGCTCGGCGGGCCGCAGCCCGCAGTACAGAAGCCCTCCGGCCACGTTGTCCAGGGCCGAGGTGCCGGCGGCGAGATGGAACTGCTGGAAGACGAAGCCGATCCGGGAGGCGCGCAGGGCGGACAGCTCGGCGTCGGACAGCGCGCCGACGTCGTGGCCGTCGACCTGGACGCGCCCCGAGGTGGGACGGTCCAGGGTGCCGAGCAGGTTCAGCATGGTGGACTTGCCGGACCCGGAGGGACCCACGATGGCCGCGAGCTCCCCGCGGCCGACGGAAAGGGTGACCCCGTCGAGGGCGGTCACCCCTCCGGCGTACGTCTTGGACACATCGGTCAGGGTGATCACTTGGGCACCCCCACCTGGGCGCCGCGGGAGATGCCCCGGCCGGAGATCTCCACCCGGCCGCCGGCGAACAGCCCCGTGGTGACGGGGACGTACCTCGAGGTCGCGCCCTCCACCAGCTCCACCCCGAAGCCGCCCTCGGCGAGCACGAGCAGCGCGGAGACCGGCACGGTGAGGACGTTCTCGCGGGTGTCCGCCGTGAACACCACGTGGACCCCGGCCTCGTCGTACGCACGGACGGCCGCCACGGCCCTGGCATCCGTGAACCCGACCACCACCTTGATCTTCGTCTCCGCCTTCTTCTGCCCTTCGGCGGGTGTGGACACGGTGGAGACCTCGGTGACGGTGCCCCGGGCCACGGCTCCGTCCGGGAGAGTGACGTCGACCGGGCGACCCTTCTTGGCCAACCGCCGGTCGGAGGTCTCCAGTTCCGCCGTGACGGCCTTGGCGGTCCCGGTGTACGACAGCACCCGCTGGCCCGGCCCGGTCTGACCCCCCGGTTCGGCCTCCAGGCCGGCGACACGTACCGAGCCGGGGGTGAAGACGACCCGCCCGAGCTCCACGGTCCCGGTCTTCTTCAGACCGAGGTCGGCCTGCCACCGCCGGACGGCCTTCGCCGTGCCCTCGGTGTACTCCTCGTCGGACGTGAACCCGGTGTAGCCGAGCGCGCGGAGGTTCTCCTCCAACTGCCTGACGTCCGGCCCCTCGGAGCCCTTCGCCAGGGCGCGGTACGCGGGGAGCGATCCGTACAGGACGACCACGGGCCCGTTGTCCACCGCGTACAGGGCCTTGCCGCGGGTGATCTCGACGCCCGGCTCGGGCAGCCGGGTGAGCGTGCCGGGCAGCCGGCCGACCACGGTCCGCTCCGTACCGAAACCGAGCTGGGCGTCGACACTCCTGCTGTCCTCGAGGGTCTGCCGGAGCACCTCGGCCGTCGCCGGGGGCAGCCGGTCCGCCGTCCCTTCGCCCGCCCGGCCGCCGTCGTGCGGGGCCAGGAAGGCCACCGCGCCCGCGCCGGCCGCGACCAGGGCGAGGACGGCGGCCGTCGCCCTCGCGGCGCGCCGCCTGGGGGACACACTGATGTGATCGGCCGTCACTTGGCGCTCTCCGGCTTCTGGTTGTCGCCCTGGGGGCCGCACTTCTTCCAGGCGTTCTCGAAGTCCGGGTCCTCGGCCTGCGCGGGGCCGATGTCGATGCCCTGGCCCTCCTTGGGGTCGGCGAAGTCCGCCACGCCGTTCTCGCGCATGCACCGGGCGAGGTCCAGCATGGCCTTGCGGTCCTTGCCGTCGTTCTGGTCGGCGGGCGCCGGCGGCGCGAACGAACGGCAGGCCTCGAGCGCCTTGTCGGCCTTCTCCCTGTTCGAGCCGTCGATGGAGAGCCCGATGCCCTGGCCGGGCTTGGGGTCCGCCACGTCCAGGCCCTGCTTCCGCAGACACTGCGCGTACTTCACGTTCATCTCGTCGCGGCTCTGGCCGGGAGCGGCGGCGTTGCTCGTCGGACCCTTGCTGCCGCCGTTCGCGGAGGCCGACCCGGTGCCTTCCTCCCCCGACGTGCACGCGGTGAGCGCCAGGGCGAGGGCGGCGAGAGGCAGGGCCGCGAGCAGGGCGGGGGTACGGGTGCGGGTACGGGTACGGCTACGAGGCATGTGAGGCATCTCCTTCTCCTCGACGAGGGCCGGCGGGTGCCGGCCGACGGAAGGGATGCAACCCCCGATGCCGTTGCCTCACTGTTTCCTCGTCGCGCTCCTCGTCCCGTTCCTCGTCGCGTTCCTCGTCGTCGACGAGGGCCCTTTACGGGAAGGAAACGGGTCCTCGGCGAGCATGGGCGGCGGCCCCGAGGGAAGGACGGCACGGATGCGGCTCCTGGTGGCGGAGGACGAGCGGCTGCTCGCCGACGCGATCGCGGAATGGCTCCGCCAGGAGACCCACGCGGTCGACGTCGCGTACGACGGCGCCGCGGCGCTGGAGCGGACCGACGTCAACGACTACGACGTGATCATCCTGGATCGCGACCTTCCCCGCGTGCACGGTGACGAGGTCTGCGCCCGCGTCGTCGCGTCCGGCAGCCAGGCACGGCTGCTGATGCTGACCGCGGCCGGTGACGTCAGGGACCGGGTCGCCGGGCTGTCCCTCGGCGCCGACGACTACCTCACCAAACCCTTCGCCTTCCCCGAGCTCGCCGCCCGGGTCCTCGCTCTCGGCCGGCGCTCCCGCCCCGCCGCGCCGCCGGTGCTCCGCCGCCGCGGCATCGCTCTGGACCCTGCGCGCCGCGAGGTGTTCCGGGACCAGCGCTACGTACCGCTGGCGAAGAAGGAGTTCGCGGTCCTGACGGAGCTGCTGCGGGCCGACGGCGCGGTGGTCTCCTCCGAGCAGTTGCTGGAGAAGGCGTGGGACGAGCACACCGACCCGTTCACCGGGGCCGTGCGCCTCACCGTCCTCAAGCTCCGCCGCAAGCTCGGCGACCCGCCCGTCATCGAGACGGTCACGGGTGTGGGGTACCGGATCCCATGAGGAAGCGCCGCATCACCCTGCGCGCCCGGCTCACCCTGCTCTACGCCGGCCTGTTCTTCGCCGCCGGCATCGTGCTGCTCGGCGTCACGTACGTCCTGTTCGCCCAACAGCTCGACCGGGGCGGGGACCTCAGCGTCCACACCGATTCCGGAGGCGCCTCGACCTCACGGCAGGACTCCCTGCCCGACGACCTCAACTGGGTGGCGAGTGAGCAGAAGCGGCTGCACGACGCCGCCACCGCCTCGCTCGTCACCCAGGGCGGTATCGCGCTGGCCCTCGTCGGAGGCGTGGCGGCGGGCTTCGGCTGGCTCATCGCCGGCCGGGTACTGGCCCCTCTGCACCGGGTCACCGACACCGCCCGCCGGATCGCCTGCGCACCGGCCGCCGACCGCGGCCTGCACGAGCGCATCGCGCTCCACGGTCGCGACGACGAGGTGAAGGACCTCGCCGACAGCTTCGACCTCATGGTCGACCGGCTCGACCGCTCCTTCGACGGACAGCGGCGCTTCGTCGCCAACGCCTCGCACGAACTGCGCACTCCGCTGACCGTGGGCCGCGCCCTGGTCGAACTCGCCATGCACCGCGGGACCGCCTCCGCGGACGTGAAACAGCTCGGCGCGGACCTCCTGGAGATCAACGAGCGGCACGAGCGGCTCATCGGCGGCCTGCTGCTGCTCGCCGGCTCGGAGAACCACGTGCCCGAGCGGCAGCCCGTCGACCTCGCGGACGTGGTCGCCCATGTGGCCGCCCAGAGCGCCCCCGAGGCCGAGCGGGCCGGGATCGCCGTGCACGAGGAGGCCGGCCCGGCCCCCACTGCCGGAGACGCCCTGCTTCTCGAACGGCTCGTCCAGAACCTCGTGGAGAACGGCCTCCGGCACAACACCGGTGCCGGCACCGGCGGGTGGGTACGGGTCACCAGCCGGACCCGCGAGGACGGCCTGGCCGAGATCGAAGTGAGCAACACCGGCCCCGACGTGCCGCCCTACGAGGTCCCCGCCCTGTTCGAACCGTTCCGCCGCCTCGCCACGGAGCGCCTCGTCACCGCCAAGGGGGCGGGTCTCGGCCTCTCCATCGTCCGCTCGGTGGCCCTCGCGCACGGCGGCACCGTCACGGCCCGCCCCCGCTCCGACGGGGGCCTCACGGTCACCGTGACCCTGCCGCCGGACCGCTAGGACTTCCCGGTCAGCCGCAGGTCGATCCAGAGCGCGTCGTCCCCCGGCAGGACGTACCGGTCGTACTCGGCGAAGCCGTGCTTCTCGGCGAACCGCAGCCCGTCCTCGTTGGCGGCGAGCACGACGGTCTCGACCGCCTCGGCCCCCAGCTCCCGCGCCTGGGTCAGCCCGCGCGCGTACAGCTCCGCGCCGAGGCCGCGACGGCGGTGCTCGGGAAGGACGCGGGCGATGACGGTGGCGGTCGGGACCTCGGCGCCGGGGGCGGGCGGCCGGACGGTCGTGCAGCCGACGAGCACGTCACCGAGGTAGGCGACCTCCAGCCGGTTGCGGCCCGCCCGTTCGCGGACCTCGTCGAGGGAGAGGGCGGCGGGCGGGACGATCACGTTGTGGACGTGCCGCCAGTCCGCGAGGGCGGCGTCGGTGCTCGGCACCTCGTAGCGCAGCTGCATCGGAGCAGCCAACCTCTCCGCCCGACGGTCCGTCAACAGCGGTTGAGGCGGTTGGCGAAGGTGGAGATGGTGTACGTGCCGACGCCGAGGCAGACCTCCAGGGCGTTCTGGCGGGTGTAGCCGTGGGCGTAGAACGCCTCCAGCTCCGCGTCGCTCACGGCGCCGGTGGCGGCGAGCACCTGGAAGGTGAACGCGCGGACGGCGGCGAGGCGTTCGGGGTCCGGTGCCGGGCCGAGGGCGGCGAGCTTGGCCTCGTGCATGTCGACGCACAGGTGGCACTGGTTGCGCGCGGCGACGGTCAGAATGACGGTCTCGCGGGAGTGCGGGTCGAGGGTGGTGGAATCGAAGATCTCGGTGAGCTTCAGGAAGCCGTCGAGGGTGTGCGGGGACTCCTTCAGACGGGCGACGGCGTCGGCGGTCCGGGTGGTCAGGTCGAGAGACAAGGCAGCTCCAGGGTGCGAGAGGTAGAATCGACAACATGGTTGACCAGTTCGACGAGAGAAAAGTAAACCAGGTTGTCGATGAGGGCAAGGGATATGAGCTGCCACTGCTCCTCTTCGCCGGGTTCCGCACGCTCATCGACCGGCTCAACACCCGCCTGGCCGCCGAGGGCCACCCGGAACTCCGCCCCGCGCACGGCTTCGCCATGCAGGCCGTCGCCGCCGGCGGGCCGGCCGGCGCCACCGCCAGCGACATCGGACGGCGGCTCGGCGTCTCCAAGCAGGCCGCCGGCAAGACCGTCGACCGGCTCCTCGCCGTCGGCTACGCCGAGCGCGCCGACGACCCCGCCGACGCTCGCCGCAAACTCGTCCGCCTCACCCCGCACGGCCTCGACGCCCTCGCCCGCCACGCCGCGATCTTCGACGAACTCCGGGCGGAGTGGGCGGCGGTGCTCGGCGCGGAGCGCGTACGCGACCTGGAGACGGCCCTGAAGACCGTCGTTCCGCCGGAGACCGCGTACCGCCTCGACGCGACGAGCTGGCTGGGCGGCGCGTAACCGCCGACGCGACCAGGCCGCGACCGGCGGATCCCGCCCGGCCGCGCGTCGGCGTCAGGACGGGGCCAGCCCGTACACCGCCGTGGCGATCGACTGCGCGACCGCGTCGCCGTTCGCATCGCGGCCCGTCTCGTTCGGGTGCAGGAACCACGGGAGCCGCTGGTGCAGCAGCGTCGCTCCGGAGGGCTCGAGCAGTCCGCCGATCGCCCGGTCCGTTCCGTCGCAGGCCGTCGCCGCACCCGTCGCCGCGTACAGGTCGACGAAGTGCGCGCCGGCGGTCCGCGCCCGCGCGGCCATCAGGGAGTTGAGCCGGGCCTGGACCTGCTCGTCCAGGAAGCCCCAGGCCGTCTTCGGGACGTCCGCGAGCGGTCGCCCGCCGCCGTCCGGGAGCGCCGCCCGGCAGCGCGTCACGTCCTCCGGCACCAGCCGCGGGGGGCCGACCAGCACCACCTTCGCCGACGGCGACTCGCTGCCGATCTCCGAGAAGAGCTTCTCCAGGTCCTTGTCCGCCTGCTCGAAGCGCTTCGTCAGCCAGCCCGCGCCGGCGCCCTTCGTGAAGTACGCGGCGCAGTCCGCCGCCGGGGACTCCGGGTCCACCGCCTCGTCCGGCAGCAGCGCGCCGTCCCTCCCGCGCAGCCGGGCCGAGCACTGCTTGAGGATCCGGCCCAGGCCCACGGTGTGCGCACCGAGACCGGCCACCACCAGCCGGGTGTCCTTGGTCAGCGCCCGCTTCTGCGGCGGCGCGGGCGTCACTCCGTCACCCAGGTCCTGTTCCTCCCAGACGTGGTGCAGCGCGGCCCCGGCGCAGGAGACGTCGGCCGTGACGTCCAGCAGGACCGACTGGTCGGCGAGCTGATCCTCGATCACGTCCGGCAGGTTCTCGGCCGCCCGTACGCACGGCAGCCGGCTCTCGTCGAGCGGCGCGATGCCGTAACCGGCGACCGCCCCGTCGCCGAGGAACACCGTGGGAACGGGTTCCCCGGCGGACGAGGCCGGGGTGGTGGGGGTGAGGGCGACCAGCAGGGCGGCGGTCACCGTGCACAGGCTCCGGGAAGTCGTCACGCTCCGCATTCAAACGGAGCCGGCGGTCACATGACGTGGCGACGGCGCCGCACTCACCCGAACGAACCCCCGCATCCCGGACGAACGGCCCGGCGACTCGACGCCGCGTCAGATCAACTCTGTGTAACGCAAAGGGACTTGCCCGACAGAACTCTTCCTTCCGCCCGGCATCGTCTGGGATCTTGCGTCCACCCCACACATCACACGGTCCGGCGGGTGCCACCAGCGCCGCCGGGCCATCGGAGGACGCATTGTTTTCCCACATATCCCGCCGGCTGAGACTTCCGGCCGTGACGGCCGTCGCCCTCGGGGCGACCATGGCCCTCGCCGGACCCGTCGGACTCGCCCACGCGGTGCCGAACGACACCCCTGAGCCTTCGTCCGCCTCCGCGCGCACGACGGAGTCGACCGCCACGGCGCAGGCCAAGGCGGCGACGACCGCCTGGGCCGCGGGCACCCGGTCCTACCTGGTGATCGCCACCCCCGGCGACACCTCCGCCGTGCGCACCGCGATCGCGAACAACGGCGGCTCCGTCTTCGCGTCGTACGACGCGATCGGCGTGGTCGTGGCCCACTCCGCCTCGGCCGGCTTCGCCGCGACGATGCGCACCGTGAGCGGTGTCCAGCAGGTCGGCGCGACCCGCACCTCCGACGTCCCGGCGGACGCGTACAACCCGGCGCTGCCCGCCAACCCGACGCAGTCGCCGACGACGCTGACCGAGTCCAACCGCTGGGACATGACCCAGATCAAGGCCGACCAGGCGTGGGCCGTCACCACGGGCTCCCCCACCGTCAAGGTCGGTGTCCTCGACACCGGCGTCGACGACCAGCACCAGGACATCGCGCCCAACTTCAACGCCGCCGACTCCGTCTCCTGCGCCTACGGGAAGCCGGACACCCGGGCGGGCGCGTGGCGGGACATCGACACCCACGGCACGCACGTCGCGGGCACCATCGCGGCGGCCAAGAACGGCAAGGGCGTCATCGGCGTCGCGCCGGGCGTGAAGATCTCGTCGGTCCGCATCGCGGAGCAGCCGAGCGGTCTGTTCTACGCGGAGAACACGATCTGCGGCTTCGTCTGGGCCGGTGACCACGGCTTCAAGGTCACCAACAACAGCTATTACACCGACCCGTGGCAGTTCAACTGCCCGGACAACGTCGACCAGGCCGCCATCATCGAGGGCGTGCGGCGCGCGCAGGCGTACGCCGAGGGCAAGGGTTCGCTGCAGGTCGCCGCGGCCGGCAACTCGAACTACGACCTGGCGAACAAGACCACGGACTCCGAGAGCCCCAACGACTCGACGCCGGTCACCCGCACGATCACGAACGCCTGCATCGACATCCCGACCGAACTGCCGGGCGTCGTCACCGTCGCGGCCATGGGCAACGGCAACGTGAAGGCCTCGTACTCCAACTTCGGCAACGGCGTCATCGACGTCGCCGCCCCCGGCGGCGACGGCTCGTACGGCGTCTACTCGACGCTGCCGGGCGGCAAGTACGGGAACAAGAACGGCACGTCGATGGCCTCGCCGCACGTGGCGGGCGTCGCGGCGCTCCTCGCGAGCGCCAACCCGACGTTCACCCCGGCCGACCTCCGCGACCGGCTCACCTCGCAGGCGGGTGACACCGCCTGCCCGTCCGACAGCCGCTGCACGGGCACCACGGCGAAGAACGGCTTCTTCGGCGACGGCCAGGTCGACGCCCTGAAGGCGGTCGGCGGCAGCACCCCGCCGCCCGGCGCGTACTTCGAGAACCTCGCCGACGTCGCCATCGCCGACAACGCGACGGTCGAGAGCCCGATCACGGTCAGCGGGCGGACGGGCAACGCGCCGGCCACCCTGAAGGTGGGCGTCGACATCAAGCACACCTACATCGGTGACCTGAAGGTCGACCTGGTGGCCCCCGACGGCACCGTCTACACGCTGCACAACCGGACCGGCAGCGGCACGGACAACATCGTCCAGACCTACACCGTCAACGCCTCCGCCGAGGTCGCGAACGGCGTCTGGAAGCTGCGCGTGAACGACAACGCCGCGCAGGACGTCGGGAAGATCGACGCCTGGAACCTGACCTTCTAGGTTCTGGGTTCCGGCCTCAGCCGTCCCCGGTCCGGCGCCGCTCACGGAGCGACGCCGGACCGGCACGGCCTCGATCACCAGGCGAACGCCTCCGGGGACGGGCCCGGGCCGGGGAAGATCTCGTCCAGCCCGGTCAGTACCTCCTCCGACAGCTCCAGCTCGACCGCCCGCAGCGCGGACTCCAACTGCTCCGGCGTCCGCGGGCCGACGATCGGGCCGGTGACGCCGGGCCGGGTGAGCAGCCAGGCCAGAGCCGCCTCGCCCGGCTCCAGACCGTGCTTGTCGAGCAGGTCCTCGTACGCCTGCACCTGCGCCCGTACGGACGTGACGGCGAGCGCGTCCGCGGAGCGACCCGAGGCGCTCCGGCCGCTCCGGCCTTCCTTCTTGAGGACCCCGCCCAGCAGGCCCCCGTGCAGCGGGGACCAGGGGATGACACCGAGCCCGTACTCCTCGGCGGCCGGGATGACCTCCATCTCGGCGCGCCGCTCGGCGAGGTTGTAGAGGCACTGCTCGCTGACCAGGCCGACCATGCCGCGGCGGGCGGCGGCCTCGTTCGCCTGGGCGATCTTGTAGCCGGGGAAGTTGGACGAGCCGGCGTAGAGGATCTTGCCCTGCTGGATCAGGACGTCGATGGCCTGCCAGATCTCCTCGAACGGGGTCCGGCGGTCGATGTGGTGGAACTGGTAGAGGTCGATGTGGTCGGTGCGGAGCCGCTTGAGGCTGGCGTCGACGGCGCGCCGGATGTTCACGGCCGAGAGCTTGTCGTGGTTGGGCCAGCGCTCGCCGTCACCGCCGCCCATGTTCCCGTACACCTTGGTGGCGATCACCGTCTTGTCGCGGCGGCCGCCGCCCTGGGCGAACCAGGAGCCGATGATCTCCTCGGTGCGGCCCTTGTCCTCGCCCCATCCGTAGACGTTGGCGGTGTCGAAGAAGTTGACGCCCGCGTCGAGCGCGGCGTCCATGATGGCGTGGCTGGTGG
Source organism: Streptomyces sp. HUAS YS2 (assembly GCF_033343995.1). Taxonomy (NCBI): domain Bacteria; kingdom Bacillati; phylum Actinomycetota; class Actinomycetes; order Kitasatosporales; family Streptomycetaceae; genus Streptomyces; species Streptomyces solicathayae. Next base: position 4,483,768 of record NZ_CP137573.1, on the reverse strand, counting down.
GTTCGTCCGTCTGCGGGCCGAAGTTCATCGTGCCGAGGACGAGTCGGCTGACCTTGAGTCCCGTGCGTCCGAGCTGCGTGTACTTCATGGGGCTCAAGCCAACTGCCTGGAGTTCACTCCAGGCAAGGGGGCGGCTACTGCCCGGTCACCGTGGCCACCGCGATGATCGCGAACATCAGTACGAGCACACCGGCCATGATCCGGTTCCTGGTCTTCGGGTCCACCTCACGAGGTTAACCCGCCGCCTCGGGCGCCCCCGCCGAGGGGCCCTCCGAAGACCGGCCTTCCGGAGACCGGCCCTCCAGCGGCCAGGCGCCGACCGTCTCGTACCGGGGGCGCTCGCCCGGTGTCCCGCCGGCGGGAAGGTTGCTGCGGATGAGGACCAGCTCGGCGACCTGCCAGCGGGCGCCCTCGAAGTCCTCCAGGCCGGCCACGAAGGGGCGCAGGTCCGTGTCGCCGCCGGTGCGGGAACGGGCGATCGTGAGGTGGGCCTGGTAGCGGCGGTGCTCGTCCATCGGGACGCCGGCGCGGCGGGCCGCGGCGTCGGCCCGCTCGGCGAGCAGCCGCATCTCGTCGATCCCGCCGGCCGCACCGACCCACAGCGCGCGCCGCCCGAAGTGGCCGCCGCCGTGCAGCCGGAGCGGGAAGGGCGCGGTGCGGTGCGCGGCGCGGGCGAGGCGGGCGTGCAGGTCAGGGAGGACGGCCTCGTCGACCTCGCCCATGAAGGCGAGCGTGAAGTGCCACCCGGGCCGGCCGGTCCAGCGCAGCCCGTCGGCGCCTGGGACACGGTGCAGCCGGTCGACGGCACCGCTGAGCTCGGCGAGCTGCTGAGGGGGCGGCACGACGGCAGCGAAAAGCCTCATACCAAGAGCATGGCAGCGACTAGCCTCGGCCGGATGGAGATCAAGGTCAGGAAGGGCGGGGCGGACGACGTCCCCGCGATACTCGCGATGCTGGACAGCGCGGTGGTCTGGCTGAACGGCAAGGGGATCACCCAGCAGTGGGGCACGGAGCCGTGGTCCACGAGCGCGAAGGCGGTGGCGCTGGTCGAGAAGATCGTGGCCGAGGGCACGCCGTGGATCGCCGAGATCGACGGGGAGCCCGCGGGCACGGTGACGCTGACCCCGCACCCCGCGCCGTACGTCGCCCCGGCGGACGAGCCGGAGGTCTACGTCCACCTCCTCGTCACCGACTCCCGCTTCCACGGCCGCGGGGTCGGCGCGGCGCTGCTGGCCCACTCGGTGGCGGAGACCCGCCGCCAGGGCCTGTCCCTCCTCCGCGTGGACTGCTTCGCCGGCAGCGAGGGCCGGCTGGTCGCCTTCTACGAGTCCCAGGGTTTCACCCGGACGGAGTCCTTCACGGTCGGCGAGTGGCCGGGGCAGGTCCTGGAACAGCGGGTCTGAGGACGGACCGGGCCCCACGCCGCGACGGCGTGGGGCCCGAGGGCTTTCACAGGCGCCTCACGCCGCGTGCTCCAGCGCGACCCGGCGTTCCACGAAGAGGACTCTCGGGTGGCCGTGGTGCCAGCGGACGCTCAGCCTCAGGCCGCCGGCCCGCGCGAGGACGAGGCCGACGACCGCCGCCGCGACCAACGAGACCACGCCGCCCGTCGCGAAGCCGATCCGCGCGCCGTACGCGTCCGTGAGCCAGCCGACGATCGGCGCGCCGATCGGGGTGCCGCCGGCGAAGACCATCATGTAGAGGCTCATGACCCGGCCCCGCATCACCGGGTCCGTGGCCAGCTGCACCGCCGAGTTCGCCGTGACGTTGACCGTCAGACCGAACATCCCGATCGGTACCAGCAGCACCGCGAACAGCCAGAACCCCGGCGACACCGCCGCCGCGATCTCCAGCAGCCCGAACACCACCGCGGCGCCGACCAGCATCCGCAGCCGCGTGCTGCCGCGCCGGGCCGCGAGCAGCGCACCGGCCAGCGAGCCGGCCGCCATCAGCGTGTTGAGCAGGCCGTACGTACCCGCGCCGACGTGGAAGACGTCGTCGGCGAAGGCGGTCAGCCAGATCGGGAAGTTGAAGCCGAAGGTGCCGACGAAGCCGACGAGGACGATCGGCCAGATCAGCTCGGGCCGGCCGGCCACGTACCGCAGCCCTTCCCGCAGCTGCCCCTTGCCTCGCGGTGCGCGCTCCACCCTGTGGAGCTCGGACGGCCGCATCATCAGCAGTCCGGTGAGCGGGGCGAGGAAGAACAGGCCGTTGAGCAGGAACGCCCAGCCGCTGCCCACGGACGCGATCAGCAGACCGGCGACCGCCGGGCCGATCAGCCGGGCGGACTGGAAGTTCGCCGAGTTGAGGGAGACCGCGTTGCGCAACTGGTCCGGTCCGACCATCTCGGAGACGAAGGACTGCCGGGTCGGGTTGTCGACCACGGTGACCATGCCGAGCAGGAACGCGACCAGGTACACGTGCCAGACCTGGATGTGCCCGGAGAGCGTGAGCACGGCGAGCGCGAGCCCGCACAGGCCGAGCGCGCCCTGGCTGAAGAGGAGGAGCCGCCGCTTCGGGTAGCGGTCGGCGATGACGCCGCCGTACAGGCCGAACAGCAGCATCGGCAGGAACTGCAGCGCCGTCGTGATGCCGACGGCGGCGGAGGAGCCGGTCAGGGTCAGCACCAGCCAGTCCTGGGTGATGCGGGCCATCCAGGTACCGGTGTTGGAGACGATGGCTCCGGTGAAGAAGAGCCGGTAGTTGCGGATCCGGAGCGAGGAGAACGTGCCTCCGCCGGTCCCGCCCGAGGGGCTGGGGGTGTCGTCGTCGGGTTTGTGGACGGGTGCGGAGTCTGCTCCGGGTCCCGTACTCAAAGTGCGTCGCCTCCTCGGCTTCGTCGGTCTAGAGGTGTGCGAGCTTCTCCAGGACCGGGGCGGCCGCGCGCAGCTTGGCCCAGTCGTCCTCGTCCAGGCCCTCAGCGAGGGCGGCCAGCCAGACGTTCCGCTTGCGGCGGCTCTCTTCGAGCATGGCCTCGGCCACCTCGGTCGGGCTGACCACCTTCTGCCGGCGGTCGTCGGGATGCGGCTCCAGCCGGACCAGGCCCTTGGACTCCAGGAGCGCCACGATGCGGGTCATCGACGGCGGCTGGACGTGCTCCTTGCGAGCCAGCTCGCCGGGGGTCGCCGAGCCGCAGACGGAGAGGGTGCCGAGCACCGACATCTCGGTCGGGCTCAGCGATTCGTCGACGCGCTGGTGTTTCAGACGTCGGCTCAGCCGCATCACCGCGGACCGCAGCGCGTTCACGGCCGCGACGTCGTCGGCGGTGCCGTGGGACAGGTCAGGCATGTTCTTTAGCATAACTCATTACTCAGCCTAAAGACCACTCGGTTGAATGTGTCACCCAAATGAGTGAGACGGATCCAGAAAGTGACGCACCGGCCCGCCCCGTGGCGCGACCCTGACACGCATGGGATCGACAGTGCTCAGCCTGCGCATAGACGGTGAGCTGCTCGACCGGCTCCGGGGGCATGCCGCCAAACGCGGAATGAGCGTCCAGGACTATGTCCTTCGGACGCTCATTCGCGACGACTTCGACGAGCGGTTCAAGGCCGCCGTGGACGAGACCGAGAAGTTCTACGGCCCGACGCCGACGAACACAGAGGCCACCGCGGCCACCGAGGCCACGACGATCACGTGAGGCCCAGGGCGGGCATCGCGTAGTAGAAGACGAAGACGGCGGACACGACGTACATGGCCACCGGGACCTCGCGGCCCCGGCCGGCCGCGAGCCGCAGCACGGTGAAGGCGATGAAGCCGATGCCGATGCCGTTCGTGATCGAGTACGTGAACGGCATCATCACCATCGCCAGGAACGCCGGCACCGCGATGGTGAAGTCGCTCCAGTCGATGTCCTTGACCGACCCGGCCAGGATCAGGAAGCCCACCGCGAGCAGCGCGGGCGTGGCCGCTTGGGACGGCACCATCGTGGCGAGCGGCGTGAGGAACAGCGCGACCGAGAACAGGGCGCCGGTGACCACCGACGCCAGGCCCGTACGGGCACCCTCGCCGACACCGGCCGTGGACTCCACGAAGCAGGTGGTGGCCGAGGAGGAGGTGGCACCGCCGGAGGCGACGGCCAGGCCGTCCACCAGCAGGACCTTGTTGATGCCGGGGAAGTTGCCGTCCTTGTCCATCAGCTTGGCCTCGTCGCCGACGCCGAGGATCGTGCCCATCGCGTCGAAGAAGCAGGACAGCAGCACGGTGAAGACGAAGAGGCAGCCGGTCAGCAGGCCGACCTTGTCGAAGCCGCCGAACAGGCTGACCTCGCCGAACAGGCCGAAGTCGGGGGTGGCGACGGGGTTGCCGGGCCAGGTCGGGGTCGTCAGACCCCAGGAGGGCACGTCGGCCACCGCGTTGACGACCATCGCGACGATCGTCATCACCACGATGGAGATGAGGATCGCGCCGGGGACCTTGCGGATGATCAACGCGAGGGTGAGCAGGGCGCCCAGGACGAAGACGAGCACCGGCCAGCCGGTGAGGTGACCGTCGCCGCCGAGCTGCAGCGGGACGGTGGTGTGGGCGGCGTCCGGGATGCGGGAGACGAAACCGGAGTCGACCAGGCCGATCAGCATGATGAACAGGCCGATGCCGATCGCGATGCCCTTGCGCAGGCCGACCGGTACGGCGTTCATGACGCGCTCGCGCAGACCGGTCGCGACCAGCAGCATCACGACGATGCCGGCCAGCACGACCATGCCCATGGCGTCCGGCCAGGACATCCGCGGGGCGAGTTGGAGGGCGACGACGGTGTTGACGCCGAGGCCGGCCGCCAGGGCGATCGGCACGTTGCCGATGACGCCCATGAGCAGCGTGGTGAAGGCCGCGGTGAACACCGTCGCGGTGACGAGCTGGCCACCGTCGAGCTGGTGCCCGTACATGTCCTTGGCGCTGCCGAGGATGATCGGGTTCAGCACGATGATGTAGGCCATCGCGAAGAAGGTCGCGAAGCCGCCGCGGACCTCGCGGGCGACGGTGGAGCCGCGCTCGGAGATCTTGAAGAAGCGGTCGATTCCGGACTGCGGCGCCTGGGGCTTCTCGGACGGCGCGGGCGGCTCGGGGGTGGTGGCCGTGGCGGTGGCCGTGGTGCTCATGGTTCCTCTTCGGGAGTCGTCCGTTGGCGGTTCGTACGAAGGACACCCGCCTGAGGCAAACCGTTTCAGTATGAACACATAATCGGAAGAGCGTCTATCTCCGCGCGTAGACCCCCTGGGGGGTCGGCCTAGACTGGGCCCATGGCGAAGTGGACCCCCAAGCACGAGGCGCCGGAGCCCCTGGAGGGGCCCGTCGTCGCGACCATCACCGGCGGCACGATCCTGTGGTTCGTCCTGTTCCTGGTGCAGGTCCCCTTCTACGGCTGGTTCGACGACCGGGACGCCACCTGGTGGATCTGGACCTGCCTGGCCGGCGCCGGCCTCGGCCTCATCGGCATCTGGTACGTCCGCAAGAGGGACGCGGCCATCAAGCGCGCGGAGGCGGAGCGGGCCGCCGGAACGGCCACCCCGGCCTCGTAGCACCACGGGACGATTTCGGTCCTACCCCGGTCTGATGTTCGGCTTCTCGGCGGGTGAACCGGCGATTCCGGCCGTACCGTCGAGAACATGACGCAGCGGTCGAAGATCGACACGGACGGCGGCGGGCCCGCACGGCCCGGCGACGCGGAGACGCGGCCCCGCGTCGTCCACCGGGCCGCCGGGCTCACGTCGGCCGAGGTCGCCGAGCGCGTCGCGCGCGGCGACGTCAACGACGTACCGGTGCGCAGCAGCCGCTCCACCGCCGACATCGTCCGCGGCAACGTCTTCACCCGGTTCAACGCGATCATCGGCGTGCTGTGGGTGATCATGCTCTTCGTCGCGCCCATCCAGGACAGCCTCTTCGGCTTCGTGATCATCGCCAACACCGGCATCGGCATCATCCAGGAACTGCGCGCGAAGAAGACGCTCGACGGGCTCGCCGTCATCGGCGAGGCGAAACCCACGGTCCGGCGCGACGGCGTGGCCGCCGAGGTGTCCACGTCCGCGATCGTGCTCGACGACCTGATCGAACTCGGACCCGGCGACAAGATCGTCGTGGACGGCGAGGTCGCCGAGGCGGACGGCCTGGAGGTCGACGAGTCCCTGCTCACCGGCGAGGCCGACCCCGTCCTGAAGAAACCCGGAGACCGGATGATGTCGGGCTCCTTCGTGGTCGCCGGCGGCGGCGCGTTCACCGCCACCAAGGTGGGACGCGAGGCGTACGCGGCGCAGCTCGCCGAGGAGGCCAGCCGGTTCACCCTGGTCCACTCCGAGCTGCGCTCGGGCATCTCCACGATCCTCAAGTACGTGACGTGGATGATGGTCCCCACCGCGATCGGGCTCATCATCAGCCAGCTGGTGGTCAAGGACAACGACTTCAAGGAGTCGATCGCCCGCACCGTCGGCGGGATCGTCCCGATGATCCCCGAGGGTCTCGTGCTGCTCACCTCGGTCGCCTTCGCGATCGGCGTGATCCGGCTCGGCCGCAAACAGTGCCTCGTGCAGGAGCTGCCCGCCATCGAGGGCCTGGCCCGGGTCGACGTGGTCTGTCTGGACAAGACGGGCACGCTGACCGAGGGCGGCATGGACGTCACCGAGCTGCGGGTGCTCGGCTCCGCCGCCGAAGGCGATGTCACGGGCGGAGGCGGAGCGAAGCGGAGCGGCGTGGACGAGGCGTACATACGGAAGGTGCTCGGCTCGCTGGGCGAGTCCGACCCCCGGCCGAACGCCTCGCTGCAGGCCATCATCGACGCCTACCCGGACAGCGAGGAGTGGCGCTGCACGGAGTCGCTGCCGTTCTCCTCCGCCCGCAAGTACAGCGGGGCCGCCTTCAGCGAGGGCGACGGGGAGACCTCCACGTGGCTGCTCGGCGCGCCCGACGTGCTGCTCCCGGCCGGGGATCCGACGCTCAAGGAGACCGACCACCTCAACGAGCGGGGCCTGCGGGTCCTGCTGCTCGCCCGCGCCACCGCCGAGCTGGACTCACCCGGGGTCGCCGAGGGCGCCCGCCCCACCGCCCTGGTCGTCCTCGAACAGCGGCTGCGGCCGGACGCCGCCGACACCCTCGCGTACTTCGCCGACCAGAAGGTCGCCGCGAAGGTCATCTCCGGCGACAACGCGGTCTCCGTCGGCGCGGTCGCCGGCAAGCTCGGCCTGCCCGGCGCGGCCGGCACGGTCGACGCCCGCACGCTGCCCGTCGATCGGGACGCGATGGCGAAGGAGCTCGACGACAACGCGGTCTTCGGCCGGGTCACCCCGCAGCAGAAGCGGGACATGGTCGGCGCGCTGCAGTCCCGCGGCCACACGGTCGCGATGACCGGGGACGGCGTCAACGACGTCCTCGCCCTGAAGGACGCCGACATCGGCGTCTCGATGGGCTCGGGATCCGAGGCGACCCGGGCCGTCGCCCAGATCGTGCTGCTGAACAACAGCTTCGCCACACTGCCGTCGGTGGTCGCCGAGGGCCGCCGGGTCATCGGCAACATCACCCGGGTCGCCACGCTGTTCCTGGTGAAGACGGTGTACTCGGTCCTGCTCGCGATCCTGGTGGTCTGCTCCCAGGTCGAGTACCCCTTCCTGCCCCGGCACCTGACGCTGCTGTCCACGCTCACCATCGGCGTCCCGGCCTTCTTCCTGGCCCTCGCCCCCAACAAGGAGCGCGCCAAGCCGCACTTCGTGCGCCGGGTCATGCGGTACGCGATCCCCGGCGGCATCGTCGCCGCGGCGGCCACGTTCACCACGTACCTCATCGCCCGCTCCTACTACAGCGGCACGGGCGCGCTCGACGCCGAGACGAGCGCGGCGACGCTGACGCTGTTCCTGGTCTGCATGTGGGTGCTGGCGATCATCGCCCGGCCGTACACCTGGTGGCGGATCGCCCTGGTCGCGGCCATGGGCGGCGCCTTCCTGCTGGTCCTCGTGGTGCCCTGGCTGCAGGACTTCTTCGCCCTGAAGCTGGTGGGCGTCACGATGCCGTGGACGGCCGTGGCCATCGCCGCCGCGGGCGCGGCGGTGCTGGAGGTCAGCTGGCGGTGGGTGGACCGGAGATTCCCCGCCTAACCGCTGCGCCCCGGACGGAGCCGGCGGCGCAGCGCGCCGGGCGTGCGGGGCGGCTGGTCGGGCGCCCAGCCGAAGGCCAGGGAGCTGCCGACGACGCCGAGCAGCAGCCCGACGAGGAAGCCGCCGAGGTTGGAGGTCACCCAGCTCGCCAGCGACGCCAGCACGGCGCAGATCGAGTAGAAGAGCCGCTGGCTCGGATTGACGATGATCAGCAGCCCGCACACGATCATGATCACCGGCATGACGTAGCCGATCAGGCTGTCGGCGCCCGCCGTGAGGATCACGGAGACGCTGGCCCGCTGGGTGAGCAGGATCTCGCCGCCGCCCAGGGCGACGGCGAGACCCGCACCGAACGGGCGGCGGTGCCGCCAGCCGCGGAACGTCCGCCAGGGATGCCTGCGGCCGTCCGAGGCGGGGCCGGCGGTGGTGCCGGTGGTTTCCGCGGTGGCTTCGGTGGTGTCGGTCTCCGCCGGCCCGTCGGTGCCCTGCGCCATGGTCAGCAGCCCTCCGAGGCGAAGCGCATGCGCAGGTCGGGGAGGGTGAACCGGACCGCGGTCGTGGCGTAGTTGGTCTGCCGGACGTTCTTGATCGAGACGGTGTCGGCCTGCTGGCCGAAGCTGCCCAGCGGGCCCTTCACCGGGGGCTTCTCGAAGGTGCTGGCGTCGCCGCCGATCTCGATGTTGTCGAAGTCGGCGCGCTTGCCGGAGATCTCGGTGGAGTCGGTGGTCAGGCCCGACGCCTTGACCGGGGTGCCCTTGTTGCCGGCCGTGATCTGGAGGAACGTGCCGCCGAGTTCGACGCTCTGGCACAGGTTGGTGAGCTGCGCCTCGCGGATCGCGGTCACGATGACCAGCACCTGCCCGCCGGTGTCACCGGCGTTGGGGCTCCCCTCGGCCATGTTGTCGAGGGCCCCGAACTGGCCGAAGCCGCGGCCCTCCAGGGTGTCGGCGGCCACCGTGAACGGCATGCCGGAAATGGCGAACTGGGCGGCGAGCGCGCCCTGCGCGGTGGCGACGACGAGGCCGGCGGCGATCACGAAGGCCGGTAAGCCCATGTACGCGGCGCGGCGGTAGCGGACCCGTCCCCGGCGCTCGGGGGCTCTGGGGCCCTTGGGGTCTTCGGACAGAGCCATGAGGTGCTCCTGACATGATGAGGAAACAGACCTGCGCGGCGTGTCCTGGCGCGGACGACCGGCTCCCCCGACTCGCCTGGGTCTTCCTCAGCTCGTGCCTCGTGCCTCGTTGCCGTGATGCGTCGTGCGTCGTGCAAAGGCAGTCGTGCCGCAGGGAACCGGTTCGGAACGTACGCCCGTTATTACTCGCGAGTCAATTGGTGTGCAGAAACCGCTTGTCGGCCGATCTCCCCGGCGAAGTCGACCTGCACGAACGGCGCCAGAACGACGTGCACGAGGCTGTCGAGCAGCCCCGGGAGATCCCCCGAACGCCCCTCGTCGACCGCGCGGTGCACCGCCGCGTGGACGGCGCCGACCACCGTGTCCACCAGCTCGCTCCGGTCCACCCCGGCCGGCCCCGGCGGGGCGTCGGCGAAGAACCGGCGAAAACTGGCCAGAAGTTCGGCCCGCGCCCGGCGCCCCGCCGGACCCACGCACTCGATCTCGACCACCATGACGGCGAACGCCGGGTTCTGCGCGAGCAGCGACAGCAGCACCCGCAGCCCGGCCCGTACGGCGGTGGGCCAGGCGGCCGCCCCGCCCCCGGCGTCGTACGCCTGTTCCATGGCCCGTACGACGATCCGCGTGCCCCCGAGGTACGCGGCGATCACCGCGTCCTCCTTGCCGGAGAACAGCTCGTAGAAGACCGGACGGGTCACTCCGGCGGCCCGGCAGATGTCGCTGATCCGGGCGCCCGCGTATCCGTTCGCGGCGACCGTGCGGGCCACCCCGTCCAACAGCCGCTCGCGCTGCCGGGAGGCCACCTGCTCCGGCGTCAGCCGGCGCGGCCCGGGCCGCAGCGAGCGCTCCGGCTCCCGGCCGGTGCGGGTCCCGGGCAGTACGAGTCCGTCCTCGGCGCCGCGCACGACGTTCATCGGCCACGTCCTCCCGGGGTGTTGACGACACCCGCTCGACAGGATTACAACCCTCGTGGGTTTTCCTCTCGGTGCGCTGCTGAGCCGCACGGCACCGAGTATTACGCTCCGACCCGTTTCGCAACACCGCCGCCGGGACATCCGTGGCGCCGGACCCGTTCCGGCGGCGACACGCACGGCACGAGCCGCACGCCCTCATCGCGTACCGCCGCACTTCTTCACGCCCCCGGTCGCTCCGCCGCGCCCGGGTGGCGGTCCCGTACGCAACACGGATCCCCCGGTACCCACGCGTACCGCCGCGTTACGTCACGTCACCCCACTCCGAAGGAAGGCAACTCCCATGCGCAAGTGTGCCCTTCTCACCACGACCGGCCTCGCCGTCGCCGCGACCCTGACCGCCGGCCTGACCGCCACCGCCCACGCGACCGCCGCCGCGGGCAACGTCCTGACCACCGGCAGCGCCGGTGGCACGGCCGTCGCCGTCGGCGACGTCCTGTCGGCGGCCCTCGCCACCGGCACCCAGGCGAAGATCTCCACCACCTCGGGCGGCAGCACCGGCATCACCTGCAACGCCTCGGCCTTCACCGCCACGGTCAACACCAACCCGGCCGCCCCTGGCACGGCGACCGAGACGGTGACCGCGCACACGTTAAGCACCTGCACCACCAACATCGTCGGCGCGACGGGTGTCCAGAGCATCACCGTCAACAACCTGCCGTACGCCGCGTCCGTGACGTCCGGCGGCAGCCTCAACGTGACGGCCGGTGCCACCGGCCCGATCCAGACCACCCTGAAGATCAACACGATCCTCGGCCTGACCACCTGCGTCTACCGCTCCACCGGCCTGACCGCCACACCCGACAACACGGGCAACTCGCTGACCTTCACCAACCAGCTCTTCACCAAGTACAGCGGCCCGGGCACCTGCCCCGCCAACGGCTGGTTCACCGCCAAGTACGCCCCCGTCAAGGACACCACCCAGGGCGGCGCGGCGGTCTTCGTGAACTGACCGCCGCACCGTAAGCAGCCGTCAGCCGATCAGTCGAACCACCTGTCCCGGGCGAGCTCCGCCGTCCGGGACGGGTCTTCCAGGAGCGCGGCCACCTCGAAGCGGCGGGGCCACTGGCCCGCGGACCAGGCCAGGCCCGCCGCGACGCCCTCCAGGGTGGCGGCGTGGATCGCGCCGTCGGGGGTTTGACGCCAGTCCAACTCCACGCCACCGGCGCGGAGTTCCTCGTGCTCGATGTACGAGGCGGGAGTGCCGGGGCCGAGGAGGGCGTGGACGGAGGGCGGGACCTCGTGTTCCTCGCCCACCGTCGTGACCTCCGCCTCGACCGCCTCGCTCAGGCGCCGGACCTGGAACAGCTCCGCCAGGTCCGCCGCGCGGGACGGGGCCACCGGGAGGAGCGGCAGGCCGGCCGTGAGCGGGAGCAGGTCGGGTGCGTCGGCGACCAGCGCGTCGGCGGCGTCCACCACGCGCAGCTCGCCGTCCACGACCGCGCGCAGCTCGTCCGGGAGCGTGACCTGGTCCGGGTCCATGTCCGTCAGGGCCGTGTAGAGCGCGTGCAGCTGCGCGCCGCCGACCTCGCGGTCCGGGTCGGCGAGCCGGGCAAGCAGCTCGGCCGCGCCGCCCGGTTCGTCGAGCAGCGCCGCCACCGACGTACGTACACCGAGGGCCCGCAGCACCTGCTCGTCCTCGAAGCCGGTCGCGTCGGCGGAGTCGTACAGGCCGATCAGCAGCGGGTCCGTACCCGCGGCGCGCAAGCCCGCCGGGCGGCGGCCGTCCAGGACCGGGTGGTCGCGCAGCCACCAGGCCGTGTACGAGCGGACCGTCTCCGTCGTGCCGTCCGGCAGCAGCACCCGCACCGGCTGGGTCAGCGCGTCCCGCAGCGGCGGCTGCGCGAGGAGCGCAAGGGCCTTCGGCCAGGCGTCGTCGTCGACCAGGTCCAGGTCCCGTACCGCGACGATCTCCGTCGCCACCGGCGGGACGGGCGTGTCGTCGAGGCGGTCCAGGACGTCCTCGCACCAGACGTCGACCGCGTCGAGCAGCCCGGCGTCGTCCGGCTCGGGGAAGTCGCTCTCGCGCGGCTCCAGTTCGTCCGGGTCGAGGACGAGATCGGTGGTGCGGACGAGCGCGAAGTTCGCCAGCACCCCGCAGGCGGCGAGCGGCTGCGCGCCCCAGCGGGCCGCCAGTTCCGCGTCCACGAAGGCGAGTTCGCCCTCCCGCATGACGGCGGCGAAGGGGCTGCCGGGCAGTACCAGTTCACCGGCCGGCGCGAGTTCGCCGTCCTCGTCGGGCAGCGCCAGCGCGCCGAGCCACGGCTCGTCGCCGGGATCCAGTTCGGCCTCCCGTACGAGAGCGAGCACGATCTCGGCCAACTCGTCGGCGTCCGGGGTGTCCGCGTCCTCGTCCCAGATCTCCCCGGCGTCGAGCGAGCCGGCCACCACCGCCTTCACCTGCGGGGTCGTCAGGATCGCCCGGGGCGTGGCCGGCAGCGCGCCCAGCTTCTCCAGGAGCGGGTGGGCGGCGTCCGGGTGGGCGACCTTCAGGCCGAGCCGGGTCAGGTCGGCCGGGGTGTGCTCCTCGGGCAGGAGGAGGTGCCGGGGGCCGATGGTGGTCCGGGTGCGGGTGACGGGCTCGCCGTCCTCGACCGGAGCCCCGAACGCCTCGGCGTCCCGCAGGACTTCCGGAGCCTGCGCCTTCTCGGCGCTCGCGAGCGGCACCGGCAGGCCCGTCAGCCGGTCCGGGTCGACCCCGGCCAGCGAGTCGTACAGCCGCCACCACCACGACGGCGCCCGGTCCACCCCCGCGAGCCGGTCCACGGCCTCGGTCAGCGGCACCCGGCCGACGCCGAGGGCGCGCAGCTCGGCGCGCCGCTCCAGGCCGGCCGGCAGCAGCGTCGGGAACACCTCCGCCAGGACCCGTACGGTCTCGGCGCCCGCGCCCTCGACGACCTCAGCCTCCACCGGGCGCAGCGCGGGCATCTCCTCCGACGGCGCGGCGGGCGCGAGGAACGCGACCCGCGGCAGCCGCTCCAGGATCGCGGCGCGCAGTGCCCCGTCCAGGCCGCCCTGGCCGATCGGCCCCGGCACGAGGTCGATCGTGCCCACGCCCACCGGCTGCCAGTCGCCGAGCAGTTCGGCGTACGCCTCGGCGGCGCGCGCGACGACGTAGTCGGTCAACGGGCCGGGGGCGGGGTGCCGGCGGGCGGTGTCCAGCGGCAGCGAGGCGATCAGCAGGGCCGGGATGCCGAGGGGTTCGTCGGTGGGCGTCGGCGCGTGGACGACGGGCGCGGTGCCCGGGTACTGCGGGGCGCCGTCGCCGTCCACGGGGACGGCCCAGGTCACCGACCAGTGCGGGCGCAGCCGCTCCTCGACGGGACGGTCGGCGAGCAGGGTCCGGTCGAGCGGGCCGCCGTGGCTGACGGTCCGCCAGCGGCGGGGGCCGGAGAGGGAGCCGGAGTCGTCGATGTGGACATAGCCGTCGCGCTCGGAGCGGCGCAGGGTCCGGACGCCGTCCGGGGTCTCGACGACGACCTCGGCGAGGCCGGGCAGGGTGAGCAGCAGGGCGTCGTCGATGCCGGAGAGCAGGCGTTCGGCGAGGTCGACGGCGGCGGAGTCGCGCAGCGGAAGGACGACGACGGTGTCGTACCCGTCCGGCGCGGTGCCCTCGGCGGGCAGCGGCAGCCGCAGCAACGGTACGTGGCCGTCGCGGCGGCGCAGCTCGTCGCCCAGGCCGGGGCTGTGCCGGGCCGCGTCGGCGGCCAGCTCGCGGGCCTCGGCGAGGGACCAGCGCACGCCGCCGTGCCGGCCGAGGACGGCGGGCTCGTCGCTGACCGCGAGGACGGCGGCGAAGCCGACGCCGAAGCGGCCGACGGCGCCGGTGTCGTTCTCCCGCTTGGCGGAGGCCCGCAGCGTGGACAGCGACTCGACGCCGGTCGCGTCGAGCGGCGCGCCGGTGTTCGCGGCGGCGAGCAGGGCGGGGGCGTCGGGGCTCGCCGGGTGCAGGGTGAGGCGGAGCCGGCCGGTGACGCCGGCGCGGCCGGCGGCGTCGGCGGCGTTCTGGGCCAGTTCGACGACGAGGCGGTCGCGGTAGCCGCCGAGGACGAGGTCCTCCTCGGCGTTCGCGTCCTCCCGGAACCGCGCCGGGCTGGCCCCCCAGGCGTCGAGCACGCCCCGCCGCAGCCGTGCGGTACCGAAGGGATCGGCTCCGTCGGTGGTCGTCCTGACGCTGACGCTCACGTCTGACTCCTCGTGTACGGCGGGGGTTGGACCGGGGGCCCTGAAGGTACCGCGCGCGGCCACGGCGAAAGCCGCCGCCACCCACCACCGCGCGGGCATTCGTCCCGCTGGGGCGATGGGGGTCCCCAGCGGAACGATTGCCCACAACGTGGGACGCCGTGGCTCCTACGAGTGGCCCAGGTCTTCTGGGGAGCCGTCCGCTTCCGGGACCGAGCCGGAGTCTCTGGCCGGGCGGAGGGGGAACTCGTCCGCGGCCATCGAGTCGAGGACCGGCGCCGCCGGGCGGGGCGGCTTCGGCATGACCGCGGCCTCGGAGTGCCCGCCGCAGCCGTACGACAGGGACACCACCCGGCCGTCCGCCGGGGAAAATTCGTTCGCGCACACGCCGAAGGCCTGCCGCAGCGACCCCGCCAGCGGCACCAGGAACGCGCACGACTCGCAGGACGCCGGCGCCGCCTGCGCCATCGGCGTCTTCGCGCCGAACGCCTCGTCCCAGCGGTCCGCCGCCACGTGCAGCCCGTACCGCGACAGGACCCGCGCCCGCCGCATCCCGAGCTCCTCCGCGACCGACGCGATCGCGCCGCGCGACGGCGTACGGGAGGTGATCTCCGCGTCCTCCGCGTCGAGGTGGTCGGCCATCTCCTCCGAGACCGCGGAGTTCGGCGGCGGCGCGTCCTCGCCGCTGAACCCGGGCTCCAGGCGCAGGTCGTCCGCCTCCGTCGGCAGCAGGTCCCCGGGCCCCATGTCGCCCGGCCGCAGCCGCTCGCTCCACGGCACCCACTCCGGCGCGAGCAGCGCGTCGGAACCCGGCAGCAGGACGGTTTCGTCGAGTGTGACGTTCTTCGCCCGGGACGCGCGGGTCACGGTGACCGCCCACCGCCAGCCCCGGTACCCGGGCTCCTCGCACGCGAAGTAGTGCGTGACGACCCGGTCACCCTCCGCGACGACCCCGACGTGCTCCCCGACGATGCCGGGCGCCGCGAGCTCCTCCGCCGACTCCCTGGCGAGGTCTACCGCCTCCGCGCACAGTCGGTCCGGGGTACGCGTGGCTCGCGGGGTACGGCTTCGCGTCGTCGCAGCACTCGCAGCACTCACAGGTCTCGCTTCTCTCCTACGCCGTCTCACGGGTGCGCCGGCCGAGGAGCGAGCAGCGACGATCGATGTACGGGCGGCGGGCGGAGCGGACCAGGGGGCCGCATCGACGTCCGCGCCCGACGTTTCTCGTGAGTCTCGCGAGTCTCGGGCACACCTACCGACATCCATTCTGCGGGATGCCGAAGAGGCGCGCGGCCGAGAGCTTCCGCCGGTGGCGCGCTACGCACGCTACCCCCTTCGCAGCCCGCCGCCCACCTGCCCGTCCCAAGTGGCCCCGATCGCGGCCCCGGCGGACGGGGTGCGGAAAGGAGTGTGGCAAGGGGTGTGGAGCCGGGCTGTGGGGCACGATGAGGGGGTGGCAGCCGCGAGGTCGTCGACGGGATCGTTCGACCGGGCCGGGCCGTTCCGCCGGGCGGGCCGGAAACTCGGCCGCGCCCTGCACCTGCCGTTCACCGGTACGGCGAAAGGAATCCGCCGGGCCACGCACGCGCACGGCGCGGGCGAGTCGGGCCTCGGCAAGCTGATCGAGCTGCACGCCGTGAACGGCGCCGGCGACATGATGATCACCGTGGCCCTCGCGTCCACGGTGTTCTTCTCGGTGCCGACCGACGAGGCCCGCGGCCGTGTCGCGCTCTACCTGGCCGTCACGATGGCCCCCTTCACCCTCCTCGCCCCTGTCATCGGCCCGCTCCTCGACCACCTCCCGCACGGCCGTAGATGGGCCATGGCGGGCTCGATGGTGGCCCGCGCCGTCCTGGCCCTCGCCATGTCCGGCGCGGTCGCCACGGGCGGCCTGGAGCTCTATCCGGCGGCCCTGGGCGTCCTCGTGGCGTCGAAGGCGTACGGGGTGGTCCGCAGCGCGGTCGTGCCCCGGCTGCTGCCACCGAACTTCTCGCTCGTGAAGGCGAACTCGCGCGTCACGCTGGCCGGCCTGCTCGCCACCGGGCTCGCCGCGCCGGTGGGGGTCGGGCTGCAGCGGATCGGGCAGGCCTGGCCGCTGTACGGGGCGTGCGCGCTGTTCCTGCTCGGCGCGTTCTGGTCGCTGCGGATGCCGCACAAGGTCGACTCGCCGAAGGGCGAACGGCGGGCGCACCTGCTGACCCACGGCGAGACGAAACCGAGCCTGCGCACGGTCGGCCCGGCGGTGCTCCACGGCCTCCAGGCGAACGCGGCGATGCGCGGGCTGTCCGGGTTCCTGATCTTCTTCCTGGCGTTCCTGCTGCGCGAGCACCCGCTCGCCGGGCAGAGCGCGGCGGTCTCGCTGGGCATCGTCGGCGTGGCGGCGGGCGCGGGGAACGCCTGCGGCACGGCGATCGGCTCGCTGCTGCGCTCCCGCAGCCCGGAGGTGATCATCGCCACGATGATCGTGGTGGACCTGGGGGCGGCGATCTGCGCGGCGATCTTCTTCAGCCCGGCCTGGGTGGCCGTCCTGGGCGCGGTGGCGGGCCTGTCGCAGGCGCTGTCGAAGCTGTCGCTGGACGCGCTGATCCAGCGGGACGTGCCGGAGGTCGTACGGACCTCCGCGTTCGCGCGGTCGGAGACCCTGCTGCAGATGGCGTGGGTGGCGGGCGGCGCGATCGGCATCGCCCTGCCACTGCAGGGAACGCTCGGGATGGCCGTCGCCGCGGCCATCCTGGCGACCGGCGCCCTGCTGTCCGTACGCGGCCTCCTGACCGCCCCCCGCCACCCCCCGGCCCAGCGCCCGTCCACGTCCCGGGTGACGTGAGGCGGGCGGGACCCGAGCCGGGCGCGGGTGACGCGAGGCGCGCAACCGGGGGGTCGACAAGCCCTCTCCCGACCCGCCCGATAGCCTTCGGCTCATGACCGTTGCGTTCTTCTCCGGCAAGCGCCGCCGGGCCGCCATGGCCCTCGGGGCCGTCTCCGCCGGGCTCCTCGTACTCTCCGCCTGCGACAAGCCGACGCCGCTCGCGACCGTGACGGTCGGGACGGACTCGGTCCACACCGAGGCCTCCTGCTACAACGACGGCGAGGCCATCAAGGAATCGCTGATCCAGGGCTGCCTGAACAAGAAGGCGAAGACCTCGATCTCCGTCTCCTCCGACGACAAGATCCGGTTCGGCGTCGACCCGGAGATCGCCGACAACGGCTGGACGATCTTCCTGGGCGGCCAGCAGGCCGAGCCCGAGCCGTACACGAAGACCTACCGGACCATCCCGGCCAGCGCCTTCTTCTCCGCCCAGGGCGGCGAGGCGACGAACAAGACCCAGGTCACGATCGTCGAGACCACCGGCAAGAAGCTGACCGGCATCTGGCAGTTCGAGCTGAAGAAGAAGTCCTGATCCCCAGGTGGCCGACCGGATCCTGATCGTGACGGCCGTGGCGGCGGAGGCCGACTCCGTCGCCCGGGGCCTCACCGGCGGCAGCCGGGGACCGAGCGGCCGGACGCCGATCGGCCCGGGGCCGGCGGTCCAGCCGCTGCCGGGCGGGTACGCCCTGCGCCGCCATGCCTCGGCGATCCTGCTCCCGGGCGCCATCACCCCCAGCCCGCTGTCCGCGCACGGACCACTGTCCGGCACCGTCTCTGCGGGCGGCCTGGTCCCCCCGGCCCTGGCCCAGTCCCCCGAGCCCGTCCCGCACGGCCCCGTCGTCGACGTCCTCGTCGCCGGCGTCGGCCCCGCGGCCGCGGCGGCCGCCACGTCGACCGCGCTCGCCCGGGCGGCCCTGGGGCACGGCCCGACGGCCGGCCCGCGCACCGCCCCGTACGACCTCGTCGTGTCCGCCGGGATCGCCGGCGGGTTCCAGCCGGACGCGCCGCTCGGCGCGATCGTCGTCTCGGACGCGATCGTCGCCGCCGACCTCGGCGCCGAGACCCCGGACGGCTACCTGCCCGTCGAGGAGCTCGGCTTCGGACACTCCGTGCACCGCGTGCCCGACGCTCTGACCGGCCGGATCGCCGGGGCCCTCGCGGACGGTGTGCAGCGCCACGTCGTGGGGCCCGTCCTCACCGTCTCCACCGTCACCGGAACGGCGGAGCGCGCCGCCGAACTGGCGCGCCGTCACCCGCGCGCCGCCGCGGAGGCGATGGAGGGCTTCGGGGTCGCGGAGGCCGCCGCCGCGTACGGCGTGCCGGTCGTCGAGATCCGCGCCGTCTCCAACCCGGTCGGCCCGCGCGACCGCGCCAACTGGCGCATCGGGCAGGCCATGGACTCGCTGCGGTACGCGTTCCAGCTGCTCGGCAGCACGGTATTCGTTGAGCCGATGGACCCGATCGACCCGAGGGACCCGAGGGAATCGCTGTGAAGAAGCTGAAGATCGCGTACTCGCCCTGCCCGAACGACACCTTCGTCTTCGACGCCTGGGCGCACGACCGCGTCCCCGACGCCCCCCGGCTCGACGTCACCTTCGCCGACATCGACATCACCAACGGCTGGGCGGAGCGCGGCGACTCGGAGCACGACGTCCTGAAGGTCTCGTACGCGGTGCTGCCCTGGATCCTCGACGAGTACGCGCTGCTGCCCTGCGGCGGCGCGCTGGGCCGCGGCTGCGGCCCGCTGATCCTCACCCGGGAACCGGGCGTGGACCTGACCGGGAAGACCATCGCGGTCCCGAGCGAGCGCTCGACCGCGTACCTGCTGTTCCGCCTCTGGGCGGCGGACGTGCTCCCCGGCGGCGTCGGGAACGTCGTCGTCATGCCGTTCCACGAGATCATGCCCGCCGTGCGGGACGGCCGGATCGACGCCGGACTCGTCATCCACGAGGCCCGGTTCACGTACCAGGACTACGGGCTGCACTGCCTCGCCGACATGGGCGAGCACTGGGAGAACACCACCGGCCTGCCGATCCCGCTCGGCGCGATCGTCGCGAAGCGCTCGCTGGGCGAGGAGACGCTGCGCCGGCTCGCCGAGTCGGCGCGGACCTCGGTCCGGATGGCCTGGGACGACCCCGAGGCCTCGCGGCCGTACGTGGTCGAGCACGCGCAGGAGATGGACCCGAAGGTGGCGGACCAGCACATCGGGCTGTACGTCAACGAGTTCACGGCCGACCTCGGCGAGAACGGCTACGCGGCCGTCCGCGGCCTGCTGACCCGCGCCGCGGCCGAGGGACTGGTCCCGCCCCTCGGCCCGGACGCACTGCGCTTCCCGTGACGCGTCGCGCACGGGACGCCGGACGGAGTCCGGCAGCCGCCCGAAGCCTGCGTCAGCAGTGCGAGAGCGGCAATGAGCCCTAGACGTCGAGCTGATCCGCGACCGCGCGCAGCAGTCCCGCGATCTTCTTGCCCTGCATCTTCTCGGGGTAGCGGCCGCGCTCGAGCATCGGCGTGATGTTCTCCAGAAGCGTCGTCAGGTCCTGCACGATCGACGCCAGCTCATCGGGCTTGCGACGCTGCGCCGCCGCCACGGACGGGGTCGGGTCGAGGACCGTCACCGAGAGCGCCTGGTCGCCGCGCTGTCCCGCGACGACACCGAACTCCACGCGCTGCCCCGGCTTCAGGGCCTCGACTCCGGCAGGGAGCACCGACGAGTGGACGAAGACGTCACCGCCGTCGTCACGGGAGAGAAAGCCGAAGCCCTTCTCCGAGTTGAACCATTTGACTTTGCCGGTAGGCACGTCTGTCCTCGTCCTCGTACTCGTCGGGTGCGCCGGATTAGGGCTCTTGATGGCAGGGGCGGAAATCCCCGGGCACCAAGGCTAATGGTCCGGGGGCCGGTGACAAGACGTCGCCGGTTTGTTCCTTCGGCCTGGGAACTACCCTGGCCGAATGCGTAGTGAAACCCCCTCGAACCGTTCGAACAACGCCGCTCCGGGTGACGGACTGGTCCGTGTCGGCGCGATCGTGTTCATCGTCGGCGCGGTGGCCACTCTGGTCACGGTGGCGCCGCTGTTCCTGGGTACGGATCCGTTTCCGACGGGCGCGTACCTGGTGTCGATGCTGATGGGCGTCGGGTTCCTGATCGCGGCGGCCGGAGTGCTGCGGTCGATCGGGGTCCAGCGGCGGCAGGCTCGGGCGGCGGGCGCGGGCGGGCGCTAGCCGGCCAGGTGGGTCTCCCACCAGGCGCGGAAGTGGGTCAGGTCCGGCAGGACGACGTCCGCTCCGGCCTCGCGGAGTTCGGTCGCGTCGCAGGGGCCGGTCGTCACGGCGACCGACAGGGCGCCGGCGGCCTCGGCGCCGCGTACGTCGCCGGTGTGGTCGCCGACGTACACGCCCGCGCCGTGCTCGCGCAGGGCCTCCGCCTTGCCCTCGGCCCACAGGCCGCCGACGACGGCGTCGGGGTCGATGCCGAGGTGGACGAGGTGGAGCTTGGCGTGCGCCTCGTTCTTCGCGGTGACGACGATCGCCCGGCCCCCCGCCTCGCGAACGGCCTGAATCGCATCCCGCGCGCCGGCCATCGCGAGCGTCGGCACGATCGCGTACGAGGGGTAGAGCGCGCGGTACTGGGCCACCCGCTCGTCGATCTCGTCCGCCGGGAACCAGTGCGCGATCTCCTGCTGCAGCGGCGGGCCGAGCCGGCTGACCGCGAGGTCCGCGTCGATCGCGACCCCGGTCTGCGCGGAGAACGCCTCGTACGCGGCCTTGATGCCGGGCCGGGAGTCGATCAGGGTCATGTCGAGGTCGAATCCGACGGTGGGAGCGCTCAGGAGCTGGGGCGTGGAGGTCATGGGGTCATTGTGCCGGGGCGTTCGAACACGGCCGCCCCCGGATCGAACGCAGGCCGCTGCTTAAACTGAGCCAAGCCTTACCGAACCTCGTCACCTCCGATGGGCCCCGATGACAGCCGCTCTCCGTTCCCGGCGGGTACTCGCGACCTCGGCGGCCCTCGCGGCCCTCCTGCTCGCCGTCCTGCTCAGTCTCGCCGTGGGCGCGCGCCCCGTTCCCCCGTCCACCGTGCTCGACGCGCTGCTGCACGGCGGGACGAGCGCCGACGCGCAGGTCGTCCGTGAGCTGCGGGTGCCTCGGACACTGATCGGGCTCATGGTCGGCGCGGCGCTCGCGCTCGCCGGCACCGCGCTCCAGGGAATCACCCGCAACCCGATCGCCGACCCGGGCATCCTCGGCATCAGCCAGGGCGCGTCGGTGGGCGTGGTCCTCGCGATCGCGTTCGCCGGGGTGCACACGCTCACCGGTTACGTGTGGTTCGCGTTCGCGGGCGCGGCGCTGGCGTCGGTGGCGGTGTACGCGATCGCGTCGAGCGGGCGGGGCGGGGCGACGCCGGTGAAGCTGGCGCTGGGCGGCGCGGCGATCAACGCGCTGCTGCTGTCGGTCACCACCGGCGTGCTGACGACGAAGGCCGCGGCGCTCGACGAGTTCCGGTTCTGGCAGGTCGGCTCGGTGGACGGGCGGGACGCGGCGGTCGTCGCGCAGGTCTGGCCGTTCCTGCTGGTCGGCGCGGTGCTCGTGGTCTCGGTCGCGCGCGGCCTGGACGCGCTGGCGCTCGGCGAGGACGTGGCGAAGGGGCTCGGGCAGAAGGTGGCGACGGTCCGGATCGTCGCCGGTGTCGGCGCGACCGTGCTGACCGGCGCGGGTGTCGCGGCGGCGGGCCCGATCGCGTTCATCGGGCTCGCGGTGCCGCACATCGCGCGGGCGGTCGTGGGTTCGGACCATCGTTGGGTGCTGCCGATGGCGGCGCTGATCGGGCCCGTGATGCTGCTCGTCGCGGACGTGCTCGGGCGGGTGGTGTTCCCGCCGGGCGAGGTCGCGGCGGGGGTGATGACGGCGCTGATCGGGGTGCCGTTCCTGGTGACGCTGGTGCGCAGGAAGGCGGTGCCGGCATGACGGGGACGAAGAGCGTGGTCGTGGAAGCGGCGGCGACCGCTCGTACGACCTCCGTGCGCCCCGCCGGGTACTCCGTCGTGAAGGCCGGCAGGCGCGGGGCGTCGTTCCTGGTGCACCGGCGCTCGGTCGTCGTCGCGATGGCGCTGACCGTGCTGCTGGCCGTGGTGTCGGTCGCGTACCTGTGCGTCGGCGAACGCTTCGTACCGCCGGCCGAGGTTCTGAAGGTCCTGCTCGGGCAGGAGTCGTCGGCCGAGCTGGTCGTCGGCACGCTGCGGCTGCCGCGGCTGGTGGTGGGGCTGCTCGTCGGCGCGGCGTTCGGGGTGGCGGGCGCGTTGATCCAGACCGTCGCCCGCAATCCGCTGGCCAGCCCCGACATCATCGGCATCAGCCAGGGCGCGGGGGCGCTGACGGTCGGCGCGATGACGTTCGGCGTGACGTCGTGGACGGTGCTGCCGTACCTGTCGGTCGTCGGTGGGCTGGCCGCCGCGGCCCTCGTGTACGTGTTCGCCTGGCGGGGCGGGCTGCACGCGACGCGGTTCGTGCTGATCGGGATCGGGTTCGCGATCGCGCTGCGGTCGCTGACGACGCTGTTCATGACGAAGGGCGACTATCTCGTCGCCCAGCAGGCGCAGATCTGGATGACCGGCTCGCTCAACGGGCGGGGCTGGGACGAGGCGGCACCGCTCGGACTGGTGCTGCTGGCGCTCGCGCCGGCGGTGCTGTGGGCGGCGCGGGCGCAGCGGACGGTGTCGCTGGACGACGACACGGCGACGGCGCTCGGGGTGTCGCTGGGGCGGGTCCGGCTGGGGCTGGTGGTGGTCGGGGTGGTGCCGGCGTCGGTGGCGACGGGGGTGGCCGGCCCGGTGGACTTCGTGGCCCTGCTCGCGCCGCAGATCGCGCGGCGGGTCACGCGTACGGCGCAGATCCCGCTGCTTGCCTCGGCGCTGACGGGCGCGGTGATCGTGGTGCTCGGCGACCTGCTGGGGCGGCGGCTGTTCGCGCCGGTGGAACTGCCGGTGGGCGTGCTGACGGCGGCGGTCGGCGCGCCGTATCTGATCTGGCTGATCGTGCGCAGCCGTACTTCTGGAGGACGAGGATGAGCAGGCTGACGGCGCGCGGGCTGACGCTGGCGTACGAGGACCGGGTGGTCGTCGAGGGGCTGGACCTCGACGTCCCGGACGGCAAGGTCACGGTGATCGTCGGTCCGAACGCGTGCGGCAAGTCGACGACGCTGCGGGCGCTCGGGCGGCTGCTGAAGCCGAAGGGCGGGGCGGTGCTGCTGGACGGGGAGTCGCTGGCGAAGCTGCCGACGAAGCGGATCGCGCAGTCGATCGGTCTGCTGCCGCAGACGCCCGTCGCGCCGGAGGCGATCACGGTCGCGGACCTGGTGTCGCGCGGGCGGCAGCCGCATCAGGCGTGGTGGAAGCAGTGGTCGGAGGACGACGAGCGGGCGGTCGTCGACGCGATGGCACGTACGGACGTGAGCGCGCTGGCGGACCGGTCCGTGGACGAGCTGTCGGGCGGTCAGCGGCAGCGGGTGTGGATCGCGATGGCCCTGGCGCAGGACACGGACCTGCTGCTGCTCGACGAGCCGACGACGTACCTGGACATCGCCCACCAGGTGGAGGTCCTGGACCTGGTCCGCCGCCTGAACCGCGCCCGGGGCCGGACGGTGGTCGTCGTCCTCCACGACCTCAACCAGGCCGCGCGGTACGCGGACCACCTGGTGGCGATGAAGTCGGGCGTGGTCGTCGCGGAGGGCGACCCGCGCGAGGTCGTCACGGCGGAGCTGGTGCGGGAGGTCTTCGGCCTTGACTCGATCGTCATCCCCGACCCGGTGACGGGCAGCCCACTGGTCGTCCCGTCGGCCCCGTGGGGCGCGGCGCCGGCCGGGGAGGCGGACGAGGCCCGAGGCGCGGGCGGTGACGCGGACCCGCAGCCGGCACGCGCCTGACGGGAGACCCCCCACCCCGCCCCTCCCCGAAACCCTGCCGGGGGCCGGCGGGGGCTGGGGTAGCGGGGGCAAAGCCCCCGGGCCCCGGGGGCGGCAGCTTCGCGCCGCACAGTGAGCAGCGTCCCCGTTCCGGGAAACCCAGGTGCGGCGGCTTCTCGCCGTGCCGCGGCCAGGCGCGAACCCCGGACACGGGGGCTTTGCTCCGCGCCGTGGGCACGCGCTCGGGCCCCGCGGCCCGGCGCCGCGCTGCGGGCAGGCGCTCCGGCGCCGAACTGGCGGGCGTTGCCCGTTCGCGGTCCCGGGACGGCAGCTTCGCGCCGCGCCGGACGCCCCGCGCCGCAGGTGCGCATTCCCCGTTCACGGCCCCGGACGGCGGTGCCCGTGGGCGCCCACGCGGCGCCGCGCCGCGCCAGCGGGCGTTGCCCGTTTCGCGGGCCCGGGGCGGCGTTTCGCGCCGCGCCGGACGACTCGCGCCGCGGGTGCGCGTTCCCGGTGCCGGGCCCCTCGGCCGGCGGTCTCATGCGCGGCGGGAGCGCCAGGTGAGGTAGAGGGCGGAGGTGAGGGCGGCGGCGCGGATGACCCAGGGCCAGGTGGTGGAGAGGGCTGCGGAGAGGGGTTCTGCGCCTTCAGCGATGGGGGTGCCCCAGCGGCCTTCGAGGCGGCCCCAGATCCAGATCGCGCCCGCACCCGCCGCCACGCCGGGCAGACCCATGACCGCCAGCTTCGACTCGAAAGGGGTCAGGCGGCGGGAGGCGTAGGCGATGATCCAGCCGCCTGCCAGGGCCAGCAGGGAGCCCAGGACCGCGCCGACCACCAGCAGCGCCGCCGCCAGCAGGAGCAGGGGGTTCGTCAGGGTGATGCGGCGGATCCTTCTCGGTTCGGGCCTCGGGTCCGGGGCGTCGTCCGGGTCGTCGTCCGGGTCGTCGTCCGGGTCGGCTTCGGGGGCCCGCTCTTCCTCCTCCTCGTCCGCCGGCGGGCGGAGTATCTCCGCCAGTTCCACGCCGCCCACGAAGCCCGGCAGGTTCGGGGGGTCGTCCGTGGTCCACCAGTCCCCGTCCGCCGATGCGCGATCCCCCGGGACCGGGTCCGGTACCGCCGCCGCGTCCTTTCTCGGGGCCGGGACCGCCGCTCGGTCCACCACCTCGTCCGGTGTGCCGATCCTCCGCAGGATGCGACGTACCGCCGCCGGGCTGTCCTCGCCGCCCAGGGACTTCGAGCGCTGACGGCCGATCTCCTCGCGCAGCTCCGACACGAGGGTCATCCGCGCGCCGGATGTCATCTGGCGCTGTTGCGCCAGATCCCCCACCCGGCTCAGGTAGTCGAAGACCAACTGGTCGCTCTCGATCCCCACAGTGCCCCTCCACAACCGGTCCGACCCGACGTTAGCGCCTGCGCAGGGGCTAACGTGGGGCGGATGGCGACCGATCAGCGCAATCGGGAGGCGGACGTGCCCGGACGGAACGCAGGCGGCACCCCGCCCCCGCGCACCCTCGCGGAGGCGCTCCGCGCCCGCGGGGACGAAGGGCTGGCCGTCCTGCTGCGCGCCCGGCCCGATCTGCTGTCGCCGGTGCCGACGGACCTCACCCAGCTCGCCACCCGCGCCGGCACCCGCGCCTCCGTCGTCCGCGCCCTCGAACGCCTCGACCGGTTCGCGCTGCAGACCGCCGAGGCCCTCGCGGTCGCCCCGGACCCCGCCCCGTACCCCGTGCTCCTCGCGCTGCTCACCGGCGACGACGGCGACCCCGCCGTCGAGGCCGCGCTGCCCCGCGCCGTCGAGCTGCTGCGCGAGCAGGCCCTGCTGTGGGGCGACGACGACCGGCTCCGCCTCGTCCGTACCGCCCGCGAACTGCTCACCCCCTCTCCCCAGCATCCGTCGCCCACCGGCCTCGGCCCGTCCGTGGCCGAGGCCACGGCCGGCATGTCGCCCGGCCGGGTGCAGGAGATCATCGCGACGGCCGGGCTGCCCGCGACGCACGATCCGGTGTCGGCGGTCGCCCTGCTGACGGAGCTGTTCACCGACCGCGCCCGGATGGGCGAACTGCTCGACAGCGCCCCGCCCGACGCGCTGGCCGTGCTCGACCGGCTGGTGTGGGGCCCGCCGTACGGGGAGGTCACCGCCGACCCGCCGCCGCCGGTCCGCTGGCTGCGCGACCGCGGTCTGCTGCTGCCCGTCTCGACGCGCACGGTCGTCCTGCCGCGCGAGGCCGCGCTGCACCTGCGCGGCGGACGCGCGCACCGCGCCGTCGAACCGGTCCCGCCGCGCGTCGAGCTGCTGCGCGAATACCGTCCACAGGTTGTGGACAGCGCCGCGGCCGGGCAGGCGTACACCGCGCTCGCCACCGTCGAGGAACTGCTGCGGGAGTGGAACGAGGGCGGACCGCAGGTGCTCCGCGCCGGCGGTCTGGCGGTACGGGACCTCAAGCGGACCGCCGCCGCCCTCGACCTCACCGAGCCGCTCGCCGCGTTCTGGCTGGAGCTGTGCCACGGAGCGGGGCTGCTCGCCTCGGACGGCGAGGCGGACGAGCGGTTCGCGCCCACGCCCGCGTACGACGACTGGCTCGACCAGCCGCCCGCCGAGCGCTGGGCCCTGCTCGCCACCGCCTGGCTGGCGGCGACCCGTACGGCCGGACTCGTCGGCGGCCAGGACGCGAAGGGGCGCACCCTGTCCGCCCTCGGCCCGGACCTGGACCGCTCCCCGGCCCCCGAGGTCCGCCGCCGGGTCCTGACCCTCCAGGCCACCCTTCCGCCGGGCGCGGCCGCCTCCCCGGACAGCGTCCTCGCCCGGCTCCGCTGGGAGCGCCCGCTCCGCGGCGCCGCCGCCGACCGAGCCGCCGCCGACCGAGCCGGCACCGACCAGGCCCCCGCCGACCTCCGCTCCCGCCTCGCCCTGTGGACCCTGAACGAGGCCGAGCTGCTCGGGCTCACCGGCCGCGGCGCGCTCTCCGGCCCCGCCCGTGCCCTGCTGAACCTGCCGCTCGCCGAGGCCGCCCCCGACGCCCCGCCCGGCGCGGTCGGCGGCAACGTCGAGCCGTCCGTCGCCGCGTCCCGCGCGGCCACGCTGCTCGCCCCGCTGCTCCCGGAGGCCGTCGACCACGTCCTCCTCCAGGCGGACCTGACCGCCGTCGCGCCCGGCCCGCTGCGCCGGCCGCTCGCCGAGACCCTCGCGGTGCTCGCGGACGTCGAGTCGAAGGGCGGCGCGACGGTCTACCGGTTCACGCCCGCGTCCGTACGGCGCGCTCTGGACGCCGGCCGGACCGCCTCCGACCTGCAGGAGTTCCTCTCCGCGCACTCCCGGACCCCGGTGCCGCAGCCACTCGCCTACCTGATCGACGACGTGGCGCGGAAGCACGGCCACCTGCGGATCGGCGCCGCGTCCGCGTACGTCCGCTGCGACGACGACGCGCTGCTCGGCGAGATCCTCGCCGACCGCCGCTCCGCGTCGCTGCGGCTGCGCCGGCTCGCGCCGACCGTGCTCGCCGCGCAGACCGACCCCGCCTCGCTGCTCGACGGCCTGCGGGCGATGGGGTACGCGCCGGCGGCCGAGTCCGCGGAGGGCGACGTGCTGATCACCCGCGCCGACGCCGTCCGCACGCCGCCCCGCAGCGCCCCCGTCCCCGTCCCCGACGGCCCGCCGACCCCCGACGGCACGCTCCTCGGCGCGGCGGTCCGCGCGATCCGGGCCGGCGACCTGGCCTCGACGGCGGTGCGCAAGGAGCGTCCGGACGCGCCCCCGCGCACGCCCGGCGAACTGCCCCGCACCTCCGCCGCCGAGACCCTCGCCACCGTCCAGGCCGCCGCGATGACCGGCTCGGCGGTCTGGATCGGGTATGTGAACGCCGACGGCGCCGCGAGCCAGCGCGTGATCGCGCCGGTCCGGGTCGAGGGCGGTTTCGTCACCGGCTACGACCACACGGCGGACGAGGTCCGCACCTTCCCGCTGCACCGCGTCACGGGCGTGGCCGAGCTGGCCGAGGGCGAGGTCTGACGCCGTTCGGCGCTAGCCGAGCACGAACGTCGTCAGCACCGCCGCGTGGTCCGACGGCCACTCGTTCGCCGCGACCGCGGGCCACGGGTCCGGCGTGCCCGCGACCCGCGTGTGGGAGTCGAGCACCCGCAGGCCGCGGCCGTTGTGGAGCACGTAGTCGATGCGGTCCTGCGGCTCCGGCCGGCCGCTGCCCGAGCCCTCGTCCGGGTGCGTGACGTGCACCGGCGACCAGGTGTGGCCGGGGTCGCGCACCGGGTCGGGGTGGACCTCCCGGTACGAGTCGCGCAGCCCGGCGGCCTCGGCGGCGAGCGTCACCGGCCAGGGGACGTCGGTCCGGTCGAGGTGCGAGGGCGCGTTGAAGTCTCCCACCAGCACCACCGAGCCCGACTCCCCCGCCGCCGCACCGATCCGCTCCAGCGTGTCCCGCATCTGCGCCAGTCGTACGTCCTCGTGGGCGACCAGCTCGTCGGCGGGCAGCCCGTCGAAGTCGGCCTCGTACGGGCCGTACGGGGTGTAGTGCAGGTGCGCGGTCCACACGTCGACCTCGTGGCCCTCGTCCGTACGGATCCGCACGCCGGCCGCCCCGTAGAAGCCGACGTCCGGGTCGCCGAGCCGGGCGACGATCGGGTGACGGCTGACGATGCCGAGGTTGTCGCCGGCGTGGTGGCCGTGCCAGCCGAGCTCCTTCGCCAGCTCGTCGGTGGCCTGCGGGCCGGCCTCCTGCAGGCCGACCACGTCGGCGCCGGAGGCCCGGATCGCCCGGACCTGCTTCGCGCGGCCGTCGTCGACCATCGCGCCGGCGAGCCACAGGTTCCAGCTCATCACCGCCAGCCGGGGGCCGCCGGTCATGGCCCGCAGACGGTCCGGGGTGACCTCGGTGAGGCTGCCGAGGACGGTCCGGCCGGGCGCGGCGTCGATCGGCGCGAGGGACGGGACCGCGAGCACCGCGCAGCCGGCCGCCTCGGCGGAGCCGACGCCGGTCGGAGTGTCCTCGACGGCGACGCAGCGGGCCGGGTCGACGCCGAGGGCGCGGCAGGCGGCGAGGTACGGGTCGGGCTCGGGCTTGGTGCGCGCGGTGTCGTCCGCGGTGACGGAGACCGCGAACGAGGGCGCGCCGAGGGCCCCGAGGGCGGCGAGGACGGTGTCGGCGACGGCCCGCGGCGAGGCCGTCACCAGGGCGGTGGGCACGCCGTCGTGGGCGAGCGAGGACAGCAGGGCGAGCGCGCCGGGACGGGGGACGACGCCGACCCGGACCCGGTCGGCGAACTCCCGGTGGAGCAGGGCCGCGAGGTCGTCCGCGGACGCGCCCGTGGCGGCGGCCAGCCAGGCGGCGGTGTGCTCGACGGGGCGGCCGAGCACGTCCGGCCGGTCGGCCTCGGTCAGCGGGCGTCCGGCGACCTCTTCCACCGCCTCCCACCACAGCCCCTCGGTGTCGACGAGCGTGCCGTCCATGTCGAACAGGACGGCGTGCAGGGGCGCTTCGGTGTGTACGGGCGGAGTCACGTGGTTCTCTCTCTTGTCTCTGTTCGTCACGGAGCGGTGCGCGGGGCCACCAGGACCGGGCGCTCGCGCAGTGTGACAGTCACGGTGGCCCCGGCGGGCAGCTCGGTGGCCTCGTGGGTGGGCAGGTCGGCCTTGGCCTCGGTGCCGTCGGCGAGCCGTACGGTCAGCCGGGTGGTGGCGCCGAGGAACGCGGCGGCGACGATCCGGGCCGGGCCGTCGGGGTCCGCGGAGACCCGCAGGTCCTCGGGCCGTACGAGCACGTCGACCGCTGACATCTCGGGGGTGCCCTCCGGCCCGTCCACCGGAAGCCGCTGCCCGAGGACCTCGACGGTGCTGCCGTCGAGGTCCCCGGGGATCCGGCTCATCGTGCCGACGAACTCGGCGACGAAGGCCGTGGCGGGGCGGCCGTACAGCTCGGCGGGCGGGGCGATCTGCTCCAGGCGTCCGCCGTGCATCACGTCCTGCGGGTACGCGGCCTGGACGGCGAGCCGGTGCTCGTCGAGCGGACCGTGTACGCCGACTGGATCTCGCCGGCCGTCGAGGCCGGCGACCCCGAATGCGCCTCGGTCACCCAGCGCCTCTACGAGGCCACCGGCCTCGTCTTCGCCCACGGCGAGCACGTCATCGACGCGCTGTCCGCGGGCGCCCAGGACGCCGGACTGCTGGGCCTGCGCCGCACCAGCCCGCTGCTGCGCGTCCGCCGCGTGACCACCACGCACGAGGGCCGCCCGGTCGAATGGTCCGACGACCGCTACCGCCCGGACGCCGTCAGCTTCACCGTCCAACACTCGATCGCGAGCAACGCCCTGGTCCGCACCACGGCCGGATGACCCCGACATCGGGCAGACTGGATGTTTGGCCGTTACGGGAAGGACGCAAGCGTGAACGGACCTCTCATCGTCCAGAGCGACAAGACGCTGCTGCTGGAGGTGGACCACGAGCTCGCCGACGCCTGCCGGCGGGCCATCGCGCCGTTCGCGGAGCTGGAGCGGGCTCCCGAGCACATCCACACGTACCGGATCACCCCGCTCGGCCTGTGGAACGCCCGGGCCGCCGGGCACGACGCGGAGCAGGTCGTCGACGCGCTCGTCGAGTACTCCCGCTATCCCGTCCCGCACGCGCTGCTCGTCGACGTGGCCGAGACGATGGCCCGGTATGGGCGGCTCACGCTCAGCAAGCACCCCACCCACGGCCTCGTGCTGACCACGACGGACCGGCCCGTCCTGGAGGAGATCCTCCGGTCGAAGAAGGTGCAGCCGCTGGTCGGGGCGCGGATCGACCAGGACACCGTGGCCGTGCACCCGTCCGAGC
The DNA here is from genome assembly GCF_033343995.1 of Streptomyces sp. HUAS YS2. Lineage (NCBI taxonomy): Bacteria > Bacillati > Actinomycetota > Actinomycetes > Kitasatosporales > Streptomycetaceae > Streptomyces > Streptomyces solicathayae. The sequence goes on along the minus strand of NZ_CP137573.1, from coordinate 4,452,824 downwards.
GCGGGCAGATCAAGCAGACGCTCCTGAAGCTGGGCTGGCCGGCCGAGGACCACGCCGGGTACGTGGACGGCGAGGCGCACCGCATCGACCTGGCCGAGGACGGCTGGTCGCTGCGGCCGTACCAGAAGCAGGCCGTGGAGGGTTTCTGGCACGGCGGCTCCGGCGTCGTCGTGCTGCCCTGCGGCGCGGGCAAGACGCTGGTCGGCGCGGGTGCGATGGCGCAGGCGAAGGCGACCACGCTGATCCTGGTCACGAACACGGTCTCCGCCCGCCAGTGGAAGCACGAGCTGGTGAAGCGGACCTCGCTGACCGAGGACGAGATCGGCGAGTACTCCGGGACCCGCAAGGAGATCAGGCCGGTCACCATCGCCACGTACCAGGTGCTGACGACCAAGCGGAAGGGGATCTACCCCCACCTGGAGCTGTTCGACTCCCGCGACTGGGGCCTGATCGTCTACGACGAGGTGCACCTGCTGCCCGCGCCGGTCTTCAAGTTCACCGCCGACCTGCAGGCCCGGCGGCGACTGGGCCTGACCGCGACGCTGGTCCGCGAGGACGGCCGCGAGTCGGACGTCTTCTCGCTGATCGGGCCGAAGCGGTTCGACGCGCCGTGGAAGGAGATCGAGGCGCAGGGCTACATCGCGCCCGCCGACTGCGTCGAGGTCCGGGTGAACCTGACGGACTCCGAGCGGCTCGCGTACGCGACGGCCGAGACGGAGGAGAAGTACCGCTTCTGCGCGACGACCGCGACGAAGCGGAAGGTGACCGAGGCGCTGGTGAAGAAGTTCGCCGGGCAGCAGATCCTCGTCATCGGCCAGTACATCGACCAGCTGGACGAGCTGGGCGAGCATCTGGACGCGCCGGTCATCAAGGGCGAGACGTCGAACGCCCAGCGCGAGAAGCTCTTCGACGCGTTCCGGAACGGCGAGATCAGCGTCCTGGTGGTGTCGAAGGTCGCGAACTTCTCGATCGACCTGCCGGAGGCGACGGTCGCGATCCAGGTGTCCGGCACGTTCGGATCCCGGCAGGAGGAGGCCCAGCGGCTCGGCCGGGTGCTCCGCCCGAAGGCCGACGGCCACCAGGCGCACTTCTACTCGGTGGTCGCCCGGGACACCATCGACCAGGACTTCGCTGCGCACCGGCAGCGCTTCCTGGCCGAGCAGGGCTACGCGTACCGCATCGTCGACGCGGACGACCTGCTGACGGGGACGGAGACGGGACCGGAGACGGAGACCGACTCCGACTAGCCGGTCCCGCTCCGGCTCAGTCCTCCCGTGCCGCGTACACGGGGCGGGGGTTCCGTATGCCCGCCCCCGGCGGGCCGTAGTCGCCGAGCAGGACGACGCTCACGGCGGCGCCGCCGTAGGCGCGGACGGCGCGCAGGGCGAGGGAGAGTCGGTGGGAGTGGGGGACGGCGGGGGTCAGGGTCGCTGCGGTCATGTCTCCATGATGGAATTCGGGCATACCGAACACATCGCCCTGAGGGCGGAACCTCGATCCGCCCCGCCTACGACCTGCGACGGGTGCCGTCCCCTACGGGTCCCCTGGAGGTCGTAGGCCCTCGGGCCGGGCGCGAAAAGCGTTTCGTGACCGCCCCGCGCGCGGGCTAGAATCGTCGGCTTCCCCGCCTCCCTTCGCGGAGTGCCCTCCCGTCTCCCACCACCACCCCCAACCGATGCCCTTCGGGCAGCCCCCTCTCGTTGCCGCCCGAGTCCGAAACCGGCGGCCACCTCGACGTGTCCGCATCACCCGACCGGAGGCTCCACGGTGTCCGCAACCGACCCGCTCGCGCTCGAGCGCGCCCATCTGACCTCGTCCCGCGCCGCGCTGCGCGCGATGCGCGAGGACGTGGAGGCGCTCGACATCAAGGACGTCACGGCGAACTGGGTCAACTCCGTCGTCCTGGGGCGGCAGATCGAGGAGCGGATCAAGGCGCTCGCCGACCTCGCGCACACCCCGCTGTTCTTCGGCCGGCTCGACTACCTGCCCACCACCCAGCAGGGCCAGCGCTTCTACATCGGCCGCCGGCACGTCCACGACGCGGTCGGCGACCCGATGGTGATCGACTGGCGTGCGCCGGTCTCGCAGCCGTTCTACCGGGCCTCGAAGCAGGACCCGCAGGACGTGGCGCTGCGGCGGCGGTTCGGCTACACCGGCGGCGACCTCACCGCGTACGAGGACGAGCACCTCTCCGACCCGGCCGCTGTGACGTTTTCCGGCTCCGCCGGGGGCACACAGACCTCGAAGCTGCTCCAGGCGGAGATCGAGCGGCCGCGCGTCGGCCCGATGCGGGACATCGTCGCCACGATCCAGCCCGAGCAGGACGAGATCGTCCGCTCCGACCTGTCCGGCACGGTCTGCGTGCAGGGCGGCCCCGGCACCGGCAAGACGGCAGTCGGCCTGCACCGAGTCGCGTACCTGCTGTACGCGCACCGGGAGCGGCTGTCCCGCACGGGCACGCTGGTGATCGGCCCGAACCGGTCCTTCCTGCACTACATCGAGCAGGTGCTGCCCGCGCTCGGCGAGCTGGAGGTGCAGCAGGCGACGGTGGACGACCTGGTCGCGCACGTCGAGGTGCGCGGCGAGGACGCGGCGGCGACGGCCGTGGTGAAGGGCGACGCGCGGATGGCGGAGGTGCTGCGGCGCGCGGTGCGCGCGCACGTCACGCTGCCCACGGAGCCGCTGATGGTGGTGCGCGGTTCGCGGCGCTGGCGGGTGCCGGCGTACGAACTGGAGGAGATCGTCAGCGAGTTGCTGGACCGGGACATCCGGTACGGGGCGGCCAGGGACGCGCTGCCGCAGCGCATCGCGCACGCGGTGCTGGTGCGGATGGAGCAGGCGGGCGAGGCGCCGGACGACCGGGTGCAGGACGCGGTGGCCCGCAACGCGGCGGTGAAGGCGGTCGTGAAGGAGTGCTGGCCGCCGGTCGACCCGGCGAAGCTGGTGCTGCGGCTGCTCGGCGACGCCGAGTTCCTGGCGGAGCACGCGGCGGGGCTGCTGACGGAGGACGAGCAGAAGCTGCTGCTGTGGACGAAGCCGTACCGGAGCGTGAAGTCGGCGAAGTGGTCGGCGGCGGACGCGGTGCTGATCGACGAGGCGAAGGACCTGGTGGAGCGCACGCACTCGCTCGGCCATGTGGTCGTCGACGAGGCGCAGGACCTGTCCCCGATGCAGTACCGGGCGGTGGGGCGGCGCTGCACGACGGGCTCCGCGACGGTCCTCGGCGACCTGGCGCAGGGCACGACGCCGTGGGCGACGGAGAGCTGGGCGCAGGCGCTGGCGCACCTGGGGAAGCCGGACGCGATCGTGGAGGAGCTGACGGCGGGCTTCCGCGTGCCGCGCGAGGTCATCGCGTACGCCTCGCGACTGCTGCCGCACATGTCGCCGGGGCTCGCGGCGGTGGAGTCGGTCCGTGAGAACCCGGGGTCGCTGTCCGTCGTCACGTCCGAGTCCCTGGACGCGGACGTGGTGGCGGCCTGCCGGGCGTCGTTGGAGCACGAGGGCTCGATCGGCCTGATCGCGGCGGACGCCCGCATCGCACCGCTGGCGGAGGCCCTGACGGCGGCGGGCATGGCGTACCTCTCCCCCGGTGAGGAGACGACCGCCGAGTCCCGCCTGACCCTGGTCCCGGCGTCGTTGGCCAAGGGTCTGGAGTACGACTACGTGGTGCTCGACGAGCCCGCCGCGGTCGTGGACGGCGAGCCCGACGAGCGCACCGGCCTGCGCCGCCTGTACGTCGCCCTCACCCGTGCCGTCTCGGGCCTGACGGTCCTCCACTCGGCGCCGCTGCCCGAGCAGTTGGGCTAGACAGCGGCTTCCGCGTACTCGGCGAGCGCCTCGGCGAAGGTCCGGCGGGCGACCGCGGCGAGGACGGGGTTCACCGGGTTCACCACGCGGTAGTAATGGTCGGTCACGATCCCCCAGCACAGGGCCCAGCCGCGGCCCCGCGCCCAGGTCGCGTCGTCGACCTCGGCGGCCTCGCGGAAGAGCGGGCGGGTCTCGGCGGTGAGGAGGGTCCAGGCGGCCATCATGTCGCAGGCGGGGTCGCCGGTGCCGAGGCCGCCGAAGTCGATGACGGCGCTGAGCCGGCCGTCCCGGGTGAGCAGGTTGCCGGGGAGCAGGTCGCCGTGCACCCAGACGGGAGGCCGGTCCCACTGCGGCAGCCGCAGCACGGACTCCCAGGCCGCGCCGGCGAGTTCGCCGTCGAGGCTGCCCTCGGCGGCGAGGGCGCGGACGGCGCCCGCCATGGAGCCGCCCTCCCACTCGGTGACGTGTCCGCCCCGGAACGACGTCGGGCCGCCGGTCGCGTCGACGCGGCGCAGGGCCGCCCCGAAGCGGCCCAACTCGACGGCGGCGTGGGCGAGATCGGTGACCGGCGCGTCGAAGGCGTCGTCGCCGTCCAGCCACGCGTACACGGCCCAGTGCTGCCCGAAGCCCTCCCCCGGCACCCCGTCCCCGACGGGCGCCGGCACGGGCAGCGGCAGGTGCGGGGCGATGTGCGGCAGCCAGCGCCGCTCCTTCTCGATCTGGCCCGCAGCCCAGTCCGCCTTCGGCAGCCGTACGACGAGCTCGTCGCCGAGCCGGAACATCTCGTTGTCGGTGCCGGCCGAGTCCACGTGTGCGAGGGGAAGCCCCGCCCACTGCGGGAACTGTGCGGCGATCAGTCTGCGCGCGAGGTCGATCATGGCCGGGAGGGTAACCGGCGGACGGTCGGCCGGACCATCGAATTTCGGGCTCCTGCCGCGATCTGGCCATTCCCTTTCGGATCCCTTGAAGTCGCCCTGTGCGCGCCGCTTACAGTGAGGCCGCAGTGCGGGAAATGACCCGTGGTGAACGAGTGAACCCTGTTGCGCGCCCATGAGATTTCCGTCCCATGGATTTCTGTCGAACAGAGGAGAACCCATGTCTGCACGTATGCGTACGAGCGTTGCGGTCCTGGCCGCCGCCGGCGCTCTGGCACTGCCCACGACCCCGGCCGCCGCCGAGGGGGTCGGCACGACCGCCGTGACCTGGTCGGTCTCGCTCGGTACGGCGAAGGCCGAGGGGACGCGGCGGTTCGAGGGCACGAGCCTGGTGGCGGAAGGCCGGTTGAGCAACACCGGCCCGGGCTGCTACTCGGTGTGGACTCAGGTCACCCACGATTTCGTGCCCGGACCGGCCGTGCGGAACGCGACGCTGTGCGGCCCGGGGGCGGTCGACGTCTTGGTGCGACGTGACTACTGGCTTCCCACGATGACCGGCCGGATCACGGTGTGCGAGGGATCGGCGAACACCGCGACATGCGCTCCGTGGAAGAGCCTCGTCTGAACCGAAGTCGCCGGAAGGGCTATTCGTCCAGTGCGCGGCGCCAGGTCCTGACCGCGTCGGCCGAGACCGGGGCGGTCCAGCCGCTGGGGCGGGCCGCTCCGCCGATGTGGAAGGCGTCGAGGCCGGCCGCGCGCAACTCCGGGAGATGGTCGAGCCGGAGGCCGCCGCCGACGAGGATCTGGGGCTCGTAGCCCGGTTCGCCGGCACGGGCCGCCTCCGCGGCCAGGACGCGCAGGCCGTCGTCGACGCCCGTCGCCGCGCCGGCCGTCAGGTACGTGTCGAGGCCGGGCAGGTCCGCGAGGAGCTTGCGGAGGCCGTCCCGGTCGGCAGCCCGGTCGATCGCGCGGTGGAACGTCCAGCGGCAGCCGTCCAGTACGGCGAGGAGGCGTTCCACGGCGACCAGGTCCGGCCCGCCGTCCGAGGTCAGGAAGCCGAGCACGAACTCGTCCGCGCCCGCCTCCCGCAGCTCCTCCGCCCGGCCGACCAGCGCGTTCACATCGCCGGCCGCGAAGCCGTCGGCCAGCCTGAGCATCACCCGCAGCGGGATGTCCACGGCCGCGCGGATGGCCGCGAACCGCTCCGTGGAGGGGGTCAGCCCGTCCGCCGCCATGTCGGTGACCAGTTCGAGGCGGTCCGCCCCGCCGGCCTGGGCCGCGACCGCGTCCTCCTCGTCGAGGGCGATCACCTCCAGCACTGCACGGTCGCTCATCGAGCCCGATCCTCCCAGAGACGGCTACAGGTCTAGTCCAATGTCCGGGACCAGACTAGCCGTGCGCGTGGCCTCCCGCATCGTGCGCGGCCTCACCCGTCCCACGGGTTCCGGCCGTTTCGGTCGCTCCGGCCGTCACACCCTTCCCGCCCGCGTACACCGTGAACGCCGCCGTCCGGACCTTCCCTTCGTGCTGGAAGTCCAGGAACAGCCGGTACGCGCCCGCGCTCGGCGCGGTCGCCGTGAACGAGACGTCCGGGCCGGGGCCGCCCTCGTTCGGGTGGACGTGCAGGTACGCGAGGTCGCCCTCGCGCAGCGCGACGAGGTGCCCGTACGCCCCGAGGTACGGCTCCAGGTTCGTCACCGGCTTCCCGGCCTTCGTGACGGTGAGCTTCAGCTCGCCCGCCCTGCCCGGGTCCAGCGTGCCGCCGAGCCGCACCTGGTAGCCGTCCACCTCGGCCGTCGGCGCGACGGCCGGCAGCGGCTGCGGCGCGTACGCCCCCGGCACGGAGACGTCGGCGCCCAGCGTGACACCCTTCGCGCCCTCGGCCGCCGGGGTGAAGTCCGCGAAGACCTTGTACGCGCCGGCCGCCGGCAGGTCCACCGGCGTCGACCAGGTCCCGTCCGCCGCGCGCACCGGGTGCAGGTGCCGGAAGACGGTCAGGTCGTGGGAGGCGACGATGAAGTGCAGCTCCTTGCCGTGCTCCGTCCGGTACGCGGTGACGTTCCTACCCCCCGCGTCCTTGACGGCGAACTTCAGCACGCTCGTGCCCACGGCGGTCTTCGGCGTCGCCAGGGCCAGCGTGTAGCCACCCTCCGACACCTGGAGCCCACCGGCCGCGGGGGCGGTTCCCCCGCCGGCGTCCGCCTCCTCGTGCGCCGCGTGCCCGGCCTGCGCGTGCTCCGCCTTCGTCGGCTCGCCCACGGGTCCGACGCCCTTGCCGACCCCGTACGCGGTCCCGAAGGTCGCGGCGAGCGCGGCGGCGAAAGCGGTGATCTTCACTCCGGTGTTCATGGCAGCTCTCCCGTCCTGGTGGCCTTTCTTGCCCTTCACCATACCCCTGGGGGGTATCAAGTCAAGCGGCCGGAGAGGCTTGCGTGAGGTACGGGAGGGGGGTATACATGGATCTCGAAGCCGATACCCCCCTAGGGTATCGATGGGATCGACCCACCGAGGAAGGGGACCTCACATGTCCGAGTCCTGCTGCACCACCGACGGCAGCTGCTCGACCAGCGGCTCCACCGCCACCGCCACGGCCGTCGCCGAGACCACCGCCACCACGTACCGCGTCTCCGGCATGAGCTGCGGACACTGCCGGACCGCGATCACCCGGTCGGTCGGCGCGCTCGACGGCGTGCTCTCGGTCGAGGTCGACATCGCCGGCGGCCTGGTCACCGTCACCACCGGTGGCGAGCCCGACGACACCGCCGTCGCCGCCGCGATCGACGACGCCGGCTACGAGCTGACCGGCCGCGCCTGACCCGTACCGCGCACGACGCGGCACCACCCCGGCCGCCGGGGCCCGTCCCTTCCCCGCCGGGCCCCGGCCCCCACCCTCCCGCCTCAACGAGGAGCAGCCCTCATGACCACCACGACTCCCGGCGCCGCCCAGGTCGAGCTCGCCATCGGCGGCATGACCTGTGCCTCGTGCGCGGCCCGCATCGAGAAGAAGCTCAACCGGATGGACGGGGTCGAGGCCACCGTCAACTACGCGACCGAGAAGGCCAAGGTCACCTTCGACGCCGACATCTCCGTCGCCGACCTGATCGCCACCGTCGAGGCCACCGGCTACACCGCCGAGGAGCCCGCGCCACCGAGGAGCGAGGCCCCCGGCACCGAGGGCCCGTCCGACGAGGAGAAGGCGGACGAGGAGCTGCGGCCGCTCAAGCAGCGGCTGATCACCGCCGTCACGCTCGCCGTGCCGGTCATCGCGATGGCGATGGTCCCGGCGCTGCAGATCGAGTACTGGCAGTGGCTGAGCCTCACGCTCACCGCGCCGGTCGTCGTCTACGCCGCCTGGCCGTTCCACCGGGCCGCCTGGACCAACGCCAGGCACGGCGCGGCCACCATGGACACGCTGATCTCGGTCGGCACGATCGCCGCGTTCCTGTGGTCGCTGTGGGCGCTGTTCTTCGGCACCGCCGGCACACCCGGCATGACACACGCCTTCGAGTTCACGATCGCCCGCACCGACGGCGCCGGGAACATCTACCTGGAGGCCGCCGCCGGCGTCACCGCGTTCATCCTGGCCGGCCGGTACTTCGAGGCCCGCTCCAAGCGCAAGGCGGGCGCGGCGCTCAAGGCGCTGATGCAGCTGGGCGCGAAGGAGGTCACGGTCCTGAAGGGAGGCCGCGAGGTCACCGTCCCGACCGCCGAACTCCAGGTCGGCGACCGCTTCCTGGTCCGCCCCGGCGAGAAGATCGCCACCGACGGCACCGTCGTCGAGGGTTCCTCCGCCGTCGACGCCTCCATGCTCACCGGCGAGTCCGTGCCGGTCGAGGTCTCCGTCGGCGACTCCGTCACCGGCGCGACCCTGAACGCCGGCGGCCGCCTCGTCGTCGAGGCCACCCGCGTCGGCGCCGACACCCAGCTCGCCCGGATGGCCAAGCTCGTCGAGGACGCGCAGAACGGCAAGGCCGCCGCCCAGCGCCTCGCCGACAGGATCTCCGCCGTCTTCGTGCCGATCGTCATCGCGCTCGCCCTCGGCACCCTCGGCTTCTGGCTCGGCACCGGCCAGGGCCTCACCGCCGCGTTCACCGCCGCCGTCGCCGTCCTGATCATCGCCTGCCCCTGCGCCCTGGGCCTGGCCACCCCGACCGCCCTCATGGTCGGCACCGGCCGCGGCGCCCAGCTCGGCATCCTGATCAAGGGGCCCGAGGTCCTGGAGACCACCCGCAAGGTCGACACGATCGTCCTGGACAAGACCGGCACCGTCACCACCGGCCGGATGACCCTCATCAAGGTCCACACCGCCGACGGCACCGACGAGACCGAGGTGCTGCGCCTCGCCGGCGCACTGGAGCACTCCTCCGAGCACCCGATCGCCCAGGCCGTCGCCACCGGCGCCGCGGCCGCCGTCGGCGCCCTGCCCGTCCCCGAGGACTTCGCCAACGTCCCCGGTCTCGGCGTCCAGGGCGTCGTCGACGGCCACGCCGTCCTCGTCGGCCGCGAGAGGCTGCTCGAAGAGTGGGCCATGTCCCTGCCGGAGGCGCTGAAGTCCGCGAAGGACGAGGCGGAGAAGGCCGGGAAGACCGCCATCGCGGTCGCGTGGGACGGGGAGGCCCGCGCGGTCCTGGAGGTCGCCGACGCCGTCAAGGGGACCAGCGCCGAGGCGATCCGCCGCCTCAAGGGGCTCGGCCTGACCCCGATCCTGCTCACCGGCGACAACAAGGCGGTCGCCGAGGCCGTCGCCGCCGAGGTCGGCATCGACGAGGTCATCGCCGAGGTCATGCCGCAGGACAAGGTCGACGTCGTCAAGAAGCTCCAGGGCGAGGGCCGTTCGGTCGCCATGGTCGGCGACGGCGTCAACGACGCCGCCGCGCTCGCCCAGGCCGACCTGGGCCTGGCGATGGGCACCGGCACCGACGCCGCCATCGAGGCCGGCGACCTGACCCTCGTACGGGGCGACCTGCGGGCCGCGGCCGACGCCATCCGGCTCTCCCGCAGGACGCTCGGCACCATCCGCTCGAACCTGTTCTGGGCCTTCGCCTACAACGTGGCCGCCCTGCCGCTCGCCGCCGCCGGGCTGCTCAACCCGATGATCGCCGGTGCCGCGATGGCCTTCTCCTCGGTGTTCGTGGTCGGCAACAGCCTCCGCCTGCGCGGCTTCCAGGCAGCGGACAAGTGACATGGCCGGCTACGCGCGGCACAAGGAAGACGTCATCAGGCGCCTGAGGCGCATCGAGGGGCAGGTCCGGGGGGTGCAGCGGATGGTCGACGAGGACACCTACTGCATCGACGTGCTGACCCAGGTCTCGGCGATCAACGCGGCTCTCCAGTCCTGCGCCGTGGCCCTCCTCGACGAGCACCTCGGCTGCTGCGTCGCCGAGGCGATCGCCGAGGGCGGCGACCAGGCGAAGGCGAAGGTGGGAGAGGCCTCGAAGGCCATCGCCCGGCTGATCAGAGCGTAGGGAACGAACGACGGCCACGGGGCCGGGCCTTGAGGCCCGGCCCCGTGGCATGCACCGCCCGGGGAGGGACCCGTCATGGGGCATCGATCTCGGCCGCCGACGCAACCCCGGCCGACTGTCGACCTGGGGTGTACACCCGTGGCCCGATGCCCCGGAACGATCACCGCCCTACGATCGGGCCATGCCCGCCACTCCGCCTCCCCGACCGCTCGTCAAGCGCCTGTCACCGGGCGCCTGGGCGGCGATCGCCTGGAGTGCCGGCCTGGCGGTCACGGTCCTGACCCGGATGCGGCTGCCCGGCGAGAGCGGGCCGCGGTTCCGGCCCGGGATCCAGCTCTTCCGTTGGGACGGGCCCGCGTTCCTCCTCGTCGCCACGGCGCTGACGCTGGCCGGCTGCGCCCTGCTCCCCCGCCGGCCGCTGTCGGCGCTCTGCCTGATGCTGCTCGCGACGATCTGCGCCACGTTCCCGCTGAGCGAGGTGGAGATCCCGATGGCTCAGTTCGTCGCGGTCGACGTCGCCCTGTACGCCGTCGCCGCCGCCCGCCCCCGCCGTACCGCCCTGCCTGCACTGGCCCTCGCGGTCGGCACCCTCGTCGGCTTTCTGGCCTTCCGGTGGCTGATGGGCTGGCCGGTCGGGATGTCGGCGGAGCTGGCCGTGGCGCTGGTCGCCGTCGTCGCCTGGCTGCTCGGGCGGTCGGCGCACCAGGCGCAGGAGTACGCCGAGCGGGCCCGGGCGCAGGTGGAACGGCAGGCGGTCACCGCCGAACGGCTGCGGATCGCCAGGGAGATGCACGATCTGGTCGCGCACACGATCGGCGTCGTCGCGCTCCAGGCCGGGGCGGCCGCCCGGATCGTGGAGTCCCGTCCGGACCGGGCCCGCGAGGCGATGCTGGCGGTGGAGACGGCGGGCCGGGAGGCGCTGTCGGGACTGCGACGGATGGTGGGCGCGCTACGGGAGGGCGAACCCTCCACGGACGAACTCGAGTTGACTCCCGCCGCCACACTCGCCGGGCTCGACCGGCTGGCCGCCGCCACGACCGCGGCGGGGGTGCGGGTGGACGTGCGGTGGGACGGCGAGCGGCGGGCGCTGCCGCCCGAGCTGGAACTGTCGGCGTTCCGCATCGCGCAGGAGTCGGTGACGAACGTCGTGCGGCACTCGGGAGCGGCGTCCTGCGAGGTGCGGGTCGCCTTCGGCGAGGCGTACGTGTCGGTGACGGTCACGGACGAGGGCGACGGTTCGCCCCGGGCGGCTTCCGGCGGGCCGGGTCTCGGTCTCGCCGGGATGCGGGAGCGGGTCGCCCTGCTGCACGGGGAGTTCGCCGCCGGCCCCCGCCCCGAGGGCGGCTGGCGGGTGTCCGCCCGGCTGCCCGTCCCCGCGTACGAGGAGGCGAGGTGACCACCCGTGTGCTGCTGGTCGACGACCAGCCCCTGATCCGTACCGCTCTGCGCATGGTCATCGAAGAGCTGCCGGACCTGGAGGTCGTCGGCGAGGCGGGCACGGGCGACGAGGCGGTCCGGCTCGCTGCCGGAACCCGCCCCGATGTGACCGTGATGGACATCCGCATGCCCGGCATGGACGGCATCGAGGCCACCCGGCGGATCACCGCCGCCGACGACGACGCCCGTGTCCTCGTCCTGACGACCTTCGACGACGACGAGTACGTCTACGGGGCGCTGCGCGCCGGGGCGTCGGGGTTCCTCGTCAAGGACATGGGGATGGACGAGATCCTCGCCGCGGTCCGGGTGGTCGCCGCCGGGGACGGGCTGATCGCGCCGGGCGTCACGCGCCGGCTCATCAAGGAGTTCGCGGACCGGCCGGCGAACCCGGCGCCCGCCCGGCCGCTCACGGCGATCACCGAGCGGGAACGCGAGGTGCTGACCCTCGTCGGCAGCGGGCTGACCAACACCGAGATCGCCGAGCGTCTGATGATCAGCGTCGCCACCGCGAAGACGTACGTGACGCGGCTGCTGGCGAAGCTCGACGCCCGCGACCGGGTCCACCTGGTGATCATCGCGTACGAGGCGGGGCTCGTCGGCCGCGCCTGACGGCGGTCAGCGCGCGACGAAGTTCGCCGGCTCGTAGAACTTCGGGTGGACCGGGGGCGTCCCGTTCTCCTGGAAGATCGGCATCGCCCGCTCCACGAACGCCGTGTAGTCGTCCTTCGTCTCGAAGACGTCGACGATGAGCCAGCCGGCCTCGGACGGGGCGGCGACGTGCGAGACGAAGCCCTTGGGCGGGAACCAGGGCGAGCCGGTGATCTTCTTGTGGTTCGCCTCGTACTGCTCCTTGGTGCCGCCGGGGATGTCGACGACGACGAGTACGGCCATGGTCGTGGCCTCTCTGTGTGGGGGTGGGAGTCCCTTCCAGTCGAGCAGCACGCCACCGCAGGCGCACGGCGGCGGCAGCCGAAAGGGGCCGCACCGGAGTGCGGCCCCTTTCCAAGCAGCGCGCGTGCGGGGGACACACGCCCCCGTGCCTCACACGCCGACCTTCTCGCCCCGCTCGGCGGGGGCCGCAGCGGCGGCGACGGCCTTGTCGCTCTTCATCACGAGGAGCGTGACCACACCGCCGACGGCGGCGACGATCGCAGCCCCGGTGAAGGCGGCCGAGAAGCCCTCGGTGAGGGCGGGCAGGTTGCCCAGCTCGTCGGCGCCCTGCGACATCGCGAGGGCGGTCAGCGCGGCCAGGCCGAGCGCGGAGCCCACGTTGTACGTGGTGTTGACGATGCCGGAGGCGAGACCGGCCTGCTCCTGCGGGGCGCCCGACATCGCGGCGATCATCGCCGGGATGTAGGCGAGGGACATGCCGAGCGCAGCGACCAGCGAGGCGGGCAGCACGTCGACCAGGAACGTCCCGGTCGGCTCGACGGCGGACAGCCAGACCAGACCGGCCGCGAGGACCAGCAGACCGCCGCCGATCAGCGGCTTCGCGCCGAACTTCGCCATCAGCCGGGCGGTGATGGCCGTCATGAAGATCATCAGCAGCACGGTCATCGGGAGCAGCGCGGCGCCGGAGGCGAAGGCCCCGTAACCGAGGACCTGCTGGAGGTAGAGGTTGAGGAAGTACCACATCGGGATCCAGGCCGCGCCGAGCAGCGTCATCGACAGGTTGGCCGAGCCGAGGCGCGGGACCCGCCACACGCTGAGCGGCATGAGCGGCTCGCGGACGGACTTCTGGATCACGAAGAACAGGATCAGCAGGGCGGCGGCGCCGGCCAGTTCCAGGACGGTGGCGGTGGCGCCCCAGCCGACCTCGGGGGCCCGGACCACTGCGAACACGGCGAGCGCGAGACCGGCGGTGACGGCGACCGCGCCGAGCACGTCGACCGAGCCGCGGCGGGACTCGACGTTCGGGAGGAGCTTGGTGGCGGCGAGGGTCGCGAGACCGATCGGCACGTAGATGATGAAGACCCACGGCCAGCTCATCCACTCGGTGAAGACGCCGCCGAGGAAGACGCCCGCGGTGCCGCCGGCCGGGGCCGCGGCGCCGTAGAGCGCCATCGCCTTGCCGAGCTCCTTCGGGTCGTGCATGAAGAGCATCATCAGCAGGGTCATCGCGGAGGGCGCGATGAGTGCGCCGCCGACGCCCTGGACGGCGCGGCCGGCGATCTCGACCCAGGCGGTCTGCGCGGCGGCGGCAAGCACGGAGCCGGCGATCATCACGGTCCAGCCGGTGACGAAGATCCTGCGGGCTCCGACGAGGTCGGAGAGCCGGCCGCCGAGCAGCAGCAGGCCGCCGAAGACGATGACGTAGGCGTTGAAGACCCACTGCAGCTCGCCCTGCGAGAAGCCCAGGTCCTTCTGCATCTCGGGGAGCGCGACCCCGATGATCGAGGTGTCCATGATGACCATGAACTGGGCGGCCGCGAGCACGAGAAGTGCCCACCAGCGCCGGGGATTGACGTGTGATCCGGTTGACATTGCCCTGACCCCTCCAACGCGATGACATACCCCCAGGGGGTACCTTCGCGGAGCACCGTAGCATACCCACAGGGGGTATGTAAGACCGGAGTTACGGGAGTGCGGGAGAGGCGGCAGAATGCCTCCCATGGCAGCCGACGCAGAACGCGACCAGGACCGCATCGACCCGGACCCCGCCGACCAGGACCTCGTCGACCGGTGGACGTCCGCCCTCCTCGCCGCCCGGGCCGGCCGCGAGGGCCCGGACCCCGCCCCGTACGCCGCGAACCTGCTGAACCGCTGGGCCGAGCCGCAGCGCCGGTACCACACCACCGACCACCTGCGGGCGGTCCTGCTGCGCATCGACGAGCTGGCCCCGTCCGCGCCGGACACGGCCGACCTCGCCCTCGTACGCCTCGGGGCCTGGTTCCACGACGCCGTCTACCGCCCCGACCGCTCCGAGAACGAGGAGCGCAGCGCCGCCCTGGCCGAGCGCGCCCTGCCGGAGGCCGGACTGACCCCGGACGCGACCGCCGAGGTGGCCCGCCTCGTCCGCCTGACCGTCACCCACGACCCGGCGGCCGGCGACGCCAACGGCGAGCTGCTGTGCGACGCGGACCTGGCGATCCTGGCGAGCGACGCGGATACCTACGGGGGGTACACGGCGGCGGTACGCGAGGAGTACGGCTTCGTCCCCGACGACGCCTTCCGCGCGGGCCGGGCGGCCGTCCTGCGACAACTCCTCGACCTGCCGCGCCTTTTCCGCACCCCGTACGGCACGGAGCACTGGGAGGCCCCGGCCCGGAAGAACCTGGAGCGGGAACTGACGGAGCTGACGTGACGATCGTCCGGATGGCGAGACACCGGACGAACGGGGAATGACAGGCACAAACGATGGGTTGACCCATGTCATGCCGTCTTCCTCTGCCGAACGCACGACGCGCTCCACGACCCGCATGCCGCTGGCCGTCTACATCCTCGGCCTCTCCGTCTTCGCGCTCGGCACGAGCGAGTTCATGCTGTCGGGGCTGCTGCCACCGATCGCCGACGACATGAACGTCTCGATCCCCCGCGCCGGCCTGCTCATCTCCGCGTTCGCGATAGGCATGGTCGTCGGCGCGCCGCTGCTCGCCGCCGGGACCCTGCGGCTGCCCCGCAAGACCACCCTGGTCGCGCTGATCACCGTCTTCGGCCTCGGCCAGGTCGCGGGCGCGCTGGCTCCGACGTACGAGGTGCTCTTCGCCTCCCGGGTGATAAGCGCCTTCGCGTGCGCCGGGTTCTGGGCGGTCGGGGCGGCCGTGGCCGTGGCGATGGTCCCGGAGGACGCCCGCGCCCGGGCGATGGCGGTGATGATCGGCGGACTGTCGATCGCCAACGTGCTGGGCGTCCCGGCCGGCGCCTTCCTCGGCGAGCACCTCGGCTGGCGGTCCGCGTTCTGGGCGGTCGGCGCGGCCTCCGCGATCGCTCTGGTCGGCGTCCTCACCCGCATCCCGCACATCCCGCTGCCCGCGACGAAGCCGCGGCTGCGGCCGGAGCTGGTCGTCTACCGCGACCGGCAGGTCTGGCTCACGGTCGTGATGATCGCGATGGTCGCGGGCGGCGTCTTCTGCGCCTTCTCGTACCTGGCCCCGCTGCTCACCGACGTGGCCGGCCTCGACCAGAGCTGGGTCTCCGGCGTTCTCGCGATCTTCGGCGTCGGCGCGCTGATCGGCACCATGATCGGCGGCCGGGCCGCCGACCGGCACATGTTCGGCGTCCTGCTCACCGGCATCGCCGCGTCGACGCTGCTCCTGGTCGCGATCGCGCTGTTCGCGAGCAACCCGGTCGCGGTGGTCGTCCTGACCTTCCTGCTCGGCGTCTCCATGTTCGCCACGGCCCCCGGCCTGAACGCCCGGATGTTCGGCGTCACGACCGCCGCCCCCACCCTGGGCGCCGCGACCGCGACCGCCGCGTTCAACATCGGCAACACCGGCGGACCCTGGCTCGGCGGCACCGTCATCGACGCGGGCCTCGGCTACGCCGCGACCGCCTGGGCCGGCGCCGCGATGGCCGTCGTCGCCCTCGCGGCGGCCGCCGTCTCGCACCGCCTCCAGCGCTCCACGGACGCCGACCCCGGCTCCCGCGTCGTGATGGGCGCGACGACGGACCGCGCGGGCGACAAGGAACTCAGCAAGTAGGGCGCGACACCGGGCGGCGCTTCGGACGGCGGAGCCCCGCCTCGGTGATCAGCCGGACCAGTTCCTTCGAACCGACCTCGACCGCACCCGCCGCCACCGCGTCGCCGTAGTGCTCCGACGGTATGTCGTAATGGTCGCCGTCGAAGGCGCGGGCGGGCGCGCCGATGAGCGCCGCGAACGCGTGCAGTTCCTCGAACGACACGTCGCTGACCAGGTGTGACCACATCCGCCCGTGGCCCGGCCACTGGGGCGGGTCGATGTAGAGAGTCATGCGCTCAGGTGATCACAGGTCACGTCAGGCCGCCGACCGGAGCGACGACCACGCCCTGCTTCCCGCACACCCAGTGCGGGTCCGGTCCGAGTTCGGGTTCCACGTCGAGCGCGTGAGGGTCGCCCGCCGCGCAGACGGGGCAGAGCGGCCAGCGCCCGTACCGTTCGAGCAGCGCGTCCTGGACGTCCTGGGCGACGAGCCCGGCGACGTACGCGACGCCCTCCGGCCACTGCTCGACCCACCAGCGGCGGTGCGTCACCGCGTCCTCGACCACCGAGACGACTTCGGCCTGCGCCACCTCGCGCGCCACCAGGTCGGCCAGCACCAGCGCGCGGGCGGCGTGCAGCGCCTGTTCGACGGGGTCGATGTCATCCATGGAGCCATTGTCCACCCCGGCCCCACGAGGGGTTGACGGTCCCGACGAACCGAAAATATCTTTCAAATGTGACCAATGACGTGAAGGAAATTTTCAGCAGTACTCCAGTCGGGTCCATGTCACCGCCTGGCCAGGCCGGTCAGGCCGGTCCGGGCGGCCCCGGGGGCGCGGGTGGCCCCACCGCGGCCCGGACCGCCGGACCCGCCGGTGACGCGCCGCCCGCGCCCGCCGCCCTCGCGGCCAAGGTCCGCACCCTCGCACCGTCCATGACCCGCTCCATGCAGCGGGTCGCCGAGGCGGTCGCGGGCGACCCCGCCGGCTGCGCCGCCCTCACCGTCACCGGCCTCGCCGAGCTCACCGGCACCAGCGAGGCGACCGTCGTCCGCACCGCGCGCCTGCTCGGCTACCCCGGCTACCGCGACCTTCGGCTCGCCCTCGCCGGGCTCGCCGCCCAGCAGCAGTCCGGCCGGGCGCCGTCCGTCACCGCCGACATCGCGGTCGACGACCCGATCGCCGATGTCGTCGCCAAGCTCGCGTACGACGAGCAGCAGACCCTCGCCGACACCGCCGCGAACCTGGACACCGTGCAGCTCGGCGCGGCCGTGGCGGCGCTCGCCGGGGCCCGTCGCATCGACGTGTACGGCGTCGGCGCGTCCGGTCTTGTCGCCCAGGACCTCGTCCAGAAGCTGCTGCGCATCGGCCTGCTCGCGCACGCGCACAGCGACCCGCACCTCGCGGTCACCAACGCCGTCCAGCTCCGCTCGGGCGACGTCGCCATCGCCATCACGCACTCCGGCTCGACCGGCGACGTCATCGAACCGCTGCGGGTGGCCTTCGACCACGGCGCGACGACGGTCGCGATCACGGGGAGACCCGACGGCCCGGTCTCGCAGTACGCGGACCACATACTCACGACCTCCACGGCCCGAGAGAGCGAACTGCGCCCCGCCGCGATGTCCTCCCGCACCAGCCAGCTCCTGGTCGTCGACTGCCTCTTCACCGGCGTCTGCCAACGCACGTACGAATCAGCCGCCCCCGCCCTGGCAGCCTCGTACGAAGCCCTGGCCCACCGCCACGCGCCGAGATCCCGCTGACGGCTGCGTTCCCCCCGTTGTGGGCAATCGTTCCGCAGGGAGGAACGGGTGGGCACAACGGAACATGACCGCCCCGCCCCACGTGCACCCCCACCGGCCCGCACCCGGACACACCCCGCGAACCGCACCCGCACCCGCACCCGCACCCGCACGCGCACCCCGAGAGAGCCGCCCTCCACGATGACCTCCCAGGACTACTCCGCCCTCCAGTCCCAGCTCGCCGCCCTCACCACCGAGGCGTTCCGCCCCGACCTGGCGGAGATCGACCACCTCCCCACCCTCGAGATCGCCAAGATCATGAACGGCGAGGACGCCACCGTCCCCGCCGCCGTCACCGCTCGCCTCGAAGACATCGCCGCCGCGATCGACGCCACCGCCGCGCGGATGGCCCGCGGCGGCCGGCTGATCTACGCCGGCGCCGGGACCGCCGGCCGGCTCGGCGTGCTCGACGCGAGCGAGTGCCCGCCGACCTTCAACACCGACCCGTCCGAGGTCGTCGGCCTGATCGCGGGCGGCCCCTCCGCGATGGTGGAGGCGGTCGAGGGCGCCGAGGACTCCGCCGCGCTGGCCGCCGAGGACCTGGCGAAGCTCGGTCTCACGGAGACGGACACCGTCGTCGGCATCTCCGCCTCCGGCCGCACCCCGTACGCCGTGGGAGCGGTCGAGCACGCCCGCGCCGCCGGGGCGCTCACCATCGGCCTGTCCTGCAACGCGGACAGCCCGCTGGCCGCCGCCGCCGAGCACGGCATCGAGATCGTCACCGGTCCCGAACTCCTCACCGGCTCCACCCGGTTGAAGGCGGGTACGGCGCAGAAGCTGGTGCTCAACATGATCTCGACGATCACGATGATCCGGCTGGGCAAGA
This sequence comes from Streptomyces sp. HUAS YS2, assembly GCF_033343995.1. NCBI lineage: Bacteria > Bacillati > Actinomycetota > Actinomycetes > Kitasatosporales > Streptomycetaceae > Streptomyces > Streptomyces solicathayae. The sequence goes on along the minus strand of NZ_CP137573.1, from coordinate 4,433,994 downwards.
CGTACGGGAACCTGATGGTCGACGTCCGCGCCTCCAACGACAAGCTCCAGGCCCGCTCGCGCCGCATCGTCGCGCTCGCGACGGACGCGCCGGACGCGGAGATCGAGCGCGCGCTCGCCGCGGCGGACGGCGAGGTCAAGACGGCGATCCTGATGATCCTCGCGGGCATCGACGCCCCGGCCGCCGAGCGCCGACTCGCCGGGAGCCGCGGTCACCTGCGGGGCGCGCTGACCGCGGGACAGTAGGGGCCGCCGTACCCCCTCCCCCCACAGCAAGGCCCGCACATGAGCACAGCAGACGACAAGAACCGCGCCGTCGCCGCCGCGATCCTCCCGCTGGTCGGCGGCGCGCGGAACATCGAATCGGTGGCGCACTGCATGACGCGGCTCCGCCTGGGCCTGCGCGACCGCTCGCTCGTCCAGGACGGGGCACTCCGGGCGCTCCCGGCGGTGCTGGGCGTGGTGGAGGACGACACGTACCAGATCGTGCTCGGCCCGGGCACGGTCGCGCGGGTGAGCCCGGAGTTCGAGGCGCTGGTGGCGGAGGGGCGGGGCCACTCGGCGGAGGACCTGGCGGCGGCGGGCGCGAGGATCAGGGAGTCGCGGAAGGCGGCGAACGCCACCCCCCTCAAACAACTCCTTCGCCGCATCGCGAACATCTTCGTCCCCCTGATCCCGGCCCTGATCGGCTGCGGCATCATCGCGGGCCTGAACGGGCTGCTGATCAACCTCCATTGGCTTCCCTCCGTGACCCCGGCGCTGGCCGCGATCGCGTCCGGGTTCATGGCGCTGATCGCGGTGTTCGTCGGCTTCAACACGGCGAAGGAGTTCGGCGGGACGCCGATCCTGGGCGGCGCGGTGGCGGCGATCATCGTGTTCCCGGGCGTCGCGAAGATCGACGCGTTCGGCCAGTCGCTGTCGCCGGGGCAGGGCGGGGTGCTCGGCGCGCTGGGCGCGGCGGTGCTGGCGGTGTACGTGGAGAAGTGGTGCCGCAGGTGGGTCCCGGAGTCGTTGGACGTCCTGGTCACCCCCACGCTGACGGTCCTGATCTCCGGCCTGGTGACGGTGTTCGGCCTGATGTACGTGGCGGGCGAGGTGTCGGAGGCGATCGGCGAGGCGGCGACGTGGCTCCTGGGCCACGCGGGCGCGTTCGCGGGCTTCGTCCTGGGCGGGTTGTTCCTGCCGCTGGTGATGCTGGGCCTGCACCAGGCACTGATCCCGATCCACACGACGCTGATCGAGCAGCAGGGCTACACGGTGCTGCTGCCGATCCTGGCGATGGCCGGCGCGGGCCAGGTCGGCGCGGCGGCGGCGGTGTACGTACGGCTCTCCCGCAACGGCTCGATCCGCCGCACGGTGCGCTCGGCCCTGCCGGCCGGCCTGCTGGGCGTCGGCGAACCCCTGATCTACGGCGTCTCGCTCCCCCTGGGCCGCCCGTTCGTCACGGCCTGCGTGGGCGGCGCGTTCGGCGGCGGGTTCGTCGGCCTGTTCAACATGCTGGGCGTCCAGGTCGGCTCCACGGCCATCGGCCCGTCGGGCTGGGCCCTCTTCCCCCTGCTGCAGGGCAACCGCGGCCTCGCGGAGACGATCGCGGTCTACGCCGGCGGCCTGCTGGTCGGCTACGCGACGGGCTTCGCGGCGACGTACTTCTTCGGCTTCGGCCGCGCCCTGCTGACGGAGTGGAACGTGGGTCCGGTGACGCCCTCGAACGCCCGGCGCTCCCGGCCCCGTTCCGACGAGGACGACAGCCACGTCCCCACCCCGGCCTGAGCCACGAGACGCGCTGCGTCACCTGAAGGAGCGAACCTGCTCCGTGGACCGCAATATGTCGTTGACGACATATTGCGGTCCACGGCATGGAGGACCTGCACACCATCGAGCTGGAGCCAGAGGTACGCGCATGGCTGGACGGCCTGCCGGACAGGCAGTACCGCAAAGTAGAGGAGTACGCCGCGCTCCTGGCCTCTCTCGGAACGCGGACTCCCATGCCTTTCGCCCGCCCGCTGCGGAACGGGGTCCACGAGTTGCGGCCGACACTGGACGGTGAGGACACACGGATCACGTACTGGTTCGCGCCCGAGCGGGTGCAGCCGGCCGCGGGCGCTGGGCGAAATGATGCCGTGAAGTGAACCAGCCGAGGAGGACTTCCGATGCGCAGCGTGACCTATGCGATGGGCGTTTCGCTCGACGGCTACATCGTCGGGCCGGACGGCACCTTCGACTGGACCGACCCCGACGACGACGTCTTCCGCTTCTGGATCGACGAGACCCGTAACGTCGGCGTCCACCTGCTCGGACGGCGGCTGTACGAGACGATGCTGTACTGGGAGACCGCCGATCAGGACCCCGAGCTCGACGACGCGAATCGCGAGTGGATCGAGGTCTGGAACCCGCTCCCCAAGGTGGTGTTCTCCCGCACCCTGACGGAGGTGCAGGGCCACGCCCGCCTCGCCACGGGCAGCGTGGCGGAGGAGATCGCGCGGCTGCGGGCCGAACCAGGGGAGGGCGAGATCGCGATCGGCGGCGCGACGCTCGCCGCCGAGGTGGCCGCGGCGGACCTGATCGACGAGTACCGGGTCATGGTCTATCCGGTGCTGGTCGGCGGCGGCATCCCGTACTTCCCCCGGGCCGAGCGCCGGGTGGACCTCGAACTCGTCGAGACCCGCACCTTCAACTCGAGGGTCGTCCACCTCCGCTACCGCGTGCGCCGCTGATCGCCGGGCCGGGCCCACTCCGCCTGTCAGCCCCCGGCGCCTGGGGCGAAGCCGTAGGGGCCTGCTCCTGACGGCGGGAGACACCCGCGGCCGAGTACTGTTCCGGCGCATGGATGTGGATGGAGTGCGCGGGGAGCACGGTGGGGCGCGCGAGAGGAGCGCGTACGGACCGGTCCCGCTCGACGCGGAGCTGACGGCCGTCCGCGCGGCACGCGGTGAGCGGGGCGTCGTCACGCCCGAGAACCTCGCGGACGTGCAGGCCCGGGACATCGCCGCCCGCCCCCGCCCGACCGCCGAAGAGCTGGGCGACGGCGGCCGCTTCGAGGTGACCGAGCTCAAGGCTCCCGGCCCGCCCGGCGCGCCCGACGTCACGCTCGTGTACGGCCGTCCCGCCGACGCGGCCGGCCCGCTCCCCGTCCTGTACTACATGCACGGCGGCGGAATGGTGATGGGCAACGCCTGGTCCGTCCTGCCGCGCGTGCTCCGCGACTGGACGGCGCCCCTCGGCCTCGCGGTCCTCTCCGTCGAGTACCGCCTGGCGCCCCAGACGCAGTACCCGGCGCCCCTGGAGGACTGCTACGCCGGGCTGACCTGGGCGGTCGAGCAGTCGGCCGAGCTGGGCCTCGACCCCGCCCGCATCCTCGTCGGCGGCAAGAGCGCCGGCGCCGGACTCGCCGCCGCCCTCGCCCTGCTCACCCGCGACCGCGGCGGCCCGGCCTCGATCGGTCAGCTCCTCATGAGCCCCATGCTCGACGACCGCGACGAGCGGTTCTCCACCCGCCAGATGGCCGACGTCGACACGGTGGACAGCACGTCGAAGGCGACCTTCTGGCAGGCCTACCTGGGCAACCGGTACGGCACGGACGACGTCCCGCCGTACGCGGCGGCCGGCCGCGCCGGAGACCTGTCCGTCCTGCCCCCGGCGTACATCGACGTCGGCTCGGCCGAGAACTTCCGGGACGACGCCGTCGCCTACGCCGACGCCCTCTGGCGCACCGGCCTCGACGCCGAACTCCACGTCTGGCCGGGCGCGTTCCACGGCTACGACTCGATCGCGGCGAAGGCCACGATCAGCCAGGACGCGACCGAGGCCCGTACGCGCTGGCTCCGACGCATCCTGGATCGGTGAGGACATGTCCCACGGAAAGACCTCGTACGTCTGCGTCCCGTGCCGGGCCTCCTACAAGCAGTGGCACGACCCGGAGCGCGAGCGGCGCTGCCCGCGCTGCGCGGAGCCGATGATCCACGCCGGCTCCGCCTTCGCCGCGCCGCGACGCCGCGACGCCACCGCATGGCGCGTCCTCGCCACGCTCTTCGACGCCGGCGTCGGCTTCCACAAGAGCTGCTGCGGTGGCCCGGGGGACCGACCCCGCACTCCGCGCGAGACGAAGGAGTGGCTTCCGCAGTACAAGGCTCGGCAGGAGCAGGTGGCGCGTCACCGCCTCAGGGAAGCCGCCCGTCGCGGTTGACCGCCCGCACGCGGGCCCTGAGCACGTCACGCGGCGCGGCGGGAGCGAGGGCCTCGGGCGGACAGTCCCACTCGCGCCCGCCACCCGGCGGACACAACTGCAGACAGGGACCCTGCCGGCCCATGACCCGGCCGATCCGCCCGTCGCGCGAGTCGACGACGTACGCGCCGACCGCGTACGCGGCGGCCCCCGCGTTCACCGCCGCCCCTCGCTGAGCACGGCCGCGAGCCGCAGTGCGGTGTCGATGTTGCACCGCCCCAGATCCACCAGCGGGTACGGGGACTCCGGGCCGCTACCGGCCAGCGTCAGGGGATCCACGCCGAGCGACGGCAGGACGACATCGACCGCGTCCAACTCGGATTTCAGCTGGTCGACGACCTGCTGCGCTGCGCGCAGGCGATCCAACGAAGTTTCCACCTTACCGACTCCTCCACTCTGTGTATCGGTTTCGTGCACCCAGAGTGTCCGGGCAGGGGACACTGGGAACAGTCGTGACACCCCAACAACCGCGAATGTGCGAGCTGGAGTTGATCACCATGGCCGGAACCGGCGGCCCGAGGAAACCTGACCCCTCAGCCTCACCCAGAGCGATAATCGGCGCCGAACTCCGCCACGCCCGCGAACGCAAGGGCCTCAGCCAGGAGGCGCTCGGCGAGTCGCTGTTCGTGAGCGGCTCGTACATCGGCCAGATGGAGGCGGGGACACGGCGCATCCCACAGGACATCGCGACCCAACTGGACGGGTTGTTGGACACGGGCGGGTTCTTCGAGCGGAACTGCCGGGCGGCAAACAAGTCGAGATACCCGGACCACTTCGCGGAGGCGGCGGAGGCGGAAGCGGTGGCGGAGGCGATCAAGGAGTTCGCGCCGTTGTTGATCCCGGGGCTGATGCAGACGGAGGCGTACGCGCGAGAGGTGTTCCACGCGTACCAGCCGACCGCTCCAGAGGAGAAGATCGACGAACTCGTAGCCGCGAGGCTGGAACGCGGCCGACTGCTGGCCGACCCAACAAAGCCGTTGTTGTGGGTGGTGCTGGGCGAGGCGGTGCTGCGCCAGGAGGTCGGTGGGCGAGACGTGATGGCAGGGGCGCTTAGTCACGTTGCGGCACTGGCCAGGCGGCGCCGATTGATCGTGCAGGTGCTGCCGTTCGGAGCGGGAGCATACGGGGCTATGGAGGGCTCACTGAAGCTGATGTCCTTCAAGGACGCACCGACGCTCGCCTATCTCCAGGGCCTGAACGCAGGCAGGCTGGAGGACGATCCTGGCGCCGTCAGGCGGCACGAGCTGACCTACGATCTGCTCGGGGCCGACGCGTTGTCCCCGCGAGAATCCCTGGCCCTGATCGAAACCTTGGCGGAGGATTACGCGCATGAAGATCGACATCCCTGAGTACGACCTGAGCACCGCGGTGTGGTTCAAGTCCAGCTTCAGCGGCGGCAGCGGCGGCGACTGCCTCGAAGTGTCCGCCGACCACCCCGGCGTCGTCCCCGTGCGGGACTCCAAGAACCCCGACGGCCCGAAGCTCGTGTTCCGGGCGGCCGCCTGGTCCGCGTTCGTCGCGGACGTCACGCGCTGAGCCCCTGACAGGCCCCCGCCCCGCGGGGGCCTGACTCACGGCAGCGTCACCTGACGCGCGCGGCCTACGTTGAGCCGCTGCGCGAGCCGCGTCATGGCCTGCGACATCTTCGCCGGCATCGAGTCGGGCTCCGGGACGGTGATCGGCCGCTGCCGGCCGTTCTGGATGGCGGCGATCCGCCAGCCCTCCGGCGTGCGGACGACGACGATGATCTGCCGCGACAGCCGCCGCTTCGGGAGCCGGCTGCGCCAGGGCATGAGGACCGACCCGTTCCCGACGAGCACCGCGACGTCGGCGGTGACGAAACGCAGCGACTCGATCTCGCCGACCATTGCCGATCCGGCGATGACGCCCCGGAAGAGCTTGTCGTGGTTGTCCTGGAGCCGCTCGGCGCCTGCCGCCCAACTGCCGTCGTACGAGACGTAGTCGGCGTCCTCGGTGAAGAGCCGGCCGAAACCGACGGCGTCACCCGCCGTCCAGGTCCGGCAGTACTCCGCGAACAGCTCACGAATCTCTGTGTCCATGACGTTCCCCTCGTCGCTCAGGATTTATTTCGTTCGGCCGAACTAAATATGTAGGCGGCGACACGGCTCCGTCAAGGGGCGCAGGATGATGACCATGGAACCCAGCAGCGACGAGCCGGTGTTCGTGCGGAGCAAGTGGGGCACCGGCCGGTACGTCTACAACCACCGGAGCCCGGTGGGGCTCGCGCTCATCGTGATCACGCCGCTCCTCGCGTTCGGCGCGATATTCGCCGTGGAGGCCGGGTCGACATGGAGCGACGGCGAGCTGCGTGACGGGGTCCAGGAGGCGAACCGACGGCTCGACGGGGGCGTCCACGACCCGTACGTGCACTTCTCGATCGACGCCCACATCAGGGACGCGATCGAGGAGACGGGCGCGGGTCCGGACCTCGGCGTCGACGTCTCCAAGTACTCCGACGGGCGGTACGAGATCAGCACGGACGACACCACGGCGAAGTTCTGCATGACCGTCAGGACGACGTCCCTGGAGGCGGATCCGGTGAGCCCGGTGTACGCGAAGCAGCTGCTCGACACGTCGGTCACCGAGGGCCCCTGCTGAGCGTCCGCCGGCCCGAAGCTCAAGCCCCCAGCTTCGAGCCCTGTTTCTGAGGAATGGGTACGGACCTGGGATCAACCCACCCACCCACCCCAGGAGTTGACGCTGAGCGAGCAACTTGCCACGGAGCGTCATATGCGCTTACGGTGAGCGGGCCTAGACATAGAACGGCCCCCGCCGGTGCGCCAACACCGGACGAGGGCCTCACCAACCAGATCGAAGAAACCCAACGAGGTTCGATCCATGGCTAACGCCGACTCTAATAGTGCTGCGCACCCTCTCGCCAACCCTGGCTACGGAAAGCGCTCCACGCCGTACGAACGTCCGGCAGGGCTGGACGACTGGGGCCATCTCCCGCCCCGCGAGGCGGCGATCGCCGCGTACATCGACCGGCTGCCGGAGGGCAGCGACATCTCGGTGAAGATGCTGGCCGAGAAGCTGCCGTACGGGCAGTGCGCCGTCCGGACCTCCCTCAACCGCATTCAGCGGGTGGGGCACTTGAGGCGCGGGCGAGAATGTCTGGACGGGCTGTGGATCACACGAACGTGGTGGTCCCGTACGGCTCGCGACGACGCCTGGTGGGAGCAGTTCCGGCGCGGGGACGTCCCGAAGGAGAAGCCCCGGCCGACCCGCTCCCGCGCGTACATCCTGCTTGCGGCTCTCGGCCGGGAGAACTCCGTCCTGTCGCTGTCCCACGCGGAATGCCACAGACTCTCGCCGCTGGTCGAGGAGTGGTTCGCCCGGGAGGCGACCGACGACGACGTGCGGCGGGCCCTGACGACCGGGCTGCCGTCGCCCGTCCACCACCCGGCCGCGCTGCTCCGTACCCGCCTGACCACGAAGATCCCGCCCGAACCACTCCGCCGCGAGCCCCCACCCCTCCGCCTCCTGGAATGCGCCAAGTGCGGGGCGCCCAGCTACGCGGAGACCTTGGCAGGCGGCGAATGCGGCACCTGCCGGGACGAGCCGGCTCGCCCACCACGCCCCGCCCCGGCCGTCCCCGCCCCCCGCGTCCACGCCTACGCGGAAGCGATCCGCGCCCGCGAGAGGAACCGCCCATGACGCTTCAGCTCATCCGCGCGGACGGCGGGGAACGAGATGCCCGTGCCGCCTAGACGAACGTCGAGGCGCTCGTGATGTGGCAGTTGTACCTGTCGCCGTCCACCAGGGAGGCCGGGGGGTGGCTCTGGCCGGAGGACCGGGAGACCCAGGGGCCGTAGATGGTGATCGAGTAGGGGTAGGTGGGCGAGTCGCACTTCGACTTCACCCGGTACCTGCCGAATCCCCCGTAGCAGTGGGCGACTGCCATGTTGTCCTCGCCGTTGAAGGACGCCTTGCAGTCGTAGACGGCCGCCTGGGCCGGGCTCGCGCCGACTACCAGACACGTGGTCAGCCCCACAGAGGCCACCACTCCTTGCACGGCCACCTTGGTGATACGTCGCATGTCGAAATCCTTTGAACGTGGTCAGCGTCGCGCGTCACGCTAAGAGGTGATCGTTAAGGTCGTCAACAGACTTCTTCCGCCTCAACCACCCCTGCCTGTACGGCCGTTGGCCGCCCTGAGCGATCTTCGACAGCACATGCGCGCGGCAACATGTCGATCGCACCGCCGCGACCGCATCGAGAAGCGCGACGGCCGCGCCGCCTCCGATAGGCGGGCGGGCCGATTTCGTCGTCAGGCGGCCGTATCGGTGCCCGCTGTACGCGTGGGCCGCCAGAGGTACCAGGCGACGTAGGCCACGATCAGCGTGGAGACGGGGGGCACGGTCCACCACGGGAGGTCGAGCCAAAGGGCGGGAAGTCCGCCGACAACCCCGACGACCATGGTGACGATGAACAGTGGCCGACCCGACGATCGCACGGTCAGAGACTCGTAACTGTCGGGACGCGCGACTCTTGCCATGCCGAACACGAGCCCCAGGGCGGCCAGCAGCCCCAGCCCCGTACCCGCGCCGGCAGTCCCCTGGTAATCGTCGCGCGGTCTGTCGGTGGTGGCCTGCCGTACGCCTCCCCGGTCCAACTCCGTGACCTGCCGTCGCCAGACGGTGCCGACGACCCGGTCTCCGGGCTTCAGCCGCTGGAGCAGGGGGTCCGGGTTGCCGAAGTCCACGTGCGTGTGCAAGGACGGCGCGAGGTACAAGGTCGCCGCGTAGGAGCCTCTCCTCTGCGGTTCCATCCGGACGCTTGTCACCGTGAAGGTGAGCTCCTGCAGGCAGTCCACCGCCGGCGCCTCGCGGGGACACGGCTCAGCGGCCTGGTAGGCCTCGTACCGCTCGATCTGGTGGGGCAGCAGGCGGCCGAACATGGCGGCGGAGGCCACCGCCAGGGCGAGACCCGCCACGATCAGCAGCGCGCCCACGGCCCGCGTCCATCCGGCCGACCGCCATGCGCGCCGACGGGCGCCCGTACGCACGGGAACCTCTGTGAGCCATTCGCCTCTCGTGCCGGCATCCGTCTTGTCCATGACCGCCCCCACCGCCTGCTCCGGACCGGCGCACGCCCCCCAGCGCACGCCCCCTGCCCGTGGCGCTTCCCTCAGCCCGAGCCGCGAAACGAGGGGGCGCGCCGTGCGGTGCGTCAGACCACGGCGAGCCGGTCCACCAGCAGCTGCACCCTCGGCTCGGCGTCCTCGGGCAGGAGGCGACCCGCGCGGGTCAGGGTCGCCAGGCCGTGCAGGGACGCCCAGAACACCTCGGTGAACAGCCCCGGGGGGACGCCGTCGCCGGCGACCTCGGCCAGGCTCTCCATCAGCGCGGCGAAGGCGTCCTTCAGCTGCTCGGGGGTGTCCTCCTGCGCGTACGCGAGGCCGCCGTCGAGCTGGAACAGGGCGTCGTAGACCGCCGGGTTGCGTACGGCGAAGTCGAGGTAGGCGCGGGCCAGGGCGGCGGCGCGGGCGCGCGGGTCGTCCTCGGCGCCGGTCGCGGCCCGCACCGCCGCGGCCATCTCGGTGGCGCCTTCCAGGGCGACGGCGCCGATGATCTCGCGCTTGCCGCGGAAGTGGCTGTAGAGGACGGGCTGGCTGTATTCGATGCGCTCGGCGAGCCGGCGGGTGGTGACGGCGTCCCAGCCCTGCTGCTCGGCGAGTTCACGGGCCGTCGTCACGATGAGGCGCTCGCGCTCCGCCCGTTCGCGCTCCTTGCGTTCTTTTACCGACATGAGTCGATCCTAGCACCGCTAGACAATCGAGCGTTAGCAGAGCTAGCGTTGCATCGTCACCTAGCAACGCTAGCTCCCGGAGGGATCGTCATGCGCTCTACGCCACTGAAGAAGATCAACACCGTTCTGGCCGCCACCTTCGTCCTCTTCATCCTCTGGTTCGGGTCGGAGTTCATCCTGAGGCCGGAGACGGTGGCGCCGACCTTCGGCCTGCCGACCTGGCCGTCCGGCGACGGCGGCGGCTTCCTGGTCGTCAAGGGAACCCGCGACGTCGTCATGGCCCTGACCCTGGGCGCCCTGCTGGTGACGGGGCAACGCCGGGCGCTGGGCTGGGCACTGCTCGTGGGGGCCTTCGCCGCGTACGGCGACATGGCCAACGTGCTGGCTCACCACGGATCCGTCTCCACCGCGCTCGGCGTCCACGGCCTGACCGCGACGCTGATGGTGGTCAACGGCCTCCTTCTCATGCGCGAGACCCGCAGGGCCGCGACCGCTCCGGCAACGCTCGCCCCGCAGCCCGCCTAGCGGGCAGCCTCCGTGAGGAGGATCCGGGCCAGGTCGCGCGGGGTGGAGAACATCGGCCAATGGCCGGTGTTCATCTCGACCAGGCGCCAGCGGTCGCTCTTGAGCAGCTCCGCGACGTCCGGGTTCGGCTCGTCGCCGTCGAGCAGGCACTTGATGTACGTGGCCGGGAGTTCGGTCAACGAGCGCTCCAGGACGGCCGGTTCGGTGACCGTCGCGCCGGGGTGCGGGGTGGCCCGGTCGATGATGCGGGCGATCTGCTCGTCGGTGAGGTCCTGACCCGCGAACTCGGGCGCGGTGAGCGGGATCCAGTACCCGTCGTTATCGGCGAGCATCGCCTCGAAGACCGCCTGACCCTGCCACCAGGCGGAGGCCATCGACTCCCCGTGTGCGGGCACTCCGGAGTCGACGAACACCACCCGCTTCAGCCGGTCCCCGATCCGCTCGGCGGCCTGACCGACCGGGATGCCCGAGTAGCTGTGGCCGACGAGGACGACGTCCCGCTCGCCCGAACCGAGCCGGTCGACCTCCGCCACGATGTCGTCCACATGCGTCCGCTGTCCGGCCGCCACGTCCCGCTTCTCCGCGAGCCCGGACAGCGTCAGCGCGTGCGCCCCGTGTCCCGCCGCCCGCAGTTCCGGGACCACCTCGTCCCACGCCCAAGCCCCGAGCCACGCGCCTGCCACCAGTACGAAGTCAGTCATGCCGGCACGCTAGCGGGTGCCGCTGACACTCCTCACGGTCCCGACCAGTCGAACGGGATGTGCTTGCTGGACTGGCCCTCGCGGCTCCACTCGAAGCCGAACGCGTCGACGCTGTCGGCCGTCGCCCGGCCCCAGGTCACGACCTGTCCGGGGCCGGTCTCGCTGCCCGGCATGTTCATCGACTGGACGCGGGCGCCCTCGGGGGTCGTGGGGCCGGTCAGGGCCTCGGCGCTCGCCGTGACCTTGCCGGGGATGGACACGCGCCAGCCGGAGAGGTCGTCCGCGACCTCGAACGTGATCGGCGCGACGCCCATGCCCCGCATCTCGGCCCCGAACATGGTCACCATCTCGTGGGGCCAGCTGCCCGCCTGCCCGCTGAAGATCATCATGAGCGCTTCGCGCTGGGAGTCGTCCGCGCGCTCGTCGAGGAAGACGGCGGCGTAGGCGTCGGAGTGCTCGGCCCACACGTTGCCGGTGAATTGTCCGAGCATCATGACGTTGAGGCCGTCCAGGGTCACGTCCCCGTACCGGCCCTCGTTGACGTGCCAGGCGAGGACGCCGTCGCACTCGCCGAACGTCGGAGGCTGGGCGAAGGTGCACGGGCACGGCACGTTGCACCGGCAGGTGTCGAACCAGTCCCCGGCCACGTGCCACTTCGGGATGGTGGGGGTGGTGGCTGCGGTCTCGGTCATCTCGCCGCCTCCTCACGGATCACCACCTCAATTCTCCTCCCCCGCTCCGGTGGTCGCGAGCGCGCGGGCGGCGACACTGTGCTGTGCTGGAAGGGTGCGTCGCCTCGACCGGAGGACACTCTCACCACCCCTGAGGCCCCCGAACCTGCTGTCGGGACGGGAGCTCGCGCTCGGCTGGGTCCTGATGACCGTGCTCGCCGCGGTGGCCTGGGTCCTCGTCGCCGACCAGGCCCGCGGCATGGGGATCGAGCCGGGAACCATGGGGATGGGCATCCCCCTGTTCCTGCTGATGTGGCTGATCATGATGATCGCCATGATGTTCCCGTCCGTGGCCCCGGTGGCGATCACCTGGGCGCGGACCATCCGCCGTCAGTCGACCGGCGCGGCCCGGGTCGGCCGGCTCAGCCAGTTCACCGCGGGCTACCTGCTGGTCTGGACGGCCTTCGGGCTGGCCGTGTACGGCATCCTCGCCGCCACCGGCCCCCTCGTCGACGACCATCCCGACGCGGGGCGCTGGATCGGCGCGGCGGCCTTCCTGCTCGCGGGGCTGCAGCAGCTCGGCCCGCTCAAGGACATCTGCCTGCGGCACTGCCGCAGCCCCATGGGGCAGCTGGTGCGGTACGCGGGGTTCCGGCCGCGCGCCCGCGACCTGCGGGTCGGGCTGCACCACGGGGCGTTCTGCGTCGGCTGCTGCTGGGGGCTGATGATCGTCCTGATTCCGCTCGGCGTGATGAACGTCCTGGCCATGGCCGCGCTCTCGGTGGTGATCTTCGTGGAGAAGCTGTGGCGCTACGGCCCGGTGCTTGCGTCCGTCGTCGGCGTCACGTTCCTGGTCCTCGCGGTCCTGGCCCCGTTCCAGCCCTGGCTGCTCCCGGGCCTGGAGCCGCCGGCGGAGCCGATGCAGGACATGGAGATGCTGGGCGTGCGGTGACGCCGCGCCCCACAGGGGCCCGGCGTCACCGCACTGCCTCACCGCCCGCGTCAGTTCGCGCAGGTCGTGTCCTGCTCCGGGCGCTCGCCGGTGAGCAGGAAGCGGGTCACCGTGGTGTCGGTGCAGGCGTTGCCGTTGCCCAGGTAGAGGCCGTGACCGCCCTGGTCGACGGTGACGAGGCGGGCCTTGTCACCGAGGGCCGCGCGCATCTTCAGGCCGCTGGTGTACGGGGTGGACGGGTCGCGCAGGCTCTGGACCATGAGGATGTTGGAGGGGCCTTCGTCGGTCAGCCGGGTGGGCTTCTCGGCCGGGGCCTTCCAGAAGGAGCAGGGCGTGATGTTCGCGGGCAGCCCGGCGGTGAGCGGGTGCACGGCGCGGTCGGCGGCGACGGCGCGCCGGTAGGCCGGGACAGAGCCGGTCCAGCGGACGTCGTTGCAGATGACGCCGACGGTGATCGCCGCGTCCTCGTCGCTCATCGGCTGGGTCAGCTGCGGCGGCAGCGCGGGCCGGCGGGCGGGGTCGTCGGCGGCGGCCGGGTCCTGGGCGGCCTTGATCAGGCGGGCGAGGCCGGGGAAGGCGGAGTCGCTGTAGAGGGAGTTCTGCAGGGCCTGCCGGAGCACGTTCCCGTTGACCTCGACGCCCGGCGTGGTGCTCGGGACGGGCGTGGTGTCGAGGCGGGCGGCGAGGGCGATGAAGAGCGGGCGGACGTCCTCGGGCCGGTCGGCCAGCCGCAGTCCGTCGCCGGCGCGGTCGGGGTGCGCGGCCCAGGCGGCGAAGTCGGGGAAACGGTCGTCCGCGCCGCGCGCCATGTCGCGCATCCAGCCCTGCGCGACGCGCTTCGGGTTCGGGTCGGCGCTGCTGTCGAGGACCCAGCGGTCCGTGCGCTGCGGGAACTTCTGCGCGTACACGGCGGCGACGTACGTGCCGTACGAGGTGCCCCAGGCGGAGATCCTCTCCTCGCCGAGGGCCTCCCGCAGCCGGTCCAGGTCGCGGGCCTGGTTGTGGGTGGTCAGGCTGTCGAGGACCGGGCCGCCGTTGCGGCGGCAGGCCTCGGCGATGCGCTTGGAGCGTGCGACGTTGTCCTCGATCGAGCCGTCCGCGCCCGGCCAGGACCGCAGCGTCACCATGTACCGGTCGGCCGCGTCGAGACCGCAGTTCGCGCGGGTGCTGCCGCCGACGCCGCGCGGGTCGAAGGCGACGAGGTCGTACGCCCCGCCCGTCTCCTGTGCGAGCCGGGCGCCCTTCTGGGTGAGCCGCTGCACGCCGGAGCTGCCGGGGCCGCCGGGGATCACCATGAGCGTGCCGCGCCGCGCCTCGGGCCGGGTGCTCTTGATCCGGGAGACGGCGATGGTCACCTGGCGGCCGGCCGGCTCGCGGTAGTCCAGCGGGACGGAGAGGTCGGCGCACTCCTGGCCGGCGGGCCCGCCGGCGACGGCGCAGTTCCGCCAGGCGAGGCCGCTGCCCGGGGCGGAGGCGGTCCCCGCGGCGGAGGCGGTCGCGGCGGGCAGGGCCGCCGCGACGGTGGCGGCGGAGAGGGCGAGGAGGAGGGCGTTGCGCCGGTAAGTGGTCATGAGCACAGCTTTGTTGACGCGGCGTCATCGTCCCATCCGGCAGGCAGCCCGACCGGGGGTGGGGCTATCCCCCTAGGAGCGGGCGAAGGCCGCGCCGGTCAGCTGGAGGAGGTAGGTCAGGTAGGTGCGGGAGTCCGCCGTGTAGGTGGGGTTGAGGGAGTAGACGAAGCGACGGTCCAGGTCGCGGGTGGCGAAGAAGCCGGTGTCCCAGCCGGGGCGGGAGCCCGTCTTGCCCCAGACGGTGACGCCGTTGTCGAGCCGGACGCGCATCAGGCCGGCCGGGCTGAAGCAGGCCGTCCCGTCGAGGCAGTGCTTGTTGCCCGGCGCGCTGGGGACGTCCGGGACCGCGAACACCAGCTTCTGCTGGGCGGGCGGGAGGAGGCGGCCTCGGAAGAGCGCCGTGAGGAAGCGGTCGAGGTCGGCGGCGGTGGAGATCATGCCGCCCTCCGCCCAGGGGTACGGGCTCTGCTCGGTGACGTCGTCCCCGCCGACGCGTACGCGCGTGTGCGGCGCGGGCAGCGAGGTGTCGTCGGCGGCCGGCAGGCTGGTGTCGCGCAGCTGGAGCGGGCGCAGGATCCGACGGTCGAGCTCGTCCCGGAAGCTGTTGCCGGTGACCTCCTCGATCAGCAGGCCGACGACCGTCGTGTTGACGCCGTTGTACTGCTGCACCGCACCGGCCGCGGGGCGGTGCGCCTGCCACATCTCGTCCCGCTCGGCGCGTGCGAACGCCTCGCGGACGCCGTCCGCCGGGGCCACGCCGCGCAGCCACCAGCCGGGGCCGTCGCCGGGGCCGGGCACCGGGGCGGGTGCCGGGAAACCGCTGGTGTGGTCGAGGAGTTGGCGAACCGTGACGGCGCCGTACGCGGCGGGGATCAGCTCGGGCAGGTACTGCCGTACGGGCGCGTCGAGGTCGAGGCGGCGCTCGGCGGCCAGCTGGAGCGCGACGGTGTGCGTGAAGACCTTCGTCACGCTGCCGATGCGCACGTGGTCGTCGGCGGAGACCGGCCCCGCCGTTCCCGTCCACAGCGGGCCGCGACCGGGTCCGTCGACCCTCAGCAGCGCCCCCGCCTCGTGGCCGGGCAGGGGGTCGATCAGCCGGCGCAGCGGCTCGGGGTCGAAGGCGGCGCCGGAGGGGGCGGCGGAGACCGTGGTGGGCTCGGCGCCGGGCGCGGCCATCGCGGCGGGGACGGCCGCGCCGACCGTGAGGGCCGCGGTGGCGATGCCGGTGACGACGAGGCGGCGAAGGGCGGAGGGACGTCCGGTGCGCATGGGGAAACTCCAGTACATGGGTGAGCGGTGGGTGTCTTGCGGCCTCGGCCGGTGCGACGTGACAACTCTCCCGTTCCGCAGGCCCGTTGGACATCGGTGATCACCCCGATCCCGGCCTCGGGGAAACCCCGACACGCGCCCCTGACGCCCCGACCCCGCCCCCAGCCGAGGACACAACCCGCCCCAACTCCCCGTCAGGTAAACGCGATAGCCTGTCCGCATGACCGGGGGACTGGAAAATGGTTCTAATTTGACGGGTAGTGGCGCAACCCCTCTCCAGCCGGACGACCCGCGCCGGATCGGCTCGTTGCGGCTGCTCGGCGTACTCGGCGCCGGGGGCATGGGGCGGGTCTATCTCGGCTGCACCCAGGGCGAGCCGGAGCGGCCGGGGCAGTACGCGGCGGTCAAGCAGGTGCTGCCCGCGCTGGCCGAGGACCCCGACTTCCTGCGCCACTTCGGGCACGAGCTCGACAACCTGTCCCGGCTGCCCGCCGACGTCAGCGCCCGTCTCCTCGCGAGCGACCGCACGGCCCGGCCACCGTGGTTCGCGACCGAGTACATCCCCGGCATCACCCTGAGCGAGGCGGTACGGCTGCACGAGGCGCCGCTGCCCGGCCGGAGCCTGTGGCATCTGCTGCGCGAGGCGGCGGCGGGGCTGCGCGCGGTGCACGCGGCGGAGATGGTGCACCGCGACCTCAAGCCGTCCAACGTCATGCTGACGACCGACGGCGTGGTCCTGATCGACTTCGGCGTGGCCCGGGCCGCCGACCAGAGCCGGCTCACCAAGACCGGCATGGTCGTCGGCACGCCCGCCTACATGGCGCCCGAGCAGGCCGTCGCCGAGCGGAACCTCACGGGCGCGGCCGACGTGTTCGCGCTGGCCAGCCTGGTGCTGTACGCGGCGAACAACCGGCCGCCGTTCGGCGACGGCTCCGGGCTCGACCTGCTCTACCGCATCGTCCATTCCGAGCCCGACCTCGGCGCGCTGCCGGAGACCGAGCCGCAGCTCGCCGCCGTCGTGACGTCCTGTCTCGCGAAGGACCCGGAGGACCGGCCGACGGCCGCGGAGCTCGTCGCCCTCGCGGACGCGCACCTGGCACAGGCGGCGGAAGCGGTGGAGGCGGCCGACGCGGAGGCCCCGCCGACGATGCGGCTCGGGACGAAGGAGCCCGCCGCCGTCTCGCCCTGGCCGCCGGCCGTCGCCGAGCGGATCGCCCGGCGCGTCGCGTTCGCCGCGGTCCCGCCGCGGCTCCCGGCCGAGGAGCCGGCGGTACCCGGCCCGGCGGCGGCGAAGGAACCCGTCAAGGAACCCACGGAGCCCTCCGTACCCGGCCCGGGGCCCGCGGTCGTGCCTCCCGCCACCCCGGCCACGGCCCCGGCGCCCGCCCGCAAGCGGCCGCGCATCGTGCTCCTCGCCGTCCCCGTCGTCCTGGGCGCCGGTACGACGCTGACGCTGGCGCTCGCGCCGTACGAGATCTCCGGCCTCGGCTCGGGCCCCGACGACGTGAAGCCCACCGCGTCGGTCTCCGCCGGCGTCACGCCCCCGGCCTCGGCCGGGGGCGTCGGCTCGCCCGCCCCGTCGACGGCCGGCAGCGCGTCCCCGACCGGCGGCCCGGCGCAGCCCTCCGGCGGCCCGGCACCGGGCGGCCCCGCCCCCGGCACCCCGGGCGGCGGCGGGTCGGCGTCCTCGTCCGGCGGGTCGTCGTCCTCCGGCGGATCGAGCGGCTCGGGCGGGTCGTCCTCGTCCTCCGGCGGCTCGGGCGGCGGAGCCCCCGCCCCGACGACGAAGCCGCCGTCCCAGCCCGCGCCCTCGGGCACCCACTGGCTGAAGAACGCCTCCGACGGACGCTGCATGGCGGAGAACGTCAACAACTTCAGCGGCAGCTCGACGATCACGTCCGAGGTGTGCGGCTCCCCGGGCCAGAACGGCACCACGATGAACTACAAGTGGACCTACAAGACCGTGTCCGGCAACAGGTTCCGCCTGGTCAGCGCCAAGACCGGCAAGTGCCTGGAATCGAAGAGCTACGCCGGCATGGCGATCGAGACCTGCAACGGCTCCGAGGCGCAGCTCTGGCGGGTCTACACGACGACCTCCGGCGGCCGCCTCCTGGAGAACATGGCCGAGAAGCGCTGCCTGTCCATGGCCCTCTACAGCCGGGGCACCAACGTCTGCAATCCCGGCGACACCATGCAGCGCTGGCGCGACTCCTGACCCGCCGGACCGACCTCAGACCGAGGCGACCAGGGGCGCCGGTTCGACCCGTCCGTACAGCACCATGTCCCGCCGCTGCCCGCCGATCTCCTGCCAGGACCGCAGCAGTCCCTCCCGGGTGAACCCGGCGCGCTCCGCGGTCCGGCAGGAGGCCGTGTTCCACGGCTCGATGAACAGTTGGAGGCGCGGTATCCGCAACTCCCCCAGCGCCCAGGCCGCGACCGCGTTCAGCGCCGTGCCCGCCGCGCCGGCGCCCCGGCAGCGCGGGGAGATCCAGTACCCGATGGTCGCGCGGCCGTCCGGGAGGTCGCGCAGCCACAGGCCGATGCCGCCGAGGGGGCGGGCGTCGGAGCGGCGCTCGACGACGAAGGGGTAGCCGGTCCCGGTCTCGGCCCGGGTCCACTGGCGTCGGACGAACGCCTCGCCCTCCGCCCGGCTGTACATCGGCGGGACGGAGGTGGTCAGCGGGATGTACGGGTCCGTCGACGCCTCCTGCACGAGGGGGAGGTCGGTCATCTCCCAGCGCCGCAGGACGAACTCCTCACCGGCCGGAGAAGCCGCTGCAAGCCGCGGCACCACCAGCTCTTCGGCGCTCGACTCGTCGTCCACGGACACCCTTCCCGTTCCGCCCTGCCGGTGCTCCCCCACCAGCATCCCGCAAACCCCCGGGGGCGGCACGGCGGCGCCGGACACGACGGAAGGGCGGCACCCCTCGCGGGGTGCCGCCCTTCGCGTACGAGCGGGAACTACCGAGCCGAGGCTCAGAAGTCCATGTCACCGCCGGGCATGCCGCCCGGAGCGGCCGCGGAGGCCTTCTCCGGCTTGTCGGCGATGACGGCCTCGGTGGTGAGGAACAGCGCGGCGATGGAGGCCGCGTTCTGCAGCGCGGAGCGGGTGACCTTCGCCGGGTCGATGATGCCGGAGGCGATCATGTCGACGTACTCGCCCGTGGCGGCGTTCAGACCGTGGCCGACGGCCAGGTTGCGCACCTTCTCCACGACGACGCCGCCCTCGAGACCACCGTTGACGGCGATCTGCTTCAGCGGGGCCTCCAGGGCCAGCTTCACGGCGTTGGCGCCGGTCGCCTCGTCACCCTCGAGGTCCAGCTTCTCGAAGACCGAGGAGGCCTGCAGCAGGGCCACGCCACCACCGGCGACGATGCCCTCCTCGACGGCCGCCTTCGCGTTGCGAACGGCGTCCTCGATGCGGTGCTTGCGCTCCTTGAGCTCGACCTCGGTCGCGGCACCGGCCTTGATGACGGCCACGCCGCCGGCCAGCTTCGCGAGGCGCTCCTGGAGCTTCTCGCGGTCGTAGTCCGAGTCGGAGTTCTCGATCTCGGCGCGGATCTGGTTCACGCGGCCCGCGACCTGCTCGCTGTCACCGGCGCCGTCGACGATGGTGGTCTCGTCCTTGGTGATGACGACCTTGCGGGCGCGGCCCAGCAGGTCCAGGCCGGCGTTCTCGAGCTTGAGACCGACCTCCTCGGAGATGACCGTGCCGCCCGTGAGGATCGCGATGTCGTTCAGCATGGCCTTGCGGCGGTCGCCGAAGCCCGGGGCCTTGACGGCGACGGACTTGAAGGTGCCGCGGATCTTGTTCACGACGAGCGTGGACAGGGCCTCGCCCTCGACGTCCTCGGCGATGATCAGCAGCGGCTTGCCGGACTGCATGACCTTCTCCAGCAGCGGAAGGAGGTCCTTCACGTTGCTGACCTTGGAGTTGACGATGAGGATGTACGGGTCGTCGAGCGACGCCTCCATACGCTCCATGTCGGTGGCGAAGTACGCCGAGATGTAGCCCTTGTCGAAGCGCATGCCCTCGGTGAGCTCGAGCTCCAGACCGAAGGTCTGCGACTCCTCGACGGTGATGACGCCTTCCTTGCCGACCTTGTCCATGGCCTCGGCGATGAGCTCGCCGATCTGGGTGTCGGCGGCGGAGATGGAGGCCGTGGAAGCGATCTGCTCCTTGGTCTCGACATCCTTCGCCTGCTCGAGCAGGGCGCCGGAGACGGCCTCGACGGCCTTCTCGATGCCGCGCTTCAGCGCCATCGGGTTGGCGCCGGCGGCCACGTTGCGCAGGCCCTCGCGGACCAGGGCCTGGGCCAGAACGGTCGCGGTGGTCGTACCGTCACCGGCGACGTCGTCCGTCTTCTTGGCGACTTCCTTGACCAGCTCGGCGCCGATCTTCTCGTACGGGTCCTCGAGCTCGATCTCCTTGGCGATGGAGACACCATCGTTGGTGATCGTGGGGGCGCCCCACTTCTTCTCGAGGACGACGTTGCGACCCTTCGGGCCGAGGGTGACCTTGACGGCGTCAGCGAGCTGGTTCATGCCGCGCTCGAGACCGCGCCGGGCCTCCTCGTCGAACGCGATGATCTTGGCCATGTGAAGTGGTCCTCCCGGACATGGGGTGGATAACGCTCCAGGACCGCGCCGACGCCCGCGACGGACGGTCTGCGTGCCGTGCGGTTCCTTGCCCCGCCCGGCCTGCGGACCTCGTCTGCCCGATCCTCGTAAGCACTCTCACTGGGAGAGTGCTAACGCCAATGATTAGCACTCGACCTAGGCGAGTGCAAGCGACTCCCATGGATCGGGCAGCCTTCCGTCACGGGGTCGCAGGGCTTCCGGACACGCGCGAGGGGCCCGCATCCAAGTCAGGATGCGGGCCCCTCGACGGAAGTGCGTCGGTGGCCGATCGCGCCGCGGTCAGACGGCGAGCTTGACCATGTCCGCCTGCGGACCCTTCTGGCCCTGCGAGATCTCGAACTCGACCCGCTGACCCTCTTCAAGGGTGCGGTAGCCGTCCATCTGGATCGCGCTGTAGTGGACGAAAACATCCGCACCACCGTCGACCGCGATGAAGCCGTAGCCCTTCTCCGCGTTGAACCACTTGACGGTGCCCTGAGCCATGCCTAACTCCCCTATTACTGGCCCTTGCGCGGGACCGCACTTCGCGGACCCGGGTCAGACCCTGCGCCGGAACGCGTCGACCGCGGCTGAATGTATCTGCCCAACTGCCCTCTGCAACAGGGCAATCGAGCGAGAATTCTGAGCACGCAAGAAAGGAGAATTAAGGAGATTTCCTTGAATTCCGGGGCAAGTCGGGCCCGGCAAAGGTCGCAAAAAGTACACAACGTGCGGGCACTTTGGCTGCTTCTTGTCGGTGCGGGCGCATTTTCATATGCGCGTGGCACGAGCAGCGGAGGGGACTTCCCCAACTCTACCGCGTTCAACCATGCAGAATTGCCCCCTCCGCTTATCAGCGAAGGGGGCAATTCGGATACCGCGGGTAACGCGCAGGGCGGCTCAGCAGCCGCCGGCGACGGCCGGGATGATCGAGACGCCCGCGCCGGCCGGGGTGGCCGTCTCCAGACCCTGCTCGAAGCGCACGTCGTCGTCGTTGACGTACACGTTGACGAAGCGGCGCAGCTTGCCCTGGTCGTCGAGGACGCGGGCGGCGATGCCGGTGTGGTTCTTCTCCAGGTCCGCGATGACCTCGGCGAGGGTCGCACCCTCGGCCTGGACCTCGGACTGCCCGCCCGTGTAGGTGCGGAGGATGGTGGGGATGCGGACGTTGACGCTCATGCTTGCTCCGTTTCAGTTGGCCAGGCCGGCGTCGCGGAACGCGTCCAGGCTCGGGCGGATGGTGGCGGTCGCCTGAGAGGTCTCGGCCACCGCGTCCAGGGTCTTGAGGCCGTCACCGGTGTTGAGGACCACGGTGGTCAGCGTCGGGTCGAGGACGCCGTCCTCGATGAGCTTCTTCGTCACGCCGACGGTCACGCCGCCCGCGGTCTCCGCGAAGATGCCCTCGGTCCGGGCCAGCAGCTTGATGGCGTCCACGACCTGCTCGTCGTTCACGTCCTCCACCGCGCCGCCCGTCCGGCGGGCGATGTCCAGGACGTACGGGCCGTCGGCCGGGTTGCCGATGGCGAGCGACTTGGCGATGGTGTTCGGCTTCTGCGGACGGACCACGTCGTGACCGGCCTTGAAGGCGGCCGACACCGGGGAGCAGCCCTCGGCCTGGGCGCCGAAGATCTTGTACGGCTTGTCCTCGACGAGGCCCAGCTTGATGAGCTCCTGCAGACCCTTGTCGATCTTCGTGAGCTGCGAGCCGGAGGCGATCGGGATCACGATCTGGTCGGGCAGCTGCCAGCCGAGCTGCTCGCAGATCTCGTACGCGAGGGTCTTGGAGCCCTCGCCGTAGTACGGCCGCAGGTTGACGTTGACGAAGCCCCAGCCCTCGCCCAGCGGGTCGCCGATGAGCTCCGAGCAGAAGCGGTTGACGTCGTCGTAGTTGCCCTCGATGCCGACGAGTTCGCCGCCGTACACCGCGGCCATGACGACCTTGCCCTGCTCCAGGTCGTGCGGGATGAACACGCAGGAGCGGAAGCCGGCGCGTGCGGCGGCGGCGCCGACGGCGCCGGCCAGGTTGCCGGTGGAGGAGCAGGACAGGGTGGTGAAGCCGAAGGCGCGGGCGGCCTCCAGGGCCTGCGCGACGACGCGGTCCTTGAAGGAGTGCGTCGGGTTGCCGGAGTCGTCCTTGACGAACAGCTTGCCCGGCTCGACGCCGAGTTCGCGGGCGAGGTTGTCGGCCTGGACGAGCTTGGTCCAGCCCGGGTTCAGGTTCGGCTTGTCGGCGACGTCGGCCGGGACGGGCAGCAGCGGGGCGTAACGCCAGATGTTGGCGGGGCCGGCCTCGATCCGCTTGCGCAGCGCCTCGGGGTCGCCCTCGGGAAGGTCGTACGCGACTTCGAGCGGCCCGAAACAGAGTTCGCAGGCGAAGATCGGACCGAGCGGGAACTTCTCACCGCACTCACGACAGGAAAGGCCGGAAGCGGGACCGAGGTCGACGGTGGTTGCGGTGTCAACAGTCTGTACAGCCATGGAGGCGAGGCCCTTTCTCCTCATCTTCCTCACGGCGCATTTCGCCATGAGACGGATTTGGCACCTTCCCTAGCCGGGAGCCTCGCGGCCGCGGATTCGCGGACGAGACCGGCTGGAGGGTTGCCGGGGCTTCAACGGGCCGTTTCCCTCTGCCCCTCTGGATGAGCGGTATTCGGTTGTGGGACGCGGGCGGGACCCCGACATGCATCGGGCCTCCGCGTTGTTCAAGACTGTAACCGAAGGCTCGGACGGCGCGAGACGGTCGTCCGAACCGCGAGATGGATCACAAACCGCAACTGGGGAGTAACGGACGTGCTGGAAGAAGTGGAGCGCTGGCTCGGGCGGCGCTCCTGGTCGGTGACCGATCGCCCGCTCGACCAGATCCTGGCCGCCAAGCGCGCGACGACGGTGAGCGTCGTGCTGCCCGCGCTGAACGAGGAGGCGACGGTCGGCGACATCGTCTCCGTGATCCGCCGCGAGCTGATGTCGGAGGCGGTCCCGCTCGTCGACGAGCTGGTGGTGGTGGACTCCGGGTCCACGGACCGGACCGCGGAGGTGGCCGCGGTAGCGGGCGCCCGGGTGGTGGCGCGGGACGCGATCCTGCCGCGGATCCCGGCCGTCCCCGGCAAGGGCGAGGTGCTGTGGCGGTCGCTGATGGCGACCAGCGGCGACATCGTCTGTTTCGTCGACGCGGACCTGCGGGACTTCTCGGCGGACTTCGTCACGGGGATCGTCGGCCCGCTGCTGACCGACCCGGACGTGGAGTTCGTCAAGGCGATGTACGACCGCCCGCTCGGGGACACGCCCGGACAGGGCGGCCGGGTGACGGAGCTGGTGGCGCGCCCGCTGCTGAACCTGCACTGGCCGCAGCTTGCCGGCTTCGTGCAGCCGCTGGGCGGCGAGTACGCGGCCCGCCGCTCGCTGCTCGAACGGCTCCCGTTCCCGGTCGGGTACGGGGTGGAGTTGGGGCTGCTCGTGGACGCGCTGCACACGGTGGGTCTGGACGCGTTGGCGCAGGTGGACGTGGGGGTGCGCAAGCACCGGCACCAGAGCGGACTGGCGCTGGGCCGGATGGCGGCGGCCATCTACCGGACGGCGCAGGTGCGGCTGTCGCGCGGGCACCTGGTGCGGCCGCGGCTGACCCAGTTCGAGCGGGACGAGCAGGACGGGACGGGCTTCGTGCCGCGGACCTACTCGGTCGACACGGAGGAGCGCCCCCCGATGGCGGAGATCGCGGAGTATGCGCGGCGCCGCGTGGCGTAGCGTCGGATGATGATGGTCTCTACCTACATTTCCGTTTCATGCGGTGGAACCTGATCCTTGCCACGACGGACGAGGCCTACGCACCCCTGGCCGCCACCGGATCACACGTCGAGCGGCTGTGGCTGCTCGGCGGGCTGGCGCTGGCGGCGGGCGCGATCGGAGTGGTGGCGCGGGCGGCGGCCCGCGCGCACCGCGACCGCTGACCGAGCGTGGCGTGTTCGCGCCGTCTCGTATACGTACGTTTGAGCGTTTACGGGACGGGCTAGGTTCGGCACATGGCTTCTGTTCTCGTCGCATCCAACCGAGGACCGGTCTCGTACACGCTCGGCGAGGACGGCACGCTCGACGCCCGCAGGGGCGGCGGCGGGCTCGTCTCGGGGCTGAGCGCGGTGGACTCGCAGGACTCCCTGTGGGTCTGCGCGGCGCTCGGCGCGGGCGACCGGGAGGCCGTCCGGCGCGGCGTCGCCGAGCCGGGCGTGCGGATGCTCGCCATCGACCCGGACGTGTACGCGGACGCGTACAACGGCATCGCGAACTCGGTGCTGTGGTTCCTCCACCACCACCTGTACGAGATCCCGCGCGAGCCCGTCTTCGACGCGGAGTTCCGGCGCCGCTGGGAGTCGTACCGCGCGTACAACCGCGCCTTCGCCGAGGCGCTGGCCGAGGCGGCGGACGACGGCGCGGCGGTCCTGGTGCAGGACTACCACCTGGCGCTGGTCCCCGGGCAGCTGCGGGAGCTCCGTCCCGACCTGCGGATCGGCCACTTCACGCACACGCCGTGGGCGTCGTCGGAGTATCTGCGGATGCTCCCGGAGGAGGTCCGCGAGGAGCTGGTGTGGGGCATGCTCGGGGCGGACGAGCTGGGTTTCCACACCTGGTCCTGGGCCTTCTCCTTCCTGAACGGCGCGCACATCGACAGCGCCACGGGAGTGACGACACCCCTCTCCCCGACCGGGACCCCGTGGCGCGGGGTGGATCACATGAAGTGGGGCGCCCCCCGGCGAAGCACCCGGCTCCGGGTGCACCCCCTCGGTGTCGACGGCGAGGAGCTGCGGGCGCTCGCCCACCGGCCCGAGGTCGACGAGCGGCTCGCGCGGCTGCGCGAGGAGGTCGGCGACCGCCTGACGATCGTCCGCGTCGACCGCACGGAGCTGTCGAAGAACATCCTGCGCGGCCTGCTCGCGTACCGGGAGCTGCTGACCGTCCACCCCGAGTGGCGCGGTCGGGTGGTCCACCTGGCCTCGGCGTACCCCTCGCGACAGGACCTCGAGGCGTACCGCTCGTACACGGCGGCGGTGTCGGAGCTGGCGGAGGAGATCAACGCGGAGTTCGGCACGGCGGACTGGCAGCCCGTACTCGTCTCCGTCCAGGACGACTTCACGCGCTCGCTCGCGGTGTACCGCATGGCCGACGTGGCCCTGGTCAACCCGGTGCGGGACGGCATGAACCTGGTGGCCAAGGAGATACCGGTGGTCTCCGAGGCGGGCTGCGCGCTGGTCCTGTCCGACCAGGCGGGCGCGTACACGGAGCTGCGGGAGGACGCGCTCACGGTGAACCCGTTCGACGTGAGCGCGACGGCGGAGGCCCTGCACACGGCCCTGTCGATGCCGGCGGCCGAACGCGCTGACCGCACCAAGCGCCTGGCCGTCGCGGCCACCGCCCTGCCCCCGCAGCGCTGGTTCCTGGACCAGCTGGAAGCCCTGACGACCCCGCCCGAGGAGTAGCCCCGGCGGGCGGGGGCGGCCCTGCGGCGAACGGGGGGTGCCGCAGAATCTGCGGCTCCGCCCTCTCCTCTTCGCGGTCCTTCCCGTGTCAGACTCTGCCGCGATCGTTCCCCCAGGCGATCCTGCATCACACGGAACCAGCGCGAAACATGCGTCGCATGCATGCGAAGGGATCGCAGAAGTGAAGAGAATTGTCGTGGGCATGACCCTAGGGTCGGCGCTCACCGCTCTCCTCGCCGCGGGGCTCACCCCCGCCGCCGCGCAGGAGACCCGGGACACCGCCTCGGCCGCCCCGGGAGCCACCGCACCCCGCGCCGACAACCGTCCCGGCCCGCTCACCAAGCAGCGCACCGAACTGCGCGAGCAGGCCATCGACAAGCTCGCCAAGGGACGGGCGAAGGCGAACGCCCGGGGCGTCGTCGAGGTCGCGCCCGGCAAGTTCGTGGAGACCGAGACCACCACCGCCGTACGCCAGGAGAAGATCTTCACGATCCTCTCCGAGTTCGGCGACGCGAGCACCGGCAAGCTCGGCAGCGTCCCCGGCCCGCTGCACAACGCCATTCCGCAGCCCGACCGGAGCAAGGACAACTCCAACGCCTGGACCGCCGACTTCTCGAAGTCCTACTACGAGAACCTCTTCAACGGCTCCGGCGAGTCGATGAAGACGTACTACGAGCAGCTGTCCAACGGCCGCTACTCGGTGACCAACACGGTCGAGGACTGGGTCAAGGTCCCCGGCAACGCCTCCACCTACGGCGACAACACCGTCGAGGACAACGGCGGTTCGTGGGCGTTCATCCAGGACACCGGCAACTCCTGGTGGGACAGCCAGATCGCGGCCGGGAAGTCCCCCGCCGAGATCGACGCCTACCTCGCCCAGTTCGACGTCTGGGACCGCAACGACTGGGACCACGACGGCAACTTCGACGAGGCCGACGGCTACATCGACCACTTCCAGGCCGTGCACGCCGGCATGGGCGAGGACGCCGGCGGCGGCGCCCAGGGCGAGGACGCCATCTGGTCGCACCGCTGGTACGTCAACGGCGACGACTACGGCCTGACCGGCCCGGACGTCTCCGGCACCCAGAACAAGGCCGGCGGCGCCCGCATCGGCCAGTCGAAGTACTGGCTCGGCGACTACACCACCGAGGGCGAGAACGGCGGACTCGGCGTCTTCTGCCACGAGTTCGGCCACGACCTCGGCCTGCCGGACTACTACGACACCGACGGCGGCGAGAACTCCACCGCCTTCTGGACCCTGATGAGCTCCGGCTCCTGGCTGGGCCACGGCGCCGCTGCCAACGCAGGCATCGGCACCCACCCGGGCCTGATGGGCGCCGAGGAGAAGCTCTTCCTCGGCTGGCTGGACTACGCCGACGCGCCGCTCGGTACCAACGGCTCGTACACCCTGAACCCGGCGCAGTTCCAGGTCGCCGGCAAGGAGCAGGCGGTCCGCGTCGCGCTGCCCGACAAGACGAGCAGCACCACGTACGCCACCCCCACCTCGGGCACCCACGCCTGGTGGACCGGTTCGGCCGACGGCCTCAACCAGTCCCTCACCCGGTCCGTGCCGGCCGCCCCGAGGGTCACCGTCAAGGCGAGTGCCTGGTACGAGATCGAGGCCGACTTCGACGCCCTCTTCGCCGAGTACTCCCTCGACGGCGGGGCGAACTGGCTGCGCGCGGGCGACTCCGTCGACGGCTCCTCCACCGGCAAGTGGACGACGCTGCGCTTCACGTACGACTCCCAGGGCAAGCCCTCGCTGTTCCGCTTCCGCTACCAGACCGACGGCGGCGTGCACTTCGCCGGCGCGTTCCTGGACGACATCGTCCTGACGGCCGGCGGCACCACGCTGGGCACGGACGACGCCGAGCAGGGCGCGAACGGCTGGACCGCGCAGGGCCGCTGGAAGATCTCGACCGGCACGGAGACGGCCACCTACCCGCGCTACTACCTGGTCGAGAACCGCGAGTACGTCGGCAGCGACGCGCTCCTGGCCGAGGGCCCGTACCAGTTCAGCAAGGGCATCAGCGCGCCGGACTGGGTCGAGTACTTCAAGTTCCAGAACGGCATGCTGGTCTGGTACGTCGACCGCTCGTTCGACGACAACAACGTCAGCGCGCACCCCGGCGGCGGCTCGGCCATGGCCGTCGACGCCCGCCCGGCGCCGTTCAAGTACGACGACGGCACCGCGCCGAGCAACCGCCGGCAGCCCTTCGACGCGACCTTCGGCCTGGAGGCCACCGACGCGACCTGCCTCCACAAGGAGGTCCTGACGGGCAAGGGCAACAACCAGACCGTCGTCACGAAGGCGGCCTGCGCGCCGTCCGTCCCGGGCATCCCGGTCTTCGACGACACCGACCCGAACGCGTACTACAGCTCCGCGGCGCCGCAGGCCAGCGTCAAGGTCGCGGGCCACGGCGTGAAGGTCACCGTCACCGGCGACGCCGGCGACGACCTGACGGTCACCGTGGCCAACCCGGCCGCGCACTGATCGTCCGGGCTCCCCGCGGTACGTGACGCGGTGCGGGCGGTCTCAGGCCGTCCGCACCGCCTCCGCGAGCGCCGCCAGGAACTCCACCACCGCGGACGGGCCGGCGACCGACAGGTCGGCCCGCTCCGCCAGTTCCGGGACCTCCGTCGAGCCGCTGCACACCAGCAGCCCCGGCACGCCGTCGGAGCGGAGCTTCTCCACCGCCGCGAAGGCGGGCAGGTCGCCCAGGTCGTCGCCCGCGTACAGCACGGACTCCGCGCCGGTCCGGCGGACGTACTCGGCCAGCGCCATGCCCTTGTCCATGCCGGGCGGGCGCAGCTCCAGGACCATCCGGCCCGGCTCCAGGACCAGGCCGTGCCGGGCGGCCAGCTCGCCGAGCGGCCCGCGCAGCGCCTCGAACGCGCCCTGCGGGTCCTCCGCGCGCCGCGTGTGCACGGCGACCGCGCGGCCCTTCTCCTCGATCCAGGTGCCGGCCCACGCGCCGGCGGCGTCCAGGAAGCCGGGCAGTTCCGCCCGGACCGCGGCGACGCCCGGCGGGACGGCGGCGGCCTGGACCGTACCGGTGACGGCGTCCCAGCGCTCGGCGCCGTAATGGCCGAGGACGACGAGGTGCTCCAGGCCGGGGACCCCGGCGAAGCCGCCGTAGCGGACCGCGACCCCGGCAGGCCGGCCGGTGACCACGGCCACCGAGGCGACCTGCGGAGCCAGCACGGACAGGGCGGGAACGGCGCCCGGGTGGGCGCGGGCCTGCTCGGGGTCGGGGACGATCTCGGCGAGCGTCCCGTCGAAGTCGAGGGCGACGACGGCCTTCCCGGGTCGCGCGAGAAGCGCGGCCAGGCCGTCGCGGCCGGCGGACGTGGTCGGGTGCGGAAGGCTGCTGACCATGCCTACGACCCTACCGACGCGCGGCGCCCGCGTCAGCGGCGCGGTTCAGCGGCGCTGCTCACGCTCGGCGCGGACCCGCCGCAGCCGATTGACCGTGACCGGGTCGTGGGCGAGCGCCCGCGGGTCGTCCAGGAGCGCGTTGAGCAGCTGGTAGTAGCGGACCGGGGACAGCCCGAGCTGCTCGCGCACCGCGCGCTCCTTGGCGCCGGGTCCCGGCCAGGAACGCCGCTCCAGGGCGAGAACGCCCCGCTCGCGCTCCCCCAGCTCGCGCGCACCCGCGGGCTCGCCCTGTGGTTCGTCATTCATACGACCAACCTATTCGGCGCCCTCCGCCGCCGTCGCCTCCCGGCCGATCCGGCCGAGCACGGTTCCGGGCACGGCGGACGGCTCCACGGCCCGGCCGATGTCCTTCTTGATCGTGCCGCTGACCTGCGCCCAGGAGGTCTTGCCCACCGGGTAGAGCCGAGAGTTCGGCAGCGCCTGCAGGAACGGGGCGAGGGCGGCGTACGCGGGGTCGGCCTGCATCCGGTTGGAGGCGCTGACCGTGGCCGGGAGCAGGTTGTTGTCCCCGGCGAACTTCAGCACGTTCGTGTCGCTGAATACGAAGTCGAGGAACTCGCCGATCTCCTTGCGATGGCCGTTCTGCTTGAAGCCCATGATCCAGTCGGCCACGCCCATCGTGGCCCTGGCCTCGCCGTCGGCGCCGGGCAGCGGGACCATGCCGACCTCGACGCCCTTCCTCGCGGCCTCCTGCGCGAGCGACGGGTGGCCGTTGAGCATCCCGACCTCGCCGCGCGCGAAGGCGGCGAACGCGGCCTTGCGGTCGAGCTTTCCGGGGGCGACGGGGCCGGTGAGGCCCGCGTCGACCAGCTCCCGCTTCAGCCACTGGAAGGTGCGGACGTTCCGGTCGGAGTCGATCACGTAGCGGCCGGCGTCGTCGGTGTAGCCGTCGCCACCGCTGAGCAGCCACATCATGGTCTCCGCCTGCGCCTCCTCCGGTCCGAGGGGCAGGGCGAAGGGGTACGCGACCTTGTCCCGCTTCAGCTTCTTCGCGGCGGCGGCGAGCTCGGCCCAGGTCGTCGGGGGCTCGGTGATCCCGGCGTCGGCGAAGAGCTTCTTGTTGTAGAAGAGCAGCCGGGTGGAGGCGACGAACGGCAGGCCGTACTGGACGCGCCGCATCTCGCCGGCGGTGGTCAGCGGGACGAGGAAGTTCGCCTGGACGGGGACGGTGAGCAGTTCGTCCGCGGTGTAGAGCTCGCCCTCGGCGGCGTAGTCGGCGTAGGCGCCGATCTGCGCGATGTCGGGGGCCTTGCCGGCCTCGACCATGTCGGCGACCTTGCGGTCGACGTCGTCCCAGGACTCGATCCGGACATCGATGTCGACGCCGGGGTGCTCGGCCTCGTACGCGGCGGTCAGGTCCGCCCAGTACTTCTCGGTGGAGTCGCCGCCGTTGAGGTCGTAGTCCGCCGCGACCAGCGACAGGGTCACGTCTGAGTCCCCGCCGGTGACGCCGCAGCCGGCGAGCACGGCGGCCGCGCTCAGCGCGGCGATCGTCGCGGTCAGTCCCAGAAATCGCCGCTGCACAGCTTCGTCCCACTCTCGGCTCGTCGTTGAGCTGCGATTTTCCCTCACAGCGAGGCATGAGGTCTACACCACTTGGGTATCGCTTCCGCAACGCGTGCCGCACCGGCGCCCGGCCCCGTGGTCGGGATTTGTATGGGCGCGCAACAATCTCGGACAGTGGACTAGACCTGTTGGGTACCGACGGGTCAGACTGTCACCCGTGAGACACGTCATCGCCCTCGATGTGGGCGGCACCGGCATGAAGGCCGCCCTCGTCGGGGCGGACGGGACCCTGCTGCACGAGGCCCGCCGCGCCACCGGGCGCGAGCGCGGAGCCGAGGCGGTCGTGGAGTCGATCCTCGACTTCGCCGCCGAGCTCCGCGCCTACGGCCTCGACCGGTACGGACGGCCCGCCTCCGCCGCCGGCGTCGCCGTCCCCGGCATCGTCGACGCCGACCGCGGCATCGCCGTCTACGCCGCCAACCTGGGCTGGCGTGACGTCCCGCTGCGCGCCCTGCTCAGCGAGCGGCTCGACGGCCTGCCCGTCGCCCTGGGCCACGACGTCCGCACCGGCGGCCTCGCCGAGGGCCGCATCGGCGCCGGCAACGGCGCCGACCGCTTCCTCTTCGTCCCCCTCGGCACCGGCATCGCCGGCGCCATCGGCATCGGCGACCGCATCGAGGCCGGCGCCCACGGCTACGCCGGCGAGATCGGCCACATCGTCGTCCGCCCCGGCGGCGCCGACTGCGGCTGCGGCCAGCGCGGCTGCCTGGAGCGGTACGCCTCCGCCTCCGCCGTCTCCCTCGCCTGGGCCGACGCCTCCGGCGACCCGGACGCCGACGCCGCCGACTGCGCCAAGGCCGTCGAGTCCGGCGACACCCGGGCCGCGGCGGTGTGGCAGACGGCCGTCGACGCCCTCGCCGACGGCCTCGTCACCGCGCTCACCCTGCTGGACCCGCGCACGCTCATCATCGGTGGCGGGCTCGCCGAGGCGGGGGAAACCTTGTTCACACCCCTCCGGTCGGCAGTGGAGCAGCGCGTCACGTTCCAGAAGCTGCCCGCCATCGTCCCGGCGGCCCTCGGGGACACCGCCGGATGTCTGGGCGCGGGCCTCCTCGCCTGGGACCTGCTCTCCCTCGACAATTCCCACGAAAACCCCCACGACCCGGAGGTATCCGCCTGATGGACGATCGCAAGGTTCTCGCCGGCGCACGAGTCGTGCTGCCGACCGGGATCGTCGACAACGGACGTGTGATCGTCGAAGGCGGCCGCATCGCGGGCTCGGCGCCCGCCGACACCCCCGGCCTGGACCTGTCCGGCCACTGGGTGGTGCCCGGCTTCGTCGACATGCACAACCACGGCGGCGGCGGCGCCTCGTTCACCTCCGGCACCGTCGACGACATCCTCAAGGGCGTCCACACCCACCTCACGCACGGCACCACCACCACCGTCGCCTCGTTCGTCACCGGCGACATGGACTTCCTCGTCCGGCGGGCCGGCCTGCTCTCCGAGCTCGCCGAGCAGGGCGACATCGCCGGCATCCACTTCGAGGGCCCGTTCATCTCCCCCTGCCGCAAGGGCGCCCACGACGAGACCCTGCTGCGCGACCCGGACCCCGCCGATGTCCGCAAGCTGGTCGACGCGGCCCGCGGCCGGGCCAAGATGGTCACCCTCGCCACCGAACTGCCCGGCGGCATCGACTCCGTGCGACTGCTCGCCGAGCACGGCGTCATCGCCGCCATCGGCCACACCGACGCCACGTACGAGCAGACCGTCGAGGCGATCGACGCGGGCGCCACCGTCGCCACGCACCTCTACAACGCGATGCCCGGCCTCGGCCACCGCACCCCCGGCCCGATCGCGGCCCTCCTGGAGGACGAGCGGATCACCGTCGAGCTGATCAACGACGGCACCCACCTCCACCCCGCCGCCCTGGAACTGGCGTTCCATCACGCGGGCCCGGAGCGCGTCGCGTTCATCACCGACGCCATGGACGCCGCCGGCTTCGGCGACGGCCGCTACATGCTCGGCCCGCTGGAGGTCGAGGTGAAGGACAGCGTCGCGCGCCTCGTCGAGGGCGACTCCATCGCGGGCTCCACCCTCACCCTGGACCGCGCGTTCAAGCGCGCCGCGACGGTCGACGGGCTCCCGGTGGAGTCGGTCGTGCAGGCCATCTCCGCCAACCCGGCCCGGCTGCTCGGCCTGTACGACCGGGTCGGCTCCCTCGAACCCGGCAAGGACGCCGACCTCGTCGTCCTCGACGAGAACTTCGAGCTCAAGGGCGTGATGCGGCGGGGCGCCTGGGTGGTCGAGCCCCAACTGGGGTGACGGGGTCTGGGGGTTTCCCCCAGAAGTGAACACAGCGCCATAAGTTGCCTGACGGCGGTTGGTCCAGGGTCTGGGCCAACCGCCTTCTGTTTGGCATGATCAGGGCGCGAAAGACGTTCCGTACCGGACGATGAGCGCCGATCAGGGGGTGTGGCGGATGATTCTCACGGTCACCCTCAACACCGCGCTCGATCTCACGTACCGCGTCCCCGCGCTGACCCCGCACGGCTCGCACCGGGTCACCCAGGTCCTCGAACGCCCCGGCGGCAAGGGCGTCAACGTCGCCCGCGTCCTCGGCGCGCTCGGCCACGACACCGTCGTCACCGGCTTCGCCGGCGGCCCCAACGGCGCGGTCATGCGCAACCTGCTGTCCCGCTCCCCGGTCCGCGACGCGCTCGTCCCGATCGCCGGCAACACCCGGCGTACGCTCGCCGTCGTCGACGACGCCACCGGCGACACCACCCAGCTGAACGAGCCCGGCCCCGCCGTCACCCCCGAGGAGTGGTCCGCCTTCCTCGCCCGGTACGGCGAACTCCTGCCCGCCGCCGACGCGGTGGCCCTCTGCGGCAGCCTCCCGCCCGGCATCCACGTGGGCGCGTACGCGGAACTCGTCCGCATGGCCCGCGGCGCCGAGGTCCCCGTACTGCTCGACACCAGCGGCGAACCCCTGCGGCGCGGCATCGCGGCCCGCCCGGACATCGTCAAGCCGAACGCCGACGAACTCGCCCAGCTCACCGGCGCCCGCGAGCCCCAGCGCGCCGCCCGCGACGCGCGCCGCCGCGGCGCGCACACCGTCGTCGCCTCGCTCGGCCCGGACGGCATGCTGGCCGTCACCCCGTCCGGCCTGTGGCAGGCCACCCCGCCCGCCGCGGTCAAGGGCAACCCCACGGGCGCCGGCGACTCCGCGGTGGCCGGCCTGCTCTCCGCCCTGGTCGACCGACTCCCCTGGCCCGACCGCCTGACCCGCGCGGTGGCCCTCTCCGCGGCAACCGTCCTCTCCCCGGTGGCCGGCGAGTTCGACGGAAAGACCTACGACAGCCTCCTGAAGCAGGTCGCGGTGGAGGACCTCGCCCCGGCGGCGTGAGGGTGAGCGGTACGAGAACGGGCGGCGTCCCCTTCGCAGGGGGCGCCGCCCGTTCACATCGTCGGGTCCGGGACCGTCAGGGCTGTTCCTTGGTGATCTTCAGCCAGTCGAAGATCGCGTCGCACTGGTTGCCCGGCTCGCACGACAGCTTGATCGTGTTGTCGCCCTTCTTGAGCTTCACCGGCGCCCAGGTGGTCTGCCAGTTCTTCTCGAGGTTCGGGTCGGACGACTTGATGAAGTTCTTCAGGCCGAGCGGGTTGCTGTTCGGCTTGTCGTTGACCGTCAGCGTCGCGTTGGCGTCCTTGGCGGGGATCGCGTAGCGCACGGACAGGTAGTACTGCCCCGACGTCTCGACCGACGCCTGCCAGGTGACCGACGAGCCGAGCGCGTTGAACCCGGTCACGTACGCGCCGTCCGCGCCCTCCGCGCCCTTGATGTCCTTCGCGAGGGCCGCCGTACCACCCAGCTTCAGGGTCGCCGCGTCCTGCTGCGGAAGCTCCTGCGGGGTCTCCTCGGCGGACGGCTCGCCGCCCGGGGACTCCTCGACGACCGTCGGGCCGGCGGACGGCGTCCCGCCGCCGGTCTGCCCCTTGTCGTCGTCGCCGTTGGTGACGATCGCCACGGTGATACCGATCACGACGACCGCGACGACCGCGATCGCGCCGAGCAGCAGCCCCTTGGTGTTGGGTCCGCGACCGCCCGCGCCGCCGCCGTGGCCGCGCTGCGGCGGGATCGGCGACTGGCGGGTCTGCTGGCCGCCGGGGTACGTCTCGGGCGCCGCGTACTGCGCGTGCGGCTGGCCGTACGACTGCTGCGGCACCTGGCCGTGCCCGCCGCCGTACTGGCGCTCGCCGACCGTCCTGACCTGGTTGTACGACGTCCGCGGGACGCCGGGTTGCGCGGCGGCGGGGCCGGGGTAGCCGTAGCCGCCCGAGCTCGGCGGCTGTGCGCCTGCCGCCTGACCGTCCGCGTACAGATAGCCGAACGGATCGTCGTCCTCGGGCGTGTTCGCGCCGCTGTTCCCGGCAGCCATCCCCGTCACTCCTATCCATGCTCGCCAGCCGTCGCCGACCGGCCGAGCCTACCCCGAACGGACCACCCCCCGGTGCGGTCCTTGACAGGGGATCGCCCCCGGGACCGGGCTACCCGGCCCGGCGGTGGACCTTGGAGCGGGATCGTTTCTCGATGTACATCCGCTGGTCGGCGGAGTTCAGGACCTCTTCGACGGTCATGCCGCACTCGGCCCAGCCGATGCCGAAACTCGCCCCTACACGGACCGCGCGGCCGTCCACCCGGATGGGCGGAATGATCGCGTTCCGCAGCCGTACGGCCAGGTCGGCGGCGTCGGCCGCGCCGAGCCCGTCGGCCAGGACGACGAATTCGTCACCCCCGAGCCGCGCGACGGTGTCGCCGTCGCGCACGCCGGTGGTGAGCCGGCGCGCGACCTCGATGAGGACGGCGTCCCCGGTGTGGTGCCCGAACCGGTCGTTGATCGACTTGAAGCCGTCGAGGTCGCAGAAGAGGACGGCGAGCCCCTTGGTGCCGTCGTCGACGTCGCCGCCCGCGGGGGCGACGGTGTGCACGTGGTGGTCGTACGGGCCGCCGCCCGGGGTGTCGAAGTCGAAGCCGTCGGCGCGGAAGCCGTGCTCGGGGCCGCCGGAGCGGTACGCGCCGTCGTACCCGGGCTCGTCGTACGACGGAGCCGGGTACTGCTGGCCCTCGTACGGCTCGCCCTCGTACTGCTGCGGATCGTACTGCTGGCCCTCGTAGGGCTGTGAGTCGTACGCCCCCGGCTGCCCGTCGTACGCGGGCTGGGGCTCGTAGCCCTGCATGGGCACGCCCTGTCCGCCCCGGGCGACCGCGTCGCCGGACGCGGCGCGCACGCCGCCCGGCCGGCCGCAGAGCCGGGAGCTGAGCCGGGCCCGCAGCTCGGCGCTGTTGGGCAGGCCGGTCAGCGCGTCGTGGGAGGCGCGGTGGGCGAGCTGGAGTTCGTGCCGCTTGCGCTCCTCGATGTCCTCGACGTGGGTGAGCAGGAAGCGGGGGCCGTCGGCGGTGTCGGCGACGACGGAGTTGCGCAGCGACACCCACACGTACGTGCCGTCGCGCCGGCCGAGCCGCAGCTCGGCCCGGCCGCCCTCGGCGGAGGTCCGCAGCAGGGTCCCGATGTCCTCGGGGTGGACGAGGTCGGCGAACGAGTAGCGGCGCATCGCGGAGGCGGGCCGGCCGAGGAGCCGGCACAGCGCGTCGTTGGTCCGCAGCAGCCGGCCGTGCTGGTCGCCGCCCATCTCGGCGATCGCCATGCCGGACGGGGCGTACTCGAAGGCCTGCCGGAACGACTCCTCGCTGGCCCGCAGCGCCTGCTGCTCGCGCTCGAGCCGGACCAGCGCCCGCTGCATGTTTGCTCGGAGCTTGGCGTTGCTGATCGCAATCGCGGACTGAGAGGCGTACATCTGGAGGGCCTCGCGGCCCCACGGGCCGGGGTGGCGGCCGTTGCGCGGCCGGTCGACCGAGATGACGCCGAGAAGCTCGCGGCCGCTCCCGGAGGCGTACATCGGAGCGTAGAGACGGTCCTGCGGGTGCCACTCGTCCTCGAAGCGGGGCGCGGGTCCGTCGGTGTGCCACTGGGGGACGTCGTCCTCCATGAGGACCCAGCCCTCGGTGTGCGGTATGAACCGCAGGTCGCCCCAGGCCTCGCCCATTGACAGGCGGCGGTCCCAGGACGGGCGGGAGCCGACTCGGCCGGTGATCAGGGCCTCGGCGGCGGGGCTGCCGGCGAAGGCGGCGACGACGAGGTCACCGTCGGGGCGTACGAGATTGACGCAGGCCAGCTCGTAGTTGAGGCCGGCGACGATGCCGTCGGCGACGGTCTGCAGGGTGTCCGCCAGACTGCGGGCAGTGTTGAGGTCGGTCACGACCTGGTGCAGCTGCCGCAGGGTCGCAAGACGGACGTACGGCTCCGACTCGGTCTCCATGTGCTCGCTCTCCCCGAGACCTCGACAGCAACTCCAGGATTCTCATCGGCTCTCTTGCTGCATTGTCTCCGCCACTGAATCACAGCGAGCTGTGCACCCGGTACACAGGGTCAACAAATACTGGTCTCTGTGACTCAAGTCACAAAGAGGGCCACGGGGTGCCAGGAAGCCCCCGGGAGCGCTCCCCAACCTTCTGCAACGCAAATCGAACAGTGAGTGAGGACTCGGCGCGCCGGTTTGCGCCGCGGCGCGGAACATGCCGTCGGCAGGTGCCGCCGGGACGCCGGTCCTAGGACCCGACTGGTCCCCTGGCCCGATACGACTGCCCGGGGCGCCCGGCTAGCGTGCAGGTGTGTTGCAGACGCCCCCCGCCCCGAGTTCCGCCGCCGTCCCGGTGCCCGCCCCCGCGATCCCCCATGCTGAGGGGGTGAGCAACGACGAGTTCCGGGCCGCGATGTCCCGGCTGGCGGCCGGTGTGGTCCTGGTGACCGCGCACGACCCGGACGACGGTCCGCGCGGCGAGGACGTCGGCATGACGGCGACGGCGTTCATGTCCGTCTCGCTCGACCCGCCGCTGGTCCTGGTGAGCCTGCGCAACGGCTCCCGGATGGACGACCTCCTCGCGGAGGTTCCGGTGTGGGCGGTCTCGTTGCTCTCCGAGAGCCAGCGGCACGTCGCGGGCCGGTTCGCGATGAAGGGCCGGATCAGCGACCGGCTGCTGTTCGCGGACGTCCCCTGGACGCGCGGCGAGGAGAGCGGCGCGCCGCTGATGGGCGGGGCGCTGGCGACGCTGGAGTGCCGTACCGAGAACCGGGTCGTCGCGGGCGACCACACACTGGTCGTCGGCCGCGTCCTGACGGCGGCGCTGCCCACGACGGACGGCGGCCCGCTGACGTACTTCCGCGGCAAGTACCGCCACTTGGGCTGAGCGCCCGGGGGTCCGTACCCGGCTGTCCCCGCTGGTGGCGGTTGTCCCTGGCGGCTGTGCCCGTCGCGGCGACTATCCCCAGTCGCGGCCCTGCCGCCCGCGCTTGGTCTCCGCCCGCTGCTTCTTCTGTCGCAGCCGGCGCTCGTTGATGCCGCGCGGGATCTTCGTCGGGCGGCGCGGCTTCGGGGGCGGCGCGGTCGCCTCGGCGAGCAGCGACGCCAGCCGGACCGCCGCCGTCTCGCGGTTGCGCCACTGGGACCGGTGCTCCGACGCCCGTACCGTCAGCACCCCGCCGACCAGCCGGGACGCGAGGCGCTCCAGCGCCCGCTCCTTCCAGACCGGCGGCAGCGCCTCGGTCGCCGCGAGGTCGAACCGCAGCTCGACCTGCGAGTCACTGGTGTTGACGTGCTGCCCGCCCGGCCCGGACGACCGCGAGAAACGCCACATGAGCTCGGCCTCCGGGAGGGAGACGGAGCCGCGGATCAGATACGGACCGGACATGCCTTCCATGTTCCCCGGACGGGCTCCCGCACGTCATCCTGTTTTCGC
Source organism: Streptomyces sp. HUAS YS2 (assembly GCF_033343995.1). Classification (NCBI taxonomy): domain Bacteria; kingdom Bacillati; phylum Actinomycetota; class Actinomycetes; order Kitasatosporales; family Streptomycetaceae; genus Streptomyces; species Streptomyces solicathayae. Next base: position 4,395,424 of record NZ_CP137573.1, on the reverse strand, counting down.
AAGGGAACCACCGTGCCTCGATACGCGTTATTGCGTCCGAAGACACCACGAAGAAAGGGACATCCCATGGCTGTAAGCCTGTCCAAGGGCGGCAACGTCTCCCTCACCAAGGAGGCGCCCGGTCTGACCGCCGTCACCGTGGGCCTCGGCTGGGACGTCCGTACGACCACCGGCACGGACTTCGACCTCGACGCGTCCGCTATCGGCGTCGACGCGGCGGGCAAGGTCGCCTCCGAGGCGCACTTCGTCTTCTTCAACAACAAGGCCACGCCGGACCAGACCATCGTCCACACCGGTGACAACCGCACCGGCGAGGGCGGCGGCGACGACGAGCAGATCAACGTCAACCTGGCCGCGCTGCCGCCGAACGTCGACAAGATCGTCTTCCCGGTCTCCATCTACGACGCGGTCTCCCGCTCGCAGAACTTCGGCCAGGTGCGCAACGCCTACATCCGCGTCGTCAACCAGGCCGGCGGCGCCGAGATCGCCCGCTACGACCTCAGCGAGGACGCGGCCGTCGAGACCGCCATGGTCTTCGGCGAGCTGTACCGCAACGGCGCGGAGTGGAAGTTCCGCGCGGTCGGCCAGGGCTACGCCTCGGGCCTCGAGGGCATCGCCCGCGACTTCGGCGTCAACATCTGACGAGCCGAGTAGCGCCCACAGGGCCCCGGTGCACACGGTGCACCGGGGCCCTCCGCACTCCCCCGTTGTGGGCATTCGTTCCGCTGGGGCGGAACGGGTGGGCACAACGGGACGGCGCCCTTGCGGGCGCCTCCGCCCCAAGTTCGTACCCGCACCCCGTGGACGCCGCCCCTGCAAGCGCGGCGTCCACGTGGTGCGGGCAGGAGCACGTGCGGAACGCGCCCGCGTGGGCGCCGTCCCGTGTGCCCACCCGTCCCGCCCTGCGGGACGATTGCCCACGCGGAGTGGAACGAGTCGGGATCGCCGGCTCGCCGCCGCCGTCGAGGACCGCTTCCGCGCGGCCGGACGGACCGGGCTGCGGCTCGCCGTTCTGGAGAACAACCCGCGCGCGCTGGCCTTCTGGACCGCGCTCGGTTACGCGGAGACCGACCGCCGCCCCGACCGCACCCTCGGCCGCCCGTGCGTCGTGATGCGCAAGGCGCTCCTTGCGTCGGGAGCCCGGCATGATCCGGAAGGCACCCCCTAGCCCTCGGGGTCCGTCGGTCTGCCGTTGCCGTACAGCCATACGTCCCAGACCTCGTCGAGGTCCTCGCCCGCCACCGACTCCGCGTAGGCGGTGAAGTCGTCGGTGGAGGCGTTGGCGTAGCGGTACTTCGCCGGCCAGCCGCGCAGGATCTCGTAGAACGTCTCGTCGCCGACCGTCTGCCGCAGCTTGTGCAGCACCATCGCGCCCCGGCCGTACACCGGCGCGTCCGAGATGTTCTCGGCGGACGGCGGATCGGCGGGCGGGAAGGCCCAGTTGGAGTCGTCGTCGAACGCCTCGTCGAAACTCTCCTGCGCCGGGGTGTCCTCGAAGTCCTCGGCGTACAGCCACTCCGCGTACGTCGCGAAGCCCTCGTTGAGCCACATGTCCCGCCAGGACTTCGGGGTGACGGAGTCTCCGTACCACTGGTGCGCCAGCTCGTGGACGAGCGTCGGGGTGTCGAACGCCGTGCGCGGGAACAACGGCCGGGTCTGGGTCTCCAGGGCGTAGCCGAGGTCCCCGGGGCGTTCGACGATCGCGCCGGCCGCCGAGAACGGGTACGGGCCGAAGTTCTCTGCCTGCCAGTCCAGGATCTCGGGGACCCGGGCGGCCAGCGCGGCGGTCTCGGCGTCCGCGGCGGACGGGTCGACGGCCGTGAGCACGGGCACGTCGGCGGCCGTACCGGCGCGGACCTTCGCCGTTCCGGTCGTGTACCTCCCGATGGCGACCGTCGCGACGTAGCTCGCCATCGGCTCGGGCGCGCTCCAGACCGCGGTGGTCCGGCCTTTCTCGGTGCGCTCGCTGACCAGGCGGCCGTTGGACAGCGCCTTGAGACCGGCGGGGACGGTGAGCGTGATCTCGTACGTCGCCTTGTCGGACGGGTGGTGGTTGCCGGGGAACCACGCCATGGAGCCGGTCGGTTCGCCGACCGCGAGCGCCCCGTCGGCGGTGGGCAGCCAGCCCTCCTCCGAGCCGTCCGGATCGGTGATCGTCTCGGGGACGCCGGAGTACGCGACGGTGGTGCGGAACACCGCGTCCTTGTCGATCTCGTCGCGCGGCCGGACCGTCAGCTCCTTGCCGGCCCGGCTGACCGCGGCCCGCGCCCCGTCGACGGCGGCGTCGCGGACGGTCAGCCCGGACAGGTCGAGGTTGAAGGCGCTGAGGTTCTGGGTGGCGGTGGCGGTGATCTCCGCGGTGGCGTCGAGCCGCCGCGTCTTCGGGTCGTAGGCGAGCTTCAGCGCGTAGTGCTGTACGTCGTACCCCCCGTTGCCCAGCTTCGGGAAGTACGGGTCGCGCAGCCCGGCCGACCCGGGCGTCCCGTCCACCCCGCCGGCCCCGCTGCATCCGGCCAGGAGCAGCAGCGCCGCGACGGCCGGCGCGGACCGCGCGAGGAGTGCGCGCGGCCGGGTCCGGGGTCGGGGGCGCGTACGGGGGTCCATCTGTTGATCTTAGGCGCGGGTCGTTCGGCCCCGCGCGCCGTCAGTCCTGCTGCCCGGCGGCCCTGAGCAGCGCCGCGATGCCGTCGAAGCCGCGGCGTTCGGCGTGCGCGAGCGGCGTGACGCCGTCCGCGTCCGGGAGGTCGGGCGTCGCGCCCGCGGCGAGCAGGAGCTCGACGACCTCCTCGTGCGCCCGGCCGCCGTCGCCGAGGATCACGGCCTCCAGGAGCGCCGTCCAGCCCAGGTCGTTGACGTGGTCGACCGCGATCCCGGTCTCGTCGAGCAGCGCCCGCACGTACTCCACGTGGCCGCGCTCGCTCGCCGGGATCAGCGCGACCCCGCCGAACCGGTTGCGCAGCGTCAGGTCCGGGCCGGCCGGGAGCAGCACCCTCATCATCGCGACGCTGCCGGTCACGCCCGTGACCAGCCAGGCGCTGTCCTGCCGGCTGTCCTGCGCGTCGGGGTCCGCGCCCGCCTCGACCAGGACGCGGGCCGCGTCCACATGGTCGCCGAGGGAGGCGAGCAGCAGCGGCGAGCGCAGCTCGCCGTCACGGGCCTCGACCGGGGCGCCGTCGGCGAGCGCGGCGCGCACGCCCTCGGCGTCACCCCGGCGGGCGGCGTCGAGCAGCCGTCGTGTCGGTTCGTTCGTCGTCATCGTGGTCCTCGTCCTCCGCCCGTGTGTCCGTGTCCGTGAGTGTGTACGAGTCGTCGCCGTTCTTGCCCGGTCCCGCACCCGTACGAGAAAGCCGGTGGCGTCCCGTTCGGGGGTCCGGGACGCCACCGGAGTCATCGCGCCGTCCCGATCAGTTGTCGAGCGAGGCGACGCCCGCGCGGGCGAACTTCTCGTCCAGGTCGCCGCTCGGGGCGCCGGCCACGCCGATACCGGCGATCGGCGCGCCCTTGACCTGCACCGGGGCGCCGCCGCCGAGGAACAGGGTGCCCGGGATGTCCTTCAGGTTCGGGGCGGTCTCGAGGCGCTTGACCAGCTCGGAGGTCGGGGCGTTCCAGGAGACCGCGGTGAACGCCTTCTTCACGGCGGACTCGTACGACTGCGGGCCGGCGCCGTCGCCGCGCAGCGTCACGATGGTGTTGCCGTTGCGGTCGACGACCGCGACGGAGACCCGCTGGTTCTCCTTCTCGGCGGCCTCGAGGGTGGCCTGCGCCGCCTCAGTCGCGGCCTCGATGGTGAGGTGCGTGGACTGCTGCAGGTTGTCGCTCGCGGCGTCCTTCTTCATCGCGACGGCCGGGGCGGCCGCCGGGGCCGAGGCGTTCGCGGAGACGGCGCCGAACGTTCCGGCGGCGACGACGGCGGCGGTGGCGGCACCGATCCAGAGCTTCTTCTTCATGGTGGGGCTCCTTCGAAATCCTTGGCGGCTGCGGTTCGTTCGCTCTGCCTCAATCCTGTGGCCGCCACCCTCCCCGTACGGTCCCCGGACCGGCTGCCCTCGTCGCGCATGATGGATGACGGCCGGGTCAGCCGATCGGTTGATGCCGCCCTGGCCCACCGGGGCCACCATGGACACGTACCACCAGGTCAGATGCGTTTCTGTTGCGGAAGGTGAACGATGGAGCACGACCCGGACGCCCGATGGCTGGCGCGCGTCATGCACATCGCGTTCTTCCTGCTGCTCGGCGCCTCCCTGATCCGCTTCCTGCTGCGGCACCCGTGGGAGGCCCGCAGCCCCTGGATCATCGCCCTGTCGGGGGCGCTCGCCTCCCTGTACCTCCTCGGACCGGTGCTCGGCACCCGCGCGACCCCGCGCCGCATCGCCTGGCTGGCCACCGTCGTCGCCGTGTGGATGGTCCTCGTCGTCCTCGCGCCCAGCTTCGCCTGGTGCGCCGTGCCGCTCTTCTACACCGGCCTGCGCACCCTCCCGCCGCGCGCCGCGCTCGTCCTCGTCACCCTGCTGACCGTGTTCGTCGTGGCCGCGCAGGTCGACCTCGGCGGCTGGGACCCGAACCTGCTGGTCGCCCCGCCCGCTGTCGCCGCGATCGCGACGGCCGTGTTCGTCAGCGCGCAGCGGCAGGCGGACCGCCAGCGCGCCCTCATCAACGACCTGATCAGGACCCGGCGCGAACTCGCCGCGATCGAGCGCCGCGAAGGCACCCTCGCGGAGCGCCAGCGGCTGTCGATGGAGATCCACGACACCCTCGCCCAGGGCCTGTCCAGCCAGCAGATGCTGCTCCAGGCCGCGGACCGCACCTGGGACAGCGACCCGGAGACCGCCCGTCGGCACGTCCGCACCGCCGAGTCCATCGCCGAGCACAACCTCGCCGAGGCCCGCCGCTTCGTCCACGACCTGGCGCCCGCCGACCTCGCCGAGGGCGGCGGCCTCGAAGAGGCGCTTCAGCTGCTGGCCGCCCGCGAGTCGGCCGGCTTCCGGGTCGACGGGACGGCCGTCCCCGTGCCGGAGCGGGTCCAGTCGGCGCTGCTGCGGATCGCGCAGGGCGCGCTGGCGAACGTCCGCGAGCACGCCGCCGCCACGTCCGCCGCGCTGACCCTGACCTACCTGGACGACCAGATCGTCCTCGACATCGCCGACAACGGCCGCGGCTTCGAACCGAGCCGCACCCGGAACGCGGGCGTACGCGGCCACGGCCTGCCCGCCATCCGGGCTCGCGTGCGCCAGCTCGGCGGAACCCTCACCATTGAGTCGGCACCCGGCGAGGGCACGGTCCTGTCCGCCGCGATCCCCCTGGAGACGGAAGAGTGACTTCTTCGAGTTCGACGGTACGCATCCTGCTCTGCGACGACCACGTGGTCGTACGCGCCGGGCTGCTCGCGCTGCTCGGCAGCGCCGACGGCATCGAGGTCGTCGGCGAGGCCGGCAGTGGCGAGGAGGCGGTCGCGATGGCCGCGAAGCTGAAGCCGGACGTCGTGCTGATGGACCTCCAGCTCGGGCCCGGCATCGACGGCGTCGAGGCCACCCGCCGCATCGCCACGCCGGACGTCCACGTCCTCGTCCTCACGACGTACGACACGGACGCCGACATCACCCGCGCGATCGAGGCGGGGGCCACGGGCTACCTGCTCAAGGCGGAGCGGCCCGAGGAACTCTTCGCCGCGATCCGCTCGGCCGCCGAGGGCCGCACGGCCCTCTCCGCCCCGGTCGCCAGCCGCGTCATGGACCGCATGCGCGGCGCCGGCCGCCCCACCCTGACCGACCGCGAGCGCGACATCCTCGCCCAGCTCGCCCAGGGCCTCGGCAACCGCGAGATCGCCCGCGCCCTGTTCATCAGCGAAGCGACGGTCAAGACCCACCTGGGCCGCATCTACGCCAAGCTCGGCGTGGACACGCGCGCGGGCGCGGTGGCCGTCGCCAAGGAACAGCGCCTCCTGTCGTAGGGCCTCGTCCCTGAGGACACGGAGCTCCGCCGTACGGCGGAACCACTCCGCCCCACGGGCCGACGACCCGGGGAGGGCGGCGCGGCGAGTCTGTACGCCATGACGACACCCGCTCCCCACCCCACGAGGCCCACGCCCACGCCCACCACCCCCGACCACCTGCGGACCGCCCGCCGCGCCGCCCACCTCCTCGCGCTGTGCACCGTGCCCTCCGGCCTGTGGCGGCTGGCGATGGCCGCGCAACTGCCCGTCGGCTACAGCGCTGAGGTGCTGCGTGACGTCTACGCGATTCCCGGCTGGGGCGTCGCGTACGTCGTCGGCCTCACCGTCCTCCAGGAGTGCGCGGCCCTGCTCCCGCTGCTCCTCGTCACCGGCCGGCTCCGCCGTCCCGGCCCCCGTACCGCCGTCCGGGCCGGGCGGATCCTCGCCGCCCTGCTCTCGCTGTTCTGCCTCAGCCAGGCCGTGCTGTTCTTCTTCGTCACCCCCGACGGCCACCTCTCCCCCTCCGGCCACACCCTCTTCCTGCTCGTCTACGCCCCGCTCCTCGCGACCGGCCCGCTGCTGTGGCTCACGACCCGCGCGTACGCCCGGCAGCACCGGCTCTGACCCGGGCGTGACACCATCGACCCCGTGCTCGACATCGGCTACTCCCTCTCGCGTCGTTTCCCGGACCCCCCGCAGACCGACTACCGCCGCGCGGACGTCCACGCCCTGCGCCACGACCTGTTCTGCGGCGACGTCTACCTCGCCGACACGAAGGCGGACCGCGAGGTGTCCACAGCCTGGGGATGGGTCCCGGTGCTCGACTTCGCGTGGGCGCTGTGCGACATCGTCGAGCGGCTCGACCGCGACCCGCGCGGCAGCCGCGCGTCCCAGCCCCAGCACGCCGAACTCGACTTCACCGAGTCCACCGACCGGATGCTCTTCGAGCGCCGCTTCGGCTGGGTCGACGTCGAGGCCGACTGGATGCCCGGCGACGAACCCCCGCTCACCTTCAACCACGCCGAGCTCCGCCGCGAGGCCCGCGACTTCCTCCACGACCTGATCGCGGACCTCACGGACATGCACGAGGGCCTCGCCGACAACCCCGCCATCTGGGACCTCCAGTCCCGCTTCCCGCGCACCCCCTAGGGCGTGTCCGCAATGTCGATCGGTCGTTACTCCGTTCGTGGTGCGACGTCATGAACTGACTGATCAGGCCTGGGTGGTGATCGGGCCGTTGCTGGCTCCGCCCCGGATGGGTCGTCCGGTGCGGGACCGGCGGCAGGTCCTCAACGGAATCCTGTGGAAGCTGTCCACGGGTGCGGCCTGGCGGGACCTGCCCGAGCGGTACGGGCCGTGGAAGACCGTCTACGAACGGTTCCGCCGCTGGTCAGCGGACGGAACCTGGGACCGGCTCCTGGCCCACGTCCAGCAGCACTCGGACGCGATCGGCGAGGTCGACTGGTCGATCGTCTGCGTCGACTCGACCATCGTGCGGGCCCATCAGCACGCCGCCGGGGCCCGAAAAGGGGGCCCTGGACCGGCGAAGCACTCGGCCGGTCCCGCGGCGGACTGAGCACAAAGATCCACCTCGCCTGCGACGGACAGGGCCGGCCGCTCGCCTTCACGATCACCGGCGGGAACGTCAACGACTGCACGCAGTTCGAACCGGTCATGGCCCGCATCCACATCAAGCGATACGGGCCCGGCCGGCCCCGCACCCGACCGCTACGGGTGGTCGGCGACAAGGGCTACTCATCCCGCAAGATCCGCTCCTACCTGCGCAGACGCGGTATCGCCTGCACCATCCCCGAACGCGTCGACCAGATCAACGGACGCCTCCGGCGAGGCGAGAGCCTGTGCCGTCTCGACCGCGAGGTCTACCGGCGCCGCAACGTCGTCGAACGCTGTTTCAACCGGCTCAAGCAGAACAAGGCCCTCGCCACCCGCTACGACAAACGAGCCCGCCACTACAAAGCCCTGGTCACCCTCGCCTGCCTGCGACTATGGCTCCCTAGCTGACATTGCGGACAGGCCCTAGCCCCCCGGCCGCACCCCCCGCTCAGTCCTCCACCCGCACCCCCAGTTCCGCCGCGAACACCGGCGCCAGATCGAGCAGTTGCGCCGTACTGATCACCGCCCCGGCCAGCCGGTCCACCCCCCGCGCGATCTCCAGCCGCTGCGCCGTCCGCAGATCCACGTCCTTCAGCCGCGCCGCGCTGAAGTCCGCCCCCGTCACCACACAGTCCCGGAACTCCACCCGCTCCAGCACCGCCCCGCCGAAGTCCGGCTCGGCCAGCACGCACCCCTCGAAGACGACGTCCTTCAGCTTCGCCGTCCGCAGGTTCAGATAGTCGACCTTCCCTCCCCTCACCAGCACTCTCTCCAGCACCGCCCCGTGCAGCTGCACCCCGCCCAGCCGCGCGTCCACCACTTCCACGTCCCGCAGCGTCGCCCCCGACAGATCCGTCCCCACCCCCCGGACCCCGTCGAGCACCGAGTCCAGGAACCGCGCCGCCGTCAGCCGCGCCTCGTCCATCGCGCAGTCCCGCAGCGCGCAGTCCAGGAACCGCGCCCCGGACCCGTCCTGCCCCGCCAGGTCCGCCCCTGCGAACTCCAGCCCGTCGTAGTCCCCGTCCGGCACGAGGCCGCCGCCCCCGTACGCCGCGAGCTCCGGCAGCCGCACGTCCGCCCGCCGCGCCGCCGCCACCGTCTTCTTCTTCGCTCTCCCAGCCACGTCCTCATGGTGACGTACGCCACTGACAGCCCCCCGATGTCACAAACCCGCGCCCTCCGGCCGTCTCATCCGTGAAACCCACCGGAAGGGGCAGCAGACATGAAGCACATCACCGTGATCGGCGGCGGCTTCGCCGGACTCACCGCGGCCATCACCGCCGCCGAGGCCGGCGCCCGCGTCACCCTGCACGAGGCCCACCACACCCTCGGCGGCCGTGCCCGCACCGCCGAAGGCCCGTACCGCACCAACGAAGGCCCGCACGCCCTCTACGACCGCGGCCCCCACTGGACCTGGCTCCACCAGCGCGGCCTCATCGGCCCGCTCGCCCAACTGCCGCCGCTGGAAGCCACGCGTTTCCGCATCCACCACCGCGGCGCCCTGCGCCGCACCCCGCCGCTCGGCTTCGTCCGCCAGACCCTGCGCAAGGCCGAACAGGCCCCCGTCGACGTCGACTTCCTCACCTGGGCCACCGGCATCGCCGGCCCCGAGACCGCCCGCGCCGCCGCCCACTACAGCGCCGTCGCCCTCTTCCACCACGACCCCGGCGCCCTCTCCGCCCGCTTCGTCCAGGAGCGCCTGCACCGCGCCGCCTCCCTCCCGCCCGAGGCGAAGTACATCCGTGGCGGCTGGGGCCTGCTCATCGAGCGGATGGCCGACCGCGCCTGGAACCTCGGCGTACGGATCGAGACCTCGTCCCGCCTCGACACCCTGCCCGTCGCCGACGGCCCGGTCGTCGTCGCCACCGCGCTGAGCTCCGCCGCCCGCCTCCTCGGCGACCCCGGCCTGACCTGGGAGAGCGGTCGGACCGTCCTCTTCGACCTCGCGCTGCGCACCCGCAAGGGCGACCCGTTCGTCGTCTCCGACCTCGACGCCCCCGGCTGGGTGGAACGCTTCACCGCCCAGGACGCCTCCCTCGCCCCCGCCGGCCGGCAGCTCATCCAGGCCCAACTGCCCATCGGCCCCGACGAGACCAAGGCCGACGGCGTCGCCCACGCCGAACGCCTCCTCGACCTCGCCTTCCCCGGCTGGCGCGAGCGCACCGTCTGGCGGCGCGAGGCCCTCAGCCAGGGCCGTACCGGCGCGGTGGACCGGCCCGGCACCACCTGGCGCGACCGGCCCGCGATCGACCGCGGCGACGGCGTCTACCTGGTCGGCGACCAGGTGGCCGCGCCGGGCGTGCTGTCCGAGGTGTCGTTCACCAGCGCGGTCGAGGCGGTGTCACTGGCCCTCAAGGCCACACGACTTGACCTCAAGCATGCTTGAGGTCGAAAGCTGGGCTCATCAACGGGAGAACAGAGACACGGCACCCCGAGGAGCCCACCATGCACGCCATCCGCCTCCACGCCTTCGGCCCCGCCGAGAACCTCACGTACGAGGAGACCGACACCCCGGTCCCCGGCCCCGGCCAGGTCCGCATCGCCGTCGCCGCGGCCGGGGTGCACCTCCTCGACACCGTCCTGCGCGAGGGCGAACCCGGCCCCATGCAGGCCCCCGCCGAACTCCCCACCATCCCCGGCCGCGAGGTCGCCGGCACCGTGGACGCGCTTGGCGAGGGCACCGACCCCTCCTGGCTCGGCAAGCACGTCGTCGCCCACCTCGGCACCGTCCCCGGAGGCTACGCCGAGGCGGCCGTCACCGACGCAGCCCGGCTCCACGAGATCCCCGACGGCCTCGACGCGGCCGAGGCCGTCGCCATGATCGGCACCGGCCGCACCACCCTCGGCATCCTCCAGTTCACCGAACTCGGCCCCGACTCCGTCGCCGTCGTCCCGGCCGCCGCCGGCGGCATCGGCACCCTCCTCGTCCAGTACGCCAAGAACGCCGGCGCCACCGTCATCGGCCTCGCCGGCGGCCCGGCCAAGACCGCCCTCGTCAAGGAGAACGGCGCCGACCTCGCCGTCGACTACGCCCTCCCCGACTGGCCCGCCCACGTACGGGACTTCCTCGGCACCCGCACCGCCACCGTCGTCTTCGACTCCGTCGGAGGCGACACCGCCCGTGCCGCCGTCGACCTCCTCGGCAAGGGCGGACAGCACCTCGTCTTCGGCTGGGCCCCCGGCGGCGCCCCGCTCACCCTCACCCCCGAGGAACTCGCCACCCGCGGCATCACCTCCGAGTCCGTCCTCGGCCCCAAGATGCTCGAAAAGGCCGGCGGCGCCGTCCGCAACCTCGAACTCCGCGCCCTCGACGAGGCCGCCACCGGGCGCCTCCGCCCCGCCGTCCACCGCTTCCCGCTCGCCGAGGCCGCCACCGCCCACCGCGCCCTGGAGACGCGCGGCACGACGGGCAAGGTCGTCCTGATCCCCTGACGCCGGGATCCCCTGACGCCCTGCCCCCTGACAGCACCCACGCGGAAGGCCCGGACCGTTCCCGGCCCGGGCCTTCCGCACACCCACACTCCGCCTCAGACGCCCGCCGACCCCAGCGCCGTCAGCGCCTCGTCCGTCAGCCGGTACACCGTCCACTCGTCCTGCGGCCTCGCACCCAGCGACTTGTAGAACGCGATCGACGGCTCGTTCCAGTCCAGGACCGACCACTCCAGCCGCTCGTACCCGCGCTCCACGCAGATCCGCGCCAGCTCCGTCAGCAGCGCCTTCCCGTGACCGCCGCCGCGCATCTCCGGACGGACGTACAGGTCCTCCAGGTAGATGCCGTGCACCCCGCGCCACGTCGAGAAGTTGAGGAACCACAGACAGAACCCGGCGACCTCGCCGTCCTCCGTCTCCGCGATGTGCGCGTACGCACCCGGCCGCTCACCGAACAGCGCCTCGCGGATCTGCTCCGGCGTGGCCTTCGCCTCGTCCGGCTCCTTCTCGTACTCGGCGAGCTCACGGATCAGCTGACAGATGACGGGCACGTCTTCGGGCGTGGCAGAACGAATCATGAAATCAGCATGATCCCCAACTGCCGCCCGTGCCAGCACCGTCCGCCCGATGGACACCCGCACACCGGCCCCCGATGGACATCCGCACACCGCCCCCGGCCCACCCCTCGACACACTGCCGACCCACCACCTCCACCGAACCCCACCTGTGACCTCACCCCTCCTTCCCCAATCCCGATCACACCGGAATGCTGGGCACCGGCACCCCGGCGCACCCGCCGGCGTACCCCCGCATCCCTTCCGGCGCACGAGGAACAGCATGAGCACCACGGTCACGGTCAACGGCGGCATCTCGTTCTGGTACGCGCAGGAGGGCGCCCCCGACCCCCGCGAGCCCCTGCCCGGGGACACCACGGCCGACGTCTGCATCGTCGGCGGCGGCTACACCGGCCTTTGGACCGCGTACTACCTCAAGAAGGCCGTCCCCTTCCTCAACATCACCGTCCTCGAAGCCAAGTTCTGCGGCTACGGCGCCTCCGGCCGCAACGGCGGCTGGCTCTACAACGGCATCGCCGGCCGCGACCGCTACGCCGACCTCCACGGCCACGAAGCCGCCGCCCGCCTCCAGCAGGCCATGAACGACACCGTCACCGAGGTCGTCGACGTCTGCGCCGCCGAGGAGATCGACGCCGACATCCACCGCGGCGGCGTCCTCGAAGTCGCCCTCTCCCCCGCCCAGCTCACCCGCCTCAAGGAGTTCCACGCCCGCGAGATCGCCTTCGGCGAGAAGGAACGCGAACTGTACGGCGCCAAGGAGACCGCCGACCGCATCCGCGTCGCCGGCGCCGTCGGCTCCTCCTGGACCCCGCACGGCGCCCGCCTCCACCCCGTCAAGCTCGCCAAGGGCCTGGCGGCGGCGGTGGAAGCACTGGGCGTCACGATCCACGAGTCGACCCCGGTCACGGAGATCAAGCCCAAGCACGCCATCACCCCGTACGGCACCGTCCGCGCCCCGTACATCCTCCGCTGCACCGAAGGCTTCACCGCCTCCCTCGCCGGCCAGCGCCGCACCTGGCTCCCCATGAACTCCTCGGTGATCGCCACCGAGCCGCTCACCGACGCCCAGTGGGAGTCCCTGGGCTGGGACGGCCGGGAAACCCTCGGCGACATGGCCCACGCCTACATGTACGCCCAGCGCACCGCCGACGGCCGCATCGCCCTCGGCGGCCGAGGCGTCCCGTACCGCTACGGCTCCAAGACCGACAACGACGGCCGCACCCAGCCCCGGACCATCGAGGCCCTGAAGGAGATCCTCACCCGCTTCTTCCCGCAACTGGCGGGCGTCGGCATCGCCCACGCCTGGTCCGGCGTCCTCGGCGTCCCCCGCGACTGGTGCGCCACCGTCACCCTCGACCGCTCCACCGGCCTCGGCTGGGCCGGCGGCTACGTCGGTTCCGGCGTCGCCACCGCCAACCTCGCCGCCCGCACCCTGCGCGACCTGATCCAGCAGGACTCCGGCCAGTCCGGCCCCACCGACCTCACGACCCTCCCCTGGGTCAACCACAAGGTCCGCAAGTGGGAGCCGGAGCCCCTCCGCTGGCTCGGCGTCCAGACGATGTACGCCGCCTACCGCACCGCCGACCGCCAGGAAGCCACCGCCCACACGGCCACGACCTCCCCGGTCGCCCGCCTCGCCAACCGCCTCAGCGGCCGCTGACCGCACGCACGCAAAAGGGCCCGGGTGAATCACCCGGGCCCGTCTCGCCGAGCCCCCTGTCGGGTTCGAACCGACGACCCCCGCTTTACAAGAGCGGTGCTCTGGCCAGCTGAGCTAAGGAGGCAGCCAGAGCAGTGTAACCAACGGTCGCCCGCCGCCGGCCGAGAATTTCACCGACGGTCGACTGCTGACAGATCGGGCGTCGCCAGGTAGCGTCACCTGGAGTTCACCCTGGTGGACTAGACCTCAATCCTTCCTTTACTCGGATCGTCCGGCACGTTCCTGCCGGTGAAGGGACGCATCACCATGGCCACTGTCACGTTCGACAAGGCGACCCGGCTGTACCCGGGGAGCACCAAGCCCGCCGTCGACCAGCTCGACATCGAGATCGCGGACGGCGAGTTCCTCGTGCTCGTCGGGCCGTCCGGCTGCGGCAAGTCGACCTCCCTGCGCATGCTCGCGGGGCTCGAGGACGTCAACGGCGGGTCCATCCGGATCGGCGACCGCGACGTCACGCACCTGCCGCCGAAGGACCGGGACATCGCGATGGTGTTCCAGAACTACGCGCTCTACCCGCACATGACCGTCGCCGACAACATGGGCTTCGCGCTCAAGATCGCCGGGGTCAACAAGAGCGAGATCCGCGCCAAGGTCGAAGAGGCCGCGAAGATCCTCGACCTCACCGAGTACCTGGACCGCAAGCCGAAGGCGCTCTCCGGCGGTCAGCGGCAGCGTGTGGCGATGGGCCGCGCCATCGTGCGCGAGCCGCAGGTGTTCCTCATGGACGAGCCGCTGTCGAACCTCGACGCCAAGCTCCGTGTCTCCACCCGTACGCAGATCGCGTCGCTGCAGCGCCGCCTCGGCATCACCACGGTGTACGTCACCCACGACCAGGTCGAGGCCATGACCATGGGTGACCGGGTCGCGGTGCTCAAGGACGGCCTGCTCCAGCAGGTGGACTCGCCGCGCAACATGTACGACAAGCCCGCCAACCTCTTCGTCGCCGGCTTCATCGGCTCCCCGGCCATGAACCTGGTCGAGGTCCCGATCACCGACGGCGGCGTGAAGTTCGGCAACAGCGTCGTCCCGGTCTCCCGCGAGGCGCTCTCCGCGGCCACGGCGAAGGGCGACAAGACCGTCACCGTCGGCGTCCGTCCCGAGCACTTCGACGTCTCGGGCTCCGACAGCGACGCCGGCCTGGCCGTCTCCGTGAACGTCGTCGAGGAGCTCGGCGCCGACGGCTACGTGTACGGCTCCGCCCGCGTCGGCGGCGAGGACAAGGACCTGGTCGTCCGCGTCGGCGGCCGTTCCGTCCCGGACAAGGGCTCCGAGCTGCACGTCGTCCCGCGCGCGGGCGAGATCCACGTGTTCTCGACCTCCACCGGCGAGCGTCTCAGCGACTGACGCCTCCCGCTACGCCGACGGCCCCGTACCTGTTGCAGGTGCGGGGCCGTCGGCGTACACGAGCCACGACCGGCGACAAAGTCGATAAATACCCCGGCAGAGCGGGCAATTCGGACTCTCCCTCGCCCCTCGCGTCAACACGCGATTCGAAAAACGCCCTCGAACCGTCCCTCGCGAGAGTGACTAAATGTCGCCAAATCATCACCGGCCGCTACGCTCGCCTGCGTGACCCACACAGCCCGCCGCATCGGCCGCTCTCTCGCACTCGTCCTGCCCGTCGTCCTGGTGCTCTCCGGAACGCTCGCGGTGTCCGCCGTTCCGTGGGCCGGCCAGCACGCCGGGACCCAGATGCTCACCGCGTCCTCGGCGGACGTCTCGACGCGCGCCAAGTCCCGTGCACCGCAGGATATTCTGCGCGACCGACTGCTCGCAGAGCTTCAGGAGAAGGACCCCGGCACGGCGCTGACCCACCTCCAGCGTGAGGTCGAGGCCCGCCCGTCGCTCGCCCGGCACTGCATGGACATCGCCCGCGCCCTCGGCCGCGCCGCCGTGAAGCAGTACGGCCCGACCCGCGCCCAGTCCTTCTCCCGCCCGGTCTGCGACACGTCCTTCGCGACCGGCGTCATGGCGGCCTCCTGAGCGGTCGGAACCGAGTTCGCGCAGGGGATCCGCATATCGTTCCCGGTATGCATACCTCTCCGACGCAGGCCGTGGTCCTGGCTGGCGGCCAGGGCTCGCGACTGCGCCCGTACACCGACGACCGCCCCAAGCCGATGGTCGAGATCCCGGGCACCGGGACCCCGATCATCGGCCATCAGCTGTCCTGGCTGGCCGCCGAGGGCGTCACCGACGCCGTCGTGTCCTGCGGGCACCTCGCCGAGGTGCTCCAGGAGTGGCTGAAGACCGCCGAGCTTCCGCTCCGGGTGACCACCGTCGTCGAGTCGGAGCCGCTGGGCCGCGGCGGCGGCCTCAAGTACGCCGCCGCGCATCTGCCCGATCCCGACCAGCCGTGGTACGCCACCAACGGCGACATCTGGACCCGCTTCTCGCTGCGCGAGATGGCCGCCTTCCACGCCGAGCGTGACGCCACCGCGACGCTGGCACTGGCCCGCCCCCGGATCCCGTGGGGGGCCGTCGAGACCGACGCCTTCGGTCACATCACCGACTTCATCGAGTCGCCGCCCTCGCCGTATCTCATCAACGCGGGCGTGTACGTCTTCTCCGCGGCCTTCACGGCCCTGCTGCCGGACCGCGGCGACCACGAGCGCACCACGTTCCCCCGGCTCGCCCGGGAGCGCCGTCTGGCGGGCTTCCCGCTCCCCCAGGGCGCGTACTGGCGGGCCATCGACACCGCGAAGGACCTCACGGAGGCGGCGAAGGAGCTGTCGGGCACCCGCATGTAGGGGCGAAGGGCAGCACCGGACGAAGGGGCGGCACCGCTGCGGTGCCGCCCCTTCGTCCGTGTCGTGTCCCGGTGCTCAGCCCAGCAGGCCGCCGATCGGGTTCCGGTTGCCGCCCGAGGACGAGCCGCCGCCGTCCGACGAGCCGCCGTCGGACGCGCCGCCGTCCGTGCCGCCGTCGCCCGTCGGACCGGACGTGGAGGAGGGCGGGGGCGCCGGCCGCGAGTGGCTCGGCGATCCGCCGCCGGTGCCCTGCGTGGCGGTGGGCCGCTGCTCGACCCGGCCGGACTCGCGCACCGTCTCGGACGGCGACGAATCGGCCTTCCTGTCCTGCTTCTCGCCATCCGCGCCGGCCGTCTCGGACGGCTTCGGGCGGGACTCGGCGGACCGCGACGGGCTGCGCTCGCCCGGCTCCTGCGGGAGCGGCTGGCCGGGCAGGTGGTTGATCGGGTCGTCGTCGCGTTCGGGCACGGTGACCATCTCGGTGGACCGGACGGCGCCGCCGAGCATGGAGCCGACGAGCAGGGTGAGGCCGACGACGACCGCGGTGACGAGGGCGCCGCGGCGCAGCACCCGGCGGCGCAGCTCCCAGAGTTCGGACCGCGGGCCGAGGGTCCGCCAGGCCTCGCCGGCGAGGCGGCCGTCGACGGAGTAGACGGGAGCGCCGGCGATGATCAGCGGGGACCAGGCGGCGAGGAAGATGATGTCCGGCGCGTCGTAGACCGGGACGGTCTTCCAGCTGACGGTGAGGATCAGCGCGGCGGAGAGCAGGGCGCCGACGACCGCGGCGACCCGCTGCCAGA
Source organism: Streptomyces sp. HUAS YS2 (assembly GCF_033343995.1). Taxonomy (NCBI): domain Bacteria; kingdom Bacillati; phylum Actinomycetota; class Actinomycetes; order Kitasatosporales; family Streptomycetaceae; genus Streptomyces; species Streptomyces solicathayae. Next base: position 4,378,610 of record NZ_CP137573.1, on the reverse strand, counting down.
GGCCGAGGACGGTGAGGACACCGACGACGACCTGGAGGAAGGCGACGGTCAGGCCGGCGCCGACGGGGTGGGCGAGGGCGAAGTCGCGCAGGGGTTCGGCGAGGGCCCAGGGGTGCAGCGAGTTGAGCCACTTGACCATGGAGCCGCGTTCGCCGCCGTCGAAGTACACCGGGTCGCAGAGCTTGCCCATGCCGGCGTAGACGGAGATGAAACCGAGGAAGACGCGGAGCGGGAGGAGCACCACGCCGAGGTTCATCCGGCGCCCGGGGTAGTAGGCGTGCCGGACGCCGGACGCGTCGGCGGCGGGCGGGCGGCCGGCGGCGTGGTGGTGCGGGCGCTCGCCGGTGCCGCCGGGGCCCCCGTGGCCAGGAGTCCCGTAGCCGCCCGGGGCGGGCTCGGGCTCGTAGAGGTCGTCGTACGCGCCCTCGGCGCGGCGCATCGGCGGCAGCAGCGGGGCGGTGACGACGGGGGTCGGCATCGTCTCGTCGAAGCGCGGGATGGTCTGGGTGGCGCCGGCGTCCAGCGGTTCGAGCGTGGAGACGGAGGACTCCCGCACGGCTTGGAGCAGTCCGGTCGCGCCGGGAGCGGACTTGCCGCTCCACACGACGGGGGTGCGGCGCCGACCGGCGCCGACGCCGCCGACGCCTGGGGCGGCGGCGGCGAACCTGGGCTGCTGGGCCGGACCGAGCCGGACGCGGAAGCTGGCGTGGTTCACGATGACCTGCGCGGGGTCGGAATCCACTTTGACCATGCTCAGCGCGGGCTGATCGTCGAATCCCGGCCGGGGCGTTCTTGTGTCCACACTCATCTAACCGAGTGATGTGGGTTTAGGACACTGCCTTGACGGTCGGGAAATGTCCGGGCCGCGTCAAGATCGGGTGATACAGGAAAGGGCCCAGCTCAGTGAGCCGGGCCCTGTTCCGAAAGGTCCGCGAGACGTGTCAGCGGTTGCGGCGGCGCGCGACCTCGTAGAGGACGATGCCCGCGGCGACGCCGGCGTTGAGCGACTCGGCGCCGCCCGGCATGGCGATGCGGACGCGGTAGTCGCAGGTCTCGCCGACGAGGCGGCCGAGGCCCTTGCCCTCGCTGCCGATGACGATGACGACGGGGCCGTCCAGGGCCTCCAGGTCCTCGACGGTGTGCTCGCCGTCGGCGGCGAGGCCGACGACGGTGAGGCCGTCCTTCTGGAAGCCCTCGAGCGCGCGGGTCAGGTTGGTGACACGGGCGACCGGGGTGCGGGCGGCGGTGCCGGCGGAGGACTTCCAGGCACCGGCGGTCATGCCGGCCGCGCGGCGCTCGGGGACCACGACGCCGTGTCCGCCGAAGGCGGAGGTGGAGCGGACGATCGCGCCGAGGTTGCGCGGGTCGGTGACGCCGTCGAGGGCGACGATCAGCGGGTCCTCGTGGGCGTCGTAGGCGGCCGCCGTGAGGTCGTCCGGGTGGGCGTACTCGTACGGCGGGACCTGGAGGACGAGGCCCTGGTGGTTGAGCCCGTTGGTCATCCGGTCGAGCTCCTGGCGGGGGGCTTCCATCAGGTTGATGTTGCCGCGCTCGCCGGCGAGCTTGAGCACGTCGCGGACGCGCTCGTCGTTGTCGATGAACTGCTGCACGTACAGCGTGGTGGCGGGCACACCGTCGCGGAGCGCCTCGAAGACCGGGTTGCGGCCGACGACCATCTCGCTGGTGCCCTTGGGGCCGCCGCGGCGGGGGGCGGGGCGGCGCTTGGCGGCCTGTCGGGCGATGGCGTTGGAGACGCGGAACGCCTTGTGGCCCTTGCGGTCCTCGGCCTTCGGCGTGGGGCCCTTGCCCTCCAGGCCCTTGCGCCGCTGGCCACCGCTGCCGACCGTCGCGCCCTTCTTGTTGGACGTGCGACGGTTCCTGCGCTGGCTGTTCCCGGCCATGACTACCTAATCCTCGGTGTTGCGTACATAGGTCTGTAAGTGAAGTGTGCCGCCCGGCTCCCCGAGCGGCACATCATCAGCGGTTGGCGAGCGACCAGCGCGGGCCGTCGGGGCTGTCCTCGATCGCGAGCCCGGACTGGCTCAGCTGGTCGCGGATGGCGTCGGCGGTCGCCCAGTCCTTGCGCGCGCGAGCGGATTCGCGCTGCTGGAGCACGAGACGGACGAGGCTGTCGACGACGCCGTGCAGCTCCTCGCCCCGGTCGCTCTCCCCGGCCCAGTGCGGGTCGAGCGGGTCGAGGCCGAGGACGCCGAGCATCGCGCGGACCTCGGAGAGGCGGGCGACAGCGGCTTCCTTGTCGTCGGCGGCCAGTGCGCTGTTGCCCTGCCGGACGGTGGTGTGGACGATCGCGAGGGCGTGCGGGACGCCCAGGTCGTCGTCCATCGCCTCGGCGAAGGCGGGCGGGACCTCGGTGGCCGGCTCGACGGGGCCGGCCTTCTCGACGACGCGCTGGACGAAGCCCTCGATGCGGGCGAAGGCCGACTCGGCCTCGCGCAGCGCCTCCTCGCTGTACTCGATCATCGACCGGTAGTGCGGGGTGCCGAGGTAGTAGCGCAGGACGATGGGCCGCCAGTGCTTGACCATCTCGGAGACGAGGACGGAGTTGCCGAGCGACTTCGACATCTTCTCGCCGCTCATGGTGACCCAGGCGTTGTGCACCCAGTACCGGGCGAAGTCGTCACCGAAGGCCTTGGCCTGGGCGATCTCGTTCTCGTGGTGCGGGAAGATCAGGTCGAGGCCGCCGCCGTGGATGTCGAAGGCGGAGCCGAGGTACTTGTGCGCCATGGCGGAGCACTCGAGGTGCCAGCCGGGACGGCCGCGGCCCCACGGGGTCTCCCAGTCGGGCTCGCCGGGCTTGGTGGCCTTCCACATGGCGAAGTCGCGGGGGTCGCGCTTGCCGGTGATGCCCTCTTCGGTGGGCTGGCGCAGGTCGTCGATGTCCTGGTTGGACAACGACAGGTAGTCGGGGAACGAGCGCACGTCGAAGTAGACGCTGCCGTCGGCCTCGTAGGCGTGGCCGCGCTCGATGAGGCCGCGCATCATCTCGACCATCTCGGTGACGTGTCCGGTGGCGCGCGGCTCGTACGTGGGCGGCAGGCAACCGAGGGCGTCGTAGCCGGAGTTGAACGCGCGCTCGTTCTCGTAGCCGATGGACCACCAGGGGCGGCCCTGGTCGACGGACTTCGCGATGATCTTGTCGTCGATGTCCGTGACGTTGCGGACGAACGTGACGTCGTAGCCGCGGTACTCGAACCAGCGGCGCATGATGTCGAAGTTCAGGCCGGAGCGGATGTGGCCGATGTGCGGAGCGCTCTGCACGGTGGCGCCACAGAGGTAGATCGAGACGCAGCCCGGCTTGAGCGGGGTGAAGTCGCGGATCTGCCGGGCGCTGGTGTCGTACAGGCGAATGGTCACCACTCCAGGGTAGTGGGCGTGTGGTAGTGCCCCGCGCCCGATTCCCGGTCGCGGGGCGACTTTTTCGGGGGGTTGCCCCCCTATGCGGACGTCTCCGCGGACGTGACGGGGAACACCAGCGCGGTCGCGAGCGCGGCGAGGCCCTCGGCGCGGCCGGTGAGGCCGAGTCCGTCGGTGGTGGTGCCGGAGACGGAGACGGGTGCGCCGGCGGCTGCGCTCAGCGCCTTCTGGGCCTCGTCACGGCGCTTGCCGATCTTGGGGCGTACGCCGACGACCTGGACGGCGATGTTGCCGATCTCGTACCCCTCGGCGCGCACGATGCGGGCGGCCTCGGCGAGCAGGGTGACGCCGGAGGCGCCGGACCACTCGGGGCGGGAGGTGCCGAAGTGGGCGCCGAGGTCGCCGACGCCGGCGGCGGAGAAGAGCGCGTCGCAGGCGGCGTGGGCGGCGACGTCACCGTCGGAGTGCCCGGCGAGGCCGTACTCCTCGCCCTCCCAGAGGAGGCCGGCGCACCACAGTTCGCGGCCCTTCTCGAAGGCGTGCACGTCGGTGCCGATTCCGGTACGGGGGACGACGGGTGTCGCGGGCTTCTCAGAAGCCATCGTTGGCCCTCCTGCGGGCGAGTACGGCCTCGGCGAGGACGAGGTCGAGCGGGCGGGTCACCTTGAAGGCCTCCTCGTGGCCGGGCACGACGACGACGGGCGCGCCGAGCCGTTCGACGAGCCCCGCGTCGTCGGTCGCTCCGTCACCGGTGAGGGCGATGGTCGCGTGCGCGTTGACGAGGGTGTCGCGGTCGAAGCCCTGCGGGGTCTGTACGGCGCGCAGCCGGGACCGCTCGGGCGTGGCGACGACGGGTTCGGGGGCGCCGGCGCCGACCGGTTCGACCTCCTTGACCGTGTCGGCCAGCGGCATCGCCGGGACGACGGCGACGGCTCCGTCGCGGACCGCCTCGACGACCGCGTCGACGGTGTCGACCGGGACGAGGGGGCGGGCGGCGTCGTGGACGAGGACGATGTCGACGCCCTCGGGCAGGGCGTCGAGGCCGAGCCGTACGGATTCCTGGCGGGTGTCCCCGCCGGGGACGACCAGGTAGTCGGTGCGGGCGGGCAGCGCGTGCTCGTCGAGCAGCCGCTTCACCTCCGGGGCCCCGTCGGCGGGGGCGACCACGACGACGAGCGAGACGGCGCGGGAGGCGGCCATGGCGCGGACGGCGTGGACGAGCATGGGCGTGCCGTTCAGCGCGCGGAGCGCCTTGGGGGCGCCCGGGCCGAGCCTGACGCCCCGGCCGGCCGCGGGAATCACGGCGGCGGTACGGAGAGGACGCGTTTCGTCTGACATCGGTTGCACTCCGGCAGGTTTGTTTCCTCGGCCCTTGTGGGTATGGCCTCAATCGTGCCGGGCGCGACGCCTCGACCGGGCCCTTTCCGTGACGACTTGGTCAGGAGCGGTCGCGCCGGGCGCACGTGTGCGCGGCCGTCGTGGCGTATTCGCACACTCGGGAACGGGAGGGGACACGAACATGCCGCAGCGCCCGGCAACAGCGCTGTGGTTAGAGGTCACAGCTTGTCAGCGGGCACCGCGGCATCGATATGTGCGTCAGGACGCGAGGACCTCGTCGAGGAGAGCCTCCGCCTTGTCCTCGTTCGTGTTCTCCGCGAGGGCGAGCTCACTCACCAGGATCTGCCGAGCCTTGGCGAGCATGCGCTTCTCACCTGCGGAAAGACCGCGCTCACGCTCGCGGCGCCACAGGTCGCGGACTACTTCGGCGACCTTGATGACATCGCCGGAGGCGAGCTTCTCGAGATTTGCCTTGTAGCGACGGGACCAGTTGGTCGGCTCCTCGGCGTACGGTGCGCGCAGCACCTCGAAGACCCGGTCCAGCCCGTCCTGACCGACCACGTCGCGAACTCCGACGAACTCCGCATTGTCCGCCGGCACACGAACCGTCAGGTCGCCCTGGGCGACCTTGAGCACCAAGTAGGTCTTGTCCACGCCTTTGATCTGGCGAGTTTCGATGGCCTCGATCAGCGCGGCCCCGTGATGGGGATAGACCACGGTGTCGCCAACCTTGAACGTCATGTGACAGGTACCCCTTCCGTGGCTATCCAGGGTAACACGGAAACGGCGTCTTCTGAATGGCGTTTTCGCAGGTCAGGGCATATCTCGGGGCTTGACAACAGCAACGCGATCGTGCTGCGGAGGAGTTGCGGAGGGCGGTATTCGCAGGTCGGAGCCGCTCTGCGAACGGAGAGAAACGCGCGTGTTACAGATGCCCGGGGACTGAGGATGGGGGTTGGTTGCCCTGGTTTGTCCGGTTCGGTGCGTCGAACTCTGCGTACTCCGTTCGAGCATCGATCACCCGTACGGACCTCTGTCGCATCGCTTTCCTGAATTGATCACGCCGGGGGGCGCTCGCGGATTTCCTGCGGCAATAGCGAATTGATCACGGCGGGATATGTGAACGGCGGGCGAATCGGCGCGGGGGCCACGGCGGGCGCGGCGCGATCCGGGTACCGCGGCCCGGACGGTGGCGGCCGCCGGGTGATCCGCCGGGTGATGTCGACGGAGACGTCAGGGGGACGCCAGGGGGCAGGGGGGACGTCCGGGGGACGTCCGGGGGACGTCCGGGGGGACGTCCGGGGCCTAAGGGGCGGGTCGGGTGCGGGACGGAGAGTGCGGCTCGGTAACCTAAGCGCGCTGACACACCCTTAGCTGTTCCTTAGCCCGTCCGTACGTCCTAGGAGATGCCGCCGCCGTGAGCCGCAGCCTTCGACGCGGCGCCCTCGCCGCCACCGCCATCGTGATCTCGATCGCCTCGCTGTCCGCCTGCGGTGCAGGGAACGACGCACAGACGCTCGAGGTCAAGCCGGACAACGCCGCCGTCACGGTGGAAGACGTCCAGATCCAGAACGCGCTGGTGATCACTCAGCCCGAGGCCGGCGCGAAGGGTCCCGCCGTCGTCTCGGCGACGGTCTTCAACAACGGAAGCACCAGCCAGACCATCGACTCGATCACCCTGCCGCGCACCACGGCCGTCGTGAAGCTCAAGCCGGCCACCGGCGCGGGCCCGATCGTCGTCCCCGCGGGCGGCTCGGTCGTCATCGGCGGCAAGGGCAACGCCAGCGCCGTGATCGCGAGCGGCATCGGCGACCGCAGGAACGGCGACGCGCTGAGGGTCGTCTTCAGCCTGAGCAAGACCGGCGAGGTGGGCCTGCAGGCGTTCGTCGTCCCGGCGCAGAGCTACTTCAAGGAGTTCGGCCCCTCCGAGATCCCGGCGCCCCCGGCCGCCAAGCCGGCGGAGAAGCCCGCGGAGAAGCCGTCCGGCGAGGCGTCCGCCCCGGCGGGCGAGGCCTCCGGCGCCCCGGAGACCGGCGAGCCGACCGGCGAGGCCACGCACGCGGCGGGCCACTGACCCACACGAAGGGGCGCCCCACCGGAAGTCCGGCGGGGCGCCCCTTTCGCGTACGCCCTACGGCTCACGCCTCGTACGAGCCGCAGCCTGCGCCCCGTACGCGCTGCTGTCTACGGCTCGAACTTGTAGCCCAGGCCCCGCACCGTCACCAGGTACCGCGGCGCACCCGGGTCCGGTTCGAGCCCCGTCCCGCGTGCGCCCCTCGCACTGCTCGGCCCCAGGGGGCCTCACAGGCTTCGGCACGCTGCGCCGGACTCCGTCCGGCCGTCCGGGGCGACACCGTGTCTACGGCTCGAACTTGTAGCCCAGGCCCCGCACCGTCACCAGGTACCGCGGCGCACCCGGGTCCGGTTCGATCTTGGCGCGGAGGCGCTTGACGTGGACGTCGAGGGTCTTGGTGTCGCCGACGTAGTCCGCTCCCCAGACCCGGTCGATCAGCTGCATGCGGGTGAGCACGCGGCCCGCGTTGCGGAGCAGCATCTCCAGGAGGTCGAACTCCTTCAGCGGCAGGTCGACCTTGCCGCCCGCGACCGTCACCACGTGGCGGTCGACGTCCATGCGGACCGGGCCGGCCTCCAGGGCCGCCGGGGTGACCTCCTCCGGCTCGCCGCGGCGGCGCAGCACCGCGCGGATGCGGGCGACCAGCTCCCGCGAGGAGAAGGGCTTGGTCACGTAGTCGTCGGCTCCTATTTCCAGGCCGACGACCTTGTCGATCTCGCTGTCCTTGGCGGTCACCATGATGACCGGGACGTTGGAGCGCCCGCGCAGCTGGCGACAGACCTCGGTGCCGGGCAGACCCGGCAGCATCAGGTCGAGGAGAACGAGGTCGGCCCCGTTGCGCTCGAACTCGTCGAGTCCTTCGGGCCCGGTCGCCGCGACGGCGACCTCGAAGCCCTCCTTGCGGAGCATGTACGACAGGGCGTCGCTGAAGGATTCCTCATCCTCGACGACAAGCACTCGGGTCACGGAAGGACCTCCGGGGCAGGGAGTGGTTCGGTGGTGGAGTCGGGGGCGTGATCGTCGGCGCCCTCGGCGCCGGAGGCGTTGCTGTTCCGTACGGCGCCCGCCTCGGGCAGCCGCAGGGTGAAGGTGGAGCCCTGACCCTCGGTGCTCCACACCGTGACCTCCCCGCCGTGCGAGGCGGCCACGTGCTTGACGATGGCCAGGCCCAGGCCCGTGCCGCCGGTGGCACGGGAGCGGGCCGGGTCGACCCGGTAGAAGCGCTCGAAGACCCGCTCGCGGTCCTTCTCCGAGATGCCGATGCCCTGGTCGGTCACGGCTATCTCGATCAGGTCGCCGCCGGGCGCGGCGACGCGGCGGGCCGCGATGCCGACGCGGGTCCGGGCCGGTGAGTAGTTGACGGCGTTCTCGACGAGGTTGCCCAGGGCGGCGGCCAGCTGGCCGCGGTTGCCCCAGACGTGCAGCCCGGCGCTACCCCCCGACGCCATGGTGATCTGCTTGGTGGTCGCGGTGTGCCGGGAGCGGTCGATCGCCTCGGCGACCAGTTCGTCCACCCGTACCGGCTCGGCGTCCTCCAGCGGGTCGTCGTTCTGCACCCGCGAGAGGTCGATGAGTTCCTGGACGAGGTTGGTGAGCCGGGTCGCCTCGATCTGCATCCGGCCGGCGAAGCGGGTGACCGCCTCGGGGTCGTCCGAGGCGTCCATGACGGCCTCGGAGAGCAGGGAGAGCGCGCCGACGGGGGTCTTGAGCTCGTGACTCACGTTGGCGACGAAGTCCCGGCGGACGGCCTCGATGCGGCGGGCCTCGGTGAGGTCCTCGACCAGCAGCAGGACCAGCCGGGAACCCAGCGGGGCCACGCGGGCGGAGACGGCGAGCGCCTCGCCCCGTCCGGTGCCGCGCCGGGGCAGGTCCAGCTCGACCTGCCGTATCTCCCCGTCCCTGCGGGTGTCGCGAGCCATGTTGAGCATGGGCTCGACGGCGAGCTTGCCGCCGCGGACCAGGCCCAGGGCGTACGCCGCGGAGCTGGCCTTGACGACGGAGTCGCTCTCGTCGAGCACGACGGCCGACGACCGCAGGACCGACAGCACCGTGTCGACACCGGGCGGCAGGACCGCGTCGGTGTGCAGGGAGGTCCGCGTCGGGCGCGCCTGGTCGCGTTCGCTCCAGCGGAACGCCAGCATGGCGATCACGCCGGTGCACACCCCGGCGATCGCTGCCAATGCGGCGACCGCCGCGTTCACGTCCATGCCATCCAGGTTATGCGTGCTCGCAGACACTCTCCCAGCCGTCCGAGTGGCTGCTCGAACAGTCGTCGCCCAGAGTTCACCGTGGAGACGGTGTTGGTTCATTTGGTACGAAGCGAACGGCGGCGGGCGACTCCCAGAGTTCACCGAGGCGAAAGAGCCGGTTCACTTCCGGTGGAAGCGCCCGACGTGTAGGGGCCCGAACGTGGCAGCGTGGGGGTCCGAGCCCCACCCGGACCCCGGACTGCTGTGGAGAAGAGGGACACCGATGCGCGACGCGTACCACGAGGAACTGGACTCGATCGGCGAGGGCCTGGTCGAGATGGCCCGCCTGGTCGGGTCGGCGATCGGGCGCGCCACGACGGCGATGCTCGACGCCGACCTGAAGCTCGCGGAGAGCGTGATCGCCGCGGACCAGAAGGTCGACGACCTCCAGCACGACCTGGAGGCGCGGGCCATAGCACTGCTCGCGCGCCAGCAGCCGGTGGCGACGGACCTGCGGATCGTGGTGACCTCGCTGCGGATGAGCGCGGACCTGGAGCGCTCGGGCGACCTGGCGCAGCACGTCGCCAAGCTGGCCCGGCTGCGGTTCCCCGATACCGCGGTGCCGCGTGACCTGCACGCGACGATCCTGGAGATGGGTCAGCTGGCGCAGCGCCTGATGGCGAAGGCGGCGGAGGTCATCATCACGAAGGACGTCGACCTGGCGCTCCAGCTGGAGCATGACGACGACGAGATGGACCTGCTGCACCGGACGCTGTTCCAGCACCTGATGGACGACCGCTGGAGGCACGGCATCGAGACGGCGGTCGACGTGACCCTGCTGGGCCGCTACTACGAGCGGTTCGCCGACCACGCGGTGTCGGTCGCGAAGCGCGTCGTCTACCTGGTGACGGGCGAGCACGCGGACGAGCTGCAGGCGGCGGAGTCCCCGGTCGAGGGCGCGTAGGGCCCGTGCGACGACAAGGCCCCGCCCGGTGCGCCGGGCGGGGCCTTCTCGTCGCACGAGGCTTCGTCGCACGAGGCTTCGTCGACCGAGGCTTCGTCGACCGAGTGGTGGCCGGATCTGATCGCACATGATCCAGAACGGCCTCCGACGCCCTACCCTCTGAGACACTCTGCCTTCGTCTCGGGGGGACCGCATGGACATCGAACTCGCCGATCTGCTGAAGTCGCTCCGCTCGGAGATCGGCCGTGCCCGCCTCGACGCCGCCGGTCAGGACGTGCGGTTCCGGATCGACTCGATCGACCTCGAACTGCAGGTCGCCGTCGAGAAGAGCGCGGAGGCCAACGCCGGGATGAAGTTCTGGGTGGTCTCGCTCGGCGCCAAGGGCACCGCCAAGGCGGCGGAGACCCACACCGTCCGGCTGAGCCTGGCCGCCGAGACCGCCACCGGCGAGCCGGTGCTGACCGGCGACGACGTCTCGGACCTCTTCTCCGCCGGCTGAACCCTGAATGAGTCCCGTGGACAAGAACCGGGTGGCCCAGGTCGTCATTCGGCAGGGGTCGGACCTCGATTACGGGTCGGGCTACCGGATCAGCAGCCGGTTGATCCTCACTGCGGGCCATCTGCTCGCCGCCCCCGGCGCCTGCACCGTGATGATCGGCCTCGACAAGGTCGAGGTCCCGGCCACGCGCGTATGGCAGTCGGCGCACGGACAGGATCTGGCGCTGCTGCTACTCGACGCCGTGCCGTCGCATCTCGGCCCGGCGCCGGGCATCTTCCTGGGCCGCCTGCCGGACGGCGTGGGCAGCGTGCCGGTCACCGGGATCGGCTTCCCCAGGTTCGCGCAGCGCGCCGCCTCGGAACGGTTCCAGGGGTGGGACCGGCGCGACAGCTTCCAGTTCGACGGATCCGTCCAGCTCGGCTCCAACATGAAGTCGGGGCTGCTGCATCTGACCATGACGACCGCCCCGCCCAACGAGAGGGCGGCCGACGGAACGGACTCCTGGAAGGGCGCGTCGGGCATGGCCCTGTTCGCCCCCGGCGGCGTGCTCGTCGGAGTGCAGGCCCAGCGGCTGCCCGCCGCCGGAACCGGCAACACCGAGGCCGAGCCCGTCGCCAAGGCATTCGACGACCCGGAGTTCCGCCGCGTGCTCGGTGAGAACTTCGTGCCGACCCACCCGGTCGACGTGGAGCTGCCCGGTCGCGAGCCGGGACGCCGACTGCGGCTGGTGGTCTCCCAGCAGGAACTCGTCGAGGGCTTCGGCGACTTCGAGAAGAACCTCACCCCGGACCGCATGCCCTTCGTGTCGCCGGGCAGCGATCACGACACCGCTCCGGCCAAGCTGCTGACCCGGCTGGTGACGTCGGCGGAGCGCGGCGTGCTCCTGGTCGGCGCGGCGGGTACGGGGAAGACGCGTACCGCCCTCGAAGTGGGGCGGCTCGCCCTCGACCAGGGCTGGCGGGTGCTGCACGTCGTACCGCGGAACCGTGGCGAGTCGACGGCCGATCAGATCGTCGACGAGATCGCCGAGCGGGCCTTCGCGGAGCCCGGCGCCGCGCTGGTGGTAATCGATCTCAACGAGACCAACCTCGACCTGCAGGCCCTGCGGCACCAGTTGCTCCCCGAGGCGCGCCGTCACAACGTACTCATGGTCCTACTCGCCACGGTGCGACCCGGCTGGCTGCTGGAAGCCGATCGCGCGCTGGTGTACGAGCTCTTCGACGAGGTGCGACTGCGGCAGGACGAGGAATTCCAGCAGCTCGTCACCCGGAACGCCCTGGAGACACTGGCGCCCACCGCCATCCGTGAGCTGGGTACGGAGCGGATGCTCGAGGTCAGCGGCAACCGTCCGATCGTCGCCCTGCTCGTGGCCCAGGAGATCGAACGCCGGTACAAGGCGGGGCTCTCCCTGCCCGAGGACGTCGGCCTGCGGTCCGGCGGCGAACTGCCAGCGTGGCTGCTGAAGCGGCTGGGCGAGGACGGCCTCACCGTGCCTGGCCGCCGCCCGAACAGCCTCACCCCCGCACGTGCCTCGCACGGCCTGGTGGCCGCCGCCGCCGCCGCGGCGGCCTGCCCGCAGGACCACACCGAGGTGGTGGCGAGCGCCCACGCCGCCCTGGCCGGGGCGACCGGGGACGTACCGCCGGCCGAGGGCGTCGTGGCGACGCTCGTGTCGCTGGGCTGGCTGGAGGCGCGGAACGACGGGCTGTCGGTCGCGCACGACATCGTCGCCGACCAGCTCATGGAATCGGTCATGCTCCCCGAGCCGACCGACACTCCGGACGTCGCCGGAACCCAGGCCCTGCTTGCCGGCTGTCTCACCGGCGCCCGCACCATCGGGCGCTTCTCCGGCAACCTCGGCCGCCTCGTCAACGACCTCGCCCTCAGCGACCGGGCGTCGGCGGTCACCCCCGTGCTCCACGACTGGTTCACCGCACAGGCGGCCGCCATCGGCGGCCTCATGCGCCACAACTCCGACGTGGGCAGCTACGCGCTCGGCGCGATCTGCTCCGGGCCGCCGTGGTCCGACGCAGCCGTCGCGTCCTGGGATCAGGTCGTGAGCCCCTGGCTCACCGACTTCGGCGGCAGTTTCGACGCCCGGCACGTCCTTCACCGCGGCCTGCGCCATCTCCCCGGCGACGGGGCCCGGTACCTCGTCCCCGCCGCACTCGACTGGCTCACGGCCTACGGGCTGACGGGCCCGGCCAGTTACGTCGCGGGCCCCCTGCTCAGCCGTACGGACGTACCGGCCGACGCCGTGCAACAGGCCGTCACGTCCACCCTCGCCTGGCTCAACCGGCACAGCACCACTGCGGAGGCCGGATACGTCCTGAGGCCGCTGCTCGCCCGTACCGACCTGAGCCCCTTCGACACGCGGCGGGTCCTGTCCGCGGCGCTCGCCTGGCTCGACCGGCACTCCGCCACCCCCAGCGCCGGATTCGTCCTCAGCGTCTTCCTCTCGCGCGGAGACCTGGGCCCCGACGACGTCCGGCGGGTCCTTCCCACCGCCCTCGACTGGCTCGACCGCAACGCCACCGTCCCTGGCGGCGGATACGTCCTCCGGCCGCTGCTCTCCCGCAGGGACCTGGATCCTCAGACCCTCGCGGACGCGCTGCGCGGCGCTCTCGCCTGGCTCGACCACCATGTGACCACCGACCGCGCCTATCTCGCCCTCGGCCCCCTGCTGGCCCGCATGGACATGGCCCCCGAGGACGACGAGCGAGTCCTCCGGACCGGCCTCGACTGGCTCGACGCCCACGCCACCTCGGCGCAGGCCCGGTACGTCCTGCGCTCCCTGGTCGCCCGCCCCGACCTGCCTGACGACCACATCCGGCGGGTGCAGCGCGCCGCCATGGACTGGCTCGACCACCACGCCGGCACGGTCGACGCCGAGTCGGTCCTCGCCCGTCTGCTGGGGCGCTTCGACCTGGGCGCCGAGGACGCCGAGCGGACGCTGCGCGCCAGTCTGGGCTGGCTCGACCGGCACGCCACCGCTGTCGAGGCCGAGTACATCCTCGGCCGGCTGCTCGTACGCACCGATCTGCCGCCCGAGGACATCCTGCGTGTACGACACGCCGCCGTGGACTGGCTCGACCACCACGCCGCCGTGGAGAAGGCGTCGTACGTCCTGCGGCGTGTGCTCGGCCTGGCCGAGCTCCCCGGGACCGGCCGCCGCCGATCGGCTGCCGCCGCCCTGGTCTGGCTCGACCACCACGTCAGCGATCCTGTCGCCTGCTTCATCGTCGGCCCGCTGCTCACCCGCGCCGACCTCGATCCCGACCACCTCCGGCACACGCTCCGCGTCGCGTTCAGCTGGCTCGACCACCACGCCGACGGCGACGCGGGGTACGTGCTCAAACCCCTGCTCCTGCGCACTGACCTGTCGGCTCGCGACGCCCGGCGCGCACTCCGTGTGACGCTCGCCTGGCTCCGCTCGTACGCCACGACCCTGGACGCGGGATACGTCCTCAACGGCCTGCTCTCTCGTACCGACCTGAGCCCGGACCAGGCGCAGCAGTCGCTCGCCGACGCCTTCGGGTGGCTCGATCTCCACGCGGCCACCGTGGACGCCGGACACGTCCTCGGCCGGCTGCTCGAACGTCCCGATCTCACGCCCGGTGATGCTCGGCGCGTGCTGTCCGCCACCCTGGCCTGGCTCGCTGACCACGCCGATACGGCGCAGGCCCGCTTCGTCCTCGAGGCCCTGGAGGCGCGCGACGGCTTCGGCGCCGAGGAGGCTCTGCGGTCCCTGTCGGCGCAGTTCGACTGGCTCAACGAGCAGGTGGGCCATCCCCATGCCGGATACCTTCTCGCCCCGCTGCTGAAGCGCACCGACCTGGGCGCCGGGCACGCCCAGCGGTTGGTGACCGTGACCCTGGCCTGGCTCCACCACCAAGGCACCGTTCCGAGAGCTACGTTCGTCCTGGATTCGCTGCTCTCCAGGAGCGATCTCACCGTCGACCAGCTGGGCCGGGCCGTCAGCGCCGCCTTCACCTGGTTCGGCGATCACGCGGTCACACCGGAGGCCCGCTTCGTCCTCAAGCCGCTGCTGGCCGGCAGCGGTCTCGGCCCGCAAGAGGCGCGGCTCTCGACCGCGACGGCCTTCGCCTGGCTCGACCTGCACGGCACGACCCCCAGCGCCGCACACGTCCTCGACCCGCTGCTGGGCCGTGCCGACCTCAGCTCCGAGGACGCCCGGCGGTCGGCGACCGCAGCTCTCACCTGGCTCGACGAGCACGGCACCGCCGCCACCGCCGGACACATCCTCGGACCGCTGCTCGTCCGTGCCGAATCCGGCTCCGCGGACGCACGGCGCGCGATCTCCATGGCCCTCGCCTGGTTCGGCCCTCACGCGGCCAGGGCGGAGGCCCGCTTCGTCCTCAAACCCCTGCTCGCTCGCGCCGACCTGGCATTTGACGACGCCCAGCACTCCGTTACCACGGCCCTGAGCTGGCTGGCCCAGCACGCGGCCAGGCCGGAGGCCCGCTTCGTCATCGAGCCCCTGCTCGCCCGCCCCGACCTCGCGCCCGAGCAGGCGAAGCGCTGCATCGGCACGGCCGTCGTCTGGCTCGACGAACACGTGACCGCGGCGGAGACCCGGTACGTGCTCGAACCGCTGCTCGCCCGCCCCGATCTCGCACCCGAGGACGCCCAGTCGGCCGTCTCCCATGCGCTCGTCTGGCTCGACCGGCACGCCGCCGCGCCCACCGCCGGATACGTCCTCAAGCCGCTGCTCGGCCGCACCGACCTCGGCCCCGACGACGCGCGGCGCGCGGCGGCGCACGCCCTTGCCCACCTGGAGGAGCACGCCACCAGCTCCTACGCGGGGCACATCCTCACGCCGCTGCTGGGCCGCACCGATCTCACGCCCGCGGAGACCGGGCAGGCCGCCCCCCGCGCCCTCGCCTGGCTCGACCGCCACCCCGACGCTTCCGGCGCCGGCCATGTCCTGCGCCCGCTGCTGGGCCGCACCGACCTCACGGCGGGCGACGCGAAGCGTGCCGTCGCCGCCGGCTTCGCGTGGCTCGACCGGTACGGGTCGACCGCACGGTCCCGGTTCGTCCTCGCCCCGCTGCTCACCCGCACCGAGGTCACCGCCGACCAGGCGCAGCGAGCCCTCTCCATGGCGCTCGCCTGGCTCGACGACCACGCGATGATTCCCGGTGCGCCCCTCCTCCTGAGGGCGCTCCTGTCCCGCGCCGACCTCACCGCCGCCGACGCCAGGAGGACCGTCACCATCGCGTTCGCCTGGCTCGGCGACGGCGACCACGCCGCCACCGCACGGGCCCGGTACGTCCTCGCCCCCCTGCTCACCCGTACCGACCTCGGTGCGCCGGACGCCCGGCAGGCCGTCTCGCTGGCCCTCGGCTGGCTCGCCGACCATCCCGACCCGGAGAAGACCGAACTCGTCCTGACGGCGCTGCGCTCGCGCACCGACCTCACCCCGGACGAACGACGACGGCTGACGGACGCTCCGGTCGAGGGCGCGTGATCGCTGCGCGGTGCGGTGCGTAACCCTGTGCGCCGTTGATGCGCCGTGTCGGGTGGGCATGCAATGGGGAGGAAGGCGACCCACGCCTTGGAGGAGGGACCCCATGGCCGAATCCCCCGTCACGACGAACGATTCGCCGCAGGACGCCCCGCGCGAGGTGGTGTTCCTGCCCGTTCTGGGCGCGTGCGGCTGCGGCTCGGGCTGCGGCTGCGGCTGCCAGTCGGGCGCGCCGTGCCAGTGCGGCGGCTGCTGCGGTTAGCGCGGTGGGCGGGGGCGGGACGACGGTCCGCCCCCGCCGTCGCGTCCCTCACACGGTGAGGACGCCGACGGCCTGGTCGCCCGCGAGTTCGCCGGTCTCCTCGAAGCCGAGCCGGCGGTAGAAGTCCCCGGGGCCGTGCTCGCCCTGGTGCCAGGACACGTACAGCTTCGACGTCCCGCGCCGCCGCAGCTCCTCGCGCACGGCCTCGACGGCGAACTTCCCGTACCCCTTGCCCTGGTGGGCGGCGCCGATGTTCAGCCGCCACAGTCCGCTGCGCCGTACGTCGGCGGCGTCGCCGTCCCAGTGGATGTCGATGAAGGCCATCAGGAAGCCGACGATCTCGTCCCCGTCGAGGATCAGCCGCGGCCAGGCGGTCTCCCCGAACGCGTACGCCTCGGCGAGCGAGGTCGCCACGGGCGCGACGTTGTCCTTCTGATGGGGGTGCACGCTCAGCGCGAGCGCGGCGTCGACGTTGGCGGGGGTGATCGTCGCGAGACGCAGTCCGGTGGCACTCATTGCCCGCACGCTAGACGATCACCCGCGGCGGACGCCCGCGAATATCCGCCTGCGCCTGCCCCCGAGCGGTCAGTACACTCCACCGATCATTGGGAGGGGTGAGGCACGCGTGCCTCATGTGACCTATGGGGGTTGGGATTTGACTACGTACAAGCAAGTGCTCCGGCGACGCTTCCTCTCGCGCTCGCTGGCGGTCCTCGTCGCCACGGTGGCCGCGTTCACCGTGAGCGTCTCACCGTCGAGTGCCGCCGACGCCGGCTGGGCGACGCTGTCGCGGTCGCTGTACCTGACCGGGTCGCCGACGGCCGGATCGGCCGCCTCGATGAACCGGAGCATCTATCTGGCCGCGGGCAACTACTCCTGGTCCTCGGCCGTCCTGAGCGAGGGCGCGACCACCGCAAGCAGGCAGATCTACCTGGCCGCGGGTTGGTACGCCTGGAAGTGCACCATCCACGCTCCGGTGGCCGGCCGGTACCAGCAGACCTGTTCGCTCGACCACGGAGCCGGGCCCGCGTACCTCGTCTCCGACCAGTTCCGGCTCATCAGCGGCCAGTACACGATCCAGAGCGACCTGTTCGGCCCGTACTAGAAACGAATCAGCCCCCTACCGGCGGAGAAGCCGCACGTAGGGGGCATGATCACGTGGGTTACTTCTTCTTGCCCTGGTTCTTGACGGCCTCGATGGCGGCCGCGGCGGCCTCCGGGTCGAGGTAGGTGCCGCCGGGGTTGAGGGGCTTGAAGTTCTCGTCGAGCTCGTAGGACAGCGGGATGCCCGTGGGGATGTTCAGGCCCGCGATGTCGGCGTCCGAGATGCCGTCGAGGTGCTTGACCAGGGCGCGCAGGCTGTTGCCGTGGGCCGCGACCAGGACCGTGCGGCCGGCCAGCAGGTCCGGGACGATGCCGTCGTACCAGTACGGCAGCATGCGCTCGACGACGTCCTTCAGGCACTCCGTCCGCGGGCGCAGCTCCGGCGGGATCGACGCGTAGCGGGCGTCGTCGGCCTGGGAGTACTCGCTGTCGTCGGCGAGCGGCGGCGGCGGGGTGTCGTACGAGCGGCGCCACAGCATGAACTGCTCCTCGCCGAACTCGGCGAGGGTCTGCGCCTTGTCCTTGCCCTGCAGCGCGCCGTAGTGGCGCTCGTTCAGGCGCCACGAGCGGTGGACCGGGATCCAGTGGCGGTCGGCCGCCTCCAGGGCGAGCTGCGCCGTGCGGATGGCGCGCTTCTGGAGCGAGGTGTGCAGCACGTCGGGCAGCAGGCCGGCGTCCTTCAGCAGCTCACCGCCGCGGACCGCCTCCTTCTCGCCCTTCTCGGTGAGGTTGACGTCCACCCAGCCGGTGAACAGGTTCTTCGCGTTCCATTCGCTCTCGCCGTGGCGGAGGAGGATCAGCTTGTACGGTGCGTCGGCCATGCGTACGAGGTTAATCGACGCCCGACACGCCCCGCGCCCGGCGCCCGAGGCGCGGACGATTGACGCCTGGCGTCAATTCGGTGGCGGCCCGGCACGCCCCGCGCGTAAGTTACGACCACCGCTTGGGACGCTTACTGACACGGGGGACCCCCACGCATGTCCATCGCCTCGCTCAGACGATCAGCCGCCGCCACCGTCTCCGGTCTACCCGGCGGCTTCTGGTGGCTCTGGCTCTCCACCCTCGTCAACCGCACGGGCGCGTTCGTCCTCACCTTCCTGTCCCTGTACCTGACGCAGGAACTGGGCCACTCCGCGTGGTTCGCCGGACTCGTCGTCGCCCTGCACGGTCTCGGCGGCGTCGCGGGCTCACCGCTCGGCGGTTTCCTCACCGACCGCTGGGGCCGCCGCCCCACGATGGTGACGATGCACCTCGGGGCCGCCTCCTGCGCGCTGGCGCTGGCGTTCGTCTCCGGCGCCTGGGCCATCGCCACCGTGGTCCTGCTGATGGGCGTCGCGATGCAGGCGGTCCGGCCGTCCATCAACGCGACGATCGCGGACATGGTCCCCGAGCACGACGTCCGCAGGGCGTACTCCCTCAACTACTGGGCCCTCAACCTCGGCTTCGCCATCGCCGCCATCGGCGGCGGCGTGGCCGCCGTCCTCGGCTACCGGACCCTGTTCGTCGTCGACGCCGTCGCCACCAGCCTGTGCGCGCTCATCGTCTTCCTCCGCCTGCCCGAGACCCGACCCGAGGCCGCGGTCGACACCTCCGGCGAGGCCGTCGCCGAGCAGAAGATCAGCGTTCTCGACGTGCTCAAGGACGCGCCCTTCCGCACCCTCGTGCTGCTCAACCTGTTCGTCTGCCTCGTCTTCACCGCCCCCTGGATCGGCCTGCCGCTCACCATGGCGCAGGAGGGTCTGTCCCCCTCCTCGTACGGCGTGGTCATCGCCGTCAACGGTGTCGTCATCGTCGGCTTCCAGCTGCTGGTCAACAAGGTCACCGACAAGCGCTCGGCGGCCATGCTGCTGACCGTCTCCTCGCTGCTCTTCGCGGTCGGCACCGGCGCCACCGCGCTCGCCGGCTCCTCCGTCGTCGCCTTCGCCGCGACCGTGGTCGTCTGGACGATCGGCGAGATGGTCCACGTCCCGACCAACGCCGCCGCCACCGCCCGGCTCGCCCCCGAGCACGCGCGTGGCCGGTATCAGGGCGTCATGGGCATGTCCTGGTCCGTGGCCGGTTTCGTCGCCCCCATCGGCGCGGGCTGGATCGTCGAGGGGCCGGGACCGGACGTGCTCTGGATCGCCTGCGCCGTCATCGGCTGCGCCGCCGCGGTCGGGTACACGACCCGGCTGCGCAAGGCGCTCTCGGACGAGGACGCCCCCGAGCCGGCCTCGGCCCCCGCTCCCGCGGACGTGGAGAAGGCGAAGGAGAAGGAGTCGGACGCCGCCGTCGGCGCCTAGGCCTTCTTCCGCGCAGCCTGCGTCAGCGCTTCTGCGTCAGGTGGGTGAACGCGTCCAGGTTGCGCGTCGATTCGCCGCGGGACACCCGCCAGTCGTACTCGCGGCGGATCGCCGACGCGAAACCCAACTCCAGGAGGGTGTTGAAGTCGCCGTCCGCCGCCTCCAGGACGGACCCCAGGAGGCGGTCCAGCTCCTCGGGGCTGACGGCCGCGAGGGGGAGCTTGCCCGCCAGATAGACGTCGCCGAGCGAGTCCACCGCGTAACTCACGCCGTACAGCTTGAGGTTGCGCTCGAGCAGCCAGCGGTGGACGCCGGCCTCGTTCTCGTCCGGATGGCGGATGACGAACGCGTTCAGCGAGAGCGAGTGGCGGCCCACCTTCAGCGACAGCGTCGTGAAGAGCTTGCGGGTGCCGGGGAGTTTGACCACGTACGAGCCGGGCTCGGGGGACTCCCACTCGAGCTCTGCGTCCTTGAAGGTGTCCTCGACGATCCGCCGTACGTCCTGCTGCTCAGCGCCCTCAGCCATGGTGGGAGCGTACGCGACGCCGAGGCTCGCGCAGCCGGTGGTCGTGCATCGCCGCGGTGTACACGTCGGCCGTGCCGGACGCCGCCGTGTCCCAGCCGAACGAGCCCGCATGGCGGGCCGCCGCCGCGCCCATCTTCGCCGTCAGCTCGGGCGCGTCCGCGAAGCGGCCCAGCGCCCGGGCGTAGTCGGCCGGGTCGTGGCCCTGGACCAGGAAGCCCGTGACGTCGTCCCGTACCGCCACCGGCAGGCCGCCCACCGCGGCCGCGACGACCGGCGTGCCGGCCGCCTGCGCCTCGATGGCGACCAGGCCGAAGGACTCGCTGTACGAGGGCATCACGAGGACGCTCGCCGCGCGGAACCAGTCGGCGAGCCGGTCCTGGCCGACCGGCGGGTGGAACCGTACGACGTCCGCGATGCCGAGCCGCGCGGCGAGCTTCTGCAGGCCCTCCGGCTTGGCGAGACCGCTGCCGCTGGGACCGCCGACCACCGGGACGACCATCCGCGAACGCAGCGACGGGTCGCGGTCGAGCAGCTGGGCGGCGGCGCGCAGCAGGATGTCGGGGGCCTTCAGGGGCTGTATGCGGCCCGCGAAGACGGGCACGAAGGCGTCCGCCGGAAGACCGAGACGGGCCCGGGCGGCGGCCCGGCCGTCCGCGGGGCGGAAGTGGTCGAGGTTCACCCCGGGATGGACGACGGCGACCTTGCCGGGGTCGGCCTCGTAGAAGCGGACGAGTTCGTCCGCCTCCTCCGCCGTGTTGGCGACCAGCCGGTCCGCCGCGGCGACGATCTGCGTCTCGCCGATGACCCGCGCCGCGGGCTCGGGTGTGTCTCCCACGGCGAGCGCCGCGTTCTTGACCTTGGCCATGGTGTGCATGGCGTGCACGAGCGGGACGCCCCACCGCTCGGCTGCCAGCCAGCCGACGTGGCCGGAGAGCCAGTAGTGCGAGTGGACGAGGTCGTAGTGGCCGGGCCGATGCCCCGCCCAGGCCTGCATGACGCCGTGCGTGAAGGCGCACAGCTGGGCCGGCAGCTCCTCCTTCGCCAGGCCCTCGTACGGGCCGGCGTCGACGTGCCGGACCAGGACGCCCGGGGCGAGCTCCACGACGGGCGCGAGCCCGCCGGCCGTCGCCCGGGTGAAGATCTCGACCTCGATGTTGATCGCGGCGAGCCGCTTGGCCAGCTCCACGATGTACACGTTCATGCCGCCCGCGTCCCCCGTGCCCGGCTGGTGCAGCGGGGACGTGTGGACGCTGAGCATGGCGATGCGGCGCGGGGTCCGGTGCCGGCCGGGGAGCCGGAGACGGGGCGGCGCCGCCAGGGTGCCGGCGAACCGGGACACGTACTGGCTCACGTCGGCGGTCCTTCCGCTCGGGGGCACGACGGGCATGGGGCATGACTGCCGGAGGGCGCATGGACGTCCTCCACGCGCCACAACACCGGAATGACGTCTTTCATTTCCTCCGGGGGCTCTGCTTTGCCAATTCATTGCCCACTACACCCGGCGTGGCGCAACCCATGGGGCCTGTGTGGCACTCCCCCAGGGGCCTGCGTGACGGGCCCCGCGCGGCCCGTACGCTCGTCCCATGGCCCCGCGCACCACCCGCCCCGTCGGCACCCCGACCCGCGGGACCACCAACCCCAATCGTCTGCGGCGCATGGACCGCTGGATCGCCGACGTGCACGGCCCCGCCCTGCGCCGCTCCGCCGAGCCCCCGGTGGCCGTGGACCTCGGCTACGGGGCGGCGCCCTGGACCGCCGTCGAACTGCAGACCCGGCTGCGCACCGCCGATCCGCGCACCCGGGTCGTCGGCATCGAGATCGACCCCGCCCGGGTCGAGGCGGCCGGACCGTACGAGCGCGAGGGCCTGAGCTTCGTCCACGGCGGCTTCGAGGTCCCGGTGCCGGGCGAGGTCGCGCTGATCCGGGCCGCGAACGTGCTGCGCCAGTACGACGAGGCGGAGGTCGCCGCGGTGTGGCGGCGGCTGTGCACACGGCTGGCCCCGGAGGGGCTGCTGGTGGAGGGGACCTGCGACGAGATCGGGCGGCGGCACGTGTGGGTGGCGCTGGGGCCGGAGGGGCCGCGCACGGTGACCTTCGCGACCCGGCTCGGCTCGCTCGACCGTCCCTCGGACCTGGCGGAGCGGCTGCCGAAGGCGCTCATCCACCGCAATGTGCCGGGCGAGCCGGTGCACGCTTTCCTCCGCGACTTCGACCGGGCGTGGGCGGCGGCGGCCCCGTACGCCTCGCTGGGCGCGCGGCAGCGCTGGATGCGGTCGGTACGGGACCTGGCGGCGGACTGGCCGCTGCGGGACGGGCCGCGGCGGTGGCGGCAGGGCGAGGTGACGGTGGACTGGCCGGCGCTCGCGCCGTCCGCCCCCTGAACCCCTGCCCCCTCCCGAGCCCTCCGAGCCCCTCTGAGCCCCTCCGAGCTCCCTTGCGCCCCCTGAGATCCCCTCAGTTCTCGCACAGGGAACGGATTCCCTCGATCAGTCGTCCCCTGTGGGGGGAAGTGACCCGACGGGCCCGGGTTTCCTCTGTTGCTTTGCCCCGACGCATGGCACTATCACCAAGGTCACCACAAGTTACTGACGGTAAATCAGCTGGGGGAGCTAGTGAACCGACGCCGTTGCGCCACCGCCGCGATCACCGTGGTCAGTGCCCTGACGGTGCTGGCCTCGCCGATGCTCGCCCTGCCCGCGTACGCGGCGCCCGCCGCGCCCCTCGCGCCCGAACCGCCCCCGGCCGCGACGCAGAAGAAGACCCTCGAAGAGGTCCGCAAGGAGATCGACGCGCTGTACCGCAAGGCGGCCGTCGCCACCGACGCGTACAACCTGGCCGAGGAGCAGGCCAAGCGGCAGTCCGCGGAGATCGTGGAGCTGGCCCGGATGATCGTGGCCGGCCAGGCGAAGATCGAGGAGCTCAAGACCCAGGCCGGCGCCGCCGCCCGGGCGCAGTACCGCAACGGCGGCCTGCCCGAGGGCGCCCAGCTCGTCCTCACCGACGACCCGCAGCTCTTCCTCGACAACGCCGGCCGCCTCAAGGAGGGCCAGAAGGCCACCAAGGACCTCCTCGGCGAACTCACGCGCTCGCAGGCCGAACTGACGACGTATACGAAGGAAGCCAGCGACAACTGGACCAAGCTGGAGGCCAACCGCGTCAAGCAGGCCAACGCGAAGAAGGAGATCAACGACAAGATCGCCGCGGCGAAGAAGCTGGAGAGCACGCTGGCCGCCGAGGAGTTGGCCCGGCTGCTCAAGCTGGAGGAGGACGCCCAGTACCGGTCGCAGACGACCTGGCTGAGCTCCGGGATCCTCAAGGAGCTGAACGGCACGGCGACCCCGCAGGGCCGCAAGGCGGTCGAGTTCGCGACGGCGCAGATCGGCAAGCCGTACATCTGGGGCGCCGAGGGGCCCGGCTCCTACGACTGCTCCGGGCTGACCCAGCGGGCGTGGGGCGTGGCCGGCCGGAACATCCCGCGCACCTCGCAGGAGCAGTGGCGGCTGCTGCCGCGCGTGGAGATCAAGGACATGCGGCCCGGCGACCTGATCGTCTACTACCGCGACGCCAGCCACATCGGCATGTACGTCGGGAACGGCGCGATCGTGCACGCGCCGCGCCCGGGACGGAACGTCACGCTGGCGGGCGCGGGCTCGATGGAGATCCTCGGAGTCGTCCGCCCGGAGCGGTGACCGGCGCCACAGGCCGCCCCGGTGACCCGCGCCACAGCCCCGGCGTGATGTTCGTCATGACTCCGCGGGCAACAACCTCCCCATGCGCGGCATATGCCATCGGCTCTTCGGTGTTCAGTGCGTGATCGCCATTCCGCTGCACCGCGCAGTACCGCTATGGTCCCCGTCGGTGGGGCGCGGTTCGTCGTCCCGCCGCGCCCTCGGGGGGAGGGAAGGAAACCAGGACGATGCCCGTACCCGTACCGCGACAGAGGACCACTTCGGCGGCCCCCGTCGTGGAGGCCGGCACAGCCACTGGCACCGATCTCACGCTGCTGGTGATCGAGGACGACCCGGCAGGCGCCTTCGCCGTCCCCGAGCTGCTCGACGGCGCCGGGCCCCGGCTGCGCATCCGCACCGCCCGCAACCTCACCGAGGCGGAGCGGCTGCTCACCGACGACGTGCACTGCGTCCTCGTCGACCTCGCCCTCCCGGGCGCCGGCGACGACCCGCTCGCACCGCTGCACCACGTACTGCGGCTCGCGCCGCGGCACGCCGTGCTGGCCCTCGCCGCGTCCTCGGACGCCGAGCTGGCCGCCGAGGCGGTACGGGTCGGGGCGCAGGACCACCTGTTCCGCGAGGAGCTCGACGGCCGGCTGCTGAGCCGGGCGATCCGGTACGCGGTGGAGCGCAAGCGCGCCGACTCGGTCCAGGTGAAGCTGACCGAGTCCCGGCTGCGCGCGCAGGAGAACGCCCGCCTGGAGCGCGGGCTGCTGCCCACTCCGCTCCTCGAGGGCTCGGAGCTGCGGTTCGCCGCCCGCTACCGGCCCGGCCGGTCCCGGGCGCTGCTCGGCGGCGACTTCTACGACACGGTCCGCACGCCCGACGGCACGGTCCACGCGATGATCGGCGACGTCTGCGGGCACGGCCCGGACGAGGCGGCGCTCGGCGTGGAGCTGCGGATCGCGTGGCGGGCGCTGACCTTCGCGGGCCTGTGCGGCGACGAACTCCTCTCGACGCTCCAGCGGGTCCTGGAGCACGAGCGGGAGAGCGAGGAGATCTTCGCGACGCTCTGCACGGTGGACATCGCCCCGGACGGGCGGCGGGCGGGCCTCTGCCTGGCCGGCCACCCCTCGCCGCTGATCGCCCGGCACGGGCGCGCGGCGCAGCTGCTGCCGTACGAGGACAGCGGCCCGGCGCTCGGCCTGCTGCCGCGGGCCCGCTGGCCGCGCCGCCAGGTGGAGCTGGGCGCCTCGTGGAGCCTGATGATGTACACGGACGGCCTGATCGAGGGCCGCTCGGCGGGGCCCGGTTCGCCACGGCTCGGCCAGGACGGGATGGTCGACATGATCAACCGGCAGCTGGCGGAGGGCCTGAGGGGCGAGGCGCTCCTCGAGGCGGCGGTCACGGAGGTCCGGTCGCTGAACGGCGGCGAGCTGACGGACGACGTGGCGGTGCTGCTGCTGGACCGCCGGCGGTAGGCGCGTACGGACGACGAAGGGCCCGGACGGGAGCAAGCCGTCCGGGCCCTTCTGCTCTTCTGGCTAGCGGCCGCCGTTGTAGGGGCCGTACGGGCCGTCGCTGCTGGAACCGCCGCGCCGGCCGCCGCCGCCCGAGACCTGCCGGATGGCGGGCCGGACGTCGACCATGAAGACGATGGCCGCGATGAGTCCGGCGATCTGCAGGAAGAGCATCGGCAGCACCAGGTTCAGGAGCAGGTTGATGCCCAGCAGGATCAGCCAGAACTTCTTCGTCTGCTTGTCGGCCGCGCGGTAGGCGTCCTCGCGCGCCATGGCGGCGAACAGGAAGGCGACCACGGCGAAGCCGAGCATGACCAGACCGATGACCAGCCAGAGGATCGAGTCGAAGTTCCAGAAGAAGGAACCGAAGCCCGTGCTGAACATCTGCTACCGCCTCGTGAGTGGGAATGCGCCTCGCGGCCAAGGTACCCCTACAACGTGCGGGGCACTCTGATTGCTCCCGCGGACTACTTCTCGGTGGACGCCGTGGTCTTCTTGGCGGGGGCCTTGCGGACGGCGGCCTTGCGCGCCGCCGGCTTCGCCTCGGCCTTGGCGTCGGACTTGGGGGCCGCCTTCGTCCCGGTCTCGGACTTCGGCGCGGCCTCGGGCTCCGTCCGCGGCTCGACGACGACGGCGATCTCGGTGATCTCCTCGGCGGCCTCGCCGCGCCAGGCCTTGACGGCCTCCTCGCCGTGCGCGGCGACCTCCTCGTACTTCTCCCGGGCCTTCACCGCGTACTCGGCGGCCACGCCGACCCCGCGCAGGGCGAGGTCCTGGGCCTGCTCGCCGAGCTTCTTCAGGTCGGTGTCGAGGGTGCCGACGACCTCGGTGAACTTCGCCTGGACGGTCGCCTGGGCCTCCTTGGCCTGCGCGGCGACCTTCTCCTGCACGGCCTTGGGGTCGGTCTTGCGCACGGCGTCGATCCGGGCCGGCGCCTCGGCGGCGAGCTGCTCGATCAGGCCGGGCACCTTGCGGGCCTGCTGGACGGCGAGGTCGGCGGTGCCGGCGGCGAAGTAGAGAGGGGTACGCAGCTCTTCGATGATGGCCATGACGGTTGGTCCTCCCGGATGTACGGATGTTCGCGTGTCCGCGGTGCACGTGGACGTGAGCTAGGACGTCGAAGGTCGGTCGGCATCGGGGGCGGTGCCGGGCGCGCCGGCCGGCGCGTCGGCAGCAGCGGCTGCGGCCTCGGCGGCGTTCTCCTTGCGGAAGGAGTCGTAGATCTGGAGCAGCACCTGCTTCTGCCGCTCGTTGATCGAGGGATCGGCCAGGATGACGGCGCGCGTCTCCAGCTCCTCCCGCTCCGTCTCGTCGAGGATCCCCGCCCGCACGTACAGCGTCTCGGCGGAGATCCGCAGCGCCTTGGCGACCTGTTGCAGCACCTCGGCGCTGGGCTTGCGCAGCCCGCGCTCGATCTGGCTCAGGTACGGATTGGACACCCCGGCGGCGTCGGCGAGCTGACGCAGCGACAGCTGCGCGCTGCGCCGCTGTTCGCGCAGGTACTCACCGAGATTGCCGACGTTGAGCGATGCCATGCTGCCGATGATGCCGCCTTCCGCTAACTATTGCAAGCACCCGCTTGCAATAGTTACTCGGACGGCGGCCCGGCTTCGACGCCGGAGCGGAAGCCGGCGGAACGGGAGCCGGCGGAACGAGGCCGCCGGAACTCAGAATCCGGCCGGCTTCAGGTCCAGCTCGCGCAGCCGCTCCGGGTCGGCCACGACGTCGATGGCCGTGATCGCGCCGTCGGTGACCGTGAAGGCCATGATCGAGATGCGCCGGCCGTCGTCGGCCACCACGACGGCTCCGGCCGTGCCGTTGATCAGCGCCGGGCGGGCGTACGGGGAGAGGCTGCCGAAGGTGACGGCCTGGGAGGCCACCGTGCGGGCGCCCTGGAGCACCACGGTGTGGCGGGCGCGCAGGACCCCGCCGTCGGAGCGCAGCACGACGTTCGGGTCGAGCACGGCGACGAGGGCCTCCAGGTCGCCGCCGCGAGCCGCCGCGAAGAAGGCGTCGACGGCCGCGCGCTGACGGGTGTGATCGGGGTCGGGGACCGGGGACCGGCCCTGCACGCGGCGGCGGGCCCGGCTCGCGAGCTGGCGGGTCGCGGCGGCGGTCTTGTCGATCAGCGGGGCGATCTCGTCGAACGGCACCCCGAACATGTCGTGCAGCACGAACGCGAGGCGCTCCGCGGGCGCGAGGGAGTCGAGCACGACGAGCAGCGCGAGGCCGACGGAGTCGGCCAGCAGCGCCTCGTGCTCGGGGTCGACACCGTCCGCCGGGTCGACGACGGGGTCGGGGATCCGCACGTCCATCGGGTCCTCGCGGCGGGACGCGCGCGAGCGCAGCATGTTCAGGCACACCCGTCCGGCGACCGTGGTCAGCCAGCCGGCGAGGTTCTCGACGACGTCGGTGTCCGCGCGCTCGGCGCGCAGCCAGGTCTCCTGGACGGCGTCCTCGGCCTCGCTGAGCGAGCCGAGCATCCGGTACGCCACCGCCCGCAGCCTCGGCCGCTGCTCCTCGAACCGCTCCGCGAGCCACGCACTCCGCTCCGCCGCGCCGCCCGTGCTCCCCGTGGTCATGCCCCGTGCCCCCACCCAATAGATCTGCTTGCCGATAATCCGTGACGGATCGATTTTGGTTACCCTGGCAAGCATGACAGCCATGGCACCCACCCGCACCGAACCGGACCTGTCGTTCCTCCTCGACCACACCAGCCACGTGCTGCGCACGCAGATGGCGGCACGGCTCGGGGAGATCGGGCTGACCCCGCGCATGCACTGCGTCCTCGTCCACGCCCTGGAGGAGGAGCGCACGCAGGCGCAGCTCGCCGAGATCGGCGACATGGACAAGACGACGATGGTGGTGACCGTCGACGCCCTGGAGAAGGCGGGACTCGCGGAGCGCCGGCCGTCGAGCACGGACCGGCGGGCGCGGATCATCGCGGTGACCGAGGCGGGGGCGAAGGTCGCCGAACAGAGCCAGAAGATCGTCGACGGGGTGCACGGGAGCGCGCTCGCGTCGCTGCCCGAGGAGGACCGGGCGGCGCTCACGCGCGCCCTGAACCTGCTGGTCACCGGGCATCTGGAGACCCCGGAGGAGAGCCCGCGCCCGGCCCGGCGGGCCCGCCAGAAGGCCTAGCGCCCCACCGCGACCGAGCGGCGTTCCGTAAAAGATAGTCTGCAACAAAACTATCTGCTACGGTCTCTCCTGTTGCCTCCCGACGACAGGAGAGACCGCCATGACCACGTCCACCGCCCCCGCCCCGGCAGCCCCGGCCGCTACCGCCGCGCCCTCCCGCTGGCTCGCCCTCGGCGTCCTTGCCACCGGCATGCTGATGACGATCCTCGACGGCAGCATCGTCACCGTCGCGATGCCGACCATCCAGAGCGACCTCGGCTTCAGCCCGGCCGGGCTGAGCTGGGTCGTGAACGCCTACCTGATCGCCTTCGGCTCGCTGCTCCTGCTGGCGGGGCGGCTGGGCGACCTGATCGGCCGCAAGCGGATGTTCCTCGCCGGCACCGGCGTCTTCACCGCCGCCTCACTGCTCGCGGCGGCCGCCACCTCCCCGGGCGTACTGATCGCCGCCCGCTTCCTGCAGGGCGCCGGCAGCGCGATGGCCTCCGCCGTCAGCCTCGGCATCCTGGTCACGCTCTTCACCGAACCCCGCGAACGGTCCAGGGCCATCGCCATATTCAGCTTCACCGGCGCGGCGGGCGCGTCGATCGGCCAGGTGCTCGGCGGCGTCCTCACCGACGCGCTCACCTGGAACTGGATCTTCCTCATCAACCTGCCCATCGGCATCGCGGCGATCCTCGTCGCCCTCCCCGCGCTGCCCTCCGACCGCGGCCTCGGCCTGAGGGCCGGCGCGGACGTCCTCGGCGCGCTGCTGGTCACGTCCGGCCTGATGACCGGCATCTACGCGGTCGTCACCATCGAGGAGTACGGGGCGGGTTCGGCCCACACCCTCGGCCTCGGCGCCCTCGCGCTGGCCCTGCTCGCCGGCTTCCTCGTCCGCCAGGCGAAGGCCGCGAACCCGCTGATGCCGCTGCGGATCCTCCGCTCGCGCAGCGTCTCCGGCGCGAACCTGGTCCAGATGCTGACGGTCGCCGCGATGTTCGGCTTCCAGATCCTCGTCGCGCTCTACATGCAGAAGGTCCTCGGCTACAACGCCTCGCAGACCGGCCTCGCGATGCTGCCGGCCGCGGTGGTCATCGGTGCGGTGTCCCTGGGCGTCTCCGCCCGCCTGAGCGCCCGCTTCGGTGAGCGCAACGTCCTCCTGGCCGGCCTCGCCCTGCTGATCGGCGTCCTCGGCCTGCTGACCCGGGTCCCGGTCCACGCCTCGTACGTCACCGACCTCCTCCCCGTCATGCTCCTCGCCGCAGGCGGCGGCCTCGCCCTCCCGGCCCTGACCTCGCTGGGCATGTCCGGCGCGAAGGAAGCGGACGCGGGCCTCGCCTCGGGCCTGTTCAACACCACCCAGCAGATCGGCATGGCCCTCGGCATCGCCGTCCTCTCCACCCTGTCCGCCGCCCGTACGAACTCCCTCACCAAGGCCGGCCACCCCACCCCGGAAGCCCTCACCAGCGGCTACCACCTCGCCTTCGCCATCGCCACGGCCCTCCTGATCGCCGCCTTCGCAGCAGCCCTCACGGTCCTGAAGACTCCGAAGTCCCCCGAGATCCCCGCCTAGTGCGGCGACCGGCCACCGAAGGCCGACAGGGTCCGTTCCAGAAGGGGCATCGCGCGGATGACCCTTCTGGAGCGGATCAGGGCGTCCCAGGCCGGTTCGAACTTCTTCCAGCCGCCCGCGTACGCGAGGTGGCGCAGGCGTTCGTGGGTGGCCGGTTGGGCCGCGGCGCCCTTCCAGATGTTGGACCAGCGGTAGAAGTCGCGGTACGCGCGCCAGTAGCCGTCCTCCAGTTGGCGTGGGGTCATGCCGGCCGGGCGGTAGACGACGTGGCGGGTGTCGTAGAGGTCCCAGTCGCGGTGGACGATCCGGTCCTCCGCCTCCATCTGTTTCCACAGGCCCGTGGACGGATACGGCGTCATGATGTGGAAGGTCGCCGTCTCGATGCCCTGCTCGACCGCCCACTCCACCGTCCGGTCGAAGACGTCCGGGCCGTCGTGGTCCAGGCCGAAGACGAAGCTGGCGTTCACCATCACGCCCACGTCGTGCAGCCGCCGGACCGCCGCGTCGTAGTCGCGGCCGATGTTCTGGTTCTTGCGGCGCTCCGCCAGGTTCGCGTCGTTGACCGTCTCGAAGCCGACGAACAGGCTCCGCAGACCCGCCTCCGCCGCCTTCTCCAGCAGGTCCGGCTCCAGGACCGACTTCACCGTGCCGGCCGCCTGCCACAGCCGGCCCATCCCCTTCATCCCCTCGAACAGCGCCTCCGCGAACCGCCGGTTGCCGAGCAGGTGGTCGTCCAGGAAGTACAGGTGCCGGCCGGGCAGCCGCTCGATCTCGGCGAGCGCGTCGTCCACGGCCTGGGTGTAGAACGACTTGCCGCCCTCGAAGAACGCGTCCTTGTAGCAGAAGTCGCAGTGGTGCGGGCAGCCGCGCGAGACCACGATCGAGTTCGGGACCAGGTAGAGGTGACGCTTGATCAGGTCCCGCCGGACCGGCGGCAGACCGGCGAGTGTGCGGGACTTCGAGTCGTAGCGGGTCAGCGGCGCGCCGTCCCTGAAGTCCTTCAGGAACAGCGGCCAGATGTCCTCCCCGGGTCCCGTGAAGATCGTGTCCGCGTGCGCCGCCGCCTCCTCCGGCAGCGACGTGACGTGCAGTCCGCCCATCGCCACGTGGACGCCGCGCGCCCGGAAGTGGTCGGCGATCTCGTAACTCCGGCGCGCGGAGGTGATGTACGGCTGGAGGACGAGCAGGTCGGGGGTCGGCAGCGCCTCGATGTCGACCCGCTCGACGTGCTCGTCGTACAGGGTCACCTCGTCGTCCGGGTCGAGGTACCCGGCGAGCGTCGCCAGGCCGAGCGGCGGGAAGAGCGAGTACTTGATGGGCCGGAACAGCGGGCTGGTCGCCTCTGTCAGGGCGGGCAGGATCATCGTCACACGCATGCCTGCCCAGACTCGAACACCTACCCGACCGGTTCCAGGGCCCGCGCCTCCCGACTCCGTACGCGCGTCAGCGCCACCCCCACCAGCACCACCGCCATCCCTGCCACCACCCGCGCCGACAAAGCCTCGTCCAGGACCACCGCGCCCAGCCCCACCGACACCACCGGCAGCAGATAGCCCACCGTCGCCGCGGCCGTCGGGCCCTCCTCCGCGATCATGCGGTAGTTGAGGTGGAAGGTCAGACCGGTCGCGAACACCCCGAGGACGACGACCGCCAGGACCCCCGCCCACGTCACCCGTACCGGCCCGCCGCCCGCGGCCGCGAGGCCCGGCGCCGACCAGGCCGTCGCCGCGAGGAGTTGCGCCGCGGACAGCGCGAGCGGGCCGTCGCCGCGGCCCGTGAGCCGCCGCGCCATGTACGCGAACGCCACCGCGTAGCTCGCCGCCGCGGCCAGCAGCGCTATCACCCCCGCGCTCATCAGGCCCGCACCCGCGCTCCACGGCGCGAAGATCAGCAGCACCCCCGCGAAGCCGAGCAGCAGACCGCCCGCCCCGGCCGCCCCGGGGCGCCGCTCCGTCCCGAGCCCCAGGCCGATGAGCAGCGACCAGAGCGGGGTGGTGGC
Organism: Streptomyces sp. HUAS YS2; assembly: GCF_033343995.1. Taxonomy (NCBI): domain Bacteria; kingdom Bacillati; phylum Actinomycetota; class Actinomycetes; order Kitasatosporales; family Streptomycetaceae; genus Streptomyces; species Streptomyces solicathayae. The sequence goes on along the minus strand of NZ_CP137573.1, from coordinate 4,346,629 downwards.
GTTCAGGACACCCGCGACCCCGCTGTCCACGGTCTGCTCACCGACCGAGAAGAGCAGGAACGGCAGCGCGTTGCAGAAGAACGCGGCGACCAGCAGCCGCCCCCACGTGCCCCGGTCCCGCGGCAGCCGCTGCCCGGCCGCGGCGGCGAGTCCGACCAGCACCCCGGCCCCCAACAGGCAGCGGACGAAGGTGATCCACACCGGGCTGAGCCCCTGCTCGAGGGAGATCTTGATCCACAGGAAGCCGGAGCCCCAGAGCAGGGCGAGGACTCCCATCCGTAGCCACACACGTATCGACGACGCCATGGCTACACGGTCTCCCGAGCCCATCCGACAGGACAAGCGAAGAATCGCGTATCCAGCGTTAAGCTCTGCTACATGCTGGACGTCAGACGCATGCAGGTGCTCCGGGCCGTCGTCACCAGCGGCTCGGTCACGGCCGCCGCCGCCCACCTCGGCTACACCCCCTCCGCGGTCAGCCAGCAGGTCGCCGCCCTGGAGAAGGAGGCGGGTATCGAGCTGCTCGAACGCGTCGGCCGCGGGGTCCGCCCGACCGCCGCCGGCCGGCTGCTCACCGAGCACGCCGCGCTGATCGGCCGTCAGGTCGCCGAGGCCGAGACCGCGCTGGCCGATCTGAGGGCGGGCCGCACCGGCCGGATCTCGGTCCGCTACTTCGCCACCGCGGGCGCCGAGCTCGTCGCGCCCGCCCTCGCCCGGTTCCGCACCGCGCACCCCGACGTACGCGTCGACCTGCGGCTCGTCGACCAGTCGGGGACGGCCGCCGCGGAGGGCGACGAGCCCGACGTCACCCTGGTCGTACGGCCCCGGAACGCGCCCTCCCCCTCCGGACCCCTGCGCCTCGTCCATCTCCGGGACGACCCGTACCGCGCCGTCCTCCCCAAGAACCACCCGCTCGCCGTCCGCCGCACGATCGACCTCGCCGACCTGGCCGACGAGGCATGGGTCGGCAGCGAGCGCCCCGGACCCTGCCTCGACGCGGTCCTGGAGGCGTGCGCGGCCGCGGGCTTCACGCCCGGCTACACGGTGGAGTGCGAGGAGTACGCGACCGCGCAGGGCTTTGTGGCGGCCGGCCTCGGCATCAGCCTGATCCCGCTCATGGGCCTGGGCAGCCGCCACCCGAACGTGGTCGTCCGCACGGTCCGCGCCCCGGAGCCGGTCCGCACCATCCAGGCGGAGGTACGGGAGTCCTCGCTCGCCCTGCCCGCCGTACGCACCCTCCTGACCGCCCTTCAGGAGGGCTGAGCGGCCAGGCTCTCGGGCAGCGGGCGCGCGTGGACGACGTCGAGCCCGGACACCGCCCGGAAGAGCGTCGGCCTGGAGAACTCCGCCGCGGCGGCTACCTCGCCGACGGACACCGCGTCGAAGCCCTTCTCCAGGAAGAGCGCGACGGCCGCGTCCGAGATGGCCTGCCGGGTCCGCTCCTTCTTCCGCTCGCGCAGCCCGCTCACTTCTTCCCCTCCACCAGTACGGCGATCCCGTCGAGCAGCCGCTCCAGGCCGAAGCGGAACTCGTAGTCCGGCTCGTCGGCCTCGTCCATGACGCCGGCGTCGAGCACCCGGGTGACGGCCGGGTACCGCTCCGGGTCGGCGAGGCGGCGCAGTGTGTGGCCGTACCGGGAGAGAACCTGTTCCGGGCGCTCGCCGCTGGTGGCGATCACCGCGGCGACGTCCGCCATCATCAGCGCCTCGCTCCGCACGTAGCCGCCGACCAGCATCATCAACGACACCTTCGTGCCCTCGTCGAGCCCGGTGTCCGCGAGCGCCCGCAGCCCCCATTCCCACCACGCGACCATGTGCGGCGTCGCGGGCGGGCCGGAGGTGGGGAGGCGGAGCGCCCAGAGATTGCGGTGGTAGACCTCGCGCATCGACCAGGCCCACCGCCCCAGAGCCTCGCGCCAGTCGGCGTCGGGCGGGAAGAGGTCGGGCGGCGGCGCGCCGGTCGCCGCGTCCTGCATCAGCACGTGCAGCTCGCTCTTCGCGCCGACGTACCGGTACAGGGACATCGTCGAGACGCCGAGCTCCTTGGCGACCCGGCCCATGGAGACCGCGTCCAGGCCCTCCGCCGAGGCGACGGCCATGGCCGCGTCGACGATCCGGTCGAGGGTGAGACCGGGCTTCGGGCCCTTGGACGGGCGCTCCCGCAGGCCCCACGCCGCCTCGATGCTCGGCGGCAGGAAGGTTCCGCCGTCGGCGGCCCCGCCCCCGCCCGCAGGCCCACCGCCACCGGCGCCGGTACCGCTCCGGTCCGCCTCGTCCGCCATCCTCGCCCGCCTCCACACCTCGTGCTTGACGGCCATCCTAGTAATGCGTAACCCTTACACAGTAACGCGTATGCCATACGCAGTACCGTTCCGTGCGCTCACGAGGGGGAAACCCATGCCACCCGCCATCGAGGCCACCGGCCTCCGCAAGGCCTATCGCGACCTCCAGGTCCTCGACTCGATCGACCTGCGCGTCGAGTCCGGCACCGTCTTCTCGCTGCTCGGCCCCAACGGTGCCGGCAAGACCACCACCGTCCGGATCCTCGCCACCCTCACCGACGCCGACGCCGGCCGGGCCCGCGTCGCCGGCCACGACGTACGCGCCGAACGCTCCGCCGTCCGCCGCGCCATCAGCCTCACCGGCCAGTTCGCCGCCGTCGACGAACTCCAGACCGGCGCCGAGAACCTGCGCATGATGGCCCGGCTCTCCGGCCTCTCCCGTACCGCCGCCGACCGGCGCGCCACAGAACTCCTGGAGCGGTTCGACCTCGCCGACGCCGGCCGCCGCCCGGCCCGTACGTACTCGGGCGGCATGCGTCGGCGCCTCGACCTCGCCGCCGGACTCGTCCGCGACGCCGAGGTGATCTTCCTGGACGAGCCCACCACCGGCCTCGACCCGCGCAGCCGCCAGGAGCTCTGGCAGGTCGTCAGGGACCTCGCCGAGGGCGGCACCACGGTCTTCCTCACCACCCAGTACCTGGAGGAGGCCGACCTCCTCGCCGACCGGATCGCCGTCATGGACGCCGGCCGCGTCGTCGCCGAGGGCACCGCCGCGGAACTCAAGGCCCGGGTCGCCGGCCACCGCCTCGACCTCGTCCTCGCCACCACCGCCGACTACGAGCGCGCCGCGCTGCGCCTCGCCGGGCGGGCCGCCCTCCACCGCTCCCGCGAGACGCTCACCCTCGGCGTCCCCACCGACGGCACCGCCGCCCACGTCCGGGCCCTGCTCGACGAACTCGACCCCGAGCGCACCGACATCGCCCGCTTCTCACTCCACACCGCGACCCTCGACGACGTCTTCCTCGCACTCACCGAGAAGGAGCAGCTCACCCATGTCTAGCGCCCTCATGTCCAGCGCCCTCACGATGACCGGGCGCAGCCTGCGCCTGAGCCGCCGCAACGTCGACGCGGTCATCACGTCGATCCTGCTGCCCGTCATGCTGATGCTGATCTTCGTCTACTTCTTCGGCGGCGCCATCGAGACCGGGACGCAGTACGTGACGTACGTCGTCCCCGGCGTCCTCGTCCTGTGCTCGGGCTTCGGCGCGGCCAGTACCGCGGTCGCCGTCAGCGACGACATGAAGGGCGGCATCGTCGACCGGTTCCGCTCGCTCGACATCGGCGGCACGGCGATCCTCGCCGGCCACGTCGGCGCCAGCGTCGCCCGCAACCTGGTCGCCACGACGCTCGTCCTCGGCGTCGCGTTCCTCATCGGCTTCCGGCCCGCGGCCGGTCCGCTCGGTTGGCTCGCCGCGCTCGGTCTGCTCGTCGCGTACATCACGGCCGTGTCGTGGCTGTCGGCGGCGGCCGGGCTGCTCGCCAGAACGCCCGAGGCGGCGGGCGGGTTCACCTTCTTCGTGATGTTCCTGCCCTACCCGAGCAGCGCGTTCGTGCCGATCGAGACCATGCCGTCCTGGCTGCACGGCTTCTCCGAGCACCAGCCGGTCACCCCACTGATCGAGTCCCTGCGCGGGCTGCTGCTCGACCAGCCGGTCGGCTCCACGCCGTGGGTCGCGCTGGCCTGGTGCGCGGGGCTGCTGGTGGTGGCGGTCGCCGCGTCGGGCGGGCTGTTCGCCCGCCGGACGCGCTGACTCTCGTACGGGACCTCAGGTCAGCAGGTCGTCCACCCCGGGGTCTCAGGTCAGCAGGTCGTCGACCTGCGCCTCGCCCTCGCGGTACCGGCGGGCGATCTCCGCGCTGCAGTCGTCCGCCGTCCGCTGGAGCTGCTGCCGGCGCCGCGACACCTGCTGCTCGTACCCGGCCAGCCGGCCCATGGCCGTGTGCAGTTCGTCGTCCGTGCGCGCGCCCAGGTCCGACAGCTCCACCTCGGACAGCATCTCGGACGCGAGCCGCCGGTACTCCTCGCCCCGCGGCGTCGACAGCGTCACGTGCCGCGCCGACGTGCGCAGCCGCGACGGCGCGTCCGCGAGGATCTCCGAGAGCTCCGACAGCCGGTCCACCGCCGGCGCCGCCGGGTCGGACCGGCGCGCCAGCTCGGCCCGCAGGATGTCGATCCGGCCCTGCAGCATCCGCCGTACGTAGCTCAGGTCCGCCTCGTCGCCCTGCGCGTCGCGGCGCAGCGCCCGCAGTTCCGGCAGCCGCAGCGCGGCCAGCTCGGGCCGCGGGAGGTAGCCGGGACCGGGCTCGGCGGACCGCTGCATGGGCGGACGCACTGTCGTGCCGCCGCCGTCGACTCGGGTGCTGTACGGCGTCTGCCCGGCGCCAGGTGCACTCATGTCTTGACCCCATCCCTCGTCCGGTGCGCGACGCACCGCCTGAGAGGCATGGTGCCACTCCTGCATGTGCACGTGCAGGCGCTCTGCACCCGTTCGGCCCCAGATAGGTTGGTACGTATGCGTGCAGTGGTGCAGAGGGTGGACGGCGCGAGCGTCGTCGTCGCAGGAGAGACCGTCGGTGAGATCGTCGGTGAGGGCTTGTGCGTGCTGGTGGGAGTCACCCACGACGACACGCCGGAGAAGGCCGCGCAGCTGGCCAGGAAGCTGTGGAGCGTACGGATGCTCGACGGCGAGAAGTCCTGTTCGGACGTGAACGCCCCCTTGCTGGTGATTTCTCAGTTCACCCTCTACGGGGACGCGCGCAAGGGCCGCCGTCCCACCTGGAACGCCGCCGCACCCGGACCGGTCGCCGAGCCGCTCGTCGACGAGGTGGTGGCGCAGCTGCGGGCGCTCGGGGCGCAGGTGGAGACGGGCCGGTTCGGAGCGAAGATGCGCGTCTCGCTCACGAACGACGGCCCGTTCACGGTGCTGCTCGAAATCTGATCCCTGAGGCCGGCCCCGGTTTCACGAGCCCCGAGGCCCGGCCCCGGGTCGTACGAGCCCTACGGCTCGACGACGACCTCCTGCGCGGCGGCCGTCTTCTCGCCCACCAGCAGCGGCGCGTCCACCGGCACGTTCCGCTTCACCAGCGCCAGCGCGATCGGCCCCAGCTCGTGGTGCCGTCCCGAGCTGGTGACGAACCCGAGCTGACGGCCCTCGGCCCCGTCGGCGGCCAGCCGGACCGGCGCGCCGTGCCCCGGCAGGTGGACCTCGCTGCCGTCCAGGTGCAGGAAGACCAGCCGACGCGGCGGCTTGCCGAGGTTCTGCACCCGGGCGACCGTCTCCTGGCCCCGGTAGCAGCCCTTCTGCAGATGGACGGCGGTGCCGATCCAGCCGAGCTCGTGCGGGATGGTCCGGTGGTCGGTCTCCGCGCCGAGCCGGGGCTGGTGCGCCTCGATCCGCAGCGCCTCGTACGCGAGGATGCCGGCCGCCGGGCCGTGGGAGGCCGCGAAGGACTCGAGGTCGGCGCGGGGCAGGAACAGGTCGCGGCCGTGCGGGGTCTCCCGTACGACGACACCCTCCGGCACCTCGGCGATCGAACCGGCCGGCAGATGGACCACGGCGAAGTCGTCCGTACGGTCAGCGACCTCCACCCGGTAGAAGAACTTCATCGACTCCAGGTACGCGAGCAGCTCGGCCTGCGTGCCCGGCTCGACGTGCGCCCACACCGTCTCGCCGTCGTCGACGAGGTACAGCGCGTGCTCGATGTGGCCGTTCGCGGAGAGGATCAGCGCCTCGGTGGCACGGCCCACGGGGAGATCGCTGACGTGCTGGGTGAGCAGCAGGTGCAGCCAGCTCAGCCGGTCGTCGCCGGTGACGGCGACGACGCCGCGGTGCGAGAGGTCGACGAATCCGGTGCCGTCGGCGAGGGCGCGCTGCTCGCGGAACAGATCGCCGTAGTGCGCGGCGACGCCTTCGTCACGGCCTTCGGCGGGGACGGCGCCGGGCAGGGACAGCAGAGGGCTGTGCGTTGAATGTCGCTGCATGGAAGAAAGCCTACGACTCGGTACCGGCGGCCTTCGCGGCGCAGTCCCGGCAGCGGCCGAAGATCGCGAAGTGCTTCATGTCGGTCTCGAAGCCGAAGGTCCCGCGCAGCTTCCCGGTGAACTCCGCGGCCACCTCGACGTCCGCCTCGATGACGCTTTCGCAGTCCCGGCAGACCAGGTGCAGGTGGTGGTGCCGGTCGGCGAGGTGGTACGTCGGCGCACCGTGTCCCAGATGGGCGTGGCTGACCAGACCCAGCTCCTCCAGGAGCTCCAGGGTCCGGTAGACGGTGGAGATGTTGACGCCCGAGGCGGTCTTGCGCACCTCGACGAGGATGGCGTCGGGCGTCGCGTGTTCGAGCGCGTCCACCGCCTCCAGGACAAGCTGGCGCTGGGGCGTCAGCCGGTAGCCGCGCTGCCGCAGGTCGCTCTTCCAGTCGGTGCTCACCACGCCCCCAGTGTATGAGGGCGTGGCGGAAGCGCCGAGAGCCTTCCTAACGGAAGAAGGCGATGCCGTCGTCCGGCATGTCGGGAAGGTTGCGCGCCATCTCCGCGACCTCCTCCGGCGTGACGACCTTCTTCAGGTGCGCCGACATGTAGGGGCGCAGTTCGACCTCGGGGGTGGCCTTCTCGCCCACCCACATCAGGTCGCTCTTCACGTAGCCGTAGAGCCGCTTGCCACCGCTGTACGGGTCGGCGCCCTGGGTGCGCGCGACGGCGTCGGTCACCAGGTCGATCTGCGGCTTCTTGTCGGCCAGCTCGCCGTACCAGATCTCGACGATGCCCTGGTCACGGACCATGACGACCTCGACCTTGCGGTCCTTGTCGATGCGCCAGTAGCCGCTCTCGCTCTCCAGCGGGCGGACCTTGTTGCCCTCGTTGTCCAGGACCCAGGAGTGCGAGTGGTACTCGATGAAGTCCCGGCCGTCGTGGCTGAACGTCACGGACTGCCCGAAGTTGCACTTCTCCGCGCCGGGGAAGTCGGCGACACCCGCGCCTTCCCACGTGCCGAGGAGGAACGCCAGCGGGACGAGGTCCGGGTTGAGGTCGGACGGAATCTCGATCATGGGGCTGCTCTCGCGATGTGTGGTGGTACGGGTCTCAGCGCTGGCCCTGGTACAGCTTCTTCACGGTCAGGCCGGCGAACGCGACAACGGCGACGCAGACCAGAGCGAGCAGAGTCTCGAAGAAGATGATCACTGAGTGCTCCTCGTGAGCGGTGAAGGCAGTAAAGGGCCGGACCCCAGCTTAGTGGGCAGGGGCCCGGCCCTCTCTGTGAGGTGGGTCTAGCGGGTCACCCCAGGAGCTGCGCCTGCAGGGCGACGGTCTGCTGGAACGGCACGGTCGCGACCCCGCCCTTGCGGGACAGCGTGACCACGCCGAGGGTGTCGCCGGCCTGGATCACCGACCAGCGGGTCTGCTCGGCGCCGTACGGCACGGTCTCGTCGTAGCCGTACGCGGAGACGTACGGGACCTTGACCTCGCTGGCCAGATCCTCCGTGTCCTCCCAGTTCTCCACCCCGGTGGGCAGCACCATGCTGCCCATCACGCCGGTCTTCAGCGCCTCGTCCCGGAAGTCCTCCGCGAAGGCGACCGAGTTGAAGCGGAGCAGGTGGACGCGGGTGACGGTGCCGTCCGGGGCGGTCCAGCCGCGCGCCGCGACGTGGCGCAGCGCGGTCTCGGCGACCTCGCGCTTCAGGCCCGGCAGGGCCTCCTTCGGGTACGTGGCGAAGAACTGGTCCGTGGTGACCCAGCCGCCGGTCAGCTTCGGGTCAGGCTTCGCACCGGCGGGCGCGGGGAGCAGCAGCGCCCGCAGGTCGGCGTGGTGGACCTCGCCGTCGTTGCCGTCGGTGAAGGGGCGCGGCACGCCGGCCGGGAGGGCGGGGAGGCTGAGCTTCGGGTAGTCCCAGCGGCCGTCGCTCTCGGTGGCGAGGCCGGGCACGTCGGTGCGCTCCATGGCGGTGATGCCCATGGCCGTACCGGCACCGAGACCGCCGCACACGAGGACGGCGGCGGTCCAGCGCAGCGCGGCCCGGAGGGCGCGGCGCGGGGGCTTGGGGGCGGGGACTTCGGCCACGGGGACCGGGACCGTGGCCGGTTCCGGGGCCGCCTCGGGGGCCGGGGCCGGGTTGGGGGCCGGGGCCGCCTCGGGGGACTCGGCCTGCGCCGGAACCGTGGCCTCGGTCTCGACCGCGTCCGTCACCTCGGTGGTGTCCGTCTGCTCGCTCATACGTACTCCCCCGGGGACTTGATGTGGTCGAGCTGCTTCTTCACCAGCGTCGCCACCGCGGACTTGTCGAACGGCTTCCCGCCCGAGGCGCTGACCGACACGAGGAACTCCGAGTCGTACGCGGAGCAGGTCATGCCCTCCAGCTGGTGCTGCTTCTCGTCCTTCTCGACGTCGGTGGGCGCCGGGATCAGGAAGCAGGCGGAGTTCTTGTGACCACCGATCTTCGGCCCCTTCTTCAGTTCGAGGAGCTCGGCGAGGTCGTTCCGCAACTCGTACATGTCGTGGATCCGGCGCTTGTCCTTCATCCGCGTGATGTGCACGGTCACGACGAGGTCGTTGTCCGCCGAGGCGAACGAACGGACGGCGATGCCCTTGATGCCGGCGCGGTCGACGCGCTTCTCGAACTCGCGGCGCTTCTTGCCGGCCAGGCCCTTGCCCTCCTCCTTGACGAGGGCCGCGGCCTGCTTGTCGTCGAGCTCGCCGTCGTTCCCGTACAGGTCGACGTCGGGCCCGAGTCGGTAGCCGTCCGGCACCGGCAGGAGCAGCTTGTTCAGCTCGGTGGTGGCCCTGCCCCGGGAGAACAGCTCGGCGGCCGGGTCCTTGTCGGCGGCGGTGGCGTCGGGCTTCTCCCACACCTGCGTGGGCGCGCTGCGGTCCGCGCCGGCGACGGTGATGCCGGTGTACGTCAGGCCGCCGCCGATCGCGCCGACGACGAGCACGGCGGGCAGGACGACGGTCAGCAGCGTGCGACCGCGCCGGGACGTGGTGGTCTCGGTGGTGGTCACAGCGGTGTTCTGGTCCTCGTTCACAGGCGCCCCAACTGCCTCTCGGCCACCGACTTGATGTCGTTCTTCGAGATCTTCTTCGTGTCGAAGACGAAGACCTCGGCCATGATGTCGCCGCGGTGGAAGTAGGCCCTGGCCTCGTAGAAGTCCAGGTAGCCGGCCTTCCGCCGGACCGGGAAGACGTAGTAGTGCCCGTTGGCCGAACCGGCCATCGCATCACCGCTGTTGCCGGCGTACTTCGTGTTCGGCATGTACTCCATCTGGTCCGCCGCGTGGTCGCGCGCGCCCATCACGTCGCTCGGGCGGTACTGCACGAGACGGATCTCGGTGATCCGGTGCTCGCCGGTGCGCCAGGAGGTGCTGGCGATCCGGCGGACCTTGTTGTCGAGCTGGTACTCGAGCTCGAACGACGGGCTGTTGAACTCCGCGGCGTACTGGGGCAGCGACACCCAGCCGTCCCCGAGCGTGAACTCCGGCGCCTTAGCGCCCGCCGGCTTCGGCAGCAGCAGCTTGCGCAGGTCGCCGTTGGTCCGGACGCTCCTGTCCTCGGCAGAGCTCAGCGGCACCGGCTGCTTCCCCTTCGGGAGCGGCTTCGGGTACGCGAGGTCGGGCTGGTTCAGCGCGGGCAGCGCGGTGGGCTCGCGGTCGGCCTGGATGCCGTACCCGACGGCCGTGCCGCCGACGATGCCGAGCACGGCCGCGACGGCGATGAGCAGCGCGGTGCGCCCCCGCTTCCGTGCGGCCGGCGAGGCGGGCGCCGCAGGCTCGGCAGGCATGGCCGGTGCGTCTGAAGTGGCCAGTGTGTCTGGTGTGACTTGCGAGTCTTGAGCTTTTTCCGGCGTTTCTTCGGTGTCCAAAAGGGGTCCCCCCACGAGACCTGAAGCGCGGATTCCGTTACCCGCGCACAAGGCTGACAACGTAGAGGCACCGGGGGTTGCCCCGCCGAGCATTACAGTTCGGCATATGGCGAAGAAGCTCGTGATCAAGGTGACCGCCGGGGCCGACGCCCCCGAACGCTGCTCCCAGGCCTTCACCGTGGCCGCCGTGGCCGTGGCCAGTGGGGTCGAGGTCTCGCTCTGGCTGACCGGCGAATCGTCGTGGTTCGCGGTCCCGGGCAAGGCGGCCGAGTTCGAACTCCCGCACGCCGCCCCGCTGCCGGACCTGATCGACTCGATCCTGGCGGGCGGCCGGATCACCCTCTGCACCCAGTGCGCGGCCCGCCGCGAACTCACCGAGAAGGACATCCTGGACGGCGTCCGCATCGCCGGCGCCCAGGTCTTCGTCCAGGAGGCCATGGCCGACGAGACCCAGGCCCTCGTCTACTAGTCCCGTCGGGCTCCGCTGGTCCCGTCGGGCTCCGCTGGTCCCGCGTTCGGCTCCGCTAGTCCCGTCGGGCCTCCGCCGCGACCTCGTCCGTCCTGGTGAACGTCCGGCGGTAGGTGCGGGGCGGCACCCCGCGGCGGCGCACGAACTGTTCGCGCAGGACCGCCGCGCTGCCGTACCCGACGAGACGGGCGATCTCCTCGACCCGGAGGTCCGTCGTCTCCAGAAGCTCCTCCGCCCGGCCGAGCCGCTGGCCGAGGACCCAGGCGTGCGGAGTGGTCCCGGTCGCGGCGGTGAACCGGCGGGCGAAGGAGCGGCGACTCATCAGGGCCCGGCGAGCCAGTTCGGCCACCGGCAGCGGTTCGTGGAGGTTCTCGCGGGCCCAGGCGAGGACGGCGCCCAGTCGTTCGTCCTCGCAGTCCTCGGGCACCGGGGCGGTGACGAACTGCGCCTGTCCGCCGTCGCGGTGCGGCGGCAGGACGAGGTCACGGGCGACCGCGTTCGCGGCCGCCGCGCCGTACTCGCGGCGCAGGAGATGCAGACAGAGGTCGAATCCCGCGGAGGCGCCCGCGCCCGTGAGGATCCGGCCCTCGTCGACGTACAGGGCGTCCCGCTCGACGGTGACCGACGGGTGGCGCTGCGCGAGCAGATCGGCGAACCGCCAGTGCGTGGTGGCCCGCAGCCCGTCGAGCAGACCGGCCGCGGCGAGCGCGAACGAGCCGACGCAGTGCGACCCGACGACCGCCCCGCGCGCGTGGGCGGCGCGGAGCGCATCGAGCACCGGGGCGGGCGGCGGAGTACGGAAGTCGGCCCAGGGGAGGACGAGTACGAGATCGGCGGAGGCGATCCGGTCGAGCCCGTGGGTGACGGCGAGCGGCACGCCGAGGTCGGTGGGGACCTGCCCCGGCCGGTCCGCGCAGAGCGCGAAGTCGAAGCGCGGGAGCCCCGCCGGCGGGGCGGCGAAGACCTCCGAGACGAGCCCTACGGCAAGCATGCCGACGCGGGGCGGGGCGTAGGCGGCTACGTCGAGGAACGGCGGCATGCGGGGGAGTGTGGCACGCGCCGGGCCCGGCGCGCGGAGGGTATGGCACAAAACCCGCGATGGGTGGCAGTGCGGCCACTCGTCGGCGCTCCTCCGCCGGGCGAAGCTGAGGACATGACCGACCAGCCGCGCGGAAACACCGCCACCTTCACCGTCCTGACCACCGGTTACACCCTCTCCACGGGCCCGGGCGTCGCCGCCACCGTCTCGTACGTGACCGACGGGGACCGCCATGTGATCGTCGACCCCGGCATGGTGGCGAGCCGCGACCGGATCCTCGGCCCGCTGGCCGAACTGGGCCTGGGGCCGGACGACATCACCGATGTCGTGCTCAGCCACCACCACCCCGACAACACCATGAACGTCGGCCTGTTCGGCCGGGCGCGCGTCCACGACCACAAGGCCGAGTACCTGAACGACCAGTGGACCGACCGGGACGCCGAGGGCCATGAACTGACTCCGTCCCTGCGGCTGATCCGCACGCCGGGCCACAGCCCCGAGGACATCACCCTCCTCGCCGGCACGGCCGAGGGCGTCGTCGCCTTCGTCGGCGATCTCTGGTGGCGCCCGGACGGCCCGGCCGAGGACCCGGTGGCCCCCGACCGCGACCAGCTCCGCACCTCGCGCCTGCGGGTCCTGAAGTCGTCCGACGTGATCGTCCCCGGCCACGGCGGGCCGTTCCCGGCCGGCGACGAGGCGGTGCTCTAGGCCCCTCCCGCACCCGGAGGGCTACTGGTCCTGATCCCGGCGCTTCTTGCCGTCGAGCTCGTCCCACCACGCGTCGGACTGCGGGTCGCCCGACGGATCGTCCCACCAGCGGTCCTCGGGCCCCCGCCGGTTCGCCACCATCGCGGCGACCGGCGGAATGAGCATGGCGACCACGCACATCCCGATCGCCACGGGCATCGACCACAGGCGCACCACGGCCCAGGCCCCGACGAAGAGCACCAGGCAGAGGCCCATCATCCAGAAGTAGACACGCCGTCGCCGTGCGTACATACCTCCAGCGTATGCCCGACCCCCACCCCCGGGCAGACCGAAGGGCCGTGCCTCTAGTCCTGGTGATGGCGTCCAATAGTCCTGGTGATGGCGTCCAACCGTCCCTGACCGCCGACAGCCGGAACGGCATCGGCGGGCTGCCCCGAACGGTCCTGGGCAGCCTGGACCGCTGTCGGCGTCCGTCGGCGTGGCGCATCCCGTGCGCCGTCCTCCGGACGATCGACGGTCCTCGGTGCGCGGAGGGAAACGGGCCTCGTGTGGTGCGCGGGCGGGCGATGGGTCTCCGTACCAGTCCGGCGGCGCGCCTCCAAGCGCACTCGCCCGACCGATTCCGTCTGCCTGCGGGATACGGACTTCTCTGCCCTACGCCGCGCGCCCAGCCCCTGGCCGCGCCTCCCGATCACGACGGCCGAAGCCTCGTGCCGGGACGTCTTCACTCGTGTCGTCGTCGTACTCCGCTGCCAGTGCTGCGCGCCCCACCGACTGGAGTACGCGGGATCCACCACGATCACCGCAAGGCCCGCCCGATGCGCCATCACCACCAGCCGCGACATGAAGTCCGCGTACGGCATACCAGCCACCAGCGCCCGAAAGCGCCGCCCTGACCGCCTCGACCAACCACATCGCTCGCGACCGATGTCGAATGCGAGGTCCTCGACCACCAGGGCCGTAGCTCCTGACGCCTTGGCAGCCCGGATCAGCCTGCTGCAGGCGTGCCTCACCTGCGCATCACGGTGGGACGCCCGTCCCCCGTAGTCGACATCGATGCGGTCGGGCCGCCCCACCGGGTTTCCGTGCACGTCCAGACGCCAGACCGCGAGGTGGTCCACGTTCTGGTCGATGCCCAGCACGCCACCGGCCAGCGCCGCGGTCATCAACGCCTCGTCGTCCCTGCCCGCCGGCAGGGCGGCTTCCGCCGGGGTGAACGACGCAGTCAGATAGCAGCGGCCCCCGTCGAACCGGACGGTGTAGCCGACGGCCCGATGCGCCTCGACCTGCGCACGCCACTCCTCGGTGCGGTACGCGAAACGGCAACGCGCGTCCAAGGTGTAGCGGCCGAAGCGGTCGCAGTGCTCCCGATGACGCTCCGCGAGCATCGCCGGCAACTTGACCACGACGACGCCGTCGGGATCGACTCTGAGGGACTGGTTTCCGTAGGTCTTCCCGGCCTCGCCGTCCGCCTCGATCCGGTTCCGCGCTTCCCACCAGCGGTCCCGCCACGTCTCCAACGACCGCTCCGACCGGCCCAGATGCAGGCGATGACGCAGGAGGTCCTTGCCCCCGCGGACCACATGCACCCGCCCCGCCGCCGCATCGACGCCAACCCGGGCGGCTCGCGCCCGAAGGCACTGGAGGCGCTGCTGTTTGGCCGCCCGGACGCGCCGCGTCGGATAGCCCTTGATCCTCGTGGACCCGTCACGCTCACCGACCGGAACGGCCAGCCGCCGCTCGATCGTCTCGATCTCGGCGACAAGGCTCTTCAGGTGAGCCGCCTGCGCTCGCCTGGCCAGCTGCCACTGGTCGTTCGAACCGCGCGTGATCGTGCCCGCCCACCGGGAAGAGGTGAGGGCCGTCAACTCGCGCTTGCGCCGCGCGAAATCAGCGGCGTTGTGTCGGGTACCCAGAGCTACCCGCTCGGCAAGGTCGCGGGACGCGAGTCGGGACAGGTACTCGGCCAGTTCGCGAAGGACCAAGGCGTCGCGGTCCGACAACCGCAGCCTGGTCCGGACCGTGAGCGCCCCCGTGGGGGCAACCAGGCGCGGAGGACTGAGCACCCGTAGTCCGGATGCGGAACGCTCGACCATGCCCCACCCCCGATCACCTGCCCGTCGAACGTGTCAACGAGCCAGGCGCGCGAAGGTCACACGGTCGGCCGAATCATCGGACCGGAAACGGCACGAAGGACCGCACAGGAAGCGTCCAACCCCCAGAAGTGCGGCCCTTCGGCCAGTAGGTGAGGCTTCACGCCGCGCCGGGCTCCGAGGGACGGAGTCCGGCGCAGCCGCTCGAAGCCTTGAGAATCACACCGCGATGGCGACGTCCGTCAGGCTGCCCGTCTCGGTGACGACGACCTTGCGGTCGGCCTGGGCGCCGGGGATGAGGGCGCGCAGGGTCCACTCGCCGGCGGCCGCGTAGAAGCGGAACTGGCCGGTGGCCGAGGTGGGGACCTCGGCGGTGAACTCGCCCGAGCCGTCGAGGAGGCGCACGTAACCGGTGACGGGCTCGCCGTCCTTGGTCACCTGGCCCTGGATGGCCGTCTCACCGGGCTTGAGGGTGCTGACGTCGGGGCCGCCGACCTGGGCTCCACACATGTTCTTCGTCCTGTCCTGGGGGAGGGGAGGGGTTACTTGTTGGCGCCGAGCTCGATCGGCACGCCGACGAGGGAGCCGTACTCGGTCCACGAGCCGTCGTAGTTCTTGACGTTCTCGACACCCAGCAGCTCGTGCAGGACGAACCAGGTCAGGGCCGAACGCTCACCGATGCGGCAGTAGGCGATGGTGTCCTTCGCCAGGTCGACCTGCTCGTCCTCGTAGAGGGCCTTGAGCTCGTCGTCCGACTTGAAGGTGCCGTCGTCGTTGGCGTTCTTCGACCACGGGATGTTGCGGGCGCTCGGCACGTGGCCGGGGCGCTGCGACTGCTCCTGCGGGAGGTGCGCCGGGGCGAGCAGCTTGCCGGAGAACTCGTCGGGCGAGCGGACGTCGACCAGGTTCTGGGCGCCGATCGCGGCCACGACGTCGTCGCGGAAGGCGCGGATCGAGGCGTCCTGTGCCTTGGCCTTGTACTCGGTGGCCGGGCGGGTCGGCACCTCGGCGACGAGGTCGCGGGAGTCGAGCTCCCACTTCTTGCGGCCGCCGTCGAGGAGCTTCACGTCCTGGTGACCGTAGAGCTTGAAGTACCAGTAGGCGTACGAGGCGAACCAGTTGTTGTTGCCGCCGTAGAGGACGACCGTGGTGTCGTTCGCGATGCCCTTCGCGGAGAGGAGCTTCTCGAAGCCCTCCTGGTCGATGAAGTCGCGGCGGACCGGGTCCTGCAGGTCCTTCGTCCAGTCGATCCGGATGGCGTTGCGGATGTGGTTCTTCTCGTACGCCGAGGTGTCCTCGTCGACCTCGACGACGGCGACCTGCGGGTTGTCGAGGTTGGCCTCGACCCAGTCGGCGTCTACCAGGACGTCGGTGCGAGCCATGCTTGTTCTCCTCCGGGGCAGTGTGCGGCGGGTGTCGTGCAGGGGATGGTGCGGGTACGCGTCATCGCGTGCGTACGGCTACACGGGGTGGGCGACCCCGACCCGGACGGTCGGAGAGCCTGAGGAATACGGGATTCGGACGTCCCGCTCAGACGGAGCGACAGAGCATGGCGGCGATGCGGCACAGGTCTACTGCCCGCCGCTTCGTGAGATCCGCCTGTCGCTTCATGCCACCGATCGTAGGGACGGACAGGCGGCCATGTCACCGGTGTGTCGTATTTTGAGACGCGATCGTCCACAAAGTGGGACGCGATCCCCCCGGCGCGGCCCGCCGCCCGACTCGGGGCCCGCTGTCCCGGTTCCGCATCTGCGGATCGGACAGCGTCGTCTCAGCATGTGACCCGCATGGGCGTTTCAGCCCGTCAACGCCACATTCGTGCCGGTCACGGCGATCGCCACGCCGTCCGCGCGGGCCTCGATGCGCTCCAGCTTCATCCCCGCCGGCAGGTCTCCGATGCTCCGCTCGAAGTCCGTACGGGACCGGACCAGGTCCTCCAGGCCGGGGATGCCCTCCCCCGGCACCTCGTCGGCGCGCACCCGGATGGTGTTCCCGTCGACGAGGGTCACGGTGGACACGACGCTCCGCGTCACCGTCCGGCCGATCAGCGGGAGCTTGAAGCTGCCGGTGACCTTCACCTTGCCGTTGCCGCCGTACGCCACGGACACGTTGCTGTCCGCGGCCTTGGTCAGGTCCCCGTACGAGACGAGCGCGGTGCCGGTCAGGCTGCGCGCCTTCCCGCCGGCCCAGTCGCCGTCCACGGTGACGTCGTGCAGCGCCACCGACAGCTCGCTGATCCGGATCTTCCGCTTGCCGGCCTGGGTCTCCATGCCGGTGACGACGACGTCGACCTGGTCGAAGCGCCGGTCGGCGACCTGGGTGAGGAACGGGAAGCCCTTGATGTCCACCTCGGTCGAGCCCGCCCGGACCGGCCCGAGCATCACCCGGTCGGCCGCCTCGGACTCCACGTACGCGACCGCGAGCCGGTCGGCGCCGACCAGTGCCCCGATCAGCAGTACGGCGACGATCAACACAACCCGCAGTGCTCGCACGGCCCGCAGTCCCCCGTTCGTCCCTCACGACTTACACGGCTCACACGGCCCACACGACCCAAAAGCCTCGGCCCCCTGACATGTTCATCGACGTGTCAGGGGGCCGGATGGTTCCGAGGGGCGGGCCCGACGTGCCGGGCCGCCCGGTCAGGCCAGGGCGCGTCCCAGCAGGTAGACGGCGGGAGCGGCGGCCGTCAGGGGCAGCGCGACGCCCGCGGTCATGTGCACGAAGCGGGACGGGTAGTCGTACGCGGCGACCCGCAGACCGATCAGCGCGCACATCCCCGCGCCCAGCCCGAGCCCCGCGCCCGCGGCGCCGAAGCCGGTGAACCCGCCGGCCGCGATGCCGGCGCCCGCGGCGGCGAGCAGTGCCACGACGACGGAGACCGGGGTGGGCAGCGGCAGGGCGCGTGCGACGGTCGCGACGGCGACGGCGAGCCCGCCGACGACGACCGCGTCCGGGTCCGCGCCGAGGTGTCCGGCGGCCAGGATCGTCAGGGCGGCGGAGGCGACGGTGGCCATCAGGCCGTACATCCGCTCGTCCGGGTCCGCGTGGCTGCGCAGCTGGAGGACGAGGGTGAGCAGCACCCAGACGCCGAGCGTGCCGATGATCGCGGCGGGGGCGTTGTCCCGGCCGGCCGCGAGCAGCGCGGCGTCGGCGGCCAGACCGCCGGCGAAGGCGAGCGCGATGCCCTGCCGGGCCGGCCACATGCCGTTGAGCCGGAACCAGCCGGCGGCGGTGACGGCCTGGAGCAGGACCAGCGGCACGAGCAGCGCGTACGGGCCGAGCGCGGCGCCGCCGGCGAGCAGGACGCCGAGGACGGCGGTGAGTCCGGCGGGCTGGATGCCCGGGTCGATGATCGGCGAGCGGCCCTCGGCGCGGGCGCGCTGGGCGTCGGTGATCCGGGTGTTGCCGGAGGTGGTGGGCGCGGAGTACGCGGGACCCGGCTCGGCGCCGGAGGGCGCGGGCGAGGCCGGCGCGGCGGCCGGCTCCTGGTACGCGACGGGGGCCTCAGGCGGCAGCGGTGCGGCGGGCTGCTGCGGGAGGTAGGCGGTCTCGTCGGCCGCCGGGGCGACGGTGGGCTGGTACTGGGTGTCCCAGGTCTGGCCCTGCCAGGTCTGGGTCGTCCCCGGGTCCTGGTACTGCGGCTGGTGCTGCGGGTACGACTGCCCCGGCTGCTGGCCGTACGGGTCGTACGGCTGCTCGCCGTACCCGTACTGCTGGTCACTGCTCATGTCTCCGGTTCACCCTCCTGCGAACGGCGGGAGCACCTCGACCGTGCCGCCCTCGGCCAGCCGTACGGTCTCATGCGGGCGGGTCCCCACGGGGTCCCCGTCGACCAGGAACGAGCACCGCATCAGGACGCGGACCAGCTCGCCCGGATGCGCGGCCCGCGCCGCGTCCAGCGCCTCGGCCAGGGTCTCGGCGGCGTACGGCTCCTCGGCGACACCGGCGGCGGACTTGGCCGCGGCCCAGTAGCGGATGGTTCCCGCTGCCATAGCGGCGCTCCCTTCGTTCGTGTGCGCGCCGCCCCCCATGATGGTCTATCGGCGGGTGAGCCAGTCGCCCAGCCGGACGAGGAGGTCCTCGGCCGCCGCGTTCTCCGCGTGGCCCATCCCCCGCTCCAGCCACAGTTCGGCCGGCCGGCCCGCGCGCTCTGCGGCCTCGGCGAGCATGAGCGGGTGATCGAGGGGGAAGTACGGGTCGCGGTCGCCGTGCACGATCAGCAGCGGTGTCGGCGCGATCAGCGGGACCGCCTCGACCGGGGAGAGCGGTACGGGGTCCCACTCCTCGTGGTGGATCCGGGTGCCGAGGCCGTAGCGGCCGACGAGCCGCCCGACCGGGCGGGTGATCACCCAGTGGACGCGTCGCATGGGCGGCGTCCCCCGGTAGTACCAGCGCGCCGGGGCGCTCACGGCAGCAACCGCGTCGGTGTGTGCTTCCGTGCGCCCCCTGTGCAGTGCGGCGTGTCGCAGGACGACGGATCCGCCCATCGAGAAGCCGACCGTGACGACGCGCTCGTGGCCCAGCTCACGCGCCCAGCGCACCGCCGCGGCCAGGTCGAGGACCTCCCGGTCGCCGACCGTGGACCGGCCGCCGGAGCGGCCGTGGCCGCGGAAGGAGAACGTGACCACCGCCGCGTCCCGCGTCAGGACCTCGGCGACGCGGCGCACCGCCGGACGGTCCACCGAGCCGGTGAAGCCGTGGGCGACCACGATGGCGGTCGGCGCGGAATCGGTGACACTTGCCGTACACGGCTCGTAAACCGCCTCGATCCGGACACCGTCGTCCGTCGTGAGGGTGGCGCGCCGAGGGCCATAAGTGATCGAGGAAACATCCACCATGTGAAATCGACCCTCTGCCTCGGAACTCTTCTGGGCTATTCTGCTTGGCGAGAGGATCCGGGCAGCGAAGCCCCCGGGTCCTTTTGTGTTTTGCCGCCGTTGTTACGAGCAGGTGAACGAAAGCTCTCAGGGCGCGGGAGCAGTGAGTGAGAACGAAGCAGTGCCGAAAACGCCTCGCAGGGACCGAGGAGGAACCGACGTGATGGGCGAGCCAACCGTGCACGACCGACGACGACCGAAGACGACCCAGGCAGGCAGGACGCCCCGGACAGGCGGGGCGATCGAGACAGGGGGCGCGCGATGAGTTCTCTGCTGCTCCTGACCAACGCCCTCCAGCCGTCGACGGAGGTGCTCCCCGCCCTCGGCCTGCTGCTGCACAACGTGCGGGTGGCCCCCGCCGAGGGCCCGGCGCTCGTGGACACCCCGGGCGCCGACGTGATCCTGGTCGACGGCCGGCGCGACCTCCCGCAGGTCCGCTCGCTCTGCCAGCTGCTCCGCTCCACCGGCCCGGGCTGCCCGCTGGTGCTCGTCGTCACGGAGGGCGGCCTGGCGGCCGTCACCGCCGACTGGGGCATCGACGACGTGCTGCTCGACACGGCGGGCCCCGCGGAGGTCGAGGCGCGGCTGCGGCTGGCCATGGGCCGCCAGCAGATCGTGTCCGACGACTCCCCGATGGAGATCCGCAACGGCGACCTGTCGGTCGACGAGGCGACGTACAGCGCGAAGCTGAAGGGCCGGGTCCTGGACCTGACCTTCAAGGAGTTCGAGCTGCTGAAGTACCTCGCCCAGCACCCCGGCCGGGTCTTCACCCGCGCCCAGCTCCTTCAGGAGGTCTGGGGGTACGACTACTTCGGCGGCACCCGGACGGTCGACGTCCACGTACGGCGTCTGCGGGCCAAGCTCGGCCCCGAGCACGAGTCGCTGATCGGCACCGTCCGCAACGTCGGTTACCGGTTCGTAGCCCCTGAGAAGGTGGAGCGCGCGGCGGAGGAGGCACGGGCCAAGGAGGGCGCGCGGGTCAAGGAAGCCACGCGTGACCTCACCCCTTCGGAGGACAGGGACGTGGTGGAAGCCACAGCCCGACCTGCCAAGAGGTAGGTCCCCCCGCGTAGACTTCCGCGCGTGGCCAAGGTGACGCGGGACGACGTGGCGCGACTGGCGGGTACTTCGACCGCAGTCGTGAGCTACGTCATCAACAACGGACCCCGGCCGGTCGCCCCGGCCACGCGCGAGCGTGTCCTCGCCGCCATCAAGGAGCTGGGCTACCGGCCCGACCGCGTCGCGCAGGCCATGGCCTCGCGGCGCACGGACCTCATAGGCATGATCGTGCCGGACGCCCGGCAGCCGTTCTTCGCTGAGATGGCGCACGCGGTCGAACGGGCCGCCGCCGACCGCGGAAAGATGGTGCTGGTCGGCAACTCCGACTACCGCGACGACCGCGAGGTGCACTACCTGCGGGCCTTCCTCGGCATGCGGGTCGCCGGACTGATCCTGGTCAGCCAGGGCCCCAGCGAGCGCGCCGCGCAGGAGATCGAGGCCTGGGACGCCCGTGTGGTGCTGCTGCACGAGCGGCCCGAGGCGATCGACGACGTGGCCGTCGTGACCGACGACATCGGCGGCGCGCAGCTCGCCACCCGGCATCTGATCGAGCACGGGCACGCGAGCGTGGCCTGTCTCGGTGGCGTCCCGGACACCCCTTCGGTCGGCGACCCGGTCGCCGACCACGTCGAGGGCTGGCGGCGCGCGATGCAGGAGGCCGGCCGGCCGACGGACGGGCTGCTCTTCGAGGCCCCGTACAACCGCTACGACGCGTACCGGGTGGGTCTGAAGATCCTCTCCGGTCCGGACCGGCCGTCGGCGATCTTCTGCTCCACCGACGACCAGGCGATCGGCGTGCTGCGCGCGGCCCGCGAGCTGCGCATCGACGTGCCGGGCGAGCTGGCGGTCGCGGGCTTCGACGACGTGAAGGAGGCGGCGCTCACCGATCCGCCGCTGACCACGATCTCCTCGGACCGTCCGGCGATGGCCCGGGCGGCGGTGGACCTGGTCCTGGACGACTCGCTGCGGGTGGCGGGGTCGCGCCGGGAGCGCGTGAAGCAGTTCCCGTCGGCGCTGGTGCTCCGCCGCTCCTGCGGCTGCGAGTAGCGGCCGCGGCCGACCGGCGGCGGCCGAAGCGGGCCCCTCTTCGTCGAAGCGGGCCCCGTCCTCGGAGGCGGGCCCCGTCTTTATTTGGTGCATACACGCTTCTGTCGGGCTTCTCAGCCCTTTCTCAGACAGTTCTCATGCACGGCTCCGAAAGTCGTTGCCATGACGGACTACCCCCAGCAGCCCCAGCAGCCGTACTACCCGCCGCAGCCGCCACAGCCGCCGTACCAGCCGGGTCCTGCCCACGCCTCCCCCGCCCCGCGCCGGGCCAAGCGGGGCGTCGGTCTCATGGCCGCCGTGGCCATCGCCGCGGCGGCGATCGGCGGCGGCACAGCGACCCTGGTCCAGCAGTACACCGCCGACCCGGTCGCGGCCGGCTCCAGCGGGGTCAGCGGCACCAACGTCGTGGCGAGCAACAAGGGCACCGTCGCCGGCGTGGCCGAGGCGGTGTCCCCCTCCATCGTGGAGATCTCCGCGAGCGGCACCGCGGGCAAGTCCACCGGCTCCGGCGTGATCATCACGTCCGACGGCGAGATCGTCACCAACAACCACGTCGTCTCCGGTGCCTCCGAGATCACCGTGCAGCTGAGCGACGGCAAGAGGTACCGGGCCACGGTCGTCGGCACCGACCCCGACAAGGACCTCGCGCTGATCAAGCTCCAGGGCGCGTCCGGGCTGAAGGCCGCCACCCTCGGCGACTCGTCCAAGGTGAAGGTGGGCGAGGAGGTCGTGGCGATCGGCTCCCCCGAGGGCCTGACCGGCACCGTCACCAGCGGCATCGTCTCCGCCCTGGACCGCGACGTGACGGTGGCGAAGGACGAGGGCCGGGACCAGCAGCAACAGCAGCCGCAGTACGACCCGCGGCAGGGCTGGCCGTTCGAGTTCGGCGGGCAGGAGTTCAACGGCGACACCGGTGATTCCAAGACCACGTACAAAGCGATCCAGACCGACGCCTCCCTCAACCCGGGGAATTCCGGCGGCGCGCTGATCAATATGAACGGGGAGATCATCGGGATCAATTCCGCCATGTATTCGCCGAGTTCCTCGAACGGCTCCACGGCCGGCAGCGTCGGCCTCGGCTTCGCGATCCCGATCGACACCGTGAAGGGCGATCTCGACGCGCTCCGCTCGGGCGGCGACAACTGAACGCGTCCGGGCCGGACGCCGATCCGGCGTGCGAGTCTTGGCCCATGACAGGTCCGGAGAACGAAGGCGACCGCATCCTCATCGTCGACGACGAGCCCGCGGTCCGCGAGGCGCTGCGCCGCAGTCTCGCCTTCGAGGGGTACGGCACCGAGGAGGCCGTCGACGGCCTCGACGCCCTCGCGAAGATCGAGTCGTACGCCCCCGACCTCGTCGTCCTCGACGTGCAGATGCCGCGGATGGACGGGCTGACCGCGGCCCGGCGCATCCGGGCCTCCGGCGCGACCCTGCCGATCCTGATGCTGACCGCCCGCGACACAGTCGGCGACCGGGTCACCGGCCTGGACGCGGGCGCGGACGACTACCTGGTGAAGCCGTTCGAGCTGGACGAGCTGTTCGCCAGGATCCGGGCGTTGCTGCGGCGCAGCTCGTACGTGCGCGCCACGGCGGCGCAGCCGGAGGGCCACGTGCTCTCCCTGGCCGACCTGCGGATGGACCTGGCGACCCGCGAGGTGACCCGGGGCGGCCGGCCGGTGGAGCTGACCCGCACCGAGTTCACGCTCCTGGAGATGTTCCTGGCGCACCCGCGGCAGGTGCTGACCCGGGAGCAGATCCTGAAGGCCGTGTGGGGCTTCGACTTCGAGCCCAGCTCGAACTCCCTGGACGTGTACGTGATGTATCTGCGGCGCAAGACGGAGGCCGGCGGCGAGCCGCGCCTGGTGCACACGGTGCGCGGCGTCGGCTACGTGCTGCGGGCCGGCGGCGAGGCGTGACCGGGCGGCTGCTCCGACGGTTCCGGGGGCTGCCGCTGCGCTCCCGTCTCGCGCTGCTGACGGCGACGGCGGTGGCGGTCGCGGTCGCGGCGGTGTCGGCGGCGTGCTGGTTCGTGACGCGGGCGCAGCTGGAGTCGGAGCGGGACCAGTCGCTGCAGGACTTCCGGCTGCCCGAGAGGCACCTCAACGATTACGTGCTGAGCTGCGCGAGCGGCAGCCAGGACGCTCCGGTCCCGGCGGGCGTCCGGGACACCGTGCAGATCGTTCTGACCACCGGGAAGTCCTGTTCGTTCGGCGCCTCGCCGATCCCGGTCCGGGTGGCGGATCTGGCGGTGGCTCGCGGCGACCTCGGGTCCGCCCTGCGCACGGAGCGGGCGGAGAACGGCCAGGAGATGCGGGTCCACACGTACCAGGCGGTGATCGGGCAAGGCACGGTGGGCGTGCAGGTCGCGCGGCCGACGTCCGAGATCGACAACTCCATGGCCACCCTCGCCTGGGTGCTGCTGCTGGTCTCCGGCATCGGGGTGATCGGGGCCGGGGCGGCCGGGCTGTGGGTGGCGCGGGCCGGGCTGACGCCGGTGGACCGGCTGACCGAGGCGGTCGAGCACGTGGCCGCGACCGAGGACCTGACGGTGCGGATCCCGGTCGAGGGCGAGGACGAGGTGGCGCGGCTGTCGCGCTCGTTCAACGCGATGACGGCGGCGCTCGCGTCGTCCCGGGACCGGCAGGCGCAGCTGATCGCGGACGCGGGCCACGAACTGCGCACTCCCCTGACGTCCCTCCGCACCAACATCGAGCTGCTGGCGCGGAGCGAGGAGACGGGCCGCGCTCTGCCGCCGGACGACCGGCGGGCGCTGATGGCGTCGGTGAAGGCGCAGATGACGGAGCTTGCGGCGCTGATCGGCGACCTGCAGGAGCTGGCCCGGCCGGACGCGGTGGCCCCGGGGCCGCTGGAGGTGGTGGCGCTGCACGAGATCCTGCGGTCGGCGCTGGACCGGGCGCGGCTGCGGGGGCCCGAGCTGACCTTCGTCACGGAGCTCGCGCCCTGGTACGTACGGGCGGAGCCGGCCGGGCTCGAGCGGGCGCTGGTGAACGTGCTGGACAACGCGGTGAAGTTCTCGCCGCCGGGCGGCACGGTGGAGGTCACCCTGTCGGACGGCGGCGTGCTGACGGTACGGGACCACGGGCCGGGCATCCCGGCCGACGAACTCCCGCACGTCTTCGACCGTTTCTGGCGCTCCCCGTCGGCGCGCAGCCTGCCGGGGTCGGGCCTGGGCCTGTCGATCGTGGCCCGTACGGTCCATCAGGCGGGCGGCACGGTGACGCTGGCCGCGGCGGAGGGCGGCGGCACCGCGGCGGTGGTCCGCCTCCCGGGGGCCGCGGCGCCGCCTCCGTCAGTTGTGGGCGATGAGCGAGGCGACCAGGCCTGAGCGGGTGTTCGGGAAGTCCATGGGGACGATGCCGAGGCCCTTCCAGGAGCGGGCCGTGCCGTCCAGAAAGGCGTGGACGCGCGGGTTGAGGCTGTCGGAGTTCCAGCGCGGCGGCAGATAGGCCGACGTGCTGACGAAGTTGATGTACATCCGGCCCGGCTGCTCGACGGCCTTGCGGAAGTGGGCCTCGATCTTGGGGTACTTGGCGTCCGGCAGTGCGTTCCAGTCGTCCTGGATGTCGAACGCGCCGCCGTACCAGCGCACGCCGGGCAACCCGCCGTTGTCGGCGATGAGGACGACCTTGCCGCGGGCCTGGCCCAGGGCGGGGAGCGTGTCGCCGATCTGGAACAGGGGACGCCAGCCGCGGTTGTCGAGGTAGTCGTCGAAGATCGCGCCGAAGGTGGCGTCGGAGTCCGACGAGTACTCCTGCTTGACCCGCATGAGGACGGTCTCGGAGGGGTGGGCGGCCAGGAAGTCGCGGCAGGCCACGAGGACGTCGCCGAACATCATGTTCTGGTACGAGGAGCCGTGGTGGATGGCGAAGGAGCCGCCGGTGACCCGGCAGCGCACGTCGAGGAACCGGATCCCCGAGGCGAGCTGCTGCGCGATCGTCGTGTTCTGGCACTCGGACCAGAGTCCGCCGTAGCGGGCGCCGGAGTCGTGGGTGCCGGGGATGGTGAGCTTCTGGAGCGGGGTGGGGTCGCCGTGGCCGGCCATCCAGTCCTGGGTGGTGACCGCCCGCGCGGAGGGGGCCCCGATCAGGAGGGTGGCACCGGCTGCCGCGGCGCCCGCGAGAAAGCTTCGTCGGTCCATGTGCCGGAGTATGACGCGTACGCGACAACGAATGCCAGAGTCGCGCGTACCCGAAAGTAACGTACGGGAAAGGGGCGGCGGTCCGTCGAAACGGTCCGCCGCCCCTCTTCGGATCCGGGTTACTTGACGATCGTGATCCGGTCCGTCGCCGGCGGGGCCAGCGGGGTGGTCGCCGAGGAGTGGGCGCCCAGGTAAGCGGTGAACAGGTCCAGGTCGGAGGCGCCGACCAGCTTGTTCTTGTGGTCCTTCAGGACGGCGAAGCCGTCGCCGCCGCCCGCCAGGAACTCGTTCATCGCGACGCGGTAGGTCTTCGACGGGTCGATCGCCTCACCGTTCAGCTTCACCGAGTCGACGACGATCCGGTCCGCGCCGGTCTTGGTCAGGTCCAGCGTGTACGTGAAGCCCTTCGAGACCTGGAGGATCTTCGGGGCGGCCTGGTTCGCGCCGCTGACCTGCTGCTGCAGGGCGGTGATCAGCTGGGCGCCGGTCAGGTCGACCGCGGTCATCATGTTGGTGAACGGCTGCACCGTGTAGGCCTCGCCGTAGGTCACCACGCCGTCGCCCTCACCACCGGACTGCGCGTACGTCAGAGGCGCGCGGACACCGCCCGGGTTCATCAGCGCGAGCTGGGCGCCGCCCTTGTCGGCCGGGGCCATGCCCTCGAGCTGCGCGTCGGCGATCAGGTTGCCGAGCGGCCTCTCGATGCCGACGGCCGGGTCCTTGGGGTCGGGCAGCGGGTTCTCGATACTGGCGGAGATGTGGCCCACCGGACGGTTCGAGATCGGCGCGGCCAGCGCCTTGAAGCGGCCGATCAGGTCCGTCATGTCCTTCGCCGGGGCCACGTCACGGGTGACGACGTGGTTCGCCGAGGCGACGGCGGTGCGGACGATGTCCTTCGAACGACGGTCGTAGGTCAGCGTCGTGTCCGTGTACAGCCGGCCGAACGACGCCGCCGACGTGACCGTGCGCGGCTTGCCCGACGGGTCCGGGATCGTGCACGCGTACGCCTGGTGGGTGTGGCCGGTGACCAGCGCGTCGACCTGCGGGGTCACGTTCTTCGCGATGTCGACGATCGGGCCGGAGATGCCGGCCCCGGCGCCCGGGGTGTCGCAGTCGTAGTTGTACGCGCCCGAGGCCGGCATGCCGCCCTCGTGGAGCAGCGCGACGATCGACTTCACGCCCTTGCGCTCGAGGATCTTGGCGTACTTGTTGATCGTCTCGACCTCGTCGCCGAACTTCAGGCCCTTGATGCCCTCCGCCGACACGATGTTCGCCGTGCCCTCCAGGGTGACGCCGATGAAGCCGATCTTGACGCCGTCGCGCTCCCACACGAAGTACGGGTCCAGCATCGGACGGCCCGACTTCTCGTCCGTCACGTTGGCCGCGAGGTACGGGAAGTTCGCCCCCTGGAAGGTCTTGCCCTCCTCGAAGCAGCCCTCGACCGGGTGACAGCCGCCGTTCTGCATCCGGGCCAGCTCGCGCGCGCCCTCGTCGAACTCGTGGTTGCCCACGGAGCTGACGTCGAGCTTCAGCTTGTTCAGCGCCTCGACGGTCGGCTCGTCGTGGAACAGGCCGGACACCAGCGGCGAGGCGCCGATCATGTCGCCCGCGGCCGCTGTGACGGAGTACGGGTGGCCCTGGCGGGCCTGCCGCAGGTGCGTGGCCAGGTACTCGGCGCCGCCGACGCCCTCGACGGTCTTGGTGGTGCCGTCCGGGTTGAGCTGCGTGAGGCGGCCCGACGAGCCGGTCGGCGGCTCCAGGTTGCCGTGCAGGTCGTTGAAGGACAGCAGCTGGACGTCGACGTAACGCCCCTGGCCGTAGCCGCCCCCGCCGCTGGTCTGCGCGGCCCCGGCGGGCAGCGCCGCGACGAGCGCGCCGACCGTGGCGATCCCCGCCCCGGCGGCCAGTATCCGCCGTGCCGCTGTGGACTTCTTCCGATTCGTGGACATGCTCTCCCCTTTAGGCCCCCGCGCCCCTTGTGCGGCGTCGCTCGACTCCTGGCCTGCCGGTGCAGCCTAGAGTCAACGCGCGTAGCGCAACAGGGGGGAGCGGGTTACGAGCCGGTTGCCATTGACCCCCCGGACGGCTTCTCCGACTTGCGCGGCCACCCGCCGTAGGCTCGTACTCATGACGATTGACTCGACTCCGGCTCTGGAGCCCGGACGGCAGATCCACACCCTCGACGAGCTCTCCCCCGAGCAGGTCGACCAGGTCCTCGAGCTGCTCGCGGAGGCGGACCGCGTCGACGGCATGCACGCCGTCTCCGAGCAGGGACGGCTGTACCTCCGGCACGGCAGGCGTGAGGGCATCCGTCATTTCCTGCTCACCGTCGGCCCCGAACTGCGCGGATACGCCCAGTTGGAGGACACCGACCCGATCGAGGCGCCGGCCGCCGAGCTCGTCGTGCACCCGAGCCACCGGGGCCGCGGGCACGGCCGGGCGCTCGGCAGCGCGCTGCTCGCCGCTTCCGGCAAACGGCTGCGGGTGTGGGCGCACGGCGGCAAGTCCGCCGCCCGCCACCTGGCCCAGGTGCTCGGACTGACGCTGTTCCGTGAACTGCGCCAGATGCGCCGCCCGTTGAACCCGCTCGACATCCCCGAGCCGGTGCTCCCCGAGGGCGTCACGATCCGCACCTTCGTCCCCGGCCAGGACGACACGGCCTGGCTCGCGGTCAACGCGGCGGCCTTCTCCCACCACCCCGAACAGGGCTCGCTCACCCAGCGCGACCTGGACGACCGGACGGCCGAGCCGTGGTTCGACCCGAAGGGCTTCTTCCTCGCCGAGAAGGACGGCCGGCTCGTCGGCTTCCACTGGACGAAGACGCACGCCGAGGAGCAGCTCGGCGAGGTGTACGTGGTCGGCATCCTTCCGGAGGCGCAGGGCGGCGGGCTCGGCAAGGCGCTGACGGCGATCGGGCTGCGACACCTGGCGGCGCAGGGCCTGCCGACGGCGATGCTGTACGTGGACGCGGACAACACGGCGGCCGTGACGGTGTACGAGCGGCTCGGCTTCGCCACGCACGAGGTGGACCTGATGTACCGCACGGAGTCGTAGCAGCCTCGGACCCAAGACCTTTCTGACAGGGGGCGGTTGACACCGCCCCCTCTCTTCCACCACCCTTTCACTATTCGAATAGTGAAAGGGTGGTGGAAGGACGACATGGTCGAGTACCGCATCGACCGGCGCAGCGGAGTCGCCACCTACCTCCAGATCGTCCAGCAGACCAAACAGGCCCTGCGCATGGGCCTGTTGGAGCCGGGCGACCAGCTGCCCACCGCGCGCGAGGTCGTCGAAGCGACGGCCATCAACCCGAACACGGTGCTCAAGGCCTACCGCGAACTGGAACGCGAGGGCCTCGTCGAGGCCCGCCGCGGCCTCGGCACCTTCGTCCGCGCGACGCTCGGCGCCGCCTCACCCGCCGACTCGCCCCTGCGGGCGGAACTCGCGGAGTGGGCGCGCCGGGCACGGACGGCCGGACTGGAGCGGGACGACGTCGCCGCGCTCTTCACCTCCGTACTGGAACAGCACTTCAAGGGGGACGACCACACATGACCGACCCGGTCATCGAGGCCGACGGCCTCGGCCTGCGCTACGCCCGCCGCCGGGCCTGGGCGCTCAAAGACTGCGACTTCGCCCTGCCCGGCAACCGGATCTGCGCCCTCGTCGGCCCCAACGGCGCCGGCAAGTCGACGCTGCTCGGCCTGGCCGCGGGCCTGCTCCGCCCCACCGAGGGCCGGCTACAGGCCCCGGCACGGGAGCGGATCGCGTACGTGGCCCAGGACAAGCCGCTGTACGGACAGCTCACCGTCGCCGAGACCCTGCGGCTCGGCCGCGAGCTGAACCCCGACCGCTGGAACGACACCGTCGCCGAACGGATCACCGCCGCCGGCCCGCTGCCGTCCGACGCGAAGGTGCGTGCGCTGTCCGGGGGGCAGCGCACCCGCCTCGCCCTCGCCCTCGCGCTCGGCAAGCGACCGGAGGTGCTGCTGCTCGACGAGCCGATGGCCGACCTCGACCCGCTCGCCCGGCGCGAACTCATGGGCGCGCTCATGGCCGACGCGGCGGAGCACGGCACGACCGTGGTGATGTCCTCGCACATCCTCACCGAGCTGGAGGGCGCCTGCGACCACCTCCTCCTCGTGCACGGCGGCCGGATCCGCCTGGAGGGCGCGATCGACGACCTGCTCGCCGCGCACACGCTCCTGACGGGCCCGGTCGCCGACCTGGCGCCGCACACCGTCGTCTCCTCGCGCACGACGGGCCGTCAACTCACCGCGCTGGTACGCCGCGAGGGCCCGGTGGACGGCCCCTGGCGGACGACACCGCCGACCCTGGAGGACCTCCTCCTCGCCCACCTCAGCACCGAGCGCACCCCGGAAGGAACCCCGGCATGAGCAGCCTCGCCCTGAAGGGCCCGTACTGGGTGACGGTCCGACAGCACCGGAAGGCGCTGTGGTGGACACTCGGCCTCGCCGCCGTCGCCGTGGTCGCGCTGGTGACCTCACGGCTCTGGTCCGACAGCGCCGTGGCGGCGCTGCGCGCGGCGGGCTGCACCGTCTCCAGCGAGAACCCGACCTGCTTCCAGCCCACTCGCGACTACCTCGACGACCAGTGGAACGCCCGGCACATCGTCGAGTACGCCGCCATGGGCATGCTCGTCCTGCCCGGCATCGTGGGGGCGTTCGTCGCAGGTCCGATGCTCGCCCGCGAGCTGGAGTCCGGCACGTACAAACTGGCGTGGACCCAGTCCGTCACCCCGACGCGCTGGCTCGCCGCCAAACTCGCCGTGCCCGCCGCCCTCGTCCTCGCGGGCCTCCCGCTGCTGAGCCTCGCCTTCTACTGGGCTTGGCGGACCGGCCCGGCCCACGACTACCCGACGTACTGGTACGAGCCGAACGTCTTCGTCTCGTACGGCATCGTGCCGGTGGCGCACACCCTCCTGGGACTGGCGCTCGGCGCGGCCGTCGGCCTGCTCGTGCGGCGCACCGTCGTCGCGATGAGCGTCACCGCGCTGATCACCGGTGCGGCCCTCGCGGTGCTCGCCTGGCTGCGGGCCGGCCTGTGGCCCGTGAAGACGATCACCGGCAGCAGCGTGGACGTCTCCGCCTCCGCCGACTGGCGGCTCGACCACGGGATGGTCACCGCCACGGGTGAACGCATCCGCTGGGGCGACTGCGTCGTCACCCCCGACGTGGACGCGCGCCAGTGCATGACCGCCCGCGGCGGCGTCGCCGAATTCATGGACGTCCACCCGGCGTCCCACTTCTGGCCGCTCCAACTCGTCGAGACCGGCATCTGCCTCGCCGTCGCCGCCCTCGCGATCCTGCTCGCGTTCCGCGTGCTGCGCCGCCGGCACGGCTGAGACGCCCGTCCCGGCCCGTGGGCGGGGCCCCTGCGGCCCCGCCCACAGTCGCCCGCACGACATGTCGTCGTCACCCCCCATTCAGACGCACTTGCGACGCTCACTCAATGAAGCCCGCCGTGCGCCCACTCCCCCCGGGGAGACTTCCTCCCACCACGGCCCGCTCCGACGCGCCCGTTCACCCCTTCGCGCGGAAGAATGGGGCCATGAGCCAGCAGCCCGCCGAGGTCCCGGTCCAGTCCTCCGCCCAGCCGACCGCCCAGCCGTCGATCGGTTCCATAGCCGCGCACCGCCCGCACGCCGTCAATTCGGGCCCCGTGTCGGACCTCGAGCCCGACCTGGACGCCGATCTCGACGCGTACGAGGAGGACGGCGAGGGCGCCGAGCTGCCCCAGGGGCGCTTCCTCGACCGGGAACGCAGCTGGCTCGCGTTCAACGAGCGCGTCCTCGAACTCGCCGAGGACCCGCACACCCCGCTCCTCGAACGAGCCAACTTCCTGGCGATCTTCGCGTCCAACCTGGACGAGTTCTTCATGGTCCGAGTGGCCGGCCTCAAGCGCCGCATCGCCACCGGCGTCGCCACCCGCTCCGCCTCCGGCCTGCAGCCCCGCGAGGTCCTCGACCTGATCTGGACCCGGTCCCGCGAGCTCATGGCCCGGCACGCCGCCTGCTACCAGCAGGACGTCGCCCCGGCCCTCGCCGACGAGGGCATCCACCTCATCCGCTGGCCCGAGCTCACCGAGAAGGAGCAGGCCCGCCTCTTCACCCTCTTCCGGCAGCAGATCTTCCCGGTCCTCACCCCGCTCGCCGTCGACCCCGCGCACCCCTTCCCGTACATCTCCGGCCTGTCGCTCAACCTGGCCGTCGTCGTGCGCAACCCGGTCAGCGGCCACCGGCACTTCGCCCGGGTCAAGGTCCCGCCGCTGCTGACCCGCTTCCTGGAGGCCTCCCCGCAGCGCTACGTCCCCCTGGAGGACGTCATCGCGGCGCACCTGGAGGAGCTGTTCCCCGGCATGGAGGTGCTGGCGCACCACATGTTCCGGGTGACCCGCAACGAGGACCTCGAGGTCGAGGAGGACGACGCCGAGAACCTGCTCCAGGCCCTGGAGAAGGAACTGCTGCGCCGCCGCTTCGGCCCGCCGGTCCGCCTGGAGGTCGAGGAGTCCATCGACCCGTACGTGCTCGACCTGCTGGTCCGCGAGCTGAAGATCTCCGAGTCCGAGGTCTACCCGCTGCCCGGCCCGCTCGACCTGACCGGCCTGTTCGGCATCGCCTCCCAGGACCGGCCCGAACTGAAGTACCCGAAGTTCATCGCCGGCACCCACCGCGACCTCGCCGAGGTCGAGTCCGCGTCCGCGCCGGACATCTTCGCCGCGCTGCGCGAGCGGGACGTGCTGCTCCACCACCCGTACGACTCGTTCTCCACCTCCGTCCAGGCCTTCCTGGAGCAGGCCGCGGCCGACCCGGACGTCCTCGCGATCAAGCAGACGCTGTACCGGACCTCCGGCAAGTCCCCCATAGTCGACGCGCTCATCGACGCCGCCGAGGCCGGCAAGCAGGTCCTCGTCCTCGTCGAGATCAAGGCCCGCTTCGACGAGCAGGCCAACATCAAGTGGGCCCGCAAGCTGGAAGAGGCAGGCTGCCACGTCGTCTACGGCCTCGTCGGCCTGAAGACGCACTGCAAGCTGTCGCTCGTGGTCCGCCAGGAGGGCGAGACGCTGCGCCGGTACTCGCACGTCGGCACCGGCAACTACCACCCGAAGACGGCCCGGCTGTACGAGGACCTCGGCCTGCTCACCGCCGACCCGCAGGTCGGCGCGGACCTGTCCGACCTGTTCAACCGGCTCTCCGGCTACTCCCGCCGGGAGACCTACCGGCGCCTGCTCACCGCCCCCAAGTCCCTCCGGGACGGCCTGATCACGCGGATCAACAAGGAGGTCGTGCACCACCGCGCCGGACGGCCCGCCTACGTCCGCATCAAGGTCAACTCCATGGTCGACGAGGCCATCATCGACGCCTGCTACCGGGCCTCGCAGGCCGGTGTCCCGGTCGACATCTGGGTCCGCGGCATCTGCGCCGTACGGCCCGGCGTCACCGGCCTCTCCGAGAACATCCGGGTCCGCTCGATCCTCGGCCGCTTCCTGGAGCACTCCCGGATCTTCGCCTTCGGCAACGGCGGCGAACCCGAGGTGTGGCTCGGCAGCGCCGACATGATGCACCGCAACCTGGACCGCCGCATCGAGGCCCTGGTCCGGGTCTCCGACCCGGCCCACCGGGCCGCGCTCACCCGGCTCCTGGAGACCGGCATGTCCGACACCACCTCCTCCTGGCACCTCGGCCCGGACGGGAACTGGACGCGTCACGCGACCGACCCGGACGGCCAGCCGCTGCGGCACGTCCAGGAGATGCTCATCGACGCGCGGAGGCGCCGGCGTGCACAACCCTGACTTTCCCCGCGACGTGACGGCAGGACCGCCCACGGCAGGCGGCCTGCCCCCCGCAGGGGAACCGACGGCACGGGAAACGACGGCACGGGAACGGACCGCGGGGGAGGTGTTGGCCCCCTTCCTGCACGCCCGGGCCGCGGACTTCCTGCGCAGCCTGCGGCTGCACGCCGAGAGCGGCGCGGACACCGGCGGGGCGGAGGAAGCCGCCCGCGCGCTGCGCGGCGCGGCCCGCCGGATCAGCGGCACCCTGCACACCTTCCGGGTACTGCTCGACCCCGTCTGGGCCGACGACCTGCGCACCGAGCTGGCCTGGCTCTCCGGGACGCTGGCCCTGGAGCACGCCTGCACCTCCCGGCTCGTCCGGCTGGTGGACGCGCTGTCCCGCCTGTCGGGCGGGGGCGGCGCGGCCGGCGCGGGCGCGAACGGCTCCGGCGTCCCGGCCGCCCGCGGCTCGGACGGCGGCGGACACGGGCTGACCGTGGGCGCCGCCCGCGCGGGCGCGCTGCTCGAACGCCAGCTCACCCTGGCCCGGACCCGGGCCCACTCGGCGGCCCTGCAGGCGCTCGGCTCGTCCCGGTTCCACGCGGTCGCCGACGCGGTCGCGCTGCTCGCCTCCGACGTGCCGCTGGGCCCGGCCGGCGCCGCATCGGCCGAAGAAGTCCTGCACGCGCCCGCCGAGGTCGTCGAACGCCGGCTGCTCGACGCCGTCACCCTCCTGCCGCTGGCCCGCGCCGCCCACCCGTACAACGCCGAGGCCCTGGAGCTCGCCGCCGGCGAGGCCCAGGACGCCCCCTGGCACCGGGCCCGCCAGCTGCTCCGGCTGCACCGGTACGCGCAGGAGGCGCTGCGCGCGGACGGCGCCGCGGACCCCGTCCTGTACGAGGCGGGCCGGACCCTGGACCGGCACCGCGACGCCGCCGAGGCCGCCGCCGCGGCCGCTACGGCCGCCCGCACCCCCCGGATCGCCCCGGCCACCGCGTACGCCCTCGGTGTCCTGCACGCCGACCAGCGCCACGAGGTCGAGGCCTCCCGCTTCGCCTTCCAGCAGACCTGGCAACGCGCCACGGCCCCCGTCTCATGACCTCCGCCCCCACCCCGATCCTGGCCGCCGGCTGCGTCCTGTGGCGCCCGGCACTCGCGGGCGGGGGCATCGAGATCGCCCTGGTCTTCCGCCCCAAGTGGAGCGACTGGTCGCACCCGAAGGGCAAGCTGAAGCGTGGGGAGAAGGCGGAGGATGGCGCGCGTCGGGAAGTGCGGGAGGAAACCGGCATGACTTGCGACCTTGGCATCGAGCTGCCGACCGTTCACTACGCAGTGGAAGGCCGCCCGAAAGAGGTGCGCTACTGGGCAGCCGAGGTGGCCGGTGGCTCGTTCGAACCGAACCGGGAGGTAAGCCGGTTGCTGTGGCTCTCTCCCGAGGCGGCGCGAGCCCGCCTGACACAGCAGAGAGACAAGGAGCTCGTCGACGCCTTCCTCAAAGCGTGGAATGAACCGCCGCCCGGCGCCACACTGGCCTGAGAAGCGAGGGGTCAAAGGGAGCCTTGTCACTAACACCCGCCGGTACGGGCAGTACGAGCACCGATGTGAGTGCGCAGGAAATCACCTCGCGTCTCCGTTCCAGCGCCATGCTCCCCCACTTCTCCCGACGCCACCCACGCAGCAGGTTTCGTTTCGCTTCGGCGTCGAGGTGCTCCTGCCTTTCGGCCCCCAAATCCTCGATGTTCCTAGTTAGCCGCGCCAGCAGGTCACGGACGTCGCCCCAGGCCGACTTCCCTGCGGCAACCGATTCTTCGATCGCCCGCCGTTGCACACAGAGCGCGGTCAGCTTCTCCTCACCGCGCCACGCAGTCGTGTCCTGTGTGGTGCCAGAGAAATACTCGTCCAGGTAGTCGAGTACCAGACCCTCCAGGTACCGGTCCACCGATTCCACCCCGCGACCGATTCCCCTGCAGTTGACGTCTCCGCACCGGTAATAGTCGCCGTACTTGGCGTTCCTGCCCGTCGCTCGGTTTCCGCTCAGCTTCGAGTGGCAGACCTCGCCGAGGTCGTTGAGCCGCCCGCACCGCAGAACTCCCGAGAACAGGTATGCCCGGACCTTCATGGCATCCGTCGGGCCCGGGCAGACTCCTTCCCGCCGCATGCCTCGATGGAGACGCGCAGCGTTCACCCCCGTCATGATGGTCTTCCACGTCTCGAAGCCGATCCCCTCCAGCTCCTCGTCGACGTGGTGCCACTCCCCGATCACTGGCTCGCCGGTTGTCGGATCCGTCACCAGGACGCCGTCGAGAACTCGACCACCCCACCAGGCCGGATTCGCGACGAGCGCCTTCACGCCCTGTTCCGACCAGCGGCCTCCCCGTGCCGTCCCGACGCCTCGCCTGTTCAGGTCAGCGGCGATCCCTCGCCACGACATGCCCGCGGCTCGCGCCTTGATCATGGCGACCAGGTGCGGCCACTCATCGTCGTTCCTGTGCTTGTTACCGCAGCGAAAGGGGTTCCGAGCGGCTCCCAGCCAGCCGAATCGACGAGGCCCGGCAAACACCCGGCCTTCCTCCGCCCGGTCGGCACGGCTCCTCGCCGTACGCGTGCGGACTCTGTCCACCTCCGCCAAACCGAGACCCAGGCCGTCGTCACAAGCAAGATCAAGCACCGATGAGCCCTCGATGAAGACTCCGTCGCCAGCCATCATCAGAGCGTCCTGGAAGCGGACGAAGTCGCGGGGAAGGCGGTAGACCCGTTCGCGCTCGACGCTGACGCACCCACGAACGGGAATCCCCGACTCCCGCTCACAACCATGTGCAATGTCCTGGCACATCCAGTGGAACGCGGGGCGCGTCACGGCGGCCTTCGCGGCCGTCAAATTGTTGTCCTCGTAGTACAGCACCACGGCACAGCCCAGCCGCTCCGCGTTTCTGGTGTTGTTCCTGTGCTGGCGGGTGAGTCCGGTCGAGTCGCCGTCCAGCCGGTCGGCGGAGACCCGGGCGTAAGAGATCAATGGCGTCCGCCCGCCCAACCAGCTGTCCGGTGTGCCACCCTTGTCCAGCCACATCTGTAGCTCAGGGGCCACGTACCAGCGGGAGAACGTCCTGGACGCCCGCTCGGCATCACGCGTGTCGATCACGCCACACCCCCTTGTGCACCGTCAGTCGCAACGACTCAACGAGCGGTATCACCGAAAGGGCACGGCGGAGTCCAGCCCCGCGACCGCGCCCTCCTGGACGCGCTCGTGTCCTCGGCCGCGCGCTGAGGCACCTCCGCCCGCCGACGCCACCCGCGACGGGCATCCGCACCACGCCTTTCGGCACGGTTCACTTTCCGTTCACTCTCCTCCGTCGACGGCTTCACCTGTTCTGCCTAATTTCGGCCGTACAAGGTGCACGGCACTGCGCCGCTGCACTCACCCCGACACACGCCGTCATAGAACGGCCAGGACAACAGGTCCCGGCGGGCGGCTTCTGGAAGGAACACCCGAAAGTGAAGCTTTCGCGCAAGAACGGGCTTCGCGCCTCCGCGATCGGTGCCCTCGTCGTGTCCGGCGCCCTGGTCCTCTCGGCGTGTGGTTCGGACGACAACAGCGGCAACACCGACGGCGGCAAGAAGACCGCCGCCGCGTCGAACATCAAGTGCGACGGCGCCAAGGGCCAGCTCCTGGCCGCCGGCTCCACGGCGCAGAAGAACGCCATGGACCTGTGGGTCAAGAACTTCCAGGCTGCCTGTGACGGCGTCGAGGTCAACTACCAGGCCATCGGCTCCGGCGGCGGCATCACCAAGTTCAACCAGGGCCAGGTCTCCTTCGCCGGCTCCGACTCCGCTCTCAAGGACGAAGAGGTCGCCGAGTCGCAGAAGATCTGCAAGGGCGGCAAGGGCGTCAACCTGCCCATGGTCGGCGGCCCGATCGCCATCGGCTACAAGCTGAACGGTGTGGACAACCTCGTCCTCGACGCCTCCACGATCGCCAAGATCTTCGACGGCAAGATCACCAAGTGGAACGACGCGGCGATCGCCAAGCTGAACCCGACCGCCAAGCTGCCGGCCACCACCATCCAGGCCTTCCACCGCTCCGACGAGTCGGGCACCACCCAGAACCTGGGCAAGTACCTCTCCTCGGCCGCCGCGGCCGACTGGAAGTACGACCCGAAGTCGAAGGCGTGGCCCGCCCCCGGCGGCCAGGCCGCCAACGGCTCCTCCGGCGTCGCGACCGGCGTGAAGGACACCGAGGGCGCCATCGGCTACTTCGAGCTGTCCTACGCGACCGCCAGCAAGATCTCCACGGTCGACATCGCCACCGGTGCCGCCGCCCCG
Source organism: Streptomyces sp. HUAS YS2 (assembly GCF_033343995.1). Lineage (NCBI taxonomy): Bacteria > Bacillati > Actinomycetota > Actinomycetes > Kitasatosporales > Streptomycetaceae > Streptomyces > Streptomyces solicathayae. The sequence goes on along the minus strand of NZ_CP137573.1, from coordinate 4,308,875 downwards.
GTCAAGGCCACCACGGAGAACGCCTCCAAGGCCATCGCCGCCGCCAAGGTCAAGGGCACCGGCAACGACGTGGCCCTGTCCCTCGACTACACCACCAAGGCCGAGGGCGCGTACCCGATCGTCCTCGTCACGTACGAGATCGCCTGCGACAAGGGCAACAAGGCGGAGACCCTGCCGACCCTGAAGGCGTTCCTCAACTACACCGTGAGCGACGAGGGCCAGAAGGTCCTCTCCGAGGCCGGCTACGCCCCGCTCCCGGCCGAGATCGCGGCCAAGGTCCGCGCGATCGTCCCCACCCTGTCCTGATTCCAGACCGGGTCCGGCCCGTCCAGCACCCCTGACGGGCCGGCCCCGGTTTCCGGTGCACCGCCGCCAGGAACCCCCCGGGGTTCCGCAGACCGGAGAGTCCGATGGTTTCGACAACCAAGCAAGCCACCCCACCGCCACCGCGCGGTGACATAGACAACAGCCGGAGTGCCAAGAGCACCGGCCGCGCCGGAGACCGCATCTTCCTCGGTCTCTCCCGCGGCTCCGGCATCACCCTGCTCGTGATCATGGCCGCGATCGCGGTCTTCCTGAGCTACCGCGCCGTGCTCGCCATCTCGCAGGACAGCACGAACTTCCTCACCACCTCCGAGTGGAACCCGGCCGGCCAGCCGCCGGTCTTCGGCATCGCGGTCCTCGCCTTCGGCACGGTCGTCTCGTCGATCATCGCCATGGCCATCGCCGTGCCGGTCGCGATCGGCATCGCGCTGTTCATCTCGCACTACGCGCCGCGCAAGCTCGCCGCGCCGCTCGCGTACGTCGTCGACCTACTCGCCGCCGTCCCCAGCATCATCTACGGCCTCTGGGGCGCGATCTTCCTGGTCCCGTACCTGGACGGCCTGAACAAGTGGCTCGACCAGTACATGGGCTGGACGTACATCTTCGACAAGTCCAGCGACGGCCCCGCCCGCTCCCTGTTCACCGTGGGCATCCTGCTGGCGATCATGATCCTGCCGATCATCACCAACGTCACCCGTGAGGTCTTCCTCCAGGTCCCGCGCATGCACGAGGAGGCCGCCCTGGCCCTCGGCGCCACGCGCTGGGAGGTCATCCGCATGTCGGTGCTGCCCTTCGGCCGCTCCGGCATCATCTCGGCCTCGATGCTGGGCCTGGGCCGCGCGCTCGGCGAGACGATCGCCGTCGCCGTCGTGCTCTCCCCCAGCTTCCTCATCTCCGGGCACCTCCTCGACCCGGGCGGCGGCACCTTCGCGCAGAACATCGCCTCCAAGTTCAACGAGGCCAACGAGTTCGGCCGTGACGCGCTGATCGCCTCCGGCCTGGTGCTCTTCGCCATCACCCTGCTGGTCAACGGCGCGGCGCGCTGGATCATCGCCCGCCGCAAGGAGTACTCGGGGGCCAACGCATGACCGCCATACAGGAACGCCCGGTGAACTCCGTCGTACGCCACGACCCGCTGAGCCACGCCCGGCTCCCCCGCTGGACCCCGATCGCCGTCGTCGCCGGCTCGATCGCGGCCGCCGTCGGCCTCGGCCTCGGCGCCGGCTGGCACAGCCGCCTCCAGTGGGGCCTGCTCGCCGCGCTGTTCTTCGTCCTCGGCACGTACGCCGTCACCGCCAAGGTGGAGGGCCGCCGCCAGGCCAAGGACCGGGTCGCGACCAGCCTCGTCTGGGTCTGCTTCATCCTGGCCGTCGTCCCGCTGCTTTCGCTGGCCTGGACGACGATCAGCAAGGGCATCGAGGTCCTGGACGCGAACTTCCTGACCCACTCGATGAACGGCGTCCTCGACGCCGACGAGGGCGGCGGCGTCTACCACGCGCTGCTCGGCACCATCGAGCAGGTCGGCATCGCCACGCTCATCGCCGCCCCGATCGGCCTGCTCACCGCGGTCTACCTGGTGGAGTACGGGCGCGGGAAGCTCGCCCAGGCGGTCACCTTCTTCGTCGACGTCATGACGGGCATCCCGTCGATCGTCGCGGGCCTCTTCATCCTCGCCACCTGGAATCTGATGCTGGGCTTCGGGCCCTCCGGATTCGCCGGCGCGATGGCCCTCGCGATCCTGATGATGCCGGTGGTCGTCCGCTCCACCGAGGAGATGCTCAAGCTCGTCCCGAACGAGCTGCGGGAGGCCTCGCTGGCCCTCGGCGTCCCGAAGTGGCGGACGATCCTGAAGGTGGTCCTGCCCACCGCGATCGGCGGCATCACCACGGGCGTCATGCTCGCGGTCGCCCGCATCACCGGTGAGACGGCCCCCGTCCTGCTCCTCGTGTTCGGTACGAAGCTCATCAACCCGAACCCCTTCGAAGGCGCGCAGGCCTCCCTGCCCCTGTACGTGTACGAGCAGTACGCGGTCGGTACCGACGCCGCCATGGCCCGTGCCTGGGCCGCCGCGCTCGTCCTCATCGCCTTCGTCATGATCCTCAACCTGGTGGCCCGCGGCATCGCCCGCTGGAAGGCCCCGAAGACCGGCCGCTGACCGCGGCACATTGGAAGTGATTCAGATGGCCAAGCGAATCGACGTCAGCGGCCTTTCCGCGTACTACGGCGCCCACAAGGCGATCGACGACATCTCGATGACCGTCGAGCCCCGCTCGGTGACGGCCTTCATCGGCCCCTCCGGCTGTGGCAAGTCCACGTTCCTGCGCACCCTCAACCGCATGCACGAGGTCATCCCCGGCGGGCGGGTCGAGGGCAAGGTGATGCTGGACGACGAGAACCTGTACGGCGCCGGCGTCGACCCGGTCGCGGTGCGCCGCACGGTCGGCATGGTGTTCCAGCGCCCCAACCCGTTCCCGACCATGTCGATCTTCGACAACGTGGCGGCGGGCCTGCGGCTGAACGGCAAGTACAAGAAGTCCGAGCTGAACGACATCGTCGAGCGCTCGCTGAAGGGCGCGAACCTCTGGAACGAGGTCAAGGACCGCCTGAACAAGCCGGGCTCCGGCCTCTCCGGCGGCCAGCAGCAGCGTCTGTGCATCGCCCGCGCGATCGCGGTCGAGCCGGACGTCCTGCTGATGGACGAGCCCTGCTCGGCGCTCGACCCGATCTCGACGCTGGCGATCGAGGACCTGATCGGCGAGCTGAAGGAGCGCTTCACGATCGTCATCGTGACGCACAACATGCAGCAGGCCGCCCGCGTCTCCGACCGCACCGCCTTCTTCAACCTGGCGGCGGTCGGCCAGCCCGGCAAGCTGATCGAGCTGGACGACACCGAGCGCATCTTCTCCAACCCGTCCGTCCAGGCCACCGAGGACTACATCTCCGGCCGCTTCGGATAACCCCAGAACCGTCTGCGGTGCTGCATGGCGGTGCCACCGCACGACGAAGGCCCGGTCCCTCTCGCAAGAGAGGGACCGGGCCGCATCCGTTGTGGGCAATCGTCGCCGCCCCGTTGTGGGCATACGTTCCGCATGGGGTCCCCCAGGACGAAGTCCTAGGGGGAGGATCAGGGTGGGCACAACCTCGGGGACCGGCTCCCGCTCAGGACCGCCCACCCGAAGGGCCCGCTTCCCTCCTGGAGGGAAGCGGGCCCATTTACGTATGTCCGGCGCGACCCGTCAGCCGAAGATCAAGGCCACCACGTAATAGCTCGCGGCCGCGACCAGCGCCGCCGCCGGCATCGTGATACTGCATTCCCTCGGGGGATAACCCCCGAACCCCCAGCCCGACGGGGCAAGGCGCTTCGGACCATCAGCCGAAGATCAAGGCCACCACGTAATAGCTCGCGGCCGCGACCAGCGCCGCCGCCGGCATCGTGATGAACCACCCCAGGATGATGTTCTTCGCGACACCCCACCGCACCGCGTTCACCCGCTTCGTCGCGCCGACGCCCATGATCGCCGAGGTGATCACGTGCGTCGTCGAGATCGGCGCGTGGAAGAGGAACGCCGAGCCGAACATGATCGACGCGCCCGTCGTCTCCGCCGCGAAACCCTGCGGCGGGTCGAGCTCGATGATCTTCCGGCCGAGGGTCCGCATGATCCGCCAGCCACCCGCGTACGTACCGAGCGACAGCATCACCGCACAGGCGATCTTCACCCACACCGGGATCTCGTCGCCCGCCTGCTGCACGTCGGCGATGACCAGGGCCATCACCACGATGCCCATCGTCTTCTGCGCGTCCTGCAGACCGTGGCCGAGCGCCATGCCCGCCGCGGACACCGTCTGGGCGATGCGGAAACCGCGCTTCGCCTTGTGCGGGTTCGCCTTGCGGAACATCCACAGGATCACGCACATCACCAGGTAGCCGGCCACCAGGCCGACCACCGGCGAGATGAACATCGGGATCACGACCTTGTCGAGGACGCCCGACCAGATCACCTCGGTCCCGCCGGCCAGCGCCGCGCCCACCATGCCGCCGAACAGCGCGTGCGAGGACGAGGACGGCAGACCGAAGTACCAGGTCACCAGGTTCCAGATGATCGCGCCGACGAGCGCGGCGAAGAGGATGCCCATCCCCTTGTCGCCCTCGGGCGTCTCGATCAGGCCCTCACTGACGGTCTTGGCGACCCCGCTGCCGAGGAACGCTCCGGCGAGGTTCATGACGGCCGCCATCGCCAGCGCCGCGCGCGGCGTCAGCGCCCGCGTGGAGACCGACGTGGCGATCGCGTTCGCCGAGTCGTGGAAACCGTTCGTATACGTGAAGCCGAGCGCGACACCGATGGTCACGATCAGCGCAAAGGTGTCCACGAAGCCTCAGGACTCCTTGACCGCGATGGTCTCCACCGTGTTGGCCACGTGCTCGAAGGCGTCGGCCGCCTCTTCCAGCACATCCACGACCTGCTTGAGCTTGAGCACCTCGATGGCGTCGTACTTGCCGTTGAAGAGCGTCGCGAGCAGCTTGCGGTGGATCTGGTCGGCCTGGTTCTCGAGCCGGTTGACCTCGATCCAGTACTCGGTGAGGTTCTCCATCGTCCGCAGGTGCGGCATCGCCTCGGCGGTCAGCTCCGCCGCGCGGGCCAGCACCTCGATCTGCTGCTCGACGCCCTTGGGCAGTTCCTCGATGTTGTAGAGGACGACCAGGTCGACGGCCTCCTCCATGAAGTCCATGATGTCGTCGAGGGAGGACGCGAGGTTGTAGATGTCCTCGCGGTCGAACGGCGTGATGAACGAGGAGTTCAGCTGGTGGAAGATCGCGTGCGTGGCGTCGTCGCCCGCGTGCTCCGCTGCCCGCATCCGCTCCGCGATCTCGGCCCGGGCGGAGGAGTCCGCTCCGAGCAGTTCCATCAGGAGCTTCGAGCCCGTGACGATGTTGTCCGCGGAAGCGGCGAACATGTCGTAGAAGCTCGTCTCCCTGGGGGTCAGACGAAAGCGCACGTGGGGTCCTCGGGGTGCATGGGTTTCGGTCAGGCTGATGCTAGGCGCATCATCCGGCCACGGCTAACCGGCGTCTTTCAGTGTCGCCCATCAGGCACAGTGATCTGCACGGACCCCCGCCCGGAGGCGCAGGGCCCGGTATCATATACCCACGAGGGGTATACCAACCCCCTCTGGACAGCGGGAGGACGCGATGACGACCACCGAGGCGGACCAGGTCACCCCCGAGGCCGTCGAGCCCACCGACCATGACCACGGCGTGCACGGGTACCACAAGCAGAAGGACGAGCACCTCAAGCGGCTGCGCCGCATCGAGGGCCAGATCCGCGGACTCCAGCGGATGGTCGACGAGGACGTCTACTGCATCGACATACTCACGCAGGTCTCCGCGTCCACCAAGGCGCTCCAGTCCTTCGCGCTGCAGCTCCTGGAGGAGCACCTGCGGCACTGCGTGGCCGACGCGGCCCGTACCGGCGGCGACGAGATCGAGGCGAAGGTCGAGGAGGCCACGAAGGCCATCGCCCGCATGATGCGGACCTGAGGCCGGCCGCCGGTGGCGGAATCCGGCCGCGGCGTACGGCGCGGCGTGGAAGCCACCGCGCCGCCGCGGTCTCAACGCCGCCGCACGTCGGCGGCGGTCGCCTTGAGCACCTCGTCGATCCTGAGCACCTCGTCGATGCGGTCCGGGCTGAGCCGTTCCCCGTCGGCGGCGGACGCCGCGATCATCAGCTCACCGCACAGCTCGATCTCGGCGAGGGCGATGTGGTCGTGGTCCAGGACGGTCGTCGGAGTGGGCGGGGCCACGCGCATTCACCTCTTCCTAGCCGGTGTCGGTCTCCAAGCGTAGGGAGCACGGCACGCAGCGCGCATGACACGTCAGGACCATTTGCGCCTTGGCCCACACCGCCCCGCCGGTGGCCCACTCCGCCCACCGGCGGCCCACACACCGCCCCGCCGACGGCCGTTACGCCTCGATCCGCCCCGCGTAGATGTCCTCCGCGTCCGGCAGCCGCACCTCGACCGGCGTCCCGAAGCCGAACAGCAGCGTCGTCGACGCGACCGCGACCGTCCGCCCCTGGTTCAGGTAGCTGAAGCGGTGCCGCACCTTGCGCAGCCGCCCCTCGTCGTCCAGGTACGCGTCGAACGGCACCGCGTCGTTGGCGAACCCTTTCGCCGCCGCCGCCAGCGCGCCCCGCACCTGCGGCGACGCGGCCCGCGCGGCCCGCGCGATGTCGGTGGTCCCCCGGTAGTGGCGCACCCGCACCCCGGCGAGGTCCAGCTGTCCGACGTACCGCACCTCGCGTGCGCCCCGCAGCAGCTCGGCCGCCGCGGCCGGGTCGGTCGCCCCGCCGGTGACGAGGTTGCCGTCGGTGAGCGTGGTGGTGTCGATCCGCACCCACTTGTCGGCGGGCACCCCCGCGCCGCGGTTCTTCATGTACAGCGCGCCGGGGGCGAGCAGCTCGGTGATCGGCCGGTGCTCCTCGGCCCCGGAGGCGTCCGTGGGCAGCACGACCTTCAGCCGGCCGACGCGCTGCCGGAAGTCGTACGTGCCTTCGCCGCGGATCGTGACCCGGGTGCCGCCGGTCGCCATCTCCATGGACGTCCGCGTCTTCGACGTACCGGCGTGGGCCAGCACCACCGAGGCGTCCCGCACCGTCCGCGTCGGGTCGGCCTCGCCGGTCCGGGCGTCGGCCCGGCCACCGGAACAGCCGCTGAGGGAACCGGTGAGGGCCGTCACTCCGACCACGGCGGCGGCGACGGCGACCGTCCCGCCTCTGAGCCTGTGCTGCTGCACCACCATCGCCTGCCAACCCCCAACGCGGTCCCGCCGATTGCCCGAACCCACCCAGCCGTCCTAACGACGGCCTCGGGCACTCGTCACGCGAAGTACCGTGGAGAGGTGCACGACCAGCCCCTCCATCAGACGTCCACGACGGAACGCGGCTCGTTCGCGGTAGCCCGGTGCAGCTGCGGCTGGACGGGGCCGGCCCGCAGATCGCGGGAGCGCGCGCGAACGGACGCGGCGGCGCACTTGGCGCCGCCGCAGAAGGATTCGTAGGGGTGTCGTAGGGGCACGCAGGAGGCCGTAGGGGACTCCGTAGAGGCTCGTGGGGCGAGTCGGTAGGCCGCCCCCGCCGATCGGGAGAGGGCAGGCCCGACCTCAGGCCGCCAGGTCGTTCTCCCCCGAACCGATGCGGGGCTCCGGGATGTCGACCGCCTCGGTCAGCGGCAGGTCCGCCTTCCGGGACCGTACGAGCCTGCCGACCCGCGGCGAGCGGGCGACGGCGGAGACGACCGGGGTGAGCAGCGCGAGCGCGAGCGGGGCGAGCAGGAGCGCCACGGCCGTGCCGAGCGCGAAGCCGCCGACGACATCGGTCGGGTAGTGCACGCCCATGTAGACGCGGCAGAAGCCCTCGGCGAGGGCGAGGCCGATCGCGGCGAGACCGAACTTGCGGTTGGCGACGAAGAGTCCGACGCCGATCGCCATCGCCATCGTGGCGTGGTCACTGACGAAGGAGAAGTCCGTCTTGCCGGACACCAGGACTTCGATGCCCTCGTGGTCGTTGAACGGCCGGGGCCGCTCGACGAAGCCGCGGATGGGGATGTTGACCAGGAGGGCGATGCCGGCCGCGAGCGGGGCCCAGATCATGCCGGCCACGCCGGAGACGGAGTCCGTCAGGGAGCCCCGGCGGCGGACGCTCCACCAGCACCAGAGCACCACCATGACCATCGCGAGCATGATGCCCCACTCGCCGACGAATTCCATGACCCGGTCGAACCACGGGGGTGCCGACTTCGCGAGTCCGTTGATGTCGTAGAGCAGGCTGACATCGGGGTTCGACCCGTCCGATGCGAGTCCAGCCATCTGCTGCGGCCCCTTGCCTTGTATTCCGGCCCCCGTGGTCGTGTGTGGTCAGAACTAGGGAACGACACGCTCCGCGCATACGTTCCAGACTCCACCGAACGATCACTATGACGTTATCGAAGAGTGACACATCGTCGCAGCTCAGGGCCTTGGCTTCACGGAGAGTTCCGTCCCCGTCCGACAGGACGTCAGGCGCGCGGCAGGCCGGTCGGCAGCGCCGCGGCCCCGTCCTTGGTGACCCGGGTCGCACCGAAGTAGTCCGGTGTGTCGATCTTGTCGAACCGGATGACGGCCCCAGTGTACGGCGCGTTGATCATGTAGCCGCCGCCGACGTACAGCCCCACGTGCCGGATGGCCCGCGAGTTGCTGAGGTCGTCCGAGAAGAACACCAGGTCACCCGGAAGGAGTTCGTCCCGCGACGGATGCGGCCCGGCGTTGTACTGGTCGTTGGCCACGCGCGGCAGCTCGATGTCCACGGTCCGGTACGCGGCCTGCGTCAGGCCCGAGCAGTCGAACCGCCCGTTCTGCTCCGGCGTACCGTTGCCGCCCCACAGGTACGGCGTGCCCAGCTTCTGCTGCGCGAAGTAGATCGCCCCGGCCGCCTGCCGCGACGGCTCGATCCGGCCGACCGGCCGCGCGAAGCTCTTCTCCAGCTCGCGGATGATCCGCACGTAGTTCTGGGTCTCGCTGATCCGCGGCACGCCGCCGGACTTAATGACCCGGTACGCGCCGGCGTTGTACGCGGCGAGCATGTTGTTGGTGAGGTCGCCGGGCACGTTCTTCACGTACCCCGCGAGCTCGCAGTCGTACGAGGCCGCGCTCGGGATCGCGTCGTTCGGGTCCCAGACGTCCCGGTCCCCGTCCTTGTCCCCGTCGATGCCGTGCCCGGCCCAGGTGCCGGGGATGAACTGCGCGATGCCCTGCGCGTTGGCCGGGCTGACGATCCGCGGGTTCCAGCCGCTCTCCTGGTACAGCTGCGCCGCCAGCAGCGCCGGGTTGATCGCGGGGCAGAGGTTCCCCCACTTCTGGACCAGCCCCTGGTACGCGGCCGGAACCGCGCCCTTGGCGAGCGCCACGGTGCCGTTCTTGCCGTTCCCCGCACCCCCGATGAGCCCGGCGGCGGCGGAGTACGTGCCGACGACGAGGAGCACGACGAAGCCCAGGCAGGCCCCGATCGACACCCCGGCGACCATCCACGCCTTACGCACCGTCAACCACCCCTAGGGTCTTGGCAGTCCATCCCGCCCAGTCTAGGCGGGCAGGGTGGTCAGCCGAAGGAGAGCAGCGCGACGAGGCTCAGAATGACCGTCAGATGCGGCAGCAGGCCCATGGACGCCACGGCGAGCCGGGCACGCTGCCAGCGCACCCGCCAGGGCAGGGCCAGCGCGGCGACCATCGCGAGCGGGGTCAGCACGAAGATCCCGTAGTAGGCCAGCGACATCACGGTGAGCGGCACCGTGACGCCCGGCGCGCAGTCGTCGGGGCCGCAGCTGCCCGAGGCCATGGCCGAGAAGCCGTAGACCAGCAGCACGAAGAAGTGCGCCGCGACCGCCACGAGCCCGACCACGACCGACGGCACCCACGCCGTCGTGTCCCGCTCCTCGGGCCGGCGCGGCAGCTTCCGCTGCGCGGCCCAGTGCGCCCGGGCATACACCTTGTCCCAGCGGGGGTCGGTGGAGCGGGCGGCGGTGGCGGTCGCGGGCCGGTTCGTCGTCATGCGTCCATGACACCGCGCGGGGCGGACGGGGCGCCTCGGCGCGGGTACTCAAGGCGTACTCATCGCGTACTCAAAAAAATTCTCGGCGGACCTGTCACATCGGTCCCCCGGCGCGGGTCAAGCCAGTGAACGACAACAGCGAACCACCGAGCCCGACCCACACGAACGCCGCTGAGGAGCCCCGACCATGAACGTCGACTTCACCGCCTCGACCGCCACCACGATCGTCACCGTCGTCGCCGCCGCCCTGGTCGGCTTCTCGGCCTTCTCGGTCTTCACGAAGGCCCAGTGGGTGGTGCAGCCTATGGCCGACTACGGCATCCCGATGAACTGGCTGCCGCTGCTGGGCACCGCCAAGGCCGCCGGGTCGCTCGGCCTCCTGGCCGGACTGTTCGTCCCCGTCCTCGGTCTCGCGGCGGCCGTCTGCCTCGTCCTGTACTTCACCGGGGCCGTCATCGCAGTGGTCCGCGCCCGCTCGTACGCCCACATCCCGTTCCCGCTGGTGTACGTGGCCCCGGTCGTCGCCGCCCTGATCCTGGCGAACTGACGGGTGCCGGCCCCCGCCGTCACTTCCGGCCGACGCCCGCGTACATCGCGACGTCGGCCGCAGGCGTCTCCGGCCGCCACGCCGAGCACGAGACCACACCGGGCTCCAACAGCTCCAGCCCGTCGAAGTAGCGCGCGACGGCGTCGGGGGTGCGCTGGGTGAGCTTCGGGGTCCCGTGCTCGTTCCAGAACGCCACCGCCGCGTCGACGTCCGGCATCTCGGGGTGCTTGACCGTGTGGGAGAGGACCAGGTGGCTTCCGGGAGCGAGCGCGTCCATGAGCTTCCGCACGATCCCGTACGACTCCTCGTCGTCCTCGATGAAGATGACGACGCCGAGCAGCATCAGCGCGACGGGCTGCGAGAGGTCGAGCGTCTTCGAGGCGGCGGCGAGGATCGTGTCGACGTCCCGCAGGTCCGCGTCCAGGTAGTCCGTACGGCCCTCGGGCGTGCCCACGAGCAGTGCACGGGCGTGGGCGAGCACGAGCGGGTCGTTGTCCACGTAGACGACACGGGACTCCGGCGCGACGCGCTGCGCGACCTCGTGCGTGTTGTCGGCGCTCGGCAGCCCGGTCCCGATGTCCAGGAACTGCCGGATGCCCTCCTCCTCGGCCAGATACCGCACCGCCCGCCCCAGGAACAGCCGGTCGGCCTTGGCGTACTCCCCGATCCCGGGATGCAGCTCCCGGATCTGGTCGCCCGCCGCCCGGTCGACGGGATAGTTGTCCTTGCCGCCGGTCCAGTAGTTCCATATCCGGGCGGTATGGGGCCGGGACGTGTCGATCCGCGATTCGATGTCGGTCACGCCCCCAACGTACCCGCGATCGATGAACTCCCCGCGAACCAGGGCCCCTTGACATCTCTATGTCACATGACACTCCCAGCCCACTCGACCTGTGGCGGGAACGCGGGGGCTACGGTGGCCATGGAAGTCTCCAAGTGGGGAAGTGGGTTGGTCGCGCGAACTCATCCACAACCTGGCCCAGAGCCTGTGAAGGGGAGCCCGATGACCTCGTACGCCTGGCAGAAGTCCTCGTACTGCCCGCAGGGCGAAGCCTGCCTGCACGCAGCCGCCACCGCCGACGGCAACATCGCTCTCACCGAGTCCGACGACCCCACCGGCTCCATAGTCACCACCACCCCCGCCCGCTTCCGCGCGCTCCTGGACTCTGTCCGGGCGGGCGGGCCCTTCACCTACGACGAGATCGAGGTCCTGCCCGGCCCCGACGGCGTCGTCCGGCTGCGGGACGTGGACGGGGGCGCCGTCGTGACGACGTCCCGGGCGAACTGGGACGCCTTCGCCCGCGGCGCGCGGGACGGCGAGTTCGACCACCTCGTACGGATCCGGCCGCGGCAGTTCCACGAGGCCGCGGGGACGGAGGACTGGCGGGTCCTCGGCGAGGGCGCGTGTGCGTACTTCCGTACGGGATCGTTCGCGGCGGGCGTGCGGTTCGTGCAGGCGATCGGGGAGCGGGTCGGGGAAGGGCCCGACATCGACCTGCGGGCCGAGGGCGTGACCGTCCGGCTGATCACGCTGACGGCGGAGTACTACGGAATGACCGAGCGGCACGTGACGCTCGCCCGGGAGATCTCGGCCGTGGCACACGAGCTGGGCCTCACGGCGGACCCGTCCGCCGTGCAGACGGTCCAGGTGACCGTGGACGCCCTGGCGATCGAGAAGGTCACACCGTTCTGGCGGGCGCTGCTCGGGTACGAGGAGCGGGCCGGGAGCGGTGAGGACCTGGTCGATCCGCAGGGGCGCGGCGCCCCGTTCTACTTCCAGGAGATGGACGCGGCGCGGCCACAGCGCAACCGGGTGCACGTCGACGTGTGGGTGCCGTACGACCGGGCCCAGGCCCGGATCGCCGCGGCGATCGCGGCGGGCGGGACGCTCGTGACGGACGAGCACGCACCGGGCCACTGGGTGCTGGCCGACCCCGAGGGCAACGAGGCCTGCGTGGGCACCACGGGCGGCTGAGCGGCCAGGAGCGCCGGGAGCGGCCGGAGTCGCCGACGCCGCGGCCGCATCGCACGGCTCGTGGCGTCGGCGGTCAGACTGCCGTCAGGCGGGCCGCGTGAGCGGCCGCGACGAGCGCTTCAGGACCGTGATGCCGACGGCCAGGGCCCAGTAGACGACCAGCGCGGCAGTCATGGCGGTGTTGCCCCAGCCGACCGCACTGTAGAAGTCGGCCGCGTCCGTCCCGAAGAACAGGGACGGAACGAACGCGAGGTTGACGATCGCGACGGCGTAGGCGAGGCGTCCGGTCCAGCGCGGCAGCGTTCCACTGCGCAGGATCGCGTATCCGGCGGCCGTCAGCAGGATCGCCGTCAGGAGCCGGGCCCACCGAGCCGTGCAGGAGCATGTTCGCGTGGGACGTAGGCCAGCCCGGAGCCGAACACCAGACTCGCCGGCCACTCGAACTCGGGGCCCGCGCTCCGGATCAGATGGCGCAGCCCCGTGAGGAAGACCAGGAGCGCACCGCACGTCAGGATGTTCAGCAGGATCCTGGCCAGCACGTTCGATGCCGGCGGTGCTCCGGAGTACACGAAGTAGAGGGGGACGCTGACTGCGGCGAGTGCGCCGGCGGCGACGCCGCAGACGCCCATGAGCCGTCCTAAGCGGATGTCATTCATCCCGTGCTTCCTTCCGTCGTACGTCAGGGGATGCCAGTCGGGTCTCGATGCCGTCCAGCAGGCACTGCATGCCGTGGCGGACGATGGGAGTGACGTCGCCGTCCTCCTCGTCGTCGAGCCCCTCAGTGCCCAAGAGCGAGCACAGGGTGGGGAATCGATCCGGGTCCAGGCGCTCGGCCAGGACCTGGCCGTAGGCGGCGGCCTTTGCGGGGTCGAGTTCGGTGGCGACCCGTGCCAGGTCGCGCACAGCGCTGGAGACGAAGGTGGCGAGCGGAATCAGCTCGCCGTGGTCGAGTCCGGCGCGGTGGAGAGGGGCCAGCAGGGCCTCCAGCCACGCCAGTTCGTTCGGGCCGACCGGTGCGCTCAGCGTCTTCGCCTGCAGCATCCACGGGTGACCGAGGTAGACGCCCCACAGCGCCTGCACCCACGACTCGACCTCGGTGCGCCATGTCGTGTCGGGCGAGGAGGTCGCGGGTGGCCGGCCGGTGGCGGCGTCGGTCATCGCCGCGATGAGCTGGTCCTTGCTCGCGACGTGCCGGTAGAGCGCCATCGCGGTACAGCCCAGTTCGGACGCCACGCGCTGCATCGAGAGCCCGTCCAGACCTTCGGCGTCGGCGACGGCGACCGCGGTACGCACGATCAGGTCGACGCCCAGCCGGGGACGGGCTTGCTCGGCGCGGTCGGCATCCGCGCGCCACAGGAGGTCTGCGACGGCGCTCAGTTCGTTCGTGCTCTTGGAGCCCTCGGTGCGATTTGCGTCAGGCATGAACCCCTCCCGATAGCTTGTTTACACGCTTAAACAAGGGCTCACTCTTCGGTCGCACCGCCCCCTCCGCTGCGCGGCGGAGCAGGTGCGGCCCGCTGGGCGATGCCCGGTGGGCCGCCGGCTGCGAGCGTCGAGACCGAGCGGGCCGGCCCGGGCCCACCGGAACCGAGGACCGCCCATGCAGCCGACCCCGCACGTCAAGGAACCCGCCGTCGCTGTCCGACCCGGGCGCCTTCGCGCCGCGTGGCGGTCGGCGCACGAACCGGCCGACGGAGTGTCCCGGCGGATGCGACTGCTCGCGTACGCCGTCCCGCTCACCGTTCTGCCGGCCGGGCTGTGGCGACTTCCCGCCGCGTTCGACACGGGCATCGGGATCGGCGAGCGGCTGTACATCGTGTTCCTGTCGCTGTTCTCCGAGGCGGTCGCCTTCACGGCGATCGGCCTGATCGCCCGGTGGGGCGAGGTGTTCCCGGCCTGGATCCCGCTGCTGCGAGGGCGGAGGGTGCCCACGACGCCGGTGGTCGTCCTGGGGTCCCTCGGGGCGGCGTTCGTGACGCTGCTGTTCAGCGTTCTGACGGTGGTCAGCCAGCTGGCGGGCACGACGATCCGGGGCGACGAACTGCCCGCGGACTTCCCCAGCGAGGCCGGCGGTTGGGAGGCCGCGTCGTTCTACGTCTGCTACGCCCCGCTGCTGCTGTGGGGCCCGCTGCTGGCCGTGCTGACGGTGGCGTACGCGAGGCGGCGCCGCAACCGGAACCGGTGACGGTGACGGTCATGCAGGTGCGGGTCGACCTGAGGTGCTTGGGGTGGGCCGGGTCCTCAAGAGGCGGGTGGGACGGGGTCCACGCGAACAGGCCGGTTGGCGCGTGCCACCGTGGGCGGCTGCCGCGCCCGTGGGTGGGATGCGCGGCAGTTGCATGGGGTGCCCCATCCCGTCTCGGCGGCACGGCGGCCGTCCCGGGGCCGGGCCTCATGCCCCGCTGGTCATTGCCCGGCGCGCACTAACGAAGAGATTAAGAGCAAGGGTGGGGCGGGTGTTGCGTGGTGTGACTCAGGAGGCGACACCCGGGCGGCAATAGTTCGCTTACGTCGGTGTCAGACCCCAAAGGCAGGGAGGGCCAGGGCGTACGCGCCGTAGAGGAAGGAGGCGGCGAAAGCGCTGATGACCAAGAACCAGATCACTTGGCTTCTCATGGAGCCCGGCCCCGGGCAGCGGACGGCGATCTCCGGCTTCTGCGGATGGTAGGCGACACGAATGGGCCTGCCCTTGTCACTGCCTCGGATGTAACGGGTCACGCCGTCGGAATCCACGTACGCGTTGGTGGTGTAGCCGTTCCGGAAGACCTGCTGAGCGTCCACGGTGATGCCGTGGCGAGGCAGGTACCACAGCCTCCACAGACCCGGAAAGTCGTGGGAGGCGTGGAACGCGATCCCCACGCCGACTTCCCCGAGCAGCAGCACAGCGATCGCGCGGCTCGGATCCCTGCCGACGAACCCCGCGGCCACCGCGAAGAGCGCCATCGCGGCCACGGCGGCGTACCCCGCGCGCTTGCGGCCGGCCGACAACAGCCAGTCGTCTTCCAGCTCGTCTTGGGCGGCGGCAGCGATCCTCAAGCTGCGGGTGACGACGAGCGTGGTGCCGTCGACCTCCCCTTCACCCGTGGCGCGCTCCGGCAGCATGGCGTTCACCCTGTCCGCGAAGAGGGTGGCGGCGGCTGCGCTCACGACGCGGCGCACCGGCCGCGCTCCCTCCCCCACCACCGGGCAATGACCAGCCGGGCATGAAGCCAGCCCCGTGGCGGCCGGCTGCCGCCGAGACGGCATTGGGCAAACCCATTGCACTGGTGCGCAACCCACCCACGGGCCTGCCGACGCCCACGGCCCCGGCGCACAGCGGCGCACCCGCGTGGACCCGTCCCCACGGGCCGCCCTCCGAGTGTGAAAAGGCGTGCTCCGGTGGTGGGTCAAGGGTGGAGCGAAGCGAAATCGCGAAGCGACGCGACGCAGGAGCGCCCTTGACGCGGCACCGGAGCACGCCACACTCGGAAAGAGGGCGGCCCCACCAGAAGCGGGCAAGACCGTTCACCCCTAGCGCCTCACCCCGGCCCGCACCCGCATGACCGGCCGTCGCGGCACGCGGAGACCCCGCACCCCGACGCGTACGCGCCCTGAGGTGTAACAACGACAGTAATTGCCCGGAGTCACCCTGCGTGATACACAGAGTGACCATACGCGTCTTCGCATACAACCAGCCCGCGCCGCCGCAGGTCAGCGCGGCCGGTTCGGTCAAATGTGCGGTGATCGGGTAAAGAGAGCCGCCAAGCCGTCACACGCGAGCGGTTTCATCAGCGAAGATAGGGCGATGACCCATGCCATCGGGCACGGGCAACGAACTACCCAACAGGGGCGGTGAGTTACATGTACCTGGCGGCCGAAAAGGGCGACATCACCACCATCATCGGTGGAATCGCCCCTAACTGGGGGCCTTTCGGGAGCCTGGGGAACGAGGCCCGCGTGATGATCGAGGTCGTGATGGCGGTGGCCATCCTCCTCTGCCTCGGCATCGCGATCTGGGGTGCGGCCAAACAGCGCATCGGCGCGACCGCCCTCCGGGACACGTTCAGCGCCGAACAGGGCAAGGGCCTGATCGTGGCCGGCCTGACCGGCGTCTTCATCATCGGCTCGCTGGGGACGCTGTTCACCATCGTGTACGGAATGGCTGTCTGACCTCCCCTGATGTCCAGTCACCACACCGTGAGAGCAGCACGACCACTGTCGAACCCGCGAAGGGTTGAGGGGGCGTACCCGGCATGAGCCTCGGCGACGAGAACGACGGCTACGAGGGCGGTGTGGGCGGCGCGCGCCAGACACGTACGCGCCTCCCGGAGGGTGCCACCGGCGACCCCTACGGCGGCCGCCGCCCCGCCGCGCGCGGATCGCGGTCGCTCATCACGGTGGTCGGCGTGGTGGTCCTCCTGATCGCGGCGATCGCCTTCGCGAACCGCGGCAACGGGGGGGACGCCGACACGGGCACGGACGGCGCGAAGAACCCGGGTGTGTCGCCGACGGCGGCGACGGGGGTCGTGCCAGTGGGCAAAGGCTGGGCGAAGGACGAGCAGGGCGCGCAGAGCGCGGCGTCGAACTACGCGGTGCTGCTGGGTTCTGACGGCATGTTCAACGACGAGCGCCGCCACGACATTGTGCGCTCGATCGCTGATCCGAGCACGCTCGAAGCGCTCCAGTCCGGCTTCGACGCCGACTACTCGCAGGCGTTTCGGACCCAGATCGGCCTGAACGCCGACGGCAGCGCGCCGGACGGCTCGACCTTCGTCAACCGCACGGTCCCCGCCGGGGCCAAGGTCAAACGCTTCGCGGGTGACACGGCTGAAGTCGACGTGTGGTGCGTCGGGCTGTTCGGCCTCACGGGTGAGGGGTCCACCAAGCCGGTGACGAGCGGCTGGTTCACGGTGAGCTTCAAGCTCCAGTGGAACAACTCCGACTGGAAGGTCCTGTCCACCTCGCAGAAGACCGGCCCCACGCCCGTGACCGGGGACAACCCCGTGTCAGGGTCCGAGGAGATCTCCGACGCGGTCAAGGAGTTCGGGGGGTTCACGTATGCCCGCTAGTCATCGATCTCGTACCCGCTCTGTCCTCGGCGTCCTCGTGGCCGCCCAGGTGGCGGCCTTCTCCCTGGCGTCCAGCGCGTCCGCCGCGCCCAGCCCCACGCCGACGCCTTCGTCCACGCCGTCACCCGGCGCGAGCAACGACCCATGCGCGCTGATCGCCGGGCCTGCGCGCCAGTACTGCGAAAACGGCCAACCCGGCCGTACCGGCGGAGCAACCACCCCCGACCCCACCTCCGCCCTGGACCCCCTCACCTCCCTCGCCCGCGGCTGCGCCGACGCCGCCGTGGCGATCGTCGACGCGCTGTCCAAGGCGGTCAAAGAGACCGCCGACGTCGACTTCACGAACTCCGCGTTCCTCGCCCGCTACGCGGTCGTGTTCGCCGCCGCCACCTTCCTCACGCTCCTCCTCTGGCTCCTGGCCGTCGCCAAGCGGGCCATCCGCGGCGTGCCGCTGACCATCGCGCTGTCCGAGGCGATCGGGTTCCTCTGGCTGACCGTTCTCGCGTCCGCGTTCACGCCGCTGATCCTCTACACCGTCGTGTCGGCGACCGACTCCGTCACCGAGGTCATCGCCTCCGGCACCAACCAACAGACGGACGTCTTCTTCGGCAGCTTCAAGCAGGCGCTCCAGAAGGGCGACAGCATCGGCGGCGGGCCGATCATGCTGATCATCGTGTCGCTCGTCACGGTCCTCGCCGCCGGCGTGCTGTTCCTCGAACTGTTCCTGCGGGCCGTCCTGCTCTACGTGGGCGCGCTGCTCGGCGTCGTCGTGTACTCCGGGCTCGTCGACAAGAACATGTGGGGGCACGTCCGCCGCTGGGCCGGGATCATGATCGCGGTGATCCTCGTCAAGCCGGTCATCGTGATCGTGCTCGGGCTCGCCGGGGCGCTCAGCTCCGGGACCGGGCCGGACTCGTTCTCCGCCGTCGTGTCCGGGCTGGCCATCATCCTGCTCGCGATCTTCGCCTCGGCGATGATCTACCGGTTCGTGCCGGGCTTCGGCGACGAGATCGTCGCCTCCCGGAACAACCGCCTGCACCGCGCCGGCGAGAACGCCGCCGCCGCCGTCATCTCCTCCCCCGCCTCGCTCGTCTCGCAAGGCATCAAGACCCACAGCACCCGCGACAACGGAGGCGGCGGAGGGAACAGCGGCTCGCAGGCCGCGCGCCCCGCCAACGCGGTCTCCGGGGGCGTCGCCGCCCACAGCAGCCGCGGGGGCGGCGGCGGATCTGTCCCCTCCGCCGCACCCCCGCCGCCGCCGCGCAGCGGCGGTAGCGGCAGCGCCGCCCCGACCACCGGCACCCCGCACAGCAACCGCAAGAGCACAGGAAGCACAGGAGGTGGAGGGCGTTGACGACCCAGTCCCATGCGGTCGCGCCCCGCCGCACGTATCTGATCGGCCGCGCCCGGCCGAACGCGATCGTCGGCAAGAACCGCGAGACCGGCGAGATCGCGCTGATCATCGCGGGCGCGTTCCTCGGCATGATGAGCGGACTGCTGGTCCCCGTCCTGTCCCTGCGGATCGTGCTGCTCACCGGCTTCCCGATGCTGGCGCTGGCCGCCGTGTACGTGCCGTACAAGCACCGCACCTTCTACAAATGGTTTGAAATCAACCGCAGTTACAAGCGCATCCTCAAGCGCGGCACCGCCTACCGTTCCGGGGCCGCCGAGGCCGGCACCAGGCTCGACGGGCGTGAGGTGGAGATCGGCCCGCCGCCCGGCATCGGGCGGATCAGCTGGCTGTCCGCCCCGTTCGGGCCGGACGAGATCGCCGTACTGCTGCACGCCGACCGGCGTACCGTCACCGCCGCCATCGAGATCGAGGGCCCCGGCGTCGGCCTGCGCGACAGCGAGGACCAGGAGGCGCTGGTCGACCGGTTCGGCACGCTGCTCAAGCACGTCGCCAACGGGGACGGCTTCGTCACCCGCCTGCAGATGCTGGCCCGCACCCTGCCCGCCGACCCGGACGCGCACGCCAAGGACGTCGCCCAGCGCGGCGACAGGCAGGCCCCGGCCTGGCTCCAGCAGTCGTACGACCAGCTCCAGTCGATGGTCTCCACCTCCAGCGAGCAGCACCGCGCCTACCTCGTCGCGTGCATGCACTACACCCGCGAACTCGCCGCCGAGGCCAACGCCATGGCCCGCGCCGCCCGCCAGGCGGCCGGTACGAAGAAGCTCGACCAGGACGCCGGGCTCGCCGTCGTCATGGCCCGTGAGCTGACGGACATCTGCGCCCGGCTCGCCGAGGCGGACATCCGGGTACGGCAGCCCCTCGGCCAGTCCCGGCTCGCGTCCCTCGTGCACTCCATGTACGACCCGGACCACCCCATCGACCACATCCAGGCGATGACGAAACGAAACGCTTGGCCGGCCGAGCTGGACGCCGTCGAGCCGACGTTCCTGCAGGCCAAGACCCGCGAGTCGTCCACCCGCGCGCCCTGGTGCCACGCCACCGCCTGGGTGAAGGAATGGCCGATGACGCCCGTCGGCGTCAACTTCCTCGCCCCGCTGCTCGTCCACACCCCGGACGTCATCCGCACGGTCGCCGTCACCATGGACCTGGAGCCGACCGAGATCGCCATCGAGCGGATGCTGACCGAGAAGACGAACGACGAGGCCGAGGCCAACCGCGCCGCCAAGATGAACCGCACGGTCGACCCGCGCGACATCGCCGCGCACGGCCGGCTCGACCAGCGGGGTGAAGATCTCGCCAGCGGCGCGGCAGGCGTCAACCTCGTCGGGTACATCACTGTGTCGTCGCGTTCCCCCGAAGCCCTGGCCAGGGACAAGCGCACGATCAGGGCCTCCGCCGGCAAGTCGTATCTGAAGCTGGAGTGGTGCGACCGCGAGCACCACCGGGCCTTTGTGAACACCTTGCCGTTCGCGACCGGCATCCGACGCTGAGCACGGCCTAGCGCCGATAGGGGCCCTGATCCTGATGCGAGATCCGCTGTCCGTCCTGACCGAAGCCTTCACCTCCTTCCTCTTCGGCAAGGTCGAGACGACCCGGCTGCCGGTACGGACGTCCACCGGACAGGCCCAGGCCGTCTACCTGCCGACGGCCGCGCCCGGCCTCGGCGACTCGGGCGTGATCATCGGCCGCGAGGTGTACAGCGGCAAGGGCTACATCTACGACCCCTTCCAGCTGTACGGCCAGCAGCTCCCCGCCCCGCACTGGCTCGTCCTCGGCGAATCCGGCAACGGCAAGTCGGCGCTCGAGAAGACGTACGTGCTCCGGCAGTTGCGGTTCCGCGACCGCCAGGTCGTCGTCCTCGACGCGCAGGGCGAGGACGGTGTCGGCGAGTGGAACCTCATCGCCCAGGAGCTGGGGATAACGCCGATCCGGCTCGACCCGATGGTCGCCGTCGACGACGGCATCCGGCTCAACCCGCTCGACCCCTCGATCACCACCACCGGCCAGCTCGCGCTGCTCCGGACGATCATCGAGGTGGCGATGGGGCACGGCCTGGACGAGCGCTCCGGCTTTGCGCTGAAGGTGGCGCACGCGTACGTCAACGACCACATCACCGACCGGCAGCCGATCCTCACCGACATCGTCGAGCAACTGCGCCACCCCGAGGCGGAGTCCGCCGAGGCGATGAACGTCGACATAGACGACGTACGGGCCTGGGGCCTGGACGTCGCACTCGTCCTGGACCGGCTGGTCGACGGCGACCTGCGCGGCATGTTCGACGGGCCGACGACCGTCGGCATCGACCTCGACGCGCCGCTGATCGTCTTCGACCTCTCGCACATCGACCGCAACTCGATCGCGATGCCGATCCTGATGGCGATCGTCGGCGTGTGGCTGGAGCACACCTGGATCCGCCCCGACCGGAAGAAGCGCATCTTCCTGGTCGAGGAGGCCTGGCACATCATCAACAGCCCCTTCGTGGCCCAGCTGTTCCAGCGGCTGCTGAAGTTCGGGCGCCGGCTCGGCCTGTCGTTCGTGGCGGTGGTCCACCACCTGTCCGACGTCGTGGACGGGGCGGCGGCCAAGGAGGCCGCGGCCATCCTGAAGATGGCCTCGACCCGGACCATCTACGCCCAGAAGGCGGACGAGGCACGGGCGACGGGCCGGGTCCTCGGCCTGCCCCGGTGGGCGGTCGAGATCATCCCGACGCTCACCCCGGGCATCGCGGTCTGGGACGTCAACGGCAACGTGCAGGTGGTCAAACACCTGATCACGGAGGCGGAACGGCCATTGGTCTACACGGACCGGGCCATGACCGAGGCCTCGCTGCCGGACGACGTCCAGGAGGCGGAGTGGGAGGCGGAGCGCCGGGCCGCGCTGATCGAACAGCAGCAGCGGGCGGAGCTCGGCGAGTCCTCCGAGTCGACGGTGGCGTAGGCGACGACAGGGCATACGGCGGTGGCGGTGGAACGGCGCGACGAACGGCACGGGGAACGGCGCGAGGGCGGCGGGATCCCGGACGGCCTCCTGGTGGGGCTGCTCGGGTTCCTGGTCGGCCTCACGGTCCTGATCTGGACGGCGACGGGCCTCGCCGGCCTGTTCGCGCACGGTGCCTGGCCGGACGGAGTCACCTTCGCCCGGACGCCACTGGCCGCCCGCTCGCTCCTCGGCGCCCCGCAGGACCTGGCGGCGGCCTGGCCGGCCACCCCGCCGGGCCAGCTCTCCGGCTACGGGCTGTTCTGGGGGCTGCTGATCGGTGAGCTGATGGTGCTGGCGGTGCTCGCGGTGTTCGTCGTCGGCACGCTGGCGCGGTGGAAGGCGGTACGGCAACGGGGCGGCGCGGCGAAGACGGCGGCTCCGGCGGCGGCTCCGCAGCCGGTACGGGAGGCCGAGCCCGAGCCCGTACGGGAACCGGAACCCCAGCCTGTGCGCGCACCCGCGCCCGAGCCCCGGCTCGAACCCGCGCCCCAGCCCGTCGTCGAGGCGGCCCTCGTCGAGGCCACGGCCCCCCAGCCCTCGTCCGAGCCCCCCGCGCACCCGGACCCGCTCCCCGTCCCCTCCCCCCGTACCCCCCGCCTCGTCTACGGCGCCGCGGCGGCGCGGCGGCCGTCGGCGCTGCGGGCGGTGCAGGAGGCCGAAGGGGCCGTGCTCGTCGTCACGTCCGACCCCTCGCTCTGGAACGACACGAAGGACGCCCGGGCCAAGCTCGGCCCCGTCCTCCTCTACGACCCGGGGCACCTGTGCGACACCCCCGCCCGGCTCCGCTGGTCGCCCACCAGCGGCTGCGAGGATCCCGCGATCGCCCAGGAGCGGGCGCTCGCGCTGCTCGCCCCCGTACGGCCTCCGTCCCGTCTCGACGCGGCCGTCGCCGAGACCGCCGAAACGCTCCTGCGCTGCTGGCTGCACGCGGCCGCCGTCGACGGGCGCCCCTTCAAGCAGCTGCACCGCTGGGCCCAGGGCACCGGCGCGCACGAGCCGGTACGGATCCTGCGCACCCACCCGAAGGCGGCCGGCGGCTACGCGGGACTGCTCGAGGCCCAGCTCACCGCGCACACCGAGCGCCGCGACGTGGCGCAGGAGCTGACGGCGCGTGCGCTGGCGGCGCTGTCGTCCGTGCACATCCGGGACGCCTGCACGCCGAACCGGGCCGATGCGCTGACACTGGAATCTTTCGTCCGTGAAGGGGGCACCCTTTACGTGGTGGGGGAACCGATCGAGGACCCGCGCAGCCGCCCCGGCGCAATGCCCCTGCTCACCGCTCTCACCGCAAGCGTGGTCGAGCACGGCCGCCGCATGGCCGCACGGTCATCCGACGGTCGGCTCGACCCACCACTCGCGCTCGTCCTCGACGACGTCGCCGCGGTGGCCCCGCTCCCGCAGCTCCCGGAGCTGCTGGCGACCGGCCAGGACCGCGGCCTGCCGACCCTGGTCCTGCTCCGCTCCCAGGAACAGGCCCGCAGCCGCTGGGAGCAGTCGCTTCCTCAGGCATGAAGCCCGGTCCGGGCCGTCAACGGCCCAGGAGCGCATCGAGGGGCGGCTGGCGCGTGTACGTCCCGACGGGGGCGTGCCGGCGCAAGGCCGCGTCCAAGCGGGCCAGTTCGGCGTGCTTCCCCGCCGGCCCGTACCACAGGAACGTGCCGACCTTTCTGCTGGGCCCCTGCGTCCGCAGGACGTACGGCACGTCCCGCATGCTGCGCGGCTCGACCATCAGCATCCACCGGGCCCTGCCCAACTCCTCCCCGAACCCCATGACCGAGACGCTGTTGATGCCGTCCCAGGAGGTGTGCCACCTCCGGTCGCCGAAGTCGTACGCCAGGCCTCGCGCGTCCACCCGGACGAAGCCCCGCCTCCTGAGCAAGGTCGACAGCCCGACCACGATGATGAGGACGGCTCCCCCGCCCACACCCACAGGCGCAGCCGCCATGTACCCCGAGAACATCCCCAGAAGGCCGAGCGTCATGGACACCCCCGCGACCCCGAACGCGGGTCGCATCCACGTCACGCCCCAGTTCAGCGCCGTTCCCGCGTCCCAGTGCTCGGGGGCCGACGGCCCCTCGTCCCGGGCGGCCTCTCCGGGCGCCCCCGGCACCGTCACCGTCGGTGTCGTCGGTGTCGTCGGTGTCGGCACTGGGATCGGTGTCGACATCGGTGCCTGCGGGTCCACCACCGTCGACGCGGACGCGCCCGGCGCCGCCGCCTCCCCCTCGGCCAGCAGCCCCAGCAGCTCTCCCGCCGTCGGCCGCCGCCCCGGGTCCTTCTCCAGGCACCGCGCCACCAGCCCCCGCAGCCCCTCCGGCACCCCGTCCAACCTCGGTACGTCGTGGACGACGCGGTACAGCAGCGCCGGCACGCTCCCGGCCCCGAACGGGCCCTCCCCCGTCGCCGCGAACGCGAGCACGGCGCCCAGCGAGAAGACGTCGCTCGGGGCCCCGACCTCCTCGCCCGTCGCCTGCTCCGGCGACATGAACCCCGGCGTGCCGACCACGAGCCCCGTGCCCGTCAGGGCGGTCGCGCCCTCCAGGGCCTTGGAGATCCCGAAGTCGATGACCCGCGGCCCGTCCGTCGTGACCAGCACGTTCGACGGCTTCAGGTCCCGGTGCACGAGCCCCGTCCGGTGGATGGCGTCCAGCGCCTCGGCGAGACCCGTCGCCAGGCCCCGTAACGCCGCCTCGCCCATCGGGCCGTCCCGGCGGACCAGCTCGCCGAGTTCCGGGGCCTCGATGTACGCGCTCGCCACCCATGGGGAGGCCGCCTCCGGGTCCGCGTCGACGACCGGGGCCGTCCAGAAGCCACCGACGGCCCGGGCCGCCTCGATCTCACGGCGGAACCGCCGCCGGAAGCCCGGATCGGCGGCGTGCTCGGAGCGGACCACCTTCACGGCGACCTGTCGGCCGCTGACCGACCGGCCCAGATAGACGCGTCCCATCCCGCCCTCGCCGAGCAGCCCGGTCAGCCGGTACGGGCCGATCACCGACGGATCTCCCGGCCCTAACTCCCGCATGCCGCCCCCGAGTTCATCTCAGCATCAGGAGACCAGTGAACCACCGGTCGGGCGCCTCAGGCGGTCGGCCGACGGATCTCGTACTCCAGCTCCAGGGCCCCGTCGTCGCCCGGCATGGGGACCGTCTCCCCCGTCGCCGTGAAGCCGAAGCGGCGGTAGAAGGCCGCGGCCCGCGCGTTGTCCTCGTGGACGTACAGCCGGACGCGCTGGACGGCCGGGTCCGGAAGCGTCCAGGACCAGTCCACACCAGCCTGGAACAGCGCCTCCGTCACGCCCGTGCCGCGCGCCTCCGGACGGACGTACACGCCGACGACGTGCGTCTGGTCGACCTTGGCCGCTTCGCCGAACCGGACCTCGTCCGAGGGACGCTCCACGAGCACCGTGATCGTCCCCGCCCACGTGCCGTCCGGGGCCTCCGCGACGAACTGGCGGGCCGTCGTACTGCCCTCTGAAGCGCCCTCCGCACGCCCCTGCCAGAAGGACTCCGGCTGGGCGAGCGCGTTGTCGTACGTCTCCAGGAACGCGATCGACGCGGCCGGGTCCTGCAGCGCGGCGAGCCGGAGCTCGCGGGTCTTCTCCCACTCGTCGGCGCGGACGGGGCGTATCAGGTAGTCGTTCATCCGCCGATCCTCGCCTCGGCGCCCCCGCCCCGACAAGGGGATATCGGAGTCGGCCGGCTCACCGTCGTACCCCGGTACTACGCCCGGTCCGCCGCTTGCCGTCCACGGTCGGACGTCCGGCCGCCGCCCGCTCCCTACCGTCGAAGACATGATCAGCGCCTACGAACTCACCAAGCGGTACGGGGACAAGACCGTCGTCCACGACCTGAGCTTCACCGTCCGGCCCGGAACCGTCACCGGCTTCCTCGGGCCCAACGGCGCCGGGAAGTCCACCACCCTGCGCATGCTGCTCGGCCTGGACGCGCCCACCCGAGGCCGCGCCACCGTCGGCGGCCGGTCGTACGCCGCCCACCCCGCGCCGCTCACGCAGGTCGGCGCACTGCTGGAGGCCCGGTCCGTCCACCCCGGCCGGTCCGCCCTGAACCACCTCATGGCCCTCGCCCACACCCATGGCATCCCGCGCTCCCGCGTCGACCACGTCCTCGAGCTCGCCGGCCTCACCGAGGTCGCCCGCCGCCGGGTCAAGGGCTTCTCGCTCGGCATGGGGCAGCGGCTCGGCATCGCCGCCGCGTTGCTCGGCGACCCGGAGACGGTGATCCTCGACGAACCGGTCAACGGGCTCGACCCCGAGGGCGTCCGCTGGATCCGCAACCTCCTCAAGTCGCTGGCCACCGAGGGCCGTACGGTCCTGGTCTCGTCCCACCTGATGAGCGAGATGGCGCTGACCGCCGACCACCTGATCGTCATCGGACGCGGCCGGCTGCTCGCCGACACCACGGTCGCCGAGCTCGTCCGGGAGGCCGGTGGGGACACCGTCAAGGTGGTCACCCCGGAGGCCGACCGGCTGCGCACGCTGCTGCTGTCCACCGGCGCCCAGGTCGCCGCCGAGGAGGCCGCCGACACCCTCCGGGTCAGCGGCACGGACGCCGCCGCCGTCGGTCGCACCGCCGCCGCCCACGGCGTCCCGCTGTACGAACTCACCCCGCAGACCGCCTCGTTGGAGCAGGCGTTCATGGACCTCACCCATGACTCGGTGGAATACCAGGGAGCAGCCGCATGAGCACCGTCACCGCCGACACCACGACCGGCACTGCCGCCACTGCCGCCACTGCCGCCAGGGCGTCCTCGTACCGCGTCACCCCCGCCCGCGTCCTGCGCTCCGAATGGCACAAGCTGTGGACGGTCCGCTCCGCCTGGATCACGCTGCTCACCGGCGTCCTCCTCGTCCTCGGCGTCGGCATCCTCATGGGCGCCACGTACGAGAGCGGCGGCGGCGACTCCGACGTCGACACCGTGCTCCTCACCCTGTACGGCACCCAGCTGGGCGGCGTCTGCCTCGCCGTCCTCGGCATCCTCGTCACGGCCGGCGAGTACACCACCGGCATGATCCGCGCCTCGCTCACCGCCGTCCCGCGCAGACTGCCCGTCCTGTGGGCGAAGGCCGCCGTGTTCACCGCCACGGTCTTCACGCTCTCCCTGCTCACCGCGCTGCTCACCTTCCAGGTGGCGCAGGTGTTCCTGGGCGACACCGACCAGGCCGCGTCCCTCACCGACGACGGCGTCCTCGGCGCGATCGCGGGCAACGCGGCCGGCACCACCCTCCTCGCCGTCGTCGCCCTCGGCCTCGGCGCGACGCTCCGCTCGGTGGCCGGCGCGATCGGCGCGTTCATCGGCGGCGTGATGGTGCTCCCCGAGGTCATCGGGATGCTCCCGTACGACACGATGGAGACGGTCGTCCGCTACTTCCCGACCCAGGCCGCCGGGGCCCTCGGCACCGCCACCCCGATGCCGGGGGCCGCGACCCCGGGCGCGGCGCTCCTCGCGCTCGTACTGTGGGCCGCCGCGGCCCTGGCCGTACCGGCCGTGTTGCTCAAGCGCCGGGACGTGTGACGGCGGACGGGCGATCATGAGAGGCATGGAGACGACGACGGGCGCCCCGGACCAGGACTGGTCCGCGGGCGCCCCGCCGCTGAGCCGGTACATCCAGCGGACGGTGCGGTGGGCCCGGGACTTCGACCTTCGCCGCCCTTGGGTCTGGGACCTCCTGGTGACCCTGTTCTGGACCGGCGCGGCGCTGACCGACGCGGCCGGCGGCTGGCGCACCACCGCCCGCGACCCGGACGTGCCGGTGTGGCTGGTCGTGACGACCAGCCTGGCCCTGTCCGTCCCGCTGTTCTGGCGCCGCCGACGGCCGCTGACGGCGCTCGGCGTGATGGCGGCGGCCGCGGCCGTCGGCTACGGCTCGGGGGCCTTCCTCCAGGCCGCGTACCTCCAGATGATCCTGGTCTTCGACAT
Source organism: Streptomyces sp. HUAS YS2 (assembly GCF_033343995.1). Classification (NCBI taxonomy): domain Bacteria; kingdom Bacillati; phylum Actinomycetota; class Actinomycetes; order Kitasatosporales; family Streptomycetaceae; genus Streptomyces; species Streptomyces solicathayae. Next base: position 4,281,073 of record NZ_CP137573.1, on the reverse strand, counting down.
CGCCCTGCGGCTGCCGCCGCGGACCCTGGTGTGGCCGCTCGCGCTCGCCCTGCCGCCGCTGGTGATCGGCGCGGTCCGCTTCCCGAAGGAAAGTTGGGACCAGCTGATCGTGCCGACGATGTGGGCGTACGCGATGGTCGCGCTGCTCGGCATCGCCGTCCGCGCCCGCCGCGACCACAACGCCGCGCTCGTCGAGCGGGCCCACCGCCTGGAGGTCGAACGCGACCAGCAGGCCAGGCTCGCGACCGTCGCCGAACGGACCCGCATCGCCCGCGAGATGCACGACATCATCGGCCACAACCTGTCCGTCATCACCGGCCTCGCCGACGGCGGCGCCTACGCGGCCGCCAAGAGCCCCGAACGCGCCGCCCAGGCGCTCACCGCCATCGGCGACACGAGCCGGCAGGCCCTCGCCGAACTCCGCCGTCTGCTCGGCGTCCTGAGCGCCGACAGCGACGACGTGGACGCGAGCGAGGCGGACCGCGCGCCGCAGCCCACCCTGGCCGACCTGGACGCCCTGGTCGACGGTGTACGGGCCGCGGGCCTGCCGGTGCGCCTCGACGTCCACGCCGCCCCCGAGCCGCTGCCCCTGTCGGCGGGACGGCAGTTGACGGTGTATCGGGTGGTGCAGGAGGCGCTGACGAACACCTTGAAGCACGCGCGAGGCGCGGCGCCGAGCGCGGAGGTGGTGCTGACGTACAACAGGCAGGCTCTGGACGTCCGCGTCACGGACACGGGGGACGGGACAGGCGGCGACGGCGAACGCACCGGCGGGGGCCAGGGGCTGAGCGGAATGCGCGAGCGCACGGCGCTCTACGACGGCACACTCGAGACAGGCCCGCTGCCCACCGGCGGCTGGCAGGTAAGGCTCCGACTCGCACTGGAGGACACCCCGTCGTGACGACCGTGCTCATCGCGGACGACCAGCCGATGCAACGCTTCGGATTCCGCATGCTGTTGGAGAGCCAGGACGACATGACGGTGGTCGGCGAGGCGGCTAACGGCAGCGAGGCCGTCCGCCTGGCCGAGCAGTACCACCCGGACGTCGCCCTCATGGACGTCCGCATGCCCGGCCTGGACGGCATCGAGGCCACCCGGCGCATCGTCGCCGCGGGCAACCGCACCCGCGTCCTCATCGTCACCACCTTCGACCTCGACGAGTACGCGTACGACGGCCTGCGCGCCGGCGCCTCCGGCTTCCTGGTGAAGGACGCCCGGCCCGAGGAACTCCTCGCCGGCATCAGGGCGGTGGCGAGCGGCGACGCGGTCGTCGCCCCCAGCCTCACCCGCCGCCTCCTGGACACGTACGTCCACCACCTGCCGGCCGCCCCGGGGGCTCCGGCGACCCCCGCCGCTGAGGATCCGCGGCTGCGCGCCCTGACGGAACGGGAGCGCGAGATCCTCACGGTCATCGCCCAGGGCTGGACGAACACGGAGATCGCGGAACGCCTCCACCTCGCCGAGTCGACGGTGAAGACGCACATCAGCCGCATCCTGGCGAAGACCGGCGCGCGCGACCGCGTCCAGGCGGTCATCCTCGCGTACGACACCCAGCTCGTCGCCCCGTCCTGACCACCCGAAGGTGGGGGCGCGGCAACGCCCCTTCCCCTGAACGCAGAAAAGCCCCGCACCATAAGGTGCGGGGCTTTCCCACAATGATTGTTCGGCGGCGTCCTACTCTCCCACAGGGTCCCCCCTGCAGTACCATCGGCGCTGAAAGGCTTAGCTTCCGGGTTCGGAATGTAACCGGGCGTTTCCCTAACGCTATGACCACCGAAACACTATGAAGTTGAACTCAACCGGCAAAGGGAGTTCGTTACTTCAGAACTAACACAGTGGACGCGAGCAACTGAGGACAAGCCCTCGGCCTATTAGTACCGGTCAGCTCCACCCATTACTGGGCTTCCACATCCGGCCTATCAACCCAGTCGTCTACTGGGAGCCTTACCCTCTCAAGGAGGTGGGAATACTCATCTCGAAGCAGGCTTCCCGCTTAGATGCTTTCAGCGGTTATCCCTCCCGAACGTAGCCAACCAGCCATGCCCTTGGCAGGACAACTGGCACACCAGAGGTTCGTCCGTCCCGGTCCTCTCGTACTAGGGACAGCCCTTCTCAATATTCCTGCGCGCACAGAGGATAGGGACCGAACTGTCTCACGACGTTCTAAACCCAGCTCGCGTACCGCTTTAATGGGCGAACAGCCCAACCCTTGGGACCGACTCCAGCCCCAGGATGCGACGAGCCGACATCGAGGTGCCAAACCATCCCGTCGATATGGACTCTTGGGGAAGATCAGCCTGTTATCCCCGGGGTACCTTTTATCCGTTGAGCGACGGCGCTTCCACAAGCCACCGCCGGATCACTAGTCCCGACTTTCGTCCCTGCTCGACCCGTCGGTCTCACAGTCAAGCTCCCTTGTGCACTTACACTCAACACCTGATTGCCAACCAGGCTGAGGGAACCTTTGGGCGCCTCCGTTACCCTTTGGGAGGCAACCGCCCCAGTTAAACTACCCATCAGACACTGTCCCTGATCCGGATCACGGACCGAGGTTAGACATCCAGCACGACCAGAGTGGTATTTCAACGGCGACTCCACAACCACTGGCGTGGCTGCTTCAAAGTCTCCCACCTATCCTACACAAGCCGAACCGAACACCAATATCAAACTGTAGTAAAGGTCCCGGGGTCTTTCCGTCCTTCTGCGCGAAACGAGCATCTTTACTCGTAGTGCAATTTCACCGGGCCTATGGTTGAGACAGTCGAGAAGTCGTTACGCCATTCGTGCAGGTCGGAACTTACCCGACAAGGAATTTCGCTACCTTAGGATGGTTATAGTTACCACCGCCGTTTACTGGCGCTTAAGTTCTCAGCTTCGCCCTGTCGAAACAGAGCTAACCGGTCCCCTTAACGTTCCAGCACCGGGCAGGCGTCAGTCCGTATACATCGCCTTACGGCTTCGCACGGACCTGTGTTTTTAGTAAACAGTCGCTTCTCGCTGGTCTCTGCGGCCACCCCCAGCTCAGAGTGCAAGACTCATCACCAGACGTGGCCCCCTTCTCCCGAAGTTACGGGGGCATTTTGCCGAGTTCCTTAACCATAGTTCACCCGAACGCCTCGGTATTCTCTACCTGACCACCTGAGTCGGTTTAGGGTACGGGCCGCCATGAAACTCGCTAGAGGCTTTTCTCGACAGCATAGGATCATCCACTTCACCACAATCGGCTCGGCATCAGGTCTCAGGCTACGTGCTGTCCGGATTTGCCTAGACAGCGCCCTACACCCTTACCCCGGGACAACCACCGCCCGGGCTGGACTACCTTCCTGCGTCACCCCCATCGCTTACCTACTACCACCTTGGGTCAGCGGCTCCACCACTCCCCTTTGCCCGAAGGCTCCGGGGCGGCTTCACGGCCTTAGCATTAATGGGCTCGATATTGGGCGTTTCAAAGCGGGTACCGGAATATCAACCGGTTGTCCATCGACTACGCCTGTCGGCCTCGCCTTAGGTCCCGACTTACCCTGGGCAGATCAGCTTGACCCAGGAACCCTTAGTCAATCGGCGCACACGTTTCTCACGTGTGTATCGCTACTCATGCCTGCATTCTCACTCGTGAACCGTCCACAACTCGCTTCCGCGGCTGCTTCACCCGGCACACGACGCTCCCCTACCCATCACAGTCCCCGTTGGGGGTATGTACTGCAATGACACGACTTCGGCGGTACGCTTGAGCCCCGCTACATTGTCGGCGCGGAATCACTTGACCAGTGAGCTATTACGCACTCTTTCAAGGGTGGCTGCTTCTAAGCCAACCTCCTGGTTGTCTCTGCGACTCCACATCCTTTCCCACTTAGCGTACGCTTAGGGGCCTTAGTCGATGCTCTGGGCTGTTTCCCTCTCGACCATGGAGCTTATCCCCCACAGTCTCACTGCCGTGCTCTCACTTACCGGCATTCGGAGTTTGGCTAAGGTCAGTAACCCGGTAGGGCCCATCGCCTATCCAGTGCTCTACCTCCGGCAAGAAACACACGACGCTGCACCTAAATGCATTTCGGGGAGAACCAGCTATCACGGAGTTTGATTGGCCTTTCACCCCTAACCACAGGTCATCCCCCAGGTTTTCAACCCTGGTGGGTTCGGTCCTCCACGAAGTCTTACCTCCGCTTCAACCTGCCCATGGCTAGATCACTCCGCTTCGGGTCTTGAGCGCGCTACTGAATCGCCCTATTCGGACTCGCTTTCGCTACGGCTTCCCCACACGGGTTAACCTCGCAACACACCGCAAACTCGCAGGCTCATTCTTCAAAAGGCACGCAGTCACGAGACGTGCAATCACGTCCGACGCTCCCACGGCTTGTAGGCACACGGTTTCAGGTACTATTTCACTCCGCTCCCGCGGTACTTTTCACCATTCCCTCACGGTACTATCCGCTATCGGTCACCAGGGAATATTTAGGCTTAGCGGGTGGTCCCGCCAGATTCACACGGGATTTCTCGGGCCCCGTGCTACTTGGGTGTCTCTCAAGCAAGCCGCTGACGTTTCGGCTACGGGGGTCTTACCCTCTACGCCGGACCTTTCGCATGTCCTTCGCCTACATCAACGGTTTCTGACTCGCCTCACAGCCGGCAGACTGTGAAAGAGAGATCCCACAACCCCGCATGCGCAACCCCTGCCGGGTATCACACGCATACGGTTTGGCCTCATCCGGTTTCGCTCGCCACTACTCCCGGAATCACGGTTGTTTTCTCTTCCTGAGGGTACTGAGATGTTTCACTTCCCCTCGTTCCCTCCACATGCCCTATGTGTTCAGGCATGGGTGACAGCCCATGACGACTGCCGGGTTTCCCCATTCGGAAACCCCCGGATCAAAGCCTGGTTGACGGCTCCCCGGGGACTATCGTGGCCTCCCACGTCCTTCATCGGTTCCTGGTGCCAAGGCATCCACCGTGCGCCCTTAAAAACTTGGCCACAGATGCTCGCGTCCACTGTGTAGTTCTCAAGCAACGACCAGCCACCCATCACCCTGACCACTAGAGCCAAGTTCACTGGGGCCGGCATCGCGAAGGTTCGACCAACCGGCCGTACCCTCAGATACCCAACAACGTGCCAAGCACGAGTCCCGTCCGTGTCGTTCCGTTCCACGCCGAAGCAGTACTGGGAAGACCTTCAGGACACTCGTGCCAACTAATCAACGTTCCACCCATGAGCTGACCGTGCAGAACATTTGCCTGCAATCGGTGCTGTGCTCCTTAGAAAGGAGGTGATCCAGCCGCACCTTCCGGTACGGCTACCTTGTTACGACTTCGTCCCAATCGCCAGTCCCACCTTCGACGGCTCCCTCCACAAGGGTTGGGCCACCGGCTTCGGGTGTTACCGACTTTCGTGACGTGACGGGCGGTGTGTACAAGGCCCGGGAACGTATTCACCGCAGCAATGCTGATCTGCGATTACTAGCAACTCCGACTTCATGGGGTCGAGTTGCAGACCCCAATCCGAACTGAGACAGGCTTTTTGAGATTCGCTCCGCCTCGCGGCATCGCAGCTCTTTGTACCTGCCATTGTAGCACGTGTGCAGCCCAAGACATAAGGGGCATGATGACTTGACGTCGTCCCCACCTTCCTCCGAGTTGACCCCGGCGGTCTCCTGTGAGTCCCCATCACCCCGAAGGGCATGCTGGCAACACAGGACAAGGGTTGCGCTCGTTGCGGGACTTAACCCAACATCTCACGACACGAGCTGACGACAGCCATGCACCACCTGTATACCGACCACAAGGGGGGCACTATCTCTAATGCTTTCCGGTATATGTCAAGCCTTGGTAAGGTTCTTCGCGTTGCGTCGAATTAAGCCACATGCTCCGCTGCTTGTGCGGGCCCCCGTCAATTCCTTTGAGTTTTAGCCTTGCGGCCGTACTCCCCAGGCGGGGAACTTAATGCGTTAGCTGCGGCACCGACGACGTGGAATGTCGCCAACACCTAGTTCCCAACGTTTACGGCGTGGACTACCAGGGTATCTAATCCTGTTCGCTCCCCACGCTTTCGCTCCTCAGCGTCAGTAATGGCCCAGAGATCCGCCTTCGCCACCGGTGTTCCTCCTGATATCTGCGCATTTCACCGCTACACCAGGAATTCCGATCTCCCCTACCACACTCTAGCCTGCCCGTATCGAATGCAGACCCGGGGTTAAGCCCCGGGCTTTCACATCCGACGCGACAAGCCGCCTACGAGCTCTTTACGCCCAATAATTCCGGACAACGCTTGCGCCCTACGTATTACCGCGGCTGCTGGCACGTAGTTAGCCGGCGCTTCTTCTGCAGGTACCGTCACTTTCGCTTCTTCCCTGCTGAAAGAGGTTTACAACCCGAAGGCCGTCATCCCTCACGCGGCGTCGCTGCATCAGGCTTTCGCCCATTGTGCAATATTCCCCACTGCTGCCTCCCGTAGGAGTCTGGGCCGTGTCTCAGTCCCAGTGTGGCCGGTCGCCCTCTCAGGCCGGCTACCCGTCGTCGCCTTGGTAGGCCATCACCCCACCAACAAGCTGATAGGCCGCGGGCTCATCCTTCACCGCCGGAGCTTTCCACCCGGGAAGATGCCTTCCCAGGTCGTATCCGGTATTAGACCCCGTTTCCAGGGCTTGTCCCAGAGTGAAGGGCAGATTGCCCACGTGTTACTCACCCGTTCGCCACTAATCCACCCCGAAGGGCTTCATCGTTCGACTTGCATGTGTTAAGCACGCCGCCAGCGTTCGTCCTGAGCCAGGATCAAACTCTCCGTGAATGTTTACCGGTTATCCGGTGACACTCGCGTTGAGCGGAACGTCCGGTCGGAATAGGACCGAACGTTCACAGCGTCCTCGCTGTGTATGTTGCCTACCTGCCACATGGGCCAGTAGGACTTCAAAGGAACCTCGACCATCCGAAGATGGACGGGGTATCAACTAATCTGGCGTTGATTTTTGGCACGCTGTTGAGTTCTCAAGGAACGGACGCTTCCTTCGTACTCACCCTCTCGGGCTTTCCTCCGGGCTTTTCCCTTCGGTCTTGCGTTTCCGACTCTATCAGATCTTTTCGATCCGATTTCCTCGGTGCCTTTCGGCTGCTTTCCGGTCCCTTTCGCTTTCGCTCCGGGCCCTTCCGGCGGTTCCGACTCTATCAGATCCTTTCGGCGTCTGATTCCCAGTCAGCGGGGGTTGTCTTTCCGGCTGTTGGGCCGTTCCGACGCTCAAACTCTAGCGGATTTCCCCGGCGACTCATAATCGAGCCATTCGAAATGAATTACGGCATGCCGAAATTCGTCCCGGTCCGGGAGATCGTGCGAGTTGAGTTGCCGCTACTGCGGCGGGATGGCTGTCGAAGAACCGTTACGGCCCCGCGACAACTCGGAGAACACTACGGATCCGGGAGGGGCGTGTCAACCCCGGTCAGTCCAGGTCCGTCAGTCGCCCGCCGGCGTCCGGCTGGGCGTGCTCCACGCGGCGGAGCAGGCGGGTGAGGAGGCCGCCGAGAACACCGCGCTCCTCCGTCGACAGGTCCTGGAGGAGGTCCTCCTCGAAGCCCGTCGCCATGCGCATGGCCTCCTGCCACTTCGCGCGGCCCTCGTCCGTCAGCTCGACGATCACGCGCACGCGGTTGTTCTCGTCCCGGTCGCGGGTGACCAGGCCCTCGCCGGCCATGCGGTCGATGCGATGGGTCATGGCGGCCGGGGTGAGGCCGAGCCGCTTCGCGAGCTCGCCGGGGCCGAGGCGGTACGGGGCGCCGGCGAGGACGAGGTGTTTGAGGACCTCCCACTCGGCGTTGCTGATGCCGAGGTCGGAGAGCTGGCGGCCGTACGCGACGTTCATCCGCCGGTTCAGCCGGCCGAGGGAGGAGACGACCTTCTCGACCTGGGGGTCGAGGTCGCGGTACTCGCGCTGATACGCAGCGACGAGCTCGTCGAGGGTCGGCTCCTGCGGCGACTGCGCCTGGGTGTCGGACATGCCTCGAGTATCCCACGCAACTCATTGGCGTCGAAGTCCTTGGATGTGTATTGTTAAGGCTCTAACTTTAGCGTTGAAGTCTTCAAGGCTCAGACCTACGGGTTCGAAGCCGCACGTGACGGAGTGGGTGGTTGTGACCAAGGCGAGGGGTGCAGCGATGCGCCGGATTCAGGCAGGGAGCGCGCTGAGCGCGTTCGGGCTCGGCTTCACCGTGCCGTACCTCTATGTGTACGTGGCGCAGGTGCGGGAGCTGGGGGCGAGTACGGCGGGGGCCGTGCTCGCCGTCTTCGCGCTGGCGGCACTGATGGTGCTGCCGTTCAGCGGCCGGGCGATCGACCGGCGGGGGCCCGTCCCCGTTCTTCTGGTCGCCTCCGTCCTCGCCTCGCTGGGCGCCCTGGGGATGGGCCTGTCCGACAGCGTCCCCGCGGTCGTCGCCTCCGCCGCCGTGCTGGGAGCCGGTACGGCCGTGATGCAGCCGGCGCTGGCCACGATGATCGTCTGGGGCTCCACCCCGGCGACCCGTACCCGGTCCTTCGCCATGCAGTTCTTCCTGCAGAACCTGGGCCTCGGCGTCGGCGGTCTGATCGGCGGGCAGCTCGTCGACGAGAGCCGGCCGGGCAGCTTCATCCTGCTGTTCTCGATCGAGTCCGTCATGTTCCTGGTCCTCGCGGCCATCGTGCTGACCGTGCGGATGCCGGGCTCCCCCGCCCTGCAGGACAGGCGGCCGGGCGACAGGCCGGCCGGCGGGGTGCGTGCGCTGCTCGCGCACAAGGCCATGGTGCAGCTGTGCGTCCTCGGCTTCGTCCTCTTTTTCGCCTGCTACGGGCAGTTCGAGTCGGGGCTCGCGGCGTACGGCACCGAGGCCGCCGGTATCGAGCCGTCGACGCTGGGCATCGCGCTGGCCGCCAACACCGCGGTCATCGTCGTGGCGCAGTTCGTCGTGCTGAAGTTCGTCGAGCGCCGGCGGCGCAGCCGGGTCATCGCGGCCGTCGGTCTGATCTGGGCGCTGGCCTGGATCGTGGCCGGGTACGCGGGCCTGGGGCAGGGCAGCCAGGCGATGGCGACCGCTGCGTTCATCTCCACGTACGCGCTGTTCGGGCTGGGCGAGGCGATGTTGTCGCCGACCGTGGCGCCGCTGGTCGCGGACCTCGCGCCGGAGGCGATGGTCGGTCAGTACAACTCGGCGTTCGCGCTGGTCAAGCAGCTCGCGCTGGCGGTCGGTCCGGCCGTCGGCGGGCCGATGGGCGCCGCGCTGCACGGCCCGTACATCGTGACGTTCGTGCTGTTCTCGCTCGGCATCACCGTGCTGGCGCTGCGGCTGGGCAAGCGGCTCACGCCGGTGCAGGACCAGCCGTCGCTCGCGGTGAAGCCGTCCCGCGTGGTGGCGCGGCACGAGCCGGAGCCTGTCAAGGAGCCGGCCGCGGCCTGAGCCACGACCGTCGTCCCGTAGCCCCTCGCCCTGCCGGGCCTAGTCCGGCAGGGCGAACTCGCACCAGACCGCCTTGCCGCCGCCGGGCGTGCGGCGGCTGCCCCAGGACGAGGCGATGGTGGCGATGATCGAGATGCCCCGACCCGACTCGTCCTCCGACTCGGCGCGGCGGCGGCGCGGCAGATGGTCGTCGCCGTCGGTGACCTCGATGATCAGGCGGCGGTCGGTGCGGCGCAGCCGCAGCCGCATCGGCGGGGTGCCGTGCTGGAGGGAGTTCGCGACCAGTTCGCTGGTGGCGAGGACGCCGAGGTCGCGCAGTTCGACCGGGAAGCGCCAGCTGGACAGGACGCCCGAGGCGAAGGCCCGGGCGCGCGGCGCGGCCTCGACTCCGCCGAGCAGCTCCAGTGCCGCGTTGTGGAAGAGCTCGGCGTCTGCTCCCGTGCGGGAGGGGTGCTGCACGACCAGGACGGCGACGTCGTCGTCGTGCTCGGCGGTGACGCCGAGGGAGCGGAGCAGCCGGTCGCAGACGACCTGCGGGGTGCCGGTCGCGCCGGACAGGGCGCGCTCCAGGGCGGCGACGCCCTCGTCGATGTCCTCGCGCCGGCGCTCGACCAGGCCGTCGGTGTAGAGGACGGCGGTGGCGCCCGGGGGCAGGGCGATGGAGCCGGAGGTGTGCAGCCAGCCGCCGGTGCCGAGCGGGGGGCCGGTCGGGTCCTCGGCACGCCGGACGGTGCCGTCCTCGTCGCGGACGAGGATCGGCAGGTGGCCGGCGGAGGAGTAGACGAGCTTGCCCTCGTTGGGGTCGTGGACCGCGTAGACGCAGGTGGCGATCTGGCTGGCGTCGATCTCGGCGGCGAGGCCGTCGAGCAGCTGGAGGACCTCGTGCGGCGGCAGGTCGAGCCGGGCGTAGGCCCGTACGGCGGTGCGGAGCTGGCCCATGACGGCGGCGGCGCGCACGCCGCGGCCCATCACGTCGCCGATGACGAGCGCGGTGCGGCCGGCCCCCAGGGTGATGACGTCGTACCAGTCGCCGCCGACCGCCGCGTCGGTGCCGCCGGGCTGGTAGGTGGCGGCGATCCGCAGGTCGTCGGGCTGCTCCAGCTCCTGCGGGAGCAGGGAGCGCTGGAGGGTGACGGCGGTCTCGCGGTGCCGGCGCTCGCTGGCGCGCAGGCGTTCGGCGGCCTCGGCGTGGTCGGTGACGTCGGCGGCGTGCACGAGGACGCCGCCTGCCTCGTGGTGCGGGGTGTCGACGGGCAGGCAGCTGACCGTGTACGAGCCGCCGTCGCGGGTGCGGCGGGACTTGACCGTGCGCGGCTTGCCGCTGCGCAGCACCTGGTCCATGAGCGGGAGCAGGCCGAGTTCGTCCGCCTCGGGGCAGGTGTCGGCGACGGTCGCGCCGGCCGGGCGGGGGCCGAAGGCGGCGGCGTACGCGTCGTTGACGTACGCGATGCGGTGCTCGGGCCCGTACACCAGGGCGACGAGGCCGGGGAGGCGGCCGACGACCTCGCGTACGGAGAAGTCCTCCAGGGCGGGGACGTCGTCGGGGAGGGACTCCAGCTGCTGCTCGTACTCACCGCGGGCCGCGGGCACGGAGCCGCGATCGGTCCGCGCCGCCGCGCGGCGCTGCGTACCGGGGAGCCGGGCGCTCCAGCGGGTGAAGTTCACGGATCTCAATGCCTCGTGGTGTCGTTGCCGTGCTGAGTCACTCTGTGCAGGTGTGAGCCCACCTATGGTCACACGTCCAGTGTGACCGAGCGCACTGACAAGGGGTCAGCCGGACGCCGGGCCCTTCTTCGGGCCGTCGGCGGGGCCTTTGTCCGGGCCGTTGTCGGACGCCTTCTTCGGAGGTGCGGCGGCGAGTTCGAACTCGGCGCGCGGGTGTTCGAGGGAGCCGAGAGAGACGATCTCCCGCTTGAACAGCCCGGCGAGGGTCCACTCGGCGAGCACTCGGGCCTTGCGGTTGAAGGTGGGCATGCGGCTCAGGTGGTAGGCGCGGTGCATGAGCCAGGCAGGGTAGCCCTTGAGCTTGCGTCCGTACACATGGGCGACGCCCTTGTGCAGGCCGAGCGAGGCGACCGAACCCACGTATTTGTGGGCGTACTCCTTGAGCGGTTGTCCGCGCAGGGAGGCGGCGATGTTCTCGGCGAGCACCTTGGTCTGGCGGACGGCGTGCTGGGCGTTGGGCGCGCATTCCTTGCCGGGCTCGTCGGAGGTGACGTCGGGGACGGCGGCGGCGTCGCCGGCCGCCCAGGCGTGCTCGACGCCCTCGACGGTGAGTTTCGCCGTGCACTTGAGCCGGCCGCGCTCGTTGAGCGGCAGGTCGGTGTCGGCGAGGACCGGCGCGGGTTTGACGCCGGCGGTCCACACGACCGTCCGGGTCGGGAGGCGGGTGCCGTCGCTGAGGACGGCGACGCGGTCCGCGCAGGACTCCAGGCGGGTCTCCAGGCGCACGTCGATGTTGCGGGCGCGCAGCTCACGGATGGCGTACTTGCCCATCTCCTCGCCGACCTCGGGCAGGATCCGGTTCGACGCCTCGACGAGCACCCACTTCAGGTCCTCGGGCTTGATGTTGTGGTAGTACCGCGACGTGTAGCGGGCCATGTCCTCCAACTCGCCGAGCGCCTCGACCCCGGCGTAGCCGCCGCCGACGAACACGAAGGTGAGGGCGGCGTCGCGCAGGGCCGGGTCGCGGGTGGAGGACGCGATGTCCATCTGCTCGATGACGTGGTTGCGCAGCCCGATGGCCTCTTCGACTGCCTTGAATCCGATGGCGTAGTCGGCGAGGCCGGGGACGGGCAGGGTGCGGGAGATCGAGCCGGGGGCGATGACCAGTTCGTCGTACGTGAGCTGGATGTTGCCGGTGCCCTCCTCCTCGGTGGCGAGGGTGGAGAGCGTCGCGGTGCGCTTGGCGTGCTCGATCGAGTGGACCTCGCCGATGAGGACCCGGCACTTGTCGAGGACGCGGCGCAGCGGCACGACGACGTGGCGCGGCGAGATGGAGCCGGCCGCCGCCTCCGGCAGGAACGGCTGGTACGTCATGTACGGCTCGGGTGTGACCACCACGATCTCGACGGCACCGTCTCTCAGCTCGGCCTTGAGCTGCCGCTGCAGACGCAGCGCGGTGTACATCCCGACGTAGCCACCGCCGACAACGAGAATGCGCGCAGGTTCGGTCACCGTCCCATGACGCAACGCCGTCCGTGGTTTGTCCACAGGCCCGACAAATCATGTGACCGGAGGGGTACGGGGGCGTGGGGTGGCGCACGAGGTCGGTACACGCGGAAGTGCGCAGGTCACCATAGGGGTGGGGGGTGAGTGCAGGGGTCAGAATCGGGAGTGTTCCGGCCCTTGCTCCGATCGGGGGGCGCACCGTACGGAACGGCCCCTTCTGAATTGCTCGCAACTCAACTATGTTCGTACCTCGTCGGGGTGTCGGGTCGGTGTACGAAGACCTGAGCAACGGGACCGATCCCCGGCGAGTCAGGGCGGGGAGTCTCCGGGGGGAGACATCATGAGCGGGGGAACGCTTATGCACATTCAGGATTCTCATTGGCAGGCCGTCGTCGCTTCGCCGACGGACGGCATCGCGACGAACGGACGCGGGACCGCGGGTCCGGTGGGCCGTGCCGCTCCGCTGCGCGTGGACGCGCAGCGGAATCTGGAGCACGTGCTGCGGGCCGCGCGCGAGGTGTTCGGCGAGCTGGGCTACGGCGCTCCGATGGAGGACGTGGCGCGGCGGGCGCGCGTCGGCGTCGGCACGGTCTACCGGCGCTTCCCCAGCAAGGACGTGCTGGTGCGGCGGATAGCCGAGGAGGAGACCTCCCGGCTGACGGAGCAGGCGCGGACGGCTCTCGGGCAGGAGGACGAGCCGTGGTCGGCGCTGTCCCGGTTCCTGCGCACGTCGGTGGCGTCGGGCGCGGGGCGGCTGCTGCCCCCGCAGGTGCTGCGGGTCGGCGTGGACGGGGACGAGCCGCTGGGTGGTCCGGCCGCCGAGGCGGAGGACGAGGCGCGGGTGCCGGCCCAGCGGGGTGCGGCGGTCGGGCAGCCCGAGCTGCGCGTGGTCGCGCCGCGTACGGCCCCGCCGGTCGAGCAGGACGACGCGGGGGCCTCGGAGCTCCTGGAGGTCGTCGGTCAACTGGTGGACCGGGCACGGGCGGCGGGCGAGCTGCGTGTCGACGTGACGGTGGCGGACGTGCTGCTGGTCATAGCCACGGCGGCGCCGTCGCTGCCGGACGCGGCGCAGCAGGCGGCGGCTTCGTCCCGGCTCCTGGACATCCTGCTGGAGGGGCTGCGTTCGCGGCCGTCGTCCTGAGCCCGATCGGTACGTGACCGGGGCCGGGGCGGCGTGTGCCGCTTCCGGCCTCGTTCGGCCGGTTCGGCCGACCGTACCGTCAACCTCACGCGTCACTCGGATCGTTGAGCATTTCACGAACGAGTGATCGGTTACGCCCTTACCCGCGAAGTCGCCCCGGACGAGTGGTTGACCGACGCGGAGGCTCGGCGTAAGCACGCCCTGTGGCACTCTTGGCCGGTGTTCGGGTCTGAGCGTGCAAACGGGGGCTTCCGCGATGAGCGGTGAGGGTCGGGACGAGCCACAGGGCGATCACGGCGGCACGGAGACGGAGCCCGGCGGGCTGCCCTCCCGGCAGGTGCCGAGCCAGGGCGGCCCCCTGGGTTCCACCGGCACACCCTCCGGCAACGCGGCCGGGCGAGCCGAGCACCCCGCCGAGCCCACCGAACCGGTCGACGCGAGCGTGCCCGCGCAGCGCGAGGCCGCCGGCGGCGGATCCGTCCTGCCGCCGCCGCTCGACCTGCCGCCCGCGGACGCCGAACTGATCCAGCGGATGCGGGCCGGCGACGACAGCGCGTACGAGGAACTGTTCCGCCGGCACTCCGAGGCCGTCCGCCGCTACGCCCGTACCTGCTGCCGCGACGCGCACACCGCCGACGACCTGACCGCCGAGGTGTTCGCCCGCACCCTCCAGGCGGTGCGCGGCGGCGCCGGGCCCGAGCAGGCCGTCCGCGCCTACCTGATGACGACCGTCCGCCGGGTCGCGGCGAACTGGACGAAGACGCAGCGGCGCGAGCACCTGGTCGACGACTTCGCGGTGTTCGCGGCGCAGGCCGCGCGCGCCTCCGAGGTCTCCGACGAGGACACGATGGACCTGGGCGCCGACGTCCGCGCCATGCACGAGGCCGAGCAGTCGCTGGCCCTGCAGGCCTTCCGGTCGCTGCCGGAGCGCTGGCAGGCCGTGCTGTGGCACACCACCGTCGAGGAGGAGTCGCCGAGCGAGGTCGCGCCGCTGTTCGGGCTGACCCCGAACGCCACGGCCGTGCTCGCCAGCCGGGCCCGCGAGGGCCTCAAGCAGGCCTACCTCCAGGCGCACGTCAGCCAGGCGCTCACCGCGGGCGGCGACTGCGCCCGGTACGCGGACCGGCTCGGCGCCTACGCGCGCGGCGGGCTGCGGATGCGGGCCGAACGGGGCCTGCGCAAGCACCTGGAGGAGTGCGCCAAGTGCCGCGTGGCGGCGGGCGAGCTTGAGCACGTCAACGCCGGGATCCCGGCGCTGCTGCCGATCGCGGTCATCGGCTGGTTCGCCGCCGGGTACGCGCTCAAGGCCGGCGGCGTGGTGGTCGGCGGTGTGGTGGGCGCGACCGGCGCGGGTGCGGCGGCCGCCGCCACCGGGGCCGTGTCCGGTTCGTCGACGACCGCCGGAGCCTCGTCCGCCGCGGCGGCCGAGGGGCTCGGCGCCCCCGCGAAGGCCGGCATCGCCGCCGCGGTGGCCGTCGCCGCGACCGCGGGTCTGGTCTGGGCGCTGTCCGGTGACCCGCAGGAGCCGGTGGCCAAGCCCCGGCCGACCCCGCCGGCCGCCGCCCCCGCCGTACCGCCGCCGGCGCCCGCCCCGAAGCCCACCCCGATCCCGCCGCCGCCCCCGGCCCCGGAACCGGCCCCGAAGCCCAAGCCGACGCCCACCCCGACTCCCCCGCCGAAGCCGGCGCCCGAGCCGGTCCCGAAGCCCGCGCCGACCCCCAAGCCCACCCCGAAGCCCAAGCCCAGGCCGAAGCCCGCGCCGGCCGACTACCGGATCAGCCAGCTGGAGTACGGCACCTTCGGCGACGGCACCAAGCCCGAGGTGCGACTCGGCGAGAGCAGCTGGATGTGGCAGCGCACCGGCCTGTACATGGGCGGCACCCGGTACGCCCACGGCGTCAGCGTGCACGCGCCGTCGTCCCTGGTCATCGATCTCAACCGGCAGTGCAGGAGCTACGACGCGGTGGCCGGCATCGACGACATGAGCGCGGACCTCGGGGTCGGCGGGGTGCGCTTCGTGGTCCTCGCGGACGGGAAGCGGGTCTGGCGGTCCAAGGTCGTCGAGGCGGGTGACCCGCCGGTCCCGGTGCACGTGCCGCTGTCCGGGGTCCGCACGATCACCCTGGTCGTCGAGCCGCACACGCCGTTCGGGCGGGCGGCGATCGCCGACTGGGCGGATTCCCGGATCAGCTGCTCCTGACGGCCGGTTCGTCGCCGCCCCGGCCTCGGCCCTCCGGGGCGAAGCCGGCCGCGAGGGCGAGCAGCGCCTCCACGTCCAGTTCCGCGCCCGCCGCGTGCTCGGCCGCGTACCGCTCCTCGCCGAGCGCGTCCCGCCCCCGACCGGCGAGGAACTCCAGATCCCGCCGCTCCGGAGCCGACAGCGGGAACGTGCCGCGCCGCGTGGCGGCGGCGCCCATCGCCCGTGCCGCGGGTCCGGCCGCCCCGGCGAGCAGCAGCGCCGTCGCCAGGACCTCGGTGAGGTGCACCATGATGACGTCGACGCACTGCGCCTCGTGTGCCAGGCGCAGTGCCTCCGCCGCCTGCGCGACGGCCGCCGCCCCTTCGCCCTCGAACGCCCGGACCCGGGCGTCGAGCCCCATGACCGCCGCGCCGAAGTGCGGCGGCGCGGCGCCCACGGCCATCAGTTCCATGGCGACGTCGAGATGCGCCCGGGCCTCCGCGACGTCGCCGCGGTCCATGGCGAGGGCGCAGCGCATGAACAGGACGTAGGACCGGGACTCGTTGACGTGGTACCGCTCGGCCTCGGCGGCGGCCTCGGCGAGGCCCTTCACGGCCGCCTCGGTGTCGCCGGCCCGGTAGCGGAGTTCGGCCAGCCGCGCGAGCAGGAACGGCGCCTCGGCGTGCGCGCCGACCTCGCGGGCGAAGCCGAGCGCCTCCTCGTACGCGGCGCCGGCGTCCTCGTACCGGGCGCGCATCATGTGCGCCTCGGCGGCGGCGCTGGCGACCTGGGCGCTCATCCAGCGGTCGCCGACCCGGCGGGACAGGGCCCGCAGTTCGACCAGGTCGTCGTCGATGCCGTCCATGCCGCCGGGCATGTCGATGGCCATGTGGGTACGGAACATCAGGGTGACACCGGTCTCCCACTCGCCGCCGTACCGGCGGCAGTTGTCGACGGCGATGTCCAGGAGGCCGCGCACGCCCGACGGGTTGTCCGTCAGGTAGGCGGTGAACGGCCAGAGCAGGCCGGGGAAGCGGGCCGCCTGCGGCCCGGGCTCGGAGAAGGCGGCGCGGACCCGGGCGACGAGCGCGACGAGCTCCGGGTCCTCGCGGTAGTCGCTGATGAGGTGGCTCTCCACGGCCAGGAAGAACTGCATCATCCGCAGCTGCATCCGCGGCCAGTAACGCGGGTCGTCCCGGTCGGCCGGGTCGTCGCCGAGCGCGACGGCGCGGTCGACCCAGGCGACGCCCTCCGGGCGGTAGTTGCGCAGCCACCAGAACCAGCCCATGGCGAAGACCAGCCGGAGGGCGGCGGGTTCGTCGCGGTCGGTGAGGACGGTGCGGTGCAGGGCGGCGCGGATGTTGTCGAGGTCGGTCTCGATCCGGTCGATCCAGGGGAGCTGGTCACCGGAGCGGAGCCGCGGCTCGGCGGTCTCGGCGAGGGCGGTGAAGTGGGTGGTGTGGGCGGCCTCCGCGGCGGCGAGCACGGCGGGGGTCTCGGCGGCGCGCTCGGTCGCGTACTCGTGGACGGTCTCCAGGAGCCGGTAGCGCATCCCGTCGCCGTCGGCGGGCGCGGCGACGACGAGGGACTTGTCGACGAGGGCGCCGAGCGGGCCGGCGGCGTCGGGGGTGAGCGCCTCGGCGGCGGCGAGGTCCCAGCCGCCGGCGAAGACGGAGACCTGGCGCAGCAGGGTGCGTTCGGCGTCGTCGAGGAGGTCCCAGGACCAGTCGACGACGGCGCGGAGGGTCTGCTGGCGGGGCAGGACGGTGCGGCTGCCGCTGGACAGCAGGCGGAAGCGGTCGTCGAGCCGGTTGGCGATCTGGCGCGGGGAGAGCAGCCGGAGCCGGGCGGCGGCGAGTTCGATGGCGAGCGGCAGGCCGTCGAGACGGCGGCAGATCTCGTCGGTGGCGGCGGGGTCCTCGTCCGGGTCGAAGTCCGGGCGGACTGCGCGGGCGCGTTCGGCGAAGAGCCGGTGGGCGGGCGCGGGCGGGAGGGGTTCGACGGGGCGAACGGCCTCGCCCGGGACGCCGAGCGGTTCGCGGCTGGTGGCGAGGATGCGGAGATCGGGGCAGTGGGTGAGCAGGGTCTCGGCGAGGGCGGCGGCGGCGTCGACGACGTGCTCGCAGTTGTCGAGGACGAGGAGGAGGGGGCGGCGGGCCAGGTGCTCGACGAGGGCGGCGGTGGGGTTGTCCTGGAGCGGCTGGCCCTCGCGGGTGATCAGGTTGATCTCGCGGAGCCGCAGCGCGGAGAGGACGGCGCCGGGGACGGCGTCGGGGTCGTCGAGCGGGGCGAGTTCGGCGAGCCACGCGGTGGGCCCGGCGGCCTGTTCGGCGAGCCGGGTCTTCCCGGAGCCGCCGGGGCCGGTGAGGGTGACGAGGCGGGAGCGGGAGAGGTCGGCGCGGATGGCGTGGAGTTCGGGCTCGCGGCCGACGAAGGAGGTGAGCCGGGCCCGGATGTTGCCGGGCTCGTACGCGGGGCCGTCGGCGGGCGCGGCCGGTCCGGGCGCGGGCGCGAAGGACGGCGCCGGATCCGGGTTCAGCAACTCCTGGTGCAGGGCCTGCAGTTCCGGCCCCGGGTCGGCGCCGAGCCGGTCGGCGAGGGTGCGGCGGGCGTCCTCGTACGCGGCGAGGGCGTCGGCGGTACGGCCCTCGGCGCGCAGGGCGCGGACGAGTTGGGCGCGGAACGTTTCGTCGTAGGGGTGTGCGTCGGTGAGCTCGGTCAGCTCCGGTACGAGCCCGTCTGCGGCGCCGCGCCGCAGGTCGGCCTCCACCCGCAGCCGTACGGCCTCGAGCCGGCGCGCCTCGGGCCGGACGGCGGCGCTGCGGTCGGCGAGGTCGGCGAGCGCGGGCCCGCGCCAGAGGGCGAGCGCGGTACGGAGCCCGGTCGCGGCGGCGACGGCGTCGCCCGCGTCGAGGGCGGCGGACGCGTCGGTGAGGGCGCGCTCGAAGCCGTACAGGTCGACGTCCTCGCGCGCGGCGACGAGCCGGTAGCCGGGACCGGGGGTGGCCTCGACGGCCTCCTTCCCGATCGCCCGGCGGAGCCGCCCGACGAGGGCCTGGAGCGCGGCGGGCGCGTCGTACGGCGGCTCGTCCCCGTACACGTCGTCGATCAGCTCGACGACGGACACGGTCCGCCCGGCGCGGTACGCGAGCGCGGCGAGCACCGCCCGGACACGGGGCCCGCCGAGGGGAAGGGGTGCGCCCTGACTGTCACGCGCTTCGGTCACACCGAGGATGAGATACCGCACCGGGTCATTGTCCCCGGGGACCTCCGCGTACGCCTCGGGGTTTCGCCGCCTCGCGGTTTCGCCGCCTCGCGGTTTCGCCGCCTCGGTACGCCGCCTACCCCAACGACGCCCGCGTCGGGACCCCGCCCGCGACCGCGCGCAGGCGGGGGGCCGCTGTGCCGGTCCAGCAGGTGCCGCGGCGGGCGAGGAGGCGGCGGAGCCAGAGTTCGGTGGAGACGAGGTCGGCGAGGCCGTCCAGCGGGACCGGTTCGCCGTCGGCGGCGGCTCGTAGGGCGCGGCGGACCACGCGGGCCTCGATCAGGCCCGCGTCGGCGAGGAGCGGGGCGGTGAAGAGGGCCAGGAGCTCGGGGAGGGCTTCCCGCAGGCCCGCCCGTGCCGGCGCGGCGCCGCCGGCCGCCGCGCCCCAGCCGGGCGGCAGGTCGTGGATGCCGGCGCCGGCGAGGACCGAGCGGAGGATCGTCGCCCGCGCGTCCGGCTGGACCCGCAGGGATTCGGGGAGTTCACGGCAGGCCCGGACGACCTGGTTGTCCAGGAACGGCGCGTGCAGCCGCTGGCTGCGGATCTCCGCGGCCTGCTCCAGGACGCGGTGGTCGGCCGCCGCCCGGGCAAGGGCGGCCCGCGCCCGGGACTCGCCCGGCCGCTGCACGGACGTCGGCAACGTCGCGGCCCGGTTCAGCCGAACCGATACTTCGGCGAGCGCCTCCCCCGTCAGCCAGCGCGCCGCCGGCCCCGGCCGCGACCAGGTCAACGCCGCGAGCGAGGCCCCCAGCGGGCCCTGGGCCGGCACGGTCGCGCGGTTCGCCTCCAGCAGGCCGGCCGCCGCCGTCTCCAGTCCGGTGCGGTACGGCGTACGGGCGAGGCGGCGGGCCGCCCGGTACACGGTCAGCGGCACGAGCAGCGCCTCCGCCGACGCGCCGGTCGCCTTCGCCAGCGCGGTCACCGGCCGCACCAGCGACCTGCGCCGCCGGTCCATCAGCAGGTCCGCGAGCCGCGCCGGGTGCGCGTCGAGGACCTGCCGGGCACCGAGCCCGGTGAAGTGGTCCGCGCTGCCGGCCCCGAGCCGCCGCCGGTGCCGCTCCGCGGTGACCAGCGAAGGACCCGGCTCGTCGGTGAGCGGGCCCTCCAACTCGGCGTACGGCAGCGCCTCCTCGCGCGCCGCGACGACGACGTGGTGCAGCCGCGGGTTCGCCGCGATGACCCGGGCCCGCTCCAGTTCGTCCTCCCGGCCCCGGGTCGCCAGGTCGTTGAAGGTGACGGCGAGCAGCCGCTCCCCCGCGCCGGTGCCGTGGCCGAGGATCGTGCCGGGTACGCCCGGCAGCCCGGCGGCGAGCAGCGCGAGCGTGCCGGAGGCGCTGCCGCCCGACAGGTCCGCGCCGATGCCGGGCGCGGGCCCGGCGCCGCGGGCGGCCCGCCGTTCGGCCGGGCCCATGCCGGGGACCGGCCCCGGGTCCGGCGGCAGGGTCTCGGGCGCGTGCCGGGGCGCGGTGAGCCGGGCCCGTACGGCCTCCACGAGCGCGTCCCGCACCCCGTCGACAGCCTGCCGGGGGTCCTTCTCGGGGGCGGCGACCGCGAGCGAGGCGACCGGCTCGTACCCGGTGATCTCGCGCGAGCCCTCGCGCAGCACGAGCGCGTGGCCGGGCGGGATGCGCCGGACCCCTTCGTACGGGGTGGAGTCGCGCAGCGCCTCAGGGGTCTCGGGGCAGGCGAGGAGCGCGGCGAGGTGCCCGATGTCGAGCTGCGCCTCGATGAGGTCGGCGAGCGGCAGGGCGGCGGTGGCGTACGCGGTGCCGCCGGCCCACGGCGTGTGGAAGACGGGCCGCGCACCGGCGAGGTCGCCGGTGACGGTGATCCGGCGGCCGGCCTGCACGACGACGGTGTAGCTGCCCGCCCAGGCGGTGAGGTGCCGCAGCGCCCCGCCGCGCGCCGCGAAGAGCGCCACCTTGAGTTGCTCGTCGCTCGCCGCGCAACAGCCCAGCACCGCAAGGCGGGTGTCGGCGTCGACGGAGACGACGCGGACCTCGTCGGGGCGCCAGTCGCCGACCGCCCAGAGCGGATCGGGGTCGCCCCACAGGAGTTGGGCGCCGACCGGGTGGAGGGTGAGCCCTTCCGACTCGTCGCCGTACGCGCCCGCGGCGTCCGGGCCGCCCGCCGGACCGACCCGCGTACGCGTACCGAAGCGCGCGGCGATACTGCTCCAGCCCACCAGCCACCGCATCGCTGCCTCCACAGACTGTGGACAACTTTCGTCGCGTCCAGTGGAGAACATGCTGCCACGACAAACGGCGTGCGGGAGCGGCTCCGGGTCGCGCACGCAAAACGCGAATGCGCCCCTGGCATTGGCCAGTTGCCGACGGTCGACACCAGTGCGACGAACCGTCGTCATTCGGCCAATCTCGGCACGGGACGGTTCGGGCGTGTCGCCCTGCGTCAGGCTGCCGCACCCGGCACCCGGTGACAGTCCGGGAGGCGCCGCTCGCCTCCCGGACCCGTCCGCCGCCCGCGGGGATTGGGGCGGCGGTATCCCCCAGCCCACTGCCGCTTCGCGCAGCGGGCCGACCCACGCATCACCCATGGAAGCGCTCCCCCCGACACCGGACGAGAGCGCACGGGTGGGCGCACGGCCACACACCCGGAGCACAAGGACCGGCCGCCGAGCCTCCGCCATCCCCCCGTACGCACCACAATCCCGCCATAGGGAACACCGCCTCTTAACGGTCGGGATGCGGCGAACTACGCTGGGTTTACGAATGCCGCACGCCTATGCCGGGCGGTGCGGCGGCCGTCGGTGTGTCGAGGGGTGACGCATGTCCAGGGAACAACGCGGGCCGAACGACAAGCTCGGCACGGTTCTCGCCCTCGCGGGAATCAGCAACGCCGGGCTCGCCCGGCGCGTCAACGACCTCGGTGCGCAGCGCGGCCTGACGCTCCGTTACGACAAGACGTCGGTGGCCCGGTGGGTGTCGAAGGGCATGGTGCCGCAGGGCGCCGCCCCACACCTGATCGCCGCCGCGATCGGGCAGAAGCTCGGCCGTCCCGTCCCCCTCCACGAGATCGGGCTCGCGGACGCCGACCCGGCGCCGGAGGTGGGCCTCGCCTTCCCGCGGGACGTGGGCGAGGCGGTCCGCTCCGCGACGGATCTGTACCGGCTGGATCTCGCCGGTCGGCGCGGCGGCGGAGGCGGGATCTGGCAGTCGCTGGCGGGATCCTTCTCGGTCAGCGCGTACGCGACCCCGGCCTCCCGCTGGCTGATAACCCCCGCCGACTCCTCGGTGGAGCGGCTCGCCCCGGCGGCCGGAAACGGCATCTCGAACGGCACCACCGGCGGCGGCAGCGGCCCGCCCGAGAGCGCCGACGAGGGGCACGCCCGCGTCGGCCACAGCGACGTCGCCAAGCTCCGCGAGGCCGCCGAGGACGCCCGCCGCTGGGACTCCAAGTACGGCGGCGGCGACTGGCGTTCCTCGATGGTGCCCGAGTGCCTCCGGGTGGACGCGGCGCCGCTACTGCTCGGCTCGTACTCGGACGAGGTCGGCCGCGCCCTCTTCGGCGCGACCGCCGAGCTGACCCGGCTGGCCGGCTGGATGGCCTTCGACACCGGGCAGCAGGAGGCGGCGCAGCGGTACTACATCCAGGCGCTGCGGCTCGCCCGCGCCGCGGCCGACGTCCCGCTCGGCGGGTACGTGCTCGCCTCGATGTCGCTGCAGGCCACCTACCGGGGCTTCGCCGACGAGGGCGTGGACCTCGCCCAGGCGGCCCTGGAGCGCAACCGGGGCCTGGCGACCGCGCGCACCATGTCGTTCTTCCGGCTCGTCGAGGCGCGGGCGCACGCGAAGGCGAACGACGCGGCGGCGGCCGGCACGGCCCTGAAAGCGGCGGAGGGCTGGCTGGAGCGCTCCCGGGCCGGCGACGCGGACCCGTCCTGGCTCGGCTTCTACTCGGAGGACCGGTTCGCGGCGGACGCGGCCGAGTGCTACCGGGACCTGAAGGCGCCGCGGCAGGTGCGGCGGTTCACCGAGCAGGCGCTGTCCCGGCCCACGGAGGAGTTCGTGCGCTCGCACGGCCTCCGTCTCGTGGTGAGCGCGGTGGCCGAGCTGGAGTCGGGGAACCTGGACGCGGCCTGCGCGCAGGGGGTGCGGGCGGTGGAGGTCGCAGGTCGGATCTCGTCGGCCAGGACCACGGAGTACGTACGGGACCTGCTGCACCGCCTGGAGCCGTACGGGGACGAGCCGCGGGTGATGGAGCTGCGGGAGCGGGCCCGGCCGCTGCTGATGGCGCCGGCGTGAGGCCCCGGCCCCCAACCGAAGCGTCGGCGTGACACGCGTCCCACCGGGTGGGCGTTTAACGGGAATGTCAGTGGGCCAGTGCACTATCGGGGTGGGAGGTGGCACTGGTGTCCGGGTCCAGGTACACGTTCGACTGTGACGTGCTGATCGTCGGCGGCGGAATCGTCGGTCTGTCGACGGCGTACGCGCTGACGCGCGCGCGGCCGGGCACACGCGTCACCGTCCTGGAGAAGGAGCTCGCCCCGGCGCGCCACCAGACGGGGCGCAACAGCGGGGTCATCCACAGCGGGATCTACTACCGGCCCGGCTCCCTGAAGGCACGGTTCGCCGTCGCGGGCGCGTCGGAGATGGTCAAGTTCTGCGCCGAGTACGGCATCCCGCACGAGGTCACCGGAAAGCTGATCGTCGCCACCGGGCGGGACGAGTTGCCGCGGCTGCACGCCCTGGTCCAGCGCGGCCGGGAGAACGGGATCCCGGTGCGCGAGCTGGGGCCCGCGCAGATCAGCGAGTACGAGCCGCGGGTGCGCGGGATCGCCGCGATCCACGTCGGCACGACCGGCGTGTGCGACTACGGGGCGGTCGCGGCGCAGCTCGCGGAGGCGTCGGGCGCGGAGATCGCGTACGGCGCGGAGGTCGTCACGGTCGACCGGCGGCCGTGGGGCGTGGCGGTCCGCACGGCGGACGGGCGGATCGTCCGGGCCCGGGTCCTGGTGAACTGCGCGGGCCTGCACTGCGACCGGGTGGCGCGGCTCGCGGGCGACGACCCGGGGATGCGGATCGTGCCCTTCCGCGGGGAGTACTACGACCTGGCACGGCCCTCGCTCGTGCGCGGCCTGGTGTACCCGGTGCCGGATCCGGCGTTCCCGTTCCTCGGGGTCCACCTGACGCGCGGCGTCGACGGCGGCGTCCACGTCGGGCCGAACGCGGTGCCCGCGCTGGCGCGCGAGGGCTACGGGTGGACGACCGTCCGCCCCGGCGACGTGGCCGGCACGCTGGCCTGGCCGGGCTCGTGGCAGATCGCGCGGCAGCACTGGCGGTACGGGGCAGGCGAACTGCGCCGGTCGGTCTCGAAGCGGGCCTTCACGGAGGCGGTCCGCAGGATGCTGCCGTCGGTGGAGGAGTCCGACCTCCGCCCGGCGCCGGCGGGCGTCCGCGCGCAGGCGGTCCTCAGGAACGGCACGCTGGTGGACGACTTCCTCATCCAGGAGTCCCCCAGAACCGTCCACGTCCTGAACGCCCCGTCCCCGGCGGCGACGGCGTCCCTCCCGATCGGCCGCGAGATCGCCACCCGCGCACTGAAGCATCTGTAGCGCCCACCCCCACCGCCGTGTGGGCAATCGTCCCGCAGGGCGGCGCGGGTGTGCGCCGCCCCCGCGGGGCGCCTGGACACGACGGGGCGCGCCGTACCATGGAACGCACTGTGTCTGAGATTCGTGAAACCGCCCCCGCTCCCGCCCGCCGCGGCAGTCGTATGTTCGCGCCCGGTGAGGGCCCCGCGCCCGACCCCGCCGGGTCGCACCACGAGCGGCGGATCCGGAGCTTCCAGCCGCGCCGCAGCCGGGTGACCGCCGGGCAGGCCGAGGCGATGCTGAAGCGCTGGCCGGACTGGGGCTTCGACATCGACGGCAAGCGCGTCCTGGACCTCGGCGCGATGTTCGACGGCCGCCCCGTCGTCCTGGAGATCGGCTTCGGGATGGGCGAGGCCACCGCGCAGATGGCCGGCGCCGACCGGGAGACCGGCATCCTCGCCGTGGACGTCCACACCCCCGGCCAGGGCAACCTCCTCGGTCTCGCCGACCGCAACGGCCTCGACAACGTCCGGGTCGCCAACGGCGACGCGATCATCCTGCTCCGCGAGATGCTCGCCCCCGACGCCCTCGACGGCGTCCGCGTCTACTTCCCGGACCCCTGGCCCAAGAAGCGCCACCACAAGCGCCGCCTCATCCAGCCCGAGTTCCTCAGCCTCGTCGCGACGCGGATGAAGCCCGGCGCCGTCCTGCACTGCGCCACGGACTGGGAGGAGTACGCCGAGCAGATGCTCGAGGTGCTCTCCGCGCACCCCGACTTCGAGAACACGGTCGCCGACGGCGGCTACGCGCCCCGCCCCGCGTTCCGGCCGCTCACCCGGTTCGAGGGCCAGGGCCTCGACAAGGGCCACGTCGTCCACGATCTGCTGTTCCGCCGGAACGCGAAGTAGCACGCGGCGCCCCGCACCCCCCGGCTACGGTCGAGGGGTGCCGAACCATCCGGTGGCGCCGAGC
Source organism: Streptomyces sp. HUAS YS2 (assembly GCF_033343995.1). Classification (NCBI taxonomy): domain Bacteria; kingdom Bacillati; phylum Actinomycetota; class Actinomycetes; order Kitasatosporales; family Streptomycetaceae; genus Streptomyces; species Streptomyces solicathayae. The sequence continues at coordinate 4,255,389 of NZ_CP137573.1, read as the reverse complement.
CATCCCGTACCGCCCGCCGCCGCGCCGACCGGCGTTCCGGAGGACCGCGCCCAGTGGCGCTACCGGCCCCGGCTCTCGCTCGGGCGCCGTCGGGTGCTGCGCGCCGCCGCGGTCTTCGCGGTGCTCGCGCTCTGCGGCCTGGTGATCCTCGCGCTGGTCCGCGAGGAGACCGGCACCGAGGGCCTCCTCGTCGGTCTCGGCCTGGCCGTCCTGCCCGTACCGCTGCTGATGACCGTGTTCCGCTGGCTCGACCGGGTCGAGCCGGGCCCGTGGAAGAACCTGCTCTTCGCGTTCGCCTGGGGCGCCTGCGCCGCCGCCCTCGTCGCGATCCTGGCGAACTCCTTCGCGGTCCGCTGGATCGCCTCGGCCACCGCCGACGCCTCCGACGCGGACACCCTCGGCGCCACCGTCGTCGCCCCGGTCGTCGAGGAGAGCGCCAAGGCCGCCGCCGTGCTGCTCCTCTTCCTCTTCCGCCGCCGGAACTTCACCGGCCTGGTCGACGGCGTGGTCGTCGCCGGCTTCACCGCGACCGGCTTCGCGTTCACCGAGAACATCCTCTATCTCGGCAGCGCCTTCGGCGAGGACCAGGAGTTCGGGGCCACCGGCATCGGCTCCGCGACCGTCGGGACCTTCTTCGTACGGATCGTGATGTCGCCGTTCGCGCACCCGCTGTTCACCGTGCTCACCGGCATCGGCTTCGGGCTCGCCGCGTCCGCCGCCCGCGGCCGGCGCGCCCGCCGCGTGCTGCCTCCGCTCGGCGGGCTGCTCCTGGCGATGGGGCTGCACGCGGTGTGGAACGGCTCGTCCGTCCTCGGCCCGTGGGGCTTCTACGCCGTGTACGGGGCGTTCATGGTGCCCGCCTTCGCCCTGCTGACCTGGCTCGCGGTGTGGAGCCGGCAGCGCGAGCTGCGGACGATATCCGGACGGCTCCCGGCGTACGCGGCGGCCGGGTGGCTCGCCCCCGCCGAACCGCTCGCGCTCTCCTCGATGCGGGCCCGCGCGATGGCCCGCGCCTTCGCCTCGCGGACGTACGGCCCCGACGCGGCGCGGGCGGTCGGCGAGTACGAGGCGTTCGCGACGACCCTGGCGTTCCTGCGCGACCGGGCCCACCGCGGGGCGGCGGACCCGGACTTCCCGGCGCGCGAGCAGGAACTGCTGCACCACCTGTGGCAGCGCAAGGCGGTCGCCTCGCCGGCGCTCACGTACGCGGCACGGGCGACTGGCCGCGCCTGGACCCCGCCGCCTCACCGGGACTACGCGACGCCGAACCCGTACCGGGGCTGAGTGCCCACCCACCTGAGACACGGAAGACGCAGAAGACGCCGACCGGTTGTCCGGTCGGCGTCCTGCGTCAAGCGTCGGATCGAGGGGCCTCGTCCGTCAGACCGACAGGCCCTTGTCCCGCAGCCAGGCCGCCGGGTCGATACCCGAGCCGCCCGGGGTGTGGACCTCGAGGTGCAGGTGCGGGCCGGTGACATTGCCGGTCGCGCCGACGCGGCCGATGGTGTCGCCGGTGCCCACGGACTGGCCGACGCCGACGGTCATCGACGACAGGTGGCAGTACCAGACCTCGGTGCCGTCCGCGAGCTCCAGGACGATCCGGTAGCCGTACGAGCCGGACCAGCCGGCCGACTTCACGGTGGCGCCGTGCACGGCCTTGACCGGCGTGCCCGTGGGCGCCGCGAAGTCGAGGCCGGTGTGGTAGCCGGAGGACCACATCGAGCCGGCCTCGCCGTACGTCGAGGTGATCGAGTACGAGGACGTGGGCAGCGCGTAGGCCGCGGCGAGCGCCGCCTTGCGGGCCGCCTCGGCCTTGGCCGCGGCCTCCGCCTCGGCCTTCGCCTTCGCCTCGGCGGCGGCCTTCGCGGCGGCCGTCTGCTGGGCCTTCGCCTCCGCGGCGGCCTTCTCCGCGGCGGCCTTCTCGGCCGCGGCCTTGGCCTCGGCGTCGGCGGAGGCCTGCTGCTGCTCGGCCTGCTGGAGGATTCGGGCGCGCAGGGCCTCGCCCGCGCCGCCCGCCTCTGCGGAGGCCTGCTCCCCGTCGGCGGCGGGCAGGGCCAGGGAGGCGTTGAGCGGTTCGAGGTTGCTGCGGTCGCCGGTCTCGTCGTCGCCGGAGATCAGGCCGCCGACGCCGGGAAGGTCCTTGGCCTCGGGGAGATCCACCCCGGGCACGTCCATGTCCGGCAGCGAGATGGCGACCGGGGGCTTGTCCTGCGCGGTGGCGATGCCACCCGCGCCGACGGCCGCGATGACGCCGACGCCGAGGACGGTGGAACTACGGGCGATGCTGCGCTGCTTGACGACGCGGTGCCGGCCGCGGACCGGACGGAGCGACTCCTCGCTGGGGTTCCACTCCTCCGCATACTCGCCTCCCCCAGTCATCGGGGCGCCATAGGCGTCGAAGTGGGTCTCGGGAGCAGCAGGGTTGGACGCCACGGAGGCGCACTCCTTTCCTTCCTTCTCGCCTACCGGGTTAGCTGACGGGTTCGGAGCAGGAAGGTCTCCTACGGGTCAGGTTCGACCCGATTCACCCCAAGTGGTGGTTCCCCGGTTCCCTTTCGGGATTCGGCGCACGCGCGCGGTGCCGTCTCTGACGACGGCTGGGCGACCGCGCTGCGTTATCGAACGTTAATAGACACCGGGGTCCGATTCCAAGCTGTTCCTGTTGATCGTTAACGCCATTGGCCTGGACTTAACCAGCCACAACGGGGTGGAAACGGGCGAGTTGACCGCGCCTCACAGGGTGCGGCCGGGACCTTCTGCTCTTGACGGTGCGTCAGCCGTTATCTCTCCGAGATCCCGCAACTACCCATCGTCACGGCACCACCGGGATCGTCCGGCGCCGCTCCGGCTGGCCCGCCGCCGGCCGGCTCACCGCCAGCAGCGCCATGTCGTCCGTCGATCCGCCCCCGGTGTGCCGCCGGACGTCGTCGACCAGTGCGTCCAGGAGTTCGTCAGGCCCCGGGAAGAGCCGCCCGGCCAGCCGCTCCGCCGGATCGTAGAACTCGCCGTCCGCGCCGCGCGCCTCGGACAGCCCGTCCGTGTAGAACAGCAGCGTCGCTCCGGGCGGGCAGGGCCGTTCGTCGACATGGTCCGGCCAGGCGGCGAGGTCGCCCATGCCGAGCGGCAGCGCGGCCCGGGTCGGGACCAGCCGCTCCATTCCCCCGTCCGTGTGCAGCAGCAAGGGCTCGGGGTGCCCTCGGTTGACGATCCGTACCCGGTCGACGCCGCGCGGGATCTCCGCGAGCACGGCCGTCGTGAAGCCCTCGACGACGTCCAGGCCGCCGCCGCGCCGGGTCCCCTCCCGGGCCAGCGCCCGTTCCAGCCGCTGCGCCACGCCGTCCAGGCCGGCCTCCTGCTCGGCCGCCTCCCGGAAGGCACCGATGATCACCGCCACCGCCTCGACCGCGTCGAGCCCCTTGCCGCGTACGTCGCCGACGACCAGCCGCACCCCGTGCGGGGTGTCCTGGACGGCGAACAGGTCACCACCGATGAACGCGTCCGCCTGCGCCGCCTCGTACCGCGCCGCGATGTGCAGCCCGCCGATCCGCTCGGCGGGCGTGGGCAGCACGGCGCGCTGCGCGGTCTCGGCGATGACCCGCGCGGACGCCAGCTGTCTGCTGCCGCGCCGCACCACCCGGTTGCTCAGCAGCGCGAGCGCCGAGACCGTCAGGACGGTGAGGGTCTCGATGATGGCGGGCACGTCGGTGGCCGTGTCGTTGTACGTGTGCAGGGCGACGCTCATCACGACGGCGACGACGGCCGTCAGCAGCGTCGTGCGGAACGAGAAGAACGGGGCGGCGATCAGCGGGGCGGCGGAGTAGAACGGGGCGGCCGTGTACTCCGGCGGGGTGGACAGGTCGAAGGCGGCGCCGCCGACGATGAGGAGCGCGGGCAGCGCGCGCACGAACCGCCGCGCTCCCGGAGGCTTCGGGTCGTCCGCCGCCGCGTCCCTCCCCGGGCCCGGCCCGTCGTCCGCATCTCGTCGCCCCACCTGTGGTCTCCCTGCCGGTCCGCCTGGGGTGCGGACGGTACTCCGCCCCACTCAGGCTGGCCGGAGCCGCGCCCTGCGGCGACCCGCCGTCGGCCGTCCGGGGGAAGCGAAGCCCCCGGACGACCGCATGCACCGCTGAACGACCGCACCCTCAGCCGGTCGCGGCCACCGCCGCCCCCTTCGGCTCCGGCGGCGCCGCCAGGTGCCCGCCGCGCGACAGCAACGCCACCGCACCCGCGCAGCCCGCGCCGACCGCGCACATCACCAGCCACGGCAGCGGCGAGCCGACCCCGGTCGCGTCGAGCAGGACGCCCGTGCCCAGGTTCCCCAGGGTGATCCCGATGCCGCAGACCGTGTTGTAGAGGCCGTAGTGCGTGGCCACCCACCGGTTCCGGGCGAGCGCGACGACGGTGTCCATCTCGTACGGGTAGAGCACCGCGTTCGCCACCGCCAGGACCGCCGCGCACAGCAGCGGCCCCGCCGGGCCCGGAAGCGCCGCGGGCAGCAGGAACGCCGTGCCCATCAGCGCCAGGCCGAGGACCAGGCAGCGGGTCCGGGTGAGCCACCGCCTGCACCAGTCGGTGATCCGCAGCTGGAAGCCGAGGGTGACGAGCGCCGAGACCACGAACAGGGCGGTCGTCGCCGTCGTGCCGTCCGCCGCCAGCGGCAGTGCCAGGTAGATCTGGAACGACAACACGTACGAGCCGGTCATCGCCAGCGAGAACAGCCAGAAGGAACGGTTCGCGAGGACCGCCCGCAGCTGCCCCCGGCCACCGCCCCGCTCGGCCACCGACGCCTTCGACGGCAACGCCTCCGACGCCTCTGACGCCTCCGATTCCGCCGCCTCCTGCCCGGCCGTCTTCGCCCGGCCCGGCAGGTGCCGCAGCTGCACCACCGTCAGCAGCGCGAACAGCAGCGCCGCCACCGTGCAGGTCAGCCGGAACGACACCCCGGTCAGCGCCACCCCGACCAGCGGCCCGAACAGAATGCCCGCCTGGTAGTACGTGTTGAACAGCGCGAACGCCTCCACCCGCCGCTCCCCGGCTTCCGCCGCGACGTAGGCCCGCACGGCCGGGTTGAACAGCGCGCCCGCGAGCCCGGTCGCCGCCGAGGCGGCGATCAGCAGCGGCAGCGACTGGGCGAAGGCGAGCGCGCCGAAGCCGACGGTGCGCAGCGCGCAGCCCGCGACGATCAACGGCTTGAAGCCGAACCGGTCGGCGAGCGCCCCGCCGACCAGGAACATGCCCTGCTGGGAGAGGTTGCGGACGCCGAGGACGAGCCCGACCGCCCAGGCCGCCATGCCGATCCCGTCCGCGAGGTACGCGGCGAGGTACGGCATCAGCATGTAGAAGCCGAGGTTGATGGTCAGCTGGTTGAGGAAGAGCAGCCGGACGGCCGGGTCGAAGCTGCGGCTCTGCCGCCAGATACGGCGCATCAGCGCGGCCCCTTCCGGTCCAGGGCGCGCCGCGTCCAGCCGGTGACCGCGCCGCCGGTCGCGTCGTACGCGACGGGCTCCTCGCGCACCGGGCCGTCGAGCAGCCCGTGCGCGGCGCAGTACTCGTCGCTGAAGACGGTGTCGAAGTAGCGCTGCGGCCCGTCCGGGAAGACCGCCGCGATCCGGGTGCCGCGCGGCCGGCTGCGGGCCAGCCAGCCCGCGACCAGCGCGACCGCGCCGACGCTCCAGCCGCCGGTGGCGAACTGACGGGCGGCCAGCGCCCGGGCGGCCCGGACCGCCTCGGCCGGCGCGACCCAGTGGATCTCGTCGAAGGCGTCGTGGTCCACGTTGCCGGGGCGGATGGACGAGCCGAGGCCACGCATCAGCCGCTCCCCCGCCGGGAGTCCGAAGACGGTGGAGTTGATGGAGTCCACACCGACGAGTTCGAGCGCGGGACTGCTGGTGGCGCGCAGCGCGCGGGAGATGCCGGCCGAGTGGCCGCCGGTGCCGACGGCGCAGACCAGCACGTCGATCCGGTCGAGCTGCTCCGAGAGCTCGGCGGCGAGACCCGTGTACGCCCGCTGGTTGTCGGGGTTCTGGTACTGGTTCGGCCACCACGCCCCGTCGAGCGCGAGCAGCAGCTCGGCGACCCGGTCCATCCGGGCCTGCTGCCATCCGCCCTGAGGGCTCGGCTCGTCGACGACATGGACCTGGGCGCCGTGCGCCACGAGCATCCGTTCGACGATCGGCTCCAGGCCGGGGTCGGTGACGACATGGACGGGGTGGCCGTGCAGCACGCCGGCGAGAGCGAGGCCCAGGCCGAGGGTGCCGGAGGTCGACTCGACGATCGGGGCGCCGGGCCGCAGATCGCCGCGGCGGCGGGCCTGTTCGACCATGTGGAGGGCGGCACGGTCCTTGATGCCGCCGAAGTTGAAGCCTTCGAGCTTGGCCCAGTAGCCGGTGCCGGGGCCCTCGTCCACCCAGAGGGTGGGGGTGTTCCCGACGGTCTGCTCGGCGATCCGCTCGGCGGCGGACAGCAACTTGCTCATGACGTACACATCCTGGGAGTGGGTGCGGAAAGGCGCCGGGTCGTGTGGTGCGTGACCCGGCTCAGTTCCGGTCGACTCCGAGGGCGATGAGCAGCCGCCCCGGCTCGGGTCCGGGCCCGGCCCGGCCGCGGACGCACCGCAGGTGCGGGGCGGCGGGCGGGACGATCCGGTGCGCGAGGGGGACGGCGCCGGCCGCGTCAGGGGCGGCGGGCTGTGGGGCGGCCTGCGCGGGCAGGTGCGCGTCGAAGGTCCACCGCTCGTCGGGACGGTCGCAGCCGTGCGGGAGGCCCGGCGCGGAGACGGTGGGGGTTCCGGTGGCGGGGAGCGTGTGCCCGTGCGAACCGTGACAGACGCTCACGAGCAGCGCTGCGAGCGCGAACAGGAGGAGGACCGCGGGGAGCCGCCGTCGTACCTGCCGCAGCTCGGGCGCGCTGTGGTCACTCATGGCGCACGTGACATTACGGGTGGCCAGGGTGCAGCTGCAAAGAGGCAGGCACGGTTTTGGCCGGTCTTTATGTCGTACGACTCGGGACATGCACGAGGGCCCGGATCCATTCAATGGATCCGGGCCCTCGTCACGCTTTGCCAATTAAGGCAGTAGTAGCGGGGACAGGATTTGAACCTGCGACCTCTGGGTTATGAGCCCAGCGAGCTACCGAGCTGCTCCACCCCGCGTCGGTGAACCCAACAGTACGTCATGCGGAGCAGCATCGGAAATCAATAAGGCGCACAGCGACGTGACCCTGGTCTCACGACCCTGTCAGCAGCCGCAGTCCTCGGCGTCGACGGGCGCGGTCAGCGGGTCGGCGTCGTGCTTCGCCGGACCCTCCCAGGTCTCGTACGCGAAGCCCTCGCGCGCCCAGTACTCGAAGCCGCCGAGCATCTCCTTGACCTGGTAGCCGAGCTCGGCGAGGGCGAGCGCGGCGCGGGTCGCGCCGTTGCAACCGGGGCCCCAGCAGTACGTGACGACCGGCACGGACTTGTCGAGCAGCTTCTCCGCCTGCTCCACGATGAGCGCGGTCGGCAGGTGGACGGCGCCGGGGACGTGGCCCTGGTCCCAGGACGCGGTCGAGCGCGAGTCGATGACCACGAAGCCCGGGTCGCCGTCCGCCGCGAGGGCGGAGGCGACGTCGGAGACGTCGGCGTGGAAGGCGAGGCTGGCCGAGAAGTACGCGGCGGCCGCGGCCGGGGAGGCCGGCGGGACACGGAGCACGGCGTTCGCGGGGGCGGCAGGGGCGGCGGCGGTAGTGGCGGTGGAAGCGGCGTTGACCTGCGTCGTTGTCGTCATGCCAGAGAATCTACGGACGAAGATCATCGGGTTGAAGTGGGGAATCCCGGCAGTCACGGGGATCCGCCGGGAATTTCCGCGCGTCCGGCGCGGCTCGGCGCGGATCTCACGTGCCGGGACGCCGATCGGTCACATCGGCCCTCTCGCGTCCGTCATGAAGGGTGAGCGACCGCGCCGACGAGGGGAACGGACCACGATGAACGACAAGGACCTGCTGGCCCAGCGCTTCGAGGCGGACCGCGACCGTCTGCGCGCGGTCGCGTACCGGATGCTCGGCTCGGTGAGCGAGGCCGAGGACGCCGTTCAGGAAGCCTGGTTCAAGCTCAGCCGCTCCGACGCCTCGGCCGTCGAGAACCTCGGCGGCTGGCTGACCACCGTCGTCGGCCGGGTCTGCCTGGACATGCTCCGCTCCCGCACCTCGCGCCGCGAGGACTCCCTGGACGCCCGCGTCCACCTCCCCGACCCGGTGGTCCAGGCACCGGACCAGGGCGCACGGACGGCCGCCGACCCCGAACAGCAGGCGCTGATCGCCGACTCGGTCGGGCTCGCGCTGCTCGTCGTCCTGGAGACGCTCGGCCCGGCGGAGCGCCTCGCGTTCGTGCTGCACGACATGTTCGGGGTGTCCTTCGACGAGATCGGCCCGATCGTCGGCCGCACCCCGACCGCCGCCCGGCAGCTCGCCAGCCGGGCCCGGCGCCGTGTCCGGGGCGCGGCCCCGGAGCCGGAGCGCGACGCGGCCCGGCAGCGGAAGGCCGTCGACGCGTTCCTCGCGGCCGCCCGTGGCGGCGACTTCGAGGGCCTGCTCGCGGTGCTCGACCCGGACGTGCTGCTGCGCGCCGACGGCGGCTCGCTGCGCGCGGTCGCCACCACGCTGGTCCGCGGTGCGCGGGCCGTCGCCTCGCAGGCGCTCATGTTCTCCCGCGCCGAAGCCCAGGGCGTGCCGGTCCTGGTCAACGGCAACGCCGGGCTCCTCGCGATCGAAGCCGGCAGCCCGTCCGCGCTGCTCGCCTTCACTGTCTCCGAGGAGGGCCTCATCGTCGAGATCGACATCCTCGTGGACCCGGAGCGCCTGGAGCGCCTGGACGTCGGCGCCCTGGACACCGGTACCGACAAGGACACCGGCACCGACACCGCGACGCCGGAGGACTGACCCGGTGGGGTGAAGGAAACCTTCGTACGGGTCTGTGGAGGCCGTCGTACGTGGATCCGGCGCCGCCCCGCCCCCTTCACTGGCCAGTCGACACCCGTCGACCGGCCAGGGGAGAAGTCATGCGCGCGCGCCGCTCGTTGCTCGTGGGGGCGGGGCTGCTGGCCCTCGCGTCGCTCGCCGTGCCCCCGGCGGCGTCCGACACGGACCCGGTGCCCGAGGACCCGGCCTGGGTGCTGCGCAGCCGTACCCAGCGGATCGACCCGCACGCGTACGAGTCGCTGTGCACCGCCCGTACGCGCGACGGCGCGCCCGGCACCCGGACCCTCGACCTGTTCCACGACGTGTCGGTGACGGCGGTCGCGGACCGGGTGGAGCGGGACGCGCGGGGCACGGTGACGTGGGCGGGCCATGAGGCCGGGCGGCCGGAGCGGACGGTGCTCCTGACGGTCACCGGCGCCTGCGAGCCGAACGCCCGGGCGGCGTCCACGGCCGTGGACGGCGTGGTGACCCGGGGACCGCTCACGTACACGCTCTCCTCGGCGCCCGGCCGGCCGGGCCGGGTCCTCGTCACGGAGGAGGACCCGCGCAAGCGGCCGCTGCCGGTCACCGACGAGGTGGCGGCGGGCGCGCCGCCACGCCACAACCCGCCGGGCGTTCCGGCCGCCGAACCCGAGCCGGTCGTCATCGACATGGTGGTCGGGTACACGCCGCGGGCGGCCGAACGGATCGGCGGCGCGACGGCGATGCGGTCCCGGATCGCGCTGGCCGACGCGACCGTCGACAGCGCGCTCGCCGACAGCGGGGTCCGGGCCAGCGTCGACGTGGTGGCGGTGTACGAGGCCCCGTACGACGGCAGCGAGCGCGCGTCCGACGTGTACCGCAAACTCTCCGACCCGTACGACCGGCGGCTCGGCGCGCCCGCCGCCGCACTGCGCGAGCGTCACGCCGCCGACCTCGCCGCGCTGCTGGTCACCGTGCCGGCCGGCACGAGCAGCGGGCAGGGCAGCCTGCCGTCGCCCCCGACGCCCACGTCCGACGACGCGGCGTACTCGGTGACGGACGTCGACAGCGTCGTCGACTGGTTCAACTTCGGCCACGAGGTGGGGCACAACCTGGGCCTCTGGCACGACCGGGCGACCCTCGCCCGGCAGAACGTGGGCCGAGACTGGACGCGATCCCTGACCACGCCGTACAGCACCGGCTGGGTCACGCCGGACGGCCGCTTCCACACGATCATGGCGTACGGCTCCTCCTGCCCGGGGCCGTGCGCGGCGGTCAACCAGTTCTCCAACACCCTGCGCACGCGGGAGGGTCAGCCGCTCGGCGACGCCGACAACGACAACGCGCGGGTCGCCGCCCTGACGGCGCCGGTCGTCGCCGGCTACCGCACCCCCGAAGTCCCGGTGACCCGGCACGCGCTGACGCTCGCCGCCGCGCCGACGGCCGGCGGGGCGGTCGCGCCGGGCGCCTGGGGCCCGTACCGGCCGGGCACCGAGGTGACGGTGACGGCCGTGCCGGCGCCGGGCCTGGTCTTCGCCGGCTGGCTCCTGGACGGCCGGGCGCACCCGCACAAGGAGCCGGTGATCGCGGTGACGATGGACGCGGCGCACGCGCTGACGGCGAGGTTCGAACCGCGGCCGGTTCGGCCGCCGGCGAAGTGAGGGACGCCCGGCGGGTCAGGCCGCGGTCCGGGCCTGGCGCCGGTACCCGCCCGGTGCCTGCCCGTACTCCCGCTTGAACGCCTTGGCGAACGCGTACTCGGAGCCGTACCCGGTCCGCGCCGCGACGACGGTCAGCGGGTCCTCGGACTCGCGCAGCAGCCGGGCCGCCGTGGTCATGCGCCAGCGCGTCAGGTACGCCATGGGCGGCTCCCCGACGAGCGCGGTGAACCGGCGGGCGAAGGCCGCGCGGGACAGCCCGGCCCGGTCCGCCAGCGCGTCGACCGTCCAGGCGACCGACGGGTCCGCGTGGATCGCGGCCAGCGCCGGAGCCACCGCGGAGTCGCCGAGCGCGGCGGCCCAGCCCGCGGCGGCGGCCGGAGGCTGGGACTCGAGCCAGGCGCGCAGGATGTAGAGGAGCAGCGAGTCGATCAGCGTCGGGACGATGCCGCTCGACCCGATCCGCGGGTTCTCCAGCTCCGCGCCGAGGAGTTGGACCGCGGCGCTCAGCTCGGGGTGCCGGCCGTGCCGGGTGGGCAGATGGATGATCTCGGGCAGCTGACGCACCAGCGGATGCGGACGGCCCTGGTCCAGGTGGTAGTTGCCGCACAGCAAGGTGGTGCGGGCGCCGTCGCCGCCGACGCTGACCGTCCCGATCGGGCCGACCTGCTTGTACTGGTCGGGCCGTTCGACCTCCGCCGGGGTGCCGGGGTCGTCGGCGAGGATGTGCCCCCGGCCGTCCCGGAGGAAGACCACGTCCCCCGGGCTCAGCGCGATCGGCCGCAGGTGCGGCGGGGCGTCGTCCAGCGGGATGAGCCAGCACGTCCCGTACAGGACGACGTGGAACCCCGCGCCGGCGACCGGCGGGAGCCGCAGCCCCCAGGGCGCCCGACCGTCGGTGCGTACGGATGTGGGCAGCCCGGTCCGCATCGACCCCAGCGCCTCCGTCAGGATGTCCAACGCCCCTCCAAGTCCGGTCTCCTGGAACTGGAGACGATACGTCGGCGGCTCGTGGCTCTCGGCAGCCCGTCGCCTGAGACGGCCCACCGCCTGAGGCGGCCCACTGCCTGCGGCTGCTCACTCGACGGTGAGCACGACCTTGCCCCGCACCTGCCCCGAACCGACCAGCTCGTGCGCCTTGGCGGCCTCGTCGAGCGCGAAGGTCTCGGAGACGTGCGGCCGGATCAGCCCCTCGTCGACGAGACGGGCGATGGCCTCCAGGGAGGCGTAGTCCGGCTCGACGGAGACGCCGACGAAGCGCCGCCCTGCGGCCTCGGTCACGGCGGCGAGCTCCTGGTTCCAGTGCTCCATGATGCTGACGAGCGTGCCACCGGGGCGGAGCACGGAGAGGGACTGGGTGCCCTGCGCGTTGGAGTCGAGGACGACGTCGACGTCCCGGACGAGGGTCTCGAACGGCGCCGCGGTGTAGTCGATCACCTCGTCGGCGCCCAGCTCGCGGACGAAGTCGTGCTTGCCGGGGCTCGCGAGGCCGATCACGTACGCGCCGCGCGCCTTCGCGATCTGCACGGCGAAGTGTCCGACGCCGCCGGCGGCCCGGTGCACGAGCACCCGGTCGCCCTCCTTGATCCCGGCCCCGTCGACGAGCCCCTGCCAGGCGGTGAGCGCGGCGAGCGGGAGGGCGGCGGCCTCGACGTGCCCGATCGAGGCGGGCTTGCGGGCGACCTGGCGGGACGGGACCGCGACGTACTCGGCGTAGCCGTTGGCCGCGCGCGGGAAGAACGGCATCCCGAACACCTCGTCCCCGGCCTTGAACCGCGCCCCCGGGCCGGCCTCCTCGACGACGCCGGAGATGTCCCAGCCGACGCCGAACGGCGGCTCCCCCAGCAGCGGGTAGGCGCCGGACCGCACGGCCACGTCGACGGGGTTCACCCCGGCCGCGTGCACCCGCACGAGCACCTCGCCCCCGAGCGGCGCGGGCCGCTCGGTCTCGACGGTACGCAGGACCTCGGGACCGCCGAAGGTGTCCTGGACGACAGCGCGCATGATGTTTCTCCCCTGTGAGCAACGTGTGATGTCGTTTGCCGACACCCCCAACAGTAGGAAGATCGAGCGAGCGGCTGAATATCCCTCAGTCTTCAAAAGATGTCCCAGACGCTCGCCCTGCTGCCTCCTCGCCCGGAACGACGAAGCGCCCCGTCCGGTCGGAACCGGGCGGGGCGCTGTCGTGAAGACTCGTAGGCCGTGTGGGACTCGAACCCACAACCAACGGATTAAAAGTCCGCTGCTCTGCCAATTGAGCTAACGGCCCTCGGCGAGTCACCCCCGAGCATAGCCGGACGCGGCCGGTGAGCCGATCGGGTATCGGATCACCGGCCGCGCCGTTTCTAGAACAGCCCCTTGAACGACCCCCAGCCGGACCCGATCTGCACGGCCGTCCCGAAGGACCCGTTGCCGTCCCCGGAGATCCGGAACAGCAGACCGGCGCGGTCGCGCACGACGAGATCGCGCTTCGCGTCGGAGTCGAGATCCCCGACGCCGACGACGGTGGTGTACGAGGCACCCCACCCGGACTTGATCTTCACCCCGGCCTTGAGCCGGCCGCCCCCGGCACCGGAGTACCGGTACAGCGACCCGTCACTCTTCCGCGCGACGAGATCCCCGATCCGGTCCCCGTCGAGATCCCCGGCCCCGGCGATGTGCGTGAACGGCGACCACCCGGACCCGAACCGCACCCCACTGGCCAGGGTCCCCCCGGCCTTCCCGGCGTACAGGTACAACGAGTCCCCGTTCCGCGCGACGAGATCGGCCCGCCCGTCACCGGTCAGATCCCCGGGCGACGTCATCAGGTTCATCCCGCCGAACCCACTGCCGGCCTTCGTGTACGCGACGGCCGGCGTGAGCGGCTTGCCGCAGCCCGGCTTGTACGTCCGCAGCTCGCCGGAGGACATCCGCAGCATCACGTCGTTGCAGTTGTCGCCGTTGACGTCGCCGAACGGCACGGCGGTGTTGACGCTCGTCCCCCACCCGGCCCCGGCGGTCTTCCCGGACACCCGCCCGGTCCCGGTCCCGTGCCAGAAGTCCAGCGACCCGGAGGTCGTACGAACGAGCAGGTCACCGTTCCCGTCGGGCAGGGAGCCGCCCCCGGCGTGGTCCCGGCGTACCGCGGTGCCGCCGACGAGGCGCGACGTACCCGACAACGTCAGGGCGGAGCCCTGGCCGGCCACCGGCTGCGCGGTCAGCGTCCAGGTGTACGCACCGTTGGGCAGCAGACCCCCGGAGGCTGTGCGGCCGTTCCAGTCGGCCGTGAACGGTGCGTCCGTCGGGCCGCCCGTACGCGTGGCGACCACCCGGCCCGTGGCCGTGTGCCGAAGGGCGAGGGTCCAGCCCGCGATCGGCTTGCTCAGCCACCACTGGCCGCGCCACGCGACGGGGGTCGCGTCCGTCTCGACGACGGGCGTCACCTGTGTGGACACGGGCGCCGGCCCGGAAACCGGCTTGCCCAGCTCACGGATCCTGATGTCGCCGCCCAGCACCGAGTAGGCGAGCTGACCGGTCTCCGGATCCAGGTCCGACACCCCTGCGGCAGGGTCGACCGACCGCTCGACGACCGAACCGCTCCGCACGTCGAACACGCGCAGGGATCCGTACGTGTACGTGTTCCGTACGACGAACCCGTCACCGAGTTCGATCCTCCCGTAGCCCTCCGGAAGCGTCACGTTCTTCTGCGTGTGAAGGTCGAAGACACCCGTCGCGAAGGAATTCGTCCGCTGACAGGACCAGTACAGCCAGCGGCCGCGGGCCTGCAGGTCCGACGTTCTTCGCGGTCACCGACGTACCCACGACGTCCGTCACCGAGTTCGATCCTCCCGTAGCCCTCCGGAAGCGTCACGTTCTTCTGCGTGTGAAGGTCGAAGACACCCGTCGCGAAGGAATTCGTCCGCTGACAGGACCAGTACAGCCAGCGGCCGCGGGCCTGCAGATCGGAGACGCTCTGGCAGCCCGGAATCCCGGTCGACACAAGAGTGGCCCCGGTCCTGACGTTCTTCGCGGTCACCGTGCCCGACGTACCCACGGAGCTCCACAGGACGTCCTCCCACACGGCCGCCGGTCCGGCCTGCACCCGTTGGACGAGCTTGCCGCCGGCGTCGAGGTCCAGGACTCGCCTCTCGGGCTCGCCGCCACCGGCGGGCCGCCCGTACACCACGACGTAGCGGCCTGAAGCGCCCAGCACGCTGATCGTGCTGTCGAGGTACGTGTCGGCAAGCCCGGTCTCCAGCACCGTTCCGGGGAACTGCCTGTCGGAGCCCACGGCGTGGAGTCGGAGATGCAGGGCTCCGTCCTCGCCGAGGACGCGACCCACGTACACGAACCGGCCGTCCCCCGTCGGGATCAGATCCGGGCAGAACTCGTCACGCCCGCACACCTGCTTTGCGCCCGGAGCCGGCGAACCCTTCGTCTCGCGGGTGCCGTAGCCCGGAGCCACCGCGGTCAGCGGCCTCTCGTATACGGAGCCGTCCCCGTCCCCGAGCTCGAGTGAGGTCAGGCGGTTTTCGTCCAACGCCACGTCCCGGATGGACATGGGGTCAGGGGGCAGTGTGCGGACCCGCTTGACCTGTGGCTTTCCGTCCGGACTCGCACTGATCAGATTGAAGCCGTAGTCCAGCGCCGAGGCGCCGCCCACGGCCACCAGCCCGCCGCCGGGGTGAGGAAACGTCCGCGATTCCGCCTGGGCGATCAGCGGCCTCTCCGCCGATCCGTCGAACGGGACGGCGACCACCCGCCAATCCGCCTCGCCGGGAGCCGGCTGGGGCCGCGCGACGATCAGGGAGTCGCCCACGACACCCATGATCTGTGCCCGGTAGAGGGCAGGTTCGAAGTCCTGAACCGGCGCGTCGAATTTCCCCTGTTCGTACACGAGGACCCCGCGGTCTCCGGTGACGACCACATGATGGGACGTCACGATCGGCGGAACTATCGCGGTCTCCGGAATGCGGGTGAGCGTCGCCGACCGAATGTCGAGCCAGGAGAAGTCCCTCGTCCGGTCCGGGTGGGTGAAGGCGATCGCCACACCGCCGACGCCGGCACGCGTGATCGACCCGTCGACAGAGCCCTCCGGATAGCCGGCCACCAGACGGTCGGCCGTACCGCCGCTCTCACGACGCAGCAGGTGAACCGATCCCTCCCCGAAGGACACCACGGTGTCGCCGATGGCCCCGATGTACCGCTGGCCGGCCGGCACCATGACGGTCCAGCTCTCCCCGGTCGACATGTTCCGCAGGCGCACCTCGCGGCCCGCTGTGTCCGCGCGGGACGGGATGGCGACTATGTCCGACACGGAGCCGTAGTACGGGCTCAACCCGACGGTCGAGAGATTCTCGGCGCCGGGGAGGGGCCGGACCGTCCCGTCGTAGGACGTCCATTCGAGTCCGCGATACCCCGGCGTGCTGCTCTGCTGCAGATACCCGCTCGCCCCCGCGCTCTGAATCACGGCGAACGGCGGAGAGGTCTGCGTCGTCGCCGGAACCACGATCTCCGCCGGAGTGTCCGCGGCCATCGCCACCTGTCCCGGCGCCCATCCCGTGGTGAGCGTCAGTCCGGCAGCGGTGGCGAGCGCGATGGACAGAAGTCTCGAAGTGCGTATACGCACGGATTCCCTCCCCAGAGAATCCCGTGGTGCGGCTTGCTCGAAGGCCCCCCTCCGCGCCCTCACCACGGGCGTGCGGATCGTAACAGCCGTCACACACACCGTGGAAGGACTTTTCGAACCCGTTCAAAGCAGGGTACGCAAAGGGCCCGTACCAGCACCGATGTGCTCGTACGGGCCCTTGGCTCAGTGTCCTACCGACCGTCAGCCGTTGCGCTTCCAGCGGGGCTTGTCGTCGCGGCGGCCGAAGGAGGAGCCGGAGCCGGCGCCGCCTCGGTGGTCGTCGCGGCGGCCGAAGGGACGGTCATCGCGGCGGTCGCGGTTGAACGGACGATCGCTGCCGCGGTGGCCGCCGGACGGGCGGTCGTCGCGACGGAAGCCGCCACGGTCGTCACGACGGTCGTTGTCCCGGCGGAAGCCGCCGGACGGACGGTCGTTGTCGCGGCGGAAGCCGCCCGAGGGACGGTCGTCGCGGCGGAAGCCGCCACGGTCGCCACCGCGGTCGTCACGACGGTCGAAGCCACCGCGCTCGTTGTCCCGGCGGAAGCCGCCCGAGGGACGGTCGTCGCGGCGGAAGCCGCCACGGTCGCCACCGCGGTCGTCACGACGGTCGTTGTCCCGGCGGAAGCCGCCGGACGGACGGTCGTTGTCACGGCGGAAGCCACCGCGGTCGCCGCCGCGGTCGTTGTCCCGGCGGTCGAAGCCACCGCGGTCGTTGTCACGGCGGAAGCCGCCACGGTCGCCGCCCCGGTCGTCACGACGGTCGTTGTCGCGGCGGAAGCCGCCACGGTCGCCACCGCGGTCGTCACGACGGTCGTCCCGGCGGAAGCCACCGCGGTCGTTGTCGCGGCGCTCGAAGTTGCCCCGGTCGTCGCGGCGCTCGTACGACTGGCGCTCCTTCTCCGCGGCAGCGGCCTTCGCCTGCTCCTCCACGGCCTTCGCCAGCTCGGCCTCCGCGGCCTCCGCGACCTCGGCGACGGCCGTCTCCGGGTCGTCGCCGCGCTCACGGGCGGCGCGGGCGACCAGACGGTCGGCCTCCTCGCGCAGCTCCGTGGCCCGGCGCTGCAGGCGCTCCAGCTGCTTGGTCAGGTCGGCGAGCTCGCGCTCGGCCTGCTTGGCGGCGTTGTTCGCGGAGTCGGCCTGGACCTCCGTCAGCGAACGCGCACCGGTGATCTCGGCGACCTCCGGGTCGAACGCGCCCGCCCCGCCCACGATGTGACGCGAGGCGTCCACGCCCGCGTCCTCCATCAGGCGGAAGATCTGACGGCGCTGGTGCGGCAGCGCCAGGGAGACCACGACACCCGAGCGGCCGGCACGCGCCGTACGGCCCGAGCGGTGCAGGTAGTCCTTGTGGTCGCCGGCCGGGTCCACGTTCAGGACCAGGTCGATGCCGTCGACGTGGATGCCGCGGGCGGCGACGTCGGTGGCGACCAGCGCGTTGACGTAGCCGTCCTTGAAGTCGGCGAGCACGCGGGTACGGGCACCCTGCGTCATGCCGCCGTGCAGCGCGTCCGCCTTCACGCCCGCCTCGACGAGCTGCTCGGCGATGCGGTCGGCGCCCAGCTGGGTGCGGACGAAGATGATCGTGCGGCCCTTGCGGGCGGCGATGGCGGCGGTGACCGGGGCCTTGTCCTTCGGCTTCACGACGAGGACGTGGTGGCTCATGGTCGAGACGTTGCCCTGGGCGCTGTCGACCTCGTGGCTGACCGGGTCGACCAGGTAGCGCTTGACCAGGGTGGAGATCTCGTTCTCCATCGTGGCCGAGAACAGCATGCGCTGGCCCCCGGCCGGAACCTGGTCGAGCAGCTCGGTGACCTCGGGCAGGAAGCCCAGGTCGGACATCTGGTCGGCCTCGTCGAGGACGGCGACCTGGACGTTCTCCAGGGAGCAAGCGCCACGGTTGATGATGTCGCGCAGTCGGCCCGGGGTGGCGACGAGGATGTCGACGCCGCGCTCCAGGGCGTAGATCTGGTTGCCCATGGACGTACCGCCGCAGACGACCTTGATCTTCAGGCCGAGCACGTCGCCGTACGGCTGGAGGGCGTCCGCGACCTGCATCGCGAGCTCACGGGTCGGGGTGAGGATGACCGCGCGGGGCTTCTTCTTCTCGGTGTGGCCGCCGGCCAGCTGCGCCAGGGTCGGCAGACCGAAGGAGAGGGTCTTGCCGGAGCCGGTGCGACCGCGGCCCAGGATGTCCTTGCCGGCCAGGGCGTCCGGGATGGTCGCGGCCTGGATCGGGAAGGGGGTGGTCACGCCGTTCTGCGCGAGCTTGCGCACGACGCCCTCGGGCAGACCGAGGTCGGCGAACGTGATGGTGGGCTCCGAGGACTCGACCTCGGTGGTCTCGTCGGACTCGGCAGCGATGTCGTCGGCCTCGGTGGCGACGGTCTCGGAAGCCTCTACGGCCTCGACGATCTCGTCGTTCTCGGGCATGACGGCGTGGTCAGAACTGAAAATGGACATGCGAAATGCGAAACCTTCCGGAGTCTCGGCACGCGCCCGTCAACTCCGTGAATTCGCACAACGACCGCCTCAATGCGGTCAGCCACGGCTAGGGAGAGTACGCGCCACGCGGCGCTCTTCTGTGTCGGCGCCGGGCAATGGGATCAAACGATCTACCACCATACGCACCCTCCCCCACCTGTGGCAAACCGGACTACGTCACACCGGCCCGACCTGCGGCGATGCCTGCGGTTCCGACTGGTCCCCGGAAGCCTCGGCGGCCTTCATGGCCCCCATGTGGGTGTCCGCCCCGGGCGTCGCCGAGGGCTGCTCGCTCGGCTTCGGACCCGGATCCGGGTTCGACGACGGTCCCGGCCCCGGCGGCTGCTCCGTCGGCGTCGGGTCGACCGGTGGCGGCTCCTCGCCACCACCGCCGACCGCGCCGCCCGGCGCGCTCGGCTCACCGCCCGGCCCGTGGGGCTCCCCCGGCCCCGCCGGCTCCTCGGGCCGCTGCGGCCCTGGCTTGCCCGCACCGCCCGCCGCGGCCGGCTTCCCGGGCCGCGAAGGCGACGCGCCCGGCTCGGGCGACGCCTCGTCCCCGCCGGCCCCACTCTTCTTGCCGTCCTTGCCGGACGTCCCGTGCCCGTGCGCCCGGTCCCGTACGCCGCCGGGCGCGCCCGCGCCCCCGTCCGACTCGGCCGACACACCCTGCTGCTTTCCCGCGGACTTGCCGGGCGCGGGCTCGGCCCCCTCGTCGGTCACACTCATGCAGCCGCTGAGTCCGGCGCAGGCGGCGACCGCCAGCGCGGTGGCGGCCCATCTCACGGGGGTGGGCAGTGGGCGCAC
The DNA here is from genome assembly GCF_033343995.1 of Streptomyces sp. HUAS YS2. Lineage (NCBI taxonomy): Bacteria > Bacillati > Actinomycetota > Actinomycetes > Kitasatosporales > Streptomycetaceae > Streptomyces > Streptomyces solicathayae. The sequence goes on along the minus strand of NZ_CP137573.1, from coordinate 4,235,925 downwards.
GGAGGGCACCTCCAGGGAACCGGGGGAGAACGCGTTTCACAGCCCAACTCCCCGCGCGCCACAAGGGACACGCCCGGGAACGAAGGGATCGAGAACGAAGAGCCCGGCTTCGCGCCCGGTCCCGGACAATGGACCTGTGCTGGAGATGACACGCGAGGCGTTCGAAGAGCTGGTGAGCCAGGCCCTGGACACGATCCCGCCGGAACTGACGCGGGTCATGGACAACGTGGCGGTGTTCGTCGAGGACGAACCCGATCCGTCCGACCCCGAACTGCTGGGCCTCTACGAGGGAACCCCGCTCACGGAGCGCGGGGAGTGGTACGCCGGGGTGCTTCCCGACCGGATCTCCATCTACATGGGGCCGACGCTGCGCTACTGCGAGACGGCGGAGGACGTGGTCCACGAGGTCGCGGTGACCGTCGTGCACGAGGTGGCGCACCACTTCGGCATCGAGGACGAGCGGCTCCACGAGCTGGGCTGGGGCTGAGCCGACGAGGCCCGCCGGAGGCCCTGCGCACCCACCGGGGGAAACCGTTTTGGCGATAGCCGCCGGCATCCCATATGCTTCTCACGTCCCCGAGGCGCTGACGAAGTGCTCAGGCGGGCCCTTAGCCCTCATCGTCTAGTGGCCCAGGACGCCGCCCTTTCAAGGCGGTAGCACGGGTTCGAATCCCGTTGGGGGCACGCACAACCGTGTGCGAGACTGGTTCTCGCACACAAGCAAGGCTCTGTGGAGCAGTTGGTTAGCTCGCCACCCTGTCAAGGTGGAGGTCGCGGGTTCAAGTCCCGTCAGAGTCGCTGAGGCTGGAAACAGTCTCGTGGCTGGGTAGCTCAGTTGGTACGAGCGATCGCCTGAAAAGCGATAGGTCGCCGGTTCGACCCCGGCCCCAGCCACAAACGAAGGCCCCCGTCCTCAGGACGGGGGCCTTCTTCATGCCTCCTCGCGCTCCCGCCGACCCGCGCCGTCCATCCGGCCCGCCCGACCCGCGCCGCCCGCCCGGCCCGCGCCGTCCATCCGGCCCGCCCGCAGGCTCCGCACCGCGAACCCCGTCGCCACCACTGCGACCAGCCCCACCAGCAGCGCCCAGTCCGGGACCGTACGGCCCACCGCCGCCACCCGCTGCTCCACGGCGAACGAGTCGTCCACCGACAGCAGCCCGGGCAGGGCCGTCGTGCCGTCGAAGACCAGGAAGAGCGTGCCGAGCACCACGAAGAACAGCCCGGACAGCAGCGAGGTCGAGTGCAGTTCGAAGCGGCCCAGCCGGATCGGCCGGCCGCGCAGCCAGCGCCGCCGCCCCAGGTCGTACCGCTCCCACAGCAGTGCCAGCACGAACAGCGGAACGGCCATCCCCAGGGCGTACACCGCGAGAAGGAGCCCGCCGTACGCCGGGCTGCCGCTCAGCGCCGCCACCGTCAGGACGCTGCCGAGGATCGGGCCCGCGCAGAAGCCGGCGAGGCCGTACACCAGCCCCAGGGCGTACACCGAGAGTGCCGTGGTCGGCCGGATCCGGCCGCTGACCTCGGCGATCCGACGCGACGCGAAGCCCAGGCCGAGGATCTGCAGCAGGCCGAGCCCGATGATCAGCCAGCCGCCGGCGGTCACCAGCAGGTCCCGGTGGCCGTAGAACAGCCGGCCGGCGAAGGAGCCGGCCGCGCCCAGCGGCACGAGGGTCGTGGCGAGGCCCGCGTAGAAGATCCCGGTGCGGGCGAGCAGCCGGCCCGGCGAGTCGATCGAGTACGCGAAGAACGCCGGGAGGAGCAGCGCGCTGCACGGGCTGAGCAGCGCGAGCAGGCCGCCCAGGAGGGCGGCCAGATAGCCGATGTCGCCGGTCATCGCGCCGCCGACCCGGTCGGGGACGGCGCCGGGGTCCCGGACGCCGACGGTCCGGCGGCCTTCGTGCCCTTCGCCTTGGCGGCCCGCGCCGCCGCCTCGATGGCCTCGGTGAACGTGTCGAGGGGCTGCGCGCCGGCGATGGGGCGGCCGTTCACCAGGAAGGACGGGGTGGACGTCGCCCCCAGCGAGTACCCCTGCTCCTGGTCCGCGGCGACGGCCTCGCGGGCCGCCGCGCTCTCCGTGTCCGCGGCGAACTTCGCCAGGTCAGGGACCCCGGCCTGCTGCGCGAGCGCCGCGAGCCGCTCCTTGCCGAAGCCCTTCTCCTTCGTGCCCTCGGCGTACGCCGCCCGGTGGAACTCCCAGAACCGCCCCTGCTGCCCCGCCGCCCACGAGGCGCGGGCCGCGGCCTCAGACTCCTCGCCGAAGATCGGGAAGTTCCGCCACTCGATGCGCAGGATGCCCTGCTCGACGTACATCGCCACCAGGAGCTGCTCCGTGCCCCGGGCGAACTGCCCGCAGTACCCGCACTTGAAGTCCGCGTACTCGATGAGCACGACGGGCGCGTCGGCGCGTCCGAGCGCGAGCCCGTCGGAGGCGTCGCGGCGGGCGTACGACTCCAGCTCGGGGAAGACGCCGACGGTCGGCTCGGCGGCGGCGGACGTGCCGGCGCCGGAGCCGCGGGGGTCGGGCCTGGTGGCGGTGTACGAGACGAGGCCGAGCACGGCGGCGGCCACGGCCACCCCGGCGACGGTGGTGATCGACTTGGACCTGGACATGCGGAAGACGCTCCTGAACAGGGAGAAGAGAACGGACGGCGGCGAGGAGGGCCGCCCGTCTAGACCCTCAGGACGGACAGCTCCGGCGGGGACGGCGGCACGAGCTCCGGCGGCTCGGGCCCCGGTGCGAGGTCCCGCACGAGCGCGTCCGCCGCTCCGTACCCGCAGACCGGCCGGCCGGCCGCGAGCGACGTCAGCAGCTCCCCGAAGCCGTGGGCGCGCGGCGGTACGACGGGGCCCGCGGCCCCCTCGCCGACCGGATGTCCCGGCCCGCAGCCGGGCTCCCCGGCATCCGCCGTCGCACCGGCGACGACGGCCACGGGCGCGTCGCCCGGGGCCGCTCCGGTGACCAGGAGCCCCAGCACCACGGCGGCCAGCGCGGCGAACGCCGCCAGCGCGCGGGCGGCGGTGCGGGACATGGGGAGCCTTCCTGTTCGGGTGTCCGAAATATTACGCAGGCCCGTGACCCACCCCTCGTAAATCGGTTCGCCGGTTCTCGGCCGCAGGTGCGATCCTGGGTTCCGTATGTCTACTTCCTTCGCCGCCCTCCAGACCGTTCTGGCCGAGGTCTCGCTGCGGGACGCCCACCGGCTCGGCCGCCGTCTCGAAGGCGCCCGCCGCATCCGCAAGCCCGAGGCCCGCGAGGCCGTGCTGGACGAGATCGCCGCCGAGGCCGGCAAGGCCAAGGAGCGCGTCGACGGGCGCGCCACCCGCGTGCCCACGGTCACGTACCCCGAGCAGCTGCCCGTCTCCCAGAAGAAGGACGAGATCCTGGAGGCGATACGCGACCACCAGGTCGTGATCGTCGCCGGTGAGACGGGCTCCGGAAAGACGACCCAGATCCCCAAGATCTGCCTGGAGCTGGGCCGCGGCGTACGGGGCATGATCGGCCACACGCAGCCCCGCCGGATCGCCGCCCGCACGGTCGCCGAACGCGTCGCGGAAGAGCTGCGGACCCCGCTCGGCGAGGCGGTCGGCTGGAAGGTCCGGTTCACCGACCAGGTCAACCCGGACGCGACCTTCGTCAAGCTGATGACGGACGGCATCCTGCTCGCCGAGATCCAGACGGACCGCGAGCTGCGCGCCTACGACACGATCATCATCGATGAGGCCCACGAGCGGTCCCTCAACATCGACTTCCTGCTCGGCTATCTGGCCCAGCTGCTCCCGAAGCGCCCCGACCTCAAGGTCGTGATCACCTCCGCGACCATCGACCCCGAGCGCTTCTCCCGCCACTTCGGCGACGCGCCGATCGTCGAGGTCAGCGGCCGTACGTACCCCGTCGAGGTTCGGTACCGCCCCCTCCTGGAGGAGGACTCCGAAGAAGCGGACCGGGACCAGATCACCGCGATCTGCGACGCCGTGGACGAGCTCCAGGGCGAGGGCGCCGGCGACATCCTGGTCTTCCTCTCCGGCGAGCGGGAGATCCGCGACACCGCGGACGCGCTGATCAAGAAGAAGCTGCGGAACACCGAGGTCCTCCCTCTCTACGCGCGCCTCTCGCACGCCGAGCAGCATCGCGTCTTCCAGGCGCACACCGGCCGCCGGATCGTCCTCGCGACCAACGTCGCCGAGACGTCCCTCACCGTCCCCGGCATCAAGTACGTGATCGACCCGGGCACCGCCCGGATCTCCCGGTACTCGCACCGCACCAAGGTCCAGCGACTGCCGATCGAGCCGGTCAGCCAGGCCAGCGCCAACCAGCGCAAGGGCCGCTGCGGCCGTACGTCGGACGGCATCTGCATCCGCCTCTACTCGGAGGACGACTTCGTCTCCCGGCCGGAGTTCACGGACGCGGAGATCCTCCGTACGAACCTGGCGTCCGTCATCCTCCAGATGACCGCGGCCGGCCTCGGCGACATCGAGAAGTTCCCCTTCATCGACCCGCCGGACCACCGCAACATCCGCGACGGCGTGCAGCTCCTCCAGGAGCTCGGGGCTCTGGACCTGGCGGAGAAGTCCCCCCGAGAGGGGAAGCGGGGGCAGCGGCTCACCCAGCAGGGCCGGAAGCTCGCCCAGCTCCCCGTCGACCCGCGCCTCGCCCGCATGGTCCTGGAGGCGGACAAGAACGGCTGCGTGCGCGAGGTCATGGTGATCGCCGCCGCGCTGTCCATCCAGGACCCGCGCGAGCGGCCGGCCGAGAAGCAGGCGCAGGCCGACCAGCAGCACGCCCGCTTCAAGGACGAGACGAGCGACTTCCTCGCCTTCCTCAACCTCTGGCGCTACGTCCGCGAGCAGCAGAAGGAGCGCGGCTCGTCCTCCTTCCGCCGGATGTGCAAGCAGGAGTACCTGAACTTCCTGCGGATCCGCGAGTGGCAGGACATCTACGCCCAGCTGCGGACGGTCGCCAAGCAGATGGGCATCCACGTCAACGAGGAGGACGCGCCGGAGCTGTCCGTCCACACCTCGCTCCTCGCCGGCCTCCTTTCGCACGTCGGCATGAAGGACGTGAAGGAGGGTGCCAAGAACGAGTACCTGGGCGCGCGCAACGCCAAGTTCGCGATCTTCCCCGGCTCGGCGCTGTTCAAGAAGCCGCCGCGGTTCGTCATGTCCGCCGAGCTGGTGGAGACCTCGCGCCTGTGGGCCCGGGTCAACGCCAAGGTCGAGCCGGAGTGGATCGAGCCGCTCGCGCAGCACCTCGTGAAGAAGACGTACAGCGAGCCGCACTGGGAGAAGGACCAGGCGGCGGTCATGGCGATCGAGAAGGTGACGCTGTACGGCGTCCCGATCGTCACCGACCGCAAGGTGAACTACGGCCGGATCGACCCCGAGGTCTCCCGCGACCTGTTCATCCGCAACGCGCTCGTCGAGGGCGACTGGCGCACGCACCACAAGTTCTTCGCCGACAACCGCAAACTCCTCACCGAGGTCGAGGAGTTGGAGCACCGGGCCCGCCGCCGGGACATCCTCGTCGACGACGAGACGCTCTTCGACTTCTACGACAAGCGGGTGCCCGAACACGTCGTGTCGGGCGCGCACTTCGACTCCTGGTGGAAGCACAAGCGCCACGAGGAACCCGAGTTCCTCGACTTCGAGCGCGAGATGCTCATCAACGAGAAGGCCGGGGCGGTCACCAAGGCCGACTATCCGGACTCGTGGCGCCAGGGGCAGCTGAAGTTCCGGGTGACGTACCAGTTCGAGCCGGGCGCGGACGCGGACGGCGTGACCGTCCACATCCCGCTCCAGGTGCTCAACCAGGTCACCGACGAGGGCTTCGAGTGGCAGATCCCGGGCCTGCGCCCGGAGGTCGTGACCGAGCTGATCCGCTCGCTGCCGAAGCCGATCCGCCGCAACTACGTCCCGGCGCCGAACTTCGCGGGCCGCTTCCTGGACACCGTCGTGCCCGTGCAGGAGCCGCTGGCGACGGCGCTGGCCCGCGAGCTGCAGCGGATGGTCGGGGTGCCGGTCACGCCCGAGGACTTCGACTGGGCGAAGGTCCCCGAGCACCTCAAGATCACCTTCCGGATCGTCGACGAGCGACGCCGCAAGCTCGCCGAGGACAAGGACCTGGAGGCGCTGAAGCTGAAGCTGCGCCCCAAGGCCCGCCAGGCGCTCTCCAAGGCCGCCGCGGCGGCCACGGCCGGCCCGAGCGGCTCCGGGCAGTCCCTGGAGCGCACGGGGCTCACCGACTGGACGATCGGCACGCTGACGAAGGTCTTCGAGACCCGTCGGGCCGGCCAGCCGGTCAAGGCGTACCCGGCGCTCGTGGACGCGGGCGAGACCGTCTCCGTACGGCTCTTCGACACGGAGGCCGAGCAGGCGGCGGCGATGTGGCAGGGCACCCGGAAGCTGATCATGCTGAACATCCCGGTGAACCCCGCGAAGTTCGCCTCGGACAAGCTCACCAACCAGCAGAAGCTGGCGCTCTCCCGGAACCCGCACGGCAACGTCCAGGCGCTGTTCGAGGACTGTGCGACGGCGGCGGCGGACCGGCTGATCGCGGATCACGGAGGTCCGGCTTGGGACGAGGAGTCGTTCCGGAAGCTGTTCGACAAGGTCCGCGCGGACCTCGTCGAGCTGACCATCCGCACGGTCGGACAGGTGCAGCAGATCCTTGCCGCCTGGCAGGCCTGTGAGCGCCGCCTGAAGGCGACGAACAGCCTGGCCCTGATCAACAACGTGACGGACGTCCGGAACCAGCTCGCCTGGCTCGTGCCGGCCGGCTTCGTCACCCGCACGGGCCTGCGGCGGCTGCCGGACCTGATGCGCTATCTGGTCGCGGCCGACCGCCGCCTCCAGCAGATGCCGACGGGCGCGCAGCGGGACACCACCCGCATGGAGAAGGTCCACGAGATGCTCGACGAGTACGCCTGGCTGCTCGAACAGCTCCCGAAGGGCCGCCCGGTGCCGACCGAGGTCACCGACATCCGCTGGATGATCGAGGAGCTGCGGGTGAGCTACTTCGCGCACGCGCTGGGTACGGCGTACCCGGTCTCGGACAAGCGGATCGTGAAGGCGATCGACGCGGCGGCACCGTAGGGGCCCGGTGACCCCGTGAGCGGGACCTCGCCGTCGGTGAGTTCGACCAGACCCCCTGACCTGCTGTACAGTCTGAATCGCAGCGAGGTCCTGTGGAGCAGTTGGTTAGCTCGCCACCCTGTCAAGGTGGAGGTCGCGGGTTCAAGTCCCGTCAGGATCGCAGAAACGAAGGCCCGTACCAGAAGGTGCGGGCCTTCGCCGTGCACCGAGGTCGCGCCACGCGGCGGAGCCGCGAATCGACACAGCAAGTCCCGTCAGGATCGCAGTGAACGGCCGAAGGCCCGCACCGGAAGGTGCGGGCCTTCGTCGTATGCCCGGGCGTCTTGACGGGGTCATCGGCCGCCGGTACCCCGGATGCAGGGACGCGGGGCCCACAGCGGAGGTGGCGCATGGCGGCTGCGGCGACGGCGAGGCACGAGACCGGCGCGCTGCTGCGCGCGCATCTGGCGGCCGCGTCCCGGTACGGGCACGTCACACGCACCTGTCCGGTCTGCCATCGCCTCCTGCGCCTCGCCATGGAGCTTCCGGAGGTTCCGAAGCCCTCCGAGCCTCCCGCACCCCCGCCGGCCGCGGACGGGACCGAGAGCGGGACCGAGGACGAGGTCGAGGGCGGGGCCGAAAGTCCCGCCGACACGTGACCAAAGGCGTGTTGGGCGCCGCCCCTCCGGTGGAAAGCTTGTTCCGAGAGGGGCTCCACCAGTGTGACGCGCATCACTGAAGCAGTTTCAGGAACCGCTTCACTTACACCCTCCCTACAGCGGGCCCATTTAATATGTGCAATTGCACCACTCTCGCCGGCCAACAAAAAGATCGCGCTGGACCCGGCGGAGTCCAGCGCGATCGTTGACGCAGAGCCTGTTGGGGCAGGCACCCGTCGGCAGAGCTTGGGGTGGGCGAGCCGGATTGGGGGACCCGGAAATGCCCGGTGTTACGGGGTGTTGCAGGTGTGTCAGGCCTCGCTGCGCTGCTGCGGGATACCCGCCAGCAGTGCGCGGACCTCTGCCTCGCGGTAGCGGCGGTGCCCACCCAGCGTCCGGATGGACGTGAGCTTGCCCGCCTTCGCCCAACGGGTCACCGTCTTCGGGTCCACGCGGAACATCGTGGCAACCTCGGCGGGGGTCAGCAGCGGCTCGGCATCAGGGGTGCGAGCGGTCATGAGCGGCCTCCTCGGGAGAACCGAACCATCTCGGTTCTTTCCTCTAAATTCTGCACCTTGACCCGCGTTGCCCGAAATGGCGGACGCGAGCCGAGTCGGTTATAGGACGAACGGCTTGTCCTCGGCACTACAACTACACCATCTGTCCAGCCACGTCGGCCAAACCGATGGAATTGCCCTCTCAGGTGTCCATCAGCGGCGGAAGCCGATGGACCATGCCATAACGGACAGTCACGTCACAGTGACGATCAGTCACAGAGCGATCAGGAGCCACTAGACCCCCCATAGCGTGCAATGCTGAAGATTCCACCCATACTTGGGCGGAAGGAACCCTCCCCGGACTCCTTGTCCTATTTTGGCACGAGGGTGGGCGATGGGCGCAAGGGTGCACTAAGTGCTGTCCGTCACGCTTGAGCCAAAGGCCCGGATCGGGACCTACGTCCCGCACACACGTACCCCAAGGGCCTGGAGTCCTTAAAGATCATTTACAGGACGCACGCACCGCTTGTCGACGGTTCCTCGATCAACAGTTCGCTAACGAGTGACGTACGGCACTCCCCCGGCGCCGCCGTCAGTTCGCGAACTGCCGGTCCCGGACCGCCCGCCAGCGCTCCATCAGCCGCCCGTACGCCTCGCCCGCCGCCTCGCCGTCCCCGTCGCGCAGCGCCGCGATCCCCTCGGCCACGTCCGCCGCCGACCGGTCCGCCTCCAGCAGCGCCCCCGGCAGCGCGTGCACCAGGCCGCCGTAGTCCAGCTCCACCAGCGAGCGCGGGTGGAACTCCTCGAGCCAGCGGCCGACGTCCACCAGACCCTCCGTCAGCGGCCCCTCGTCGATCGTCTCCCGGAGCGTCCGCAGCGCCCGGGCAAGGCGTCGCCGCGCCTGCACCATCGGCGTCCGGTACCGCAGCACCGGGGCCGCCTCCGCTTCCGCGGGGACGTACTCGCGCTCCTCGTCGGCGAAGAGCACGAACCAGCGCACCGGCACCTCCCAGACGGAGGTCCGGATCCACGGCCGGGCGTCCGGGTTCCGCTCCCGCCACGCCTCGAAGTCCGCCACCGCCTGTTCCCGCACCACCGGCGGGAGCATCACGTCGAGCAGCGGCGCCGGCAGCGACTCCACCAGCTCCGTCATCGCCAGCCAGCCCCGCAGCCGGGTCCGCCACGGGCACACGCAGACCACCCCGTCCACGGACGCGACGAAGGCGTCGCCGCTCTCGTGCACCGGCACAGGGACGGGCGGCGTCGGCGCCAAGTCCGCGAGCGAGCGCCGGAGTTCGTCCTGCGCCGTGGGGGTCTCGGCCCGCCGCGCGTACTGCGCCCAGTGCCCCCGCTCCGGCTCGGGGAAGGCCGCCAGCGGCTCGTACACACGCAGGTAGGAGGCGTACGGGACGCGCACGGAGGAGACGACCGACATGTCGCAAATCCTTCCACGCGGGTACTCCTGGAGGGGGTGATCCTGAGCACTGCGGCGGATCTACGCACCCGTAGGACTTACCCTCTTGCCCAACCGGTCCCTCCCCACCCCTTGGAGGGGCCTCATCACCGCCGCTTCGTACTTGGGAGTCACCACCGTGACCGATGTGACCGACGGCGTCCTGCACACCCTGTTCCACTCGGAGCAGGGAGGCCACGAACAAGTCGTGCTGTGCCAGGACCGCGCCTCCGGCCTGAAGGCCGTCATCGCCATCCACTCCACCGCTCTGGGCCCGGCCCTCGGCGGCACCCGCTTCTACCCGTACGCCTCCGAGGCCGAGGCCGTCGCCGACGCGCTGAACCTCTCGCGCGGGATGTCGTACAAGAACGCCATGGCCGGCCTGGAGCACGGCGGCGGCAAGGCCGTGATCATCGGCGACCCGGAGAAGATCAAGTCGGAGGAGCTGCTGCTGGCCTACGGCCGGTTCGTTGCCTCCCTCGGCGGCCGGTACGTGACGGCCTGCGACGTCGGCACCTACGTGGCCGACATGGACGTCGTCGCCCGCGAGAACCGCTGGACCACCGGCCGCTCCCCCGAGAACGGCGGCGCCGGCGACTCCTCGGTGCTCACCGCCTTCGGCGTCTTCCAGGGCATGCGGGCCTCCGCGCAGGCCGTCTGGGGCGACCCGACGCTGCGCGGCCGCAAGGTCGGCGTCGCGGGTGTCGGCAAGGTCGGCCACTACCTCGTCGAGCACCTCCTGTCGGACGGCGCCGAGGTCGTCGTCACGGACGTCCGCGAGGAGTCGATCCGCCGGATCACCGACAAGCACCCGCAGGTCACCGTCGTCGCCGACACCGACGCGCTGATCCGTGTCGAGGGCCTGGACGTGTATGCGCCGTGTGCGCTGGGTGGCGCCCTGAACGACGACACCGTGCCCGTGCTGACCGCCAAGGTGGTCTGCGGCGCGGCCAACAACCAGCTCGCCCACCCGGGCGTCGAGAAGGACCTCGCGGACCGCGGGATCCTCTACGCGCCGGACTACGTGGTCAACGCCGGTGGCGTGATCCAGGTGGCCGACGAGCTGCACGGCTTCGACTTCGACCGCTGCAAGGCGAAGGCGACGAAGATCTTCGACACCACCCTCGAGATCTTCGCACGTGCGAAGTCCGATGGCGTTCCGCCGGCCGCCGCGGCCGACCGGATCGCCGAGCAGCGGATGGCCGAGGCACGCCGCGGCTGAGCCTTGACAGGGCCGGCCCGCCGGATTCGTTTGGACGTTCGTCCAGAGCGAGAGATGACTCACGCCGGTCGGCGGGTCGGCCCTCGAGAAGAGGTTAAAATCGCGATTGACCAGCGAGGACGGGGCTCCTCGTAGGTTCTGCACCAGGGCATGTGATGCGGGCGGCGTACCGTATGGCCACGGAAGCAGGTACCGTTGAAGCCCTACGGGCCGGTCTCTCTGTCGAGAGTCCGTTCCGAATCATGAACGCGTGTCAAGACTCTGGGGCCGTCGAGCCCCGTCACCGAGGGGGTCGAGCCATGGGGCGCGGCCGGGCAAAGGCCAAGCAGACGAAGGTCGCCCGCCAGCTGAAGTACAGCAGCGGCGGGACTGACCTGTCGCGTCTGGCCAACGAGCTGGGCGCATCGACTTCGAACCAGCCGCCGAATGGCGAGCCGTTCGAGGACGACGACGAGGAAGACGACCCGTACGCGCAGTACGCGGATCTCTACAACGAGGACGACGAGGACGAGGACGACGAGTCCGGTCCTGCGGCGTCCCAGCGTCGCGCTTGACCTCGCACTGATCTACACCGAACCCGGTCCGGGATCTCCCGGACCGGGTTTCTGTGCGCTCCGGGTCCGGGCGTTCGACGTCCCGACGTGCGACGCCCTGACGTGCGAAGACCGCGAGGCCTGCGAGGACGGGGCGGGCCGCCCCGGTGTCCCGGGACGACCCGCCGCGCGTCAGTTCGCGTAGTCGCCGACCAGCTCCGCGCCGGTGGCGTGGTCGCCGCGCTCGGTGATCTCGCCGGCGACCCAGGACTCCACGCCGCGGTCCGCGAGCGTGGCCAGGGCCACGTCGACGGAGTCGGCGGGCACCACGGCCATCATGCCGACGCCCATGTTCAGGGTCTTCTCCAGCTCCAGGCGCTCGACCTGTCCGGCCTTGCCGACCAGGTCGAAGATCGCGCCCGGGGTCCAGGTCGAACGGTCGACCGTGGCGTGCAGCCCGTCCGGGATCACCCGTGCCAGGTTGGCGGCCAGGCCGCCGCCCGTGATGTGGCTGAAGGCGTGCACGTCGGTGGTCCGGGTGAGCGCCAGGCAGTCCAGCGAGTAGATCTTTGTCGGCTCCAGGAGCTCCTCGCCCAGCGTCCGGCCCAGCTCCTCGACCCGCTGGTCGAGGGTCATGCCGGCGCGGTCGAAGACCACGTGACGGACGAGCGAGTACCCGTTGGAGTGAAGACCGGACGAGGCCATCGCGATGACCGCGTCACCCGTACGGATGCGATCCGGGCCGAGCAGCCGGTCGTACTCCACGACACCCGTGCCCGCCCCGGCGACGTCGAAGTCGTCCGGGCCGAGCAGGCCCGGGTGCTCCGCGGTCTCGCCGCCGACCAGCGCGCAGCCGGCCAGGACGCAGCCCTCGGCGATGCCCTTCACGATGGCGGCGACCCGCTCGGGGTGCACCTTGCCGACGCAGATGTAGTCGGTCATGAAGAGCGGCTCGGCGCCGCAGACGACGATGTCGTCCATGACCATCGCGACCAGGTCGTGGCCGATCGTGTCGTACACGCCCATCTGGCGGGCGATGTCGACCTTCGTGCCGACACCGTCGGTCGCGGAGGCGAGCAGCGGCCGCTCGAAGCGCTTGAGGGCGGAGGCGTCGAAGAGGCCGGCGAAGCCGCCGAGGCCGCCGAGGACCTCGGGGCGCTGCGTCTTCTTCACCCACTCCTTCATGAGCTCGACGGCGCGGTCGCCCGCCTCGATGTCGACGCCCGCGGCGGCGTAGCTGGCGCCGCCCGCGGCACCGGTGGTCTCAGTCATGGTGATGAGAGCTTTCGTGTCGTACTGCGGGTTGCAGCGGAGTCTTACGGGCGACGCAGGGCGTCGGCGGCCGCGGTGGCAGCGGGTCCCGCCGCCAGCTCGGTCTCGAGGAGCTGCTTGCCGAGCAGCTCCGGGTCCGGCAGCTCCATCGGGTACTCGCCGTCGAAGCAGGCCCGGCAGAGGTTCGGCTTGGCGATGGTGGTCGCCTCGATCATCCCGTCGATGGAGATGTACGAGAGCGAGTCCGCGCCCAGCGACTTGCCGATCTCCTCGACCGACATGCCGTTGGCGATCAGCTCCGCGCGGGTGGCGAAGTCGATGCCGAAGAAGCACGGCCACTTCACCGGCGGGGAGGAGATCCGGATGTGGACCTCGGCGGCGCCCGCCTCGCGCAGCATCCGGACGAGGGCCCGCTGGGTGTTGCCGCGGACGATCGAGTCGTCCACGACCACGAGCTTCTTCCCCTTGATGACTTCCTTCAGGGGGTTCAGCTTCAGCCGGATACCGAGCTGGCGGATGGTCTGCGAGGGCTGGATGAAGGTCCGGCCGACGTAGGCGTTCTTGACCAGGCCGGCGCCGAACGGGATGCCGGAGGCCTCCGCGTAGCCGATCGCGGCCGGGGTGCCGGACTCCGGCGTCGCTATGACCAGGTCGGCCTCGACCGGCGCCTCCTTGGCGAGGCGGCGGCCCATCTCCACGCGGGAGAGGTAGACGTTCCGGCCGGCGATGTCGGTGTCGGGACGCGCCAGATACACGTACTCGAAGACACAGCCCTTGGGCTTCGCTTCCGCGAATCGAGAGGTGCGGATGCCGTTCTCGTCGATCGCGATCATCTCGCCCGGCTCGACCTCGCGGACGAAGCTGGCGCCGCAGATGTCGAGGGCGGCGGACTCGGACGCGACCACCCAGCCGCGCTCCAGACGGCCGAGGACCAGCGGGCGGATGCCCTGCGGGTCACGGGCCGCGTAGAGCGTGTGCTCGTCCATGAAGACGAGGGAGAAGGCGCCCCGGACCTCGGGGAGGATCTTCGCGGCGGCCTGCTCGATGGTGAGCGGCTTGCCGTCCTCGTCGACCTGGCCCGCGAGCAGCGCGGTGACGAGGTCGGTGTCGTTGGTGGCGGCGACCTGGGTGGAGCGCCCGTCCTTCTTGGGAAGGTCGGCGACCATCTCGGCGAGTCGCGCCGTGTTCACCAGGTTGCCGTTGTGGCCGAGCGCGATGGAGCCGTGGGCGGTCGCCCGGAACGTCGGCTGCGCGTTCTCCCACACGGATGCCCCGGTGGTCGAGTAGCGGGCGTGACCGACCGCGATATGACCTTGGAGGGAACCGAGAGAGGTCTCGTCGAAGACCTGGGACACGAGGCCCATGTCCTTGAAGACGAGGATCTGGGAGCCGTTGCTGACCGCGATTCCCGCGGATTCCTGACCCCGATGCTGGAGGGCGTAGAGCCCGAAGTACGTGAGCTTTGCGACCTCTTCACCCGGAGCCCAGACACCGAAGACGCCACACGCGTCCTGGGGGCCTTTCTCGCCGGGGAGCAGATCGTGATTGAGTCGACCGTCACCACGTGGCACGTTCCCGAGTGTAGGCGAGATCGACCACTGGTCCGAATTGGGGAACCTGCGGGAGTGCGCAGGTAGTGCGATCGCACGAGGTGATCCACCGGCGTACGCGGGAGCGGGCCGCGGGGCCCGCACCCCTGGTGGGAAAAGGGGTCCACGGGGTCCGCGGTGGACGGGCAGCGAGGAGAGCGGACGCTCGTACGGGGCCCGGGACCTTCCAGGAGTGTGACGGAGTTCGCAACCGGGACGCGTCCCGGGGACCGAGACGGCCGGTTGACAGGTCCACGAGGCGTCGGCGAGGCTCACCGATCATGCAGCCCCTCCGTGACCGGATGGTCACCCTTGTGGAGCGCCGCCACGTCGACCTGGTCCGTGTCGCGAGCGCCATCTGTCGCTGCGCGTAAGCAGTTCCCCTGGCCGCCTCCCCGGCAGGCCCGCACCCGCCTCGTCGGGTCGATCCCTCCCGCCACCGTCCCGGCGGAGTACTCCCAGCCCTGAGTTCCGGCGTCCCCGACGCGCCCGCGTCCGTCCCCGCGGGCCGCCGCGTCGCGCCCTCCCCTGCCCGCGCCTCCCCGCGCGGGCACTCCCAAGGAGCACCCGTATGTCCTCGCACGCCCAGAGACTGTCCCGTCGCGCCCTCGGCGGGGCCGCCGTCGCCGGGGCGGCCGCCGCCGCGCTCGGCGCCGCCGGCTCCGGCACCGCGCAGGCCCAGGAGCAGGCGGGGGAACGGCCGTTCCGCGCCGCGGCCCCCGCGCGCTCCGGCCCGCGCCCCAACATCCTCTTCATCCTCGGCGACGACCTCGGCTGGGCCGACCTCTCCTCCTACGGCTCCCCCGACATCCGCACCCCGCACCTCGACCGCCTCGCCCGCCAGGGCGTCCGGTTCACCGACGCGTACTCCGGCTCCGCGACCTGCTCCCCGACCCGGTTCAGCCTCTACACCGGCCGCTTCCCCGGCCGGACGAAGGGCGGGCTCGCCGAGCCGATCGCCGACAAGTCCGTCGGCCTGGAGCCGACCCACCCCACCCTCGCCTCGCTGCTGCGCGACTCCGGGTACGCCACCGGCCTCATCGGCAAGTGGCACTGCGGCTACCTCCCGGACTACTCCCCCACCCGGTCCGGCTGGGACGAGTTCTTCGGCAACTTCGGCGGAGCCCTGGAGTACTACTCCAAGCTCGGCCTCGGCGGCGAGTACGACCTGTACGAGGGCGACGCCGAGTACAAGGACCTGCGCTACTACACCCGGATCCTCACCGAGCGGGCGAGCGAGTACGTGAGCCGGGACCACGACCGGCCCTGGCTGCTCAACCTCAACTTCACCACCCCGCACTGGCCCTGGATCGCCGACGGCGACACCGAGGAGAGCGCCGAGATCGTCCGCCGGATCAAGGCCGGCGACCGCAGCGCGCTCTGGCACCAGGACGGCGGCTCCCTCGCCAAGTACAAGGAGATGGTCGAGGACCTCGACCGCTCCGTCGGCGAGGTGCTCCAGGCCCTGAAGCGCTCCGGCCAGGAGCGGAACACCCTGGTCTTCTTCGCCAGCGACAACGGCGGCGAGCGGTTCTCCTACAACTGGCCGCTCTCCGGCAACAAGGGCTCCCTCCAGGAGGGCGGCATCCGCGTCCCGGCGCTCCTGCGCTGGCCGGCCCGGATCGACGGCGGGCAGGTCAGCGACCTGCCGGTGTTCACGCCCGACTGGACCGCCACCCTCCTCGAGCTGGCCGGCGCCCGGCCGCACCCGGCGTACCCGCTGGACGGCACCAGCCTGGCCGGCCACCTGCTGCGCGGGACGGACGTGCCCGAGCGGGACCTGTTCTGGCGGGTGCGCGGCGAGCGCGCGCTGCGGCGCGGCGACTGGAAGTACTACCGCGGCAAGACCGGCCGCGACCAGCTGTTCCACCTGTCCGAGGACGTCCGGGAGCAGGCGGACCGGGCCCCGTACGAGAAGGAGCGACTGGCGGAGCTGCGGGCCGCCTGGGAGGCGGTGAACGCCGGCCTGCTGCCGTACCCGGCCTGAGGATCGGCACTCGGTGAGCCGGGGGCTCGGTCCCCGGTGAGCCGGGGGCTCGGTCCCCGGTGAGCCGGGGGCTCGGTCCCCGGTGAGCCGGGGGCTCGGTCCCCGGTGAGCCGGGCTCAGTCCTTGGTGACCGGCTTCGTGGCCGCCGCGACGCCCGTGCCGTCCGGTGCGGTGAGGGTGAGCGAGCGGACGTGGAGGCCGTACGTCGCCCTGCTCTCGAAGACCTTCGACATCGCCTCCTCCACCTTCATCTGCGGCGGGGCGCACACCATCCGCGTGGAGGCGAGGCGGCCGAACGTGATCGTGGAGCCGGAGACGGTGGCCGTGGTGCTGAAGCGGTTGCAGCCGAGGTTTCCGGTGACCTTGCCGTCCTCCGCGATGACGAAGTGCGCCCGGCCCTCGGTGCCGGCGGGCAGCGAGGAGGCGGTGTCGCCGGAGACCAGCGACTCGACGGTCCACTTCGTGCCCTTGAGCGGGGCGGGCGGCTGGGAGCTGAGGACGAGGGTGTCGCCGTCCGAGCGGGTCAGGGTGAGGGTGTCGCCGTCGACGACGGCCTTGAACCTGCCGTCGAAGGTCTTGTGCAGCAGCGTCTCGAAGCTCTGCAGCGACGCGTCGCAGCCCATCTCGGTGGTCTCGCCGAGGGTGACGGTGAGGGTGTCGCCCCTCACCTCGGACTCGCCGCCGAAGTGGTTGCAGCCGGAGTTGCCGGAAGCCCGGCCGTCCTCGCCGAACTCCACGTACGCGCCGGGCGGGGCGGTCGTCTTCTTTCCGTCCACGGTGAGCGTGTCGAAGGTCCAGCGGACGTTGGCGACGAACGCGTCGGAGCCGACCGCCCCGGCCCCGCCCCCCGACCCGGTCTCGGTGCCGCAGGCGGTGAGCAGGACGAGCGAGGCCAGGGCGGCGGCTGCGGTGACGATCGGCTTCTGCATGCCGATGGGACGGAGCCGCCCCCGTACCGGTTCCCCCGTCAGCCCATCAGGGGCAGCAGCCCCGCCAGGTCCGCGCGCTCGCCGCTCGCGCTCACCCGGGCCGCCGCGCGTTCCGTCGCGAAGTCCGTACGGCCGGTGGCCAGCCGGATCCAGGTCAGCGGGTCGGTCTCGACCACGTTCGGCGGGGTGCCGCGGGTGTGCCGGGGCCCCTCCACGCACTGGACCACGGCGAAGGGCGGCACCCTGACCTCGACCGCGCCGCCCGGGGCCTTCACCGCCAGCGCGTCCGCGAGCAGCCGGGTGCAGGCGGCGAGGGCCTGGCGGTCGTACGGGATGTCGAGCCCGGTCGCCGCGTTCAGGTCGTCGGTGTGGACGACGAGCTCGACGGTCCGGGTGACCAGGAAGTCGGCGAGCCGCATCGCGCCGAAGCGGGTCGGCACCAGCCGGTCGTCGGACGTGCCGGCCAGCCGCTCGGTGTACCGCTCCGCCGTCGCCGCGTACAGCGCCGCCAGGTCGCCGGTGTCGATCGCCCGGGTGTCCTCGTCGACCTGGGCCGCCGCCGTGGCCGTGGCGAACGGCCAGTCCAGAAGCGTCAGCTCCTGCTTCGCCGGCTCGGGCTCGGCGAGGTACCGGGCGACCGCACCGACCGCCATCGTCAGGTGCGCGGCCAGTTCCCGTACCGTCCACTCGCCCAGCCGGGTCGGCCCGGCGAGCTGCTCGGGCGTGAGCGCGGCGACGGCCGCCCGTACGTTCTCGAACTGCGCGAGCACGGCGGCCCGGGTCCTGGCGGAGTCGTACGAACGCGTGCGCTTCTTGGCAGGTGGCATGGGCCCGAGGCTAGTCCGGTCGCCGTGTGGCAGGGCCGTAACCCCCGGCGGAGACTGAAGAGAAGGCTACGAGAGGGGCTGAACGACCATGGCGGAACACCCTCACGCCGCGCTGGTGCGCAATGGCTACGAGGCCTTCGGCGCAGGAGACATGGAGACGCTCGCCGGGCTGATGACGGGCGACTGCGTCCACCACTCGCCCGGCGAGAGCCAGATGTCCGGGCACTTCAAGGGCCGCGACAACATCCTGGCCCACTTCGGCCAGCTCATGGAGCTGACCCACGGCACCTTCCGCGTGGAGCTGGAGGGCGTCTATCCGGACGGCCGCGGCCACGTGATGGCCGTGCACAAGTGGCACGCGGACCGCGGTGACCGGGGCATCGAGATGAAGGGCGGCCTCTTCTTCACGATCGTCGGGGACAAGGCGACCGACGTCGACGAGTGCGTCGAGGACATCGACGAGTGCGACGCCTTCTGGGGTCAGGCCGAGTAGGCGGCGCGTCCGGCTTCGAACGTCTCCCCGTTCTTGGGCACCCCCACGCCGCTCCAGGTGAACGGCACGCCGCGGGCGGTGTCCAGGTCCGGGCCGTCCATCAGCTGGAAGTGCACGTGCGGCTCGGTGGAGTTGCCGGAGTTCCCGCAGCGGGCCAGCTCCTGGCCGGCGGTGACGCGGTCGCCGGGGCGCACGGCCAGGGAGCCCCGCTGGAGGTGCGCGTACATCGCGAACGTCCCGTCGCCCAGGTCGAGGACGAGGTGGTTGCCGGTGACCCGGTGGGCGCCGAGCAGCGCACGGGCCGCGGACTCGACCAGCATCAGGTAGAGCACGGCGGGCAACGAGTTGCGGCTCAGGTGGTCGCGCTGCCCGTCCTCTGCGTGGACGACGGTCCCGTCGGCGACGGCGAGCAGCGGCGCGCCGAACGCGGGGAAGTCCCGGTTGTGCCGCACGACCGGCCAGAACGCGGCGAACGCGGGACGGGCCCGCTCGTCGGACTCGGCGACGATGTCGATCGCGTACGTCTGGCCGTACTGGTGCGTGCCGTGGCTGGGCGTACGGTCGGCCGGGCTGTTCAGCGCCGACCAGCGGCCGGTGACCGGGGGCAGCACCTCGACCGGCTCCCGCGCCGACAGGGCCGCGACCTCCCGGCGCGCGGTCACCACCAGCCCGAACCCGAGTGCGGCGGCGACGAGCGCCGGCAGCCAGCCGGCCCAGTACGGGTAGGGCAGGTCGACGAAGACCGAGGCGATCGCCTGCCCGGCGAACAGCAGCCACAGCGCGCGGTGGAGCATCACCGCGACCTTGCGTACGGACATGAACGTTTCCCCCTGAGAACCTGTGCGTGCGGTCAGGGACGGGCCGCCGTCAGCAGCACCAGGAGCGGGACGACCCGCGCCCCCGGCACCTCGTGGCGTCCGCGTCCGGTGGTGTGGAGCCAGCCGGCGGCAGTCAGTTGCCGCAGGTGGTGGTAGATCTGGCCGGTCGTGCCGATCTCCTCCAGCTCCGCCAGTTCGGCGGCGGTCCGCCGGCCGCCGAGGATCTCCCGCAGCAGCCGGAGGCGTACGGGATGGCCGAGCGCGGCGAACGAGTCGGCGGCCTCGGACCAGTCGCGGTCGAGCAGGTCCTCGGTGAGCGCGCCGAACTGCCACTCGTACCGCTCCGCGGTGGGCAGCGCCACCGCGCCGGTGAACAGCACCCCGCCGTCCGACGATCCGGTCTCGGCGAGCTGCGCCTTGAGACCGTCCAGTGCCCAGAAGTCGCCCTCGGTGGGCGCGTGTTCCGTGCGCCCGGCGCCCTCCAGGGCCGCCATGCGCCGCTCCAGCTCGGCGACGCGCTCTTCCAGCTCCATGGATACGAGATTACGTAATCACGTAATCTCGTGCAACTCTCCCGCACGGGAAACGCGAGGAGGCCCCCGCCTTTCGGCAGGGGCCTCCTCGGTACCGCGATGCGTCAGGCCAGCAGGCCCGGGATCGTCGCCTCGTGCGCGGTGCGCAGCTCCTCCAGGGAGAGCGCGAACTCGCCCTGGACGTCGACGGCGTCACCGTCGACGACACCGATGCGGGTGGCGGGCAGACCCCGCGCGCCGCACATGTCGGTGAAGCGGAGCTCCTCGCTGCGCGGGACGGCGACGACCGCACGGCCCGCCGACTCGCTGAAGAGGAACGTGAAGGCGTCCAGGCCCTCGGGGACGACCAGGCGCGCGCCGTTCCCGCCGCGCAGGCAGGACTCGACGACCGCCTGCACGAGACCGCCGTCGGACAGGTCGTGCGCCGCGTCGATCATGCCGTCGCGGGACGCCGAGATCAGGATCTCGCCGAGCAGCTTCTCGCGGTCGAGGTCCACGGCCGGCGGCATGCCGCCGAGGTGCTGGTGGATCACCTCGGACCACGCCGAGCCGCCGAACTCCTCCTTGGTGTCGCCGAGCAGGTAGAGGAGCTGGCCCTCTTCCGCGAAGGCGATCGGGGTGCGGCGGTTGACGTCGTCGATCACACCGAGCACGGCCACGACCGGCGTCGGGTGGATCGCGACCTCACCGGTCTGGTTGTACAGCGACACGTTGCCGCCGGTCACCGGGGTGCCGAGCTGCAGGCAGCCGTCCGCGAGACCACGGGTGGCCTCGGCGAACTGCCACATGACGGCCGGGTCCTCGGGCGAACCGAAGTTCAGGCAGTCCGAGATCGCCAGCGGCTTGGCGCCGGAGGCGGCGACGTTGCGGTACGCCTCCGCCAGCGCGAGCTGCGCGCCGGTGTACGGGTCGAGCTTGGCGTACCGGCCGTTGCCGTCCGTCGCCATCGCCACGCCGAGGTTGGTCTCGTCGTCGATCCGGACCATGCCCGCGTCCTCGGGCTGGGCCAGCACGGTGTTGCCCTGCACGAAGCGGTCGTACTGGTCCGTGATCCAGGACTTCGAGGCCTGGTTCGGCGACGAGATCAGCTTCAGGACCTGGTCCTTCAGCTCGGCGCCGGTCTGCGGGCGGTCCAGCTTGCCCGCGTCGTCCGCCTGCAGCGCGTCCTGCCACTCGGGGCGGGCGTACGGGCGGTGGTACGTCGGGCCCTCGTGGGCGACGGTGCCCGGGGGCACGTCCACGATCAGCTCGCCGTGCCAGAAGATCTCCAGGTGGTCGCCGTCCGTGACCTCACCGATGACGGTGGCGGTGACGTCCCACTTCTCGCAGATCTCCATGAAGCGGTCGACGTGCTGCGGCTCGACGATCGCGCACATGCGCTCCTGCGACTCGCTCATGAGGATCTCCTCAGGAGAGAGCGTCGCGTCGCGCAGCGGCACGGTGTCCAGCTCGACGCGCATGCCGCCGGAGCCCGCGGAGGCCAGCTCGGACGTGGCGCAGGAGAGTCCGGCGCCGCCGAGGTCCTGGATGCCCGCGACGAGCTTCTCCTTGAAGATCTCCAGGGTGCACTCGATGAGGAGCTTCTCCTGGAACGGGTCGCCGACCTGGACCGCGGGGCGCTTGGTGGGCTTGGTGTCGTCGAAGGTCTCGGACGCGAGGACCGAGACGCCGCCGATGCCGTCGCCGCCGGTGCGGGCGCCGTAGAGGATCACCTTGTTGCCGGGGCCGGAGGCCTTGGCGAGGTGGATGTCCTCGTGCTTCATCACGCCGATGCAGCCGGCGTTGACCAGCGGGTTGCCCTGGTAGCAGGAGTCGAAGACGACCTCGCCGCCGATGTTCGGCAGGCCCAGGCAGTTGCCGTAGCCGCCGATGCCGGCGACGACACCGGGCAGCACGCGCTTGGTGTCGGGGTGGTCGGCCGCGCCGAAGCGCAGCGGGTCGACGACCGCGACCGGGCGGGCACCCATGGCGAGGATGTCGCGGACGATGCCGCCCACGCCGGTGGCCGCGCCCTGGTAGGGCTCGATGTACGAGGGGTGGTTGTGCGACTCGACCTTGAAGGTGACCGCGTACCCCTGGCCGACGTCGACGACGCCCGCGTTCTCGCCGATGCCGACGAGCATGGCGTCGTTGTCGGGGACCTTCTCGCCGAACTGCTTCAGGTGGACCTTGCTGCTCTTGTACGAGCAGTGCTCGGACCACATGACCGAGTACATGGCGAGCTCGGCGCCGGTGGGACGGCGGCCGAGGATCTCGCGGATGCGCGCGTACTCGTCCTCCTTGAGGCCGAGCTCCTTCCAGGGCTGCTCGCTGTCCGGCGTCTCGCTCGCGTGCTTGACGGTGTCGAGGCTCATCAGGCGTTGACCAGCTTCTTGAGGATCGAGGTGAAGAAACCGAGCCCGTCGGTACGGCCCGTACCGATCAGCGGCTCGACGGCGTGCTCCGGGTGCGGCATGAGGCCGACCACGTTGCCCGCGGCGTTCGTGATGCCCGCGATGTCGCGGAGCGAGCCGTTCGGGTTCATGTCGAGGTACCGGAAGGCGACCCGCCCCTCGGCCTCCAGCTCGTCGAGCGTGCGCTCGTCGGCGACGTACCGGCCGTCCATGTTCTTGAGCGGGACCTGGATCTCCTGGCCCTGCTCGTAGTCCACGGTCCACGCGGTGTCCGCGTTCTCCACCCGCAGCTTCTGGTCGCGGCAGATGAAGTGCAGGTGGTTGTTGCGCAGCATCGCGCCCGGCAGCAGGTGGGCCTCGGTGAGGATCTGGAAGCCGTTGCAGATGCCGAGGACGGGCATGCCCGCCTTCGCCTGCTCGATGATCGTCTCCATCACCGGCGAGAAGCGGGAGATGGCTCCGGCCCGCAGGTAGTCGCCGTAGGAGAAACCGCCGGCCAGGACCACGGCGTCGACCTGCTTCAGGTCCTTGTCGCGGTGCCACAGCGAGACGGGCTCGGCGCCCGCGAGGCGGGCGGCGCGCAGGGCGTCCTGGTCGTCGAGAGTCCCAGGGAAGGTGACGACTCCGATGCGAGCGGTCACGACTCCACCTTCACGGTGAAGTCCTCGATCACGGTGTTGGCGAGGAAGGTTTCGGCCATCTCATGGATGCGGGCGAGGGCGGCCTCGTCGACCGGACCCTCCACCTCCAGCTCGAAGCGCTTCCCCTGACGGACGTCGGCGATCCCCTGGAACCCGAGGCGGGGCAGTGCACGCTGCACCGCCTGTCCCTGCGGGTCGAGGATCTCCGGCTTGAGCATGACGTCGACTACGACGCGTGCCACTGGCACTCCCGGTGGTGTGTTGCGTGGGCGGTTCCATCAGCGTACCTGCCTCCAAATTCTACGCGAGTAGACTTTTGGAGGAGCACACAAAGGCCACCAAGAAAAATCCACGTGAAAAATCGCGGCGCCCATTGCAGCCGGCGTGACACGCTGATGGAATTGCCGGGGCTTCACGATG
Organism: Streptomyces sp. HUAS YS2; assembly: GCF_033343995.1. Taxonomy (NCBI): domain Bacteria; kingdom Bacillati; phylum Actinomycetota; class Actinomycetes; order Kitasatosporales; family Streptomycetaceae; genus Streptomyces; species Streptomyces solicathayae. Next base: position 4,212,591 of record NZ_CP137573.1, on the reverse strand, counting down.
TCGTGCCAACCGCTGTACAAAGGAATGCAGAGGAAAGCCGCATTGCCCCTCGACCGCCGGAGAATCCGGCATCGCCGCACGTCAGGCCAGCCCAACAGGCAGGCGGGACGCGACGAACCGCAGGAAAGGACCGATATCCGTGGCGCAGCGCGTAGTGGTCACGCTCTTCGACGACATCGACGGCGGAGAAGCGGCGGAAACGGTCACGTTCGGCCTCGACGGTAAGACGTACGAGATCGACCTCAATCCCGCCAATGCAAAGAAACTGCGCAAGGTCCTGGCCCCGTACGTCGCCGCCGGACGAAAGCAGGCCGCCGGACGTACCGCCCCGGCCGCGAAGCCCCGCACGGTCACCGCGCTGGCCCCCGACCCGGCCGCCGTCCGCGCCTGGGCGCAGTCCAACAAGATGGAGGTGCCGGCCCGCGGGCGGATCCCGAAGCGGGTCTACGAGGCGTTCCGCGAGGCCAGTTGAGCCGACCCGCTGACACTCCGCCAGGAAGCGATTTGCCATGCACCCCCGCCGATCGGCTAGAGTCTGGATCACGCCGAGGGGCGAGGCCGACAGGCCGGACCTCACGCAGCGTGCGGGTGTAGTTCAGTAGCAGAACATCCCCCTTCCAGGGGGAAGGCGCAGTGTGCAATTCCTGTCACCCGCTCTGCATCGCATTACCGACCACTCCGGTGGATCAGGTACAGTGGTGCTCGCACCGCCCAGCGGCCTCTCTCACGGAGAAGCTGACGGTCGGAAGCAATGCGGACGTGGCTCAGTTGGTAGAGCATCACCTTGCCAAGGTGAGGGTCGCGAGTTCGAATCTCGTCGTCCGCTCGGCTGTAACAGCATGTCGCTACCGCGACGTGGAAAGGCCCCGGTTCTTCGGAACCGGGGCCTTTGTCGTGTGTTCGCACCCCATGACATTTGTCATGAGCACCCGTGACAGCGCGCACTGCTGTACGACCCCGTCCGCCGGAAGTCTTGTGGTCATGACGAACGTGATCGAGGCGGACGGCCTCCACCGGACCTACTCCGGCGGCTTCGAGGCCGTGAACGGGATCTCCTTCGCCGTGCCCCGGGGCGAGATCTTCGCCCTCCTCGGGACCAACGGCGCCGGCAAGACCTCCACCGTGGAGCTCCTCGAAGGCCTGGCCAGGCCCACCGCCGGCACCGTCCGGGTGCTCGGCCACGACCCGTACACGGAGCGGACCGCCGTCCGCCCGCGGATCGGCGTGATGCTCCAGGAGGGCGGCTTCCCGTCCGAGCTCACCGTGGCCGAGACCGTACGCATGTGGGCCGGCTGCACCACCGGGGCCCGGCCCGCCGGCGAGGCCCTGGAGATGGTCGGGATGGCCGGCCGCGCCAAGGTCCGGATCAAGCAGCTCTCCGGCGGCGAGCGCCGCCGCCTCGACCTCGCGCTCGCCCTGCTCGGCCGCCCCGAGGTGCTCTTCCTCGACGAGCCGTCCACCGGCCTGGACGCCGAGGGCCGTCGCGACACCTGGGAGCTGGTCCGCCGGCTGCGCGACGGCGGGACGACGGTGCTCCTCACCACGCACTACCTGGAGGAGGCCGAGACCCTCGCCGACCGGCTGGCGATCATGCACAAGGGACGCATCGTCACCTCCGGCACCCCCGCCGAGGTCACCGCGGAGCGGCCCGCGCGGATCCGGTTCCGGCTCCCCGAGGGCGTCGGCGCGGAGCGGCTGCCGCTCGGACTGCGGGCCGCCGCGGACGGGCCGCGGGTGGAGATCCGTACGCACGAACTCCAGGACGCGCTCGGAGCGCTGCTCGCCTGGGCCGCGGAGAAGGGCGTACGGCTCGACGCGCTCGACGCGCGCTCCGCCTCCCTGGAGGAGGCCTTCCTGGAGATCGCCTCCCGCGCCGACGACCCGACCGGCTTCCGTACGGACACCGCGTCCGCCTCCCGTACCCCCGACTCCCGCACCGCCGACCTGGAAGAGATCCGATGACCGCCACCGCCGCGCGCCTGACCGCCCTCGGGCGGGCCGAGCTCACCCTGCTCTCGCGCAACCGGAACAACCTGTTCATCGCCCTGCTCATGCCGGTGCTGATGATCTTCCTGCTGCGCCAGTCGCTCTCCGGCCTGGACGACGACAAGGTCCCGATGGGCATCGGCGGGGCGACCCTCGTGGGCGGCACCGGGATGGTGCTGATGCTCGTCGTCTACATGAGCCTCGTCTCCACCCTCGTCGCCCGCCGCGACGAGCTGGTCCTGAAGCGGCTCCGCACAGGAGAGGCCCGGGACATCGAGATCCTGGCCGGCGGGGCGCTGCCGGCCACCGTGATCGCCCTGGTGCAGTGCGCCGTGCTGACCGTCGCCGGCCCGTTCGCCCTCGACACGGCCGCCCCGGACCGCCCCGACCTGCTGATCCTCGGCGTGCTCGGCGGCATCGTCCTGCTGGCCGCGCTGGCCACCGTCACCACGGTGATCACCCGGTCCGTCGAGAGCGCCGGGCTGACCACGCTGCCGTTCTTCCTGGTCTCCTCGGTCGGCTCGGGGCTGATGCTGCCCGCCGGCTCGCTGCCGGACCCGCTCGCGGCGGTCTGCTCGCTCCTCCCGCTGAGCGGCGTGATGGACCTGATCCGGGCCGGCTGGCTCGGCGTCGCCGAGGTCGGGGCGAAGGACCTGCTGGGCGCCGGCATCACGACGGTGGCCTGGATCGTGCTGAGCGTGTTTGCTGTCCAGCGGTGGTTCCGCTGGGAACCGCGGCGCTAGGGGTACGCGAGAACAGGGGGGTCGGCCGTGTCCAGGCTGACGGGGTGGTGGAGCGGCCGCAGCAGCGCGGCCAAGGTGGAGCTGTACACGCGGTGGACCTTCCACCTCTTCATCCTGCTCGAGGTCACCGGCGTCGGGTTCGTCCCGCTCACCAGCCACGCGCACGGGGATCTCGGCACCGGACCGGCCCTGGCGGTCGCCCTGCTGGTCGTGGTGCTCGCCGCGCTCTGCGGGCTGCTCAGCTCGCGCGCCATCGACTGGCAGCTCGACCGGCGGGAACGCCCGGTGCGGCTCATGGCCGTGGTCGCCGGGCTGACCGCGGTCGGCGCGCTGACGCTCATCACGCTGCAGTCCACGCGCACGCTCACGGACCCGGGGGTCGCCGGCGCCGTCGTCGTCGGCTCGTCCGCGTTCACGCTCGGATCGGTCGCCCTGTGCATCCGGTCCACGCGGCAGATGGCCGGCACCGTGCTGGTCGCCTCGCTCGGGTCCGGGCTCGCGGCGCTCGTCCTCGGCCTGGACTGGCCGCAGGTCCTCGCCTACCCGCTCGGGGTCGCACTGAGCGGCGGCAGCCTCGTCGCCGCCTGCGGGTTCTCCGGCTGGCTGCTGCGCACCGTCTGGGAGCTGGAACGGTCCCGGGACCTCAAGGCCCGCCTGGCCGTCGCCGAGGAGCGGCTGCGGTTCGGGCGCGACCTGCACGACGTCATGGGCCGCAACCTGTCGGTGATCGCGCTCAAGAGCGAGCTGGCCGTTCAGCTCGCGCGGCGCGGGCGGCCCGAGGCCGCGGTGGACCAGATGACCGAGGTACAGCGGATCGCGCAGGAGTCCCAGCGCGAGGTGCGCGACGTCGTACGCGGCTACCGCGAGGCGGACCTGCGGGTCGAACTGGAGGGCGCGCGCGGCGTGCTGGCCGCGGCGGGCATCACCTGCGCGATGGATCCCGCCGGGATCGAGCTGCCCGGCGAGGTGCAGTCGGCGCTGGGCTGGGTGGTCCGCGAGGCCACCACGAACGTGCTGCGGCACGGGGACGCGCGGCAGTGCCTGATCTCGCTGCGCGAGGAGGACGGTGCGGTGCTGCTGGTCGTCGAGAACGACGGCGTAGGGGACCCGGCGGACCCCGCGGATCAGTCTCCGGCGCGGCGCCCCGGCTCCGGCCTCGCCGGCCTGCGCGAGCGCCTGGCGGCCGTCGGCGGAACGCTGGAGGCGGCCCCGGAGACGGGCGGCCGATTCCGCGTGACGGCCCGAGTGTCGCTGACAGGTGGACTGTTGGACGCAGAGGGATCCGTACCCGAGCCCGTTCCCCCGGGCATTGCGGACGCCGTCGGCGCGGTGCCGTCGGCGCGGAAGGAGAACGTTTCATGACCGTGCGCGTGCTGCTCGCCGACGACGAGCATCTGATCCGCGGCGCGCTCGCCGCGCTGCTCGCGCTGGAGGACGACCTCGTGGTCGTCGCGGAGGCCGCGTCCGGGCCCGAGGCACTGGCCATGGCGCTCGCCCACGAGCCGGACGTCGCGGTGCTCGATCTGCAGATGCCGGGGGCGGACGGTGTGAGGGTCGCCACATCCCTGCGCGACCGGCTCCCCGACTGCAAGACCATGATCGTGACCAGTCACGGACGCCCCGGGCACCTCAAGCGGGCCCTCGCCGCGGGCGTCCGGGGCTTCGTCCCGAAGACCGTCAGCGCCCAGCGGCTCGCCGAGATCATCCGCTCCGTCCAGGCCGGAAACCGCTACGTGGACCCGGAGTTGGCGGCCGACGCGATCTCCGCCGGCGACTCCCCGCTGACCGCCCGGGAGGCCGAGGTGCTGGAACTGGCGGCCGACGGGGCGCCCATCGCGGAGATCGCCGAGCGCGCCTCGCTCTCCCCCGGCACGGTCCGGAACTACCTCTCCTCGGCCGCTGCGAAGGTCGGTGCGGAGAACCGCCACACGGCGGTGCGTCTCGCCCGGGCGAAAGGTTGGGTATAGTTGGCGCAGCGCTTCGGCGCAGGCGGACGTGGCTCAGTTGGTAGAGCATCACCTTGCCAAGGTGAGGGTCGCGAGTTCGAATCTCGTCGTCCGCTCCATGAAAGAAGCCCCCCGGTCGATCCGACCGGGGGGCTTCTTCGTGTCCGTCAGCTCCAGCTCGTGCCGGTGATGAGCTCGTACGCCTCGATGTACTTGGCGCGGGTGGCGTCCACGATCTCCTGCGGCAGCGCCGGCGGCGGCTGCTCGCTCTTGCGGTCCCAGCCGGAGGCCGGCGAGGTCAGCCAGTCGCGGACGAACTGCTTGTCGTACGAGGGCTGGGCGCGGCCCGGCTCCCAGCTCGCGGCCGGCCAGAAGCGGGACGAGTCCGGGGTGAGGACCTCGTCGGCGAGGATCAGCGTCTCGCCGTCGAAGCCGAACTCGAACTTGGTGTCGGCGAGGATGATCCCGCGCTCGCGGGCGACGTCGCGGGCCCGGCCGTATACCGCGAGGGTGGTCTGGCGCAGCAGCGCGGCGGTCTCCGCGCCGACCTGGCGGGCGACCTCCTCGTACGAGACGTTCTCGTCGTGGTCGCCGACGGCGGCCTTGGTGGCGGGCGTGAAGATCGGGGCGGGCAGCTCGGAGCCGTCCGTCAGGCCCTCGGGCAGCGCGAGGCCGCAGACCGTACGGGACTCGTTGTACTCGACGAGGCCGGAGCCGGTCAGGTAGCCGCGGGCCACACACTCCACGGGCACCATGTTCAGCGACTTGCAGACGAGGGTGCGGCCCTCCCAGTCGGCGGGCGCGCCGGCGGGCAGCTCGGTGGAGAGCACGTGGTTGGGCACCAGGTCGGCGAGCAGGTCGAACCACCAGAGCGAGAGCTGGGTGAGGACCCGGCCCTTGTCGGGGATCTCGGTGGGCAGCACCCAGTCGTACGCGGACATGCGGTCGCTCGCCACCATGACGAGGTCGCCCGCCTCGTCGCGGTACAGGTCGCGCACCTTGCCCGTGTGGAGATGGGTGAGGCCCGGGACCTGGACGGGCTCGGGCTTTTCTACGAATCCGGACACGGTTCCTCCGCGTAGGTTGATCCAGGAGCGCTCCAATTCTCTCCCACCGGGAGGGGGACGCGGAGGCCGGGCCCGGTCAGTCGCGTTTGCAGATGCGGTCGAGGAGGTTCGCGGTGGCACGCTGGATGCGGGTGTCGGTGTGGCCCGGGCGGTCGAGCGCGGGCGACCAGGCGAAGGTGCCGGAGGCAAAGACCCAGGCGCCGGACGGGGCCCGGTAGAGCGAGGTCTCCTGGTGCCGCAGGGCCCCTTCGGTGTCCTGGTACGGCGAATGGGCGAGCAGGATGCGGCTCTCGTGCGGCGGCAGGGCGGTGCGCGGGAAGTACCGATCGGCCTCGCCCGCCACCAGGCCGGGGATCTCGTCACCCTCGGCGGCACCGGTCGCCTCCCAGAGCCAGTGCTCGGCGTTCCGTACGACCAGCGGCGACGGTTCGGGGACCCGGCCCGCGTACTGGATGCCGAGGAGCTGCTGCTCCGGACGGTCGATCTCGCGCCACAGGGCGGGGCGGCCGGGGCCGCGGCGCTTGCGGCAGGTGAGCAGCCGGTCGGGCGCGCCGGACGGCGAGGGGCCGAGCTCGACCTGCCAGTACAGGGTGTTGGCGGACAGGAAGACCAGCGAGGTGCCCTGCTCGCGGGCGAGCTCGACGGTCCGCCGCATGGGGACGGACCAGTACTCGTCGTGGCCTGGGAAGACCAGGCCGCGGTAGCGGGTGGGGTCGACGCGGCCGGCGTGCAGGTCGCGGGTCTCGGCGTACGCGAGGTCGTAGCCGTAGCGCTCGGCCCAGCGGATGAAGTCGTACGCGTGGCCCACGTGCAGCGGCAGGCCCGCGCCCGCGTACGGCCGGTCGAACGACACCGTGACCGCCGCGTCCTCCTCGCCGAGGAGCCGGCCCTGCTCGTCCCAGGCGTGGTAGAGGCTGGCGCCGGTGCGGCCGTCCTCCGGGTACAGGTTGTACGCCTGCCAGGTCACGTCCGGCAGGACGAGGAGCAGGTCGGCGGGGTGGTCGTCGCGGACCGTGAAGGGGATGTGGGAGCGGTAGCCGTCGGCGGTGGTGAGCACGGCGACGTACGCGCCGATCGACCAGTACGACGGGATCTGCAGCCGCCAGGACAGCCACCAGTGGTGGCAGGAGACCGTGCGGTCGGCGGTGAGCGGGGGCGGCTGGACGATGCCGGAGAGCCGCGGGCTGGTGGTGATCTTCGCGGCGCCGTCGCCGCTGTAGTGGCCGATGCGGTAGACGTCCACGGAGAACTGCTGCGGCGGGTCCACGGTGATGTGGAAGTCGATCGCCTCGCCGGGGGCCACCGCCCCGTTGGACGCGAAGCCCTTGATCTGACGGCGCACGTCGTCCGCCGTGCGCGGGCCGCCGGTGCTGGTGGTCTTGCCGCCGATCGCGGTGTCGACGTACCAGGGGACGACCTGGCCGGTGTCGTCGAAGTAGTGCTCGCTGCCGCGCAGCCAGGGCAGCGGGCCCTGACCGAAGGGGTCCGTGACGGCGTGGGCGAGCGCCCCTGATTCCCACCGCCTGATGTGCTCTGCCCCCATGCTGCGCCCCTCCCTCGACTCCCCCGAATGGTGATGTCCGGTGTCTGGTGCCTGGTGCCCTGGTGCCTGGTGCCTGGTTCTGCCTGATGCCTGGTGTGTGCGTTGTGGTGCGTGGGTTGTGCGTCGTGCGGCCGTGCGCCCTGGCGTGCCTTGCGCAAGCCTGGCGCGAGCCCAAGGCGCGACGGGTTGTCAGCGCCGAAACCCAGCACATCACATAACGCACGCACTCCGTCACCGTTCGTCGCTAATTGACGAGAGCGGAACCAGTGCTTCCGGGTCCGGGGGAGCTCCGGACCGGTCTCAGACCAGCCGGACGGGCTTCTCGGGCCGCACTCCGGTGCGGGCCAGCCAGACCCGCAGGGGGTCCGGGTCGCCGTCCTCGACCAGGGTCAGAACACAGCTGGTCAGCTCGGTCTGGCGCTCTTCTCCCAGGAAGAGCGCGGGGCCGTCCAGCCAGTCGAGGCCGGGGCGCGCGCCCGCGGTGTCCACGGCGGCGCAGCACACCATCGCCGTCACGTGGTCGGCGAGCAGGTCGCGTCCGGTACGCGGCGGCTGCAGCGGGAACAACGGCAGCGCGTCGGAGCCGGAGACGGCGTGCGCGTGGCCGGGCGCGCCGGGCAGGGAGACGGGCGCGGGCTCGGGCCTGCGAGCCTCCTCGCGGGCGACCTCGGCGGTCAGGGCGGCGGCCAGCGCGTCCGCGGGCGGCTCGGCGGGGCCGTCGGCGTCCCGGGCGGATGCGGCTCCGGCGGCTCCCACTCCGGATTCGGCTCCGGTGGCTCCGGCTCCGGTGGCGCCGGTGGTGGAGAGGTGGGCGAGGACGCGGGCGAGGGTCGGGCCGTCCGCCGCGTCGTCGCGGACGGTCCGGTCGGTGCCGGACGCCCCGGCGGGCAGCACGCCCAGCCGGTCCAGGACGCCGTGCAGCCGCGCGGCGTCCGTCCGCCACTTCCGGTCCACGACCTCCTCCGGGTACTGCTGCCAGTGCACCGGCGCCCAGTCCGGGCCGGGCTCGGCGGGGCCGCCGTGGAACAGGCGGGCGGCGAGCAGCGAGGCGGCCTCGTCGACTGCGCCGGGCTCCTCCAGCAGGTCACAGGCCGGGCGCTCGCCCAGCCGGGACGTGAAGCCCTCGGCGAGCCGGTCGCGCCGGGAGAGTTCGGTGAGCGCCGAGACCACGCCCGCGTCGAGACGGGAGGGCCAGCGACCCATCCGCCACGCGGGCAGCGCGACCCGGGTCAGCAGCCGGTCCCAGCCCGCGTACGCGAGCCCGACCTGCTCCTGGGCGACGATCCGCACCCCGTAGTCGACCGCCTGGGCGCGCTCGGACGCGGCGACGGCGACGCCCCGCTCCATCTCGGCGGCATGGCCCCGGCAGCTGCGCAGCAGCACCCGGGCGACCGCGCCGACCCCGCGCGCACCGAGCCGGCGGACCGGGTCGAGCCCGGGGCGGCGGTGCGCGGCGACCGCCGCATCCAGACCCTGCACGAAGCGTCGGGCCGCGGCTATGTCGGGCTGCGCGGACGGTCCCGTACCGGCGACGACGGGGGCGAGCACCGCGCGCAGTTCGCCGACCCGCATCCACCAGAGGAACGGCGAGCCGATGACGAGCACGGGCGCGTCGGTGGAGCGGCGCAGCCCGGCCGTGCGGCCGTTTCCGTGCGCCGGATGCGTACGGTCCTCCAGCCAGCTGTCGCAGTCCGGCGTCAGGGCTATCGCGGAGGGCGCGGGGACACCGAGCCGGTCGGCCAGGTCCTGCACCATCCGGTACAGGTCGGGGGCGGCCGGCTCGGCCAGCTCCACCGTCGGCGTGACGGCGGGCCTGGCCCGCGCGATGACCAGCGCGACGGCGCCGGCCACGAGGAGGACGAGGACCGCGACCACGGTGACCGCCCAGCGCGCGGCGTCCCAGCCGGAGCCGGTGAGATGCCCGGTGGGGCCGCCGGCGATGAGGACGACCGCGACGGCCGCGGGGAGCAGCGCGACAGCGGTGCCCCAGGAACGGACGCGGAGGACGGCGAGGGCCCGCAGCCGCGCCGCGCGTGCGCCGCGCTCCTCGGCCGCGGCCGCGCCGCGGCCGGAGCCGTTACCGATGCCGGACATGGACCTGCCTCACCCCCCTCGTACCCTCGTAGGGACTGCCTGTGGCGGTGTTGCTCACTCCCCCACTGTGGCACCCGCCACCGACATCGCAATGCCGGTGGGCCAAGTGCCGGAACGCCTGCGCCGCACCCTAGTTGGGGGTTCGGCGGGCGTCATCCGGATGGCTCAGCCGTCACTCGATGGAATGGCTTTGGGTAAAGGTGAAGACAGTGGGCGGGGGAAAAGGTTCTCCCTCCCCCGCCCCGTCCGGGTCACTCCCCGGCAACTGCCGGGGTCACTCCCCGGCGGCCTTGAGCGCGATGTCCGTGCGGTGCTGCGAACCGTCGAGCCGGATCCGGCCGACCGCCGCGTACGCCCGCTCGCGGGCCTGCGCCAGGTCCGTACCGCTCGCGGTGACCGACAGGACGCGGCCGCCGGCGCTGACGACGGCGTCGCCGTCCCGCTTCGTGCCGGCGTGCAGGACGTACGCGTGCGGGGCATCCTGCGCCGCGACCTCGTCGAGGCCCTCGATCGGGTCGCCGGTGCGCGGCGTGCCCGGGTAGTTGTGCGAGGCGACGACCACGGTCACCGCCGCGTCGCCGCTCCAGTTCAGCGGCGCCTGGTCGGCCAGGGTGCCGTTGGCGGCGTTCAGCAGGACGCCGGCGAGCGGGGTCTTCAGGCGCGCGAGCACGACCTGGGTCTCCGGGTCGCCGAAGCGGGCGTTGAACTCGATGACCCGCACACCGCGGCTGGTGATCGCCAGACCCGCGTACAGCAGCCCCGCGAACGGGGTGCCGCGGCGCCGCAGTTCGTCGACGGTCGGCTGCAGGACGGAGTCCATCACCTCGTCGACCAGCTTGGGGTCGGCCCAGGGCAGCGGCGAGTACGCGCCCATGCCGCCGGTGTTGGGGCCCTCGTCGCCGTCCAGCGCGCGCTTGAAGTCCTGCGCGGGCTGCAGCGGGAGGACGGTGACGCCGTCGGTGATCGCGAAGAGGGAGACCTCGGGGCCGTCCAGGAACTCCTCGATGACCACGCGGTCGCAGGCCAGCGCGTGCTCGCGGGCCGCGGCGAGATCGTCGGTGACGACGACGCCCTTGCCCGCCGCCAGGCCGTCGTCCTTGACGACGTACGGAGCGCCGAAGGCGTCCAGCGCCTCGTCGATCTCCTCGGGGGTGGTGCAGACGTACGAGCGGGCGGTCGGGACGTTCGCCCCGGCCATGACGTCCTTGGCGAACGCCTTGGAGCCCTCCAGCTGAGCCGCCTGCTCGGACGGGCCGAAGCAGGGGATGCCGGCCGCGCGCACGGCGTCGGCGACGCCCGCGACGAGCGGGGCCTCCGGGCCGACGACGACCAGGTCGGCGCCGAGCCGGCGCGCCAGCGCGGAGACGGCGTCGCCGTCCAGCTGGTCGACGGGGTGCACCTCGGCGACCTCCGCGATTCCGGCGTTGCCGGGCGCGCAGTGCAGAGCGGTGACGTCGGGATCGAGAGAGAGGGAGCGGCACAGGGCGTGTTCGCGGGCGCCGCCGCCGATGACGAGGACCTTCACGCCAGCCAGGGTAGCCCGCGGGGCGGAGTGCCCCTTGTGCGGGCCACCGAGCGAGACGCCCTATTCGTTTGTGTATTCCTCCACCACGGTGGCCCCGAGCTCGCGAACGATCAGGTCGTGCCCGGAGAGCGCCGACTCGACGAGGTCGGGGTCGTCCTCCTCGGGGGTGTCGTCCTCGGGGGCGACCGGCGGCGGTGCCTGGACCGGCGCGGGGGCCTGCGGCTGGGCCTGTACGGGCGCGGGCGCGGCGGCCTGCGGCGGCGCGGGGGCGGCCGGGGGCTGCGGGGCAGGGGCCTGCGGCGGGGGCGGGGCCTGCTGGAACGAGGGGGGCGGCGCCGTGGGCCGGCCGCCGCCGAAGCCGCCGCCGCCCGCGGCGGGCGGGGGCGCGGAGCCGCCCGAGGGGTCGACGATCGCCTCGATCTTCCAGTGCACGTTGAACTGCTCGGCGAGCGCCTGCTTGAGCACGTCCTCGCTGCCGCTGCTCGCGAAGTTGTCGCGGGCGCCGGCGTTGAGGAAGCCGAGCTGGAGGGTGGTGCCGTCGAAACCGGCCACCTGCGCGTTCTGCGAGAGCAGGATCCAGGTGAAGCGGCGGCGGTTCTTGACGGCGTCGAGGATCGACGGCCACATGTTCCGCACCTGGGCGGCGCCCTGGGCCATGTCCCCGCCGGGGGCGGCGGGGGCGGCCGGCGCGGCCGACTGGGGCGCGGGGGTCTGCGCGGCGGGCGCGGGCGCGGCGGCCTGCGGCGCGGAGGCACCCGGCCAGGCGCCGGGCGCGCCACTGCCGGGAGCGGCGGCACCGGGCCACGCACCGGGGCGCGGTCCGGCGGGCGCCTGCGCCGGCGGAGCGGCGGCGGGGGCGGGCTGGGCCGGCGGCGCGGGCTGGACCGGCTGCGGAACGGCCGCCGGGGCAGGCGCCGGGGCCGGGGCGGGCGGCGGCGGGGCCATCGGCGTGTGGGCGTCCGGCCCGGGCACGTATCCCATGGCGGGCGCGGGCGGGCCGGGCATGACGACGGGTGCGGGGGCGACGGCCGCCCCGCGCTCCAGCCGGTCGAGCCGGGCCTGCAGCGAACGCTCGTCGTCGAAGGCGGCGGGCAGCAGCACGCGCGCGCAGATCAGCTCCAGCTGCAGTCGCGGCGAGGTGGCCCCGCGCATCTCGGTGAGCCCGGAGTTGACCAGGTCGGCGGCCCGGCTCAGCTCGGCGGCGCCGAAGACGGAGGCCTGCGCCTGCATCCGCTCGACGACGTCGACCGGCGCGTCGATCAGGCCCTTCTCGGCGGCGTCCGGCACGGCGGCGAGGATCACGAGATCGCGCAGCCGCTCCAGCAGATCGGCGACGAACCGCCGGGAGTCGTTGCCCCCCTCGACGACGCGATCGACGACCTCGAACGCGGCGGCACCGTCACCGGCGGCGAAGGCGTCCACGACGGAGTCGAGCAGCGACCCGTCCGTGTACCCGAGCAGGGCGGTGGCCATGGCGTATGTCACACCGTCGTCGGCGGCGCCGGCGAGCAGCTGGTCCATGACGGACATCGAGTCACGCACGGACCCGGCGCCGGCCCGCACGACCAGCGGCAGTACGCCGTCCTCGACGGGGATGCCCTCCCGCCCGCAGACCTCGCCGAGGTACTCGCGCAGGGTCCCCGGCGGGACGAGCCGGAACGGATAGTGATGCGTCCGGGACCGGATGGTCCCGATGACCTTCTCGGGCTCGGTCGTCGCGAAGATGAACTTGAGATGCTCCGGCGGCTCCTCGACCACCTTCAGCAGGGCGTTGAAGCCCGCCGAGGTGACCATGTGCGCCTCGTCGATGATGTAGATCTTGTAGCGGCTGGAGGCGGGCCCGAAGAAGGCCTTCTCCCGCAGGTCACGGGCGTCGTCCACGCCACCGTGCGAGGCGGCGTCGATCTCGATGACGTCGATGGACCCGGGCCCGTTCCGGGCGAGGTCCCGACAGGACTGGCACTCGCCGCACGGCGTCGGCGTGGGCCCCTGCTCACAGTTCAGGCACCGCGCGAGGATCCGCGCACTGGTCGTCTTGCCGCAGCCGCGCGGCCCGCTGAACAGGTACGCGTGGTTGACCCGGTTGTTCCGCAGGGCCTGCTGCAACGGGTCGGTGACATGCTCCTGCCCGATGACCTCGGCGAAGGACTCGGGGCGGTAGCGGCGGTACAGCGCGAGAGACGACACGTATACGAGGTTATAGGCGCACACCGACAACCCGTGCCCGAGAACGCAAGCGCCCCCCACGCACCCGCCAGAGCCGACCTACCCTTGCTGCCTTCCGGCCCTGGGGGAGTTCAGTCAGATAGCGCCACGTGAGGGGCTGGCCCCAGAGTACCCGATCCCAGGGGCCCCACGGTCCCCCGCTCCCGATCGCGGGACCCCGTTCTGGATCACGTTCGCGAGCACCCCTCAGCGTCTTGTATTGTTTGCGGCGGAGGATTCGCCTAGAGGCCTAGGGCGCACGCTTGGAAAGCGTGTTGGGGGCAACCCCTCACGAGTTCGAATCTCGTATCCTCCGCCAGGCAGAAGGCCCGGACCGCTCAGCGATCCGGGCCTTTGTCGTACCCGTGGGTCGGGACGCGGGTGCGTCAGGCGGGATGGCGGCGGATCCGCCGGAAGGCGAGCGCGGCCAGGAGGGCCGCCAGGGCGGCGAAGAGGGCGGTCTCCAGGTACTGGAAGGTCCAGTACCGGTCGGCCGGCTGCTCGGCGATCTCGACGTGGACGTCGCCCTCGGCCAGACACGTGGGCAGCTCGGAGAGCGAACTGCGCTCCATGCAGTCCTGGAACCAGACGGTGCGGCCGACCTCCCGGCCCGCCGCGTCGAGGATCGGGCTGGTCTCGACGACCCAGGGCCCGCCGGGGACGCGCAGGCCGCCGATGTCGCCGTACGTACCGATCTTCGTCAGGCGGCCGATCAGTTCGGGGGTGAGCGGGACCGAGGTGCGGGCCGGCGCTTCGTAGTGCGGGCGGATCAGGGTGGGGACGGCGATCTGGAGGGCGACGAAGACGACCAGGGTGGCGGCCATCGCGGGTACGGCGGCGCGGAGGAACAGGCCCAGGGTCGCGCCGAGCACGGAGGCGAAGGCCGCGTAGCCGAGCGGGGCGAGGTTGCGCGAGGCGAAGAGCGCCGGTTCGAAACGGTTGTCGAGGACGGCTGCGACCGGGCCGGTCGCCCAGGTCAGCAGCAGGCTGTACGGGCCGACACCGGCCACGCTCAGCAGACCGACCAGCCCGAGCTTCACCGCCAGCCACCTGCCGCGGGGCACGCTCTGGTTCCACACCAGCCGGTGGGTGCCGGCCTCCAGCTCCCGGGCGATCAGCGGGGCACCCCAGAACACTCCGATGACGCCGGGCAGAGCGAGCAGCAGGTAGCCGAGCAGGTCCGTTCGGAGGCTGTACCGGTCGGCGAACGCGCCCAGCTGCCCGGCGCAGGCCTCAACGGCCGCGCAGTGGGCGAGGGTGTCGTCGTACGCGCCGTGGATCTGCCCGCCGAGCACGACGAGGTAGCCGGCCAGGAGCAGGAGCGCCCCGAGGCCCACAAGCGCCTGGGTACGGAACTGGCGCCAGGTCATCCAGATCATCGGTGGGCCTCCGTGAGTGCCGACGAGGAGCGGACGCCGGTCCGGTCCGCCCGGGCGAGATGGGCGAGGACCAGTTCTTCGAGGCCGACCTTCGCCATGGACCAGGGCCCACCGGCCGGCAGCGCGCGATCGGCCCGCACGACGGCCGTGGTCTCCCGCCCGGTCGGGTCGGTGGGCGTGATGACCTCCGCTCCGGCGGGCAGGGACGCGAGGTCCGCGTGGCGGCCGGTGATCCGTACGTGGCTCGCCAGCAACTCCGCCACCTCGCCGGCCAGCTGGACCCGGGAGCCCGCCATCACGATCAGGTAGTCGCACACCCGCTCGACGTCGGGCAGGGCGTGGGAGGAGAGGACGGCGGCGGCGCCCAGTTCGGTGACGGACTCGATCAGGTCGTCCAGGAAGGCGTGCCGGGCCAGTGGGTCCAGGGCGGCGGCGGGCTCGTCGAAGATCAGCAACTCGGGCCGTTTGGCCGCGGCGACGGTGAGGGCGAGCTGAGCGCGCTGGCCGCCCGAGAGCCGGCCGGCCTTCTGCCGGGGGTCCACCCCGCCCGTACCGGCGAGGGAGACCCGTTGAGCATCCGCGTCCTGCTCGCCGACGGCCAGGCGATGATCCGCGGCGGCCTGCGGCTCATCCTGGAGGACCAGGACGACATCACCGTGGTCGGCGAGGCCGCCGACGGCGCCGAGGCGGTCGAACTCGCCCGCCGGCTGCGCCCGGACGTGTGCCTGGTCGACATCTGCATGCCGGGTCTCGACGGCATCGACGTCACCCGGGCCCTCGCCGGCCCCGGCGTCACGGACCCGCTCCGGGTGGTCATCGTCACCACCTTCGACCTGGACGAGTACGTCCACGGCGCGCTGCGCGCCGGGGCGGTCGGCTTCGTCCTCAAGGGCGCCGCGCCCGCCCTGCTCGTCGAAGCCGTCCGCGCCGCACACGCCGGGGACGCCCTCATCTCCCCGTCCATCACCCTGCGTCTGCTCCGCGACCTGGCACCGGCCCGGGCCGGTGCGTCCGCCGCCCGGCCGGCCCAGCCGCTCTCGCCCCGGGAGACGGAGGTGATCCGGGCCATCGCCAGAGGCCGCACCAACCAGGAGATCGCCGGCGCCCTCTTCATCACCCTCAGCACCGTCAAGAGCCACCTGGCGACGATCCAGAACAAACTCGGCGTCCGCAATCGCGTCGAGATCGCCGCCTGGGCCTGGGAGAGCCGCCTCATGGACTCCCCCGTCACCGGTCCGGGGTGAGATGGACGCGCAGGAGGTCGGCCACGGCGGCGGGGGCCTGTTCGGGGATCCAGTGGCCGATGCCGGTGAGGGTGTGGAAGGTGTACGGGCCGGTGACGAAGCGGTGGGTGCGGTCGGCGCCGGTGCGGCTCAGGGCGGGGTCGCCGTCGCTGAAGACGAACAGGGTCGGGACGGTCACCTTGGCCATCCGTTTCGGCGTGTTCAGCATCATGGCCCGGTACCAGTTGACCGCCGGGGTCAGCGCGGCCGAACGCGCCGCGAACTCCACGTCCCGGGCCGCGCTCTCCTCGGTCTGGCCGCCGGCCGTCAGGCCGGCGACCAGGCGCGGTCCCGAGCGCCGGGCGAGCCGGCGGATCGCGAGTTCGGGCAGCCAGGGGACCTGGAAGAGGTACATGTACCAGGACATGAGGAACTGGCGGCTGGTGAACAGGGACCACATGAACGCGGCCGGGTGCGGCACGGACAGCGCGGTCACCGTCGCCACCACGTCAGGCCGGGCCGCCGCCAGCGACCAGGCCACCGACGCGCCCCAGTCGTGCCCGACGACATGCACCTTGCGGTCGCCGAGCCCCGCCGCCTCGACCAGCGCGAGGACGTCGTCGACCAGCGCGGACAGCCGGTACGCGAACCTCCCGCGCGGCCGGGCCCGGGGCGAGTACCCGCGCTGGTCGGGCGCGAGCGTGCGGTAGCCCGCGGCGTGCAGCAGCGGGGCGAGCCGGTCCCAGGAGCGCGAGGTCTGCGGGAAGCCGTGCAGCAGCACCACGACGTCACCGTCGAGCGGCCCCTCGTCCGAGACGTCGAAGACCAGGCCGGCCCGCTCGAAGGACGTGGTGCGCCGCTCCGCGGCCGTCACGCCTGCACCCACTGACCGTGGAAGGTGTACCCGAGGCTCTCGGGGACCGGCAGCGTGCAGACGGGCCCGTCGGCGACGGCCCCGGCATCGAAGATCACGATGTTCGTGGCCCCGGCGGCGATCTCGTTCTCGTACGCGATGAGCCAGCCCCGCCCGTCGGGGCGGCCCGGATCGCCGGGGACGAACAGCGGCTCGCTGACCAGGTGGCCGGGGCCGTAGTCGTGGATGTCCGCCTCGCCGCGCTCGGTGTCGTACCGCGCGACCGCCGAGAACGCGACGCCGAAGCCGGGCTCGGTGGCGGCGGCGCCGTAGACGTCGCGGTGGGCCGTGGTGGCCAGGCGCGGATCGATGGTGGGGAATTCGAGCGGCAGCGAGTGGATCTGGTGCCCCTCGACCTTGCCGGAGGGGCCGACGCGGTAGCGCCAGAGGCGGCCGACCGGGGAGCAGGACGCGTCCGTGAGGTGACTGAGGCTGCTGAGGGCCTCGTGCATGACGGTCCAGGACCGGAAGCGGACCAGGTCGAAGACGATGTCGGCACCGTCGTCGTACGCGCCGGCGAAGTGCCACTGGAACCACGGGTCGGTCTCCACGACGCGGAACGGTCCGCCCGCGCGGGGGACGAGCAGGATGCGGGTGGGCTGGTCGCCGTGCCAGCGCATGGCCTCGAAGGTCGTGAGCCGCCCGGACATCATCGCCGGCATGTCCAGGACCACCGGGCCGAGGCAGAACACCAGGTGGGTCGCGGTCATCGCGAAGTCGTGGACCATGTGGCGCCGGGGCAGCCGGATGGAGCGCAGCCGCTCGGTCGGGCCGCCCTTCCTGGTGCGGTAGATCTCCAGACTCGGGCGCGGGCCGTACACGCAGCCGAAGTTCCACAGCTCGGCGGTGGCGGGGTCCCAGCACGGGTGGGCGGAGTACGGGCTGCCGAGCCGGCGGCCGACGGCGCCGGACGGCCCCACCGCTCCGTCGAGGTCGCAGCGGCCGAGCGTCGCGAGCGAGCCGGGCTCCAGCTCCCACGGCAGGTCCGCCTCCCAGAGCGCCAGCAGCCGGCCGTCGATCATCGCCACGGAGGTGTTGGCCTGCGAGGCGGGCAGGCGGAGCGCGTTGCGGAGCCGGCCGCCCGCGGCGTTCGCCCCGCCGAGGCGGACGGGGGGCCCGTCGCCGCTAGGAGCGCCGTCGCGGCCCGCCGCGCGGGCGCCGAGGGCCGCCGCGTACGACGGCGTCCGGACGTAGCGGGACCGGACCCGTACCGGGCGGCCGGGCGTGAACGTCACCGCGCTGACCAGGCCGTCGCCGTCGATGACGTAGTCGGACAGATGGTTCCCGGGTCCGTTTCGGTAGAGGGTCCCGGCCAGCCCCTCGGGCAACTTCCCCTGACTGAGCCGGAGTTCGGCGTCGACCTCGCGCGCCCAGCCGCCGTGATGCAGATCCACGAGCACTCCCATGTGATCGGCGAACACATTGATGTGATCGCCGATTACATTTCCTCTTCGCCTCCGTGTCAAGGTGTGGTACGACTGGCTCCATGAACGCCCGAGCAACCGGCCGGCCCTACCACCACGGCTCCCTCCCGGAGACGTTGCTGGGGCATGCCGTCGAGCTGTTGGACGAGGGAGGCATCGAGGCGGTGACCGTCCGCGAGGTGGCCCGCAGGGCGGGCGTCTCCCCCTCGGCGCCGTTCCGGCACTATCCGGACCGGGCCGCCCTGATCACGGCGGTCGGCGAGGCCGTGGCGGTGGACTTCGCCACGGCGCAACTGACCGCGGTGGACTCGGCGGAGGACTCTGCGGAGGAGATCCCCTTCAGGGCCCTGGGCACCGCGTTCGCGCACTACGCGCTGGCCCATCCGCACCGGTTCACGCTCCTGCGCCGCGCCGTCTTCGGCGCGGACCGCACGCCCGCCCTGCAGGAGGGACACGATGCGCTCGTCGGGGCCATCACCGACGTGATCATCGCCGGTCAGGAGCGCGGCGAACTCCGGCGGGCCGACCCGGACGTGGTCCGGATCGCCGGCCAGGCGCTGGCCTACGGGTTGTCGCAGATGTTCGTCGACAACTACCTCGACGCCTCGCGCGCCGACGAACTCATCGAACAGGTCGTCGACCTGTTCGGCCTCGGCGTCCTCGCCTCCGACAGCGAACGGCGGCAGGCGCACGAGGACTGTCCGTGCGGGCTCGAAGCGGGCGCCTCGGAAGTTCCAGAAAACCCAGAAGACCCAGAAGACCCGCAAGACCCGCAAGACCCAGAAGTCTCCTAGCACTGTCCTAGAAGTCACTATCGCCTTGCGCCGGACGGGAGTTCGGCAGCGAGGCGTCGGGGGTTGCTTTGTCATGACTCAGACAAACGCTGGCGCGTTCGACCGGCAGATCCAGGAAGCGGCGGCCCGGGCGGACCTTGGTGCGTACCGCGGCGGCTACCAGAAGGGGTCGGCGACGAGCACGGCGGCGATGCGGGTGGGCATCGCCGTGTGCGGGCTGTTCGGCATCGCGACGGTGGCCTCCCTGGCCACCGGCTATCCGGCGCTCGCGATCGTGACGGGTCTGCCGACCGTGATCGGCGCCCTGCGACTGCTGCTCGGCGGGATGGCGAGCGGCGGCCCCGGTGCGCTGCACCTGTACCAGGGCGGCGTCGTCGTCCTGCACAAGAACCAGGTGCGGGTGGTCCGTTACGCCGACAGCACGGTGCTGGACAACACCAAGCGCCACACCCAGTACGGCAGGACCCTCTCCACCGTCTACTCCTTCGGCCTCACCGACACCGACGGCCGCAATCTGGTCGTCGGCAGCGCGTTCCCCGGCGGCGAGCAGTGGGGCCCGTGGGTGCAGCAGGATTCCGCCACCGCCCAACTCCCCGGCGCACTGGCACGGTTGCGCGCCGGCGAGAAGCTGGACTTCGGGCTGCTGTGGATCACGGCCGGGGAGATCGGCTCCGGGAACACCTCGGCGCCGTGGCATCAGGTCGAGCGGGTGGAGATCAAGGACGGTTCGATCGACGTCCGCGTGGCCGGCCGGCGCGGCGCCCTGGCCGCCTCGTGGGTCCGGCTCACGCCGAACTTCTCGCTCTTCCACACCCTCACCGACATGGCCGCCCAGGGCCGGCCGCTCGCCTAGAGCGGGGAAGGGCACGGCGCGGCAGGGAAGAGGAAGGCGCATGTGCGCCACCCCGGCCGTCGCGCCGTGCCCGTTCACGCGGGCACACCGGTGATCACCCCTACGGGGCGCACCCGCTGCCGATCAGCAGGCGCTGCCCCAGGAGTGGGAGGAGACACGGTCGTTCCAGCCGTCGGGCATGCTCTCCCAGTACGCGCCGTTGGGGAGGCAGACGAAGGAGCCGCGGCGTTCGGTGTTCTCGTAGAAGAGGACGTCCTCGTAGCTGCCCGAGTAGCCGCTGTTGCGGGCGGAGGAGACCTTGTCGTTCATGTCGCCGCAACCGGTGTTGAAGCGGTAGTCGCTGTCGTCCCCGCTCCAGCGGCACGTGGCGCCGCCGGCGCCGGTGTGCTCCCAGACGTGGACGTAGCCGTCCGCCATCACGGCAGCGGAAACGGAGGCCGGGGCGGAGGAGACGGAGGACGAGGCCACGGACGGCGTCGTGGCGGCCAGGGCGGCCGTCAGTGCCAACGCGGCCGCGGCCAGGACCGTCTTCGTCTTGCGCATGATGTGTCGATTCCCTTCTGATGGAACCGGAGCGGGAGTGCTCACGGTCGTCTGTGGAGGACCTCGCGGGCCCGGGGCACGGCGGCGCGTGCCAGGCGGAGTTCGGTCGCGATCTGCCCGGCGTACCGGCGGCGGACCTCTGCCCCGTACCGCGCGTCCAGCGCCTTCGCGGTGGCGGCCAGGCCGGACTCGCCCGCGCAGCCGGCCTCCGCGACGGCCAGGCGGATCTCCGCCGCCCTGGTCCGCACGCCCGGCAGCGCCTCGCGCAGAGCGTCGGGGGTCGCGTAGCGGTGGCCCCGCCCCGCCATGCACCGCGCCCAGCCGCCCACCGCCCGCCGGAACTCCGGGTCCTCACGCACCTTCGGCACGTACAGCGGCGTCAGGTTGGCCACCGTCAGGCGCGCGGCGAACCAGCCCTGGAGGTCGCCGTACAGCCGGCGCTGAGCCCGCGCCGTACAGCCCTCGTCGCTCGCCACCACCACACCGCCGCCCGGCATCCGCGCCGACAGGCCCTCCGGGCGCGCGCCGTTCAGCGCCGCCAACGCGGCCTTCTGCCGCTCGGGCGGCAGGCCGCGGAAATAGCGTTCGTTGGGGTCGGCCGCCTTCCGGGCGGCGATCCGGCGCTCCTCGTCGAGCCCGTAGCCGTGCCGCCGCGCCCAGGCGACGTCGTCGAGGACGTACGGGAAGCGGCGCGGTGGCTCGTCGGGGAGGGTCCGTGCCTCGTACGCGAAGCCCTGCGCGCGCAGGCACTCGGCGATCAGGATCTGCTCCGCCCGCTTCAGGTACCGCCGGTCCGCCGCCGACGGGACAACCCGCGCCCCCGCCCCCTCCGGGCTCCCCGGGCTCCCCGGGCTCCCCGGCCTGTCCGCCCTGTCCGGCCTGTCCGGCCTGTCCGGCCTGTCCGCCCCGCAGCCCGCTGCCGCCAACGCCGTCGCTAGAAGCACGAGCATCAGCGCCGCGAGGACGGCCGGCCGCCGGCTTCGTACACCCCTGGTCCGCACAGCGCCCAGGCTGCCCCACGATGATCACGCGGATACGCGTCGCCGCAGGTGAAACGTTGCGTCCTCGCCCGGAAGGGTGGCGCTCCACGATCATCCGAAAAATAATCGGGATGCGTTCCGTGCCGGATGTCGAGAGCCCGTCTCCCGCTCCGACCATGGGGTGACAGCGCGCCGAAGGGGCGCGCGACACGGGGAGGAAACCCACCATGAAGTACGTCGCGATGATCTACGGCAACCAGGCCAAGTGGGACTCCTTCCCCGCCGACGCCTGGCCCGAGGCGATCGCCAAGCAGGACGCCTTCAACCGCAGGTACCGGGAGAGCGGCGAGCTGATCGGCGCGTACGGGCTCGCCGACGCGGCCAACGCGCAGCTGGTGCGCCGCGCGGACGGCGTCCCGGCGGTGACCGACGGCCCGTACCTGGAGACCAAGGAGTACATCGCCAGCTTCTACCTGCTCGACTGCGACAGCCTGGAGCGGGCGCAGGAGATCGCCGCGGACATGCCGTTCGCCGACGTCGAGCCGGTCGAGCTGTGGCCGGTGCTGCACGAGGCGGCGGCCGACGCTGCGGGCCTGTGAGCAGCGTGCCCCACACGGTCGAGGACCTGCTGCGCGAGCTGGCGCCGCAGGTCCTCGGCACGCTCGTGCGCCGGTACGCGAGCTTCGACGAGGCCGAGGACGCGGTGCAGGAGGCCCTGCTCGCCGCCGCGCTGCAGTGGCCGAAGGACGGTGTCCCCGAGAACCCGCGGGGCTGGCTCGTCACCGTCGCCGGCAGACGGCTCGTCGACCAGGTGCGCAGCGAGGCCGCGCGGCGCCGCCGCGAGGACAGCCACGCCCTGGCCACGCCGCAGTCGGCGCTGATCGGCCCGCCCGCCGACGAGCGCCCGGAGGCGGACCGGGACGACTCGCTGGCCCTGCTGTTCCTGTGCTGTCACCCGGCGCTGTCGCCGTCCAGCCGGATCGCGCTCACCCTGCGGGCGGTCGGCGGTCTGACGACGGCGCAGATCGCGGCGGCGTTCCTGGTGCCCGAGTCGACGATGGCCCAGCGCATCAGCCGCGCCAAGCAGACGATCAAGGCCGCCGACGGGACCCTCGCCCTGCCCGCGGAGACCGACCGGGCCGAACGGCTCGGCGAGGTACGGCACGTGCTGTACCTGGTCTTCAACGAGGGCTACACCGCCTCGAACGGCGACGACCTCACCGCCCCCGAGCTCTCCACCGAGGCGATCCGGCTCACCCGCCTGCTGCACCGGCTCGTCCCCGACGACGGCGAGACCGCCGGGCTGCTCGCCCTCATGCTGCTCACCGACGCCCGCCGCCCCGCCCGCACCGGGCCGCACGGCGAGCTGGTGCCGCTCGGGGAGCAGGACCGCGGCCGCTGGGACGCCGCGCTGGTCGCCGAGGGCGTCGCGCTGATCAGCCGTACGCTGCCGCGCGGGCAGGTCGGGCCGTACCAGGTGCAGGCCGCCATCGCGGCGGTCCACGACGAGGCGCCGGACGCGGACGCCACCGACTGGCCGCAGATCCTCGCCCTCTACGAACTCCTGGAACGGTTCGGGCCGAACCCGATGGTGACCCTCAACCGGGCCGTCGCCGTCGCGATGGTCCACGGTCCGGACGCCGGGCTCGAGTTGCTGGCCGCGCTGGCGCAGGACAAGCGGATGGCGAAGCACCACCGGCTGCTCGCGACCCGCGCCCACCTCCTCGAACTGCGCGGCGAGACGGGCCGGGCGACGGACGCGTACCGCGAGGCCGCCCGCCGCACGACGAGCGCGCCCGAGCGGCGTCATCTCACCGATCGGGCGCGGAGGTTGGAGGCGTCCGGAGGAACGGACGCCTGAGCGGGTGCGGCACCGGTCTCGCCGGCCCGCACCCGCCGTACGCGGCGGTCACGCCGCCAGGGTCGCGGTCTTCGGGTGCTCGTCGGACGGAACGCTCCGAAGCGCCGCCGCCTCCTGCTCCCGCTTCGTCTCCGCCGCGCGCCGGGCCACCCGGCCGCGCAGGGCCAGGGTGCCGGTGGCCGTCACCGCGCCGGCGGCGAGGGCGGTCCACCACAGGGTTGCCGGGCCGACCGAGGTGTAGACGGTGACGCCCAGGGTCAGAGCGGCGAAACGGGCCGCGCCCCAGGTCCAGCTGAACGCGCCCTGGTACCGGCCGCGGGCGTGCGCCGGGGCCAGGTCGGCGACGACGGCGGCGGCGATGCCCGAGACCACGACCTCGCCAAGGGACCAGACGGCCACCGAGAACGCGTACCCGGCCACGCTGTCCGCGATGCCGGTCAGCGCCACGCCGGCGGCGATCAGCAGGCTGCCCGCGGCCTGCACCGGGAGCTGGGGCAGCCTGGCGAGCCGGGCGGTCGTGAAGGGCTGGAGGACGACCACCAGGATCGCGTTGATCGCCGCCATCGTCCCGTACACGGCAGGCGAGAGGCCGCTGTCGTGGATGGCGAGCGGCAGGGCCACCTCGGTGAGGGAGTAGACGAACAGCTGGATGCCGAAGAGCGGGAGCAGCGCCAGGAGCAGCTTGTCGCGGAAGACCACCCCGTACCCGATGCCGTCCTGGTTCTTCGCCGACGTGGCTCCCGCGGCCTGCGGGGCGGACTGCGGGCGGGTCTCCGTCAGCCGGGTCACGACGATCGTCGCGTACAGCAGCATCGCCGTGACGTCGACGGCGAACAGCAGCCAGTACCCGTGCGCCGCGAGGAAGCCACCGAGGACGCCCGCCACCGCCGTGCCGATGTTGCTGCCCCAGTGGAACAGGGCGTACGCGCGCTGCCGCCGTTCCGCGTCGACCGCGTCGGACATCAGGGCGTACGCGGCGGGGGCGACCATCATGCCGGTCGCGCTGACCAGGAGCGCCGCGGCGGCCATCGTCCAGACGCCGGGGGCGGCGTACAGCGCGCCCACCGCCGCGGACGAGCCGAGCAGGCCGCTGAGCATGGCCGGGCGGCGGCCGAACCGGTCGGCGAGCAGTCCGCCGACCGCCGGGCCGATGAGGTGGCCCGCGCCGAGCGCGCCGAGAACGTAACCGACCTCGGAGCCGGTGACGTCCCGCTCGGCGAGGAAGAACACCAGGAACGGCGTGACCATGAAGCCGATGCGGTGGACGACCGACCCGGCGAAGACGGTCCATACGGTGCGCGGCAGTCCGCGGTAGCTGGAGAACATGTGCGGAAGCCTGCGCCCGTCCCCCGCACCCCCACCAATGATTAAGCTCAGACCGAATCCAACAGGGATACGGACCGGAGGGTGTGCGCCCATGGAGTACGAACTCAGCTTCTCCGCGGCCGATCTGGCGCAGACCCGGTTCGCGGTCTCCCCCATGTGGGAGGTCGTCACCAGCTACCGGATCCTGCGCGGGGACGGCGCCGCCGCCGGGCCGCACCGGCGCTGGGCCGAGCAGGTCCGGCCCCGGCTCGCCGAGGCCGGGCTCGACCGGGGCTGGCTGGCCGAACTGATCCCGCGCACAAGCTACCTCGCCGACTTCCTCAATCCGGCCCCCGCCGCCCCCTTCCCCACCCTCGCCGCCGAACTCGACGCGATCCGCCGGACCGCGCCCGACCGGGTCCGCGTCGAACTCGACATGCTGGCCGCCCAGTCCGGCGACCGGCGTCCCGGCCCGCGGCTCCGGCTGCTGCGCGAGGCCCCCGAGGCGGCTCTGGAGAAGGTCGTCGCGGAGATCGAGTGCTACTGGGAGCTGGCGCTCGCGCCGTACTGGGCGAGGGTCCGCGACGTACTGGAGGCGGACGTCTTCCACCGGGCCCGGCAGGTCGCCGAGCACGGCGCCGCCCACGTCCTCAACGAGCTGCACGAAACGGTGAGTTGGGACGACGGCAGCCTACGCCTGGTGCGCCGGCACTGCCGGCTGACCCGCGACGAGGCCGGGGCCGGGCTGCTGCTGATCCCGTCCGCGTTCGCCTGGCCCCGGGTGCTCACCCGCTCCGTGCCGCCCGAGCCGCCGCAACTCGCTTATCCGGCACGGGGGATCGGCACGCTCTGGGAGCCGCGGACCACGGCGGCCGGCGAGGCGGTCGCGGCGGTGATCGGCCGGTCGCGGACGCTGCTCCTGACCGAGCTCGACACCCCGGCCTCCACCACCCAGCTGGCCCGCCACTCCGGGCTCTCCCCCGCCGGCGTGTCCCAGCACCTCACCGCGCTGCGCGACGCGGGCCTGGTCACCGCGCACCGGGCGGGCCGCTCGGTGCTGTACGCGCGGACGGCGGTGGCGGACGCGCTGCTGACGGCGGGAGCCTCCTGAGCGTCCCGCGCGGGGCGTCCTGGGCGCGGGCCTCGTGAGCGGGGGCGGGGCTTGCCATCGAGCGCACTCCAACTCCTAGGCTGCGGACCTCCAATCCCCGTACGCGAAAAGGGAGTCCGGCATGCGCTATCGCATCCTCGGCGGCACCGGCATCGAGGTCAGCACGTACTGCCTCGGAGCGATGATGTTCGGCTCCGTCGGCAACCCCGACCACGAGGCGTGCACCCGGATCGTGCACGCCGCCCTCGACCAGGGCGTCAACTTCGTCGACACCGCCGACATGTACTCGGCCGGCGAGTCCGAGGAGATCGTCGGCAAGGCGCTCGGCGGGCGCCGGGACGACGTGGTGCTCGCGACGAAGGTGCACTTCCCGCTGACGGAGGGCCCGAACCGGAGCGGGAACTCCCGGCGCTGGATCGTCCGCGCCGTGGAGGACAGCCTGCGCCGGCTCGGCACCGACTGGATCGACGTGTACCAGGTCCACCGGCCCGACCCGCGCACGGACATCGAGGAGACGCTGGACGTCCTCGGCGACCTGGTGTCGCAGGGCAAGATCCGCGCGTTCGGCACGTCGTCCTTCCCCGCCGACGAGATCGTCGAGGCCCATGCCGTGGCCGAGCGGCGCGGGCTGCGCAGGCCGCGGACCGAACAGCCGCCGTACTCGATCCTCGCCCGCGGGATCGAGCGGTCCGTGCTGCCGGTGACCCGGCGGTACGGGATGGGCGTCCTGACCTGGAGCCCGCTCGCCTTCGGGTTCCTCACCGGGCGGTACCGCAAGGACATGCCGGTCGATCTGACGAGCGGCCGGGCCGCGCTCCGGCCGACCCGCTTCGACCCGGCGCTCCCCGAGAACGCGGCCAAGTTCGAGGCCGTCGAGAAGCTCGCCGCGCTCGCCGACGACATCGGCTGCACCCTGCCCGAGCTGGCGATCGCCTTCGCCGCGGCGCACCCGGCGGTGACCTCGGTGATCGTCGGCCCGCGGACGGAGGAGCAGCTCGTGGGACTGCTGAAGGGCGCGCCGCTGGTCCTCGACGACGAGGTGCTCGACCGGATCGACGAGATCGTGCCGCCGGGCACGAACGTGTACGACCCGGAGGCCGCCTTCCCGCCCGCGTCCCTGACGGACCTCGCCGGCCGCCGCCGCCCGCTGACGGACCGTGCGGCGGCGGACGCGGCGTGAACCCGTGAACCCGTGAACCCGTGCCCCCTGAAAGGGGGGTGGTCCCCACGGGTGGAATCGGTGCGGTAAGGGCGCGGTGCCGCGCCTTTCCGGCGCGGCACGGCGTCCCCTGGAGGGAGCAGACCCACCGACCCCCGAGGGAGCGACGTCGTGAAGTACATGGTGATGGTGCTGGGCTCGCAGACGGACTACGACGCCATGAAGGGCGAGGGCTCCGCCCAGTCCCCGGTGTGGACCCATGAGGACGTGCAGAACATGGTCGTCTTCATGAACGAGCTCAACGAGGAACTGACCGCCTCCGGCGAGATGCTGGACGGCCAGGGCCTCACCGAGCCCGCCCGCACCCGCTTCGTCACGGCCTCCCCGATCGGCGGCCCCACGATCCGCGACAACCCGTACGACCGCTCCCAGGAACTCCTCGCCGGCTACTGGATCCTCGACTGCGCGAGCCTCGACCGCGTCACCGAGATCGCCGCCCGCATCACCCAATGCCCGGTCCCGGCCGGCTCCCCGGACTACCCGGTCGTCATCCGCCCGATCGACGAGGTCGGCCCGGGCCGGTGACGGTACCCGCGCGCGTCAGTGCGCGTGCGGGCCTCCTGTGGTGCGGGGTCTGCCCGGGGGGACGAGCAGGGGGACCAGGAGCGCGGTGGCGGCTGCCGTCAGGGCGCAGGTGATGAACGCCGCGCGGTAGCCGGCGAGGGTCCCGGTGGTGATGCTCGATCCGGCGATCGTGGAGACGACCGCGACGCCGATCGAGCCGCCCACCTCGTGGAAGGTGTTGATGATGCCCGACGCGAGGCCCGCCTCGTGCGGGGCCGTCATGCCGAGGGCCGTGGTGGTGGCGGTGACGAAGACCGCGCCGAGGCCGAGGGCGGCGACCGAGAGGGCCGGGAGCAGGGTGGTCCAGGGGTCGGATTCCGCCGTGAAGAAGGGGAGCGGGGCGCAGCCGAGGGCCGCGATCGTCAGGCCGGCCGCCGCGCAGGGCCTGCTGCCGAGGGAGCCTACGAGGCGGGCGGCCAGGTGGGCGCCGACGGCGGTGGTGACGGCGACGGGGAGGAAGACCAGGCCGGTGCGCAGGGCGTCGTAGCCGTACAGGTGCTGGAGCTGGACCGAGCCGAGGAAGAAGAACGAGATCAGCAGCGCGGTCGCGACCAGCATCAGGAGCGAGCCCGCGACCACCGGCCGGCGGGTGAACATCCGCGGGTCCATCAGCGGGGCGCGGCTCGCCCGTTCGACGGCGGCGAAGACCCCGTACAGCAGGAGCGCGCCGAGCAGCGGCAGCAGCGTGGACGGGGACGTCCAGCCCGCGTCGCCCGCGCGCACCAGGCCGTACACGAGCGCTCCGGTGGCCGTGGTGACCAGCAGCGCCCCGGGAACGTCGAGGCCGCGCGGCGGCTGCGGGGCGCGGGCCCGGACGACGGCCGGGAGCGCGGCGAGCAGCGCGAGCCCGACGGGGACGTTGACGTAGAAGACCCAGCGCCAGCCCGGGCCGTCGGCCAGCGCGCCACCGAGCAGGACGCCCACGGCCGAGCCGGTGCCGCCGATCGCCGCCCAGACGCCGAGGGCCTTGGTGCGCTCCGCGCCGTGGAAGCCCGTGGTGACGAGGGAGAGCGCGGCCGGTGAGAGCAGCGCGGCGCCGACGCCCTGGGCGATGCGGCCGGTCAGCAGCGTCGCGGCGTCCGGCGCGAGGCCGCAGGCCAGCGAGGCGGCGGTGAACAGCGCGAGCCCGGCGAGCAGGGTGCGGCGGGCACCGAGGCCGTCCGCGAGCCGGCCGCCGAGCAGCATCAGGCCGCCGAAGCAGAGGGTGTACGCGGTGACCGCCCAGGTCAGCGCGGAGCGGCCGAGGCCGAGGTCGGCGGCCATGGTCGGCAGCGCGACGTTCACCACGGTGACGTCGAGGATCAGCATGAACTGGGCCGTGCAGATCAGTGCCAGTGCCGTCCAGCGGCGCGGGTCGGGCGGCGGGGACGGCGCGTGGGCCCCGGTGTGGGCGTGTGCGTCGGTGTGGGCGTCGGTGTGGGCGTGGGCGTCGGACGGCGTGTGGGCATGCGGGTGCCCTTGGGCGTGCGGGTCGGACTTCATGACTGAACTGTACGGTTCAGTTCAGATGTACTCAAGAGTTCAGTTGCGTTGGTAGGGTCGGCCCATGAGCGCCCAGCCCGCCAGACCCGCCCCCAGCGGAGCCCGCGCCGCCCGCAAGCGGCAGGACATCGTGCGGGCCGCCCGCGCGCTCTTCCTCCGCGAGGGCTTCGGCGTCGGCATGGACGCCATCGCCGCCGAGGCGGGCGTCTCCAAGGTGACCGTCTACAACCACTTCGGCAGCAAGGAAGCCCTGTTCACGGCCGTGGTCGCGGGCGCCCTCGACGAGCCCCTCGCCGACGAGACCGAGGCGGCCGCCACCCTCGCGCGGCTCGCCGCGGCCGGCGCCGAGGACCTGCGCGCCGCGTTCGTCGCCGCCGGCCGCGCCTGGGTCCGGGCCGTACGCGAGAACGACGAGGGCCGCGCGCTGCGCGCCCTCGTCGCCACCGAACTCCACCGCTTCCCCGAACTGGGCCGCGCCTGGCGGGCGCACGGCCCGGCCGGGCACCACCCCGCCGTCGCCGACACCCTGCGCACCCTCGCGGACCGCGGCCGCCTCGACGTCCCCGACCTGGAGGTCGCCGTCCTCCAGCTCTACTCGCTGCTCGTCTTCCCGCAGATGGTCTTCGAGCAGTACGGGACGGAACTCACCGACGACCTCGCCGAGCGACTCCTCACGGACGGCGTGGAGATGTTCCTGCGCCGCTACGCGCCCGGCTACGCGCCCTGACGAAGCCGCTCGAGCGTCGCGTCCAGCGGCAGCCCGCAGGCCGTGGCCCGGTTGTACGGCAGCTTCCCGAGCATCGCCGCCATCCCGCAGGTGTTCGTGAGCGCCGAGAACACCAGCCCGCCGGCGATCCCCGCCGACAGCAGCTGGAACGCCGGATGCACCAGCAGTCCCAGCACCAGACCGAGCAGCACGAGCGATCCGGCGACGAGCCGCACCTGTCGGTCCATCGCCCACACCGCCTTCGCCGGCGCACCCTCCGGCCGGTCCAGTGCGTGGCCGCGGGCCGCCCAGCCGCCCGTCCCGCCGGTCAGGTCCAGTACGGGGACGCCCTGCGCCGCGAGCTGCGCGGCCGCGGACGCGGACCGGTTGCCGGACTGGCAGACCACGAGCAGCTCGCCGCGCCCCGCCGCCTCCCGCAGCGCGGGCACGGCCTGCCCGAGCCGGTCGAGCGGCACGTTCAGCGCGCCCGGCACGTGACCGGAGGCGTACTCGGCGGGGGTGCGCACGTCGACGACGGTGAGCGTGTCGAGCCGGGCGCGGGCCTGGTCGGCGTCGAGGAGAGCGACGGAGTCGCGGGAGTCGTTCGAGGAGGGCTTGTTCATCGCGGGTGTCATCCTTGGTTTTCGACGGGGCCCCGTTCGGGGGAGTAAATTACCCCCTGGGGTATCTGTGAGGAGTGGTTGTGGATCTCGAACTCGCGGGCGCGGAGCTGAAGGCCGTGCTCAACCGGCTGCGCCGGGCACAGGGCCAGATCTCCGGCGTGATCAAGATGATCGAGGAGGGCCGCGACTGCGAGGAGGTCGTGACCCAGCTCGCGGCCGCGTCCCGGGCCCTGGACCGGGCCGGGTTCGCGATCATCGCGACCGGCCTGCAGCAGTGCATGACGGACATCGGGGACGGCCGGAAGACCGACGAGGACCGCGACCAGATGCGGGCCCGGCTGGAGAAGCTGTTCCTGTCGCTGGCGTGACGATCGCCGGTGGCCGACCGTATCGCTCCGGCGTTGCGGCGGTGTGACCTCGGCATTGCACGACGATCCGGCGGTCCGACCTCGGCATTGCGGGCGATCCGCTACAGCACGACGTCGAGGAGCATCAGCCCCGCGACCGCCAACAGCATCGCCCCGAAGATCCGCCGCAGCGTGTCCCCGGAGACCTTCGCGGCCAGCCGCCGCCCGTCCCAGGCGCCCAGGATCGCCGCGCCCGTGAACGGGGCGACCACGGCCCAGTCCAGCGTGGCGGCCGAGCCCGCGCGGGCGAGCAGCGCGGCCAGCGCGTTCACGGAGACGACGAGCAGGCTGGTCCCGACCGCCGTCCGCATCCGCAGGCCGACCACCTGGACCAGCGCCGGTACGGTCAGGAACCCGCCGCCCACGCCCAGCACGCCGGTCACCGCGCCGAGCCCGGCGCCCGCGCCCGCGACGGCGGGGCCGGACCGCCGCACCCCCGCGTCCACGCCCGCGGGCCGGATCATCCGCACCGCGGCCACGCCCGCCACCGCCGCGAACCCGGCCGTGAGCAGCGTCTCGGGCAGCCTTGCGGCGGCGAGGCCGCCGAGCGCGGCCGGCACGAGACCGGCCGCCGCGAACAGCGCGCCGGTCCCCCACCGCACGCGGCCGTCGCGGGCGTGCCCGTACAGCGCGGTCGCGGAGGTCGCGAGCACGATGAGCAGGCTCGCGGTCGCCGCGGCGGGCGGGGCGAAGCCGAGCAGGTAGATCAGGACGGGGACGGCGAGGACGCTGCCCCCGCCGCCGAGCGCGCCGAGCGCCAGGCCGACCACCGCGCCGGCCGCCAGGGCGATCAACATGTGGGCTGTGCGGGCGCGTTGGCGAAGGAGTCGTCGATCGCCACCACTTCGCGCCCCGCCGCCGCCAGCATCGAGGCGGCGATCGCGGCCCGCATCCCGCCCGCGCAGTGCACCCAGAGGGTGCCGCCGGACGGCAGTTCCCTGATCCGGCCCGGCAGTTCGTGCAGCGGCACGGAGAGCGACCCGGGGATGTGCCCGTTCGCTTCCCGCTCCGCCGCGCGGCGGACGTCCAGGACGACATCCCCCTCGGGGAGCCCGGCCGGCAGGTCGGCGAAGGTCGCGCGCCGGTACGACGCCGGCCGCTCCCCCTCCCGTACCCACTCCTCCGGCCGGCCGGTGGCCGCTGCGGCCGGGCGGTCGATGCCGACCCGGACCAGTTCGCGCTGCGCCTCGGCGAGTCGGGCCGGCGAATCGGCGAGCAGGGTGACCGGCCGGCCCCACGGGATCAGCCAGGCGAGGTAGGTGGCGAGCTGCCCGCCCGCCTCGATGTTGTACGAGCCGGCCACGTGGCCCTCGGCGAAGGCGACCCGGCTGCGCAGGTCGACCACCCATTCGCCGGCCGCGAGCCGGGCCGCGATCTCGTCGGGGTCGGCGACGGCGGGCGGGGTCAGGTCGACGGGGGCGGGGCCGGCGGTGTTGAGCGGCGCCATGTGGGCGTAGTACGCGGGGACGGCGTCGAGTCCGGCGAGCAGCGCGGCGACGAAGGTGTCGGCGTCCCTCAGCAGGGCCTCGTTGACCTCTCTCTGCTCGCCGACGGTGGTCGGCGCGGCGTCGGGCGAGGTCGCCGTCGCGGAGCAGAAGGAGCCGAAGCCGTGGGTGGGCAGGACGGCGGTGTCGTCGGGGAGTTCGGCGGCGAGCCGGTGTGCGGAGGCGTGCTGTGCGTGGGCGAGCACCTCGGTCAGTCGGGGCTCGACGAGGTCGGGGCGGCCCACGGTGCCGATGAGCAGCGAGCCGCCGGTGAAGACGGCGGCCGGCCGGCCGGCCTCCTCCAGGACGTACGCGGTGTGGTGCGGGGTGTGCCCCGGGGTGGCCATGGCGCGCAGCACGAGCCCCTCGTCGACGGCGAGGGTGTCCCCGTCGGCGATCGGCAGCCGGGCGTACGCGACGGAGGCCGCGGCGGGGACCACGTACCGGGCGCCCGCGATCCGGGCCAGCTCCAGGCCGCCGCTCACATAGTCGTTGTGCACATGGGTCTCCACCACATGGGAGATCCGCACACCGCGGCGGGCCGCCGCAGCGAGCACCCGGTCGATGTCGCGCGGCGGGTCGACCGCCACGGCGGTGGCGGGCCCGCCCGCCAGATAGCTGCGATTGCCGAGACCCGGCACCTCGACGGTGTCCACGAAGAACACGGCCGCTCCTTCCAGAGAACTCGATTACCCCCCGGGGTATACGAGCGACCATAACAGAATTACCCCCGGGGGTATCCAGCGCCTTGCCGGAACGGCAAAACCGCAGGCCGTGGGCACGACGAAGGGCCGGGACTCCGTCGTACGGAGTCCCGGCCCTCGGCTCAGGCAGGAGTGCGGGGTCAGTCGACCGCGATGCCCTTCAGACGCTTGGCGATCGTGGCCAGACGACGGCCCTGGTAGCGGGCGGCCTCCAGCACGTTCTCCTCCGGCGCGCCGTTGGCGCCCGGGTGGGCGGTGCCGTAGGGGTTGCCGCCGGCCGCATAGACGGCCGGGTCGGTGAAGCCGGGCGAGACGATGACCGAGCCCCAGTGGTGGAAGGTGTTGTAGAGCGCGAGCAGCGTGGACTCGTTGCCGCCGTGCACGTTGTGGGCGCTGGTGAAGGCGGTCGCGGGCTTGTCCACGAACACGCCGCGCTGCCACAGGCCACCGGTGGTGTCGATGTACTGCTTGAGCTGCGCCGAGATGTTGCCGTAGCGGGTCGGGGAGCCGAACGCGTACGCGTCCGCCCACTCCAGGTCCTCCAGCGTGGCGATCTCGATCTCGCCGCTGGTGGCGTCGACGTGGGCGCGCCAGGCCGGGTTCCCGTCGATGGCGGCATCGGGGGCGAGCTCGGGCGCCCGACGGAGGCGAACCTCGGCGCCGGCCTTCTCGGCACCCTCGGCGACGGCCTGGGCCAGCTGGTGGACGTTCCCCGTGGCCGAGTAGTAGACGACTGCAACCTTGACGGACATGATCAGGCCCTCCACAGACCGCTCAACCGGATTAGTTTCCGCTTCACTGTCGCCGAGCTTAAACGGATAGAGTTCCACTTCGCAAGCGGAACCCCGGACCAACCGGATAGTGCTCCGATATGCTCGGAGACACCGGCACACGACAAGGGGGACGGACGAAGGGCGGCACCACGGATGAGCACGAACGAACCCCAGCACGTCCAGGACGCCCAGGGCGCCCGGCGCGCCGGGCACGCCGAGGACGCCGGCCGCGACCTCCAGGCGATCCCGCTGCTCCCCACCACGGACCGCCCCGCCCCCGAGCGCGCCGACGCCGCCCGCAACCGCCGCAAGATCCTCGACGCGGCCGCCCGGATCGTCGCCGAGCAGGGCCCCGAGGCCGTGACCATGAACGCCGTCGCGCACGCCGGCTGTATGGGGGTCGGCACCGTCTACCGCCGCTTCGGCGACGTCTCCCAGCTCCTGTGGGCGCTCCTCGACGACCGGGAGCGGCAGTTCCAGGAGGCGTACATGGGCGGCCCGCCGCCGCTCGGCCCCGGCGCCCCCGCCGAGGAGCGACTGCCCGCCTTCCTCGACGCCCTCGTCGACCGGATCATCGAGCAGCGCGAGATCCTGCTCGCCGCGCAGTCCGCCGCGCCCAAGGCCCGCTACACCTCCGGCGCGTACCTCGCGATGCACGCCCACGTCTCGATGCTCCTCGGCCGGCTCCGCCCCGAGGCCAACGCCCCGCTCCTCGCGCACCTGCTGCTCGCGCCGTTCTCCCCGAGCCTGATGCACCACCTGTCGGTGGAACGGGAGTTGTCCGCCGCCGAGCTGAAGGCCGGCGTCGAGGCGCTGCTGAGCCTGCGGAGTTGAGGAAGGGCCCCGCCCTCCTCGCACCCGGCAGGATGGCGCCATGACGACCTTCCTGATCCTGCACGGATACGAGAACCACCGCCCCGAAGGCCACTGGCAGCACTGGCTCGCCGGGAAGCTGCGCGCGCGCGGCCACACCGTGCGCTACCCGCAGCTGCCGGAGCCGGACGCGCCGGTCCTCGACGACTGGCTCGACGCGCTGGAGGAACACGGACAGCGGCCGGACGAGGGCGGGTTCGTCGTCCTGGCGCACAGCCTGTCGGTGCTGCTGTGGCTGCGGGCGGCCGGACGGATCGACGCCGACCGGGTGCTCCTGGTCGCCCCGCCGTCGCCGCCGGTGACCGTCGGCATCCCGGACATCGCCGCCTTCGCCGAGGGCCTGGACCTGGCCGCCGTACGCCTGAAGGCCCCGACCCGGCTCGTGTACGGCGACGGGGACCCGTACTGCCCCGAGGGCGCCGACGTGCACTACGGCACCCCGCTCGGCCTCGACCTGGACCTCGTCCCGGGCGGCGGGCACCTCAACCCCGACTTCGGGTACGGGGCATGGGACTCGGTCCTGGAGTGGTGCGAAAACCCGGAGACCCGGGTGCGGGGCAACCGGTAGCGTCGGGCGGATGTTCCCGGAGACCGCACCGTACGACGAAGGCCTGCTCGACGTGGGCGACGGCAACCGCATCCACTGGGAGGTCTCCGGCAACCCGAACGGCAAGCCGGCCCTCGTCGTCCACGGCGGCCCGGGCTCCGGCTCGTCCCCGAACGCCCGGCGGCTCTTCGACCCCGAGCGGTACCGGATCATCCAGTTCGACCAGCGCGGCTGCGGCCGCTCGCTGCCGCACGCGAGCGACCCCTCCGCCGACCTGTCCGTGAACACCACCGCGCACCTGGTCGCGGACATGGAGCGGCTCCGCGAGCACCTCGGGATCGACCGCTGGCTGCTGTACGGCGGCTCCTGGGGCTCCACGCTGATCCTCGCGTACGCCGAGACGCACCCGTCCCGCGTCTCGGAGATCGTGATCGCGGCCGTGACGACCACGCGGCGCTCCGAGACGGCGTGGCTGTACGGGGGCGTGGGCCGGTTCTTCCCGGAGGCGCACGCGCGCTTCCGGGCGGCCGTGGGCGCCGCCGACGACGTTCCCGCCGCGGAGCTGATCGCCGCGTACGCGCACCGGATGGCGGACCCCGACCCGGCCGTACGGGAGAAGGCCGCGGCCGACTGGTGCGCCTGGGAGGACGCGGTGCTGTCCGGCGAGGGCCAGGGCACCCCGTACTCCGACCGCGTCGACACCGCCCGGCTCGCCACCGTCCGGATCTGCTCGCACTACTTCGCGCACGGGGCCTTCCTGGAGGAGGGCGCGCTGATCCGCGACGCGGACCGCCTCGCCGGCATCCCCGGCGTGCTGATCCACGGCCGTCAGGACATGGGCGGCCCGCTGATCACCGCCTGGGAGCTGGTCCGCGCCTGGCCGGACGCCGAGCTGCACGTCGTCGAGTCCGCCGGGCACCTCGGCGGCGAGGAGACCCGGACCCTGGTCCTGAAGGCCCTGGCACGCTTCGCGGAAGGATGACCGGCCATGCGGCGGGCCCGGCGGAGCGGGATCATCGAAGCATGACCACCGAGATCCACCTCGCCCAGCAGCCGGAGGCCGACGCACTGCTCGGCCGCTCCCCGCTCGCCGCGCTGGTCGGCATGCTGCTCGACCAGCAGGTCCCCATGGAGTGGGCGTTCTCCGGCCCGTACACGATCACGCAGCGGCTCGGCGGCGACGACCTGGACGCCGGGCAGATCGCCGCGTACGACCCCGAGGCCTTCGCTGCGCTGCTCTCGGAGAAACCGGCGGTGCACCGCTACCCCGGTTCGATGGCCAAGCGGATCCAGCAGCTGTGCCAGTTCCTCGTCGACGAGTACGGCGGGGACGCGGCGGCCGTCTGGACGGACGCGAAGACCGGCAAGGAACTGCTGGCCCGGCTGAAGGCGCTGCCCGGTTTCGGGGCGCAGAAGGCTCAGATCTTCCTGGCGCTGCTCGGCAAGCGGTTCGGTGTGCGGCCGACGGGCTGGCGGGAGGCGGCAGGACCGTACGGCGAGGCGAACTGCTACCGGTCGGCCGCGGACATCACCGGTCCGGAGTCGCTGGCGAAGGTGCGGGAGTTCAAGCAGGAGGCCAAGCGGGCGGCAAAAGCCGCCAAAGCCGCCGGGAATTGACGATTCCGAATGTCAATCCTGCTAAATGCGGCATGAATTGGCGCCGGACTGTTCACAGAATGCCCCGGAGATCGCTAACTTCCCCTCAACCTCGTTCGCACCGGGAAGGACCTCTGTGAACGCATCTCACCGCAGAGCCGCGGCCACCCTCGCCGCGGCCGCACTCGTGACCCCGCTCCTGCTGGCGACCCCCGCCGGCGCGACCTCGGACCCCGCCGCCGCACCGGCCCGTGACGCCGCGAAGCTGGCGAAGAAGCTGGTCCGCGAGACCTCCGCCGCAGGCGCGTACAAGCACCTGGAGGCGCTCCAGCGCATAGCCGACTCGGCCGGCGGCAACCGCGCCGCCGGCACGCTGGGGCACGACGCGTCCGCCGCGTACGTGTACCAGCAGCTGAAGAAGGCCGGCTACGCCGTCACGTACCAGAAGTTCGACTTCATCTACACCCAGACGCTGGCCGAGAAGGTCTCCGTCGTGTCGCCCGCGCCGCGTGACGTCACGATCGCGGCCATGACGTACACCACGTCGACGCCGGTCGGCGGCATCAAGGCCGACCTGGTGGCCGCACCGGTCGACGCCGACGGCACGAACGGCTGCGAGCCGGGCGACTTCGCCTCCGGCACGTTCACCGGCAAGATCGCGCTGATCAAGCGCGGCGGGTGCACGTTCGCCGCGAAGCAGCAGAACGCCGCGGCGGCGGGCGCCGCGGGCGCGATCATCTACAACAACGTCGACGGGGCCCTGTCCGGCACGCTCGGCGACCCGGCGGCCGGCAAGATCCCGACCGGCGGTGTCACCAAGGCGGAGGGCGAGAAGCTCGCCGCGGACCTGGCGAACGGCCCGGTCAACCTCTCCTTCGAGATCCGCCAGCTCCAGGAGAAGCGCACCACCAACAACGTGATCGCCGAGACCAAGGGCGGCAACGCGGCCAACACGGTCATGCTCGGCGCCCACCTCGACTCGGTGACCGCCGGCCCCGGCATCAACGACAACGGCTCCGGCTCGGCCGGCCTGCTGAACGCGGCGCTCGAACTCGCCGAGTCGAAGGCGAAGGTCCGCAACAAGGTCCGCTTCGCGTGGTGGTCGGCTGAGGAGAACGGTCTCCTCGGCTCCGAGCACTACGTCGCGAACCTTGGCGAGTTGGCGAAGAAGGAGCTCAAGCTCTACCTGAACTTCGACATGATCGCCTCGCCGAACTACGGCCTGTTCGTCTACGACGGCGACAACTCCGACGGCGTCGGCGCGGAAGCCGGCCCGGAGGGCTCGGCCCAGCTCGAGCGCGACATCACCGACTTCATGGACAAGCGCGGTGTCCCGCACGAGGGCACCGACTTCACCGGCCGCTCCGACTACGGCCCGTTCATCGAGGTCGGCATCCCGTCCGGCGGCACGTTCACCGGCGCCGAGGGCGTCAAGACGGCTGCGCAGGCGGAGAAGTTCGGCGGCGAGGCGGGTGTCGCGTACG
Organism: Streptomyces sp. HUAS YS2; assembly: GCF_033343995.1. Taxonomy (NCBI): domain Bacteria; kingdom Bacillati; phylum Actinomycetota; class Actinomycetes; order Kitasatosporales; family Streptomycetaceae; genus Streptomyces; species Streptomyces solicathayae. The sequence goes on along the minus strand of NZ_CP137573.1, from coordinate 4,174,634 downwards.
ACGTGAACTACCACGCCGCGGGCGACAACCTCTCCAACATCAACATGAAGGCGTTCGACGTCAACATCGACGTCATCGCCAACGCCGTGGGCACCTACGCCCACGACATCAGCTCCCTCAAGCGCCCGGTCGTCACCACCCCGACCGACGGCGGCGCCACCGGCGGCGGCCTCCACGACGGCCACGACGAGGCGACGGAGTAACACCCACCCGGACCACCGCCCCGCGGCGCGAAGCTGCCGCAGGGCGGGAGCCCGGGCGCGAAACCTCACGCGGCGCGAAGCCGCGGCAGGGGAAGCCCGGGACGCAGCCCCTGGGCACCTGCGACACGGGCCGGTTCGGCCCGCCACCCTGCGCGGCGCGAAGCTGCCGCGGATGGGAGGTCGGGGGCGGAGCCCCCGGGCCCGTCAGGGTTTCGGGGAGGGGCGGGGTGGGGGAATCTCCCCCACCCCGCCCCCTACCGCCGCCGCCTCGACGTGCCGAACAGGGAGCGGGTGATCTCGCGGCCCAGTTGGGTGCCCACCGAGCGGGCCAGGGACTTGAACATGCCGCTGCCCACCACCTGCTCCACGAGCGACTCGTCGTCCTTCTGCGACGCCCGCGGCGACGGGCCCGGGGCCTCCTCCTTCGGCGGCGCCGCCGCCGTCAGCCGTTCGTACGCCGACTCCCGGTCCACCGCCTCCGCGTACCGCCCGTACAGCGCCGAGCCCTTCACCGCCGTCTCCAGCTCCGCCGCCCCGATCGGGCCCATCAGCGACCGCGGCGCCCGCAGCCGCGTCGCCGCCACCGGCGTCGGCGCGCCGGTCTCGCTCAGCACCGTCACGACCGCCTCGCCCGTGCCCAGTCCGGTCAGGACCTCCTCCAGGTCGTACGCCGAGTTCGGGAACGTCCGCACCGTCGCCTTCAGCGCCTTCGCGTCGTCCGGCGTGAACGCCCGCAGCGCGTGCTGCACCCGGTTGCCCAACTGTGCGAGCACGTCCCCCGGCACGTCCTTCGGCGTCTGCGTCACGAAGAACACCCCGACGCCCTTCGACCGGATCAGCCGCACCGTCTGGGTGATCGACTCCAGGAACGCCTTCGACGCCCCGCGGAACAGCAGATGCGCCTCGTCGAAGAAGAACACCAGCTTCGGCTTGTCCAGGTCCCCGACCTCCGGCAGGTCGTGGAACAGGTCCGCCAGCATCCACATCAGGAACGTCGAGAACAGCTGCGGCTTGTCCTGCACCGCCGGCAGCTCCAGTACGGACACCACCCCACGCCCGTCCTCCGCCGTCCGCAGCAGCTCGGCCGTGTCGAACTCCGGCTCCCCGAAGAACCCGCCCGCCCCCTGCTGCTCGAACGCCGTGACCGCCCGCAGGATCACCCCGGCCGTCGCCGTCGACAGCCCGCCGATGCCCTTCAGTTCCGGCTTGCCGACGTCCGACACCAGGAAGGCCACCACCGCCCGCAGGTCCTTCAGGTCCACCAGCTCCAGACCCTTCTGGTCCGCGTAGTGGAAGATCAGGCCGAGCGACTGCTCCTGCGTCTGGTTCAGCTGGAGCACCTTCGACAGCAGCACCGGCCCGAAGCTCGTCACCGTCGCCCGCACCGGGATGCCGGCGCCGCTGCCGCCGAGCCCGTAGAACTCGCACGGGAAGCCCTGCCCGGACCACTCCTGCCCCACCTGCCCGGCCCGTTCCCGCACCTTCTCGCCGTCCTGCCCGGGCGCGGAGAGACCCGAGAGGTCGCCCTTCACGTCCGCCAGGAACACCGGGACGCCGAGCGCGGACAGCTGCTCGGCGATCAGCTGCAGCGTCTTCGTCTTGCCGGTGCCCGTCGCGCCTGCGACCAGTCCGTGGCGGTTCAACACGCCCAGCGGGATCCGGACCTGCGCGCCCGGGTGACACGCCCCGTCCCAGAGCACCGCCCCCAGATCGAGTGCGTCTCCCCGGAACGCGTACCCGGCGGCGATCTCGGCCACAGGCTGGTCGCTCACGCTCATCACGGACCCCTATTCCGGGTTTGCGGCACTTTGCCCCAGCATCGCACCGCCCCCGCGTGGCTGCGCCGGGAGCCGCTCGCCCGGTAGGCTTTCCGTGTGATCTTCAAGCGCATCGGTACCGGGAAGCCGTATCCCGACCACGGCCGGGAAAGCACCCGGCAGTGGGCGGACGTCGCGCCGCGCCCGGTCCGCCTCGATCAGCTCGTGACCACCAAGGGCCAGCTGGACCTGGAGACGCTGCTCGCCGAGGACTCGACGTTCTACGGCGACCTCTTCGCGCACGTCGTGAAGTGGCGCGGCGACCTCTACCTCGAGGACGGGCTGCACCGCGCCGTGCGCGCCGCCCTGCAGCAGCGCCAGGTGCTGCACGCCAGGGTGCTGGAACTGGACTGATCCGCTCCGCGAATCTGACCCTTTCGGGGTCACTTGAGCCCCATCCGGACGCGATCACATGATCATCAAGTAGGCAACACCCGCAGGCCGGATTACGCTGCGCCCATGAGCATGCTCACTCCCCCCGGTATGGGCGGAAAGTACCGCATCACGGGGGACACCTACCCGCGCATGCGCCGCCCCCGCCGCCGGCGCCGGATCGTCCTCGCGTCACTCGCCGCCGTGGTCGTCCTGGGCGCGGCAGGGTGGGGCACGATGCAGCTCGTCGACGTCTTCTCGGGCGGCGACGACACCAAGGCCAAGGCCGCCCGCGGCACCGACTGCAAACCCGCCGCCAAACCCACCGCCACGCCGGCCGCCGCCGGCGCGCTGCCCAAACCGGCGCAGATCACGGTGAACGTCTACAACGCCACCCCGCGCGGCGGCCTCGCCAAGTCGACGGCCGACGAGCTCAAGAAGCGCGGCTTCGTCATCGGCAAGGTCGGCAACGCCCCGGCCGCGTACGACAAGAAGGTCCCGGGCTCCGCGCTCCTGCTCGGCGCCCCGGCCGCCGCCAAGGGCGCGTTCCCGGTCCTGGGCACCCAGTTGAAGGGCGCCACGACCAAGATGGACGCCCGGACCACGGCCGACGTCGACCTGATCATCGGTACGGCGTTCAAGACGCTGGACCCGAAGACTACGGCGGACGCGGCCCTGGTCGCGCTGAACGCTCCCAAGCCCGCGCCCGCGCACAAGTGCTGAGCTGACGAAGGAAGGCCGGTTCCCCCGGGAACCGGCCCCTCCGTACGAATCCCTAGTCGACCGTCCCGTACATGCGGTCGCCCGCGTCGCCCAGGCCCGGCACGATGTAGCCGCTCTCGTTGAGCCGCTCGTCGACGGAGGCCGTCACGACGGTCACCGGCCTGCCCGCCAGCTCGCGCTCCATCACCTCGACGCCCTCCGGGGCGGCGAGCAGCACGACCGCGGTCACGTCGTCCGCGCCGCGCTTGATGAGCTCCTGGATCGCGGCGACCAGCGTGCCGCCGGTGGCCAGCATCGGGTCCAGGACGTACACCTGGCGGCCCGAGAGGTCCTCCGGCATCCGCGTCGCGTAGGTCGACGCCTCCAGCGTCTCCTCGTTGCGGATCATGCCGAGGAAGCCCACCTCGGCGGTCGGCAGCAGCCGCACCATGCCGTCCAGCATGCCGAGACCTGCGCGCAGGATCGGGACCACCAGCGGCCGCGGGTACGACAGCTTCACACCGGTCGTCGGCGTGACGGGGGTCTCGATGTCGACCTGCTCGGTGCGCACGTCCCTGGTGGCCTCGTAGGCGAGCAGGGTGACCAGCTCGTCGGCCAGTCGGCGGAAGGTCGGGGAGTCGGTGCGCTTGTCGCGCAGCGTGGTGAGCTTGTGGGCGACCAGCGGGTGATCGACGACGTGGAGACGCATGCGTCAACAGTAGCCCGCACTGGCGCCGACCCGTCCCCTGGAGGGAAGGTGGGGTCGTACACGGATCCGTGCGGACGGGCCTGCACGGAACCATGCCCGTGGGGTGGTGGGCCATGCCGGAACGACGACACGACGAGGAACCGCGCGAGACCGACGCCGAGCGCCGGCGCCGCCGCGCCCAGTTCCTGCGTGAGCTGAACGAGGCAAAGGCGCTGCGCGAGCGCGTACAGCCCCGCAGGGCCCGTGCGGCCCGGATGCGGCAGGCCATGCGCATGCGCACGTTCCGCTGGTGACACGCCGCGACGCTCGTCCGGAGGTCAGACTGATGCACGACGCAAGAGCCGAAGACCTCTCCTGAAGCCGCTCTTTCTGCCACGATGCCGATTGGGCGGGGCCTCGGAAGCGCACCGCCGGGATCGACACACCTCTGATCAGTGGGAGAGTCACGGTGTACTTCGCCGCACTGCTCGCGCGCACCGAAGACGGGTGGGAAGCGAGCGACACGGAACTCGACGACGTGGAGACCCTGTCCGACCTGACCGAGCTCGCCCGTGAGGCGTCGGTCGACGAGGACACGGTGGTCGTCTTCATCGAGCAGGAGGACGCGTGGTTCGGCATCGTCCGGATCGAGGGTGAGGACGACCCTCGGATCTACGTCTCGGACGGGGCCGCCGCCGCACGCTCCTCGTACGGGGAGATCCTGACCAAGGAACTCCTGGGCGCCGACCGGGACGGCGACGCCGACGACCTGGACACGCTGGACCTCGACGGGACGGAGGACGGAGAACCCGAGGCGCAGGACGACGAGGACGACGAGACCGGCGCGGCCGCCGACGCCGTGCCCTCGGCTCCGCTCGGCGACCGGCTGATCCTGGAGGATCTGGGCCTGTCCGAGCGGGCGCTGCTGGCGCTCGAGAGCGACGTGCTGGGCGAGATCGCGGAGGCCCTGGGCGCCGCGGAGGTCCTGGAGAGCGTTCGCTAGTGATCCGCCCCGTACCACCCGTACCACCCGGATCGGGACCGGCCGCCGCCGGTCCCGACGCCGTTTCCGACGCCGTTCCCGGTCCCGGGTCCACCCCCGGGTCCACCCCTGGCTCCGGCCCCGGGAAGGCCCCCGCGCCCGATCCGCTGCGGGACCCCTGGGAGGCGTCGATGCGGCTCGCGATCGCCGCGGCCGACGAGGCCGCCTCGGGCGGCGACGTGCCGGTCGGCGCGGTCCTGCTCGGCCCCGACGGCGCGGTCCTCGCCACCGGCCACAACGAGCGCGAGGCGACCCACGACCCCACCGCGCACGCGGAGGTCCTCGCCCTGCGCCGGGCCGCCGAGCGGCGCGGGGAGTGGCGGCTGACCGGCTGCACGCTCGTCGTCACCCTCGAACCGTGCGTGATGTGCGCGGGCGCGCTGGTGCAGGCGCGGGTGGACCGGGTCGTGTTCGGCGCCGTGGACGAGAAGGCCGGCGCGGCCGGTTCGCTCTGGGACCTCGTACGCGACCGGCGCCTGAACCACCGGCCGGAGGTGATCGCGGGCGTGCTCGCGGAGGAGTGTTCCGCCCAGCTCACGGCCTTCTTCCGGGACCGCTGATCAATGGATTTCATCGAATCGGCACCCTTGGGCTAAGCTCTCTCTCGGTAGCGTGTCCGAGCGGCCGAAGGAGCTCGCCTCGAAAGCGAGTGTGGCGCAAGTCACCGAGGGTTCAAATCCCTCCGCTACCGCTCTTGTACGAAGGGCCCGGTGCGCAAGCACCGGGCCCTTCGTCGTGCGGCTAGACTCACGCGACATCGCAGGGGAGGGCGGAGCAGATGGTGCAGGCGAAGAAGGTCGCGTTGTACGCAGTGGTCGTCTTTGTGCTGTACACGATCATCAACTCCCCCGCCCGGGCCGCCGATCTCGTCCAGGTAGGGTTCGAGGGGATATCGTCCGCCGCACAGGGCGTCGGCGAGTTCATGACGGAACTCGTCAACTAGATCGTCCCCAAGGAGTCCTGCTGTGATCCGCCATCTGGTCCTCTTCAAGCTCAACGACGGCGTGGAGCGCGACGAGCCGCGAGTCGTCGCCGGCGTCGAGGCCTTCCGCGCGCTCGGGGGGACGATTCCGGAGCTGACGTTCTGGGAGTGCGCCTGGAACATCACCGACCGGCCCATCGCGTACGACTTCGCCATCAATTCGGCGGTCGAGGACACCGACGCGCTGAAGCGCTACATCGAGCACCCGGACCACCAGGCGGCCGCGGGCCAGTGGCGTGAGTTCGCCACGTGGGTGATCGCGGACTACGAGTTCTGACCGACCCCCGGACCCGGATCACGGCCCCTCGCCTTCGCGGCGGGGGGCCTTCTCGCACCTCTGCCCGTCCAACTTGCCCTCAACACGTGGTTATACGGTGCTTGCACACAGTGGACATGTCTTGTGATGCTATGACCGCTTTTGACGGATGAGTTGACCGTAGTTGACCAGCAAGACCAGCCAGAGGGGTGGCGTGAACGTGCCGGCCAGTACTGCGCCTCAGGTGCCGCCCCAGAACGAGCCCGCGGAGTCGCAGGCCGGCGAGCCCGACGCGCCCGACACCGCCGCCCCCCGCCCGCGCGAGCGCAGCAGCCGCGGGGCCGACACCCGGGCGCTCACCCAGGTGCTCTTCGGGCAGCTGAAGAACCTGGAGCCGGGCAGTCCGGAGCACGACCGGGTGCGTGGGGCGCTGATCGAGGCCAACCTGCCGCTGGTGCGGTACGCGGCGGCCCGCTTCCGCTCGCGCAACGAACCGATGGAGGACGTCGTCCAGGTCGGCACGATCGGGCTGATCAACGCGATCGACCGGTTCGACCCGGACCGGGGCGTGCAGTTCCCGACCTTCGCGATGCCGACCGTCGTCGGCGAGATCAAGCGGTACTTCCGCGACAACGTGCGCACCGTGCACGTGCCGCGCCGGCTGCACGAGCTGTGGGTCCAGGTCAACGGCGCCACCGAGGACCTCACGACCGCCCACGGGCGCTCCCCCACCACCGCCGAGATCGCCGAACGACTGAAGATCGGCGAGGACGAGGTGCTGGCCTGCATCGAGGCCGGCCGTTCGTACCACGCCACCTCCCTGGAGGCGGCCCAGGAGGGCGACGGGCTGCCCGGGCTGCTCGACCGGCTCGGGTACGAGGACCCGGCACTGGCCGGCGTCGAGCACCGCGACCTCGTCCGGCACCTGCTCGTCCAGCTGCCGGAGCGCGAGCAACGCATCCTGATGCTCCGTTACTACAGCAATCTGACCCAGTCTCAGATCAGTCAGGAGCTCGGGGTCTCGCAGATGCACGTGTCAAGGCTCCTCGCCCGTAGCTTCGCCCGGTTGAGATCCGCAAACAGGATCGACGCGTAACCGGAACGGGTATACCGGTTCGGAGCAGTTTCAACCCGCCCCAAATGCCTTGCACCCCTTGTTTCCTGCGGATTTCCACCCTCGCCATGTCGACAAGTCACTACAGCGTGTTGCCGACATGTGACATTCTGCTGGAACCGCGTTTGGCGCAGCCCCGCCTCCGGTATTCAGGTGGAGGCTGCGTTCCTCCGATGGTCGTGGCCGCCGCGACCGTCCGCGACCTCAAGGGGGTGGCATGTCCGCAGAACAGGGCAGCTCGAAGGTGCTCACGCTCACGAAGAGCGAACCCACCGCGCCGCTTCTCGTCCCTTCGGAAGCCATCGACACCCGCACTCTGTCCCGCTCCCTGTTCCTGCGGCTGCGCGCCCTGGACACCGACGGCGTGGCCGCCGACAGCCCGGAGCGCACCTACGTCCGCGACACGCTCATCGAACTCAACCTGCCGCTCGTGCGGTACGCGGCGGCCCGGTTCCGCTCGCGCAACGAGCCGATGGAGGACATCGTCCAGGTCGGCACGATCGGTCTGATCAAGGCCATCGACCGTTTCGACTGCGAACGCGGCGTGGAGTTCCCGACGTTCGCGATGCCGACGGTGGTCGGCGAGATCAAGCGCTTCTTCCGCGACACCTCGTGGTCGGTGCGGGTACCGCGCCGGCTCCAGGAGCTGCGGCTCGCCCTCACCAAGGCGAGCGACGAGCTGTCCCAGAAGCTGGACCGCTCCCCGACCGTGCCCGAACTCGCCGCCGTGCTCGGGGTGTCGGAGGAGGACGTCGTCGACGGCCTCGCGGTCGGCAACGCGTACACCGCCTCCTCGCTCGACTCCCCGTCGCCCGAGGACGACGGCGGCGAGGGCTCGCTCGCGGACCGGCTCGGCTACGAGGACACGGCGCTCGAAGGCGTCGAGTACCGCGAGTCGCTGAAGCCGCTGCTGGCCAAACTCCCGCCCCGGGAGCGGCAGATCATCATGCTCCGCTTCTTCGCCAACATGACGCAGTCGCAGATCGGCGAGGAGGTCGGCATCTCGCAGATGCACGTCTCCCGGCTGCTCACGCGGACGCTGGCGCAGCTGCGCGAGGGCCTGATCGCGGACTGACGAGACCGACGAAGGCCGGGGAGCGAGTACCACAGCCGGTCCCGTACCGGGTGAAGTTCGCTCTCCGGCTTCCTTACTGACGCTCCGTCAGCCACACTGGCGCGATGCGACGGATGCGTCTGGGGTTTCTCACGGTGGCGCTCTGCCTCGGCGGGGCGCTGACCGCGTGCGGCAGCGGGGGCGACGGCGAGGGCTACGCGGCGGTGGGCGCCGGCGGCGCGTCGCCGCGAGGCGCGACCCCGCCCTCCGGCTCGGTGAGCCTGGTCCCGCTGGACGGCCCTTCGGCGAGCGGGACGACGTCCAGCACCTCGTCCCCCAGACCCGGCGAGACGAGCGGCGCGGGCGACACGGCCGGCGGAAGCACGGGTACGAGCGGCGGTACGGGTGCGGCCGGCGGCACCTCGCCGGGTACGGCGCCGGGCCCTGGCGGCGCGGGCTCCGGCGGCACCGCCACGGTCGTCCCCGGAAGCACCGCCCCGGCGCCGGCCCCCGGAGGGACCTCACCCGCACCCGGAACACCCGGGACGCCCGGCACTCCGGGCACGACGCCGCCGCCCACCAAGCCCGGCAGCCCCGCCCTGCTGACGATCTCCGCCACCCTCGACGACGCAGACCTCCGGTGGTGCGAGAAGGTGACGGTCACCTTCCGCAACACCGGAGGCACGGCCGTGGCCTCGGGCACGGTCGCCTTCGAGACGCACATCATCGGGGCGCTCGGCATCGACTGGGCGACACTCGGCTCCACGCAGCCGCTCCCCGCCCCGCTCGCCGCGGGTGCGACGAAGAAACGGACGTACACGGTCTGCGTGGACTCCTGGCGCGTTCCCCTCGGCATGCACATCGACACGCAGAAGGTCACGGCGACCGTCACCGAGTGACGCCGGGGTCAGCCCGCCCGGGTGAGGGAGGCCTGGAGGCGTGGCATCAGGTCGACAAGGTCCTGGTACCAGCAGCCGGACTGGTGGCCGCCGCCCTGGCAGTACTCGCCCCAGCCGGCGCCGTTGCCGTAGTTCTCGTAGTGGACGGGGATGCCCAGGGAGTCGAGCTTGGTCTTCATGTGGGCGGAGGAGCTCTCCAGCCACCATTCCATGACGTCGTGCTTCCCGCCGTCACCGTTGCCGATGTAGATGTGGATGCCCATGCCGCGGAGCTTGGCGGCGTTGGCGACCGGGTCGTTCTGGTTCCAGACCCGGTCGGCGTCGAAGACCGGGTACGGGCTGCCGAAGAGGGCGTCGCTGTCCACGCCGGGGGCGTAGGCGTTGCCGTCGCAGGCGACCGTCCCGGAGGTGGAGGCGCAGATCGCGCCGGTCGCGTTGGTCAGGGACGCGACCACCACCAGGCGCATGGCCATCTGGTTCGCGCCCAGTTCCAGGTCGCCGGACAGGGAGCCGACCTGGCTGAACAGCTCGGGGTACCGCTGGGCGTAGCGGAAGGCGCCGAAGCCGCCCATCGAGATGCCGGCGATGGCGCGGGCCTGCTTCGTGGGGATGGTGCGCAGGTTGGCGTCGATGAACGGGATCACCTGCTTGATGTGGAAGTTCTCCCAGTTCGCGGCCCCGGCGGCGGTGTTCTGGTTGAGCCAGTTGGCGTACCAGCCGCGGTTGCCACCGTCCGGCACGACGGTGATCATGCCGGACGCCCCGGTGAGCGCCGCGTTGCCGTAGAAGGGAGAGGAGGGGTCGTCCGGCGAGCCGTGCAGGAAGTACAGGACCGGGTACCGCTTGCCGGGGTTGGCCGCGTAGTCCTTCGGCAGGATGATCCGGATGTTCTGCTCGCCCTGGACCTCGGCGGACTTCACCGTGATCACGAAGTTCGTGTCGGTGTTGGTCGGAGCCGTACTGGCGGCGCTCTCGACCTGGGTCAGCCCGAACCCGTCGGCCGGTGAGGGCCGCGAGGAGGCCTGAGCGGTGGGGGCGGTCAGCGCCAGCAGGACGGCCGCGACCAGCATGCTCAGGACGCGCTTGACGGAGTTCTTCATCATCGGACTCCCGGAGTGACGGACTGGGCGGTGTCGAAGGCGGCCTTCTCCTGGTCGCCGAAGTTCGTCCCGGCCATGTAGGGGCTGGGGGCGCGGCCCTGGGCCTCGGCGATCGCGTCGAGACCGCCGGTGCTGGACTGGGCCAGGTGCGAGGTGACGCCGACCAGGACACCCTCCCCGGTGCCCTGATCGAAGTCCTTGAACCAGGGGCCGCCGCTGGCGCCGGGGCTGAGCTGGGTCTTCATCAGGTCGCTGTTGGTGTCCCACCACCACTCGCGGTTGATCCAGGACGGCCCCTGACTGAACATCAGGCCGCGTCCGTCGTAGATGCGCTGCTGCGCGGCGGGGACGTTGTTCGCGTTGGGCGAGCCGTTGATCACCGCCTCGCCGGTGCTGCTGAAGTTGGGCCCGCTGTAGCTCTTGTAGTTCGCGGCCGGGTAGCCGAAGTTCGTACGCGGTGTCTTGCGGGCCACGTTGAACCCGATGGGCTGGCCGCCCACGACCTCCTCGACCGGACGGTCGTCGGCCGGGTTGTCGACCACCATCGCGACCATGTCGTTGTTGTTGAGGAAGTTGGCCTGGGCCGCCCAGCCTTCGGTCAGCCAGGCCCGCGTCACGCCCCACACCCCGTACGGCGCGACGTCGGAGCCGATCGCCGGGCCGCTGTTCAGATCGGTGCCGGGGGCGACGCGTGGCAGGTTCTCGCCCCGGAAGCCGGGGATGAACAGCACGTTCGTCGCGATCTGGTTGGCGTCCAGCGGGGCGTTCAGACCCCAGTTGATGCGCAGGCAGTGGGCCGCGGTGACCACGACGCTCTTGTTCCGGCTCTGCACCACGGTGGCGGTGCAGGAGCCGACGCTGTCGGTCGGGGTCGCGCCGTCGGCGTTGCGCATCCGCATCACCAGCTTGCCCGTAGTCCGGGTGATCTTCCCGCCGCCGGCCCAGGGCCGGGCGGAGTCGTCCCAGCCGGCCGCCGGCGCGACGGCCTCGGCCCCGTCGCTGTTGAGCGCGGCGGCCGACAGCCGGTTCAGGTTCCAGTAGTCGACCTGGCTCTGCAGCGCGGTCGAGTAGTCGGCGCCGAGCGGGACCAGGCGGATCTCGCCGGGCCCGGCGGCATGGGCGGCCGGGGCTCCGGCCAGGGTGGCCGCGGTGACCGAGGCGACGGCGGCGGCCAGCACGGGTAACCGTCGGGGTGTCGTGCGACGTGCGGTCCGACGTGTCGTCCGACGTGTCGTCTGACGTGTCCTCATGGCGTGCTCCTCTTCGATGGGCGACGCTCCGATGCTGGTGTCCGCGCAGGTCGGGGCACAGGCCGAGCCACCGGCCATATGTGACCGGTCAGGGCACGTCGGTCCGTGACCGGAAGGTGGCCGGTGCGAAGTCCGGGTGCTGCCGGCGGAACGTGGTGCCGAGATGGTGCTGCAGCCGTACGTGCCGGAACTGGTACACCGCGCCGTTCTGACGCAGCACCCCGCGGCGGTAGGCGTCGTCCAGGAAGGCGGCCGGGTTCCAGGGGAGCCCCCCGGTCAACGGAAGCCAGACGCACGCAAGCAGGAACCACTGTCCCCAGGCGGTGAAGGCGAACACGTAGGAGAGCGCGCCGCCGAGCCCGCCGACCCCGCCGATGAGCAGGGCGTCCGACAGGCCCCAGTTGAACTGTCCCATCGGGCCTTCGAGCAGTGCGACGACCAGGTACCCGCCGAGGCCGATCGCCAGCGTGAGCGTCGTGGCCAGAACGAGGAACTGCCGCCCCACCGTCGCGCGGTTCGAGGACAGGAGGCTGACCGGGGTGGCGGCCGTGGCCACGTCGACGGGCGCTTCGAGCAGGGAGATCACCGCGAAGACCAGGCCGGCGGGCGTGCCGAAGGTCAGGACGAAGAACAGGATGTTGATCAGGGTGCCCTCGATCACCGCCGGATCGGTCAGCCGCACCTGCGAGTACAGCGCCCGCTGGAGGGTGAGGGCGCACCCGAATCCCACTCCCATGACGGAACCGCCGAGCAGACCGATCCCGAACCGGATCACCGAGGTGCGCAGCGGCCGGCGGCCGAGGCTGTCGTGGGTGCCGCGCAGTGTCAGCCGGACCCGGGTCGGTTCGAAGGCGGCCCAGCCCCCGAACCTGAGCATGAGCGCGTGGACCGAGCCGAAGGCGAGGCCCGCGACCGGTCCCATGAGACTGCCCTGCAGGAGGACCGCGCCGGTCCCCAGCGGGCCCAGCAGGCCGACCGTCCAGGTGGCCAGGGTGATGCTGAGGGCCGTGGCCAGGACGACCGCGAGGACGCGGACCGGGCGCGGCAGCAGATCGCCGAGCTGCCACCACGCGAGGTCGTGCCGGTCGCGGTCGAGCCGTACCAGGTGGTGGGCGAGCCGGCCGAGCCAGCGCTCGGCGCGCGCCGGGTCCCAGGACGCGGGCCGCGGCCGGCGGCCTGCGGCGTCCCGCTCGGGGGCGCGGCGCCGGTAGACGGCGGGTACGAAGCCCGCAAGCAGGTGTTCCTCCAGCGACTTCGTGGTGGGGAAGCGGGTGGCGTCCAGCAGTTCGGCGGGATCCAGGTCGGGTGTCTCGCTGTACATGGTGCGGGCGAGGATGACCATCAGCGGGGTGGTCAGCACCGCCGCGAGCCGCTCCCCGGCCGGGGTCTCCCGGGCACGCGTCTCCTCGAGGACGGCGTCCCATGCCGTTCCGGTCCCGCCGGTCCCGCGGGTCTCGGTCCAGCCGTCGCCGCCCTCGCCGCCGTCGCCGCCGTCGCCGGGGAGGACCGTTCGGACGGTGCGGGGCAGGTACGCCGCGAGGTCCTGAGGCGTGAGGTCGGTGAGCTCGACGGCCGCCGCCCAGACCAGCGGCGCGTGCGCCGCCCGGACGGCCTCGGCGAACTCGGGGCGCCGGCTGGTGAGGACCAGCGGCAGCGAGGTGTCGTTGAGGGCCTCCAGGGCCTCCCGTCTCAGGCCCTCCGCGATCTCGTCGAACCCGTCGAGGACGGGGAGGACCAGGTCGGCGTCGACGAGCGCGGCGGCCAGGGTCGACCCGTGCGGCCCACGGCGGGCCAGATGGGGATGGTCGCGCAGCAGTCGGGCGATCAGCCAGTCCCGCAGCGCGGTGGTCGCCGGGTCCCAGGAGCCGAGACTGAAGACGACCGGTACGCGGCCGTGGGCGTCCTGGCTCTCCAGGAGGTCCAGCACGAACCTGATCGTCAGGATCGACTTGCCCGAGCCCGCCCGGCCCAGGATCACCAGGCGGCCGGAGGGTATCCGGCGGTAGACCTCCGCCACGCTCCGCAGGTCGCCGTTCAGGTCCACCGCACGGCGGGGCGCCTCCCCCGGACCGAGCCGCTGGATGTTCTCCGCGCGGTCGGTCAGCTCCGCGGGCGCGGGGTTCCACCGGACCGGCAGCGGAAAGGGGTCGTGGACCCGGCGCTGCTCCTCCTCGCGCCGCCAGCGCCGTCTGACCTCCGTGGCCAACTCCCGCGCGGCGTCGGCGAGCGTGCGGTTCACCGGCGGCGGTGTGTACGTCGAGGGGGCGCGCGGATCACGTACGGCATCTCGTACGGGAACGGGATCTCGTACGGGAACGGGATCTTGTACGGGAACGGGATCTTGTACGGGATGGTCCGCGGGCTCCTGGGATTCCTCCGCGGTGCGCGGTTTCGCGAGTGCGGCCGCCAGACGCCGGCGGTCCTCCTCGCCGAGGTCGAGCGCGTCGGCCAGCAGGTTCACCGTCCCCAGCCGGTGATCCGTGGATCTGCCGCTCTCCAGGCGGCGAATGGTGCGCACGCTCACCCCGGACCGCTCGGCCGTCTGCTCCTGCGTCAGACCGGCGGAGGTACGTAATCGGCGTAGCAGCGTGCCGAGCTGTTCCGTCACCGGGCGTCTCCCCCTACCGACCAGTAAGCGACGGCGGCGAGCCTACCGGCGGCCACCGGTCACCGATGGCAGGTTCCCGGCCTGTTCGCCGAACATGACCAAGGTCACGCTCGGTGCGTGAACTATCGCTATTGGTGCGGCGAATGCTCCTTCAAGACGCCCTGGCTCAGGGCGTCGGAAGGGGAGCGACTGCAGCTCGAGCACTACGCGGGAAGGCACCCGGGCACTCCCCCGGGAGGCCAGGTCGAGGTCCGGCGGGGTGATCCGGACGGCGGCTGCGGCCGTCAGGGCTGCCTCGCCCTGGCGGCCGTCGCGCTCGTGCTGCTGGTCGTCGCGGCCGCCTTCCTTCGCTGACGCGGGCGGCGGGCCTCAGCCCAGGGCGAGCCAGCCCACCGCCGCGAGGACGACGATCGCCGCGACGACGCCCACGATCAGGCCGACACGCGGGCCCGAGGACGGCGCGGCCTGGGCCTGGCGCTGCGGGGCCTCGTCGACGAAGGCGCGGAACATCTGGGTGCTGCCGGCGGGGTCGTAGCTGCCCTCGGGGCCCTGACCCTGCGGTGCGTGGGGGTTGTGTGCCATGGGAAAGGACCCTAGCGAACCGGGGGTTGCGGCCCCAACCCCCGGCACCACTCCCGCACGCCCCCTCCCACTTTGCCGATTCTTTAGCGCCGTTTGACCGTTTTAGTTTGCCTGAAGCAACCATCTATCTCTATGGTTGCCCTAAGCAACAAGATGGATGGGGACGCGGTGGAGAAGCCGAACCGGTACGAGAACCTCGCCCGCCAGGTGAGTGCCATCGGCGCCGTGAAGCGCGGACTCGCTCGCGCACTGCCCGTCGAGTGCCAGGGCGGGGCAGCGGCCGTCCTCGCGCTCGTCAAGCACCACGGCGACATGCGGATCGGCCGGCTGGCCGAGGTGATGGCCGTCGACATGTCCGTGTGCAGCCGCCATGTCGCCCACACGGTGGAGCACGGCTGGATCGAGCGACTGCCCGACCCGGACGACCGGCGCTCCCGGATCCTGCGGATCACCCCGTCCGGCCACGACATGCTCACCGAACTCGACCGCCGGGTGACCGAAGCCTTCACCCGGCACCTCGCGGAGTGGTCCGACGACGACGTCGACCTGCTCACCACCATGCTCGCCCGCCTCCGTGAGTCCTTCGGAGACTGCCGGGCCCACCACGCCTGATAACGAAGGAAGTTCATGGCCACGACCACCCCCGCCCCCGCGACACAGGCGGGCGGCCACGTCTCCGGCGGGGCGCCCATGTCCCACCGGCAGATCATGGAGGCTCTGTCCGGGCTGCTGCTCGGCATGTTCGTCGCCATCCTGTCGTCGACGATCGTCTCCAACGCGCTGCCCGAGATCATCACGGACCTCGGCGGTGGCCAGTCCGCGTACACCTGGGTCGTCACGGCGTCCCTGCTGTCGATGACCGCGACCACGCCGCTGTGGGGCAAGCTGGCCGACCTCTTCTCCAAGAAGCTGCTCGTCCAGATAGCCCTGCTGATCTACGTCGCCGGCTCGGTGGTGGCCGGTCTCTCCCAGAGCACCGGCATGCTCATCGCCTGCCGCGTCGTCCAGGGCATCGGCGTCGGCGGTCTGACCGCCCTCTCCCAGATCATCCTGGCCGCCATGATCGCCCCGCGTGAGCGCGGCAGGTACAGCGGCTACCTCGGTGCGGTCTTCGCCGTCGCCACCGTCGGCGGCCCGCTGCTCGGCGGCGTCATCACGGACACCGAGTGGCTCGGCTGGCGCTGGTGCTTCTACGTCGGTGTGCCGTTCGCGCTGATCGCGCTCCTCGTGCTGCAGAAGACCCTGAAGCTCCCGGTCGTGAAGCGGGACGTCAAGGTCGACTGGGCCGGCGCCCTCTTCATCAGCGCCGCCGTCTCCCTGCTGCTCGTCTGGGTCACCTTCGCGGGCGACAAGTACGACTGGATGTCCTGGCAGAGCGCCGTCATGGTCGGCGGTTCGGTCCTGCTCGGTGCGGTCTTCGTCTTCGTCGAGTCGCGGGCGAGCGAGCCGATCATCCCGCTGCGCCTGTTCCGCAACCGCACCATCACGCTGGCCTCGCTGGCCTCGCTCTTCGTGGGCGTCGCGATGTTCGCCGGCACCGTGTTCTTCAGCCAGTACTTCCAGCTGGCCCGGAACGAGTCGCCGACGATGTCCGGCGTCCTGACCATCCCGATGATCGCGGGCCTGTTCGTCTCGTCCACGGTCTCCGGCCAGGTCATCACCAAGACCGGCCGCTGGAAGGCGTGGCTGATCGCCGGCGGCGCGCTCGCCGCGGGCGGCCTCGGCCTGCTCGGCACCATCCGGTACGACACGGAGTACTGGCACATCGCGCTGTTCATGGCGGTTCTCGGTCTCGGCCTCGGCATGATGATGCAGAACCTCGTGCTCTGCACGCAGAACCAGGTCGACCCCTCCGACCTCGGCTCGGCCTCCTCCGTCGTCACCTTCTTCCGCTCCCTCGGCGGCGCGATCGGCGTCTCGGCGCTCGGCGCGGTCATGGCCCACCGGGTCACCGACTACGTCAAGGAGGGCCTCGCGGAGCTGGGTCCGAAGGCCGCGGCGGCCATGGGTCAGGGCGGCGGCGGGATCCCCGACATGGACAAGCTGCCCGCCCCGATCCGTACCGTCATGGAGGACGCGTACGGGCACGGCGTCGGCGACGTCTTCCTCTACTCGGCGCCGTTCGCGCTGCTCGCCTTCCTGGTGACGCTCTTCATCAAGGAGGTCGCACTGAAGAGCAACGCCGCGACGGCGGACCGGTAGAAGGACTCCCGGCCGCGCTTCGAGCGGAGGCGCGGCCGGGTTCGTACGGAGCGGCGGGCAACAGGAAGGGGCGGCGCGCAGCGCCTCGGATAAGAGTGGCGGTGGGCGACGGGCGGGCGGCCCGCCGCTCCGTCATGTGTCGGTGCCGCGGGCGACCATGGTCTCGATGCCCGCGATCAGCACGTCCAGGGCGTAGTCGAAGTCGCGGTCCCAGATCTCGCCGACGCTGCCATGGGTGGCCCGCTCGTCGAGGAGTTCCGTCATCGGTTCGAGGACCTCCTCGAACTGCGGGTCGTTGCGGAAGGCCCTGATCGACTCCCCGTAGAACTCGTCCTGCGACATACCGGCCTCCGCCGCCCGCCGGCCGAACTGCGACTCGATCGTCCCGTAGCCGTACACGAACTGGAAGACCGCCGACATCGCGCCCGGCTGACGGCTCATCGGCAGTCCGGTGTCCCGGATCGCGTCCTGGATCTTGACGCCGACGGCGATGGCGTGCGGGCCGATGTTCAGGTACTGACCGGCGGACGGCGACATCCACGGGTGCCGGACCAGCATCCGGCGGTAGGCCAGGGCGACCGCCCGGATCCGCTCCTGCCAGTTCCCGGCGTCGAGTTCGGCGAGGTCGACCTCCCCGAAGACGCGGTCGATGGCGTACTCCATGATGTCGTCCTTGGTGTCCACGTACCAGTACAGGGACATCGCGGTGACGTTCAGCTCGGTCGCCAGCTTGCGCATCGAGAGCTTGGTCAGGCCCTCCTCGTCCAGCATCCGGATCGCGGCGGCCACGATCCGGTCCCGGTCGAGCCCCGCCGGGCCGCCCCCGCCACGGGCGGCCCGCTGCTCCAGCCAGACGCTGGAGCGCGCCGGGTTCTTGGCCCGATCCGCTGCCTTGACCATCGCGCGCTCCTTCATCGGTCAGTGGTCCGTGACCATGCTAGGCAGCCACGGTCGGCTGCTCGTCCCCCGCGGCCGCCTTCTGCCCCGCCTGCTCGGACCGCTCGGCCCGCTTCAGCAGCGCCGCCGCCAGCAGACCACCCGCGAAGACCGCGACCGCGCCGACCAGCTGGCTGGTCTGCAGGCCGGAGGCGAAGGCGTCCGAGATCTGCTGCCGCTCCGCGTCCGTGCCGGCCGCGGCCAGGGCCGCCGGCAGCGAGGTCGCGGTGACGGTGACCAGCGCGGCGAACCGGGCGTTGAGGACCGCGCCGAGGATCGCGACGCCGAGACCGTTGCCGAACTCCGCGAGCGTGCCGTTGACGCCCGCGCCGACGCCGGCCTT
Organism: Streptomyces sp. HUAS YS2; assembly: GCF_033343995.1. NCBI lineage: Bacteria > Bacillati > Actinomycetota > Actinomycetes > Kitasatosporales > Streptomycetaceae > Streptomyces > Streptomyces solicathayae. The sequence continues at coordinate 4,156,484 of NZ_CP137573.1, read as the reverse complement.
CTCCGGCGGGATGGCGCTCATGATGGCGTTGGCCATGGCCGGGTTGGAGAGCGCGATGCCCGCGCCCATCAGGACCAGGCCGAGCAGCATGCCGCCGTACGTGCCGTCGGTGCCGCCGCCGAGCAGGGCGATCGAGGTGAGACCGCCGGCCACCAGGCTGAGGCCGAGCGCCACGGACGGCGCGGTGCCGATCTTCATGACCAGCTTCGGGCCGAGGCCGGAGAGGTTGAGCACGACGATCGACAGGGCGAGCGGCGCCATCCGCAGACCGGCCTCCAGCGGCTCGTAGCCGAGCACGAACTGCAGGTGCTGGGTGAGCAGGAAGAGCGAACCGCCCATGCCGAGCATGACCAGGATCGCGCCGGCGACCGCGCCCACGAACTTCTGGTTGCGGAAGAAGTGCATGTCGAGCATCGGGTACGGGACGCGGAGCTCCCACAGCACGAAGCCGGTGAGGACGGCGACGCCGATCGCGGCCGGCAGCAGCACCTGCGTCGAGGTCCAGCCGTGCTCCGGGCCGGTGATGATCGCGTACACGACGGAGGACATACCGATGGTGGAGAGCAGCGCGCCGAACAGGTCGGGGCGGTCGCCCTGCGGGTTCTTGGACTCCGGGACCAGCTTCAGCACGGCGATCAGGCCGACGACCGCGACCGGGATGTTGATGAGGAAGATCATCCCCCACCAGAAGTGGTTCAGGATCGCGCCGCCGATCAGCGGGCCGGCCGCGAAGCCGAGCGAACCGATGGTGGCCCAGATGGCGATGGCCTTGACCCGCTGCGACTCGTCGAAGATCTGCATGACGACCGCGAGGGTCGTGGTCATCAGGAGCGCCCCGCCGACACCCATGCCCGCGCGGGCCGCGATCAGCTGCGCGGTGGAGTCGGCGAGACCGGCGGCGAGCGAGCCGAGGCCGAACAGCGCGAGACCGGCGGCGAGCAGCTTCTTGCGGCCGTAGCGGTCGGCGGCGTTGCCCGCGGTGAGCAGCAGGCCGGACTGGACGAGCGAGTACGCGTTGATCATCCACTGGATGTCGCTGGTGGACGCGTGCAGCTCGGTGGTCAGCGACGGGATGGCGACGCTCAGGACGGTGTTGTCGAGCAGCACCGTCAGCTGGGCGAGGCAGATCACGCCGAGGATCAGCCAGCGCTGCGGATGGCCGCCGGACGGTACGGCGGTCTGTTCGTTCTCGGCGGTCGTCGCCGTCATGGTTCCCCCTTGTACGGTGTACGGGACTCGGTCTCGTACACCGTACAGGGATCTCTCGTACGCTGTATAGGGGTTATTTCCCGGGCTACTTCTTCTTGGTCAGGTCGTAGAAGGTCGAGCCGTCGAGGGTGACCTTCTCGAAGGTGTCCGCGACCCACGCGGAGATCGCGCTGCTCGTTCCGCCGCCCGGGCCCATGCGCATCCCGCCGCCGCCCTCCCCGGAGCCGACGAGGTAGTGGATCCTCCCCTGGGCCACGTACTGCTTGAACTGCGCGAGCGTCGGCGACGGGTCACTGCCGTTGAAGCCGCCGATCGCCATCACCGGCTTCTCGGTGGCGAGTTGGTAGCTGGCCGCGTTCTGCGCGCCGACCGCGGCGGCGACCCAGGTGTACGCGTCGGCGTCCTTCGACAACGCCGCCTTCGCCTTCGCGCCCACCGTCGCGCCGTTGAGCAGGCCGCCGGCGGCGCCGGGGCGACCGGGGGCACCGGGGCCGAAGGTCTCCAGGTTCGGGAGGTTGCCCTGGCCGCCTTGACCCTGGCCTGGGCCCTGGCCCTGGCCCTGGCCGTCCTGCCCCTGCCCCTGCCCCTGCGGCGGGTTGCCCATCGGGCCGCCACCGGGCATCTGTCCCTGACCGGCGCCGCCAGGCATCTGCCCGGGCATGCCCCCGCCCCGGCCGCCACCGTCCGGCCCCGCGCGGAACAGCATCCCGCGGCCCGGCCTGCCGCCCATCGCGCCGCCCGCCGGGCCCGCCGTCACGATCGAGCCCTGGTGTCCCTCGTCCACCGTCGCCAGCGTGTACGCGACCGGCCCCGCGAGACTCGCGGCGATGCCGAGGCCCGCGAGCCCGAGCCCGATCCGCCGGTCGAACCGGCCCGCGAACGCCAGCCCGAGCGCGGCGAGCAGACCCGCACCGAGGACCACCGGCCGCAGCCACGGCAGCCAGTCGGGCGTGCGGCCCAGCAGGACGTACGCCCACACCGCCGTCACCGCGACCGTCGCCGCCAGCGCCGCCGCGGCGAGCGGACGGCCCCGCTCCTCCCAGAGCACCGCCGCACCCATGCCGACCAGCGCCGCGAGGTACGGGGCGAGGGCGATCGTGTAGTACTCGTGGAAGATCCCGGCCATGAAGCTGAACACCGCGAGGGTCGTCAGCAGCGCCCCGCCCCAGGCCAGGAACGCGGCCCGCGCGCCGCCCTCGACGGACGCAGCGGTGCGCGGCGCCCGCCAGGTGATCACCAGGCCGGCGACCAGCAGGAGCAGCGCGGCCGGCAGCAGCCAGGAGACCTGGCCGCCGACCGCGTCGCCGAACATCCGCCCGATGCCGGTCTCGCCCCAGCCGCCACCGCCGCGCGTCGGAAGCGCCTCGACGCCCTCGGGGAGCGCGCCGCTCGTGCTGCGGCCACCGACGCTGCCGGTCTCCTCGCCGTTGAGCCTGCCGAAGCCGTTGTAGCCGAAGGTGAGCTCCAGGAAACTGTTCTTCTGCGAGCCGCCGACGTACGGGCGCGAGGACTCGGGCCACAGTTCGACCACGGCCACCCACCATCCGCCGGAGACGACGAGCGCGAGCCCGCCCAGGGCCAGCCGGCCGAGCCGCCGCCCGATCCCGCCCGGCGCGCACACCACGTACACGAGCGCGAGCGCCGGCAGGACCAGGAACGCCTGGAGGGTCTTGGCGAGGAACGCGAAACCGAGCGCCACACCCGCCCCCACCAGCCACTTCGCCGCGCTCTCCTCCTGCTCCAGCGCCCGCAGCACGCAGTACACGGCGACCGTCGACAGCAGCGCGAGCAGCGCGTCCGGGTTGTTGAACCGGAACATCAGCGCCGCCACCGGCGTGAGCGCCAGCACCGCGCCCGCGAGCAGTCCGGCGCCCGCGCCGAAGCGCCGCCGCACCGCCGCGTACAGGACGGCGACCGTCGCCACGCCCATCAGCACCTCGGGCACCAGGATCTGCCAGGAGCCGAGCCCGAAGAGGCGGACCGACAGGGCCATCGGCCACAGCGCCGCCGGCGGCTTGTCCACAGTGATGGCGTTGCCCGCGTCCAGCGAGCCGAAGAAGAAGGCCTTCCAGCTCTCGCCACCGGCCTGAACGGCCGCCGAGTAGAAGGAGTTGGCGTAGCCGGAGGCGCTCAGGTTCCAGAGGTAGAGCACGCCGGTGGCCAGCAACAGGCCGAGGAACGCGGGCCGCGCCCAGGGGGCGTCGTCGGCCCGGCCGCGCCACAGGCGTCGGAGCACAGTCGTCATCGGTCGTCCTTGGAGGAAGAGGAGGAAGCCGTCCGCTCCGGGAAGACCCAGAGCCGGAAGAGGAGGAAACGCAGCACGGTCGCCGCGAGGTTGGCGGTGATCAGCACCGCGAGTTCGGCCGAGTGCGCCGGCTCACCGGCCGCCGTCCCGAGCGCCGCCAGCGAGCCGCTGGTCAGGGCGAGGCCGATGCCGAACACCACGAGCCCCTGCGCCTGGTGGCGCAGCGCCCGGTCCCGCCCCCGTACCCCGAAGGTGAGCCGGCGGTTCGCGGCGGTGTTGGCGAGCGCGGAGACCAGGAGCGCTGCCGCGTTGGCGAGTTGGGGCCCGAGGCCGAGCCGGAACGCCGAGTACAGCGCCAGATAGAACAGCGTGGACAGTGCGCCGACCACGCAGAACCCGACCAGCTGCCGCGTCAGACCGCCCGGCACGCCCGCCAGTTCGCGGTCCCGCGGGTCGTCGCCGAACGGCCGGGCGAGCCGTTCCAGCGGCAGCGAGCCGGTCGCGAGCGCCCGCCCCACCCGCCAGACGCCCTTCAGGTCCTCGGTCGCCGTCCTGACGATGTGCACGGTCGAGTCGGGGTCGTCGACCCAGTCGACCGGCACCTCGTGGATCCGCAGCCCGGCCCGCTCGGCCAGCACCAGCATCTCGGTGTCGAAGAACCAGCCGGTGTCCTCGACCATCGGCAGCAGCCGCTCGGCCACCTCGCGCCGGATCGCCTTGAACCCGCACTGGGCGTCGGAGAACCGGGCGGCGAGCGAACCGCGCAGGATCAGGTTGTACGCGCGGGAGATCAGCTCCCGCTTCGGCCCGCGCACCACCCGCGAGGAGCGGGCGAGCCGGGAGCCGATGGCCAGGTCGGAGTGGCCGGAGATCAGCGGGGCGACCAGCGGCAGCAGCGCGTTGAGGTCGGTGGAGAGGTCGACGTCCATGTACGCGAGGACCGGCGCGTCCGAGCCCGACCAGACGGTCCGCAGCGCCCGGCCGCGGCCCTTCTTTTCCAGCCGCACCGAGCGCACCTCGGGCACGGTCGAGGCCAGCCGGGCCGCGATCTCGGGGGTGCGGTCGGTCGAGGCGTTGTCGGCGACGGTGATCCGGAAGGCGTACGGGAACGTCGCGGCGAGGTGCGCGTGCAGCCGCCGGACACAGGGGTCGAGGTCCTTCTCCTCGTTGAACACGGGGATCACGACGTCGAGTACGGGCGGCCGGCCGACGCCACCCACGGGCAGGTGCTCACGGGCGGGAAGGGCCTCCGCCAGGGTGTCGGTTCGCATGCCCCCGACAGTTCCGGGGCCCGCTGTCACGCCTGTGTGATGAGCCTGTGCCCTGCCTGTGAGCTGTGCTCGGAGCCGTACGAAGCACTCGGCAGCCGGACGGAGAAGACCGTGCGACCGGGGGCGGACGCCACCGTGACCTCGCCGCCGTGCGCGGCGACGACCGCCCGCACGATCGCCAGGCCGAGCCCGGTGGAGCCCGCGTGCCGGGACCGGGAATGGTCCCCGCGGGCGAACCGCTCGAAGACGTGCGGCAGCAGCTCGGCCGGGATGCCCGGCCCGTCGTCCTCGATCTCGACGACGACCCACCCGTCGCCGTCGGTGCGCACCCGCGCGGTGACCAGGGTGCCCGGAGGGGTGTGCGTCCGGGCGTTGGACAGCAGGTTCACCAGGACCTGGTGCAGCCGCGCCGAGTCCGCCCGTACGGTCACCGGCTCGTCAGGCAGTTCGAGCCGCCAGCCGTGCTCCTGCCCGGCCGCCCGCGCGTCGCTCACCGCGTCCACGACCAGCGGGGACAGATCGGCGTCCCGGTACGCGAGCGGGCGGCCCGCGTCCAGCCGGGCGAGCAGCAGCAGGTCCTCCACCAGGCCGGTCATCCGGACCGCCTCGGACTCGATCCGGCCCAGCGCGTGCCGGGTGTCGGGCCCGCACTCCTCCCGGCCGCGCCGGGTCAGCTCCGCGTACCCGCGGATCGAGGCCAGCGGAGTGCGCAGCTCGTGGCTCGCGTCGGCGACGAACTGCCGGACCCGGGTCTCGCTCTGCTGCCGGGCGTGCAGCGCGGAGTGCACGTGGTCGAGCATCCGGTTGATGGCCGCGCCGACCTGCCCGACCTCGGTCCGCGGATCGGCCTCCGGCACCCGGTGGTGCAGGGCGGGTTCGCCGCTGTGCAGCGGAAGCCCGGCGACCTGCGTGGCGGTCGCCGCGACCCGCCGCAACGGCCGCAGCGCGATCCGGACGAGCAGCGTCCCGGCGAGGGAGGCGGCGACCAGGCCCGCGCCGGTCACGCTCACCTCGACCACGATCAGCGTGGACAGCGCGTCCTCGACCTCGGTGAGCGGGGTGCCCACCAGGAACTCGCCGTGCGCCCCGAGGGCGTACTGGATCCGGTAGTCGCCGAGCCCGGGCAGCTCGGCGGTGTGCGGCCAGCCGTCGCGCGGCACGTCGGCGAGGGCGGCGCGCTGCGCCTCGTCCAGGGCGCGGATCTTGGTCCGTAGCCCGGTCTCGTCGTCCGCTATCTCCGTGGAGAACGCGGCCTCGCCGAGTTCGCCGTCCACGAGCACCGCGCCGAGCGTGCCGAGCGGGGAGCCGGGGCCGCTGAGGATGCGCAGGCTGTCGGGCCCGCCGAGGCTCGGCCCGCGCGAGGGGGCCATCACCTCGGGCGGCGGTCCGGCGGCCCGGTCCGCCACGTTCTGCAGCTGGCCGTCGGCCTGCTCGTACAGGTACGAGCGGAACGCGATCGTCGTGACCGTCCCGATGACGGCGGCGACGACGGCGATCAGCACGACGGCGGAGACGACGAGCCGGGTCCTGAGCGACCAGGGCCGGGCCCGCCACGCCCGCAGCCGCGCCCCGGCGTCGGCCACGAGGGCGCGCCGCACCGTCTACTCCCCCGGCTTGATCAGGTACCCGGCCCCGCGCCGGGTGTGGATCATGGGGGTCCGGCCGGCGTCGATCTTCCGCCGCAGGTACGAGATGTACAGCTCGACGACATTGGCCTGGCCGCCGAAGTCGTACGACCAGACCCGGTCGAGGATCTGCGCCTTGCTGAGCACCCGGCGCGGGTTCCGCATCAGGTACCGCAGCAGCTCGAACTCGGTCGCCGTCAGATGGATCGGCTCGCCGCCGCGCGTCACGTCGTGGCTGTCCTCGTCCAGCGTGAGGTCCCCGACGCTGAGCACCGACTCGCCGCGCGCCGCCGCCGCGCCGGAGCGGCGGATCAGGCCGCGCAGCCGGGCCACCACCTCCTCCAGGCTGAACGGCTTGGTGACGTAGTCGTCGCCGCCGGCCGTCAGCCCGGCGATCCGGTCCTCGACCGCGTCCTTGGCGGTGAGGAACAGCACCGGCACGTCGGGCAGTTCGCGGCGCAGCAGGCCGAGCACCGCGAGCCCGTCCATGTCCGGCAGCATCACGTCGAGCAGCACCACGTCCGGCCGGAACTCGCGGGCCGTGCGGAGCGCGGAGGCGCCGTCGCCGACGCTGTGCACCTCCCAGCCCTCGTACCGCAGGGCCATGGAGAGCAGTTCGGTGAGCGACGCCTCGTCGTCGACGACGAGCACGCGTACGGCGGTACCGTCCGGTCTGAGCATGTCGGATCGCCCCCGGGGCGTCGTGGTGGTCATGGCACCACGCTCGGCCGGACTGCTGAGAGCGCCCTTGGCGCTATCTGTGAATTCCCTGAGAAACCGGGGAGAGCGGCGGAAGCGGAAGCCCGAACAACCGGGCCGCGTTGCCGTGGCAGACGCCGCGCAGCCAGTCGTCCCCCAGGTCGAGGCGGGCCAGGGCGTCCAGCTGGTGCCCGTACGGATACGGGATGCTGGGAAAGTCGGAACCGAGCAGGATCCGGTCCCCGAGGTCGAGCAGCCGCTTGCGCTCCGCGGTCGGGAAGGGCGCAAGACGTTCACTGAAATCGGTGAACGCCATGGTGGTGTCGAGGTGGACGCCCTCGTACCGTTCCGCGAGGCCGAGGAAGTCGGCGTACTCGGGCATCCCCATGTGCGCGACGATCAGCCGCAGCCGGGGGTACCGGGCGAGCAGCCGCCCGACGGGGCCCGGCCCGGTGAAGCGGCCGGGGGCGGGCCCGGAGCCGCAGTGGATCACGACGGGAACGGCGGACTCGGCGAGCACCCCCCAGACGTCGTCGAGCGACGCCTCGTTCGGATCGAAGTCGCCGACCTGCAGATGCACCTTGAAGACCCGCGCGCCGGCCTCGACCGCCCTGCGCACCTCCCCGCCCGCCCCGTCCTCCGGGTAGAGCGTTGCGGTGTGCAGGCAGTCCGGGGTCCGGGCCGCGAAGTCGGCGGCCCAGTCGTTGAGCCAGCGGGCCATGCCGGGCTTGTGCGGGTAGAGCATCGCGGTGAAGGCCAGGACCCCGAACCCGCGCAGGATCTCGACCCGCCGCTCCTCCTCCTCGCGGTACTCGATGGGCCACTCGACGCCGGTGAGCGGCCCGACGGCGTCGAAGTAGGCCCACACCTTGTCGAGGACGTTCTGCGGCATGAAGTGCGTGTGGACGTCGATCAGCCCGGGGAGCCCGAGGGCGCGGGCGAAGTCCCGAGGCTCAGTCGTCACGGTCGTCCCGCTCGAACCCGTAACTCTGCTCGACGCGCCCGATGTGGACGCAGTACCGCTCGTACCAGTGCTCCCGGCCGTGCTTCTTGGCGGCCCGGTGCTCGGCGTGGTCCCGCCAGGCGTTCAGCGCCTCCAGGTCGCGGAAGTACGCGACGGTGATCCCCACGCCGCCGGGGGTACGGGCGGACTCGTACCCGAGGAACCCGGGCACGTCCTGGACGAGCTCCTTCATCCGGTCGAGGGTCTCCCCGTACCCCTCGGGGTGATCGGGCCGGACGGAGGTGAACACGGCGGTGTAGTAGGGCGGTTCGAGCCCCGCAACGATTGTCTGGGTCATGTGGATCACCTTCCGCCGGGGACGAAGCCGCTGTCCAGAAGGCCGGGCGAAAGGGATCCAAGCCTTTACCCGGACCCCCGTCGGACACTCAGAACAGCCCGTCCTGCGCGGCGGCGGTGAGGGGAACGGTCACGAGGGAGTCGGCGGGAGCGGCCACGAGCTCCCACCCGCTGAGGAGCCGGGTGTCGAGCACGAGACACCGCCCGTCGCCGGCGAGCAGATGCAGATCGGGCCCGGCGGCGGCGAGCAGCCGCCCGGCGACGGTGCCGCCGTCGACGAGCTCGGTGACGGTCCCGTCGAGCGCGGGGAGCCCGTCGAGCCGGAACGCCTCGCCGTGGTCGTACGCGACGAACTCCACGGGTTCGAGGGTCTCGTCCCACCGGGGCACGGCGACGACCCGCCGGTACAGCTCCTCGACCTCCCGCGCCCGCGCCTCGGCACCGGGCAACGCGTGCCGCACGGCGCGCTTGCGCGCGTAAGGGATCCGATCGGGAACGGCGAGCGCGTGCCGCAGCACCTCCTCGGTCCGCCGCGCGGCCATCAGCGGCCCCCGCCCGAGCCAGCAGAAGGCGACGGCCCCCTGCTCCAGCAACCGCGCGGCCCCGCGGGCCTCGGCGGTGATCCCCACCTTCGTCATCCCGCCCCCGAACCAGGCCAGATACACCCGGTACGTCCGCGGATCATCGGCGATCGTGTCGGCGGCGACGGAATGCGCCCGCTCCAGCCGCGCACACTCCGCACACCGCCCACCGGTACTCCGCCCCGGCACCGAAGCGGAGGTCGGGCAGGCGTTCCCCCGAGCCCCCACACAGACCCGCGCCCCCACGGCCCGAAACCCGACGACCTGCCCGTACCGAAGCTCCGAAACCCGACCCCCCACCCACTCGAGCCGAGGCACCCCGTCCCCCCACCGCACCCCGGCACACCGCCACATCCGAAATCCCTCCGCCCGCTCACCGCTCCAACGAACGCAAGAGGCCCCGGACTCTCGTCCGGGGCCTCTTGATCTGTGTGCACTCGGCAGGATTCGAACCTGCAACCTTCTGATCCGTAGTCAGATGCTCTATCCGTTAAGCTACGAGTGCTTGTTCTGTTGTTGTCTTCGCTCCCCGGCCTTTCGGCCCGCTCGCGGCGACAGGAAGAACATTACATGACTGCCGCCGCCATGTGAAATCCATTGGTCCCACCCGTTGTGACCTGCGAAAACGTCGAGTCTCGCCGGGAACGGACGAAGCCCCGGCCGTGGGGCCGGGGCTTCGTTCTGGGAGCGGAGGCGGAGGGATTTGAACCCTCGATGGGCTTTAAGGCCCAAACCGCATTAGCAGTGCGGCGCCATAGACCGGACTAGGCGACGCCTCCTTCACACCGTCGCGCGGGCGCGAGTGGTGCGTGCAGATGATGACACAGCCGAGCCGGGTGTCACCAATCGCCTCCCACCGTACTAGGCCGCCCGGCCGCAGGGCAAAGCTCTCGGCTTGCGCAACGAACGGGCGTGCGGAGCGTTAGAGCAGTCGGAGCCGGGGCGTTCGCCCGCGGCTCCCGCCCGACCGCCGTACCTTCCGGGAGTTCGCATGCTGCGCCGTCTCGTCCTCACCACGGCCACCGCCGCCCTCGTGTCCGCCGCCGCGCCCGCCGCCGGGGCGCTCGCCCTGCCCGTCGGCGGGCTGCCGCCGCTGCCGCTGCTCTCGTCCCCCGATCGGCTGACCGTCACCGTCAGCAAGAGCGTCGACCCGGCCGCCAACGGGACCTTCGAGCTGGAGTGCGGGGCGAACGGGGCGTCCGGGAACCACCCGGCCGCCGACGGCGCCTGCACCCGGCTCGGGCAGCTCGCCGCCCGGGGCGAGGACCCCTTCGCGCCGCCCGCCGAGGACCGGATGTGCACCCAGCAGTACGGCGGCGCGGCCGTCGCCCACATCACCGGCACCTGGCAGGGCCGCAGCGTCGACGCCCGCTTCAGCCGCGCCGACGGCTGCGAGATCGACCGCTGGGAGAACCTGGAGCCGGTTCTGCCCCTCGTCCGCCGCTGACCGCCGCCGAATCCCCGAGACCCGCCGGAGACCACAGGTCAGCGTGCCGATCATGTGCCGATGACGTACGCCGACAGCACACAACCTTGCGAAGTGCTCCCCCGCATCCGCCGTCACGCCCGACGCCCCTGCCCTTAGACTCCTCCAGTGACAGGCCGGGCCCCGGAGGGCAAGATGGGGCGGCCGGCCGTCGCCAGGGCAAGGCAGTGGGTCAGGGAGGAACCGTCGTCGTGAGCAGCAGGCCATCCCGAGGCGCTGCTCGCCTCGCAGCCATACTCGACGCCCTCCCGGACGGCCTCGTGCTCGTCAACTGCAACGGCACGGTCGTCAACGCCAACACCATCGCGCTCGGCCTCTTCGAGACGCCCGGCACCGCCCTCGTCGGCCGCGGGCTGCTCGACCTGCTGCCCGAATTCGACTCGCGGCTCATCCCCGGCTCCATGCGGCGCCCGGAGGCCGCCGACGACCGGGGCCTCACGAAGCCCGCCCGGATGATCGCGCGCCGCACCGACGGCAGCGAGTTCCCGGTCGAGGTGACCAGCGCGAACCTCGAGGACGGCCGCGAGGCCTACGACTCGTACAGCTCCTACACCGGCGACGAGCTGCTGATGCTGGTCGTCCGCGACCTCACCGGCACCATGGACACCGAGGCCGAACTGGCCCGGTCGCAGCGGCAGACCGAGATGATCCTGCGGGCCGCGTCCGAGGGCGTCGTCGGCACCGACACCGACGGCCGGGTCGTCCTCGTCAACCCGGCCGCCGCCCAGATCCTCGGCTTCCGCGCCGGCGACCTCGGCGGCAAGCAACTGCACCCGCTGATCCTGCACTCGCGCCCCGAGGGCGAACCGTTCCCGTACGACGAGTCCCCGCTCGCCGACACCCTCAAGTCGGGCCGCAAGCACCGGGTCCGCGGCCAGGTGCTGTGGGCGAAGGACGGCTCGCGCGTCCCCGTCGACCTCACCACCGCCCCGGTCCGGGACGGCGACCAGCTCGTCGGCGCGGTCATGACCTTCACCGACCGGCGGCCGTACGAGCAGCTGGAGGAGGGCCACGCGGCCGAACTCGCCGCTCGCGAAGAGCGCGCCGCGGCCGAGCTCGCCGCTCACGAGGAGCGCGCCGCGGCCGAGCTCTCCGAGCTGCGGGAACGGCTGGCGGAGCAGGAGAAGCGGTACACGGAGCTGGCCGCCCGGCACGAGCAGCTGACGGCCCTCCTCGACGACTCGCTGCGGGGGCCGCTGGAGGAGCTGCGCGCCGAGCTGTCCGGCCTGGCCGCGGACGACGCCGGACAGCTGTGGCCCGAGGCCAACCAGCTGCTGCACCATCTCGCCGCCGGATACGGGCGGATGACGACGCTCGTCGACAACGTGCTCGGCTTCCAGCGCCTCGACGGCGGCACGGAGAAGCTCACGAAGACGGTCGTGCCGCTCGACGGCGTCGTCACGGCCGGCGTCGACGGCGCGGTCGAGCTCATCGGGCCCGGGCGCGCGCAGTTCGCCGTGCACGCGCCGCCGATCGAGGCCGAGGTGGACGCGCCCCGGCTGGTGACCGCGCTCGCCCACCTCGTCGCGGACGTGGCCGGGGTCGACGCGACCGGCAAGCCCAAGGTCGCCCCGACGGCGGGCGGCGGCTACGTCGACTCCACGATCGTGGTGGCGGCGGCCCAGCGCGGCGACGTCGTACGGATCGAGGTGCGCGGGCCGTCCTCCGGCGGCGACACGGTCCACCAGCCCGTCGTACGCGGCATCGTGGCGGCGCACGGCGGTGTGCTGCAGACGCACGAGGTGCCCGGGATGAGCGGCAGCGCGTACGTCCTGGAGGTCCCGCTGGGCGCCGGGCGGGGCGCCATCGCGCCGCCGGCCGCGCCGGAGGCCGACAGCGCGGCGGAGGCCGCGGGGGCGCAGGGCGCCTCGCTGCCCGCGCAGCAGAACGGGGAGACCACGACCGGCGGTGGCCGGCGGCGCGCGCGGCGGGCGTCCACGGACGCGTTCCTGGCGAGCCCGATGGTCCCGGAGGCGGGCGATGCCGGCGGCGGTGGCGGTGCCGTGGAGCCGAGCGGGCGGCGTCGTGCCCGCGGTACGGAGGAGGCGGCCGCGCCCACGCCCGTACCGGTGCCTTCTCCCGCTCTGGCGCCTTCACCCGTACCCGCACCGGCTCCCGCACCGGCTCCTTCTCCCGCGCCCGCCGAGCTGATCCCGGCGCAGAACGCGGGCGCCGTCGAGCCCACCGGCCGGCGCCGCGGACGGCCCGCCGAGGGCGCCGTGGTGACCGCAGCCGAGGGCGCGCAGAGCCGCCCCGCGCTCGGCGACACCGTTCCCCCGCAGGGCGTTCCGGCGGACGCCGCGGCCGTCGGCGCGGGCCGATCGGGCCGCCGCGCCCGTCGTGCCGCCCCGGAGGCGCTGCCCGCGCTGCCCTCGGCCCCGGTCCCGAACCCGGCCCCCGTCCCGGCCCCGGGTCCGCAGACCCCGCAGCCCGTACCGGCCGATCCCCGGAGTGCCAACGCCCTCCCCGCCGCGCCGAGCACTCCCCCGGTTCCGGCTCCGGCCGTGCCCGGTGACGCCGTCGCCCCCGACGCCCCCACCGGGCGTCGGCGGCGCGCGCTGGCCGGGGCCCAGGAGAGGGCCGCGGCCGAGGCGCCGCGGACGCCGTTCGCGCTGCCGCCGGCCGCCGCCGACCGGCAGCACGAGGACGAGGGACGCCACGACGCCGTACGGGCCGAGCCGGACGAGGACCACACCCCGCCGCAGCCGCACCCGCTGCCGCCCGCCGCCACGCCTAGCGGCCGCCGCCGCGCCGCGCAGGAGGCGGCACCCGAGGCCGAGGACGGGGCCGGGCACGAGGCCGAGGAGAAGACCACGACGGGAAGCGGCACCGGCACGGGTTCCGTACCGCTGCCGCCGGCCCTTCCCATGCCCCCGGCCGCGCGCGTCGCGCAGCCGCTGCCCGCCGAGACCCCGGCCGCTCCGGCCGCTCCGACGGGCGAGACCACGCAGGGGCGGGCGTTCAGCGTGCGCACCCTGGGCCAGGGCGTGCCGTTCGCCCAGCAGATCGCCGCCCAGCAGAACGGCTCCGGCTCCGGCCGCCGCCGCAAGCTGGCGACCCCGCCGGAGGACGACCGCCCGCTGCCGCTGCCCCTGCCGGCCGCCGAGGCGCCCGCCGCCGCGAAGCCGCACCCGCACCCGCAGCCGGTCACCGAGCCCGACCCGCAGCCGGTCCCGCCCGTCCCCTCCGCGCCGTCCAAGCTGACGCCGCCCGCCGAGGGCCGCGCGTACGCCATAGGGGCGCCCGACGAGGACGCCGACGAAGGCCCCGAGCCGCTCGACGGCCCCGGCGGTGCGGTCGAGGTGGCCAACCGGCCGGCCCCGCGGCCGGTGGACGACGAGCTGCCCCCGGAGCCGCTGGACAACCCGCGCCGGCTGCTCGTCTGGCCGGCGCCGGACGTGTCCACGCAGCAGGCGCTCAGCGACCGGGGCTACCGGCCGGTGATCGTCCACTCCCGCGAGGAGGTCGACGCGCAGATCGCCGCCTTCCCTGCCGCGCTCTTCGTCGACCCGCTGACCGGACCCATCACCCGTACCGCACTGCAGTCGCTGCGCCAGGCGGCGGTGGCCGCCGAGGTCCCGGTGCTGCTCGCGGCCGGCCTCGGGCAGGCGACGCGGGAGGCCGCGTACGGCGCTGACCCGGCCGTCCTGCTCAAGGCGCTGGCACCGCGCGACAGCGAGCAACACCCGTCCCGCGTGCTGCTGATCGAGGAGCACGACGACATCGCGCACGCGCTGACCGCGACGCTCGAACGGCGCGGCATGCAGGTGGCGCGGGCCGCGGCGGACACCGACGCGGTGGCACTGGCGACGCAGACCCGGCCGAACCTGGTGGTGATGGACCTGATGCAGGTGCGCCGCCGCCGGGCCGGGATCATCGACTGGCTGCGCGCGAACGGCCAGTTGAACCGCACACCGCTGGTCGTCTACACGTCCGCCGGGCTCGACGAGGAGGAGCTGCCGAAGCTGTCCTCGGGCGAGACCGTCCTCTTCCTGGCGGAGCGGTCCACAAGCGACGAGGTCCAGGCCCGCATCGTCGACCTGCTCGCGAAGATCGGCACCAACTGACGGAACGGGGCGGGGGAGTTGCTCCCCCGCCCCGTTCCGTCAGGCCTCGCGCGTCAGCCGAGCTGCGTCACGTCCAGCTCGCCCTCCGCGTACTGCCTGCGGATGACCTTCTTGTCGAACTTCCCGACGCTGGTCTTCGGCACCGCCGGAACGATCGTCCACCGCTCCGGCAGCTGCCACTTGGCGATCGACTCGCCGAGGAAGGACCTCAGCATCTCGTAGTCGGCCGTCGCGCCGTCCTTGAGGACGACGGTGGCCAGCGGGCGCTCGCCCCACTTCTCGTCCGGCACGGCGACGACCGCGGCCTCGGCGACGTCCGGGTGGGCCATCAGCGCGTTCTCCAGTTCGACGCTGGAGATCCACTCGCCGCCGGACTTGATGACGTCCTTCGCGCGGTCGGTGAGCGTGAGGTAGCCGTCCGGCCTGATCACGCCGACGTCGCCGGTCTTGAGCCAGCCGTCCGCGCTGAACTTGTCCTCGGGCACGAGCGGTTCGCCGTCCGAGCCGCCGTAGTACGAGGCGGCGATCCAGTTGCCGCGCACCTCCAGCTCGCCCGCCGACTCGCCGTCCCACGGCAGCACTTCGCCGGCCGGGCCGATCAGCCGGGCCTCGACGCCGGCCGGGAAGCGGCCCTGGGTGATGCGGTACGGCCACTCCTCCTCGGGGGTCAGACCCGCCGGCGGGTGGGCCATCGTGCCGAGCGGCGAGGTCTCGGTCATGCCCCAGGCGTGACAGAGCTTCACGCCGAGCCGGTCGTACGCCTCCATCAGGGACGGCGGGCAGGCCGAGCCGCCGATGGTCACGTTGGCCATGCAGGAGATGTCGCGCGGGTTGGCGGTGACCTCGGCGAGCAGGCCCTGCCAGATCGTGGGCACCGCGGCGGCGTGGCTCGGCTTCTCGCGCTCGATCATCTCGGCGAGCGGCGCGGGCTGCAGGAAGCGGTCCGGCATCAGCATGTTGATGCCGGTCATGAAGGTGGCGTGCGGCAGGCCCCAGGCGTTGACGTGGAACTGCGGGACGACGACGAGGGTCGTGTCCTTGTCCGTCAGGCCCATCGACTCGGTCATGTTGACCTGCATCGAGTGCAGGTAGATCGAGCGGTGCGAGTAGACGACGCCCTTGGGGTCGCCGGTGGTGCCGGAGGTGTAGCACATGGCCGCGGCCCGGCGCTCGTCGAGCTCGGGCCAGTCGTACGTGGTCGGGCGGCCGGCGATCAGCTCCTCGTACTCGTGCACGCGGGCGGCGGCGCCGTCGAGGACGGAGCGGTCGCCGGGGCCGGCCACGACGACGTGCTCGACGGTCGGCAGGTGCGGCAGGAGGGGCGCCAGGAGCGGCAGCAGCGAGCCGTTGGCGATCACCACGCGGTCGTTGGCGTGGTTGACGATCCAGATCAGCTGCTCGACGGGGAGGCGGAGGTTCAGGGTGTGCAGGATCGCGCCCATGGACGGGATCGCGAAGTACGCCTCGACGTGCTCGGCGTTGTTCCACATGAGGGTCGCGACCCGGTCGTCCTCCCGGACACCGAGTTCGTCGCGCAGGGCGTTGGCCAGTTGCGTCGCACGGGCGCCCGCCTCGGCGAATGTGCGCCGCTGCGGCTCGGGCTCCCCCGTCCAGGTGGTGATGGTCGACTTCCCGTGGATCGTCATCCCGTGCTGGAGGATGCGGGTCACGGTCAGTGGTACGTCCTGCATGGAGCTCAGCACGGCGTCCTCCCGGTGGGCGCTACGTGGCAGTCAAGGTGTGCAGATTCTGCGCGCGTACCATGCGGTATGTCACTACCCGGAAGTACCGAAATTGCCAGTGATCGCTGGCACAGCCCAATCCTGTGCAGACGCCCAACCTACGGCTGGGCAGACGCTCAACGGACGGGCGACAGTTCCGGGTCCTCGCGGAGCTTGCCCAGTGCGCGGGAGACGGCGCTCTTCACCGTGCCGACGGAGACACCGAGCACTTCGGCGGTCTGGGCCTCGCTGAGATCCTCGTAGTACCTGAGGACGACCATGGCCCGCTGGCGGTCGGGGAGCTTCATCACGGCGCGCCACATCGCGTCGTGCAGCACCTGCCGCTCGGCCGGGTCCGGCTCGGGCAGGCCGAGCGGCTCCGGCAGGTCGTCGCAGGCGAACTCGTCGACCTTCCGCTTGCGCCACTGGGAGGTGCGCGTGTTCAGCAGAGCGCGGCGGACGTAGCCGTCCAGGGCGCGGTGGTCCTCGATCCGCTCCCAGGCGACGAAGGTCTTCGCGAGCGCGGTCTGCAGCAGGTCCTCGGCGTCGCTGGGGTTCGCGGTGAGCGAGCGCGCGGTGCGCAGCAGCACGGGCCCCCGGGCCCGTACGTACGACGAGAACGAGGGGTATCCGCCGGCGGGGCTGGAGGCGCCGGCACAGACGGGACCGGGTGGCGGAGTCATGTCTCCACGCTAGGAGCGGGCGTGGGACCGGGGATCGGCCCCAGGTCCCGAACCCGGGTCCGCCTCAGGTTGTAGGGGTGGGGACAGCCGGACCTCCTGAAGGTGGAGGGCCGGATCAGGGTCGTCGGGGTCGCCGGGGGCGCCGTCGGGTCCCGGAGGCGTACAGGACCGGGCGCCCCGGCCCCGCTCACGTCCCGTCCGCCCCCAGGACGAGGCCGGAGGTGGGGACGCCCGTGCCCGCCGTCACGAGCGCGCGCGCCGCCCCCGTGACCTGGTTCACGGACGTGCCGCGCAGCTGCCGCACCGCCTCCGCGATCCCGTTCATGCCGTGCAGGTACGCCTCCCCCAGCTGGCCGCCGTGCGTGTTCAGCGGCAGCGCGTCCGCCGCCACGAAGTCCGCCGCCTCGCCGGGCCCGCAGAAGCCGAACTCCTCCAGCTGCATCAGCACGAACGGGGTGAAGTGGTCGTAGATGATGCCCACGTCGATGTCGCCGGCGGCGAGCCCGGAGTCGCGCCACAGCCGGCGGGCCACGACGCCCATCTCCGGCAGCCCGGTCAGCTCGTCCCGGTAGAAGCTGGTCATCGCCTCCTGGTTGCGCCCGGCGCCCTGCGCCGCCGCGACGATCACGGCGGGCGGCTTCGCCAGGTCCCGGGCCCGCTCCACGGAGGTGACGACGATCGCCTGGCCGCCGTCCGTCTCCTGGCAGCAGTCGAGCAGCCGCAGCGGCTCGGCGATCCAGCGGGAGGCCGCGTGGTCGGCGAGGGTGATCGGCTTGCCGTGGAAGTACGCGGCGGGGTTGTTCGCGGCGTGCCGCCGGTCGGTGACGGCGACATGACCGAAGGCGTCCGGTGTCAGCCCGTACGTGTGGAGGTAGCGCTGGGCGATCATCGCGACCCAGGACGCGGGCGTGAGCAGACCGAACGGCAGCTGCCAGCCGAGCGCCGCGCCCTCCGCGGACGGCTCGCGCCGCTGCACCCCGGAGCCGAAGCGGCGGCCCGAGCGCTCGTTGAACGCCCGGTAGCAGACGACCACCTCGGCCACCCCGGTCGCCACGGCGAGGGCCGCCTGGTGGACGGTGGCGCAGGCCGCCCCGCCGCCGTAGTGGACGCGGGAGAAGAAGGACAGCTCGCCGATGCCGGCCGCCTGCGCGACGGTGATCTCGGGGCTGGTGTCCATCGTGAAGGTGACCATGCCGTCGACGTCGGCGGGGGCGAGCCCGGCGTCGTCCAGCGCCGCCTGCACGGCCTCCACGGCCAGCTTGAGCTCGCTGCGCCCGGAGTCCTTGGAGAACTCGGTGGCCCCGATGCCGACGACGGCCGCCCGGCCGCCGAGCGAGCCCCGGCCGCGCCCGCTCATCGCGGCACCTCCACGGTGATCGTGCCGGTGACGTGGTGCCCGAGCCGGTTGGCGCCGACGACCCGCACCGCCGCGGTGTCGCCGTCGACCTCCGTGACCGTGCCGGTCAAGGTCATGGTGTCCCCCGGGTAGTTGGGCGCGCCGAGCCGGATCGCCACCTTGCGGAGCACGGCCCGGGGGCCGAAGCAGTCGGTGACGTAGCGGCCGACGAGCCCGTTGGTGGTCAGGATGTTCATGAAGATGTCCGGGGAGCCCTTCTCGCGGGCCAGTTCGGCGTCGTGGTGCACGTCCTGGTAGTCGCGGGAGGCGACCGCCCCGGCGACGATCAGGGTGCGGGTGATCGGGACGACGAGGGGTGGCAGCTCGTCGCCGGGCTGCACGGCCTGGGCCTTCATGACGGCTCTCCGTTCGCGAGGTGTACGTCGTCCGCCAGCAGGTCGCCCAGTTCCTGGAGGAGTTCGGCGCCGCGGCCCAGGTACGCGTCGAGCTGCCGGCCCCACAGGAAGTGCCGGTGCACGGGGTGGTCGAGGTCCGCGCCCGTGCCGCCGTGCAGGTGCTGCCCGGCGTGCACGACCCGCTTGCCCGCCTCGGCGGCCCACCACGCGGCGGTCAGCGCCTGGCCGGCGCACGGCAGGCCCGCATCGTGGCGCCAGGCCGCCTCGTACGCGGTGACGCGGATCGCCTCGGTGTCCATGTGCGCGTCGGCGGCGCGGAGCTGGACGCCCTGCCGGGTGGCGAGCGGCCGCCCGAACTGCTCGCGGGTGTTGGCGTGGTCGACGGCGCGGGCCAGCGAGCCCGCGCAGACGCCCGCCTGGAGGCCGGCGAAGGCGGTGCGCGCGGCGGCGAGCACGTCGTCGTACGCCTCCGGTCCGGTGCCGAGCCGCTCGCCGGGCGCGCTGTCGAGCAGGAGCCGGCCCGCGGACCAGGGGGCGGTGAGCTCGACGGGTTCGACGACCGCGTCCGCCGTCCGGATGAGCCAGAGCGCCCGCTCCTCGTCGGGGACGAGGACATGGGTGGCGTCCCGCAGCCACGGCACCCACGGCACCTCGCCGGTCAGCCGCCCGTCCGCGCCGATGCCGCCGCGCTCGCCCGGGTCGCCGGAAGCCGGGAAGGCTCCGGCCACGACGGCCGAGCCGTCCCGCAGCGCGGGCAGCAGCCGGGCGCGCTGCTCGTCGGTGCCGTGCCGGGCGACGGCCAGGATCCCGTACACGCAGCTCGCCGCGAACGGCGTCTGCGCGGTCGTGCGGCCCTGCTCCTCCAGAAGGAGGACGAGGCCGAGCAGCCCGATCTCCTCGACGGCGGCCGGCAGCCCGGCCGCGCACAGCGCCTTCCACAGTTCGGCGTCGGTCCCGGTGCCGGCCGCCGCGAGGCGGTCGGGCGTGGCCAGGTCGCCGAAGATCCGGGCCGCCAGTTCCTGGGCCGCGGCCTGCTCCTCCGTGGGCGTGAAGTCCATCGTCAGCCCTCCCCTTCGGAGGCTCCGTCGAGCGCCCGGAACACGGGCAGTTCCAACTCCTCGTCGAACCGCTGGAACGCGAGGCGTACCGGCATCCCGATCCGCACCTTGTCGTACGGCACACCGACGACGTTGCTGATCATCCGCACGCCCTCCGCCAGCTCGATCAGCCCGACCGCGTACGGGGGGTCGAAGGCGGGGAAGGGCGGGTGGTGCATCACGACGTACGAGTAGACGGTGCCCTCGCCGCTCGCCTCGACGGTGTCCCAGTCCTGCCCGCCGCACGCGTTGCAGCCAGGCAGCCAGGGGAACCGGAGGGTTTCGCAGCCGGTGCAGCGCTGAATGAGCAGCCGGTGCTCGGCGACGCCCTCCCAGAACCCGGCGTTGTCCCGGTTGATCACGGGCCGGGGGCGCCGGGGCTCGTCCTTTCCGGTGGGCCTCGGGGTCCGTGCGGCGGGGGCGTACTTGAGGACCCGGAACCGGTGCGTGCCGGCGAGTTCGCCGTTCGCCCGGACGTCCATCCGGGTCGTGACGAAGTACCCGGTGCCGAGCTTGGTCGTCTTGCGCGGCGAGACGGACTCGATCACCGAGTCGAAGGTGATCACGTCACCGGGACGGAGCGGTCGCAGGTACTCCTGCTCGCAGTCGGTCGCGACGATGGAGGTGCAGCCCGCCTCGTCGAGCAGCGCGGACAGCTCCTCGTACGCGGAGGAGAGGCCGGCGTGCCCGGACAGGCCGCCCATCGTCCAGGCCTGCAGCATGGTCGGCGGGGCGACAGCGTCCGGCCCGGTGTACGCGGGGTGGGCGTCGCCCATGGCCTCGCACCAGTGCCGGATCATCGGCTCGTTGACGGGGTCCTTGCCGCGCCCGGCGGTGGTGTTGGGCAGGCCCTCGAAGCCCTTGAGCCGCTCGTACAGAGGGTCGGTGTCGGTCATCGTCGTCCCCTCGTCCGCATCCCGAGCCGCATGGTCGCGACGATCTCCCGCTGGACCTCGCTCACCCCGCCGCCGAAGGTGTTGATCTGCGCGGCGCGGTTCATCCGCTCCAGCTCGCCGTCCCCGAACGCCCCGGGCGATCCGGCGCGGACCAGGCCCGCGTCCCCGGCGATCTCCTGGCAGATCCGGTACACCTCGACCGCGGACTCGGTGCCCGCGAACTTCACCCCGCTCGCGTCACCGGGCAGCAGCCGGCCGGCCCCCACGTCACCGACCAGCCGCCAGTTGAGCAGCCGGGTCGCGGCGAGCCGGGCGTACGCCTCGGCAGCCCGCGCCCGTACCCACGGCTGGTCGATCCGGCGGCGGCCGGTGACCGGGTCGGGGGTGCGGGCGGCGGCGAGCGCGGCGTCGAAGAAGTCCTCGGCCTGCATGCCGATGGCGGCGAGGGCGACGCGTTCGTGGTTGAGCTGGTTGGTGATCAGGCCCCAGCCGGCGTTCTCCGCGCCGACCAGGTTGCCGGCCGGGACGCGGATCGAGTCGTAGTACGTCGCGGTGGTCGTCAGACCGCCGACGGTGTCGATCGGGGTCCAGGAGAAGCCCGGCGCGTCGGTGGGGACGAGGACGATGGAGATGCCGCGGTGCGGGGGAGCGTCCGGGTCGGTGCGGCAGGCGAGCCAGATCCAGTCGGCGTTCTGGGCGTTGGAGGTGAAGATCTTCTGCCCGTCGATCAGCCACTCTCCCCCACTCTCGGCTTCTCCCCCAGCCTCCGGCCGGGAGGGGTCCCCAGAGCGGGAGGTGCCCCCATCGTCCCGGACGGCCTTCGTGCGGAGGGAGGCGAGGTCGGTGCCGGCCTCGGGCTCGCTGTAGCCGATGGCGAAGACGATCTCGCCGCGCAGGATGCCGGGGAGGAAGGACGCCTTCTGCTCGTCGGTGCCGTACTTCATCAGGGTCGGGCCGACGGTGTTGAGGGTGACCATCGAGACGGGCGCGCCGGCCCGGTACGCCTCGTCGAAGAACACGAACTGCTCGTCGGGGCCGCGGCCCTGGCCGCCGTACTCCTCCGGCCAGCCGAGGCCCAGCATGCCGTCGCCGCCGATGCGGCGCAGCAGTCGGCGCTGGGCGGCGGTGTCGCCGGGGGGCGGGGGCCCGTCGGGCATCACGTCGCGGAAGTACGCGCGGAGCTCGGCGCGCAGCCGGAGCTGGCGCTCGGTCGGGGCGAGGTGCACGGCGGGGGCCTCCCGGTGTCCGCTCGGACGATCAGCGTTTCTGACTGTCCGTCAGATCGCAGTCGGCTGTCAAGGTTCCGGCGGCGGCGGAGCCCCCGGGAACACGGAGGGCGGAGCCCGCGGGAACGCGGAACGGCCCGCACGCCGGCACCGAAGTACCGTCGCGCGAGCCGTCGTTCACCCCGCCGTCACGCCCCCCGTCGGACCGGACCCGTAGGCGTCGCTACGGTCTACCACCACAGCGGGTAGAAGGTGACGGACGTGTTGTCCTGGTCGATCGCGGTGAAGGCCGAGCCGTTCACGCTGGCGGTGTTGTTCTGGTTGGAGGCGCCGGAGCCGGTGGCCACCTGCTGGGTGGTCGTCGAGTTGCCGAAGTTGTCGCCGCCCACACCGCTGCCGACGATCGAGGCCACACTCGTATTCGATCCGTCGTCCGCGAATCCGCCGTTGTCGGCCTGGGCCACCCCGCCGAAGACCGCGGCGGCGAGGGGGAGGGCGGCGACGGCGGCGACGATGCGGGCGGTACGGATGCTTGCCATGTTCATTTCCTCCAGGAACGCGGTGCGGAACTGCGCTCTGCAGTCCTGCACTCGGCAGAAGTACGGCTGAAATCAAGGCAGTTGGCCGACCGCCTCGATCGTTTCTCACGACGTCGCGAGACCAGAGTTGCCCAACGAATCCCCGGCGAACCACCCCGGAGCGGCCGATTCCCCCTCAAGCGTGAGGACAAGTCGATAAACGTCCCGCTCACCCCGGAAGCCGCAGCTCACACGCCTGGGGGAGCGGCACCGAGGCGCCACCCGGGCGCCGCAAGGGGGAAAGCGTTCCGGCAGATTTTCAGCCAATCTCCCCCCGGCCGCTTTCCGCTTCCCTTCTTCGAACGTGCGTACGAAACTAGAGTCATGGCGAACCCTGACCGGCAGACCGCCACCCTGGCCCTCGCCCACGCGCTGTCCGCGGCAGAGCGCGGGCTCCCCGTCATCCCCCTGTCCCCCACGAAGCTCCCGGCGCTGCGCTCCCCGCACCACGACGACGCCCCCGGCACGGCCCGCTGCCGCGGCGAGTGCGGGCTGCCCGGCCACGGCGTCCACGACGCGACGACCGACCCGGCGGCGGTACGCGCCCTGTTCGCGGCCGCGCCCTGGGCCACCGGCTACGGCATCGCCTGCGGCCGGCCGCCGCACCACCTCATCGGCGTCGACCTCGACACCAAGGGCGACACCGACGCGGTGGCATCACTCCGCGAACTCGCCCTCCGCCACCTGTTCACGCTCCCGCCGACGGTCACGGTCCTCACCCCGAGCGGCGGCCGCCACCTGTGGCTGACCGGCCCGCCGGACGTCGTGGTCCCCAACTCGGCGAGCCGGCTCGCCCCCGGCATCGACATCCGCGGCTCGGGCGGCTACCTGGTCGGCCCCGGCTCGGTCACCGCCCACGGCGCGTACCGCCTGGCCCCGGGCACCGCCGACCGCGACCCGGCCCCCTGTCCACGGGCCCTGCTCCACCTCGTCGCCCCGCCGGCCCGCACCCGCACGAAGCCGGCGACGACCCGCGCTCCGCACGGCGAAGGCCTGATCGCCTTCGTCCTCGCGGCCCACGAGGGCCAGCGCAACACCCGTCTCTTCTGGGCCGCCTGCCGCGCCTACGAGAACGGCCTCGGCAACAGCTTCGCGGAGCGCCTGGTCTCCGCCGCCCTCCACACCGGCCTCACCGAGGAGGAGGCCCGCGCCACCCTGGCCTCGGCCGCCCGCCTCACCACCCCGCCACGAACGGACCGTTGAGCGTCCGGCAGCTCGCCGGTGCCGGCCGCGCCGGTCGGGCCGCGCCGGTCCGGCCGGCACCGGGTCGACGTCCATGTCGGATTCCTGCCGGAAGTCGGTGCGGGGCCGGTGTTTCACTGCGTCCATGACCACCGCGCAGCCGAACAAGGCCCATCTCTTCCGCTCCCTGCACACCCCCGCCGCGCCCCTCCTGCTGGCCAATGTCTGGGACGTCGCGAGCGCCCGCGTCGTCGAGGCCGCGGGCGCCCCCGCGATCGCCACCACCAGCGCCGGCGTCGCGTGGTCGCTGGGCGCTCCGGACGGCGACGTCCTCACCCGGGACCGCGCGCTGGACGCGATCGCCCGCATCGTCGCGTCCGTCGCGGTTCCCGTCACCGCCGACATCGAGGGCGGCTACGGGAAGGACGCCGACGAGGTCGCCGAAACCGTCGCCGGCGTACTCGCGGCGGGCGCCGCCGGCATCAACATCGAGGACGGCACCCGGCCCCCGGAGGAGCTCGCGGCGCGGCTGGCCGCGGTCCGGCGGACCGTCGGCCGGGCCGGCACCGACCTGTTCGTCAACGCGCGGATCGACACCTACCTGTTCGAGCTCGGCGACCCGGACACCCGGCTCGCGGACACGCTGGCCCGGGCGCGCCGCTACGTCGAGGCGGGCGCGGACGGCATCTTCGTCCCCGGCGTCACCGACGCCGCCACCATCGAGGCGCTGGCCGGCGACATCTCCGTACCGCTGAACGTCATGGCGGGCCCCGGCACCCCGGCCGTCCCCGAGCTCGGCGCCCTGGGCGTGGCCCGCGTCAGTCTCGGTGCGGGCGTGGCGCAGGCCGCCTACGCCGCCGCCCGCCGCACCGCGCAGGAGTTCTACCGCACCGGTGGCTACGACTCGCTCTCCGAGGGCATCGCCTTCCCGGAACTCAACACCCTGCTCGCCGAGGCCCGCTGACCGAAGACCCGCGAACGAGGCCCACTGCCCGAGGACCCCGCGAACGGGCCGGTGGGCGCCGGTTCAGTCGCCGGAGTAGCCCCAGAAGTAGATCTCCCGCGGCTCCCCCTGCTCGTCATGGAGCACGGCGCACCGCCCGTACCAGCGCCAGTGGTCGAACTCCTCGAACCGCGGCACGTGCTCCCTGGTGAGCCGCCGCGTGCCGAGGACCCGCAGCGCCTCCTCCTCGGTCACCTGCTTGACCGTGCCGTAGTCCGGCTCCTCGTCGGACCCGATGATCCGGAAGATGTCGAGGATCGAGTGCGTCCCGTCGTGCTGGACGAGCTCGTGCCCCCACAGCTCCTCCTCGGTCTCGGGCCACGGCAGCCGCTCCTCCTCCGGCAGGTAGTCGCCGCCCGGCCCCCAGTAGTAGTCCCGCTCCGCGAAGACCTTCCGCCGCAGCCCCTCGAACGCCCCGACCAGATCCTCCTGATACGGCACCGCGTAGTCCCACCCCGACGCGCCCATACGTCCCTCCCACCCAGCTCGGCCAGATCGAACCGGACGCTAACAGCGGGCACTGACACCGCCGCTCGGCGGCCACACCCACCGGAACAGAAGCGGCCCCCGACCTGAACACCAGGTCGGGGGCCACTTCACCAGGGCGGTGGGTGTGGGATTTGAACCCACGGTGACATCGCTGCCACGACGGTTTTCAAGACCTTTCGGCGATCAAGGCCGCCGTGCGCTCCGCCACAGGTCAGACGCGCGCAGGGACACCGGCAGAGCCATCGTCATCGTCATCGTGCCCCTTGCGTGCCCCATCGGCCTTCTCGTGTCCTTCGAGCCAGGCGTCAGAAGCGGTAGCCACCTCTGCGTCACGGCCGGCCACGGGGCGAGCGTAATGCCGGGTCGTGACACTCGCGTTCGAGTGGCCGAGTCGATGAGCCGCGGTCATCACACCGTACTGATCGGCAACCCAGGTGCCATGGGACGCGCGCAGATCATGCGGGGTGACGTCCGAGAGGCCGGCCGCCGCGACCGCCGGGTCGAAGTGCGCCTTGCGCCACTGGTTGTAGCGCAGCGGCCGACCGAAGCTGTTCGTGAAGAGGAGCGCGTCATCACCGCCCGGCAGTGTGTCGAGGTACGCACCCAGCCTCTTCGCCAGCGTCGGCGCCAGGGTCAGCACACGCTTCTGATGCGACTTCGGGGTGTCGAAGACCAGGGCCCCGTTCGCTTCGGCAAGGTTCTCGTCCACCACCAGGAGGCGGCCCGCTACGTCGACGTCCACGCGACGGATTGCGAACGCCTCACCGACTCGGAGGCCGGCGAAGGCGAGCAGCGCGATCAGCAGGTCATGCGGTGCGCTGGCACTCCGAACGATCCGTGACGCCTCCACCTGCGTCAGGATGTGTGGCTCGGTCTGCGGCATCCGAGGAAGGCGCACACCGCGGCACGGAGTCTGCGCGATCAGGTCGTTGTCGACGGCCGAGGCCATGACCTGGGACAGCACCCGGTACGCCTGCCGGATCCGCGAGGCGCTGAGCCCTGCACCCTTCATGTCGGCGATCCACTCAGCCACAGTGATCGGTCGAAGACTGGACAGCTCGCGGTCACCAAGCGCGGGATTGATCCGCGACTCGATCAGCGACCGGTACGACGCCTGCGTCTTGTGCTTGAGCTGGGGCGCGACAGCAGCCAGCCAGCGAGCCGCCCAATCCCGCACGGTGGTTGCACCCTCCGCCGGATCGATCCAGCGCCCGTCCTCGATCTCCACGCGCTTCTTGGCCAGCCAGAGATCTGCGTCGGTCGTGGTGGCGAAGGTCCGGTCAGCCGGGCGAAGGACACCATCAGGGCCGGGGTAGCGCGCCTGATAGCGGCCTGAGGGCAGCTTGCGCACCCGCCCGAAGCTCCGGCGAGACTTCCTCTTGCGGGCCATCAGGCAGCCCTCCTCAGCCGAGCCACGGGCCGGATGATGACCGGCTGAACCGTGTTGGCATCGACGAACGCCGAGACGGCGCTCTCGGGAATGCGGACATGCCGGCCGACCTTCACGAACGTGATCCGACGCTCCTCGATCAGCCGCCGCGGGAACCGCACGGTGGTGCCGAGGAGTTCGGCAACCTGGTCAACGTTGAGCAGTCGGTCCATGGTCACCACTCCCCCATGGTGTCGGTGACTTCGAGTTCGGCGCGGATGTCACGGGCTTGCTCGCGTTGGTGCTGAAGGTCCCGGCGTACATTGGCGGCGAGCCAGGACTCTCCGGGCGTGTGACCGTGGCCGGCGTAGGACCAGTGGGCGAGGGTCAGCGTCGTTCCCTCTGCGTCGTCCGGGTCGGGCAGTCCGAGGGCGGCGCGTTGCTGGGCGGCGCGGTAGTCGGCGCGGACCTGTCGGAGTGCGCCGAGGGTGGTCGAGTAGCTGCGGGACTTGCTGGAGAAGTGGCCGCGGAAGCCGAGCATGTGGGCCCAGTCCCGTAACTTCCGGTCGGGGTACAGGGCGTGCAGGTCGAGGCACGCCGCGATGAGCCGGGCGGGGTGGTCGGGCACGTCGAGCAGGATCAGGGCTTCCTTATTGCCGATCCGGCGGTCAACGGTGCCGGTGGTCTCGGCCGCCTTGGTGGCGTACTTGGCCACGTAGGAGGCAACGGCCTGTTCGGTGATCTCTTCGCCGTTGCCGAAGGCCCCGATGGGCTGCACGTCGAGCTGAGTGCCCCACTGGAGGCGGCGGGCCGGTTGGTCGTCGACCGCGGGCACGTCGACTGCGACGCGGGCGGCAGCGGCCCGGATCGAGTCGTCCAGCAGGCGGAGGGTGGCCCAGGCCGGCGGAGGACTCAACGGCCCGTCGGGTCCGTCGAAGCGGATCACGGCATGGAAGTGGACGGCTCCGCGCTTCTGGTACTCGGCGACCTTGCCGAAGGACACACGGGACAGCTCACGAGCGGCCTTCTGCGTCAGGCCGGCACCGCGGGCGATCTCTCGGCGCAGGTAGATCGTGAAGTACCGCCACAGCTCGGAGGCATGGTTGTTCCACAGCACGGCACCGGCGTAGTCGTACTCGTCCGGGTCGAGCGGCGTGCCGAGTTCGGGCGCGTCCTCGGCGTGGCGGGTGCCGCAGCGGCAGGACCGCTTGCCGGGGCGGTTGTGGACCGGCCCGAACGAGGGGGCGGTGAGGGTGGCGAAGACCCGCGGGTGATCCCGGATGGTCTCGGGGGTGCCCTTGGTCGGGTCGCCGATGAGGCCGGCGCGGATGAGGTGGTACGTGTCCCCGGCGTAGGTCCATGCGCACGACGGGCACCGTGAGGCGCGGCGGTTGCCGCAGGCGACGCGGAGGAAGCCGCCCGGCTCATCGGCGGTCGAGTACGAGTGGAGGACGTGTCCGGTGCCGGCGTCGCGGGTGACGGTGGAGCCCTGAAGGCGGATCGGGTCGGTGCAGCCGCCGGTGCGGCGGATCTGCTCTTGGATGCGGTCGAAGCCGGTGGACCCGGCCAGCCTCAGCACATCGGCGAGGGTGGCCGGGTCCAGGCCCGCCGCAGTAGCGGCGTCGGTCACGTGATCACTTCCCGTGGGCGGTGCCGTGGTGGGCATTCCAGCCCGTGACGAGGGTGGCGACCTGGGTGTCTCCGGTGGCGGAGGCTGAAGCGCCGCAGTGGCAGACGGCCTTGGCCGATGCGGGGGCGGACGGAGACGGCTTGCTGATGTGCAGGCCGGGGCGGTCCGGGGTGGGGGTGAGGTCAGCCACGGCCGGTCGCCTCCGCGGCATCGGCGGTGAGGGCGTCGAGGGTGTCGGCTGCCTCAGTTGCGGCGGCGGCGAGGTCTCGCAGGGCGTCGGCGGAACCGGAGGAGGTGAGAAGCGCGATCTCGATGTCGTCCCCCTCGATGCGGAGGCTGACGAAGGGGCGGAAGTTGTCGGGGAAGGGGGTGACGCGGACGCGGGTGTCCGGCCGAAGGTGACCGTTGACGGTGATGCCATCCACTCCGATCACCGCCCGACCGAGGCGAGGGCCGCGGGGGCCGTGTGGCCGAGGCCCCGGCAGGTGGGGCACGCGACGTGGAGGGTGGCGCGGGTGCCGTCGCGGTGGCGGGTGCCGGTGGTGATGGCGGCGATGGCGAAGCCGTCGCAGGCGCGACAGACGCGCGTGTTCTGGGCGTGCTGAGGCATGATGGGGCTTCCCTTTCGGGTCTTGAGGGATCTGGAAGGTGGAAGGCACCCGGGGCGGCGGAAGTTTGGCGACGGAGGCCGCCCCGGGGGCCGTCAGCGTCGGCGGTTGCGGCGCTTGGAGTAGGCGGGCGGGATGGCGTCGTAGGAGTCGCGTCCGCTCTCGAACGAGGCGCGGTCCGTGTCGCTCATGCCGGCCGTGCCGATCTGCCGGTTGATCCGGCCGAGGCTCTTCCGGTCGCCGTGGCGCTTGGCGATGGCGTACTCGCGGCCCAGTTCGGCCATCTCCGGGTTGGACGGGGTGTCGTTGTTCTTGCGGCTGAAGAGGCCCATGTCAGTGCTTCCTTTCCTGGTTGAGCAGGGACTTGATGACGACGGCGCACACGGCCACGGAGGCGGCGGTGATGGCGACCGCGAGGAGCATGGAGACCAGGACCGTGCCGACGACCAGGACCGCGGCGGTACCGCCACCGACGAGGGCGAGCGCGGCGCCGGGGGTGATCTGCACGGTGCGGCGGTTCGGGGCGGGGGCGACCGGGGCCGGGGCCGGTGCCGGTGCCGGTGTGATGGTGGCCGGGGTGTTGTCGGTCGTGATCACGCGGGGCGGGGCCGCGGGGGCGGTGTCCAGGGGCGGGTACTTCGGGGTGAACATGGAGCTTCCTCCTGTCACGCGTTGCAGCGGTGGGTGCGGGCGGCGAGTTCGGCCGCCGAGCGGTCGCGGTGCTCCGTGGAGAAGCCGCAGCCGGGGGCGGTGCAGGCGGCGGTGTGTCGGGTCTGGCCGCGGCCGTTGTTGTAGGTGCCGACCTTGACCGGGCCGACCTTGATCACGTCGTAGAAGCGGTTCGGGCGCATCTCGTGAATCTCCTTCCTGATCAGGCGAGTTGGAGCTGAGCAGCGATCGCGTTGCAGGTCGGGCCCGGCAATCCGAGCCGCGCGGAGAGCGCATCGGCGCTGATCGGCTGCCCTGTGGAGGCTCGGTGCGCGTCTGCGATCGAGCGGGCGTGGTCGAGCAAGGCCCGCGGCACGGCCGGGGCGTCGGCGGGAAGCGCGGCCGGTGCCGGTGCCAGTTCCTCGGGCGGTGCGGGACTCTCCGCCGGTGCCGGCACCGGGTCGGGCTGGTCGATGCGCTGCACTTCGACCGCTGGCACCAGCGGCTCCGGGGTCGGTTCCGGCTCCGGGGTCGTCGGTCCGGGTGCGTGGGCGAGGAGGGTGCCGCCGAGGAAGGCCAGGGCGGGCCAGCCGGCGACGAGGATGCGCAGCCAGTCCGGGACGTCCCCCATGTCGAGCAGTCCCGCGGTGGCGACGTTGGCACCGAGCGATGCCGTGAGCGCGATGGCGAACCAGAACCACGCGTCGCGGTTGCCCGCGTCCGATCGCATCCGACGCCAGGCGGCGACCAACAGCAGGTCGACGCTGACCGGGTAGGCCCATGCCTTCCAACCGTCCTGCCCGGCAGCCGCGGCCAGGTCGTGCAGGTGCGCGAAGGACAGAGCACCGGCAATCACGGCCTGCACGAGAACGGCATCGGGTCGGATCGAGCGGTTCACGATGACCGCTCCTCACCGGCCGGCGCTTCGCCGGTGCCGAGGCAGGTGAGGCAGAGGCCGGACTGTTCGCCGACGACACGGCGCTTGCGTCCGACGCGGACGGTGTGGGAGACCTCCCCGCGGCCCTCGCACGAGGGGCAGGGCACGGGCTTCACGTTGGTGGGCGTAGCCATGGCAGTCCCCTACTCCGTGACAGGCCGCGGCTTGACCAGGGACGGGCCGCGGGCGGGAAGGTCGGCGGGCACGTGCGGGCGGTACGGGTCGAGGGCCGGCAGCTCCGGGACAAGGTGGGCGTACTCCCGGCAGACCGCCGCCGCCTCATCGCGCGACGTACGCGGAGTGCGGATCTTGACCCAGCCACCGGAGGAGTCCGCGGCGACCGCGGTTCCGGGACGTTCGGCCGGGATCAGGCCGGCAGGCATGACCGCGTCCGGGGCCACATCGGCAAGCCCCATCTCGGCGGTCTGCTTGTCGTTGACGCGGTGCACCACACGGCCGGTGAGCTGGGCACGGAGCATGGTCGCGCCCCTGCCGAGTTCGGAACCGAACCGCTGGCCGCACACCTCCAGGTAAATCCCGACCGCACGAGCCATCTGCCCGAGCCTGATCAGCGCGGTGACGATCCGCTCCCGACGCTCCTCATCCTTCTTCGAGGAGATCAAGAACAGCTCCGCCACCTCATCCACCAGGACGACAATCGGCACCGGCCGTAACCCCTCCGGCAGCTCCCAGACATCCGAGACACCGTGGAGACTCAGCAGGTCGAAGCGCGATTCCATCTGCTCGACCAGGACATCCAGCAGCGACGCAGAAGCATCCGGCGTGATCGCCAGAGCCGACAGCCGAGGCGCGTACGCCGACTGCTCGACCCCGCGCTTGCAGTCGATCCCGACCAGCGCAACCGGCACCTGCGCGAGACTCTTGATCAGGCTCCGCTGATACACGGACTTGCCCGACTGGTTGGCCCCGAGCGTCAGCGCATGCGGCACCTTCTGATAGTCCCGGACGTACGCAGTGCCATCCTCGCGAAGCGCCACCGGCACAGCCAGACCGTCAATGCGAGTCGCACGCGGCATCCGGACCCGGCGCAGCACGTCGTAGCCGGTCATCCGCAGCTCGACGAACCCGGGCTTGGTCTCGGCGACGGTCACCGAGTGCACTCCCCAGGCATGCCTCAGTCGCTCGGAGGCCGCGATCACGTCGGCCGGTTCCAGGCCGGCGGGGAGCCGCAGGGTCACCCGCAGGCCGGTCGAAGTGCCGCGGACCCGGCGCACCTTGGGCGCGACCGGCAGCACCTCACGGCGCGCGACGTTCCGGGTGAGGAACGCCCGCAGACGCGAGGGCTGAACGGTCAGCCCGCAGACGTCCATGGTCGAGCGGTACGTCAGAGTGAACCGGCCCCAGGTGACCGGCAGTCCGACCAGCGACCAGTACACGCGAGGGGCGCGTACCTTCGCGTAGCCGAGACCGCCGGCACCAGCAAGGAGGCCCGTCGCCTCAAGCACCGCGGACAGGTCGGTCATCTCAGGCCGCCGAGGTGACCGCGACCGCGCGGAACGAGATGCCGTGCCGCTTCTGGCCGTTGAACTCGTTCTCCCAGTCGCGGGCCTTGAGGCCGACCACCCGCACCGGCGCGCCGGGCGCGAGACCCGCGGGGATGCCGGTCTCCGGGACGGTCACCTGATACAGGTTGCCTTCGCCCTCGTCCGAGATCAGCAGGCCCACCGTCGACAGGCCGGCGCCGGTCTCCCGGTCCATGGCGCGCTCCCCGGTCTTCTGGCTGACGAGCTTCGGCACGGGCGCGGTCGCGACGAACACCACGGCGGTCGAAAGGTCGATCTTGAAGGACGGCATGTCCACACTCCCGGTAAGAGGGGCTTAACACCCCGGGCGTCGACCCCGCCTCTGTTAAGGGGGGGTTACCACCCCAAGATGCACCCGACTGGCGCGAGGTGTCAACCCCCCCTTAGCATGCGCCGTATGAAGAGAGATCTCTGTCAGGTTCCGCGAGGTGTTCGCCTTGATTGAAGAAGTGCGACGCGTCGCCGACATGCAAGATCACGCGCTCCGCGTGAGAGCCGCTGTGGACCTGATGGGAGAGCTGCAAGCTGCCGTCGTCGAGACCTCGCGGATGCGCAAGGAGAGCATTGCTTGGCTGCGTGATCACGGGTATTCGATGGCCGACGTGGCGAAGCTGATGGGCGTCAGTCGGGCGCGCGTCGCACAGCTCCGTGACGCCGGCCCCGCGCCGGAGCGAGTGTTCCTTGGCACCGAGCGCGCACAGGTGCTCGTCCCCATGCGTCCGGGCGAGCGCGACTACGTGGCGCTGGAGGACAGCTCCGCGGGGCAGAAGCTGGTGGCGCTGGCCCATCAGTTCCAGCTCGATGGAGACCTGGGGTACATCCCGACGACCGGCGAAGTCGACCTCAACCGCGAAGACCTCATCGTCGTTTGCGGCCCCAAGACCTCCTCCATGACTGCGGCAGCTCTCCAGGCCGACCCCCGGCTCTCGTTCGAGACGCTGCCGGACGGCCGATGGGCGCTCATCGAGCGGGCGAGCGGCAAGACGTACACCTCCCCGAGCGATGATCCGGACAACCCCGCCCCCTCAGACGTGGCGTACCTGGGTCGCCTCCCGCGGCCTGACGGGCAGGGCACGTTCCTGCTGATCGCTGGCGTGCACGCCGTTGGCTCCCTGGGAGTCGCGCACTTCCTCACCGAGCATCTGGCGAACCTCTACAAGCAGGCCGGCATGGCTCAGTTCTCGATGGTCGTCGGCTGCGACTACGAGCCGGGGACGAAGACGATCGAACACAGCCGAGCAGCCAGCGAGGTGCTTCTGCACGAGGCGAGTTGAGATGCACGTCGCCCTGTCCAGTGCCGCCCGTCCCGGGGGGTCCAACGAAGACTTCGCCGTTGGCAGTGCTGAATGCGTGGTGGTTCTCGACGGAGCCGGCACGCCCGAAGGGCTGCCCACTGGGTGTATTCACGGCGTGGCGTGGTTCGCCCGGACGCTGGGCAGCGCGCTGCACAGCGAAGCCGTCGAGGCCCGGGGGAACTTGGCCGGCTGTCTCGCCACGGCCATTCGGAACACGACGGATCTTCACCGCGGCACCTGCGACGTCGACAGCCCGTTCTCACCATCGGCGACGGTCGCCGTCCTGCGAAGCCGGGGCGCGGAGGCCGAGTGGCTCGTTCTGGGTGACGCCGCTCTCGTCCTCGACCACGGGGGAGAGCCCGAGGTCATCACTGATCAACGCCTAGCGGGGGTGGCAAGCGAAGAACGAGCGGCCCTGAGAACAGCCGTGCCGGGATCAGTCGAGGAGGGGCGCACACACACCAGACTGGTCCAGGCCGAGCGAGCAATGCGCAACACACCGGGCGGGTACTGGGTAGCCGCCGCAGACCCGGGCGCCGCGGAGGAAGCGATCACGGGCAGCACGCCCCTTGCACACGTGAGACGGGCAGCGCTTCTTACCGACGGTGCGGCCCGGTTCGTGGACACGTTCGCTCTCGGGGACTGGTCAGCCTGCCTCGACACACTGCAACAACACGGGCCGGCCGACCTCATCAAGCAGGTGCGCGACGCCGAGTTCAGCGACCCAGCCCTTGACCGATGGCCCCGCTCCAAGATGCACGACGATGCAACTGTGATCTTCGCCCGCCCCTAGGAGCGAGCTGTTACAGGTTTCTCTACCTCATCAAGGCACCCGGCTGCGCTGCCGCTCCGCCGGGCGCGCTTCCCGGCTCCGCTCCGCGCTGCGCTCCTGCCTTCGGCCCGCTCCGCGCGCACTACGCCGACGCGCGCCCCTGCAAGACGGGATAGGCCCAAGGGCATGAGTCGAGCCCCAACGCCGCGGTTCCATCTGTCACCGACATGCCTCCGGCGGGGGCCTCAGGCTCCGGGATGGCGGGGCGCCATACGCAGGTGCCGGCCGGTGGGGTGTGGCGGTGGGGACTCCCATCCCGTCTGCCATCGACCCAGGACAAGCCGAGCAGACACGGCACCGGGCGTCCAGGTCGTTCGTACAGTGGCGCGCTCCACCTGGACGCCCGGCACCGCGCCCGCTCCACATACGTGTGGGCCGACGGCAGACGGGATGGGAGTTCGAGTCGACGAAGGTTGTTTTCCGGCGGACCCGAGTCGCCCACTAGAAGCATTGCGTCGTACGCTGACAGTGCGTCTACCGAGATTCGTTCGGGTGAGGGAACTGTGGCCCTCTAGACACGGAGGCCACGATCCGGTCCAATGACACTCCTCCGGACTGCTCGACGCACGACCGCGAGGGCAAGGGAAGAGGGGTGAAAGGCCAGTGGCCCTCCACCCCTCACGGGTAAAACTGGCGCTAGATGGCGGCAACCATCAAGTGCCTCGGCTAGGCGGTACGCGCCTGGCTCAGCGTCCGGTAGGCGGCTTCGCCCTTGCGGTCGATGCACGGCGGGAACGTGGCACCAGCCTCATGGAACGTGGACACACCGTACTGATCGGTGTAGACGCCAGTGGCCGGAACCCTCTGTCCGGTCTTCCACTCGCCGTTGGGGCCCATCGGCCCATGTCGTCGGGTCATTCCGATTCTCCTTGTGAGTAGTGATTCAGTGAACGTTGTGGATCTGAGTGCACGGCGGGCCGCGACTCAAGGCGATGGGGCGAGCGCCACGTGCCCCTGCGGAAGCGGCTGGTTCGAACTTCGCGTTCCTGGCAGCGCGAAGCAGGGAGCCGTCTGCATGCGCCCGGACGGATCGATTTCGGGGTATGCGGGAGTCCCGCACTGCATGGAGTGCGGGACTCCATGGGCACCCCGATAGCCACGCAATAGCCTTCATCACCCCCCCTCACCGGCCCGAGGTTCATCGCCCGCGTCGGTATACACGGGCGTGCTTGCTACCCACGAGCGGTCAGGCATGCGATCGACAAGTCCCGCCCGCAACGCACGCTGATACGTCATGTTGATCGCGGATTTGGGCGCCTTCCAGGTCGGGTCGACCCAGCCGCGCCGGCGCCACTCATCGACGATCTCCTGCATCCGCATAGGCCGACCCGAGTCGAGCAAGACCTGCGCGGCCCTCCGCAAGGACAAGGAGGGCGCGTCCCTCCTCGACAGAGACGCCGACACAGCGGTTCCGCTCACGGGAGTGGCAGCACCGTCGGCCTGCCGCCCCTCGTGGCTCCGGACGGAGTCTCCCGGTTCGAAGATCTGCTTGAGCCCGTACACAACGGACCGCAGGTTGTGCACGCGCTCCTGTACCTCCCGAAGCTCGGATTCAGCCTCCGCGAGTTGCCGTTGCGCCACCCCCAACGCCCTCCGGAGTGCCTGGTTCTCTCCCATGGTTTAAGACCATACCACATCTGAACGCCATCGTGGGTGGCAACGTTTAAACAGGGAGTTGAAGTGTGTTCCTGGCTTTACCTCTGCAGAGCAGGAAGTCACCTTTGAATCGAAGACCCATGGGCCCGAAAGGAGCTATGAAAGGATGGATTCCACGCCGCTCGAACAAACGCCCTGCCTGCGGAAACACCGCCAGCTGAACGCCCGACTCCCATCACGAACCAGCTCGGCGAGAGCGACCAGCGCGGTAGCCCCTCGGACCTGAGCCGGCCACCGAAGGGCGCGTCCGCGATGCGCAACCATCGGACCGTGGAGGGAACCGTGCCCCTCCCGTGCCCGATCCAACGGGAACCGTCGGGGAACCACGGTGATGGGCGGGCATCAAGAATGAGAACGGCCCCTGACCGTTCATCCTGGTCAGGGGCCGCTTCACGGTGCGGTGGGTGTGGGATTTGAACCCACGGTGACTTGCGCCACGACGGTTTTCAAGACCGTTCCCTTAGGCCGCTCGGGCAACCCACCCTCGCCCCTGTTCGGGGCGTGGGGGACAGCCTAGCCCGTCAGTTGTCGCCCGTGCGCTTGCCGAGGGTGATCGTGACGGTGGTGGGCTTGCCGTCGCGTTCGTAGGTGAGCTTGACCTGGTCGCCCGGCTGGTGGGTCCAGATCTCGGAGATCAGCGTCGGGCCGCTGTCGATCTGCTTGCCGCCGAACTCGGTGATCACGTCGCCCGCCTTCAGGCCCGCCTTCGCCGCCGGGCCGTCCGCGGTGACCGCCGGGGTGCCGCCCGCGCCCTGCTGGGAGATGGTGGCGCCCTCGCCCTTGTCCGTCATGTTCACCATCGCGCCGATCACCGGGTACACCGGATCGCCGCTCTTGATCAGCTGCTCCGCGACGTTCTTCGCCTGGTTGATCGGGATCGCGAAGCCGAGGCCGATCGAGCCGGCCTGGGACTGGCCCATGCCGCTGCCGGCCGACTGGATCGCCGAGTTGATGCCGATCACCGCGCCGCTCGCGTCGAGCAGCGGGCCGCCGGAGTTGCCCGGGTTGATCGACGCGTCCGTCTGCAGCGCGCTCATGTACGAGTTGCTCCCGCCGGAGCCGTCGCCGGAGGCCACCGGCCGGTTCTTCGCGCTGATGATGCCCGTGGTGACCGTGTTCGACAGGCCGAACGGCGCGCCGATCGCGATCGTCGAGTCGCCGACGGCGACCTTGTCGGAGTTGCCCAGCGGCAGCGGGACGAGGCCGGACGGCGCGTTCTTGAGCTTCAGCACCGCCACGTCGTAGCCCTGTGCCCGGCCGACCACCTCGGCGTCGTACGTCTTGCCGTCGGAGAAGGTCGCCGAGAGGGTGCCGCCGTCCGCCGCGGAGGCGACCACGTGGTTGTTGGTGAGGATGTGGCCTTCCTTGTCGTAGACGAAGCCGGTGCCCGTGCCGCCCTCGCCGTCCGCGCCGCCGGACTTCGCCTGGATGGTGACGACGCTCGGCAGCGCCTTGTTCGCCACCGCCGCGACCGTGCCCGGCGCCCGCTTGAAGTCGGCGGGGGAGGTGCCGGACGAGACGGTCGTGGAGCCGACGGTCTCGTCGCCGCTCTGCGCCGCCCAGTAGCCGATGCCGCCGCCGACGCCGCCCGCGACGAGCGCCGCCGCGAGGACCGCCGCGACCAGTCCGCCGGTCCGCCTGCGCGGTGCCTGCGGCCCGGGCGCGGCCTCGGGCGGCGCGCCCCAGGCCGGTCCGCCACCGCCGCCGGCCTGGGCGTACGCGGGCTGGGCCGGGGGAGGCGGCGGCCAACCGCCGGCCTGGGCCGGAGCCTGCGCCGGGGCCGGGGGCTGGGCGTGCGCCGGTTCCTGGGCGTGCGCCGCGGCCGGGGCCTCGGTCGGCGCCGGAGGGGTCGGGGGCAGCGGTGCCGTGGCCGGCTCGGGCCGGGGGGAGTGCTCTGGCCGGTCCGCCGGCACCGCCGCCGTCGGAGCAGACTCGACCGGTGCGGGCGGAACGGGAGGTGCGGGAGGTGCGGACGGGGCACTCTGGTCCGCCGGAACCTCGGCGCCCTCGTTCTCGGTGCTCACAGCTCTCTCCTCGGTATCACTGCGCAGGTCATCTGTCCGTGGTCAGCTTTTCCCACCGGCCGTCAGGCCACTGTAAGCGGGACCTGTGCGTTCGCCCAGCATTCTTTATCTCCGACAGAACGGACACCCGAGGGGCCCTGGACCGGCCACCTGCCGCCACCTTTCCGCGGGTCCGCCCCGCCGCCAATGGCACCATGACGCAGTGACCCACGCACGGCAGCACACCATCCAGGTCGTCGCCCACCGCGGCGCCTCCGAGGACGCCCCCGAACACACCCTTGCCGCGTACATGAAGGCCATCGAGGACGGCGCCGACGCCCTCGAGTGCGATGTCCGGCTCACCGCCGACGGCCACCTCGTGTGCGTGCACGACCGCCGCGTCGACCGCAC
Source organism: Streptomyces sp. HUAS YS2 (assembly GCF_033343995.1). Taxonomy (NCBI): domain Bacteria; kingdom Bacillati; phylum Actinomycetota; class Actinomycetes; order Kitasatosporales; family Streptomycetaceae; genus Streptomyces; species Streptomyces solicathayae. Next base: position 4,118,441 of record NZ_CP137573.1, on the reverse strand, counting down.
CTCCAACGGCCGCGGCGCCGTCTCCGCCCTGGAGCTCGCCGACCTCGCCGCGCTCGACTTCGGTACGTGGAAGGGGCGCGAGGACGCCACCGAGAGCCCCGACTGGGGAGACCGCGAGTACACCTCCGTCCTCACCCTCGAACGGCTCCTCGAGCTCGTCGCCGACGCCGGCCGCCACATCGAGCTGGCCATCGAGACCAAGCACCCCACCCGTTGGGCGGGCCAGGTGGAGGACCGGCTGCTCCAGCTGCTGCGCCGGTTCGACCTCGCCGATCCGGCGCCGGACGCCTCGCCCGTCCGGGTCATGAGCTTCTCGGCCCGCTCCCTGCAACGCATCGAGGCGGCCGCACCGACCCTCCCGACCGTCTATCTCACACAGTTCGTCACCCCGCGGCTCAAGGACGGCCGGCTGCCCGGGACCACCCGTATCGCCGGCCCGTCCATCCGCATCGTGCGCCACCACCCCACCGTCGTCCTGCGGCTCCAGCAGGCCGGCCACCAGGTGCACGTGTGGACCGTCGACGATGCCGAGGACATCGAACTGTGCGCCCGGCTCGGCGTCGAGGCGATCATCACGAACCGGCCGAAGCAGGTGCTGTCCCACCTGGGCCGCCTCTGACAACCTCCCCGCCACCGGTGTCCCACCCGTCACAGCCCTTACAGGGAGTGCACCGGCGCGTTCGGAACGTATTCGAGCGTCACGAGTGCGTCACCGGAGGCGTACTGGCCGGTTTCCGGTTCCGGCCATTGGGGCATTCACACCGTGGCGTGGGGTGAAGGAGGTCTCGGGGGTGGCGTTGGTGGTGGCACAGGAGGTGCCCACGTCGTCGAGCATGGCCGTGCCCCATGGCCCTGCGGGCGTGGGGGAAGCACGGCACCGGATGCGGGAGCAGTTGCACCGCAGCGGGGTGTCCGAATCGGTCGTCGACGACGCGGTACTGATCCTTTCCGAGCTGCTCAGCAATGCCTGCCGGCACGGCAGACCGCTGGGCCGGGCCGAGGTGGGCGACGGCGACGTACGGGCGGCGTGGCGCATTGATCCGGCGGGCGGGCTGACGGTCGAGGTGACGGACGGCGGTGGTCCGACCCGGCCGGTTCCTTCGACGCCCTCGGTCACCGCACGCGGCGGCCGCGGGCTGAACATCATCAGCGCCCTCTCCCAGGACTGGGGCGTACGGGACAGCGCGTCCGGCGAGGTGACGGTCTGGGTGCTCGTCTCGGTGGGCCACCGGCGCGAGGACTTCGCGGCCAGCGTCGCCGGCCCGGGCTTCGAACTCCTCGACGCGTACGAGGACCTGGACTGAGCCGGGGGGGCCGGGACACCGAGAGCCCGGGGGACCACCCCCCCTCTCCGCTCCGGTACGAAGTCCCTTCGACCCGCCCGATGGCGTTCCCGGTCCCGTACCGCGCACCTCGCGCGGGCCGGGCGGCTAGGCTCGCCGCGGAGAACGCACCGCCGCTATCGGGAGAAAGCCACACCATGGCCAAGAAGCGCCCCCAGACGAAGGCCGTCAAGCCGCAGCTGACCGACGGAGAGATTCCGGTCGTCGGGGCCCGCGAGCCCTGCCCGTGCGGTTCGGGTCGCCGCTACAAGGCGTGTCACGGCCGGGCCGCCGCACACGCCGAGACCGAGCTCGTCCAGCGCCCCTTCGAGGGCCTGAACGGCGAGTGCGACTGGGTCGCCCTGCGCGAGCTGGTGCCCGCCGCCACCGCGCCGCTCGCCCTGAAGGGCGGACTGCCGGAGGGCGTGCCCTCCGTGACGCTGGCGACCGTGCTGCCGATGGCGTGGCCGGCGCTGCGCCGCGACGACGGCTCCGTCCTCCTCGCGCTGCAGAACGAGTCCTCCTCCGGCGACCTCGCCCGCGACCTCGCCGACACCCTCCAGCGCGCGCTGGAGACCGAGCCCGGCAACCCGGTTCCCGCCCGGCGCGTGCCGGCCGAGGGCCCGCGGCTCCAGGATCTGCTCGACGCGGACGTCGATTTTGCGCCGGACGTGCACGAGGGATTCGAATTCTGGGTTCCGGATTCCGGCGAGAACGCCTCCGCCGAGGTCACCGCCTCGCTGGAGCGCGCCAACGCCGCCGCGATCCCGACCGTGCGACTGACCGGTGTCGACGCCGCGTACTGGTGCGAGACGCCGGTGAAGAACCACCTGCGCTGGGTCATGCCGCACGCCGAGGAGAAGCTGCTCGACGCGCTGGCCAGGCTGCACGCCGACAACGGCACCTCGCTCGGCGAAGGCACCCGTCTGGTCGGCTCGTTCCGGGCGCACGGCCTGATGGTGCCGGTGTGGGACCTGCCCAGCGGAATGACCGCGGAGGAGTGCGAGAAGCCGGCGGCCGAGTTCGCCGAGCGGCTGACCGCGGCGCTGGCCGTGGACGCTCCGCTCACTCCCGAGCAGCGCCGCGCCCGCGGCGGCCTCACGAACCGTCAGGTCACGCTCAGCTGATGTCCGGGCGGCGACGGTGACTGACAGACCGACCAGTCGGTGACCTCCGCCACAACTCGCCGCCCTCCCCCGATGAATAACCTGACTGAATTACAGAGATCGAATTTGCGAACGGCAGATCTCTTGTTACGGTTCAGGAAGCCCGGTCGCTGGTGCATCCCCCGTCGCCAGCGACCGGGCGTTCTCGTGCCCGCATGTGTTCCGGGCGTCAACTTCCTTCGGCCGCAGGCGCGTTGCTTCCCGACCGCAACAACAGTGGCGTGCTGCCACCCTCGCCCGCACCGGCGAACTCCGCCACCGCGCTGTACTTCGAAACCGACGCGCGCGAACGTTCCCGCGGCGTTTCACAGGCGCCCGGCTCGTCCTCCGCCGAAACCTCGCAATAGGTCTGCACGGTCCGCCCGCCGGGGGCCATCAGGGTGAGGACGGCCGTGAGCTCCAGGCCGGAGGCGTTGCGGTAGTACGTGCGCCCCCAGGTCTCGCCGTTCTCCGTCAGGACGCAGGTCTGCGCCTCGATGCCGTCGGGGGAGCTGAGTTCGGGACCGCAGGCGGACGACCGCCCGCCCGGCGCGGGCACCGCGGTCGGTACGGCGGAGAGAGCACCCTTCTCCGGTACGCCGCCGGGGGCCCGCTCCGGGGCCCCGACCACGGACAGCAGCCCGCCCGGCACGGCCCTGCCGCCCTTGCCGTCCCCGGCGGGGACAGTCCCGGCGGGCCCTCCGGCCGGTCCGGCGAACGCCGCCAGCGGCACGAGCACCGCGCACACGACGGCGGCCCCGAGCCCGATCACGCGCAGATTCATGGCCCCACCTGTGCCGTCGCGAAGATGCCGTCCCGACGATATCGACGGGTGGCACGCCTCCGTCCCGCCGCACGCCCGATTCCCGTACAACTCGGCCCCGCTCACACCCGTACGGGTGACGGACCCGTACGCCGACCGCGCGGCGGGGCGTGGGGTGGTGTCAGTACGCCAGCCGGCTGCCGCCGCCCGGCGCGGCGGCGCTCGCGTCGACCAGCGCGTCCACGACCGCCTCGACGTCCGGCAGCCAGGGCCGCGCGGAGCCGGCCAGCGGGGCCCGCTCCCAGCGCACCTGCCCGGTCCCGGCGACCGACGGCGGCAGGACCAGGTAGCCGCCCTCGCCGTGGAAGCGCAGCGAGCTGGGCACCGAGTCCTTCGTGTAGAGGAGCTCCCCGAGCTGCTCCATCCCGTACGGGGCGACCAGCAGCGCGAACCGCGTCGGCGTCGCCACCACCGGCCCGAGACGCATGCCCCAGCCGTCCAGCACGCTCAGCGCCCGCGCGCCCGCGACCGCGGGCAGGCTCACCGCGCACGGGGCGCGCCCGCCGGTGGCCATCACGACGGGGGCGTCCGGGCGGTTGGTCCACCACCAGCGCACCATGCGCGCGTCCGTGGTGGCTGCGAGGAGCCCGGGATCGAAGGGGTGTGCGCCGGGGACGACGCACTCGGGGTCGGGGCAGGCGCAGCCGCGCCCGCGGTCGCCACGGCTTCCGGCCGCTTTCAGCCCCACACCGGGGAGAACCGGCCACTGCCACTCGGTGGCGCAGGTGAGCGCCGCGTCGAGCTGCTCGGTCCTCCTCGTGCGCCGGAACCGGAGCCTGCGTCGCCTTCCGAGGATCTCGCGCATGAGCGCTCGTTCCTTTCCGTTGAACGCCGAGGTCCGCATCACACCACGTGCGGAACCGTTCACTGTGCGTATCAGCGCTTCGCCGCCCCTGGAAATCGGGGCCGAGTCGGGCTCGTCGTTCATCTGACGCGTGGCGAGGCGGCGCATCCTCTGCGCCCACTGTCGCCTGCGGCGGTAAGGGCCATCACCGTGTACGTACCCGACACGGCATCGACTCAACGCTCTTTCAAACGACGTCAGTCGACCGCAAAAGGTGCGCAGTGGGGGTAATTTTCAGCCAAGTTCGACTCGAGCACAACACCCTGTGCACGGCCCCACGGACACCACAAGTCCCGCGTGGACAATGCTGGACATCCCTCGCCGAGTGCGTGTACATGTGGATGCATTGCTGGCGCCGCAGATTGACATGGGGGTTTGCGATGCTGATGAGCGAGACACACCCGTCGGAAAGCCGACGGCCATGAGCGCCCCTCACCTGCCGAAAGTGGCCGGAATCGATTCCAGTGTCCCCGGCCCCGCGCACACTGCGGCCTCCACCGCGGCTTCCCTCCCCGGCGTGCCCGCGGCCCCGGCCCCACCCGGCGCGCTGATCCAGGACCGGCTGGCCGGCTGGGTCTCCGACCTCACCACCCTGCACGAACTCATCGAACGCCTGGTCAGGACCAGCACCCTCGACGACGCGCTCGCCGAACTGCTGCGCGCCGGATCCGCCCTCGTCGGCGCCCGCCGCGGCATGGTCGTCCTCGAACCCGCCGACGGTCTCGGCCCCGCCACCACCGTCGGCCTCGGCCTCGCCCACGCCGACCTCGGACACATCGAGACCGTGCCGCGCAGCGCCACCTCGTACGGCCGCATCCTCGACGGCCTGCCGGACCCCGGCGCCCACCCCGACCTGCTCGGCGAGGCCGAGCTCGACCCGCGCCACCGCGAGGTCGCCGCCCGCCTCGGCTACGCCGCCAGCTACGCGCTGCCCCTGTCCCCGGAGGACACCGGCGACGGCGCGTCCGCGGGCGCCGCGACCACGGGGCCGCTCGCTGCGGGCCGGCTCGGCGCGGTCGTCTGGCTGTACGACGAGCCCGCGGAACCCGTCGAACGGCAGCGCCACCTCATCGGCCTGTACGTCCGGTACGCCACCGAGCACCTCGCCCGCCTCGTCGAACTGCGGCGGGCCCGCGTCCAGGTCGCCACCGTCGCCGAGGAACTGCTGCCCAGCCGCCTCCCCCGGGTTCCCGGCGTCCAGCTCGCCGCGCGCCACCGCAGCCACCCCCGCGGCGGCGGCGACTGGTACGACGCGCTGCCGCTGCCCGAGGGCGCGCTCGGTCTCGCCGTCGGCTCCGTCTCCGGCAGCGGGCCCAGCGCGCTTGCCGCGATGGGGCGGCTGCGCGCCTCCCTGCGGGCGTACGCGGTGATGGAGGGCGAGGACCCGGTCGCCGTCCTGTCCGACCTGGAGCTGCTGCTGCGGCTCACCGAACCCGCCCGCACGGCGACCGCCCTCTTCGCGTACGCCGAACCCGGGCTCCGCAAGATCGTGCTGGCCGGCGCCGGGCACACCCCGCCGCTGATCATCGGCGAGCAGCGCACCGAGTTCGTCGAGACCTCGCTGTCCGCGCCACTGGGCATGCTCTCCTGCTGGGAGGCCCCGAGCGAGGAGCTGTCGCCCGCGCCCGGAGAAACGGTGCTGCTCTACACCGACGGGCTGCTCCGCCGTACCGGCGAACCGATGGACCGGGCCTTCGCACGGCTGCACGCGGCCGCCGCGAGCGTGCCGAAGGCCGACCGCCCCGACCCGGGAGCCGTCGCCGACCACATCCTGCGCACGATGCTGCCCGAGGGGCTCGACGCTCCGGTGGAGGGCGAGGACGTGGTGCTCCTGGCGGCCCGCTTCGAGTGAGCCGGGCGGCTGCGGTTCGGCCGCGCGGTGGGTGTGACGTACACGTGACTCGTCGGTAATGGGTCTTCCGGCCCTGGGCCCCCTTCCGTACGACCGTACGATGGTGGGGGTTCAGTGTCGTACCAAAAGGAGGCAGACCCGTGGCCGAAGAGCTCACTCCGGAGACCCCGGACGAGGCCGAGGAGCCGATCAAGCAGCGCAAGAACGGCCTGTACCAGGGCGTCTCCGACGAGCTGGCCGAGAACATGAAGTCCGGCTGGGCCGACACGGAGCTCACCGGCCTGGCGCCCATCGCCCAGGCCGCGCACACCGCCGACCGCCGCGCCGCGCTCTCCGCGCGCTTCCCGGGCGAGCGCCTGGTGATCCCCGCGGGCAACCTGAAGACCCGGTCGAACGACACCGAGTACAGCTTCCGCGCCTCCACCGAGTACGCCTACCTCACCGGCGACCAGACGCACGACGGCGTCCTCGTCCTGGAGCCGGTGAAGAACGGCCACGAGGCCACGATCTACCTGCTGCCGCGCTCGAACCGCGAGAACGGCGAGTTCTGGCTGGACGGCATGGGCGAGCTGTGGGTCGGCCGCCGCAACTCCCTCGCCGAGGCCGAGCAGCTGCTCGGGATCCCGGCGAAGGACGTCCGCGAGCTGCCCCAGGCCCTCAAGGACGCCACCGGCTCCGTCCGCGCCGTCCGCGGCCACGACGCCGGCATCGAGGCCGCGCTGACCGACAAGGTCACCGCCGAGCGCGACGAAGAGCTGCGCGTGTACCTCTCCGAGGCGCGGCTGATCAAGGACGCCTTCGAGGTCGCCGAGCTGCAGAAGGCCTGCGACTCCACCGCCCGCGGTTTCGAGGACGTCGTCAAGGTCCTGGACAAGGCCGAGGCGACCAGCGAGCGCTACATCGAGGGCACCTTCTTCCTGCGCGCCCGCGTCGAGGGCAACGACGTCGGCTACGGCTCCATCTGCGCCGCCGGCCCGCACGCCTGCACCCTGCACTGGGTCCGCAACGACGGCGCGGTCCGCTCCGGCGACCTGCTGCTGCTCGACGCCGGCGTGGAGACCACCGAGCTCTACACCGCCGACGTCACCCGCACCCTGCCGATCAACGGCCGGTACACGGACATCCAGCGGAAGATCTACGACGCCGTGTACGAGGCGCAGGAGGCCGGCATCGCCGCGGTGAAGCCGGGCGCCGCCTACCGCGACTTCCACGACGCCGCGCAGCGCGTGCTCGCCGAGAAGCTCGTCGAGTGGGGCCTCGTCGAGGGCCCGGCCGAGCGCGTCCTGGAGCTCGGTCTCCAGCGCCGCTGGACCCTGCACGGCACCGGCCACATGCTCGGCATGGACGTCCACGACTGCGCCGCCGCGCGCACCGAGGCGTACGTCGACACCACGCTGGAGCCGGGCATGTGCCTGACCGTCGAGCCGGGGCTGTACTTCCAGGCCGACGACCTGACCGTGCCGGAGGAGTACCGGGGCATCGGCGTCCGCATCGAGGACGACATCCTCGTCACGGAGGACGGCAACCGGAACCTGTCCGACGCGCTGCCGCGCCGCTCCGACGAGGTCGAGGCGTGGATGGCCGGCCTGAAGGGCTGACCCTTCTCGTACGGGCACGAGCCCCCGCCGACTTCGGTCGGCGGGGGCTCGTCGTCGTGCTGCCTCTTCGCCGGGCGAGCGCCGGCGGGTTCTTCGCTAGGCGAGCGCCAGCGGGGCGTCCGGGCGCCATTTGACGATCTTGTCGAAGCTGACGACCGCGCCGCCCCTGACCGATCCGTTGCCGAAGTAGACGTGGTCGGCGAGCTCCTCGATCAGCCGCAGGCCGCGGCCGTGCTCGGCGTCCGCCGCCGCGACCGGCCGGCCGGCGGCGCTGCGGGCGAAGCCCGGGCCCGCGTCGGCCACCTCGATGCGACAGGTCTCGCCGTCGAGGTACGCCGTCACGCGGTACTCCTCCGACGCCTCGGCGTCCCCGCCGTGCTCCACCGCGTTGGCGCAGGCCTCGCTCAGCGCGACCGACAGCTCGTACGAGACGTCGGGGTCGACGCCCGCCGTCTCCATCGTGCCGAGCAGAAGACGCCGGGCGAGCGGAACGCTCGCAGCCTCGCGCCGCAGATGGAGTGACCACCAGATGCTCATGCTCCAGCCTCCTGGCTGCGGCTCGACATACCCCTACGTATTGCCCCTCGGCACCCTTCGTAAGCCCCTCGGTGATGTGAGAGCGCTCATTCGGCGGATACACACACCTCCGCGGGCCGTGTATGTCCGGGTGGACGCCCGGCCGTACGTCCGGCACGTCCCGCGTCCCGGGCCGCAAAGCGTGATCTTCCGGACCTGCCGTGAGAACGGGGGGAGGCGGGTGGAATGATGAGCCCCGCCATGTCTGCCCCCACACCGGCCGCACGCGCCGGAGCCGCCCCGCGGTTCCTGAGGGCCGCGGTGTTCACCGCGGTCTGCGTCGTGCTGTCCGCACTGGGGCACGCGCTGGCGGCCTGCGAGGGCATCGCCCTGTGGACGATCGCCGCCGGACTCGTCGGCGTCTTCGTACTCATCCTGCCGTTCGCCGGCCGGGAGCGCTCACTGCCCGCGGTCGTGGGCGCGCTCGCCGTCGGCCAGCTCTCCCTGCACACCCTCTTCGGGGTCGGCCAGATCCTGCAGCAGCGGCTCGCCGTGGGACCGGAGGCCGACGCGGCCCTGATCCGCGTGGCGGCCCGGCTCGTCTGCGGGGCCGGGGCCGCCGCGGCGCTCACCCCCGCCGACGCGGCCCGCATCGTCACCGCCGCCGGTATCGACCCGGCGCGTGTGACGGCGGGCGGGGTGGCGGCGCCCGTGCACCACGGGTCCGGCGCGACGGGCGGTGCCGGTGCGCAGTTCGGCGCCGAACTCGTTCCGAACCTGCCGATGCTGCTCGGCCACCTGCTCGCCGCCCTGGCCACCGGCTGGCTGCTGCGCCGCGGCGACCTGGCCCTCGGCCGGCTCGTCCGGCTCTCCGCCGAGGGGGCGACCGGGCTCGCCGAGGCGGCGTTCGTCCGCGCCCTGCGCGCCGCGCTCACCCTCGTACGGTCCCTCCTCGCCGGCCTTCCCGGGCTGCCCGCGACCGGTCCGCGCCGCCCCGCGCGCACCGCCGGCGACTCCTCGCCGCCACCGGCGGCCGAAGCACTCCAGCACAGCGTGATCCGGCGCGGCCCGCCGGCCGGCCTCTGCGTTCTCGCGGCCTGACGCGGTCCACTCGACGGGAGTGGGACCGCGGCGTCCGCGCGCGGCCGGCTGCCCGCCGCCCGCGCGCCGGACCTCTCACCTTCTGCCGAACCTGGAGTGTCTGAACCCATGAAGCTTTCGTCGACCGTCTCCGTGAACGTCGCCCGCGCCGCCGTGGCCGGTGGCCTCGCCCTCTCCTCCGCCGTGCTGCTCTCCGGCACCGCCTTCGCGCACGTCAGCGTGCAGCCGCAGGGCGAGGCCGCCAAGGGCGGGTACGCGACGGTCAACGTCAAGGTGCCGAACGAGCGCGACAACGCGTCCACGGTCAAGGTCGAGGTCAACTTCCCGGCCGACCACCCGCTCGCCTCCGTGATGCCGCAGCCCGTGCCCGGCTGGACGCCGGTCGTCACCAAGGCCAAGCTCGCCAAGCCGCTGGAGATGCACGGCAAGAAGATCACCGAGGCCGTCACCAAGGTCACCTGGACCGCCTCCGGCGACGCGAAGATCGGCCCCGGCCAGTTCCAGCAGTTCCCGCTCTCCCTGGGGCAGCTGCCCGAGGACACCGACCAGCTCGTCCTCAAGGCCCTCCAGACGTACGACAACAACGAGGTCGTCCGCTGGATCGAGGAGCCGAAGGAGGGCGCGGCCGAGCCGCAGAACCCCGCGCCGGTCCTGAAGCTGTCGGCCGCCACCGAGGACCACCACGGCACCGGCACCGGCGCCAAGAGCGACGACAAGGCCGCCGGGCACGACGAGAAGGCGGGCGCCTCCGAGCACGCCGAGGCCGTCGGCTCCACCGACAACACCGCCCGTGTCCTCGGCGTCGTCGGCATCCTTGTCGGCCTCGCGGGGCTGGCGTTCGGCATCCTGGCCGGCCGCCGCCGCCCGACCGCCTGAACCGCCGCACCGCCTGACGAGCGGTCCTCTCGCCGCGCCATCCGAAAGAGAACCCGTACATGAACCAGCACCACCGAGCCGCTTCCGCGCGCCCGGTCCGCCGCCGGCGCCGCACCGCGCTGGCCGCCGCCGCCCTCACGGCGGCGGCCGCCCTCACCCTCAGCGCGTGCGGCGGCGGTGACGACCCGCAGGCCGGCAGCTCCGTCGCCGAGGTCTCCGGCACCGCCGACAGCGCCAAGGCCGCGACCGTCCTCGACCGGCCGTTCGCCAAGCCCGACCTCGTCCTCACCGACACCAAGGGCAAGCCGTACGACTTCAAGGCCATGACCAAGGGCAGGCCGACGCTGATCTACTTCGGCTACACGCACTGCCCTGACGTCTGCCCGCTGACGATGAGCAACATCGCCATCGCCAAGAAGAAGCTCCCCAAGGCCGACCAGGACAAGCTCCAGGTCGTCTTCGTCACCACCGACCCGGAGCGGGACACCTCCGCCGAACTCGCCAAGTGGCTGCCCGCGGCCGGAGACGCCTCCTTCACCGGGCTCACCGGCGACTTCGCGACGATCCAGGCGGGCGCACGCCAGCTCGGCATCGGCATCGACCCGCCGAAGAAGGAGAACGGCCAGGTCGTCTCCATGCACGGCGCGCAGGTCATCGCGTTCTCGCCGACGACCGACCAGGGCTACGTGCTGTACGGCGAGGACACCACGGCCGACCAGTACGCCGAGGACCTCCCGAAGATCATCAAGGGGGAGAACCCGTGAACCGCCGCACCACCTCCCTCTCCGCCGCCGTCGCCCTCGCGACCGCGCTGGCCCTGACCGGCTGCTCCTCCTCCGGGGACACCCCCGAACTCAAGGTCAGCGGTGCGTACATGCCCCAGCCCGTGATGGACATGGCCGGCGGATTCCTCACCATCACCAACGCGGGCGGCACCGCCGACAAGCTCACCTCCGTCACCAGCCCGCTGTCGGACGACGTGACCATGCACGAGACCAAGAACCAGAAGATGCAGCAGGTGAAGTCCTTCGACATCCCCGCGAACGGCGAGCTGAACCTCGAACGGGGCGGCAACCACATCATGTTCATGGCCCTCAAGCAGAAGCCGCGCCAGGGCGACAAGGTCAGCATCGAGCTGCACTTCGAGAAGTCCGACCCGATCACGGTCGAGGTGCCCGTCGAGGCGCCCAACCACAACCCGCAGAAGCACTGAGCTGGCTGAGGGACACACCTATGACGACCACCGCCCCGCGCCTCGGAGCCGCCCTCACCCGGCTGCTCCTCGTCGCCGCCACACTCCTGGGCGCCCTGCTCGCCGGCGCCGCACCGGCGTCCGCGCACGCCGCACTCACCGGCAGCGACCCCAAGGACGGGGCGGTGGTCGCCACCGCCCCCAAGGAGGTCAACCTGACCTTCTCCGAGCAGGTCGCCATGAGCGACGACTCGATCCGGGTCCTCGACCCGGCGGGCAAGCGGATCGACACCGGCGAGATCCGCGATCTGTGCAGCGGCGCCCTCGTCCGGTACGGCGTCGGCCTGCGCGCCGGCCTGCCCGAAGGCACGTACACCGTCGCCTGGCAGACCGTCTCCGCCGACAGCCACCCCATCTCCGGGGCCTTCACCTTCTCCATCGGCGCTCCCTCCACGACAAGCGTCTCCCTCCCCGACCGCGAGGCGGGCGGCGGACCCGTCGGCGTGCTCTACGGCATCGCCCGCTACCTCGCGTACGCCGGCTTCGCCGTCCTCGTCGGCGGCGCGGCCTTCGTGCTCGCCTGCTGGCCGCGCGGCGCGACCGTCCGCCCCGTGCAGCGGCTCGTCGTCCGCGGCTGGCTCACGCTCACCGCGGCCACCCTCGCGATGCTCCTGCTGCGCAACCCCTACACCGGCTCCGGCGAACTCGCCGACGCCTTCGACCTGGGCGGCCTGAAGGCCGTCCTGGAGACGAAGACCGGCGCCGCCCTCATCTCCCGGCTGATGCTGCTCGGCGCGGCCGCGCTCTTCGTCGCCGTGCTGTTCGGCGCGTACACCAAGCGCACGGACGAGAAGGAGCGCAAGGACCTCACCTTCGGACTCGCCCTCGGCGGCACCGTGGTGGCCGCCGGCATCGCGGGCACCTGGGCGCTCGCCGAGCACGCCTCCACCGGTCTCCAGCCGGGCATCGCGATGCCCGTCGACATCCTGCACCTCCTCGCCGTCGCCGCCTGGCTCGGCGGTCTCACCGCCCTTCTCGTCGCGCTGTACCGCTCCCCCGACATCGGGCGCACCGCCGTCCGGCGGTTCTCCCGCGTCGCCTTCGGCTCCGTCGTCGTCCTCGCCGCAACCGGGCTGTACCAGTCCTGGCGGCAGGTCGGCTCCTGGTCCGCGCTGACCGACACCGCGTACGGGCAGCTGTTGCTGCTCAAGGTCGGCCTGGTGGCCGTCCTCGTCGGCATCGCCTGGATCTCCCGCAGGTGGACCGCCAGGCTCACCGAACCCACCGAGGCACCGGCGGAGCCGGAGACCGAGCCGGAAGAGCCGGAGAAGACGGACGAGGCCGAGACCGAGGCGGTCGACGAGGTGGAGGCGGCCGTCGAGGTGGAGGCGGCCGTCGAGTCCGACGAGGCCGAGGCGGTCGACGGGGCGGAAGAGTCCGACGAGGCCGAGGTCCGCGAGCACGTCACCGTGCCCGACACCGGCACCGTCCCCGACACCTCCGTCCCCGCGGACCCCGTGCGCGTCGCGCAGCTCGCGCGTCAGCGCGCCGCCATGGCCACCGCCCGCGAGAAGCGGCGCCGGAACGCTGACCCCGAACGGACCGGGCTGCGCCGCTCCGTCCTCGCAGAGGCCGCCGTCGCCGTCGTCCTGCTCGCCGTCACCACCGTCCTCACCTCCACCGAGCCCGGCCGCACCGAGGAGGAGGCCGGCCGCACCCGGTCCACGGCCGGCTCCACCGCCGTGCCCGACCGGCCCGTCGACATCCGGCTGCCCTTCGACACCGGCGGCGTCGACGGCAAGGGGACCGTGCGGCTCAGCCTCGACCCCGGCCGCTCCGGCGCCAACGCCCTCCACCTCTTCGTCGACCGCCCCAACGGGCGTCCCCTCGACGTCCCGGAGATCAAGGTCGCCTTCACCCTGAAGGCCAAGGAGATCGGGCCGCTGCCCGTCACCCCCGACCGGATCCAGACCGGCCACTGGAGCGCGAGCGGCGTCCAGATCCCGATGCCCGGCGAGTGGCTGATCCAAGTGACGGTCCGCACCTCCGACATCGACCAGACCACCATCGACAAGACCGTGAAGATCGGCTGACCCGTGACTGCACAACCCGGCCCCACCCCGGACGGACCCGGCACCGCCCCCGACGACCGGCCCGACATCTCCCGCCGCCGTCTCCTGGGCACGGTCGGCGCCGCCGGCGCGACCGGCCTCGCCCTCGGCGCCGCCGGCGGCGTCGGGGTGTACGCGGCCGCCTCCGGCCCGGACTCCGGATCCGGTTCGTCACCCGCGCTGACCACCGTGGGCTCGACCGAGGCGATGTTTCACGGGAAACATCAGGCGGGCATCACCACTCCTCTCCAGTCCCGCGGCCACCTGATCGCCTTCGACCTCGCCCCCGGCGCCGGCCGCAAGGAGGCCGCCGCCCTGCTGCGCCGCTGGTCCGCAACCGCCGCCGACCTCATGGCCGGCCGCGCGCCCGCCACCGACACCGGCATCGCCCGCGATGCCGGACCCTCCTCCCTGACCGTCACCTTCGGCTTCGGACGTACCTTCTTCGACCGCACCGGCCTCACCGCCCGGCGGCCCGCCGAACTCGACCCCCTGCCTCCCTTCTCCTCCGACGCCCTCGACCCGAAGCGCTCCGAGGGCGACCTCTGGGTCCAGATCGGCGCGGACGACGCCCTCGTCGCCTTCCACGCCCTTCGCGCGCTCCAGAAGGACGCCGGCCCCGCGGCCAAGGTCCGCTGGCAGATGAACGGCTTCAACCGCTCCCCCGGCGCCACCGCCCGGCCCATGACCGCGCGCAACCTGATGGGCCAGGTCGACGGCACCAACAACCCCAAGCGCACCGACCCCGACTTCGACCGGCGGATCTTCGTCCCCTCCGGCGGGCCGCAGCCCTGGATGGCCGGCGGCTCGTACGCGGTCGTGCGCCGGATCCGGATGCTGCTCGACGACTGGGAGCAGTTGTCCCTGGCGAAGCAGGAGCAGGTCATCGGGCGGCGGAAGTCGGACGGCGCCCCGCTCACCGGCGGCACCGAGACCACTCCGCTCGACCTGGACAAGTTCGGCCCCGACGGCAAGCTCGTCATCCCCGACAATGCCCACGCCCGCATCTCCGCCCCCGAACAGAACGGCGGTGCGGCAATGCTGCGACGCCCGTTCTCCTTCCACGACGGAATCGCCCCGGACGGCACCCCGGACGCCGGTCTCCTCTTCGTCTGCTGGCAGGCCGACCCGCTCAAGGGCTTCGTACCGGTCCAGCGCAAGCTCGACCGCGGTGACGCCCTCTCCCCCTTCCTGCGTCATGAGGCGAGCGGCCTGTTCGCCGTCCCCGGCGGGCCTGCGAAGGGTGAGTACGTGGGCCAGCGGCTTCTGGAGTCGTAGCCTCCCCGCTGCCATTAGGGTGACCAATATGTCAGCCACCCGGTACACGTATCTCGGCCCCGAAGGCACCTTCACGGAGGCCGCGCTGCGGACGCTGCCCGAGGCGGCGACCCGGGAGCTCGTCCCGATGGTCTCCGTGCCCGCCGCGCTGGACGCGGTGCGCAACGGGGAGGCCGCCGCCGCCCTCGTACCGATCGAGAACTCGGTGGAGGGCGGGGTGACCGCGACCCTCGACGAGCTCGCCTCCGGCACGCCGCTGATGATCTACCGCGAAGTGGTGCTGCCGATCGCGTTCGCCCTGCTCGTCCGGCCCGGGACCAAGCTGTCCGAGGTCAAGACCGTCACCGGGCACCCGGTGGCGCAGCCGCAGGTCCGCAAGTGGCTGCGGGCTAACCTGCCGGACGCCGTGTGGGAGTCGGCGGCGTCCAACGCGGACGGGGCGCGGCTGGTCCAGGAGGGCCGGTTCGACGCCGCCTTCGCGGGCGAGTTCGCGGCGGCGACGTACGGCCTGGAGGCCCTCGTCACCGAGATCCACGACGCGGAGAACGCCGAGACCCGGTTCGTCCTGGTGGGCCGGCCCGCCCGGCCGGCGGCGCCGACGGGTGCGGACAAGACCTCGGTGGTGCTGTGGCTGGGCGACGACCACCCGGGCGCGCTGCTCGAACTCCTGCAGGAGTTCGCCGTGCGGGGCGTGAACCTGATGCTGATCCAGTCCCGCCCGACCGGCGCGGGCATCGGCAACTACTGCTTCGCGGTGGACGCCGAGGGGCATATCGCTGACCGGCGCGTGGGCGAGGCGCTCATGGGCCTGAAGCGGATCTGCCCCAACGTCCGCTTCCTCGGCTCGTACCCGCGGGCGGGTGTGGCGGTGGAGGACGTGCGACCGCTGCGGACCGGGACGTCCGACGAGGACTTCATGACTGCCTCCGACTGGCTGGCTCGGGCCCAGGACGGGCGGGCCTGACGCGAGGGGCGTCGGCCTGACCCGATCGTGCCCCGTCGGCCGGGGTGCGGCATCCGTTCATCCACAGACGCGCACACGCAGTCCTACCTGCATATTTTTCCACCACCCGCAAAGTTATCCACAGGGGAGAGGTCCAGCCTGGGGACAAGTCGACACGACAGCCCGACACGGTCGACAAATCGCCCCAGTCACTCCACACCCACCCACAGTGCGGCAGTCCATCCCGTGTCAGTCTCATTCCGTCGATCAACTCTTTAGAGCGAGCAATTCCCACTCGAAGGAGTGCCCGAAACAGGTTTGATCTAGGAATTCCCAGGCGCGCGTCCGGGAATCCCCAAGATCCCCTTCGTGATCCACAGATCTTCCGCACAGCCTGTGGATAAAGAGACCTGAGCGCCGCCCCCTGTGGAGAAGTGAATTGATCACCACTACTCACCACTCCTCAAAGGCGAATACGGAGAGTTTCCCAATAGTTGCAATTAGGGCAAACCGACACGCAAAGCCATATCGGGTGGGGTCGCCCGAGCCCGCACCGGTAGCCTGGTGGGGTGATTGACCTTCGCCTGCTCCGTGAGGACCCCGACCGTGTTCGCGCCTCCCAGCGCGCCCGTGGAGAGGACGTCGAACTCGTCGACGCCCTGCTCTCCGCCGATGAACGGCGCAGGTCGTCCGGCGTCCGCTTCGACGAACTGCGTTCCGAGCAGAAGTCGCTCGGAAAGCTGATCCCCAAGGCCACCCCGGAGGAGCGCGCCACGCTCCTGCAGAAGGCCGAGCAGCTCAAGACCGACGTCAAGGCCGCCGAGGCCGAGCAGAACGACGCCGACGACGAAACCCGTCGGCTGCTGCTCCGGCTCGGCAACATCGTCCACGCGGACGTCCCGGTCGGCGGCGAGGAGGACTTCGTCGTCCTCGAGACGCACGGCACCATCCGCGACTTCGCCGCCGAGGGCTTCGAGCCCAAGGACCACCTGGAGCTCGGCGAGGCGCTCGGCGCCATCGACGTCGAGCGCGGCGCGAAGGTCTCCGGCTCGCGCTTCTACTACCTGACCGGCATCGGCGCGCTGCTCGAGCTGGCCCTGGTCAACGCGGCGATCGCGCAGGCGACGGAGGCCGGGTTCATCCCGATGCTGACGCCCGCGCTGGTCCGCCCGAAGGCCATGGAGGGCACCGGATTCCTCGGCCAGGCCGCGGAGAACGTGTACCACCTGGAGAAGGACGACTACTACCTCGTCGGCACGTCCGAGGTCCCCCTCGCGGCGTACCACATGGACGAGATCATCGACGCGGACAAGCTCCCGCTGCGGTACGCGGGCTTCTCGCCCTGCTTCCGCCGCGAGGCCGGTACCTACGGCAAGGACACCCGAGGCATCTTCCGGGTCCACCAGTTCGACAAGGTCGAGATGTTCTCGTACGTCGCGCCGGAGGACGCCGAGGCCGAGCACAAGCGACTCCTCGACTGGGAGAAGCAGTGGCTCACCGGCCTGGAGCTGCCGTTCCAGGTGATCGACGTGGCAACCGGCGACCTGGGCGCCTCGGCCTCGCGCAAGTACGACTGCGAGGCGTGGATCCCGACGCAGGGCAAGTACCGCGAGCTGACCTCCGCCTCCAACTGCGACGGCTTCCAGGCCCGCCGGCTCTCCGTACGGATGCGCGACGGCAAGAAGGTGCAGCCGCTGGCGACGCTGAACGGCACGCTGTGCGCCGTCCCGCGGACGATCGTGGCCATCCTGGAGAACCACCAGCTGGCGGACGGTTCGGTGCGCGTCCCGGAGATGCTCCGGCCGTACCTGGGCGGGCGCGAGGTCCTGGAGCCGATCTCCAAGTGAGCACCGGCGCCTTCCCGTACCGCCTGATCGCGACGGACCTCGACGGCACGCTGCTGCGGGCCGACGAGTCCGTCTCGGACCGTACGCGTGACGCTCTGGCCGCCGCCACGGCGGCCGGGGCGGCGCACATCGTCGTCACCGGCCGGTCCGTGCCGTGGACCCGGCACATCCTCGACGACCTCGGCTACGAGGGGCTCGCGGTCTGCGGGCAGGGTGCGCAGGTGTACCACGCGGGCGAGCACCGGCTGCTGACGTCGGTGACGCTGGACCGGCAGCTGGCCGGGCTCGCGCTGTCCAAGCTGGAGGCCGAGGTCGGACCGCTGGCGCTGGCCGCGAGCCGGGACGGACTCGACGGCGAGGTGCTGGTGAGCCCGGACTACATGGTCCAGGACGGTCCGCTGCCGGTCGTGCCGCTGGACGACCCGGCGGAGCTCTGGGCGGCGCCGCTGAACAAGCTGTACGTGCAGCACGCCACGCTCACCGACGACGAGCTGGCCGCGGCCGCGCGCCGGACCGTGGGCGGTCTGGTCGACGTCGTGGTGGCGGGCCCGCGGATAGTGGAGATCCTGCCGCTCGGCCTGAGCAAGGCGACGGGTCTGTCGCTCGCGGCGCGCCGGCTGGGTCTGAAGGCGGCGGACACGCTCGCCTTCGGCGACATGCCGAACGACATCCCGATGTTCGCCTGGGCGGCGCGCAGCGTGGCGATGGCGAACGCGCACGACGCCCTCAAGGCGGTCGCGGACGACGTCACGGCCTCGAACGAGGACGACGGCATCGCGGCCTACCTGGAGCCGCTGCTCCCGGCCTAGCCGGGAGGTCCCGGCCCGGCCGGGAGGTCCCGGCCCGGCCGGGAGGGTGGTGCTGTGCGGAGGATGCGCGGATCGAACGCGCGCAGGGGGATGCCCTGACGACGGCTTAGCAAGCCGCTGCCTTACCACTCGGCCAATCCTCCGGGAGGGGCGGTCCGCGCGGTTGGGATCCGCGCGCTCGAAGCGACCGCCCCGGCGGCGCTCCGGCTCAGGAAGCGCCGCTCGGCAGGGAGCTCGACGGACTCGTACTCTCCTCGGTCAACGTCTCGCTCCTCCCCGGTCCGGTGGTGCCGCGGGTCGATCCCGCCCAACCAGTTTGTGCCCGAAGGGCGTTCGACCGCCAACGATTAAATCGCCGGCGGTCGAACACGGCCGATCTCGCGTGCGTCAGAAGTTGATCATGTGGCCGGCCAGGCCGTGGATCGCTTCCTTCACGGCCTCGCCCAGCGTCGGGTGGGCGTGCACGTTGCGGGCCACCTCGTGGACCGTCAGGTCCCACTGCTGGGCCAGCGTCAGCTCGGGCAGCAACTCGGTGACGTCCGGGCCGATCAGGTGGGCGCCGATGATCTCGCCGTACTTCGCGTCGCTGATGATCTTCACGAAGCCGGTCGAGTCGCCGAGGCCGTGCGCCTTGCCGTTCGCGGTGAACGGGAACTTGGCGACCTTGACGTCGTACCCCTTCTCCCGCGCCTGCGCCTCGGTCCAGCCGAAGCTGGCGATCTGGGGCTGGCAGTAGGTGGCGCGCGGGATCATCGGGTAGTCGAGCTCCATGGTCTCGGCGTCCCCGATGGTCTCGGCGGCGACGACACCCATGGACTCGGCGGTGTGCGCGAGCATCAGCTTCGCGGTCACGTCGCCGATGGCGTATATGTGCGGAACGCTGGTGCGGCAACGGCCGTCCACGTCGATCGCGCCGCGGTCGGTCAGGGCGACACCGGTGTTCTCCAGGCCGTAGCCTGCGACGTTCGGCGCGAAGCCGATGGCCTGCAGGACCTTGTCGGCCTCCAGTACCTTCTGCACGCCGTCCTTGCCGGTGACGGTGACGCGGACCTGCGGGCCGGACTCGTCGATCGCCTCGACCCGGGTCGAGGTGAGCACGTCGATGCCGAGCTTGCGGTACTGCTTCGCCAGCTCCTTGGAGACGTCCGCGTCCTCCAGCGGCGCGATCCGGTCGAGGAACTCGACGACCGTGACCTTCACGCCGTAGTTGTGAAGCACGTACGCGAACTCGATGCCGATCGCGCCGGCGCCCGCGATGATGATCGACTGCGGAACGTCCTCGGCGAGGATCTGCTCCTCGAAGGTGACCACGCGCTCGCTGCGGGCGGTGCCCGGGAGCAGCTTCGGGGTGGCGCCGGTGGCGATGATGCAGTTGTCGAACGTGATCGTCTGCGTGGTGCCGTCGGAGAGGGCGACCTGCAGGGTGTTCGCGTCGACGAAGGTGCCGCGGCCGTCGAACTCCGTGATGCCGTTCT
This sequence comes from Streptomyces sp. HUAS YS2, assembly GCF_033343995.1. Classification (NCBI taxonomy): domain Bacteria; kingdom Bacillati; phylum Actinomycetota; class Actinomycetes; order Kitasatosporales; family Streptomycetaceae; genus Streptomyces; species Streptomyces solicathayae. The sequence continues at coordinate 4,098,709 of NZ_CP137573.1, read as the reverse complement.
TCTTCATCAGGAAGTGGACGCCCTTGACCCGGCCGTCCGCGACCGTGCGGCTGCGCCGGAACGCCTCGCCGTAGTCGAAGGAGACGGTGCCGTCGACCTTGATGCCGAAGGTCTTGGCCTCGTGGTTGAAGATGTGGGCGAGCTCGGCGTTGCGCAGCAGCGCCTTGGTGGGGATGCAGCCGACGTTCAGGCAGACACCGCCCCAGTACTTCTCCTCCACGACCGCGACCCGCTTGCCGAGCTGCGCGGCGCGGATGGCGGCGACGTAGCCGCCGGGGCCTGCTCCGAGTACGACGACGTCGAAGCGGTCTGACATGGCTGACTCCCGAAGTGGTGATGTTCGTGTCCGCGTACCCGCCCACAGTAATCCCGGCCGGTCCGGGCCGTTCGGGAGAGCGACCGGCGTCACTTGTAGGATGACTGGGCAACCGGGCGAACAGGGAGTGGGAATGGCACTGAAGGCGGCGGGGCGGGTCTCGCTGGTGGACTCGGTGGTGGAGCAGCTACGCGCCCAGCTCGCCGGCGGCGAGTGGGCGGTCGGCGACCGGATCCCGACCGAGCACGAGCTCGCCGAGCAGCTCGACGTGGGCCGCAACACCGTCCGCGAGGCCGTCCGGGTCCTGGTCCACGCCGGTCTTCTGGAGTCCCGGCAGGGCAACGGGACCTTCGTCCGGTCGACCGCCGACCCGCACGCCGTCCTGAGCGGCATGCGGCATGCCGGCGCGCTGGACGTGCTGGAGCTCCGGGTCGCCCTGGAGGCCGAGGCGGCTCGGCTGGCGGCCGTACGTCGCGACGACCACGACCTGCTCCGGCTGCGGGCCGCCCTGGCGACCCTCCGGGAGGAGGGCGACCGGGACGCGGACGCCGACATGACCTTCCATATGGCGGTCGTCGAGGCCACGCACAACGCGGCCTTCACCGAGGTGTACCGGTTCTTCTCCACGCAGGTGCACGAGGTGCTGGTGGCGGCGCTCGGCGACGCGGAGATGCCGCCGGTCGACATCGACGTGCACGAGGCGCTGGCCGGGGCGATCGAGGCGGGGGACCCTGAGGCCGCCGAGGCGCAGGCGCGCGAGCTGCTGCGGGTGCCGATGGAGACCGTCGCGCGACTGACGGGCGGGGACGCCCGATGACCGCGGAGACGGAGACCGTGGCGCAGCCGGAGGCGACGGGGATACGCACCGCGGCCGGTCCCGCGGCCGTCGGCGTGCGCCGGGCCCGGCTCGGGCTCGCGCATCCCGCGCTGCTGCTCGTCGGGATCGTGCTGGCCTCGCTCAACATGCGGGCCGCGCTGGCGAGCGTGTCCCCGCTGGTGGGGGAGATCGGCGCGTCGTTCGGGCTCTCCTCGACGGCGACCTCGCTGGTGACGTCCGTGCCGGTGCTCTTCCTCGGCCTGGGTGCGGCGGTCGCGCCGTGGCTGGCGCGCCAACTGGGCGCCGAAACGGTCCTGCTCGGCGCCCTGTTGCTGCTCGCCGCCGGAATCCTGCTGCGGGTCGTGCCGTCGGTGACCGCGCTGTACGGCGGCGGGGTCCTGGTCGGCACGGCGATCGCCCTGCTGAACGTTCTGATGCCGGGGCTGATCAAGCGCGACTTCCCGGACCGGGCCGCCTCGATGACCTCGGTCTACACGGGGGCGATGATCGGCGGCGCGACCGTCGCCGCGGCCGCTTCGGTACCGCTGGAGCAGTCGCTCGGCGGCGGCTGGGAGGCCTCGCTCGCGGTCTGGTCGCTGCTCGCGGCGCTGGCCGCGGTGGCGTGGCTGCCGCAGGTGCTCGTCGCCCGGGGCCGTACCGGGCGGAACACGCCCGCTCCGGTCGTGGCCGCGGGCCGTGACGTGTGGCGGTCGGCCCTGGCCTGGCAGGTCACCGGGTTCATGGGCCTGCAGTCACTGTGGACGTACGTGCTGGTCGCCTGGATGCCGACGATCTTCACCGACGGCGGGATGGCCCGCTCGGAGGCCGGCGCCGTCTTCGCCTTCAACAACCTGCTCCAGGTGGCCGGCGCGTTCGGCGTCCCGCTGCTGGCCGGGCGGATGCGCTCGCAGCGGCCGCTGGTGGCCCTGGTGACCGTGATGGTCGGGATCGGGTACGCGGGGCTGCTCGTCGCCCCGGTTCAGGGGGCGTGGCTGTGGGCCGCGGTCCTCGGTGTCGGGCAGGGCGGGGCGGTCGGCCTGGCGCTGACCCTGATCGTGCTGCGGTCCGGCGACGCGGCGACGGCCTCCCGCCTGTCGGGGATGGCGCAGACCGTCGGCTATCTGCTGGCCGCGGGCGGCCCGCTGGCGGCCGGCGCCGTCCACCAGGCGACCGGGAGCTGGACCGTGCCGATCCTGCTCGTCCTCGGCGCCTGCGCGGTCGCCCTCGTGGTGGGACTGCTCGCCGCACGGGACCGGAAGGTCTGAGATCGCCGCGCGGGACCGGAAGGTCTCGGGCCTCCGGTCCCGCGCGGCCCGCGGGCTCTACTCCTCGCCGGCGAGGGTGAGGGTGCGCAGCTTCTGCCCGGCGTACCAGGTGGCGCCGACGGTCACGCCGGCCAGCAGGGCCGCCGCGACCGGCAGGCCGACGTCCGAGGTGATCAGGCCCTCGCCGCTGACCTTCTCGGCCAGCGCCAGCGCCCACTGCTGGACGCTCAGCGTCCGGGCGCCGGCGATCAGCGAGCCGAACAGGGCCTCCCAGATCAGGGCGTAGACCAGACCGATGACCACGGCGTGCCGGCTGACCGTTCCGAGCAGCAGGAACAGCGCGCTGTACGCGATCGAGGCGACGAGCGCGGCCACGGTGTACGCGACGGCCACCTGCTGCCCGTTGCCGTTGAGGATCATTCCGGCGATGAAGGTGGGGATCGCCGAGAAGGCCATGGTCACGGCGATGGCCACGATCAGCTTGGTCATGATGATCGTCGGCCGCTTCACCGGCTTGGCCAGCAGATAGACGATCGAGCCGTCGTCGATCTCCGGGCCGATCGCGCCGGTGCCGGCGATGACACCGATCAGCGGCACCATCGTGGCGAGGGCGAAACCGCCGAGGACGTTGGCGGCGACCTGGTCGTCGGCGCCGGTGAACGCCCGTACGGCGGCGGCGATCAGAATCAGCAGGGCGGGCAGCGCGAACAGGACGAGCGCGCGTCGGCGGCCGAGCAGGGCCCGGTACGTGAGCCGGGCGACGGTGGGGTCGTACATGCGGGTTCAGCGCTCCTTTCAGGCCGCGACGAGGTACGAGAAGACGGATTCGAGGGACTCGTCGGACGGTGAGACCGTCAGCAGCCGGATCCCCTGGGCGCGGGCGACCTGCGGCAGCAGCTCGGTGAACCGGCCGAAGTCCACGGCCTGGATGCGCAGCGCGCCCTCGGCGACGTCGACCTCGATGCCCGCCGTGGACGGGTCGGCGATGAGCGCGGCGGCCAGCGCACGGTCGTCGGAGGAGCGGACGAGGTAGCGGTGCGGGCGGTCCGTCATCAGGCGGCGGATCCGACGGAAGTCGCCGGAGGCGGCGTGCCGGCCGGCCACGATCACCTCGATGTGCGAGGCCAGTTGCTCGACCTCCTCCAGGATGTGGGAGGAGAACAGGACCGTGCGGCCCTCCGCACCCATCCGCCGCAGCAGCTCCATCAACTGCATGCGCTGGCGCGGGTCCATGCCGTTGAACGGCTCGTCGAGCAGCAGCACCGACGGTTCGTGGACGAGGGCCGAGGCCATCTTCACGCGCTGCCTCATGCCCTTGCTGTACGTGGCGATCTTCCGGTCCTGCGCGTACTCCATCTCGACGGTGGCGAGCGCCTTCTGCGCCTCCGCCTTGCCCAGACCGTGCAACTCGGCGTTGGCGACGACGAATTCGCGGCCGGTGAGGAAGTCGTACATCGCCTCCCGCTCGGGGACGACGCCGATCTCGCGGTAGACGGACTCGTTGCGCCAGATCGTCTTCCCGTCGAGGGTGACGCTGCCGGTGGAGGGGTCGAGGAACCCGCCCATCATGTTGATCAGGGTGGACTTGCCGGCGCCGTTCGGGCCGAGCAGTCCGGTCACGCCGGGGCCGATGGTCATGGTCACGTCGTTGACGGCCACGACGTTCCCGAACCAGCGCGAGGCGTGGTCGATGTTGAGGGTCGTCACAGCCCGACCTTTCGGTAGCGGCGCATCAGCACGGCGTACGAGCCGACGATCAGCGCGAGGACGGCGACCACGTAGACCGCTCCGGCTCCGGCGCCGACGGACACCTCGCCCGGGAAGGCGGGCGGAGCACCGAGGAACGCGGTCTGGACGCCGCTGATGAGGGTGAGGGGCGAGAACAGGCCCATCCAGGCGATGGGGTCGAGGTTGTCGGTGGCGTAGGCGATGCCCTGGAGCGTGGTGACCGCGCCGTACGAGATCGTCAGCACCGCGATCACCGCGGCGACGCCGAACCCGCGGCGCGGGGTGAGCGCCGCCATGACCAGGCCGATGCCGCCGAAGAGCAGCGAGAGCAGCGCCACGGAGACCAACCCCTGGCCGAACAGCGCGGTCTGGTCGCCGAAGTCCAGCTTCGCGAGGAGCGAGCCGATGTAGAGGATCACCAGCGGCACGGCGGTGAGGATGAACAGGGCCGACGCCATCGCTCCGTACTTGGCCAGCACGTAGTCCGCCCGGTCGATCGGCCGCGAGAAGTACAGCGGAACCGTACGGAATCTCAGGTCGCGGGAGACGGACTGCGGGGCCTGGGAGGCCACGTAGATGCCGATCACGACCTGGAGGTACAGCGCGTACTGCGTGTACTCGATCGCCAGCTTCGGCGCCTTGGTGACGACCGCTACCGCGACGATGATCAGTGCCGGCACGCACATGACGCCGAACAGGAGCATCGGCAGCACCTTGGACTTGGCGCTGCGGCCCAGTCCGTACGCGCCGCGCAGCGACTGCGAGAACAGCGCCCGGCGGGCGTATCCGCGGCCGAGCCGCGGCCCGTCGTAGCTGCGGTAGCCGATGTTGTGGATCTGTGTGGTCTCGGGGGCCTGGGAGCTCATCGCGCCGGCACCTCCTCCTGCTGCGGGGAACCCTGGGGGCGGAACACCTCGGCGATGTGGTGGCGGCGCTGCTCCATCCGCACCAGGCCGAGGCCGAGACCGGCGACAGTGTCCCTGATCAGGTCGTACGTCTCGTCGCCGGTGGCCTCCAGGAGGAGGATGTGGCCGGCGCCGGGCAGGCCCTCCTCCATGCCCTCGTGGAGGGTGACGCCCGCGGCGGCGAGCGCCTTGCGCAGCGCCGCGGTGCCGTCCGGGCACGCGTCGGAGTCGGTGACCTCGACCGCGAGGGTGGTCGTGGTGCGGGTGAAGTCGCTGGTGGAGCTGGAGCGCAGCAGCCGGCCGCCGTCGATGACGACGACGTGGTCGCAGGTCCGCTCCAGCTCGCCGAGGAGGTGCGAGGTGACGAGCACCGAGATGCCGAAGTCGGTCCAGATCCGGCGGATCAGGCCGAGCATCTCGTCCCGGCCGACCGGGTCGAGGCCGTTCGTCGGCTCGTCGAGGAGGACCAGCTTGGGGTCGTGGACGAGGGCCTGGGCCAGCTTGACCCGCTGCTTCATGCCGGTCGAGTAGCCGCCGATGGGCCGGTAGCGCTCCTCGTACAGGCCGACGTGGCGCAGCGTGTCGGCGGTCCGCTCGCGCGCCGCGGCGGCGGGCAGGCCGGACATCCGGGCCATGTGGACCACGAACTCCGTCGCCGAGACGTCCGGCGGCAGGCAGTCGTGCTCGGGCATGTACCCGACCCGCTCGCGGATGGCGGCGCCGGAGGTGGCGACGTCGAGTCCGAGGACTTCGGCGCGGCCCTCCGTGGCGGGGGACAGACCCAGCAGGATCTTGATCATCGTGGACTTGCCGGCTCCGTTGGCACCCACCAGTCCGGTCACACCGGGCCCGATGTCCAGGGAGAGCCGGTCGAGAGCGGTCACCCGGGGGAACCGCTTGCTGAGGCTTTCGGTGGCGATCACAGTCACGCTTCGACGGTAGTGGCGCGCGCCACAGCAGTCGTCAGCCCAACGGCTCGATCCGTGTCCGACTCCAGGAGTACAAGCCCGTAGGGGAGCGACGACGAAAGTCGTCGTCCCGGCACGCCACCCCGCCCGCCGGCTCGTCCGCTCCCACTCCTCTTTCCACAGGCTTGCGCACACCCCTTGACGCAGACGCCAGGCATTGTCACATTCATCGGTGTCAAGTTACGCGCACGTAGCGCAATCGGCGGGACGGACGGGACGGCGGGTGGCATGACTACAGCGACGACGGGCGAACTGGCCGCGGACCTGCGCGGGTTCAGGGAGGTGCAGCGCCTCTCCTACGCGTGCGCGGAAGCCGTCGCGGCCCAGCTCAAGCCGGGCGTGACCGAGCGCGAGGCGGCGAAGATGCAGCGCGACTGGCTGCACGAGCGCGGCGTGCGGGACTGGTTCCACCGGCCCTTCGCCTGGTTCGGGGACCGCACCGCCTTCGTCGACTTCAAGATCCCGCTGCAGTTCTTCCCGACGAACCGGCGCCTCGAGGCGGGGATGCCGTTCATCCTCGACATGGCCCCGGTCTACAAGGGCCACACGGCGGACATCGGCTACTCCGGCTGCCTCGGTCTCAACCCCGTGCACGACAAACTCCTCGCGGACCTCGAGGACCACCGCGAGCTGATCCTGCGCGAGGTGCGCGAACGCCGCTCCCTCCGGGAGATCTACGAGGACGTGGACCGGCTCATGGTCCGCCAGGGCTACGCCAACCGGCACCGCGCGTATCCGTTCGGCGTCATCGCCCACAAGATCGACCGGGTGAAGGAGCGCCGCTGGTCGCCGACCCTGTTCGGGTTCGGCACACAGTCCCTGAAGGGGCTGGCGAGCGACGCGATCCACGGCCACCGGGACGGCTGGTCTCCGCTCTGGTCCCCCTACAAGTTCTCCGACCACCCGCCCCGGCCGGGGCTGTGGGCGGTCGAGCCGCACCTCGGCTTCCGGGGTACGGGCGCGAAGTTCGAGGAGATCCTGGTCGTCACCGACTCCAAGGACCCCGAACAGAGCGCGTTCTGGCTTGACGACGACCTGCCGCACGTGCGGCGCTGGGCCGAGACCGAAGCGGAAGGAAAGGCGGCGTGATGGCGGGGCTGAAGGGGGCGCGCGAGCGCTGGGTCCGCACGGGCGGGATCGAACTGTGCGTCGCCGAACTCGGCGACGAGAGCCGGCCGACGGTTCTCCTGGTGCACGGTTACCCGGACTCCAAGGAGGTCTGGACGGAGGTCGCGACGCGGCTCGCCGACCGGTTCCACGTGGTGCTGTACGACGTGCGCGGTCACGGCCGGTCGACGGCGCCGACACCGCTGCGCGGCGGGTTCACGCTGGAGAAGCTGACGGACGACTTCCTGGCTGTCGCCGACGAGGTCAGCCCGGACCGGCCGGTCCACCTGGTCGGGCACGACTGGGGCTCGGTGCAGTCCTGGGAGTTCGCGACGGTCAGCCGCACGGAGGGCCGCATCGCGTCCTTCACGTCCATGTCGGGGCCGTCCCTGGACCACTTCGGGCACTGGATCAAGCAGCGGATGACCCGGCCGACCCCGCGCCGGGTCGGCCAGCTGCTCGGCCAGGGCGCCAAGTCCTGGTACGTGTACATGCTGCACACCCCGGTGCTGCCGGAACTGGCCTGGCGCGGCCCGCTCGGCAAACAGTGGCCGAAGCTCCTGGAGCGGCTGGAGAAGGTCCCGGCCGGCGACTACCCGACGCCCTCACTGCCCTCGGACGCGGCGCACGGCGCCTGGCTCTACCGGGACAACGTCCGTTCGCGGCTGCGCCGGCCGCGCCCCGACGCGTACGCGCACACGCCGGTGCAGCTGATCACGCCGACCGGCGACGCCTTCCTGTCGGAGCGGCTGTACGACGACCTGGCGAGCTGGGTGCCCGACCTCACCCGGCGCACCCTGCCCGCCAAGCACTGGGTGCCGCGCACCCGCCCCGACCAACTGGCCGCCTGGATCTCCGAGTTCGTCACCACCCACGAGAGCCCGGAGACCAAGGCCCCGAAGCAGGCCCCGAAGAGCGACATGAACCCGGCCTACGCGGAGCGGTTCGGCGGGCAGCTGGTCCTGGTGACCGGCGCGGCCAGCGGCATCGGCCGGGCGACCGCGTTCGCGTTCGCGGAGGCCGGCGCGCGGCTGGTGGCCGTGGACCGGGACGCGGAGGGCGCGGCCCGTACGGCGGAGATGGCGCGGCTGATCGGCGCCCCGGAGGCCTGGGGCGAGGTGGCCGACGTCTCCGACGAGCAGGCGATGGAGAAGCTGGCCGCCAAGGTCGCCGACGAGTACGGCGTGGTGGACGTCCTGGTCAACAACGCAGGGATCGGGCTGAGCGGCTCGTTCTTCGACACCACCACCGAGGAGTGGAAGAAGGTCCTCGACGTCAATCTGTGGGGCGTCATCCACGGCTGCCGGGTCTTCGGTGCGCAGATGGCCGAGCGCGGGCAGGGCGGCCACATCGTCAACACCGCGTCGGCCGCCGCGTTCCAGCCGTCCCGGGCGCTGCCCGCGTACAGCACGTCGAAGGCGGCGGTGCTGATGCTGAGCGAGTGCCTGCGCGCGGAACTGGCCGGGCAGGGCATCGGCGTCACGGCGATATGCCCGGGCATCGTCAACACCAACATCACCGCGACCGCGAGGTTCGCCGGGGCGGGCGACGAGGAGCAGACCCGCCGGCAGAAGAAGGCCTCGCGGATGTACGGGCTGCGCAACTACCCACCGGAGAAGGTCGCGGACGCGATCCTGCGCGCGGTGCTGCGCAACCAGGCGGTCGTCCCGGTCACGCCGGAGGCGCACGGCGTGCGCTTCATGTCCCGCTTCACGCCGCGTACGCTGCGCGCGCTGGCCCGGTGGGAGCCGCCGGCGTAGCCGGAGCGCAGGAGACGGTACGGCCGTGCCGGTCTTCCGGCGGCGGCCGTACCATCCCTCGCAGAAAGTGCGGAGGAGCGGTCTTGTCTGAGCAGTCAGTGTCGACGCAGTCGCCGGCGGCGGAGTACCGGCCGGCCGGGTACCGGGCGCCCGAGTACCGGATCGAGGACCTGGCGCACCACAGCGGTGCCACGGTCCGGACGATCCGTGCCTACCAGGACCGCGGCCTGCTGCCGCGGCCGGAGCGCCGGGGCCGGTCCAACGTGTACGGGGACGCGCACCTGGCCCGGCTGCGGCAGATCGCGGACCTGCTGGACCGCGGCTACACGCTGGCCTCGATCAAGGAGCTCCTGGAGGCCTGGGACACCGGGCGCGGCCTGGGCGGGGTCCTCGGGCTGGTGGCCGAGGTCGACGGACCGTGGACCGACGAGGAGGCGGACCGGATCTCCCGCGCGGAGCTGGACGCGCGGTTCGGCGGCGAGCCGGACGAGGACGCGATCCAGGACGCGATGGAACTGGGCGTCCTGGTGCCGATCCCGGACCGGGCGGAGGAGTTCCTCGTCCCCAGTCCGCAAGAGCTGTCGGTGGCGGCCGAGTTGTACGCGGCGGGCGTTCCGCTGTCGGCAATCACCGGTCATCTGCGAGAACTTCGCGGCCAGGTCGAGCACATAGCGTCCCGTTTCCTGGAGTTCACGACCGAGCACGTCTTCGCGCGCTACCTGGAGCACCGGCCGCCGACCGACGCGGACGCGGCTGCCGCGGCGACGATGGTGCGCCGGCTGCGACCGCTCGCACAGCAGACGGTCGACGCGGAACTGGCGCGCGCCATGCGGCTGTTCGCGAACCGGCACCTCCAGCACCACCTGACCGCGGACACCCTTCCGCTGCGCGAGGAGGAGCCGCCTCGGGTGAACCTTCCGCCGGAGACGATCCGGGCCGTGGAGAAGCTCGTTGGGCAGGAGAACGTCGCCGCGTTCTTCGCCGCAGCCGCCGAACGTGAGGTACAGGCACGAACATTGGACGCGCTTGCCACAAGTCGCGCCAATCAGACTTGAGTTGCACAAATCAGCTTATCTTGCTGTGCAGTTGTCCACAGAATCGCCAATTCCCCTGTGGATAACTCCAGTTCGCTGTGGATCAAACCTCCTCGCCTCAATTGAATGGTCGGCCTCGCGAAGCTCGGGCATCCTGAGCCGATGAACGAACAATCCATGGACGAGCGACGCACCGTGAGGGTGTCGAAGTACCTCTCGAAGCATCTGCGCCATCAGCCGGAGCGGATCGGTCTGGTCCTCGACGCGCAGGGCTGGACAGAGATCGACACGCTGCTGCGCGCGACCGCCGCGCACGGCTTCCCGATCACCCGCGCCGAGCTGGACCACGTCGTCGCTTCCAACGACAAGAAGCGCTTCGCGGTGGAGGGGACCCGCATCCGCGCGAGCCAGGGCCACACCGTGGAGGTGGACCTCGACCTGCCTGCCGTCGAACCGCCCGCGTACCTCTACCACGGCACGGTCGCCCGATTCCTGGACGCGATCCGCGCCGAGGGGCTGCGCCCGATGGCCCGCCACCACGTCCACCTCTCGGCGGACCGGGAGACCGCGACCCGGGTCGGCGCGCGCCGCGGCCGCCCGGTGATCCTCAGCGTGGACGCCGGGGCGATGCACCGCGCCGGTCACGTCTTCCACATCAGTGCCAATGGCGTCTGGCTGACCGACGCCGTGCCTCCGGAGTTCCTCCGCTTCCCGGGCTGATGCATGATCGACTCCATGGGACACCCGCACCTGCCCACCACCGAGTCGGCCGTCACCGCGATCCGCGAGATCGCCCGCGCCGAGAACCGCGAGATGACGGTGACCGACGACATCGGCGCGGACCAGACCTCGCGCCGCACTTCCTCCGGCGCGTTCGCCGTCCTCGACTCGGACGGCTCGCTGCCGCACGAGGCCTTCGTCGAGCTGGGCGGCTCCCCAGCGGTGAGCGTCCAGCTCTTCCCCGAGGACGACGCGAAGATCCACGTCGACGGGGTGGAGTTCGCGGACGTGCCGCGCGACTCCGTCCCCGCCTTCCTCCGCTCCGTGTACGGCGGGCTCGCCCACGTGACGGCGAAGGGCCGGTTCTGGCCGTCCGGCTGGTGGCTGGTCGTGCCCCTGCCCGGCGACGAGAGCTACAAGGAGCTGGTCCTGCGCGGCACGCTCACCCCGTGGCTCAGTTCCCAGGTGCGCTGAGGCCCAGCTGGGCCAGGCCCTCCGAGGCGATCTTGTCGAAGACCGACTCGTCCGCCGCGAACTGCGAATCCGCGATCGGCATGTGGATCACGATCTCCGTGAAGCCCAGCTCGTAGTGGCGCCCGGCGAAGTCGACGAAGGCGTCGAAGGACTCCAGCGGACGGTCCGGGGTGAAGCCGGTGAGCAGGATCTTGTCCATCGCGGCCACGTCCCGGCCGGTCTCCGCGCAGGCGGCGCCGAGCTTCTCGACCTGACCGCGGATCGCCTCGAGCGACTGCTCCGGCGTGCCCTCCTCGAAGAGCTTCGGATCGCCCGTGGTCACCCATGCCTGCCCGTACCTCGCCGCCAGTCGCAGCCCGCGCGGGCCCGTCGCCGCCACCGCGAACGGCAGCCGCGGCCGCTGCACGCAGCCCGGGATGTTGCGTACCTCGTCCGCGGAGTAGAACGTGCCCTCGTACGAGACGACGTCCTCGCTGAGCAGCCGGTCGAGCAGCGGCACGAACTCGCCGAGCCGGTCCGCCCGCTCCTTCGGCGTCCACGGCTCCTGGCCCAGTGCCGTCGCGTCGAAACCGACGCCGCCGGCGCCGATGCCGAGCGTGATCCGGCCGCCGGAGACGTCGTCCAGCGTGATCAGTTCCTTGGCGAGGGTGACCGGGTGCCGGAAGTTCGGCGAGGTGACCATCGTGCCCAGGCGCAGCCGGTCGGTGACGCCCGCGGCGGCGGTCAGGGTCGGTACGGCGCCGAACCAGGGGCCGTCCCGGAAGGTCCGCCAGGACAGGTGGTCGTAGGTGTACGCGGCGTGGAAACCGAGCTGCTCGGCGCGCAGCCACTGGTCGCGGCCGCCCTCGTGCCAGCGGCGGGTCGGGAGGATCACGGTGCTCAAACGCATACCCCGACAGTACGTGGCCCCACCGACACCTGGCATCAGGGCGTCTGCGGCCCCGGCCAGAACCGCACCCGGGGCCCGGACCGACCGCGGCCTCCGTGCCGCCCCTCCGCCCCGTGCGCCCCCTGCGCCCCGCTGTCCCTCCACCCGGGCGCCGCGTGCCCCACTCAGATGTGCGGGCATCCGCACGCCCGTGCACTCGGTGCGTGAGAATGGGTCCGTGACCTCATCCCTCCCCGCGCGCGACGCCGCCCCGGTCCCCAGACTGATCGCCACCGACCTCGACGGCACCCTGCTGAGGGACGACAAGTCCGTCTCCGCGCGGACCGTCGCCGCGCTCGCCGCGGCCGAGGCCGCCGGGATCGAGGTCTTCTTCGTCACCGGGCGCCCCGCCCGCTGGATGGACGTCGTCAGCGATCACGTCCACGGGCACGGCCTCGCCATCTGCGCGAACGGCGCCGCCGTCGTCGACCTCCACTCCGGAGGAACGTTTCTGGAGGTCCGTCCGCTGGAGCGGCCGACGGCCCTGGAGGTCGTCCAGCGGCTGCGCATTGCCGCGGAGGGAACGTCCTTCGCGGTCGAGCTGACCACCGGCATCCACTACGAGCCGGCGTACCCGCCGTTCTTCTTCGACCCCGGCGCGACCGTCGCCACGGCGGAGAAACTGCTGTTCGAGGAGACGCCGGGCGCCGCGGCCCCGGTGCTCAAGCTCCTCGCCCAGCACCAGGACCTCGACCCCGACGTCTTCCTGGCGCTGGCCCGCGAGGCGGCCGGCGACCTGGCGTCGTTCACCCGGTCCAGCCCCACGGCGCTCCTGGAGATCAGCGGACTCGGCGTCTCCAAGGCCTCGACGCTCGCGCACTGCTGCGCCGAGCGCGGCATCACGGCCGCTGAGGTCGTCGCCTTCGGCGACATGCCCAACGACATCGAGATGCTCACCTGGGCCGGGCGTTCGTACGCGATGGGCAACGCGCACCCCGAGGTGATCACCGCCGCCTCCGGCCGAACCGTCGCCAACAACGAGGACGGCGTCGCCCTCGTCATCGAGGAGATCCTGGCTTCCCTGTGACCAGGGAGGGGGCGGGGGCGGGTACCGGGGGCGCGTCGGGCACCGGTACGGGAACCGCGTCCGGGACCGTCGGCCGCCCGGGGTCCGAGCCGGCCGCCCCTTCGCCCGACTCCTCGCCCGCCGGGACCGTGTCCCGCAGCCGCACCCCGCGCTCCGCGAGCCAGCGCTGCGGATCGACGCCCGACCCGAGCTGAGGCGTCAGCCGCGTCTCGAAGTGCAGGTGCGGGCCCGTCGAGTTGCCGGTCGTCCCGGACTGCCCGATCCACTGTCCGGTCAGCACCCGCTCGCCGGGGTCGACGGCCGCGGAGGCCAGGTGCGCGTACTGCGAGTACCAGCCGTCCTCGTGACCGACGACCACCTCGATGCCGAAGCCGCCGCCGCACGACACCCGGACCACCCGGCCCGCCCCCACCGACCGCACGGGCGTGCCGATCGGCACCGCGAAGTCCTGGCCGGTGTGCCGGTGCGCCCAGCGATCGCCGGCGCTGTCGAACCCCGCGGAGAGCGTGTACGCCTCCACCGGCGCCACCCAGGAACGCCCGCGCGGCGGCCCGCCGGGCTGGTCGATCCGCACCGCGCCCCGGCAGCTGCCCGCCGCGGCGCTGCGGTTCGCCTCCGCCTGGAGCTTCCACTGTGCCTCTTCGAGCCGGGTCTCGATGCCCTTCTTGATGCGGTCGAGCCGGGCGACCTTCAGATCGAGCGCCTGCCGCGCGCCGCGCGCCGCGCCCTCGGCCCGCTCCAGCCGGGTCTGCGCCCGGCGGGAGCTGTCGAGCAGCCGGTTCACGGCCGCCGCGGCCTGCGAGGCGATCTGCTGACCGCGCATCAGCTGGTCGGGGTTCTTCGAGAGCAGCATCCGGGCGGTGAGGGTGAGCGAGCCGCCGTCGCGATACTGGGCCCGGGCGACCCCGCCCACCTGGTCGTGCAGCACCGCCAGTTCGCGCCGCTGTGTGCCCAGCCGCCGCTCCAGGTCCTCGGCCTTGACGCGCTGCGCGTCGGCGGCCCGCCTGCCCTGCTCGTACGAGGCGACGGCCCGCGCGGTCTCCCGGTAGAGCCGGGCGACCTCGGGCCCGGTCCCCGGCCCGTCGGAGGCGACGGCCGGAGGCGACCCCAGCACGAGCAGGGTGGCGGCCAGGGCCGGCGCGAGCGGCGCGCAGAGCAGGGGCACGGGTCGCGGCCACCGGTCGTATGAGATGCGCATGTCCGGATCGTCACCCGGAACCGGACCCGAGCGCGGCACCCCGCCGGTGTCGTAGGGCCAGTCGGCCTACGAACATCAGACGATCGGCCCGGAGGCGGGCCGATCGGCGGCTCCGGAAGCCACGGAGGGACGGATCCCTCCGCGGCGGGCTACAGCGGCGCCTGCCACACCACCGTCGTGCCTCCGGCGTGCTCGCCGATGCCCGGGCCGCACCAGCTCGCGCCGCCCAGGGACTCGGCGCGCCGCGCCAGGTTGCGCAGACCGCTGCGCCGGCCGCCCTCCGGGATGCCCACGCCGTCGTCCGCGACGGACAGCCGGACGCCCTGCTTCCCGTCGTCCAGCGTGACCGTGGCGTCCACGACGACCTCGATCCGGGTCGCCTCCGCGTGCCGGAAGGCGTTGGAGAGCGCCTCGCGCAGCGCTGCGACGAGGTTCTTGCCGGTGAGCTCGCCGACGGCCGCGTCGACCGCACCGAGGAAGCGGTGGGCGGGCTTGAAGCCGAGCGGCACCGCCGCCATGTTGATCTCCCGCAGCACCCGGGTGCGCAGCCCCGACGGCGCCTCGGCCGGACCCTGCTGGAGCGCGAAGATCGCGGTGCGGATCTCCTGGATGGTGACGTCCAGTTCGTCGACCGCCTTCCCGACGCCGTCCCGCACCGCCGGTACGACCGACTTGCGCTGCGCGCTCTCCAGCATCATCCCGGTGGCGAACAGCCGCTGGATGACGAGGTCGTGAAGGTCGCGGGCGATGCGGTCGCGGTCCTCGTAGACGGCCAGCCGCTCCCGGTCGCGCTGAGCCTCGGCCATCATCAGCGCGAGCGCGGCCTGCGAGGCGAACTGGGTGGCCAGGGTGCGCTCGGCCTCGGTGAACTGCCGGTCCCCGCGGCTCCGGGGCGTCGCCAGCGCGCCGAGCACCCGCCCGCCGCTCTGCAGCGGCAGCAGCATGCTCGGCCCGTACTCGGCGGCCACCCGACTGAGCATGCGCGGATCGGCAGAGGCGTCGGTGACGAAGACCGCCTCGCCCTCCAGCAGCCGTTCCACCACCGGGCTCTCGGGCGGGATCACGATCCCGAGGGCCTGGGAGGGCCGGTCGGAGGAGACGGCGACGATCTCCAGGCCGCCGTCCTCGGCGGGCAGCAGCACGATGCCTGCGGCCGCGTCGGCGAGCCGGCGGGCCTGTTCGGCGACAACGGCGAGCGCGTCGTCGGCGTCCCCGCCGGAGAGCAGCGCGGTGGTGACGGCCACCGAGCCGTCGATCCAGCGTTCCCGCTGCCGGGCGGCCTCGTACAGCCGGGCGTTGCCGATGGCGATGCCGGCCTCGGTGGCGAGCACGCGCACCATGTGCACGTCGTAGTCGGTGAACTCGCCCCCGCGCTTCTCCGCGAGATAGAGGTTGCCGAAGATCTCCCCCTGGACGCGGATGGGGACGCCGAGGAACGTCCGCATCGGCGGATGGCCGGGCGGGAAGCCGGCGGCCCGCGGGTCGGCGGTCAGGTCGGCGAGGCGGATCGTCTGCGGCTCGCGGATCAGCGCGCCGAGCAGCCCGGCGCGCCCGTCGGGGCGGCGCCCGATCCGCCGGGCGGCCTCGTCCGGGACGCCGTGCGTGACGAAGTCGGAGAGCCCCTCGCCCTCGTCGTCGACCACGCCGATCGCCGCGTAGCGGGCGTCGGCCAGCTCGGCGGCGGTCTCGCAGATGCGGTCCAGCGTGGAGTGCAGCTCCAGACCGGTGCCGACGGAGCGCATGGCCTCCAGGAGCTGCGGGACGCGGGCCGTCAGTTCGGTCGACAGGCCCTGGAGGCTGCGGGTCGCCTGCGTCGCGGCTTCGAGGGGGTCCGGGGCTTCGGGCACGGTCATGCCCTTGAGCGTAGTAAGTCCCATTTGCCGAGAAAAGTCGGCGACGCGACCGGCTGCGGGGTCAGCCGCGGCGGGTGAGCAGGTCGGTCGCCCGCTCGCGCTCCAGCATCGCCCGCAGCGGCCCCTCGGTGGCGGCCAGTTCGGCGTACGGGCCGCGCTGCACGGTCCGCCCCTCGTCCAGGACCACGACCTCGTCGACGGCGTCGAGACCCCGCAGACGGTGCGTGATGAGGACGGTCGTCCGGCCCTCGGTGACACGCAGCAGGTCGTCGGTGAGCGCGTCCGCCGTGGCCAGGTCGAGGTGTTCGGCGGGCTCGTCGAGGACGAGGACGGGGAAGTCGGCGAGCAGCGCACGGGCCAGCGCGAGGCGCTGGCGCTGTCCGCCGGAAAGCCGGGCGCCGTGCTCGCCGACGAGGGTGTCGAGGCCCTCGGGCAGGCCCTCGATCCAGTCGAGCAGCCGCGCCCGGTCGAGCGCGGCACGCAGTTCGTCGTCGCTCGCGCCGGGGCGGGCCAGCCGCAGGTTCTCGCGCAGGGAGCTGTCGAAGATGTGGGCGTCCTGGGCGCACAGGCCGACGAGGCGGCGCACGTCGTCGCCGTCGAGGGTGTCTGCGGCCACCCCGCCGAGCCGGTACGTCCCGGCGTCGGCGTCCAGGAAGCGCAGCAGCACCTGGGCGAGCGTGGTCTTGCCGGAGCCGGACGCGCCGACCACGGCGACCCGGCGGCCGGCCTCCAGGGTGAGACCGAAGCCGCTGAGCGCGTCCCGGTCCTGGCCGGCGTACCGCGCACCGATCCCGTCGAGTTCCAGCGGGAACGGGCTGTCCGGCGCGGCGGCGGGCCGCTCCGGCTCGTGCACGGGAACCGGCGCGTCGAGGACCTCGTGGACCCGCTCGGCGCTCCGCTTGACGCGCTGCCGGTACTGGACCGCGAGGGGGAGCCCGGTCACCGCCTCGAACGCGGCCAGCGGGGTGAGGACGACGGCGGCGAGCGTGACCCCGTCGAGCCGGCCGTCATGGACGGCCTGGACCCCGGCGACCGCGGCGGCCACGACCGTCAGGCCGCAGGCGAGCGTGGACAGTCCCGCGCTCAGCGCGGTCGCGGCGGCCTGCCGGGAGGCGATGGAGGTCAGGGCCCGGTCGGCGGCCGCGGTCCGGCCGAGGCGGTCGCGGAGCGCGCCGGCCACGGTCAGCTCGGCGCAGCCGCGGAGCAGGTCGGCGACGGCGGTCGCGAGCGCGCCGCGGGCGGGGGCGAGCCGGTTCTCGGCGCGGCGTGCCAGCGCCCCGCCGAGGAGGGGTACGGCCACACCGGCGGCCAGCATGCCCACGGCGAGCGCCGCCCCGGCCTCCGGTACCAGCCAGGCGGTGAACCCGACGGACGCGGCACCGACGAGCACCGCGGCACCGGCCGGGAGCAGCCAGCGCAGCCAGTAGTCCTGGAGCGCGTCGACGTCCTGGACGAGCCGCGACAGCAGGTCGCCGCGGCGCGTGCGACGCAGCCCGGCGGGGGCGATCCGTTCGAGGCGGCGGTAGACGGAGACGCGGAGCTCGGCGAGCATCCGCAGCACGGCGTCGTGCGACACGAGCCGCTCGGCGTACCGGAAGACGGCCCGCCCGATGCCGAACGCGCGCGTGGCGGTGACGGCGACCATCAGATAGAGGACGGGCGGCTGTTCGGACGCCCGCGAGATGAGCCACCCGGACACGGCCATGAGCCCCACGGCCGACCCGAGCGCCAGCGTCCCGAGCAGCAGCGCGAGCCCGAGTCGCCCCCGCAGCTCACCGCCCATCCGACGCACCCGGGCGAGCGGCGACCGCTCCCGTCGGGAGCCGTCCGCCGAAACGGGCGGACCCCCGGTCGCCGCGCCGGCGCGCAGGCCGTCCTGACCGCCCCGGCCCTCCCGACCGGACCGCGCACGGTCGTCGCCGGGCTCGGCACCGCCACCGAGGCCGGCACCGAGGCCGGAATCGCCGCTACTCGCGGCCACGCCGTCCGCAGCCGCGTCCGTCGTCCGCTCGCCCACCGGCAGCACACCGGTCCAGGCGGTCTCCGCGCCGGCATCACTGTCGGCCCGTACCGCGCCCCGGCCGTCCGCCGCGGCCACGGCCGCCGTCTCCGTGGCCACCACCGTCTCCGCCGCCGCCCCGGCTCGCGGGGGCCCGGCCAGCTCCACCACGCGGTCCGCGACCGCGAGGAGGGCGGGGCGGTGCACCACCAGGAGGACGGTGCGGCCGGCGGCGAGGCGGCGGACGGAGTCGACCACGGAGGCCTCCGTCGCGCCGTCCAGCGCCGCCGTCGGCTCGTCCAGGAGCAGCAGCGGGCGGTCGGCGAGGAACGCCCGGGCGAGGGCGAGCCGTTGACGCTGACCCGCCGAGAGACCCGCGCCGTCCTCGCCGAGGTCCGTCGCCGTGCCGTCGGGCAGCCCGGCCACGAACTCCCAGGCGCCCGCGTCCCGCAGGGCCTCCCGTACGGCCTCGTCGTCCGCGTCGGGGCGGGCCAGGCGGACGTTCTCGGCGATCGTCCCGGCGAAGAAGTACGGCCGCTGCGGCACCCACGCGATCCGCTCGCGCCACGCCTCCAGGTCCAGCGACGCGAGGTCTACGCCCCCGATCCGTACCGAACCGCCGTCCGCCTCGGGCGTCGTGAAGCCGAGCACGACGTCGAGCAGCGTGGACTTGCCGGCCCCGCTGGGCCCGACCAGGGCCACCGTCTCGCCCGGCTCCAGCACCAGCGAGGCCGCGTCGAGGGAGGGCTCCGCCCGCCCCTGGTGCCGCACCGTGACATCGGTCAGCTCGATCCGCGGCACACCGGCGCCGACCGGCTCGCGGCCACCCTCCCGGACCGGGCTCTCCAGGACCGCGAAGATCTCCTCCGCCGCCGCGAGCCCCTCCGCCGCCGCGTGGTACTGCGCGCCGACCTGCCGGATCGGCAGGTACGCCTCGGGCGCGAGCACCAGGATGACCAGCCCCGTGTACAGGTCGAGGTCGCCGTGGACCAGGCGCATGCCGATGGTGACGGCGACCAGCGCCACCGACAGCGTGGACAGCAGCTCCAGCGCGAACGACGAGAGGAAGGCGATCCGCAGCGTCCTCAGCGTCGCCCGCCGGTAATCCGAGGTGATCGCGCGGATCGACTCGGCCTGCGCCTTCGCCCGCCCGAAGACCTTCAGCGTCGGCAGGCCGGCCACCACGTCGAGGAAGTGCCCGGACAGCCGGGACAGCAGCTTCCACTGCCGGTCCATCCGGGCCTGCGTCGCCCAGCCGATCAGCACCATGAAGACCGGGATCAGCGGCAGGGTGACCACGATGATCGCGGCCGACACCCAGTCCTCGGTGACGATCCGCGCGAGGACCGCGACCGGAACGACCACCGCGAGCCCGAGCTGCGGCAGGTAGCGCGCGAAGTAGTCGTCGAGCGCGTCCACCCCGCGCGTCGCCAGGGCGACCAGCGAGCCGGCCCGCTGGCCGCTGAGCCAGCCCGGTCCGAGTGCGGCCGCCCGGTCGAGCAGCCGCTCCCGCAGTTCGGACTTCACCGCCGCGCCGGTCCGGTACGCGGCGAGTTCCGTGAGCCAGGAGACGAGGCCCCGTCCCACCGCGACCCCCGCGAGCAGCAGCAGCGGCGTCGTGAGGGAGGAAACCGACAGGTCCTTCTGGAAGGCCCCCACCACCACCTCGGCGATCAGCATCGCCTGGGCGACGACCAGCGCCGCCCCGACCAGGCCGAGAGCCACCACCGCCGCAAGGAAGAAGCGGGTGGCCCGGGCGTAGCGGAGCAGGCGCGGGTCGATCGGTTTCACGTGAAACATCCCTCGCTAGTGAGCCGAGTGCGCCGCGTGGTCCGGCGCGATGTGCTGAGTGCCGATCCGCTTGCGGAACACCCAGTAGGTCCAGGCCTGGTAGGCCATCACCAGCGGCGCCGCGATGGCCGCACACCACGTCATGATCTTCAGCGTGTACGGGCTCGACGACGCGTTGGTGACCGTGAGGCTCCAGTCGGAATTGAGCGTCGACGGCATGACGTCCGGGAAGAGCGTCAGGAACAGCATCGCAACCGCCGCGGCGATCGTGACACCGGACAGTGCGAACGACCACCCCTCGCGCCCGGCGCTGTTCGCCCCGATCGCGCCGACCAGGGCCACCACGGCCACGAGCATCGCGAACAGGCTCCAGCCGTCGCCCTTGTCGACCTGCGTCCACAGCAGGAAGATCAGCGCGGCGACCGCCGCGACCAGGCCCAGCTTCGTCGCCAGGGCCCGCGCCCGCTCCCGGATGTCGCCGACCGTCTTGAGCGCCGCGAACACCGCTCCGTGGAAGGTGAACAGTGTGAGCGTGACCAGGCCGCCGAGCAGCGCGTACGGGTTGAGCAGGTCCCAGAAGTCGCCGACGTACTCGTGCCGCGCGTCGATCTTCACCCCGCGCACGATGTTGCCGAAGGCCACACCCCACAGGAACGCGGGGATGAGCGAGGTCCAGAAGATGGCCTGCTCCCAGTTGCGCTGCCAGTTCTCCTCGGGCCGCTTCGCCCGGTACTCGAAGGCGACACCGCGCACGATGAGGCAGACCAGGATGATCAGCAGCGGCAGGTAGAAGCCGGAGAACAGCGTCGCGTACCACTCGGGGAACGCGGCGAAGGTCGCTCCGCCGGCCGTCAGCAACCACACCTCGTTGCCGTCCCAGACCGGGCCGATCGTGTTGATCAGGACACGCTTCTCGGGCCGGTCACGGGCCAGCAGCTTGGTGAGGACGCCGATCCCGAAGTCGAATCCCTCCAGGAAGAAGTAGCCGATCCAGAGGACGGCGATCAGTACGAACCAGACGTCGTGGAGTTCCATGACTCGTTCTCCTCAGCCTCAGTACGAGAAGGCCATGGGCCGGTCGGGGTCACGGTCGTGGCCGCCGATCGTGGTGGGCGGGTTGAGGTCGTCCTCGGTGAGCTCCGGAGGTCCGGCCTTGACGTACTTCACCAGCAGCTTGACCTCGATCACGGCGAGGATCGCGTAGAGCGTGGTGAAGACGATCATCGAGGTGAGCACCTCGCCCTGCGAGACGCCGGGGGAGACCGCGTCCCGGGTGCGCAGCACGCCGTAGACGACCCACGGCTGGCGTCCCATCTCGGTGAAGATCCAGCCCCAGGAGTTGGCGATCAGCGGGAAGAGCATGGTCCACAGCGCCACGACCCAGTACCACTTGGTGAACCGCGCGCTGAGCGCCTTGTTCTTGAAGAGCACGAGGTTCGGCACCTCGTCGTCACCGGTCCGCAGTGCCTGCGGCAGCAGGAACTTCTTCCGGGTCAGCCAGAGCCCGAGCATGCCGATCGCCAGCGACGTCATGCCGAAGCCGATCATCCAGCGGAAGCCCCAGTAGGCGACGGGGATGTTGGGCCGGTAGTCGCCGGGCCCGTACTTCTCCTGCTCGGCCTTGTTGACGTCGTTGATGCCGGGGACGTACGAGTCGAAGTCGTCGTTGGCCAGGAAGGACAGCAGGCCCGGGATCTCTATGGCCACCGTGTTGTGGCCCTTCTCGACGTCGCCGTAGGCGAAGACCGAGAACGGGGCCGGCGCCTCGCCGTCCCAGAGCGCCTCGGCGGCGGCCATCTTCATCGGCTGCTGCTTGAACATGACCTTGCCGAGCAGGTCGCCGCTGATGGCCGTGCCGAGCCCGGCGATGATCAGCGTGATCAGGCCGATCCGCAGCGAGCTGCGCATCACCGCCACATGCCGCTTGCGGGCGAGGTGGAAGGCGGAGATACCCACCATGAACGCGCCGCCGACGAGGAACGCCGCGGTGATGGTGTGGAAGAACTGGGTGAGCGCGGTGTTCTGGGTGAGCACGTGCCAGAAGTCGGTGAGCTCGGCCCGGCCGCGCTCCTTGTTGATGCGGTACCCGACGGGGTGCTGCATCCAGGAGTTCGCGGCGAGGATGAAGTACGCGGAGAGGATGGTACCGATCGACACCATCCAGATGCAGGCGAGGTGGATCTTCTTCGGCAGCCGGTCCCAGCCGAAGATCCACAGCCCGATGAAGGTGGACTCGAAGAAGAACGCGATCAGCGCCTCGAAGGCGAGCGGCGCTCCGAAGATGTCGCCGACGAAGCGCGAGTAGGCGGACCAGTTCATGCCGAACTGGAACTCCTGGACGATGCCCGTGACGACGCCCATGGCGATGTTGATCAGGAAGAGCTTGCCCCAGAACTTCGTCGCCCTGAGGTACTTCTCCTTGCCCGTGCGGACCCAGGCGGTCTGGATGCCGGCGGTGAGCGCGGCAAGGGAGATCGTCAGGGGTACGAACAGGAAGTGGTAGACGGTCGTGATGCCGAACTGCCAACGCGCCAGAGTCTCTGGCGCAAGAGCTAGGTTCACGTCGTTTCTCCTTACGTCGACGTGGTCACAGCGGGCAGTCTGCCTGGCGGGTTCCACCCAAAGAGGGAGGAAGCAGGACACGCTTGTGAACGCGTTCACATTCACAAGCATTATTGCTCATACGAAATCCGTACGTAAGACCGGGGTGCCCCTACTCGAAGGTCACCCCTTCCCAAGACCTTCAACATATTGTTGAATCCGGGCCATGACCCTTCAGATCCGAATCTCCTGGCCCGCCGGCCACACCACGGCCACCATCGACGAAACCCCCACGAGCAAAGCGCTCGTGGGGGCTCTTCCGATCGTCTCCACCGCCCGCACCTGGGGCGAGGAGGTCTACTTCGACACTCCGGTCTCCGCCGCGCTCGAGTCCGACGCCCAGCAGGTCGTCGAGCCGGGCACGGTGGCGTTCTGGACGGAGGGCGACGCACTCGCCCTCCCCTACGGCCCGACGCCGATCTCTCGGGGCGAGGAGTGCAGGCTCGCCAGCCCGTGCAACCTGCTCGGCGAGCTCGACGACGACCCGCGCGTCCTCACGTCCGTCCGGGACGGCGACCCGATCCGCGTCGAGCTCGTCACGGGCTGACCGGCGGCTCCGCTCAGACCTTGCGGAAACCCTCCGCCACCTTCAGGAACAGGTCGTTGGCCTCGCCCTCGCCGATGGTGACGCGCACGCCCTCGCCCGCGAACGGCCGCACCACCACGCCGTGCCGCTCGCACTCCGCCGCGAAGTCCACGGTCCGCTCGCCGAGCCGCAGCCAGACGAAGTTCGCCTGGGTGTCCGGCACGGTCCAGCCCTGGGCCACAAGCCCCGCGTGGACCCGCGCGCGCTCCGACACCAGCGTGCCGACCCGGCCCAGCAGCTCGTCCTCGGCCCGCAGCGAGGCCACCGCCGCGTCCTGCGCGAGCTGGCTGACCCCGAACGGAACCGCCGTCTTGCGCAGCGCCGCCGCCACCGGCTCGTGGGCGATCGCGAAGCCGACCCGCAGGCCGGCCAGGCCGTACGCCTTGGAGAAGGTGCGCAGCACGGCCACGTTCGGCCGGTCGCGGTAGATCTCGATGCCGTCCGGGATGTCGGTGTCCCGCACGAACTCCCGGTACGCCTCGTCGAGCACGACCAGGACGTCCGAGGGCACCCGGTCCAGGAAGCGCTCCAGCTCCGCCCGGCGCACGGCCGTACCGGTGGGGTTGTTCGGGTTGCAGACGAAGATCAGTCGGGTCCGGTCGGTGATCGCCTCGGCCATCGCGTCGAGGTCGTGCACCTCGCCGTCGGTCAGCGGCACCTGCACCGAGGTCGCGCCGCTGATCTGCGTGATGATCGGGTACGCCTCGAAGGACCGCCAGGCGTAGATGACCTCGTCGCCCGGGCCCGAGGTGGACTGCAGCAGCGACTGGGCGACGCCCACCGAGCCGGTGCCGGTGGCCAGGTGCGAGACCGGGACGCCGAAGCGGTCGGCGAGCTCGTTCATCAGGCCGGTGCACGCCATGTCGGGGTAGCGGTTGAAGCCCGCGGCGGCGGCCAGCGTGCTCTCCATCACTCCCGGCAGCGGCGGGTACGGGTTCTCGTTGGAGGACAGCTTGAAGGCGACCGGGCCACCCGCGGCGGCCGGCTTGCCCGGCTTGTAGGTGGGGATGGTCTCCAGCTCGGCGCGCAGCCGGGGCCCGCCCGCGTTCGTCCCGCTGGGGCTGGTCTCGCTCACTGTGGTCCTCCTCGACCGTCCGTACCGCCAATACTCCACACCTTATGAGGATTCGCCTCCGCTGAGGAGGGGCGACCGCCCGGAACCCCCGGGGGAGCGCGCATCAAGGTGGCGCGCGCCGGTGGCGAGCGCCGTGGCGCGCATCCCCCGTAGAGGTGAGTTGAGACCTCTTCGAGACCTCGGACCCTCGCCAGGCGCATGCCGGATGAAACCCACTGCTCTCATGGAGAAGCCCTGAACAGCCTTGATTTCCAAGGGCGTTACCTCCCGTCGACCATGCAGAAACGTGCCTGTCAACGCGTGCATATGCGACCGGCCCAACCGGCCCCCTTCGCCCTACTATCGGCTCGCCATGACAGCAGCAGGGAAGCACCAGGTGAGCCGGGCACAGACCCGGGGAAGCCGGCAGGGCCGGGCGGGTATCCGGGACGTGGCCGCCGCCGCCGGGGTCTCCATCACGACTGTCTCCGACGCGCTCAACGGCAAGGGCCGGCTCCCGGACGCCACCCGCCGCCACGTCCGCGAAGTCGCCGACCGACTGGGCTACCGCCCATCAGCGGCGGCCCGCACCCTCCGTACCGGAAAGTCCGGCCTCATCGGCCTGACCGTCACCACCTACGGGGATGAACCTTTCACCTTCACCGAATTCGCCTACTTCGCCGAAATGGCCAGAGCCGCCACATCCGCCGCACTCGCCCGCGGATACGCCCTGGTCATCCTCCCCGCCACCAGCCGACACGACGTCTGGTCCAACGTCGCCCTCGACGGCACCGTCGTCATCGACCCCTCCGACCACGACCCCGTCGTCACCGAACTCGTCCGACAAGGCCTCCCCGTCGTCTCCGACGGACGCCCCGCCGGCACCCTCCCCGTCACCGCCTGGGTCGACAACGACCACGAAGCCGCCGTCCTCGACCTCCTCGACCACCTCGCCGACGCCGGCGCCCGCCGCATCGGCCTCCTCACCGGCACCACCACCGACACCTACACCCGACTCTCCACCCAGGCCTACCTCCACTGGTGCCGACGCGTCGGACAGGACCCCGTCTACGAGGCCTACCCCGCCCACGACCCCTGCGCCGGAGCCGTCGCCGCCGACCGACTCCTCGCCCGACCCGACCGACCCGACGCCGTCTACGGACTCTTCGACCCCAACGGCACCGACCTCCTCGCCGCCGCCCGACGCTACGGACTCCGCGTCCCCGACGACCTCCTCCTCGTCTGCTGCAGCGAATCCACCGTCTACGCCACCACCGAACCCCCCATCACCACCCTCTCCCTCAAACCCCGCCGCATCGGCACCGCCGTCGTCCAACTCCTCATCGACGCCATCGAAGGGATCGACACCGACGGACCCGTCGAGCAGGTGATACCGACCGAACTCATCGTCCGTACGTCGTCCCAGCGACGCTCGCCCCGGACGACGGTCAGCCCGCCTCGGTCGCCCGCGCAGGACTAGACCTTCTCAATTGGGGCGAAACAACCGGTGAACCAGGGGTGGACCCGGATTCACCACCCCTGGTGCGTCACACAGAGGGAGCCTCATTCCTATGATGGGCGCACGACACCGCGGACCTCCCCGACCAGGTCGGTCCGCGATGTGCAGGGCGTCGCGACGGTGGTGGAGGGGTCGATGACTCAGGGGGCCGGTCAGGAACCCGTGGTACGGACGGCCACATTGCGTGACTTCCGTGTGCCGCCGTACGCCCGGGTGCCCGTGCAGGGCCACTCCGACCACCCGGGGAACGTCCGTCCGGGGGACGTCCCTCCGGAGAGCGTCCATCCCGGAAACGTCCACCCCGGCAACGCCATCCCGGACGACGAGCTTCCGGACGGGTACACGCCGACCGAGCGCGACCTCCCGGTGATCAACCGCCGGGGGGACACCGTCCAGGTCCGCGTCGACCCGGCCGCCGTGCCGGCCCCCGCGCCCGCCCCGCGGCCGGACGGGCCCGGCCCGCTGTACGTCGTCGGCGACGTGCACGGCTACCTCGACGAACTCCTCGCCGCACTGCGCGAGCAGGGCCTGATCGACGCCGACGGTCGCTGGGCGGCCGGCAACGCCCGCCTGTGGTTCCTCGGCGACTTCACCGACCGCGGCCCCGACGGCATCGGCGTCATCGACCTCGTCATGCGGCTGTCCGCCGAGGCCGCCGCGGCCGGCGGCTACTGCAAGGCCCTCATGGGCAACCACGAGCTCCTGCTCATCGGCGCCAAGCGCTTCGCCGACACCCCCGTCAACTCAGGCGCCGGCACCGCCACCTTCCAGGCGGCCTGGCTGCTCAACGGCGGCCAGAAGTACGACATGGACCGCCTCCAGGACGTCCACCTGCAGTGGATGTCCCGGCTCGACGCCGTGGTGGAGGAGGACGGGCATCTGCTGATGCACTCCGACACCACCGCGTACCTCGAGTACGGCACCACCATCGAGGACGTCAACGACACCGTCCACGAGATCATCAACCGCAACGACGCGGACGAGTGCTGGGACCTGTTCCGCAAGTTCACCAAGCGCTTCGCCTTCCGCGACGAGGCCGGCCCGCAGGCCGTCCGCGAGCTGCTCGGCACGTACGGCGGCAACCGCGTCGTCCACGGGCACAGCCCCATCCCGTACCTGCTCGGCCAGGTCGGCGGCGAGGACGGCGACGGCGAGGGCGGCTCCGGACCGGTCGTCGACGGGCCGCACGTGTACGCGGACGGGCTCGCGATCGCGATGGACGGCGGCGTGACCATGGCCGGAAAGCTGCTGGTGGTCCGGCTCCCGCTGCATGACTGAACGCGGGGCCGGGAAGGCGATTTACGGAAACCCTCTGTCACCGCGTGCCGTCCCGGCTCTACGATCGGCTTATCCGTAGCAGGCTCTCCTCCGTTCCCCCGACCGCCCGTTCTCTCCGCGGACGGTCCGGCGTCACGGAGCATCGGGGGATGCACATGAATGTGGCTCCGCACCTGCTGACCGAGGACCGCGCCGAGTTCGAGCGGATCCTCGACGACGCACTGCGCACCGCGCACGAACGCCCGGATCTCGCCGAGATCGGGAAGAGGCTCAACACCGAGCAGCTCCGCACGATGGCGCTGAACGCGACGGCCCTCATAGCCGCCGCGGCGACGGCCGAGTACGACCACTTCGTGAAGGTCCGTGAGGACTTCCGCTCACCGCCGTCCCGGCCGAGCGTCATGGACGCCGTCCTGTCCCGGGGCGGCGACGAGGACCAGGACGGGCCGGGCGCGGGCTTCGCCGCGGTGGTCACCGTCCTTGCGCCGGTGCTGGCCGGGCTCGCGGCGCTGATCTTCCTGCTGTCCGGCTCGGTGCTGAAGGCGGTCGGCGCGGCACCGGAGTTCGCCGGCGCGCTGATCACCGCTGGCTGGTTCTTCGCTGCCGTCACGGCGGCCGGGCTGTTCTGCGCGGCGATCGGACTGCTCGTGACCGCCCTGCGCAACAGCTCCACCGAGGTGCCCGCGCAGGATCCCGGCGGCGAACTGCCCGACGAGGTGTCACGGGCCAGGGAGGCGTGGCGGCACGCCCTCCGGGAGCGCGGGATCGTACCGTTCCTGCGGGACGCCCTGGCCGACCCGAGCGCGGGCCCGTCCTCGTCCGGCCCCCCGCACCAGCGCAGCCGGTACCCGAAGGTGGGCTACAGCGGCCCGGACTTCTCCAGCCCGAGCGAGGGCGCGACGGAGATCCGGCCGGCCTTCACCAGCCCGGAGTTCACCAGCCCCGACTTCACGCCCCCGGACTTCAGCACGTCGACCGAGTCGGACCCGGAACCCGGCCAGTGACCGGCCGTACGGCGCAGTGACCGCCCGGCGGCCGTGACCCGCGGGCGACCGGCGGCTCCCCCGAGGTGCCGCCGCCCGCCCGTGTGCCCGAAGTCCGGTCCGAACTACTCCGCCAGCGGCAGGTAGACCCGGTTGCCGGACGCGGCGAACTCGGCGGACTTCTCCGCCATGCCCGCCTCGACCTCGTCGACCGACAGGTCGCCGCCGTGCTCGCGGCGGATGTCCTGCGAGATCTTCATCGAGTAGAACATTAGTAGACCCCCCATACGCTACGGTCGTCCCAGCAAGCCCGTTCCGCGGACCGAGGGGGCCACAGTGGGCAAGCGCGAGGAGACCATCAGCAAGTTGCGGGGAGTGCCCGAAGCCTTGCCGTCGGTCGAAGAGGTCCGGGCCATGCTGGCCGCCAATCCGCATCTGAAGTGCGTCGTCTGCTACGCACGTATCTCGTTCGACGGCCGAGTGAAGGACGCACACGGCATCGAGGACCAGCACCGTGACATGACCGACCATGCCCGTCGACTCGGGTGGCTGGTCGTCTACCGCTACACGGACAACGACAAGAGCGCCAGCAAGGAAAGCGTGGTCCGTGACGACTTCGAGCAGCTGCTCGCGGATCTCACTGCCGGAGCTACCCCCGAGGGCTACCCGATCCACGGCGTGATGGCGGTCAACGATGACCGTCTCTACCGCCGGCCCAGCGACTGGGAGCGATACCTCAAGGCGTTCACCTCGAAGGAAGACCGCGTCTACCACGACTCCAACGGCGTACAGGACCTCTATGCCGAGGGGTTCGAGATCAAGGGACTCGTGGGTGTCGCCATGTCCCTGAGCGAGACGCGCAAGAAGCAGCGCCGAAGCCGCAACAGCCACCGCAGCCGCGCGATCCGGGGGCAGTCAACTTCCGCATGGCGCCCCTTCGGGTGGGAGGACGACAAGGTCACCCTCCGTCCGAAGGAGGCTGACGCGATTCGGACGGCCGCGCACGACGTGATCGCTGGAGCCTCGATCTCGGAGATCACGAGGCAGTGGAAGGAGGCAGGGTTCATCACCAGTCGCGGTAACCCCTTCCAGTACGCGACGGTCAAGCAGGTGCTCATGAACGCGCGCCTCTGCGGATACCGCGAGATCAAGGGCGAACTCGTCCGCGACGGCGACGACCAGCCGATCGTGGGTGAGTGGGAGTCGATCGTCACGCCCAAGGAGTGGTTCGCCGTCACCGCCAAGATCAGGGAGCGGGGGCGCGGGACCGGAGTGCCGCGCGGCGGGTTGGTCCACAAGTACCTGCTCACCGGGATCCTTCGGTGCGGCAACGTGCTGGAGGACGGCACACCCTGCAACAACAAGATGATCGGGATCAAGGCGAACGACTGGCTCAAGTACCAGCACGCCTACATGTGCAAGAAGACCGTGGACGGTGGCTGCAACAAGACGTACAAGCGTGGCGACAAGACGGACGACATCATCGAGAAGCTAGTGATCGCGAAGCTGGAGAAGGAGGCCGCGAGCAGGGCTCAGGACGTACCGGACTGGGACAAGGCCGAACCGCTGGATCGAGCGATCAGAAGCCGCAACGAGCTGGAGCGTCGTTGGCACGATGATGAGGACACGGACATCGACGATGAGGCGTTCTTCCGCAACCTTCCCGTGCTGGAGCGGCGGATCAAGGATCTGCGTATCGACCAGGCCAAGCACGAAGCACTGAAGGCGGAAGCGGAAGCAGCCCAAGAGGACATCGCGAAGTCATGGAAGTCGAAGACGCTTACGCAGAAGCGTGAGGCGATCAAGAAGGTGCTGAGTGCGATCGTCGCCGTGCCCGGCGGCAAGGGAAACAAGACCTTCGATCCGGATCTACTCAAGCCCGTATGGCGGACTTCCGAGTGAGCCGGAGACCGAGGATCTCCCCCAGGCTCCGCAGTTGATCAGAGGAGAGCGGGGGAGACTCGCGCAACTGCCGCTCGATCCATACACGGACTGCCTCTTCCTCGCGCTCCACGCGGGCGGGTTTCGTGCTGGCGCTGCTCAGACGGCATCACCGCCCGCACCTCGGAACTCTTCACGGGCGAGCTCTCGATTCCGAGCCAGGTCCTCGGCAATCCCCGAAGCAATGAGGGCCGCCCCCGGAGTGTGACCCGAGCCGACATACCGCCAGCCCGCCTCTGCGACCGTGCCAGGCACGTGGTCGTGCCCCACATGCTCTGCCCGGTCGGCGCGTAGGGTCGCGTACGTCGTCGAGTAGGCACGTGACTTGGTCAGGATGTGACCGCGGTAGCCGAGGGTGTGGGCCCACGCCCGCAGGCGCAGTGGTGCGTACTCGGGCAGTCCGCCGAGTCGCCAGCAGGTCCGCATGAGCGTGCGTACGTGGTCGGTCAGCGGCGCCGCGTCGATGTCGTCCCGGGTGGTGAGCCGGTGGTCGGTGCCGGCGCCGGTCTCGCTTGCGCCCTTGGTGACGTACTTCGCGACGTACGCAGCGACCGCTTGGTCATCGGGGCCGCCACCACCGGAGCACAGGGGATGGGCGTCGACCTGAGTGCCCCAGTGCAGGGCGAGCTCTCCGACGGCGGGACTGAAGGGAGTGCGGACCACGACCCGCTGCGCGGACGCTCGTACCGCGTCGGCCATCCGATCCGCGGTGCCCCATGCCGGGGGTTCGTCGTCTGGTCCGGTCGGGCCGTCGAGGCGTACGACCGCGTGCACGTGGACGGCGGCGCGCTTCTGGTACTCAGCGACCCGGGCGAAGGACAGTCGCGCGTGATCCCGGAAGCCGGACTGCGGCAGGCCGGCCGCCGAGGCGAGGTGACGGCGGACTCCGATGACGAAGCGGTCCCAGAGTTTGCCCGCGTGCGCGTGCCAGAGGGCATGCGCCGGGTAGTCGTAACAGTCGGCACACAGCGGTTGGCCGACGAGGCAGTCGGCGGGTGCATGGACGGCGCCGCAGCCGAGGGGACGACCGTGTGCGCATGCGCCGCCGTCGCGGCGGGGGCGACAGCGGTCCCCAGCTCGGTGTACGAAGCCGAAGGACGGGGCGGTGAGCGTGACGAAGAGACGCGGTCGTTCGCGGACCGTCGCGGGGACGGTCTTGCCGCCGAGGAGGCCGGCGCGGACGAGGTGGAAGGTGTCTCCGGCGTGGAGGCGGGAGCAGGGTGCGCAGACGGTCGCGCGTCTGTTGCGGCAGCGGACGGAGAGGCGTTCGGCGGGCTCATCACGGGTGTCGTAGTGGTGCAGGATCTCGCCGGTGATCGCGTCTCGCGTGGTCGTCGAGCCGGAGAGGTGGACCGGGTGGGCGCATCCTCCGGTGGCGGTGATCTGCTCCAGCCATCGGGCGAAGTTGGGGTCTTGGGCGAGTCGTATGGCGTCGCGGTCTGCTTCGGAGAGCTGACGCAGGCGCGCCGCGCGGTCGAGGGCGGCGCGCCTGTCAGCCGAGGTGAACTCGGGTGTGATGGTGGTGACCTTCCGGGGTGGGCCGCCGAGGCGGCACGGAGGATGGTTGGTGGCGCGTTGTCGGTCATGGGTCGGGCTCCTTGCTCGGGTGGTGGTCGGTCGTGCCGGTCTCAGGTCAGCGGATGGTTCCGGTGCCTCGGCAGACGCGGCAGCGGTGCCGGCGTCCGGTCCAGGTCCTTCGGGCTCCTTCGCCCTTGCACTGGGGGCACCTCACGCGGCTCATGGGCATGTCTGTCCTTCTTCCTCAGGTGTGGGAGAAGCCGCTGATGACCCAGGTCAGTAATCCGTGGACGGTGAAGACCACGGGCGTCTGGCCGAGGTAGACCCCGAAGAGGCCGACGCAGACCGCTTCCCAGGCGCGGACGTCGCGGGAGCGGACGAGGAGGACGGTGATGATCCCGAAGATCACTGAGAACGTGAACGCCACACCTTCGTTGATCACTTGCCGTCTCCTTCCAGCGCCACAAGTGCGCGGTCTATGGCGGGCAGTTCCGGAGTCATGGCGGAGTACTTCCGGGCCGTGGCCATGGCTTCCTCGGTCGTCGTCAGGTGCGATCGGGCACGGCTCCAACCGCCGTCCGGGCCAGTGCAGACGGCCACGCCCTGTTCCTCGGAAGTGATCGACTGGGCGACCGCAACGGCGTCCTTGTTGAGGTCACCGAGGGTCATCTCCGCCGTACCGGGGTCGTTGACCCGGTGGCAGATCCGGCCGCCGAGTTGGGCCCGGAGCGCGGTGACGCCGGGGCCGAGGTCCGAGCCGACGCGCTGGCCCGCGACGACCAGGTGCAGGCCGAGTGCCGCACCGAGCTGGGCCAGGCGGAGGAGGAGTGTGGAGCACTGATCTGCCTCCGCCTTGCTCTCGCGTCGGCCGTCGGAGAGATACAGCTCCGCCAGTTCGTCGACGATCACGACGACCGGCACGGGCCGCAGCTTGTCGGGCAGTTCCCAGATGGAGCGCACCCCCGCGGCCCGGCAAGCGCGCATGCGGTTCTGCATGTCGGCCACGAGCGCGGTGAGCACGGCGACTGCCTCACGCCTACATGTCGTGAGGGCGCTCAGCCGGTCGGCGAACAGGCCGAGTTCCATCCCGCCCTTGCAGTCGATGCCGACCAGGGCGACCGGCTGCGGCGCGAGTTGGGTGATCAGCCGGGCGAGCAAGGTGGACTTGCCCGAGCGGGTGGCCCCCGCGATGAGCCAGTGCGGCACCAGCCGGAGATCCATCACCCATGCCCCACCGCTCTCCAATGCGCCGATGAGCGCGGACAACAGCGCGGCGGGAGCTGTTGCCAAGCCGGGGCGTTCCAGCGGATCAGTGGCCGTCGCGGTCAGGAGCACGAGGCCGCGTTCCGGCGAGGTGACGCGCACGGCGTGGACCTTCCACGCGTGCACGAGCGCGTCGGCCGCCTTCATGTACGTCGCCGGCGTCTGGCCCGCATGCAGCCGTACGACCACGGTGAGGCCGATGCGGGTGGCGAGCGGGAAGGTGATCCGCGGAGCCACCGGCCTCAGCGGGTCACCCTTCACCAACACGTCCCCGAGCAGCCCGCGCGGCGGACGACGGGACACCGCAAGGTCGTTGAGCATCGCGACCCTGCGCCAGGTGAGCAGCACCCGGCACGCGGTGACCGGGTAGCCGGTGACGTACCAGTGCCAGGCCGGACGCTGCCGCCGCAGCAGGTCGGCGACGACGAACACCCAGGCGAGCACGGCGAGCGATAACGCGAGCAGGATCGCGCCCATCACGCACCGCCGCCCTTGACCTGAGCCGGGGCGCCGGACACCGGCGTGATCGCGTCGGCCCGGAAGCTGATTCCGTGCCGGTCGCCCATCGACCAGGCGAACGCCACCAGGCCGGTGACCTTGACGATCTGGCCTTCCTCCACGCCCCTCGGCTCACCGGCCACGGCGATCTCGATCACGGAGATACGCCGGCGGTCCTGCCGCACCGTCACGGCCACGGTGTAGATCGTGTTGCCGTCCCGGTCCTTCTTCACCTCCTGCGTCTCGGAGTTGCTGATCTTCGCTTCAGGCGCGATGGCGCACCGCAGTACGCCCAGTCGCGCCGTGTCCACGGGAATGGACTGCATTTCTGTCGGCCTCCCTGGCCAGTCACGACGCCAGACTTCTTCTGACGTCACTTATCCTTACGAGTTACGAGTGTGGGGTCCTGTACGGCGAGGGGTCAACTACTTATGCTGACGAGTGATGTCGCGCGTGCGACGTACCTACGACTTCGACCCGAAGGTGCCGAGATGACGGAGATCCAGCGCCCCGGAGCGCTGTACCAGCAGGTTGCCGCCGCGATCCGGGAGGCGATCCTCTCGGGCGAGTACGAGCCCGGCACCCCGCTCCCTTCGGAGTCCCAGCTCATGGAGCGCTACAAGGTCTCGCGCCCGACCGTCCGCAACGCGGTCTCCGCACTGCGCGCGGAAGGACTGATCGATGTGCACCACGGGAAGGGCAGCTTCGTCCGCGCCGCCAGCGCGCCCGTGGTCGACCTCACGAGCTACGTCGGCCATACGCCGGGCGGACAGTTCGTGCTCTACGGCGTGGCCAAGTGGCAGCAGGCCGAGGAGCCGAGCACCTACCGCACCAACGCCACCGAGGCCACGGCGCATCTCCTGGAACTCCGCGCCGGCGAAGCACTCTTCGGCTGCGACCGGCTGCTCATCGACCCCGCCACCGGGACGCGGGCGATGCACCGCACACTGATCCCGTTCGCCACGGCCGAGGCCGTACCCGCCCTCGCCGAAGCGCCGGGCACCGACCCTGCCACCGCGTACGAGATGCTGACGAAGGCCGGGCACGAACTGTGGTGGTCGGAGGGTGTCCGGGCCCGCATGCCGCTCCCCGACGAACGGACCGCGCTGCGACTGCCCGATGCAACCCCGGTCCTGCACCAGTCCCGGATCACCTGTGGCACCGACGACCAGGCCCTCATGCTCGAAGAGCTCCGCGTCGGTGCGGACCGCGCCGAACTCACCTACCGGATCGAGGCCGAGCCCGTCGAGAACGCGCGCCCCTGACGGCCGTAGATCTGTCGAAACTTTCTCCACTTCCTCAAGGGCGCGCCTACGGCGCGCCGGGCCGCCCGGCCGCCCCGGCCGGGCATGCGGCGTGGCCGCCGGTCCCGGCCGGTCGCCGGACGCCCCCAGACGCAGCACACCCGAGACCGGAAGACGTCGACCGCACCACGCGGGCAGGAGCCCACGGAGCCGGGGGTCGCCAGCTTCCGAGACTTTAGGCAGCCACCATGGGGCGAGCCTCGAAGAACAGGGGGCCCATCGGGCACAACAGCGGGCAGGGCAGGTGCCTGCCCGATTCGCCGGGCCAGCGTAAGGCCCCCTGTTCACTCGCCCCATGGCAGCTCCAGCCCAAAGTCTCTCCAGCCGGTGACGTGCCCACGTGCGACGCTCAACGGGGAAAGGCCGCCTCACGACGCGCCGCCTTCGCCATCCGAGACCGACTCCAAGAGCCCGGCGATCAGACCTACGGCGTTCGTCCGGCCCGCGACGCGCACGACGCCCCGTCCGTTCTCATCCGTTGACGCGACGGCCCGCACCTCCGACAGCTCTAACCCGACACCGAGCAGCGCTCGGTTCAACCGATCCGCGGCCTCCCGCGCGTCGCGCCAGCCCGCCACGTAGTCGACGCCGGACACCCAAAGACCGGAGCCGGCGCCCAAAACATCGAGACCCTCACTCGGCCACTCCTCACCCGCGCCAGTCAACTCGCTCACCCCTGCCCCGATCGAAATGACGGATCATCAACTCCTTTTGGTCCAGGGCAGAAACGCAGCACAGCGGCCCCGGTACCATCGGCACCGGGGACCGCTGCGTCCCCTTCCGGACCACCCCGGTAGCTGCCAGGCGCGGGGGTGGTCCGGTCTCGTTTTCGGTTGTCGTCTCGGTCCGGCTCTACGTGACGGAGATCAGCTCTGGCCCTCCACCAAGGAGGCCTGCGAGAAGCTGGTGATCAGGTTCCGGAAGCCGGTGTGCCCGGTCCGCCCCGCGTGCTTGAGACTCCAGATCTCCGGGCCCTCCGTCGACTCCGAAGCGTCGGACGCCTCCCAGCACGTCGTGCACTCCGCCTCATAGACCGGCCCGCTCCCCCTGGAGGTGTCCGGGCTCAACGTCCACTCCGCGTATCGCCATACCGCCCGCGTCGTCATCGACGCCCCTTCCGGCCGGAGCCGCGCTCCCCGCGCTCCACACTCACCACGTCTGTGGCATTCACCCGACGAGCGGATCCCGACTTGAAGACCAGCACGACCGCCGGGCACCCCGCGGAACGGCGATCCGAGCGCACGGCCTTGACCTCCCGCCGCCGGCCCCGATCGCTCACCACGTCCCCGCGCCGAAGCCACAGCGCCACAACTCGCGCCATCACATCCACCGCCCCTCATGAGTGCCCACGAGCCTTCCGCCAGGGCCGCCGTCGAGGTCGAAGCGGCAGACAACGCTCTTGCCGCCGTTCTCACCGGGCGCCCACCACACGCAATCCGCCAGGGTCCGCACGATGTGCAGCCCCCGCCCGTGATCGGGCAACAGCGCCTCCGGCAGGTCCTCGGCCAAGTCCGGGCCGAAGCCGTCACCGAGTGGCAGCGTGGGCGGGTCGGGGTCTTCGTCGGCCACCTCCACGAACAGCCACCGCGGCCAGGACCGCAGGGTGAGCGTGATCACCGGCCGCTGGCCGGGCTCCAGCGGACGGCGGTCAGTGATCGCGTGGAGCACCACGTTGCCCACCAACTCCGAGACACAGAGCTCCACATCCTCCGCCAGGCCGCCGAGTTCCCAGCACTTCAGCGTCCCGACCGCCATGCGCCGCGCGGTGCGCGGGGTGTCCTGCGCACTCGCAAGGAGGGTGAGCGCACGGAAACGGCCCCCCGCCGCTACCTCGGCACGCCCGACGATTCCCACCTCTGTTGCCGGGAGTAACCCGCGTTCGACCTCTCCGGTTTCCATGACACGATCGACCGTCCTCGGTCACGACTACCGGGGCGTTCCCGGCAGGGGGACCGAGGATGCACCCCCTGTACCCGCTGTCGCTCCCCCCTCTTGGGGACCCCCCTCATGGGTACACTCGCGAGCAGGACACCGAAGAGACGTCAGGTCAATCATCACGGGGATGTGAGATGACCGAAGTTGCTCCGACGCCGGCAGCGCTCCCGCCGCACGTGCTGGAACGCGCCGATGTGCGCTCCGCGATCGCCAACCACGATTTCGGCGAGGTCTTCCGACTCGCCAGGCTCCACGGCAAGGTCAGTTACGCCAAGATTGCCGAGGCCGTCGGCTACAAGCGCGAGCACATCGGCAAGATGGCCAGGGACGAGACCGAGGGCAAGGGCGTACGCCCCCGAATCACGCAGTACCGCAAGATCCTCGAAGTGGTGGACGGGCTACGCATCCCTGGCCACCTCGCAGGACTCGCCCCACGTCCATGGGAGCTGGAGCGGCGACCGGACACGACTCAGACAGCGGACCCGAGCACGTTGCTCGCACAGGGCGGTGTGGGACTGTGGGACATAGCCGAGCTGTTACGGCAGACGGAGATGTCCAGCATCAACAGCGCCGCCCTGGAGTCGATCGAGCAGGGTATCGACCAGTTGGCCCGCGCCTACCCGTACGCCAACGCCGACTACCTGCACGAGCGCACCCGAAACGGCTTGCAGTATGTCGTCAAGCAGCTCGAAGGCAGGACGACCCTGCGCCAGCACCGGGAACTCCTCGTCGACGCCGGATGGCTGTTCCTGCTCAACGCGTGCGTCCAGTACGACCGTGGCCAGCGAGAGGCCGCCAACCTCAGCAAGGCAGCGGCCCTCCGGATCGGCGACGAGGCCGGCCACGGCGAGATCAAGGCGTGGGCATGGGAGATCGAGGCGTGGTTCGCCCTCACCCAGAGCCGATGGCAAGACATGCTCGACGCAGTAGAGGCCGGCCATGTCGCCGACCAGTCACACTCCGTCGGCGTGCAGCTCTACGCACACAAGGCCCGAGCCGCCGCCCGCATGGGAGACGCCCGGTTGGTCCGCGACTCCCTGGACGCCGGACGAGCGAGGCTGGATCGTCTGCCCCGCCCGGAACACCCCGAGCACCACTTCATCATCGACCCGGACAAGTGGGATTTCTACGAGATGGACGCCTACCGTCTCCTCGGAGACGACGAGCGCGCCGCCGACCACGCCCGGTCGGTGATCCGGATCAGCACCGGCCCCGACGGAACCGAGATCTCCCCCATGCGCGCCGCAGAAGCCCGCCTCACCCTCGGAGTCACCGCCGCCCGCACAGGCGAGATAGATGAGGCCATCGGCATGGCCAACAAGGCCCTCGACGCCGACCGGAAGTCACTCCCGTCTCTCCTCCTGGTCGCCAACGAACTCGACAAGGAACTCCGCTCCCGCTACCCCCGCGAGGCCGCCACCCGAGACTTCCACGAACGCATCCTGACCATCACACGCGGCGCAAGCACACCAGACCTTCCGTTCTGACCCGCCGCTTGTGGGCAGGCGACGAGCTGGCCCCGCATCGCCGGGAGCCAGTAGCCCTGGCCTTCGAGTCACGGCTATGGGAACTGCTCCCCCTGACATGGTGGCTCCTTGATCGAGATAGGTTGAGGGCTCCAATCCACGTTTTGAATAAGGGGTGTTAGCTGTGCGCAGGGTTGCACGGGGGACCGCAGGCGGAGTCCTGCTGATGGCGGCGCTGATTGGCTGCGGAGGCCAGGAAGACGACCTCGGCCAGACCGACCAGGGAGGTACTGACAAGCCGAAGGAGTCCACAGTGTCGCTCGCGCCCGACATGGTGCGTACGGCATTGGTGAGCGAGGCCAGCGCACCGGAAGGCTGGGGCAGCACCTTCGGTGAGGTGCTCGACGGTCAGGAGGCCGTGGGCACGTGCACCGGGCACACAGAAGCGAACTGCGGCGGCGTGATCGCCTACGGGCGGGCGAACTACTCACCCAACGGCGGCACAGGCGCGGTCACCTTTCACATCTACTCGTTCCAGGCTCCAGATGACGCGCGAGCGACCATGAAGAGCACGGCCCCCTCGGAGCAGGAACTCGCGGAGTCGGGTGCGAAGCCTCTGGAGATCTCGGCCGGCGCAGAGGAGACCACGGCATTCACCGGTCCCGAGGAGGACGAGGTCGTCATGAGGGTCGGTGGCGTCATCGTCCGCATGGTCAGCAACCACCCTGCGAAGAAGCCCGACCTCCAGGCATTTGCCAAGATCCAGATCGATCGGGTCAAGGTCGTCGCCGCGGGAGGGAATCCGGACGCCTAAACCGGAGCCGTCTCGTTGGGGCCAGCTGACCGACGACTCCCCCGGAGTACCGTCGGTCAGCCCCGTTTGCGCAGGTCAGTCAGCCAGCGGAAGGTAGACGCGGTTGCCGGCGGCCGCAAACTCCTTGGACTTCTCCAGCATCCCGGCCTCGATCTCCTCCGGCGTGGCGTCCGCTTCACCGCCGAACTGCTCTGTGATGCTTCTACTAATCTTCATCGAGCAGAACTTCGGGCCGCACATCGAGCAGAAGTGCGCCGTCTTCGCCGGCTCCGCCGGAAGCGTCTCGTCGTGGAACTCACGGGCCGTGTCCGGGTCGAGGGCCAGGTTGAACTGGTCCTCCCAGCGGAATTCGAACCGCGCGTCGGAGAGCGCGTCGTCCCACTCCTGCGCGCCCGGGTGGCCCTTGGCCAGGTCCGCCGCGTGCGCCGCGATCTTGTACGTGATCACGCCGGTCTTCACGTCGTCCCGGTTCGGCAGGCCCAGGTGCTCCTTGGGCGTGACGTAGCAGAGCATCGCGGTGCCCCACCAGGCGATCATCGCCGCGCCGATGCCCGAGGTGATGTGGTCGTACGCGGGCGCGACGTCCGTGGTCAGCGGGCCGAGCGTGTAGAACGGCGCCTCCTCGCAGATCTCCTGCTGGAGGTCGATGTTCTCCTTGATCTTGTGCATCGGGACGTGGCCCGGGCCCTCGATCATGGTCTGCACGTTGTGCCGCTTGGCGATCGTGTTCAGCTCGCCCAGCGTCTTCAGCTCGGCGAACTGCGCCGCGTCGTTGGCGTCCGCGATGGAGCCCGGGCGCAGTCCGTCGCCCAGCGAGTACGTGACGTCGTACGCCGCGAGGATCTCGCAGAGCTCCTCGAAGTTCGTGTAGAGGAAGTTCTCCTTGTGGTGCGCGAGGCACCACGCGGCCATGATCGAGCCACCGCGCGAGACGATGCCGGTCTTGCGGCGGGCGGTCAGCGGCACGTACGGCAGCAGCACGCCGGCGTGCACCGTCATGTAGTCGACGCCCTGCTCGGCCTGCTCGATGACGGTGTCCTTGTAGATCTCCCAGGTCAGCTCCTCGGCCTTGCCGTCGACCTTCTCCAGCGCCTGGTAGAGCGGCACGGTGCCGATCGGCACGGGGGAGTTGCGAAGAACCCACTCACGGGTGGTGTGGATGTTGCGGCCGGTGGAAAGGTCCATCACCGTGTCCGCGCCCCACTTGGTGGCCCAGGTCATCTTCTCCACCTCCTCCTCGATGGAGGAGGTGACCGCGGAGTTGCCGATGTTGGCGTTGACCTTCACCAGGAACCGCTTGCCGATGATCATCGGCTCGATCTCCGGGTGGTTCACGTTGGCCGGCAGCACCGCGCGCCCGGCCGCGATCTCCTCGCGGACGACCTCGGGGGAAACGTTCTCGCGGATCGCGACGTACTCCATCTCCGGGGTGATCTCGCCCCGGCGGGCGTACGCGAGCTGCGTCACCGCCTGCCCGTCGCGGCCCCGACGGGGCAGCCGCGGGCGGCCCGGGAAGACCGCGTCGAGGTTCTTCAGACCTCCGCGGGGCGAGGTGTGCTTGATGCCGTCGTCCTCGGGACGGACGGGACGGCCCGCGTACTCCTCGGTGTCGCCGCGGCCGATGATCCAGTTCTCGCGGAGCGGCGGCAGGCCGCGCCGCACATCGGTCTCCACGGTGGGGTCGGTGTACGGACCGGACGTGTCGTACAGCGTCACGTCCTTGCCGTTGGTGAGGTGCACCTGCCGGACCGGCACCCGGAGGTCGGGGCGGGAGCCCTCGACGTACCCCTTGTGCCAGCCCGGCTTCCGCTCGGACTGAACGGCGGCCTGATCGGCGGCAGGCGTGCGTGCATCCTGAATGGTCATGAGACCTACTCCCTACGCCGGCATTACCCGGTAACAGGTTCGGCGGTCGGCGCAGCCTCCTCCCGTACGTACATCAGTACGCGCGTACGGTGATCAGCGCCCTCTCAGCCCGGTGCTCCGAGCTCCCGCGTGTGCAAAGGTGTCACCACGCTAGCGTCCTCCCTGGCGTGCTGAACAGAGGGCCCCCTCCGTTCTTGCGATGATCGACCGGTGACGTCCACCCAGCGGAACCCCGAACCGAACGGCCACGGTCACGGCGAAGGCCATGCTCACGGCCACGGCCACACGCACAGCCACGGGCCTGCCGCGCCCGTCTCCCGCCATCTGCGCAGAGTCATCGCCGCGGTGCTGATCCCGTTCGCGACCGCGGTGGTGGTCGGTCTCGTGGTCCTGTGGCCGGGCGGCGCGCCGGCCCACGAGCGCACCGGTGTCGGCTTCGACCGGCAGACCGAGCAGGGCGAGGTGGTCAAGGTGGAGCACCTCGACTGCAAGGAGGTGAACGCCGGCCAGGTCCCGCCCACCGGGGACACCTCCACGCCGGAGGGCCGTGAGGCGGTCAACGCCCAGCAGGGCCAGTGCGCGAAGGCGACGGTCGAGGTCACCAGCGGTCCGGAGAAGGGGCGCACCTTCACCGAGATCGTGCAGCCGGACGCGCCCCGGCAACTCCACGAGGGCCAGGGCGTGGTGGTCGCGTACGCGCCCGACGCCCCGCGCGACCTGCAGTACTCCGTCACGGACGTGAACCGGAAGGTGCCGATCGCGGTCCTCGCCGCCATCTTCGCGCTGGCGGTCGTGGTCGTCGGCCGGATGCGCGGGGTCATGGCGCTGATCGCGCTCGCCATCAGCTTCCTGATCCTGACCTTCTTCATCCTGCCCGCGATCCTGCAGGGCTCGAACCCGCTGGTCGTGGCGGTGGTCGGATCGAGCGCGATCATGCTCATCGCGCTCT
This sequence comes from Streptomyces sp. HUAS YS2, assembly GCF_033343995.1. Lineage (NCBI taxonomy): Bacteria > Bacillati > Actinomycetota > Actinomycetes > Kitasatosporales > Streptomycetaceae > Streptomyces > Streptomyces solicathayae. The sequence goes on along the minus strand of NZ_CP137573.1, from coordinate 4,057,244 downwards.
ACATGTGCCACGGTGTCTCGGCCAGGACCTCCGTCGCGGTCCTGGGGACGCTGATCTCGCTGCTGCTGATCGGCCTGCTCGGCTCGGTGTTCATCGACTGGGCCGCGCTCAGCGGCAACACCGACGACAACACCGGGCTGATCCACGGCCTCTACCCGGACATCGACATGTCCGGCCTGCTGCTCGCCGGCATCATCATCGGCTCGCTGGGCGTGCTCGACGACGTGACGGTGACCCAGACCTCGGCGGTCTGGGAACTCCACCAGGCGGACCCCGGGATGGGGCCGCGCGGCCTGTACCGGGCCGCCATCCGGATCGGCCGGGACCACATCGCCTCCGTGGTCAACACCCTCGTCCTCGCCTACGCCGGTGCCGCCCTGCCCCTGCTGCTGCTGTTCTCGATCGCGCAGAGCAGTGTGGGGACGGTGGCCAACAGCGAACTGGTCGCGGAGGAGATCGTCCGGACGCTGGTCGGGTCGATCGGCCTGGTCGCCTCGGTACCGGTCACGACGGCACTGGCGGCGCTGGTCGTCTCGGCCGACCGCGCGGAGGCGGAGGCAGCGGGAGCGGGCGGAGCGGCGGGAGACGCCCGAGGCGCGGGGCGCCGGCCGGCTCGGGGCGGACGGCGCCGACGCGCGAAGTAGCGCGCCTCGGCGGTCGGTACGGGCGCTCGGCACTCAGCCGGCGTTCTCCTCCGCGAGGATCTTGCCGAGCGCCGCCTCCAGGGAGTCCTCGAACTCCCCCCAGGTCCGTTCCTGGCCGAGCGGCACCAGCTTGTCCGTCCGGTCGAGGAACGCGACGAGCGGCGGCGCGCTGGCCCGGAACAGGGCCCGATCCGCCCCCACCTGGAGCCGGATGGAGACGTCCGAGAGGTCCTCGGGGTCGGTCGGCGCGATGTGCACGTCACCGTCGCCGCTCGGCCGGTTGATCCCGTCGAGGAGCAGCTCCCGGCCGAACGCCCAGGTGACGGGAGCGTCGCCGGGCAGGTGGAAGGTCATCCGCACCGCGTAGGGATCCTTGGTCTCGTACCGCAGTTCCACCGGGATCCGGAAGGAGAGCTCCTCGGAGACGAGAAAGCTCATCAGGACCTCGGCCTGCACCGACTCGCGCATCGTGTACCCCGCAGTAGATGAAGCAGTTGTGACAAGACACCTGCTGAAAGCTGTGACGAAAACGGCCAGGAATGATCCCCGATGGCCCTCTTGACGCAATCGTGCTGTAAGCGCTAGCAGATCACAAGGAGTGATTTTTCAGATACTGATAGAGAACGCGAGTGAACTCAAGAGCCTTCCGGTCTCATTCCGTAGTCGATCGACTGCGGGCAGCAACCGATCTGCCTGGTGAAGGGGCAGGGAAATGGCCATGGCGGCCGCCGTGGAGCCCACGGTGATGGGGATGGCCGCACAGACGGTGCCAAGTGCATATTCCTGACGCTCGATGATCGGCTCCATTCGCCCCATTCCGCCCAAACGATCCAAAAGCGCACGCCGATTACGCAGCGTGTACGGAGTGAGAGCTTCCACCGGATGCCGGTCAAGGTGGTCTTGACGACTCTTCACATCCAGTTGACTGAGCAGACATTGCCCGATCGCGTGCGCGTGGGCGGTCTCGCGGAAGTCGGCCCACTCGTCGACCGCGGGGGCCGCGGGGGTGTCGGCGACGGCGACGAGTTCGATCTCGCCCTCGCGGTAGAGCGCGAAGTACACCGGGACGCCGATCTCGTCGCGCCAGAGCGCCAACGAGTCCTCCACCTTGGTGCGACGATTCTGCACGGCCCCGCCGCCGGCCAGCCGGACGGCCGCTTCGCCGATGACGAACACGCCCTTCTCGCGGCGCAGATATCCCTCGTGGGTCAGCGTGCGGAGCAGGTGGTACGCGGTGGGGAGCGGGAGACCCGCTTCCCGCGCGAGCTGTTTGGCGGGGGCTCCGTCCTCGTGGGAGCCCACGGCCTCCAGAAGTCTCAACGCCCGCTGGACCGAGCCGATCAGAGTAGGCGTGGCCGTCTGTGGAGCAATCGCCGTGGCCAAAGGTCACCCCCAGGCGTGTCGACGGGTGCGGTGCACCCGCCCGCGGGGGCCTCCCCCGCTCACCCGCCGCGCTCCGGGGACCGGATGGGTCCGTCACAGGATCCGTCCGGGTCGGCCGGTCCGTCGCGGGACCCGCCCGGGCCGGCCGCCAAATCCACTGGTCAGGGGTTCGACGACGCCTGTTCGCCCAGGGCGGCAGCGGTTTTCCACTCTAATGGCAGCCCCTGGCCCGCCGGGGGTTTCGCCCGGGGCTGTCCCCCGGCCGGGCTAATACCCGGCCAGGACGCCGTACCGATGAGTAGCTTGTGCTACCGGTCGTTACCAGTCGCTCTTCGACGTCGACGACGCCATGAACTTGCGGACGACGAAGACCAGTCCGCCGACGAGCGCGACGAACAGCAGCACCTTGAACAGCAGGCCGACGAGAAAGCCGACGACGCTGGCGATCAGCCCGCCGAACACGAACAGGGCGATGACGGGTATCGCGACCCACTTCACCCACCAGGGCATCCCCGCGAGAAACTCCCCAATCGCCGCCATTGTTCTTCCCTCTCTCCGAGTCCTCTCCTGACCGAACACCCTCGATGCTAGGGGCGGCAGGGGGGTCGGCGGAGGCCTCGCAGCCCTTGCTCTCCCCTGATCCGCCCCCTAGGGAACCCCGGGGTCCGGGCCCGCCCAAGGCAGGGGGCCGGCTCCCCGCGGGGCAGGGGTCCGGCTCAGCTCTCGGGCGGCGAGAACACCACCATCACCCGCAGGTCCTCGGTGATGTGGTGGAACTTGTGCGGCTGCCCGGCCGGCACGTAGACGACGCTGCCGCGCCCCACCTGCGTGGTCTCCGTCCCGACCGTGATCGAGGCGCGTCCGCTGACGACGAAGTAGATCTCGTCCTGCCCGTGCGGCTGCTGCGGGTCCAGCTCGCCCGCGTTCAGCGCGTACAGCCCGGCCGACATGTTCCGCTCGCGAAGGAACTGCAGATACGCCCCGTCGTTCGCGAGGCGCTCCGCCTCCAGCTCGTCCAGTCGGAATGCCTTCATCGTGCGTACGCCCCTGCCATTGGCCCGATCATGTCTGCCACGATCAGACACATGATGAATTTCGTAGTCAAGACGATCGCGAACGCGGGTGCGCTCGCCGTCGCCATCTGGTTGCTCGAAGACATAACCCTCACCGGTGACAGCACGGCGAACAAGGCATGGACCCTGCTCCTCGTCGCCCTGGTGTTCGGCCTGGTCAACTTCCTCGTGAAGCCCGTCGTGAAGCTGCTCTCGCTGCCGCTGTTCATTCTCACGCTGGGGCTGATCACGCTCGTGATCAACGCCCTGATGCTGCTGCTGACCTCGTGGCTGGCGGACAAGCTCGACCTGTCCTTCCACGTCGAGGGCTTCTGGACCGCCGTGCTCGGTGGCCTGATCATTTCGGTCGTGTCGTGGGCGCTGAACGTCGTACTCCCCGACGGCAAGGACTGATCCGGATGGAACGACGTGGAGGAGCGGGCGACATGAACGAAGAGGGATCGGGCGCCGGCGGATACGGCGACGGGACGCGAGCGGTGCGGGCCGGGCTGCCGGAGCCGGTGAAGTACGAACCGACCCTGCCCGGTCCGGTGTTCGCCGCGCACTTCCACCTGCCGGGCGACCCGACCGGCCCGTACACGTACGGCCGCGACGAGAACCCGACCTGGACCCATCTCGAACGGGCCATCGGCGAGCTGGAGGCACCGGGGGAGAGCGTCGAGACGATCGTCTTCGCCTCGGGCATGGCGGCGATCTCGGCGGTACTGCTCTCCCAGCTGAAGGCCGGCGACGTCGCGGTCCTGCCTAGCGACGGCTACCAGGCCCTGCCTCTGCTGCACGAGCAGATGCGGGCGTTCGGGATCGAGGTCCGCACCGCGCCGACCGGCGGCGACGCACAGCTCTCCGTCCTGGACGGGGCGCGGCTGCTGTGGATCGAGACGCCTTCGAACCCCGGCCTGGACGTGTGCGACGTGCGGCGCCTGGCGCGCGTGGCGCACGAGGGCGGCGCGCTCGTGGCCGTCGACAACACGCTGGCGACCCCGCTCGGGCAGCGCCCGCTCGAACTGGGCGCGGACTTCTCCGTGGCCAGCGACACCAAGGGCATGACCGGGCACGGCGACATCCTGCTGGGGCACGTGACCTGTCGCGATCCGCAGCGGGCGGCGCAGGTGCGACGCTGGCGCAAGATCGCCGGGGCGATCCCGGGCCCCATGGAGGCCTGGCTGGCGCACCGTTCGCTCGCCACACTGCGGCTGCGCATCGACCGGCAGTGCGCGACCGCATTGACCCTGGCCACGACCCTCGCCGAGCGCAGCGAGGTCACCGGTCTGCGCTACCCCGGGCTGCCGGGGGACCCCTCCCACGCGCTGGCGGCGACGCAGATGCGGCGCTTCGGACCGGTGGTCTCGTTCGTGCTGCCGGACAAGGAGTGGGCCGAGCGGTTCCTGGACGCGCTGCGGCTGGTGGACGACGCGACCAGCTTCGGCGGGGTGCGGTCCACGGCGGAGCGGCGCGGGCGCTGGGGCGGTGATGCCGTGCCGGAGGGCTTCGTCCGCTTCTCGGTCGGCGCGGAGGATCCGGAGGACCTGATCGACGACGTGCTGCGGGCACTGGACAAGGCGGCCGGCTGAGCGTCGCGCGACCCCCGCGACCTCGGAACGGGGTGCTCCGAGCCTCCCCCCTCATGGCTCGGAACACCCCGGTTCCACGCGCGGAGAACCGCGTGAACAAGGCTAGTTGACTCTGCGTCAGTGTCCAATCACGGTAGCGACAGAGGCCTATCGACTTATTTATAGTTGGACGGTCAGGCCGAGCGCCGGGGAGGGACGGACATGGACCTCGCCCTCTTACGCACCTTCGTCACCGTGCACCGCGCCGGCTCCTTCACCCGCGCCGCCGCGCTCCTCGGTCTCTCCCAGCCTGCCGTGACGAGCCAGATCCGGACACTGGAGCGGCAGTTGGGCCGGCCGCTGTTCCTGCGCCAGGCCCGCGGTGTCACCGCCACCACCATCGGCGACGAACTCGCCCACCGAGCCGCCCCGCATCTGGACGCCCTCGTCGAGATCGTCGAGACCGGCCTGGACGAGGAGAGCGGGGTACGCACCCTCCACCTCGCCGGCCCGCCGGAGTTCACCTCCGTACGCGCCCTGCCCGCCCTCACCCCCCTGGTGTCGCAGGGTCTGACCATGCGGACCTCGCTCCTGGGCAACACGGAGGAGATCCTCGACGGGCTGGCCGCCGGACATCACGACCTGGCCATCGCGACCGCCCGGCCGCGCGGCGGGCTGCTCACCGCGACGCCGCTGTGCGACGAGGAGCACGTCCTGGTCGCCGCGCCGCGCTGGGCCGCCCGGCTCTCCCCCGGCGTACTGCTCGACAAGGGCGCGGTGGTGCTCGAACAGCTCCCGGTGGTCGAGGTGCACGAATCGCTGCCGTTCGTGGCCCGCTACTGGGCGGCGGTCTTCGAGACCAAGCCGGCCGCCGCCGCGACGGTGATCGCCCCGGACCTGCGGGCCGTCCTGGAGTCGGCGGCGTCCGGCGCCGGGCTCGCCGTCCTGCCCCGCTATCTCTGCCAGGACGCGCTGGAGCGCGGCGCCCTGGTCGCGCTGCTCGATCCGCCGGTCCCGCCGCTGCGGACCTACTTCCTGGTGGTGCGGACCGGGACCCTCGCGCTGCCGCACATCGCCCGGGCCCACGAGTGTCTGCTGCGGGCCGCGGCGGACTGGTGAGTTTCAGGACGGCGGAGTCGGGCCATTTTCTTCCCATGACCGAACGACCCGTGGTCAAGCGCACCGCACGCGCCATCCTGCTCGACGGAAACGATCTCATCCTCATCAAGCGCACCAAGCCGGGGATGGATCCCTACTGGCTCACGCCCGGCGGCGGCGTGGAAGCCTCGGACTCGACCGTGGTCGAAGCCCTGCACCGCGAGGTGCACGAGGAGCTCGGCGCGAAGATCACCGACGTGGTGCCCTGCTTCGTCGACACGGTCGAGCACATCGGCACCGACGGCGGCGTGTCCGGTGTGAAGGTGCAGCACTTCTTCGTCTGCCGCCTGGAGTCGATGGACCCCGCGCAGCGGCACGGCCCCGAGATCGACGAGCCGCTGGGCGAGTACGAGATCGTCCGGGTTCCGTTCAGTCGGGTCGGGATCGCCGCCGTGCACCTCGTCCCGCTGTCGCTGCGCCACTATCTCGACGGCAACATCGAGGGCGTCCGGGCGATGCACGCGCCCGACCTCGGCTAGGGCGGGGGGGCGCCCCGGAGGGGCAGGCTCAGGGCCGGCCGGCGAGTTCCGTCGGGAAGTCGTGGCGGATCCGGTCCATGGGGATGCCCACGCCCGGTAGCACGTCCATGCTGCTGCGGACCATGGCGAGCGGCCCGGAGAGATAGGCGTCGTACTCGGCCCACGGCCCGTACCGGCGCACGGCCTCCGGGAGCCTTCCCTGCTGCTCGGTGACCGGGCGGACCGAGAGCCAGGGGAAGTTCTTCTGGAGCCGCATCATCGTGTCGATGTCGTACAGGTCCTGGTCGCTGCGCGCCCCGTAGAACACCTCGACCGGGCGCCGGTCGCCGTGTTCGGCCACGTCCTCGACGAGCGCCTTGATGGGGGCGATGCCCGTGCCGCCGCCCAGGCAGAGCAGCCCGTTGTCCTTGGAGTGGTCGACGGTCATCGAGCCGGCGGGCGGCCCCAGGCGCAGCACGTCGCCGGGGCGGGCGCGGTGGACGAGCGCGCTGGAGACCCATCCGGCCGGGACGGCCTTCACATGCAGGGAGAGCAGCCCGTCCGGGCGGGGCGCCGAGGCGAACGAGTAGTGCCGCCAGACCCGGGGCCACCAGGGCGTCTCCAGCATCGTGTACTGGCCGGCCAGGAACGGGTACGGCTGGTCGGGCCGCAGGGTGACCACGGCGATGTCCGGCGTGCGCAGGTCGTGCGAGACGACTTCCGCGTGCCACCAGGGAGGCGCGTGCTCCTCGTCCTCCGCCGCCGCGTCGATCATGATCTGCGAGATCTTCGTGTACGTGCGCACCCAGGCGGCCTGGGTCTCCTCGTTCCACGTGGTCGTGGCGTACCGGATCAGCGCCCCGATCAGGGCCTCGCCGACCGCCGGATAGTGCCCGGCCTCGGTCCCGTACTTGCGGTGCCCTCGGCCGAGGTTCTGGAGATAGGGGACGAGCACGTCGGGGTCGTCCATGTGCTCGGCGGCGGTCAGCAGCGCCTTGAGCAGGCGGTCGCGCTGGGTGTCCATCGCGGCGGGGAAGAGCCCGCGCAGCTCGGGGCGGTGTATGAAAAGCAGCGCGTAGAAGTATCCGGTGACCTTGTCGGCCACAGGGGCGATCTCCGCCAGGGTCCGCCGGACGAGCAGGGCGTCGGGGGAGGGGGCCTGCTCGGATTCGGGAGGTATCCGCGGCTCCGCGGTCTCGGTCATGGGCGCAGCATGGCAGTTCTGGTACCCGGTTCGGACAGAGAGTGGAATTCCCGACCAATCCCCCCTTCCTGTTGGCTAAGCTGCTCTCTTTCACACCCGTGTGTCCGGCATACTCCCCGCCTCGTACGCCGGCTTACTCCCCCTGTCGGACGCGGGCCGAGGGCTCCCGACGGCACGGTGTTTCACGTGAAACCACTCAAGCGGCCCGCCCGGCGGGCACTCCTCGTCGTCCATGTAGCCGTCTCCGTGGGCTGGCTCGGCCTCACCCTGGGCCTGCTGACCCTGGGCATCACCGCGTACGCGACCGCCGAGCCGTCCCTGACACAGGCGGCGTACACCGCCATGGACGTGTTCGCCGACTGGCTGCTCGCCCCGATCGCCCTGGCTGCCCTCGGCAGCGGAGTGGTGCTGTCGCTGGGCACGCCCTGGGGTCTGGCCCGGCACCGCTGGGTCTGGATCAAGTTCTGGATCACGCTGGGCACGGCCGCCGCCACCGTGTTCGCGCTGCGGCCGGAGATCTCCCACGCCGCGGCGGCGGGGGTCCCCGACATCAGCCTGGTCGCCGCGCCGAGCGTGGCCACCACCGCGTACCTGTTCATGACGGCGGTCTCCGTTCTCAAGCCCTGGGGGCTCACCCGCAGGGGACGCCGCCTTCGGAGATCGGCCGGTACGACCAGTTCTGGTAAAGCAGTGGACGGGCGATCACTCCGTCGGTCAGCCTGACCCCCATGCCGACACCGCACCCCTCGCTCCCCTCCCTCCACGAGCTCCCCATCAGGCGGCTCACCCTCGAGGATCTGACCGCCTGCGCCGACCTCTCCGAGGACCGCGGATGGCTGCGCGAGGAGCACAAGTGGGGTTTGCTCCTCGCCGCGGGCACGGGCTACGGCATCGACGACCCGTCGGGCAAGGGACTGGTGACGGCCTGCGTGGTCACCTCGTACGGCCCCGGCCTCTCCGCCGTCGGCATGGTGCTGGTCGCCGAGCGGTACGCGCGGCAGGGCGTCGGCAGGCGGCTGATGCGCCATGTCGTCGCGGAGGCCGGCAACACCCCGCTCACGCTGCACGCGACGCCGAACGGGCAGCCGCTCTACGAGGAGCTGGGCTTCGCCGTCACGGGCCGCGCGGAGATGCTCAAGGGCCGCTTCACCTTCGCCGAGCCCGCCCCCGGGATTCCCACGCGTCCGGCCACGGCGGAGGACCTTCCTGCGATCGTGCGCCTGGACACGCAGGTCTTCGGCCTGGACCGGACCCACATGATCACCCGGCTGCCGGCCTTCGCGGACCAGCTCCGGGTGGCAGAGGAGCAGGGTGTGATCACCGGCTACGCGGCAGCCTGGCCCAACATGGACACGCATGTCGTCGGCCCGCTCGTCGCCCGTGACACCGCCACGGCCCAGGCGCTCGTCGCCTCCCTGGCCCGGCACACGGACCGCCCGCTCCGGACGGACATCGACGAGCGCCACGAGAACCTGCGGGACTGGCTCAAGGCCAACGGGCTCGCGACGATCATGTTCAACGCGGTCATGAACCTCGGCATCCCCGACCTGCCGGGCGACTGGAACCGCCGGTTCGCCCCATTGACGGTGGCCGCCGGGTGATCGCCATCGGGTGACGCCTCGGGGTGGTGGCCACGAGAGACGATAGTTGCAGACGCAGACAATTGCGTGCGTCGTCTACGCTGGGAAAGGCCGCTCCGGACCGAGGAGAACCCATGACTGCGACCGACCCCGCACTCACCGCCCTCTCCCAGGGCTGGTGCGCCCTCTCGCTGCTCCACGGCAGGATCGAGTCCCACATCGAACGCGCGCTGGAGGCCGGGCACGGCCTGAGCATGCGCGAGTATTCCCTCCTCGACGTCCTCGACCGGCAGCACATGGGCCCTGGCGGCCACCTCCAGATGAAGCAGGTCGCCGACGCGGTGGTCCTGAGCCAGAGCGCCACCACTCGCCTGGTCTCCCGGCTCGAGGAGCGCGGGCTGCTCACCCGCTACATCTGCGCGACCGACCGCCGAGGCATCTACACCGACGTCACCGACGCCGGCCGCACGCTCCTGGAGGAGGCGCGCCCCACCAACGACGCCGCCCTCCGGGAGGCCCTGGACGAGGCCGCGGAGAACCCCGAGCTGGCGCCCCTGGTGCGGGTCGTCGAGGAGCTCCGCGTACCGGGCCGCCCCGCACCGGCCGAGGCGTAACCTGCGCTCTATGAGCGATCTTGAAATCAGGCCCGCCCTGCGGACGGACATCCCGGCCGTCGTGGCGATGCTCGCCGACGACCCCCTCGGCGCCCTGCGCGAGTCCCCCGACGACCTCACCCCGTACGAGACCGCCTTCGAGCGGCTCGCCGGTGATCCCCACCAACACGTGGTCGTCGCCGTCCGCTCCGGCGCGGTCGTCGGGACGCTCCAGCTCACGATCATTCCCGGACTCTCCCGCCGCGGCGCGACCCGCTCGATCATCGAGGGCGTGCGGATCCACTCCGCCGAACGCGGCAGCGGCCTCGGCACCGAGCTCATCGAGTGGGCGATCGACGAATCGCGCCGCCAGAACTGCCAGTTGGTGCAGCTGACCTCCGACGCCACCCGCACCGATGCCCACCGCTTCTACGAGCGGCTCGGGTTCGAAGCCTCCCACCTGGGCTTCAAGATAACTCTCTGAGCGCCGGAGCACCGCCCTGAGTGGCGAACAGCGCCGGGGCGGACCCGCGGCCCGCCCCGGTGCCTGTTTCACGTGAAACACGGGCTCACAGACCGCGCCAGCCGCCCTCGTCCACGCCGCCCGGTACGGCGTCCGCCGGCTGGTAAGGCTCCCGGGTGAAGACGAACGACCCCAGGTCCAGATGGCTCACCGAGCCGTCCTCCCGGCGCACCACCCGCAGGGTCTCCCCCGCGTAATACCCGTTCAGCCCGATCCAGCCGCCCTCGGGCAGCGCCCTGAAGCGCGCCCCCCGCCCCGCACCCCGCAGCGGTTCCAAGACCACCCCGCGTTCCGCCGCCAGCCGCAGCCCGTACGCGTACGTGCCCCAGTACCAGGGGCCGGTCAGCGCCAGGAGTTCCTCGTCCGCCTCCGGCAACGGCCGCCACGGCTCCGGGAACCGCGGCTCCGCCTCCGCCACGATCCGTACGAGATCGGCTGCGACCACCGAAGTCAGAGGCCCCGAGGTGGCGTTGGCGAGCGCGACCGCCGCCACCCCGTCCTCGACGCTCACCCACAGGCAGGCCACGAAGCCCGGCAGCGAACCCGTGTGACCGATCAGCGTCCGCCCGTCCCGGCGCAGCAGCTGCACCCCCAGGCCGTATCCCCCGTCCCGGTCCTCCGCCGCCGGCGGAACGGCCGGCGTACGCATCTCCGCGACCGTGGCGGCGGCGAGGACCCGGTCGTCCCCTTCCGCGAGGAACACCGCGAAGCGGCACAGGTCCGCGGCCGTCGACCACAACTGGCCGGCCGGAGCCATCAGTCCCAGGTCCTCGGCGGGCTCGGGAAGCATCACATCGGCCCAGGGGTGCACCGCCCAGCCCCCGGCGTGCGGGGCCACGGGTTGCACGGTCGTCCGGCTCAGCCCCAGCGGCTCCAGGATCTCGCCGCGCAGCGCCTCCTCCCAGGAGACTCCGCGCACCGCCTCGACCAGTGAACCGAGCAGTGTGTAGCCGGGGTTGGAGTAGTGGTGGCCGCGGCCTGCCGGATGCAGCAAGGGCTTGTCGCCGAGCACGTCGGCGAGCGTGGGCCGGTCCGTACCGGGCGTCCGCTCCCACCAGGGCGCGGGCGACTCTGCGGCCAGACCCGCGCTGTGGCCGAGCAGTTGGGCGACGGTGACCTCACCGACGCCCGTGCCCGGCAGGTGCTTCTCCAGCGGGTCGCTCAGATCCAGCAGGCCCTCGTCCCTCAGCCGCATGACCAGGACGGCGGTGAACACCTTGGTGAGCGAGCCGATGCGGTACTGCGTGTCCGCGTCCGGGGCGTGCCCGTCCACGCAGCTGCGGGAACCGCTCCACACGGTCCGACCGTCCCGGACCACGGCACCGACGAACGACGGCGCCCGCCCTTCGGACTGGGCGACGGCGACGCGGTGCAGCAGCGCCCGCTCGGTGGAGGGCAGCAGGGCTTCGAAGGATGACGTCATGGACGTGATCCAACGGTGTTCCACGGCCCGCGTCGACCACATTTCGCGCGGTGTCCCCGGCGGGAAGGGGAGGCGGCCGTCAGCCGAGCCAGGTGGTGTCCCGCATGAGGTCGCGCCCCCTCAGCTCGTTCGCCTCGCGCCAGGCCTGGACGCGCCGCGGCCTGATCAGGAAGTACTGGTAGGGGTTGTCGAGTTCGCGCGGGTCGAAGCCGGTCTTGGCGGCGAACGCGTCACCCGTGCCCGGGCCGAGGTCGGCGACGTCCACCGGCTCGGCCGTGCCGTCGACGACGACCACGTCCCGCGTGGGCCCGAGGCTGAGCCGCACGCGTGCGTCCGCGAGCAGGTTGCGGCCGGTGACGGACGCGCGCGGCGTCGAGACGAGGAACGCGGTCCCGTCCCAGAGGAACGAGAGCGGGACCATGTGGACTCCGTCCTGGGATCCCGACGACGCCAGCCAGAGGTCGACGTCGTTCTCCAGCCTCGCGCGGGTGTCCCGCAGCCTCTCGTCGAGCCCGCGCGGCGGCGCGTCCGTCATGGTTCCTCCCGTTGTTGTGTGAAGCGTTCCTGTTCCGGTGTGATCCGGTGTGATCCTGCCTGATCCCGCTTGTTCCGGGGGACCGTTCAGAGCGTGGACGCCGGCACCGCGGCCTCCCAGACGAACCCGTCCGGGTCGGTGAAGGGCTCGGCGTCGCCACCGATCACGAGCCGGCGCGCCCCCGTGCCGTCGGGAGAGACCCCGACCTCCTTGGCGAGGGCCCGGTGCCGGTACAGGGCCAGCTTCACTCGACCCGAGCCGGCCTCGAACTCGGCGTAGGCACGCCCGAAGCTCTTCCTCACGGTGAAGCCCTGCCCGACGTAGAACTGCTTGCTCGCGGCCATGTCCGCGACTCCCAGCAGGAGCACGAACTCGTCGATCCGCCGGGTGGCGGGTTCGGTGTCCTTCTTCGCCGAGGTCGCGATCTTCCAGATCGACCCGTCCGGTGCCTGGACCACGGCGCCGTAGCCCCAGAGCGACTTCGAGGCGGGCTTCAGCGCCGTGGCACCGGCCTCGAGGGCCGAGCCGACGAGGCTGTCGACGGTCGACGGCTGGGACACCGTGAGCGCGAGGGTGAACCCGCGGAAGCCGGTGCTGGGTGCCTCGGAGGCGCGCAGGCGCAGCTGCGAGTCCAGGCCGAAGGCGGCGGCGTAGAAGCGGGCGGCGGCTGCGGTGTCGGCCACCTCGAGGGTGACGGAGTCGATGATTGCCATGCCCCTCACGCTAGTTGGGGCACGGTGGCCGGGGCTTCTCGATTCCTGACCGGTCCCGCCGGCAGCTCCGCGACCCGGCTCCGGTACGTACCGGGCGACACCCCGACCAGCTCGGTGAAGCAGGCTTCGAAGGTGGCCGCCGACGGGCAGCCGACCGCCCGGCCGACCTCGTCGACGCCGAGCCCGCCATGCCGCAACAGCGCCTCTGCACGCTCGATGCGACGTCTCGTCAGGTACGCGTACGGCGATTCGCCGTACGCCAGCCGGAACTCCCGGCCGAGGTGACCGGCGGACATGCCGGCGTCGCGGGCGAGGGCCGCGAGGTCCAGTGGCCGCACGTGCTCCCGGTCGATCCGGTCGCGGACCCGGCGCAGCCGCGCGAGGTCGCCGAGGCGCTGCGCCGCGATGCGCGCACGCCCCCACGAGGGGTGACACATGAAGAACTCCTTCTCGGCCGAGCGCGTGCTCGGCGGGGTCAGCGAAGTTCCTGGATGCGGATCAGATTGCCCGCGGGGTCGCGGAAGGCGCAGTCACGGATGCCGTAGGGCTGCTCAGTCGGCTCCTGGACCACCTCGGCGTCGGCGGAGCGCACCTTCTCGAAGGTGCCGTCGAGGTCCGGGGTCGCCAGCAGGATCCAGCCGTAGGTGCCCTTGGCCATCATCTCGGCGATGGTGCGGCGCTCGGTCTCGGTGACCCCGGGGTCGGCGGCCGGCGGCGCCAGCAGGATGGACGTGTCGGGCCGGCCGACGGGGCCGACCGTGATCCAGCGCATCTTGCCCTGGCCGACGTCGCTGCGGACCTCGAAGCCGAGGGCGTCGCGGTAGAACGCCACGGAGGCGTCCGGGTCGTCGTGCGGGAGGAAGCTCGTGTGGATGGAGATGTCCATGACCATCAGGCTAGACGCGGCCCGGGGGCCGCGCTTCTCGGTTCCTGTCCGATCAGGTCTGTGCCATGTCCACGAAGCGCGAGTAGTGACCCTGGAAGGCCACGGTGATCGTCGCCGTGGGGCCGTTACGGTGCTTGCCGACGATGATGTCCGCCTCGCCGGCGCGCGGTGACTCCTTCTCGTAGGCGTCCTCGCGGTGCAGCAGGATGACCATGTCGGCGTCCTGCTCGATCGAGCCGGACTCACGCAGGTCGGAGACCATGGGCTTCTTGTCCGTGCGCTGCTCGGGGCCACGGTTCAGCTGCGAGAGCGCGATCACCGGCAGCTCCAGCTCCTTGGCCAGGAGCTTGAGGTTTCGCGACATCTCCGAGACCTCCTGCTGCCGGCTCTCGGCGCGCTTGGAGCCGCCGGACTGCATCAGCTGCAGGTAGTCGATGACCACGAGCTTCAGGCCGGCCCGCTGCTTGAGGCGGCGGCACTTGGCGCGGATCTCCATCATCGACAGGTTCGGCGAGTCGTCGATGTAGAGCGGGGCCTGGGAGACGTCCGGCATCCGGCGGGCGAGCCGGGTCCAGTCCTCGTCGGTCATGGTGCCGGAGCGCATGTGGTGCAGCGCGACCCGGGCCTCCGCCGAGAGCAGACGCATCGCGATCTCGTTGCGGCCCATTTCGAGGGAGAAGATCACGCTGGGCAGGTTGTGCTTGATGGAGCACGCCCGGGCGAAGTCCAGCGCAAGGGTGGACTTACCCATGGCGGGACGGGCCGCGATGATGATCATCTGACCGGGGTGCAGGCCGTTGGTCAGCGCGTCGAGGTCGGTGAAGCCGGTCGGCACACCGGTCATCTCGCCGCTGCGCGAGCCGATCGCCTCGATCTCGTCGAGCGCGCCCTCCATGATGTCGCCGAGCGGCAGGTAGTCCTCGGTGGTGCGCTGCTCGGTGACCGCGTAGATCTCCGCCTGGGCCGAGTTCACGATCTCGTCGACGTCGCCGTCGGCGGCGTATCCCATCTGCGTGATCTTGGTGCCGGCCTCGACCAGGCGGCGGAGCACCGCCCGCTCGTGGACGATCTCCGCGTAGTACGAGGCGTTGGCCGCCGTCGGCACGGACTGGACCAGGGTGTGCAGGTACGAGGCGCCGCCGACGCGGGTGATCTCGCCCCGCTTGGTCAGCTCCGCGCCTACCGTGATCGGGTCGGCCGGCTCGCCCTTCGCGTACAGGTCGAGGATCGCGCTGTAGACGATCTCGTGCGCCGGCTTGTAGAAGTCGTGGCCCTTGATGATCTCCACGACGTCCGCGATGGCGTCCTTGGAGAGCAACATGCCGCCGAGCACGGACTGCTCCGCGTCGAGGTCCTGCGGGGGCACCCGCTCGAAGGCCGACAGACCGCCGTCCCAGGGGCCGCTCTCGCTGCCCCGGTCGTGCTGGTCGTCGCGACCCCGGCCGCGGCCACGGCTCTCACCGCGCTGCCGTGAGACGGGCAGACGGTCGCTGGGTCCCGTGTCCGCCCAGGGGTCGTCCAAGGGCTCGGGAATGCTCACCCAGCCACCTCCTCCCGTCCGCACCGCGGACTACTCCGTGCCACTCTTTCTTACGCCACGGCTCGGACAAACAAGAGGCTTTGACTCCGCTTCTGGCGCGTCGGGCGCCGGACCACGGTAGGCCCGCGGGCACCGTCAGCCAATCTGGTTATCCACAGGGCCTGTGGGTGAACGCCCCAATGCTGTGGAGAACTCCGCGGAACCTGTGCACGGACCGGGGGACAGCCATGTGGACAAACTCATAACCTCACCCCCACCACCCCTTTGACCTGCACCTTTTCCATCCACGGGCTGTGGGGGAGAAAAAGTTTCCCCAGCGGGCCAAGATCAGAACAAACGGCGCACACCCGAAGCCCGGCTACCGCGTCATGTAAGGACCACTAAAGGATTGCATCTCTTACCTGTGGAAGATTAGATTGAGCGCATGACCCAGGCTCCCGCGACCCCCAAGGCCGTCCGACGGCAACACGACCGCGAGATCGTCTCCCTCGCCGTCCCGGCCTTCGGCGCGCTCGTCGCCGAGCCGCTCTTCGTGATGGTCGACAGCGCCGTCGTCGGCCATCTCGGCACCCCGCAACTCGCCGGTCTGGCGATCGCCGCGACCCTGCTCACCACCGCGGTGAGCGTGTTCGTCTTTCTCGCCTACGCCACCACGGCGGCCGTCGCCCGCCGCGTCGGAGCGGGCGACCTCCAGGCGGCGATACGCCAGGGCATGGACGGCATCTGGCTCGCGCTCCTCCTCGGTGTGGCCGTCATCGCCGTCACCCTGCCCACCGCCCCCTGGCTCGTCGGTCTCTTCGGCGCCTCGGACACCGCCTCCCCGTACGCGGTCACCTATCTGCGGATCTCCAGCCTGGGCATCCCGGCCATGCTCGTGGTTCTGGCCGCCACCGGTGTCCTGCGCGGCCTGCAGAACACCCGCACGCCCCTGTACGTGGCTGTCGCAGGCTTCGCCGCCAACGCGCTCCTGAACGTGGGCCTGGTCTACGGCGCGGGCCTCGGCATCGCCGGATCCGCCTGGGGCACCGTCATCGCCCAGTGCGGCATGGCCGTCGCCTACCTGGTCGTCGTGGTCCGTGGCGCCCGGCGCCATGGGGCTTCCCTCCGCCCCGACGCGGCCGGCATCCGGGCCAGCGCCCAGGCCGGCGTCCCCCTGCTGGTCCGCACGCTCTCGCTGCGCGCGGTCCTGATGATCGCCACCGCGGTCGCGGCCCGGCTCGGCGACACGGACGTCGCGGCCCACCAGGTCCTGCTCTCCCTGTGGAACCTGACAGCCTTCGCCTTGGACGCCATCGCCATAGCCGGCCAGGCGATCATCGGCCGGTACCTCGGGGCGGACGACGCCGAGGGAGCCCGGCAGGCTTGCCGACGCATGGTCCAGTGGGGCGTGGTCTCCGGAGTGGTACTCGGCCTGCTGATCATCCTGGCGCGCCCCCTCTTCATCCCGCTGTTCACCACCGACCCCGCGGTGCACGACACCCTGCTGCCCGCTCTGCTCGTGGTGGCCCTCTCGCAGCCGATCGCCGGAGTGGTGTTCGTCCTCGACGGCGTGCTGATGGGCGCGGGAGACGGACCGTACCTGGCCTGGGCGATGCTGGTGACCCTGGCGGTCTTCGCCCCCGTCGCGCTGCTGATCCCCGTCCTCGGCGGCGGGCTGACGGCACTGTGGTGGGCGATGACGCTGATGATGACCGTCCGTCTGCTGACGCTCTGGCTGCGCGCGCGTTCCGGCCGCTGGATCGTCACCGGCGCCACCCGCTGACCGAGGGCATGTTTCACGTGAAACGCCTCTGTTTCACGTGAAACATGCCAGAAGGGCCGCACCCCGAGGGGTGCGGCCCTTCTGTACTGCTGGAGCAGCGTTACGCGGCGACGACCTCGACGCCGAGCTTCGCGGCAACCTCGGGGTGCAGACGCACGGACACCTGGTGCGAGCCCAGGGTCTTGATCGGCGAACCGAGCTCGACGCGGCGCTTGTCCACGTCCGGGCCACCCGCGGCCTTGATCGCCGCAGCGACGTCACCCGGGGTCACGGAGCCGAAGAGACGGCCGGCGTCGCCGGAGCGAACGGCCAGGCGCACCTTCGTGCCCTCGAGCTGGGCCTTGATCTCGTTGGCCTGCTCGATGGTCGCGATCTCGTGGATCTTGCGGGCGCGGCGGATCTGCGCCACGTCCTTCTCGCCACCCTTGGTCCAGCGGATCGCGAAACCACGCGGGACCAGGTAGTTGCGAGCGTAGCCGTCCTTGACGTCGACGACGTCGCCGGCGGTGCCGAGGCCAGAGACCTCGTGGGTCAGGATGATCTTCATTGTTCGGTCACCCTTCCCTTATCGCGCGGTGGACGTGTAGGGCAGCAGCGCCATCTCACGGCTGTTCTTGACGGCCGTGGCGACGTCACGCTGGTGCTGCGTGCAGTTGCCGGTCACGCGGCGGGCACGGATCTTGCCGCGGTCGGAAATGAACTTCCGCAGCATGTTCGTGTCCTTGTAGTCCACGTACGCGGTCTTGTCCTTGCAGAACGCGCAGACCTTCTTCTTAGGCTTGCGCACAGGCGGCTTCGCCATGGTGTTTCTCCTGTGTGATCAAGAAGTGGGGGTACGAGCTGCTTCGAGGGCCGGGCCCTAGAAGGGAGGCTCGTCCGAGTAGCCGCCGCCGGAGTTTCCACCCCAGCCGCCGCCCCCGCCGCCCTGCTGCTGGCCACCGGAGGAAGATCCGGTCGCCCACGGGTCGTCGGAGGGAGCGCCGCCGCCCTGCTGCTGCTGGCCGCCGCCGGAGTTTCCACCCCAGCCACCGCCCTGCTGCTGCTGGCCGCCACCGCCGCCGTAGCCGCCCTGGCCGCCGCGACCGGTGGTCTTGGTGACCTTGGCCGTGGCGTTGCGAAGGCTGGGGCCGACTTCCTCGACGTCCAGCTCGAAGACCGTGCGCTTGACGCCCTCGCGGTCGTCGTACGACCGCTGCTTCAGCCGGCCCTGCACGACGACGCGCATGCCCCGCTGAAGGGACTCGGCGACGTTCTCCGCCGCCTGACGCCAGACCGAGCAGGTCAGGAACAGGCTCTCGCCGTCCTTCCACTCGTTGGTCTGACGGTCGAAGGTGCGCGGAGTGGACGCGACACGGAACTTCGCGACCGCTGCACCGGACGGGGTGAAGCGCAGCTCGGGGTCGTCGACGAGATTGCCGACGACCGTGATGACGGTCTCGCCTGCCATGGGTGAACCTCTCGGCGGGATTGCTTGGCTGCTTGCTGCTACTCGAACCCGATGACCTCTGAGCTAGAAGCTCAGTGGGTCTCGGGGCGGAGGACCTTGGTCCGGAGGACCGACTCGTTCAGGTTCATCTGGCGGTCGAGCTCCTTGACGACCGCAGGCTCGGCCTGCAGGTCGATGACCGAGTAGATGCCCTCGGGCTTCTTCTTGATCTCGTAAGCGAGACGACGACGGCCCCAGGTGTCGACCTTCTCCACCTTTCCGTTGCCCTCACGGACGACGGAGAGGAAGTTCTCGATCAGCGGGGAGACAGCACGCTCCTCGAGATCGGGGTCGAGGATGACCATCACCTCGTAGTGACGCATGTGGAACCCACCTCCTTTGGACTCAGCGGCCACGGTCGTTCCGTGGCAGGAGGGTCGTAATGCGTGAGCGACGGTATCGGCCGCCACTGACAATCGCCCTCAGCGAGTGAGGGGCGATGTCGAGGCCCGTGGACGGACCTGGGCAGACACCGGCGCAGACCGTACAGAGTACCCGCACATCGGCTTCCGGTTGAAATCCGGTGGTGAGGGGACGCAATCTGTACACATCGGATACGGGCGGCGCTAGGATGCGCCGCCTTCCGGCAGGCACACCAGGAGGTGCCCCCATGGCTCAGGCAATGCGACCCAACACCGGTCACTCCCTCTTCGCCACCGACGGAAAGCCGCACCCGCTCCAGGACACCCTCGTCGGGATCACGCTCTTTCTCGGAGTTCTCTCCTTCACCACCGCACAGTTCCACGACCTGCATGTGCTGGCTTCCTGGTCCGGGCTGATCGGCATCCTGGCGGGGGCGTACGGACAGTTCATCTCGGTGACCACAAGGGAACGCTTCGCCTTGATCGTCGGACTCGGTGCCTCGGCGGTGGGCTTCTATCTCGGCATGTTCTACGGGGGCCTCGCCTGAGGCGTCCCCGGTCGGCCGCCGGCCAAGGGACACACGCCATTCGGGGCGCTCCCCGGTCACAGTAGGCTTCGCGCGAGAGCCGGAGCCCCTGTACCCATGGGGACACACCTGCCGAGGAGCGCCCCGCATGAGCCTGACCCTGAGGACCATCAGCCGTGAGCAGCATCTGGCGTACATCCAGAGCCTGCCCGCGGCGAGCCACTGCCAGGTCCCGGCGTGGGCGGATGTGAAGACCGAGTGGCGCTCGGAGAACCTCGGCTGGTTCGACAAGAACGGTGAGCTGGTCGGTGCCGGCCTGGTGCTCTACCGCCAGCTGCCCAAGATCAAGCGCTACCTGGCGTACCTGCCCGAGGGCCCGGTCATCAACTGGTACGCGCCCAACCTCGACGACTGGCTCCAGCCGATGCTGGCGCACCTGAAGCAGCAGGGCGCGTTCTCGGTGAAGATGGGCCCGCCGGTCGTCATCCGCCGCTGGGACTCGGCCGCCATCAAGTCCGGGATCCAGGACCCGGAGGTGAAGCGCCTCAAGGACGTCGAGGCCAGCCACATCGAGCCGCGCGCGTTCGAGGTCGCCGACCGGCTCCGCAAGATGGGCTGGCAGCAGGGCGAGGACGGCGGCGCGGGCTTCGGCGACGTCCAGCCCCGCTACGTCTTCCAGGTCCCGCTGGCCAACCGCTCCCTGGACGACGTCCTCAAGGGCTTCAACCAGCTGTGGCGACGCAACATCAAGAAGGCCGACAAGGCGGGCGTCGAGGTCGTCCAGGGCGGCTACGAGGACCTCGCCGAGTGGCAGCGGCTCTACGAGATCACCGCGGTGCGCGACCACTTCCGGCCGCGTCCGCTGTCGTACTTCCAGCGCATGTGGAAGGTCCTCAACAGCGAGGACCCGAACCGTATGCGGCTCTACTTCGCCCGGCACGAGGGCGTGAACCTGTCCGCGGCGACCATGCTCGTCGTCGGCGGCCACGTCTGGTACTCGTACGGTGCCTCCGACAACATCGGCCGTGAGGTCCGGCCCTCGAACGCGATGCAGTGGCGCATGCTGCGCGACGCGTACGCGATGGGCGCCACCGTCTACGACCTGCGCGGCATCTCTGACTCGCTGGACGAGACCGACCACCTCTTCGGTCTGATCCAGTTCAAGGTCGGCACCGGCGGCGAGGCCGTCGAGTACGTCGGCGAGTGGGACTTCCCGCTGAACAAGCTCCTCCACAAGGCCCTCGACATCTACATGTCGCGGCGCTGAGGGTTGCGTAGTCTCGTAGCTCTCGTGCACCTCGCTCGTACACGTATCTGATCCACCGCACCCACCAGGAAGGTTCCGGGCCGGCCATGGCGCTCTCCCTCTACGTCGACACCGCTCGCTGGCGGGCGCACCAGAAGTCCGTGATCGAGCAGTTCCCCGGGCTGGTTCCGGTCTGCAAGGGCAACGGGTACGGCTTCGGCCACGAGCGCCTCGCGGACGAGGCCGCCCGCTTCGGCTCGGACATGCTGGCCGTCGGCACGACGTACGAGGCCGCGAGCATCAAGGACTGGTTCGGTGGCGACCTGCTCGTCCTCACCCCGTTCCGGCGGGGCGAGGAGCCGGTGCCGCTGCCGGACCGGGTCATCCGCTCGGTCTCCTCGGTGGACGGCGTGCACGCCCTGGTGGGCGCCCGCGTCGTCATCGAGTGCATGAGCTCCATGAAGCGGCACGGCATCCGCGAGGAGGAGCTGGGACAGCTCCACGCCGCCATCGAGGACGTGCGCCTCGAGGGCTTCGCGCTGCACCTTCCGCTGGACCGCACCGACGGCACGGACGCCGTCGAGGAGGTCATCGGGTGGATGGACCGGCTCCGTGCCGCCCGGCTGCCGCTGCACACCATGTTCGTCAGCCATCTGCGGGCCGAGGAGCAGCAGCGGTTGCAGCAGCAGTTCCCGCAGACCCGGTTCCGCGCCCGGATCGGCACCCGGCTCTGGCTGGGCGACCACGAGGCGACCGAGTACCGCGGCGCGGTGCTCGACGTCACCCGCGTCGCCAAGGGGGACCGGTTCGGCTACCGGCAGCAGAAGGCCGCCTCGGACGGCTGGCTGGTCGTCGTCGCGGGCGGCACCTCGCACGGTGTGGGCCTGGAGGCCCCGAAGGCCATGCACGGCGTGATGCCGCGAGCCAAGGGCGTGGCCCGCGCGGGCCTGGCCACCGTCAACCGGAACCTGTCGCCGTTCGTCTGGGCCGGCAAGCAGCGCTGGTTCGCCGAGCCCCCGCACATGCAGGTGTCGATCCTGTTCGTTCCCTCGGACGCCCAGGAGCCGCAGGTCGGCGACGAGCTGGTCGCCCACCTGCGCCACACGACGACCCAGTTCGACCGGATCGTCGACCGCTAGTCGCGCGCTTCCCGCTCGCCCTGCACGTCCCGCTCGCCCCACTCGTCCTGCGGGACGCCCCACTCCACCCTCGGCCCCTCCACGGCGTGCGCCGCGTGCCGGGCCGGGTGCGCCGCCCTGCCCCGTACGAAGACGTCCTCCGCGCCGTCGAGGACGCCGCCCGAGGGGTCGTCCGAGCCGTCGCGCCGCACCCCGTCCCGCTCGGGCATCAGGATGTCGCGGACGATCACCGCGCACAGGAACAGCGTGCCCAGCAGGTGCAGCAGGATCGCGAACTGGTAGCCCTCGGTCGGCAGTCCCTGCTTGTTGCCGCTGGTCGTGTACGCGAGGTACAGCCAGATGCCGAGGAAGTACATGACCTCGCAGGCCTGCCAGATCAGGAAGTCCCGCCAACGCGGCCGGGCGAGGGCCGCCAGCGGGATCAGCCAGAGCACGTACTGCGGTGAGTACACCTTGTTGGTCAGGATGAACGCGGCCACGACCAGGAAGGCCAGCTGGGCGAACCGCGGCCGGCGCGGTGCGGTCAGAGCCAGCGCGGCGATCCCGGCGCAGGCCAGCAGCATCAGCACGATCGCCCAGGTGTTGGCGGTCTCCGGCTCGATCGGCTCACCGGTGCGCTGGGTGATGATCAGCCAGAAGGACCCGAAGTCGACGTTCCGTTCCTGGCTGAAGGTGTAGAACTTCTTCCACCCCACCGGGGCCAGCACCATCACCGGAAGGTTCACGACCAGCCAGGCGCCCGCGGCGCCCAGCAGCGCCGCACCGAACTCCCGCCACTTCCCGGCCCGCCAGCACAGCAGCAGCAGCGGTCCGAGCAGCAGCACCGGATAGAGCTTGGCGGCCGTGGCGAGGCCGATCAGGATACCGAAGGCGAGCGCCCGGCCGCGGGACCACATCAGCATGGCGGCGGCCGTGAGGGCCACGGCGAGCAGGTCCCAGTTGATGGTGGCGGTCAGCGCGAAGGCGGGCGCGAGGGCCACCAGAAGGCCGTCCCAGGGGCGCCGGCGATGCGTGCGGGCGACGCAGACGGCCATGACCGCGGCACAGATCAGCAGCATGGCCGCGTTGACCATCCAGTACATCTGCTCACGGTGCATCAGGTCGTCACCGCCGGGCGTCAGCCAGGACGCGACCTCCATGAACAGGCCGGTGAGGACGGGGTACTCGAGGTACTCCATGTCGCCGTCGAGCCGGTCGAAGTAGGGGATCAGACCGTCGGCGAAGCCCCGCCCGACGAACAGGTGCGGGATGTCGGAGTAGCAGGCGTGCGTGTACTGCGAGGTGGCGCCGCGGAACCAGGCCCAGTCGTAGCAGGGGATCTTCTGCACCATGCCGAGCGCGAACATCCCGATGGCCACCAGGGCGACGACGCGCACCGGGGTGAGAGGGCCATCGCCGAGCCGGGCCCAGCGGCCGATCGGCCCCCCGATCAGCTCGCTGCCCGCGGCGGCGACCTCGTCCTGTCGGGTCGGCTGCACCACGGGCCGGTCCTGCTGCGCGCGCGTCTTCTGGTGGCTCGGCATGGGGGACATCCTGCCGTACGCGCCCCGGAACACGGCGAGGGCCGCCGTGGCCGGGAGCGTACGGGGTGTACGTCCCGGGCACGGCGGCCCTCGAAGGTGCTGCCGGAGGCGGTGCGGCCGCTAGCCGTCCGTCCCGCCGAAGAAGGTGCCTCCGTCGGTCTTCCCGCCGTTTCCGTTGCCTCCGTTGCCGCCGGTGGTCGACGTGGGGCTACTGGTGGGCAGCCCACCGGTCGTCCCGCCACTGTCCGTCGTCCCTCCGTCGGTGGCACCGCCGTCGGTCGTGCCACCGTCCTGACCGCCGGTGTCGCAGGGCCACTCCCACACCTCGCAGGTCTTGCCGGGCTTGGGCCGGCCGGTCGGACGCTGCGAGGGCTCGGTGGACGGCTGGCCGGACGGGGACTGGGACGGCTGCTCCGTCGGCGTCGGCTTCGGGCTGGCGGCGCCGCCGCCGAACACGGCCTCGGCGTCCTCCAGCTTCTCCGGCTCCGGGAACCTCATGACCTCGGTGCCCTCGAGCGCCTGCGTCATGTAGTCCTTCCAGATCCGGGACGGGAACGACGAACCGTGGATCGACGTCTGGCCACCCGTGTTGTACATCGGGAGGAACTCGCGCTTCGTGTTCTTCTCGTTGTCGTCGAAGCGGAACATGTCGATCGCGGTCGACAGCTGCGGGGTGTAGCCGACGAACCAGGCCGACATGTTGTCGTCGGTGGTACCGGTCTTGCCGGCGACGTCGCGGCCCGGGATGGCGGCGTTGTTACCGGTGCCCTCGGGGTCCTCGACGACGGACTTGAGGACGTCGGTGACGTTGCTCGCGATGGCCGTCGGGAAGGCCTGCTTCGACTTGTCCTCGTGCTTGTACTTGGACAGGCCGCCCTTCTTCACCTCCTTGACCGAGAACGGCTCGCGCTGCTCGCCGTTGGTCGCGAAGGTGGCGTAGGCGCCGGCCATGCGGATGGCGCTCGGCTCGGAGATACCAAGGGAGAACGACGGCACGTCGGCCTGGATGAGCGAGTCCTTCTTCAGACCCGCGTCCATGGCAGCCTGGCGCACCTTGTCGATGCCGACGTCCATGCCCAGCTGCACGAACGGCGAGTTGGCGGAGACGACCATCGCACGGCGCAGGCTGACGGGCCCGTAGCTCTGGTCACCCTCGTTGTCCTGCTTCCACTCCTTGCCCTTCTCGTCGTGCCAGATCGACCCGTCGTACCTCTTGATCACGAGGTCGTCCTTGCCGTTGTAGCGGCTCTTGTCCGGGTCGAGTTTCCTGCGGGTGGACCCGTCCTGCTCCTCCGGCCCGTCCTTGGCTCGGACGCCGTCCTCCATGGCCGCCGCCAGGACGAAGGGCTTGAACGTCGATCCGACCTGGGCACCGGTCTTGTCGGCGTTGTTGGTGAAGTGCTTGGTCGCGTCCTCGCCGCCGTAGATCGCCACGATCGCCCCCGTCGCGGTGTCGACGGACGCGCCGCCGAACTGCACGTGGGTGTCGTACTGGGGGCGCTTCTTGACGTCGATGTACTCCTTGGTGATCTTCTTGACGGACTTCTCCAGCGCCTCAACCTTGGGCTTCTCGAAGGTCGTGAAGATCTGGTAGCCGCCCTGGGCGAGCTGCTCGGCCGTGATGTCGCTGTTGTTCAGCACGTAACTCTTGGCGAGGCCCACCAGGTAACCGGTCTGGCCACTGAGCGCCGCATTCCGCTTGGGCGGGTCGGGCATCGGGAACTTCTTGGAGAACTCGGCCTGCTGCGCGGAGGTCAGGTAGCCGTCCTTGGTCATCTCGCCGAGGATCCAGCTCCAGCGCTTGACGGCGCGATCGGTGTTCGCCTCCGGGGTCGCGGAGGTGTCGACGTCGGTGGTGCCGGCCGGGTCGTAGTACGTGGCGCCCTTGAGCAGGGCGGCCAGGAAGGCGCACTCGCTGGGGGTGAGCTTGCTCGCGTCCTTGTCGTAGTACGTGCGCGCCGCGGCCTGGAGGCCGTAGGCGCCGCGGCCGTAGTACGCGGTGTTGAGGTAGCCCGCCATGATGTCGGGCTTCTCCAGCTCGTTGCCGACGCGCATCGAGATGAAGAGTTCCTTCACCTTGCGGCTCAGCGTCTGCGACTGGTCGGCCAGCCGGTTGTTCTTCACGTACTGCTGGGTGATCGTCGAACCACCCTGGGTCTGACCGCCTCGCGCCATGTTGAAGACGGCGCGGCCGATGCCCCTCGGGTCGATGCCCGAGTCGGTCCAGAAGGTCTTGTTCTCGGCCGAGACCACGGCGTCCTGCATGGCCTTCGGAATGGCGTCGAAGTCGAGGATCTGCCGGTTCACCTCGCCACCGGTGGCGGCCAGCTGGGTCTTTCCGTCCGCGTAGTAGTAGACGTTGTTCTGCGCCTTCGCGGAGTCGTCCACGTTGGGGATGCCCACCATCGCGTACGCGATCGTCCCCGCGCCCATCAGGGCGCCGAGGAAGGTCAGGGTCAGGCCGGAGACGAGCTTCCAGGACGGTACCCAGCGGCGCCAGCCGTACTTCCCGTAGCGCGGGTAGTCGATCATCCGCTTCCGGCCCGGAGGACGACCGCCCCCGCGGCCCCGGCCGCCGTCGTAGCCGCCACCACCGCCACCGCGACGGCCACCGCCGTCGTGACCGCCTGCGCCTCCGCCCGGGCCGGCGCCGCGCCTCCCCCCGCGCTGCGCGGCACGCCGTGCCTCCGCACGGCCGCCGTAGGGACGGTCCTCACCGTAGGAAGAGGACGGAGATCCCATGCTGACATCACGCGCCTGGGGCCGGCGGCCCGTGGGCTGCTGGGCGGCGCGCCGGGCCGCTGCCCGTCCGCCCGCGGGCGGCTGCGGCTGCGGCGATTTGCGACGGTGCTCGCTCATCGAACGACTACTCCTCGGGCAGGCGCGTAGGCCTGGAAGCGGCAAATGAGTTCCGGTCCCCCGAAATGAATACGGACAGGCCCCATGGGGGGCTCATCCGCACTGCAGCCGGTACATCGAGAGCACTGACGTGCATCGGCTGCCCGCGGTTCCCGGTGGTCTGCATGCCGCACAGACTACGCACGGCCAAAACCTGCCTAGGCCTGAAGTTCACCTCAAATCAGGCAAGTCGATTGCGGCGAATTGGTGATGTGATGCCGGTCACGTTGACCCCACTTGTCGCGGCGGAGCGGCCGTTCTATCGTCAGGATGTATCGAGTCGATACATCAGTGCGGCATAAAGACCGGCGACAGAGGAGGCGATGGATGAGCAGGCGCTCCGGAATCCTCGAGTTCGCCGTCCTCGGGCTGCTCCGCGAAGCCCCGATGCACGGGTACGAGCTCCGCAAGCGGCTCAACACCTCGCTGGGGATCTTCCGCGCGTTCAGCTACGGGACCCTCTACCCCTGCCTCAAGACGCTGGTCGCCAACGGCTGGTTGATCGAGGAACCCGGCAGTGCCCCCGAGGACGCCCTGGCGGCGTCACT
Organism: Streptomyces sp. HUAS YS2; assembly: GCF_033343995.1. NCBI lineage: Bacteria > Bacillati > Actinomycetota > Actinomycetes > Kitasatosporales > Streptomycetaceae > Streptomyces > Streptomyces solicathayae. Next base: position 4,030,490 of record NZ_CP137573.1, on the reverse strand, counting down.
CGCAGGACGCCGTGCCAAGATCGTCTACCGGTTGACGGCGGAAGGTAAGGAGCACTTCGAGGAGCTCCTCTCCCACACCGGGCCGGACACCTGGGAGGACGAGCACTTCGCCGCCCGCTTCGCCTTCTTCGGGCAGACGGAGCGCGAGGTGCGGATGCGGGTCCTCGAAGGCCGACGCAGCCGGCTGGAGGAGCGCCTGGAGAAGATGCGGGCCTCCCTCGTCAGGACGCGTGAACGTCTCGACGACTACACACTTGAGCTGCAGCGCCACGGCATGGAGTCCGTGGAGCGCGAAGTGCGCTGGCTGAACGAGCTCATCGAGAGCGAGCGGGCGGGACGGGACCGGCGAACCGGCCCCGAGACCACCGAAGAACCCGCTCGGCAGGACGACAAGACTTCTGGAGAAACGGGCGGCCTGCCCCGGCACGGGGGCAGTACCCGGCCGGATCCGTCCGACGACACCACCAAGTGAGGGTCTGCGACCAGCAGGGCCTCCGAGATCACACAGGGAGCAACCGGAATGGGTTCGGTTCGCGTAGCCATCGTCGGCGTGGGCAACTGCGCCGCCTCGCTGGTGCAGGGCGTCGAGTACTACAAGGACGCCGACCCGGCGACCAAGGTGCCGGGTCTGATGCACGTCCAGTTCGGCGACTACCACGTCGGCGACGTGGAGTTCGTGGCCGCCTTCGACGTGGACGCGAAGAAGGTCGGCCTCGACCTCGCGGACGCCATCGGCGCCAGCGAGAACAACACCATCAAGATCTGCGACGTCCCCGCCTCGGGCGTCACCGTCCAGCGCGGCCACACGCTCGACGGTCTGGGCAAGTACTACCGCCAGACCATCGAGGAGTCCGCCGAGGCCCCGGTCGACGTCGTCCAGGTCCTCAAGGACAAGCAGGTCGACGTGCTCGTCTGCTACCTGCCCGTGGGCTCCGAGGACGCTGCGAAGTTCTACGCGCAGTGCGCCATCGACGCCAAGGTCGCGTTCGTCAACGCCCTCCCGGTCTTCATCGCCGGCACCAAGGAGTGGGCGGACAAGTTCACCGAGGCCGGTGTCCCGATCGTCGGCGACGACATCAAGTCCCAGGTCGGTGCCACCATCACGCACCGCGTGATGGCGAAGCTCTTCGAGGACCGCGGTGTCCGCCTGGAGCGCACCATGCAGCTGAACGTCGGCGGCAACATGGACTTCAAGAACATGCTCGAGCGCGACCGCCTCGAGTCCAAGAAGATCTCCAAGACGCAGGCCGTCACCTCGCAGATCCCGGACCGCGACCTGGGCGAGAAGAACGTCCACATCGGCCCGTCGGACTACGTGGCCTGGCTGGACGACCGCAAGTGGGCGTACGTCCGCCTGGAGGGCCGTGCGTTCGGCGACGTCCCGCTGAACCTGGAGTACAAGCTCGAGGTCTGGGACTCCCCGAACTCGGCGGGTGTCATCATCGACGCCCTGCGCGCCGCGAAGATCGCCAAGGACCGCGGCATCGGCGGCCCGATCCTCTCCGCCTCCTCGTACTTCATGAAGTCCCCGCCGGTGCAGTACTTCGACGACGAGGCCTTCGAGAACGTCGAGAAGTTCATCAAGGGCGAGGTCGAGCGCTGAGCACTCCCCTGGAGCGCTGAGTCGTGATCGACGGCAGAGGGTCCCCGCGGCAATCGCCCGGGGACCCTCTGCCGTATGCGGGTCACCGTATGTGAGTCTTGCTGCCATGTCCGTCGTACGTGATCTGCGCGTACTCCTGCGCCTGACGAACTTCCGTCGTCTGCTCGCCGTCCGGCTGCTGTCGCAGTGCGCCGACGGCGTCTACCAGGTAGCTCTCGCCACGTACGTCGTCTTCTCCCCCGAGAAAGAGACGTCGCCCGCCGCCATCGCCTCGGCGATGGCGGTGCTGCTGCTGCCGTACTCGCTCGTCGGCCCGTTCGCCGGTGTCCTCCTGGACCGCTGGCAGCGCCGCCAGGTCTTCCTGTACGGGAACCTGCTGCGGGCCGTCCTCGCCTCCGGCACGGCCGTCCTCATCCTCGCCGCCGTTCCGGACTGGCTCTTCTACGCCTCGGCGCTGTCGGTGACCGCCGTCAACCGCTTCGTCCTCGCGGGCCTCTCGGCCGCCCTGCCCCGCGTCGTGGATGAGGAGCGGCTGGTCCTGGCGAACTCCCTCTCGCCGACCGCCGGCACCCTGGCCGCGACGGTGGGCGGCGGGCTCGCCTTCGGCGTGCGACTGATCGCCTCGGACTCCGACGTCGCCGTGGTGGCCTTGGGCGCTCTCCTCTATCTCTGCTCCGCGCTCGCCGCGCTGCGCATGCCCCGCACCCTGCTCGGGCCCGACCCCACGCCGGTGCAGCCACGGCTCGGCGCCGCCGTCGTGTCGACGGCCCGCGGCCTCGTCGAGGGACTGCTCCATCTGGCCGAACGGCGCCCTGCTGCGCGCGCTTTGACCGCGATGACGCTGATGCGCTTCTGCTACGGGGCCCTCACGGTGACCGTGCTGATGCTCGCCCGATACGCCTGGGGCACGGACGACTCGGACGGCCTGGCTCTCCTCGGCCTCGCGGTCGCCGTCTCCGGCGCGGGCTTCTTCGCCGCTGCGGCGATCTCTCCCTGGGCGGTCGGCCGCCTCGGCCCGTCCGGCTGGATGACCATGTGCGCCGGATCCGCCGCCATCCTGGAGCCGGCGCTGGGGCTGACCTTCGCTCCGGCGCCGTTCATGATCGCGGCGTTCGTCCTGGGCCTCGCCACCCAGGGAGCGAAGATCGCGACGGACACCGTGGTGCAGACGTCCGTGGACGACTCCTACCGCGGTCGGGTCTTCTCTCTCTACGACGTGTTGTTCAACGTCGCCTTCGTCGCCGCGGCCGGCGTGGCGGCACTCATGCTCCCGCCCGACGGCAGGTCCGTTCCCCTGATCCTCGTCGTCGCCGCCCTCTACCTTGCGGTGGCGCTGGGGCTGCGCAACCGAACGACGTGAGGGGCGATGTTTCACGTGAAACATCGCCCCTCGGTCGCTCCGCCGCGTCGATGTTTCACGTGAAACATCGACGCGTTCCCACTCAGTCCTGGGTCGCCCACCACTCCTTGAGCGCCGCGACCGCCTGGTCGCGCTCCATCGGCCCGTTCTCCAGCCGCAGCTCCAGCAGGAACTTGTACGCCTTGCCGACGGCCGGCCCCGGGCGGATACCGAGGATCTCCTGGATCTCGTTGCCGTCCAGGTCGGGCCGGATCGAGTCCAGCTCCTCCTGCTCCTGGAGCTGGGCGATCCGCTCCTCCAGGCCGTCGTACGTCCGCGACAGGGCGGCGGCCTTGCGCTTGTTCCGCGTGGTGCAGTCCGAGCGGGTCAGCTTGTGCAGCCTCGACAGCAGCGGGCCGCCGTCGCGGACGTAGCGCCGCACCGCGGAGTCCGTCCACTCGCCGCCGCCGTAGCCGTGGAAGCGCAGGTGCAGCTCCACGAGACGCGAAACGTCCTTGATCATCTCGTTGGAGTACTTGAGCGCCGTCATGCGCTTCTTCGTCATCTTTGCCCCCACCACCTCGTGGTGGTGGAACGAGACCCGACCGTCCTTCTCGAAGCGGCGGGTGCGCGGCTTGCCGATGTCGTGCAGCAGCGCCGAGAGCCGCAGCACGAGGTCGGGTCCGTCCTCCTCGAGCGCGATCGCCTGGTCGAGGACGGTCAGCGAGTGCTCGTAGACATCCTTGTGCCGGTGGTGCTCGTCACTCTCCAGCCGCAGGGCCGGCAGCTCCGGCAGCACGTGGTCGGCGAGACCTGTGTCCACGAGCAGCCCGAGTCCCTTGCGCGGGTGGGCGGCGAGCAGCAGCTTGTTGAGCTCGTCCCGGACGCGCTCGGCGGAAACGATCTCGATGCGCTCGGACATCTCCTTCATGGCCACGACGACTTCGGGAGCCACCTCGAAGTCGAGCTGCGCAGCGAAGCGCGCGGCCCGCATCATGCGCAGCGGGTCGTCGGAGAAGGACTCCTCGGGTGTGCCCGGCGTGTGCAGCACCCGCGCCGCGAGGTCCTCCAGGCCGCCGTACGGGTCGATGAACTCCTTCTCGGGGAGCGCGACCGCCATCGCGTTCACCGTGAAGTCGCGACGCACCAGGTCCTGCTCGATGGAGTCGCCGTAGGAGACCTCGGGCTTGCGCGAGGTGCGGTCGTACGCCTCGGAGCGGTACGTGGTGATCTCGATCTCGAAGCGCTGGACGGCGTCCCCGACGCGGGCGTCCTTCTGGCAGCCGACCGTCCCGAAGGCGATCCCGACCTCCCAGACCGCGTCCGCCCACGGACGGACGATCTTCAGTACGTCCTCGGGGCGGGCGTCGGTGGTGAAGTCCAGGTCGTTGCCGAGCCGCCCGAGCAACGCGTCCCGTACCGAGCCGCCGACCAGGGCGAGGCGGAAACCGGCCTCCTGGAAACGGCGGGCGAGATCATCGGCGGCAGGGGAGACGCGCAGCAGTTCGCTGACCGCGCGGCGCTGCACCTGGCTCAGGGCAGTCGGGGTGTCTTCGTTGGCGTTCGGCACAACAGAAGAGGGTACGTGCCCCGGCCGCCCGGAGCGTCCTCGTTTCCGCCCGGCCGCGGGGGGCCGATCGCATCTGCTGGAGCAGTCCCCAGCACTTCGCCACAGCGTGCATCGTTACCATGCGTGGACACAGCAACCGGCAAGCACCGACACCACTGACTACAACGAGGACGGGCGAACGCGTGGCCGAGGCGGCAGACATCCAGGGGCCCTCTCCCTCACCTGCCCGCCGGTGGCTGCGGCGCACGGTATCTCTCGCGGCCGCGGTGCCTCTGCTCGCCGGCCTCGTCCAGGTGCCCGCAGCCCCTGCGGCCGTCGCCGACGACGCCACCGGTTCGCGGACCGTGGACGTGTCACTCGACACACTGACGCCCAGCACTCCGGTGGAGGGCGACACCCTCAAGATCAGCGGCACGGTGACGAACAACGGCCGGCAGGCCGTCTCCGCCGCCACGGTGGACCTCAGGGTCGGCCCGCGGCTCTCCAGCCGCAGCTCGATCGACGAGGCGGCGGGGCGCACCGGCTACCGGGCGGACAGCGACCCGGCCGCCCTGGGCGGCACCTACACGTTCAAGATCCCGCAGCTGGCCTCCGGGCTCAGCGCGGACTTCACCCTCGCCGTCCCGGTCGCCAAGCTGGGCCTGGACGACCCGGGCGTCTACCAGCTCGGTGTCTCGCTCTCCGGCCGGACCTCGTCCCAGAACTACGACCGGGTCCTCGGCATCGAGCGGACCTTCCTGCCCTGGCAGCCCGAGGCCACCGCGAAGAAGACCCAGGTGACCTACCTGTGGCCGCTGATCTCCTCCGCCCGTGTCTCCGCCGAGACCGGTTCGGACGACCAGCAGACGCCGGTCTTCGAGAACGACGACCTGGCCGCCGAGCTGGCCCCGGGCGGCCGGCTTGAGCAGCTGGTCTCGCTCGGCAAGGAACTCCCCGTCACCTGGGTCATCGACCCGGACCTGCTCGCCACCGTCGACGCCATGACGCGGAACTACAACGTCAAGAGCGGTACGGAGACGGTCCCCGGCCGCAACCAGGCGGTCGCCGAGCAGTGGCTCAGCTCCCTGGAGAAGGCGGTGGCCGGCCACCAGGTCGTCGCGCTGCCCTTCGCCGACCCCGACCTCGCCTCCCTGGCCCACCGCGGCAAGGACGTCTCCGGTTCCCTCGGGCAGCTGAAGCCCGCCACCGAGGTGGCCGGGACGACCGTGGAGACGATCCTCCATGTGACGCCGTCGACCGACTTCGCCTGGCCCGTCGAGGGCGCGGTGGACCCGGCGATCGTGAAGGTCGCCACGTCGGCCGGCGCCCACAAGGTCATCGCCCGCAGCGACAGCCTCCGCGACGACCTCAGCTACACCCCCACGGCCGCCCGGCCGATCGGCGGCGGCACCACGGCGGTCGTCGCCGACGCCTCGCTCTCCACGCTCTTCCAGGGCGACATGACCCGGGCGGAGACCTCCACGCTCGCGGTGCAGCGCTTCCTCGCTCACACGCTGGCCGTCACCCAGCAGGCGCCGGACAAGGCGCGGAGCATCGTCGTGGCCCCCCAGCGCATGCCCACGGCCTCGCAGGCGCAGACGATGGCGACCGCCCTGCGCGGCCTCGCGCCGCAGCGCTGGACCCAGTCGCTCGACCTGATCGCGGCCTCCGCCGTGCGCCCGGACCCCCGTGCCACGACGAGGGTGCCCAGCACCGCGCAGTACTCGAAGCAGCTGCGCAAGAACGAGCTGCCCGTCCAGGCCTTCCGCGACATGAAGGCCACCCGGGAGAAGCTGGACGACTTCGAGGTCATCCTCACCATGCCGTACCGCGTCGTGACGCCCATGGGCAACGCGATCAGCCGCATGATGTCGACGTCCTGGCGCGGCCAGGCCCCGGCCGCCGCGCTGTACCGGATCGAGGTCCTCGACTATCTGCAGGGCCTGACCGAGGAGGTCCGACTGATCGAGAAGTCCGACCTCACCCTCTCCGGCCGCAGCGCGACCATCCCGGTCACCGTGCAGAACAAGCTGCTGCAGGGCGTGCACAACCTGGAGCTGCGGCTCGAGTCCACCAAGCCGACCCGTCTCAAGCTCAACGACGACGAGGCCGTCGCCGCGCAGCCCGTGAAGATCGACGGCGGACACAGCCAGTCCGTGAAGTTCACCGCCTCGGCGAACGCCAACGGCAAGGTCCCGATGACCGCCCAGCTGTACACGGAGGACGGCAAGCCGTACGGCAAGCCGATGAGCTTCACCGTGAAGGTCTCCGAGATCACCCCGACCGTGATGCTCGTCATCGCCGGCGGTGTCCTGCTCCTGGTCCTCGCGGGCGTCCGGATGTACAGCCAGCGCAAGCGCGCGGCGGCCAGGAACGCCGAGGCCGAGGCCGAGGCCCAGGAAGAGACGCAGGACGAGACCCAGGAAGGGGCCGGCGCGGCGGACGGGACGGAGGCCGCGGAGGACGACGATCCCGAGCAGCCGAGTGACCCGACGCCGGACACCGGTCCCGAAAGCGGCGGCGGGTCCGGCCCGGGTGAGAAGGTGGACCGTTGAGCGATGTCGTGGCCGGTCGGCCGGGGACGATGAGGTGGGGTAAGCATGAACGCGCCGTACGACGGTGACCGCGGCCAGGGCGCGGGCAGCGCAGCTGCGCCGTCCGGCGGAACGCCCGCGCCGCCGCCCGGGACCGGCCCGGCCCCGGTGCCGCCGGCGCAGCAGGGCGCCCCGGACCCGCAGGCCCAGGACCAGTACGCACAGGACCCCTACGTCCAGGACTCGTACACCCACGACCCGTACCAGTCGCAGGACCTGTCCGCCCAGGACCCGGTGACGGAGGCGCTGTACGACCGTGCCGCGCACCCGCCGCCTCCGCCGGGCACCTACGCCGAGCCGCAGCCGCTGTACCAGCAGCCGGAGACGCCCCAGCACGCCCCGGACCCCCGGGTGTGGGCGCAGACCCCCGCCCCCGAGCCCGAGGGCCCCTCGCGCCACCTGCCGTACGGCGACGACGCCCGCACGGTCCAGTTCACCGGCGTCGACGACCTGGTGACCCGGGCCGGTGAGGACGACCCCGAGCCCGACGCCTTCGCGCACCTGTACCGGGACCAACAGACCCCCGGCCAGGTGCCTTCCCCCGCCCCGGAGCCGGTTCCCATGCCCGCCCCCGCCCCGAAGAAGTCGGGAGGCCGCGCCTCCGGGCTGCTCAAGTCCAGCGCCGTCATGGCCGCCGGCACCCTCGTCTCCCGGCTGACCGGCTTCGTCCGCAGCCTCGTGATCACCGGCGCGCTCGGCGCCGCCCTGCTCGGTGACACCTTCACCGTCGCGTACACCCTGCCGACGATGATCTACATCCTCACCGTCGGTGGCGGTCTCAACTCGGTCTTCGTACCGCAGCTGGTCCGCTCCATGAAGAACGACGACGACGGCGGCGAGGCCTACGCCAACCGGCTGCTCACGCTCGTCATGGTGGCGCTCGGCGCGATCGTGGCCGTCGCCGTCTTCGCGGCCCCGCTGCTCATCCGGCTGATGTCGAACACCATCGCCGACAACCCCGACGCCAACAGCGTCGCCGTCACGTTCGCCCGCTACTGCCTGCCCACCATCTTCTTCATGGGTGTGCACGTGGTGATGGGTCAGATCCTCAACGCCCGCGGCAAGTTCGGTGCGATGATGTGGACCCCGGTCCTCAACAACATCGTCATGATCGTGACGTTCGGCCTGTTCATCTGGGTCTACGGCACGTCCGCCGAGTCCCACATGGGCGTGACCACCATCCCTGACGAGGGCGTCCGGCTGCTCGGCATCGGCACCCTCCTCGGCCTGGTCGTCCAGGCCCTGGCAATGATCCCCTACCTGCGCGAGACGGGCTTCCGCTTCAGGCCCCGCTTCGACTGGAAGGGCCACGGCCTCGGCAAGACCGTCAAACTGGCCAAGTGGACCGTCCTGTTCGTCCTCGCCAACCAGGCCGGCGTCCTGGTCGTCACCCAGCTGGCCACCGCCGCGGGCGAGTCGTCCGGCAAGGACGGCGCGGGCTTCCTCGCCTACTCCAACGCCCAGCTGATCTGGGGCATGCCGCAGGCGATCATCACCGTCTCCGTGATGGCGGCCCTGCTGCCCCGCATCTCCCGCGCCGCCCACGACGACGACCCCGGGGCCGTCCGTGACGACATCTCGCAGGGCCTGCGGAACTCCGCCGTGGCGATCGTCCCGGTCTCCTTCGCCTTCCTGGCGCTCGGCGTTCCGATGTGCACCCTGCTCTACGCGTCCAGCGGCGTCGAGGCCGCCCAGGGCATGGGCTTCATCCTGATGGCCTTCGGCCTCGGCCTGATCCCGTACTCGGTCCAGTACGTCGTCCTGCGCGGCTTCTACGCCTACGAGGACACCCGGACGCCGTTCTACAACACCGTCATCGTGGCGGGCGTCAACGCCGCAGCCTCGGCCGCCTGTTACTTCGTGCTCCCCGCCCAGTGGGCCGTGGTCGGCATGGCCGCCTCCTACGGTCTGGCGTACGCCGTCGGCGTCGGCGTGGCGTGGCGCCGGCTGCGCAACCGGCTCGGCGGCGACCTGGACGGCGGGCACGTCCTGCGCACCTACGCCCGGCTGTGCCTGGCGTCGCTGCCCGCAGCGGTGGTGGCCGGAGCCGTCGGGTTCGGCATCATGAAGGCGCTCGGCGAAGGCGCGTTCGGCTCTCTCGTCGCCCTCGTCGCCGGCTCCGTCGTACTGTTCGGCGTGTTCTTCGTCGCGGCCCGGCGACTGCGGATCGCGGAGCTCAACTCCATGGTCGGCATGGTGCGCGGCCGCCTCGGGCGCTAGACGACCGGGCCCGCACAACCATCGTCCGCCGCCGCGTGTCGTGCATAGCGCCGGACTGTGGGCACAATTGGCATGGCTGTTGGATGTGTCGCAACGGATGGGGAGGCAGGAACGACGGTGGCGGAACGTAGCACGGCTGCCGTCGACGTGGCCGACAACAGCGGTGATGACCCGCTGACCGCCAAGGCGGACACGGTCGCGACCGACGGGGTGGCGGAAGCGCAGGACACGGCGGAGCAGGGCGCGCCGGAGGCGGACAGCGGCGACGACGGGAAGAAGAGCGAGGCGAAACCCACCGTCGAGACGCCCGAGCTCCACAGCGGCCACAAGTTGGCCAGACGCTACCGGCTGGAGGAGTGCGTCACTCGTCTGGACGGTTTCAGCAGTTGGCGTGCCGTCGACGAGAAGCTCCGCCGAGCCGTCGGGGTGCACCTGCTGCCGGCCGACCACCCGCGCGCCCGGACGGTGCTCGCCGCGGCACGGTCCGCCGCGCTGCTCGGCGACCCCCGGTTCGTGCAGGTCCTCGACGCCGTCGAGGAGAACGACCTCGTCTACGTCGTGCACGAATGGCTGCCGGACTCCACCGAGCTGACCGCCCTGCTGGCAGCGGGCCCGATGGAACCCCACGACGCCTACCAGCTCGTCTCCCAGGTCTCCCAGGCCATGGCCGCCGCCCACCGCGAGGGGCTGGCCCACCTGCGGCTCACCCCCAGCGCCGTACTGCGCAGCTCCACGGGCCAGTACCGGATCCGCGGGCTCGCCGTGAACGCCGCCCTGCGCGGCATCAGCGCCGAACGCCCCCAGCGCACCGACACGGAGGCCATCGGCGCCCTGCTGTACGCCGCGCTCACCCAGCGCTGGCCCTACGACAGCGACGCCTACGGCCTGACCGGACTGCCCAAGGACGTCGGGCTGATCGCCCCCGACCAGGTCCGGGCCGGCGTGCACCGCGGCCTCTCCGAGATCGCCATGCGCGCCCTGGCCAACGACGGCGCCACCGCCTCGCGCCAGGAACCGCCCTGCACCACGCCCGACGAGCTGGCCAAGGCCGTCGCCGCGATGCCCCGGATCCGCCCGCCGGAGCCCGAGTTCCCGACCCCGTCGGAATACCAGCGCACCACCTACCAGCAGGGCACGTACGGCCGTCAGCAGGCACGGCCCGCGGTCACCCAGCCCGTGCCTGCGCCGCCCGCCCCACTGGCGAGCCGTACCGGCAAGGCCCTGAAGTGGGCCGTGTCCGCGCTGCTCATCGCCGCGCTCGGCCTGGGCAGCTGGCAGGTTGCGGACAAGCTCCTGGACAGGAACAAGAAGCAGGAGACCCCCCGGACCACGCAGCCCGAGACCACCGACAACAAGCAGCCGGCCGGCTCCGGCAAGCCGGTCGCCATCGTCGACGCCCACGACTTCGACCCGCTCGGCGACGGGTCGGAGAACGCCTCACAGATAAAGAGCGCCTACGACGGCAACCCCAGCACCTCGTGGCCGACCAGCAACTACCGCGGCTACGCGAAGTTCGGCAACCTCAAGGAGGGCGTGGGCATCGTCCTGGACCTGGGACGAGTCCAGCAGGTCGGCAAGGTGGAGATCGCCTTCCACGGCACGACCTCGGTCCAGCTGCGCACGGCTCCCGAGGACGCCTCGTCCATGCCGGTCGCGCCGGGCGACTACACCACCCAGGCATCGGAAACGGGTTCCCGGGTCGCGCTCTCTCCCGGCAAGCCGGTGAAGACGCGCTACGTCCTCGTCTGGCTGACCGAGCTGCCGAGCGCCGACGGCGGTTACCGGGGCCAGATCTCGGACATCACGATCACAAGCTGACGTCACAGGGGAGGGGGGCTCACCGGTGGACGAACAGAGCGTTCTCAGCGACCAGGAACTCCTGGCACGCCATGTGGCGGGAGATCCGAACGCCTTCGGTGAGCTCGTACGCCGTCACCGGGACCGGCTGTGGGCGGTCGCCCTGCGCACGCTGGGAGACCGCGAGGAGGCCGCGGACGCCGTCCAGGACGCCCTCGTATCCGCCTTCCGGGCCGCCCACACCTTCAGGGGCCAGTCGGCCGTCACGACCTGGCTCCACCGCATCACCGTGAACGCCTGCCTCGACCGGGCCCGCAAGGCCGCCTCGCGCAAGACCTCGCCCGTCGACGACACCACCCGTCTGGAACAGCTCCTCGAACCGCACGAGTCCGCCGAGGCGCCCGCCGAGCGCCAGGACCTGCACCGTGAACTGTTCGCCGCGCTCGCCAAACTTCCCGCCGACCAGCGCGCCGCGCTCGTCCTCGTGGACATGCAGGGATACCCCGTGGCCGAGGCTGCCCGCATCCTCGATGTCCCCTCCGGAACGGTCAAAAGCCGGTGCGCACGCGGCCGGGCCCGCCTGCTGCCGCTGCTCACTCATCTGCGCGCGGACACAGGGGGTAACGAAGGCCCTGGTGGGGGAAGGAACCGGACGCCGGGGACATCCGTCCCACCGGTGTCGAGGCGAACGGATACGGGACCGAACGGTCCAGCTGCTGTGAAGGGCGGAGGTGGGCGCGCGTGACTTCCACGACCGGCAGGGCCGACACGACACAGCACCCGGACGTCTCGGAGATCTCCGACCTCACCGAAGGCCTGCTCCCACCGGCCCGGACCGCCGCCGTACGCAGGCATGTCGACGGCTGCGCCCTCTGCGCGGACGTACGCGCCTCCCTGGAGGAGATCCGCGGACTGCTGGGCACCCTGCCCGGCCCGGTCCGGATGCCCGCCGAGATCGCCGGTCGGATCGACGCCGCGCTCGCCGCCGAAGCCCTCCTCAGCGCCACCACACCCGACGACGCGACGGCTCATGTTTCACGTGAAACACCGTCCGACGCTCCCGAGGCTCTCCCCGCCGCCGAGGACTCCCCCGATCCCGCCGGCGCCGCAGACCGTCCCGCAGGCCGCCCCAGGGCGGCCACCGGTCCGGGACGCCCGACCGGCAGGCGCCGCCGCCGTGTCGCCGTTCTCGGCGGCATCCTCGGTGCCGCGGCCCTCGGCCTGGGTACCTTCCTGCTCCTGCCCGGCACGCTGCAGAACGCCGCCGACAGCAGCGGTGACAAGAAGTCCGACGTCGCCGCGAGCGCCGCGGACACCCCCTTCTCCGACGAGGGCATCGACCAGCGCGTCCAGGAACTCCTGCGCGCCGACGGCACCCGCAAGGCACCCAAGGACGCCCCGGAGTCCCTGACCGCCGAGAACGACGGCAACACACCGCTGCGGAGCGCTGACGCGACACTGCCGAACTGCGTCCGCGCCGGCACCGACCGCACCGACCCCGTCCTCGCCTTCCAGCCCGGCGACTACCAGGGCTCACGGGCGTACCTCGTCGTCCTGCCGCACGCCACGGACCCGTCCAAGGTGCAGGCCTACGTCCTCGACGCCTCCTGCACCGAGGGCGGCGGCAGCGCCAAGGCGGACGTCCTGTTGACCCACGTCTACCCTCGCCCCTGACGCTACGCCGTGCCGCGAGGCGGTTCCGGGAATGCTTCACCCTTAGGATCCGTTGGGTGGGGTGAGAGTCACCGATCGACCGCCCCGTAGGCAGTAGGCAGTCTGCAGAGACGAGGAAGAAACCCGTGAGCGACGTCCGTAACGTGATCATCATCGGCTCCGGGCCCGCGGGGTACACCGCCGCGCTCTACACGGCGCGCGCGTCGCTGAAGCCGCTGGTCTTCGAAGGTGCCGTCACCGCCGGTGGCGCGCTGATGAACACGACCGACGTGGAGAACTTCCCCGGCTTCCGCGACGGCATCATGGGCCCGGACCTGATGGACAACATGCGCGCCCAGGCCGAGCGCTTCGGCGCTGAGCTGATCCCGGACGACGTCGTGGCCGTCGACCTCACCGGTGACATCAAGACCGTCACCGACACCGCCGGCACTGTGCACCGCGCCAAGGCCGTCATCGTGACGACCGGCTCGCAGCACCGCAAGCTGGGCCTGCCCAACGAGGACGCTCTCTCCGGCCGCGGTGTCTCCTGGTGCGCCACCTGCGACGGCTTCTTCTTCAAGGACCAGGACATCGCCGTCATCGGCGGCGGCGACACCGCGATGGAGGAGGCCACCTTCCTCTCGCGCTTCGCCAAGACGGTCACGATCGTCCACCGCCGCGACTCGCTGCGCGCGTCGAAGGCCATGCAGGAGCGCGCCTTCGCCGACCCGAAGATCAAGTTCGCCTGGGACAGTGAGGTCGCCGAGATCCACGGCGAGCAGAAGCTCTCCGGTCTGACCCTGCGCAACACCAAGACCGGCGAGACCAGCGAGCTGCCCGTCACCGGCCTGTTCATCGCCGTCGGCCACGACCCGCGCACCGAGCTGTTCAAGGGTCAGCTGGACCTGGACGAGGAGGGCTACCTCAAGGTGGACGCCCCCTCGACCCGCACCAACCTGACCGGTGTCTTCGGCGCCGGCGACGTCGTCGACCACACCTACCGCCAGGCGATCACCGCCGCGGGCACCGGTTGCTCCGCCGCCCTGGACGCCGAGCGCTTCCTGGCCGCTCTCGCCGACGGCGAGAAGGCCGCGGAGCCGGCGAAGACCTCCGCGGTCTGACTCTCCCCGCCTCACCCCCACACCCCGCGAAGTTAAGGAGGCCGCCGTGGCCGATCTGAAGAACGTGACTGACGCTACCTTCGATGAGGACGTCCTCAAGAGCGACAAGCCCGTCCTGGTGGACTTCTGGGCGGCCTGGTGCGGCCCGTGCCGTCAGATCGCGCCGTCGCTCGAGGCCATCGCCAAGGAGCACGGTGACAAGATCGAGATCGTCAAGCTCAACATCGACGAGAACCCGGCCACGGCTGCCAAGTACGGTGTGATGTCGATCCCGACGCTGAACGTCTACCAGAACGGCGAGGTCGCCAAGACCATCGTCGGCGCCAAGCCGAAGGCCGCCATCGAGCGCGATCTCGCGGACTTCATCGCCGAGGACATCACGAAGGCCTGACGCCTCCGCTGTTTCACGTGAAACACGAACGGCCCGCCCCCACTCGGGGCGGGCCGTTCGTCGTACCCGGCACCGCTACAGCGGCCGCAGGGCGGGCTCCTTCTGCACAGCGCCCAGCAGCCGGTCCAGCGCCAACTCCACGTCTTCCTTCCAGGAGAGCGTCGTCCTCAGCTCCAGCCGCAGCCTCGGATGCACCGGATGCGGGCGCACCGTCTTGAAGCCCACCGCGAGCAGATGGTCCGCCGGCAGCACGCAGGCCGGCTCCTTCCACCGCGCGTCGCCGAACGCCTCGATCGCACGGAAGCCCCGCCGCAGCAGATCCTTCGCGACCGTCTGCACCATCACCCGGCCCAGCCCCTGCCCCTGATAGCCCGGCATGATCCAGGCCGTCATCAGCTGGACCGAGTCCGCCGACACCGGGCTGGTGGGAAAGGCCATCGACCGCGGCACATAGGCGGGGGGAGCGTAGAGAACGAACCCGACCGGGACCTCATCGACGTAGACCACCCGGCCGCACGAGCCCCACTCGAGGAGCACCGCGGAGATCCAGGCCTCCTTCTCCAGCTCAGGCCGCCCGGCCTTTACCGCTGCCTCTCCACTGACCGGATCGAGCTCCCAGAAGACACACGACCGACAGCGCTTGGGAAGGTCCGGAAGGTTGTCCAGGGTGAGCGGTACGAGTCGACGCCCCACGGGTCCTCACTTCCCTCAACTGCCGCACCACGGGCCTGCGCCAGCGCACTGCGCTCCAGGAGCAGGCTGCCGATGAACCCGCCGACCGCGCCCACGCCCAGACCCGCCGTCACCCATCGGCCGCGGCTCACTTCTCGCATGGCTTCCGCCCCTCTCTGAGCCGGATCACGGTGGATGTGCCATACCTGAACGCATCGTATCCATCGGACACTCGGGCGGATACCGCGCTCAAGCAAAGGGCGGACCGTGTTCCGGCCAACGCCGGTACACGGTCCGCCCCGAAGACGGGAACGCGGGCCTCAGCCCTCGCCGTCCTCCTCGCTCGGCTCGGAGTTGGCCCGATCCATCACCTTTCCCTCGCCCGGAGCAAGGGTGCCCAGGATCCGGTCCAGATCCTCCATCGAGGCGAACTCGACGACGATCTTGCCCTTCTTCTGCCCGAGGTCGACCTTTACCCGGGTCTCGAAGCGGTCCGACAGCCGGGACGCCAGATCCGTCAGCGCCGGGGAGACCCGGGCGCCGGCCCGCGGCCCCTTCGGCTTCACCGCCGCCTCCGGCTCCGAACCCATCACATGGACGATCTCCTCGACCGCACGCACCGAGAGGCCCTCGGCCACGATCCGGTACGCCAGCTTGTCCTGGGTCTCCGGGTCGTCCACAGAGAGCAGCGCCCGAGCATGGCCGGCTGACAGCACTCCGGCCGCGACCCGGCGCTGAACCGGCGGCGACAGCCGCAGCAGACGCAGCGTGTTCGACACCTGCGGGCGGGAACGCCCGATCCGGTCGGCCAGCTGATCATGCGTGCAGTTGAAGTCCTTCAGCAGCTGGTCGTACGCCGCGGCCTCCTCCAGCGGGTTCAGCTGAGCCCGGTGCAGGTTCTCCAGGAGGGCGTCCAGCAGGAGCTTCTCGTCGTCCGTCGCACGGACGATCGCAGGGATCCGCTCCAGGCCCGCCTCACGGCAGGCCCGCCAGCGACGCTCACCCATGATGAGCTCGTAGCGCTCGGTCCCCAGCTGACGCACGACGACCGGCTGCAGCAGGCCGACCTCCTTGATGGAGGTGACCAGCTCCGCCAGCGCGTCCTCGTCGAACACCTCACGCGGCTGGCGCGGGTTCGGGGTGATCGCGTCCAGCGGCAGCTCCGCGAAGTGCGCCCCCGCCGGGGACTCCGGCACGGGCACGATCTCGCGCTCGGCCGACGTGATGACCTCGTCCGGCGCAGGAGCGCTCGCCGGCAGCGTCGCCAGCTTCGCAGCGGTCACACCCCGCTCCGCCGTCAGCGAGGGAATCGCTCCGGGCGAAGCCGTCCCCGGGGCCACCCCCACCGGCGGCGCCTGCCGCTCCTGGGGAGCGGCAGGAATCAGCGCACCGAGCCCACGCCCCAACCCCCTACGTCGCTCGCTCACTGGATCCCCTCCGACATGCTTGGCTGGCTGTTCTGGTTGCCCACATGGGCGTGCTGGGGGTCGTAGTGCAGACCGACGCCCCGCATCGCGATCTCACGGGCCGCCTCCAGGTACGACAGCGAGCCACTGGAGCCCGGGTCGTAGGTGAGCACGGTCTGCCCGTAGCTCGGCGCCTCGGAGATACGCACCGATCGCGGAATGCTGGTCCGCAGGACCTCTTCACCGAAGTGACTGCGCACCTCGTCGGCGACCTGCGAGGCGAGCCTCGTCCGGCCGTCGTACATGGTGAGCAGAATCGTCGACACATGCAGCGCGGGGTTCAGGTGCCCGCGCACGAGATCGACGTTCCGCAGGAGCTGGCCCAGGCCCTCCAGCGCGTAGTACTCGCACTGGATAGGGATCAGCACCTCGGCCCCCGCCACGAGGGCGTTGACCGTCAGCAGGCCCAGCGACGGCGGGCAGTCGATCAGGATGTAGTCCAGCGGCTGCTCGTACGCCTGGATCGCCCGCTGCAGCCGGCTCTCACGCGCCACCAGCGACACCAGCTCGATCTCCGCGCCGGCGAGATCGATGGTGGCGGGGGCGCAGAAGAGGCCCTCGACATCCGCGACGGGCTGCACCACATCGGAGAGCGGCTTGCTGTCCACCAGGACGTCGTAGATCGAGGGCACCTCGGCGTGGTGGTCGATCCCCAGCGCCGTGGAGGCGTTGCCCTGCGGGTCGAGGTCGATCACCAGAACACGGGCGCCGTGCAGCGCCAGCGACGCGGCAAGGTTGACCGTCGTGGTCGTCTTGCCCACGCCGCCCTTCTGGTTGGCGACCACCATCACGCGCGTCTGCGCCGGCCGGGGAAGACCTTCTCCGGCACGACCCAGAGCCTCCACTGCCAGTTGGGCAGCACGGCCGATGGGGGTGTCGTCCATAGGGGGCGATGTTTCACGTGAAACATCGGACCCCACCGATTCGGTTCGGGGACCGGGGACCGGATCGGTCATCGGTCCCGCGATGTTGGCGTCGGACCGCAAGGATTCACTCTCCTCGGCTTCAGGCTCGCGATGAACAGAGCCTGCCATGCTTTCGGGGTCGTGAACCAGCGAGGCCCGTGGTTCTGTGGACGAATCCACCTCTGTGGACAACTCCGTAACCCTCACGGGGGGCTTCGTCGGGGGCTTGCGGTCTCGGGGTGAGGCGGCCGCGCGGCCGCGGCTGATGATCCCCTGCAGCAGTGAGCGACGTTTCACGTGAAACACGATGCACGCGCCGCCGAGCCACAACCGCTCGACACTCCGAAATAGGTACGTACAGGTACTTCTGGGACTCGATGGCGCCGAGTCCCAGGCTCAGCGGCGCCGGCGGGTGCGGCTGGGACGGGCTGCCTTGGCGCGCTTCGCGGCGAACCGCACACCGCCGGGGCTCTCACCGACCTCCACCCGCACCACGGTCGACAGCGGGTCCACGATGCCCTCACCGACGTGCAGCACCGAGGTCTCCACCACACCGAGCTTCGACAGCGCCGACCGCGCCCCGTCCAGCTCCTCCTGGGCGGTGTCGCCCTTGAGGGCCAGCATCTCGCCGTAGGGCCGCAGCAGCGGCACGCCCCAGCCCGCCAGCCGGTCCAGCGGCGCCACGGCGCGCGCCGTGACGACGTGCACCGGAGTCAGCTTTCCGAGAACCTCCTCGGCACGGCCACGGACCACCGTCACATGATCCAGACCCAGCAGCTCGACGACCTCCTGCAGGAAGTTCGTCCGCCGCAGCAGCGGCTCCAACAGCGTGATCTTCAGATCCGGCCGCACCAGCGCCAGCGGAATGCCGGGCAGACCCGCACCCGAGCCCACGTCGCAGACCGTGACACCCTCCGGAACCACCTCGGAGAGCACCGCACAGTTCAGCAGATGCCGCTCCCACAGCCGCGGCACCTCGCGCGGGCCGATCAGCCCGCGCTTCACTCCCGCGTCCGCGAGCAGCTCCGCGTACCGGACGGCCTCCGGGAAGTACTCGCCGAAAACCGTCCGCGCCTGCTCCGGCGCCTGGGGGAGCTCCGCTGACTCCGTCACGGGAACCGTCCTTCCGTACCGCGCCACCGCGCTGGGGTTGGCTGACTATCAGGCTGACAAAGATCGGCCCCGCCTGCGAACAGACGGGGCCGACACAACAAGAAGGGATCAGGCAGGGAGAACGACGACGAAGCGCTGCGGCTCCTCGCCCTCGGACTCGCTGCGCAGCCCGGCGGCGGCGACCGCGTCGTGCACGACCTTGCGCTCGAACGGCGTCATCGGGTCCAGCTTCACCGGCTGCTTGGTGGCCTTCACCTGCTCCGCGGCCTTCGCACCCAGCTCGGCGAGCTCGGTGCGCTTCTGGGCGCGGAAGCCGGCGATGTCCAGCATCAGGCGGCTGCGGTCACCAGTTTCGCGGTGCACGGCCAGACGCGTGAGCTCCTGGAGCGCCTCCAGCACCTCGCCGTCGCGGCCCACGAGCTTCTGCAGGTCGCGGCTGCCCGAGTCACTGATGATCGAGACCGCGGCCCGGTCCGCCTCGACGTCCATGTCGATGTCGCCGTCCAGGTCGGCGATGTCGAGCAGACCCTCGAGGTAGTCCGCTGCGATCTCACCCTCCTGCTCCAGGCGGGTCAGGGTGTCGCCACCCTCGGCGGCGGCGGAGGTGGTGCCTTCCGTCACGGATGGACTCCTTCTTACTTCTTGGAGGACGGGTGCTTGGGCCGCTGCTGGCCCTTGCGCTGTCCGGACTTGGCCTGGCGGGTGGTGCCGGAGTTCGCCCGGCTCGGCGCCTGGGGCTTGGACTCCGTGGTCGAGTCCTGCGGCTTCTTCTCCAGCGAGGTGGTCGCCTCGGCGGAGTCCTCGGCCTTGTGCCCGCCCGACTGACGCTGGGCCTTGCTCTGACGCTTCGGCTGCTGCCGCTTCACGGTGGCCGCGCCCTCGGCCTCGGCCGCGACGGTGTCGCTCTTCACCACGGTGCCGTCCGCCTGGGCCGCGAAACCGGCCTTCGACAGACCCGTGAAGAAGCGGCGCTCGTTGTCGTTGCGGTCGCTGCCCTTGGCCACGATCAGCTTGACGATGTTCTTCCGCCGGCGACCGCGGACCTCACCGTGGTGCGTGACGCTCTTCAGCAGGCGCTGCAGGTACGCGTCCTGGGCCTTGCTTCCCGGAGTCGGGTTCTGGTTGATCACGTACATCTGCTGGCCCATGGTCCACACGTTGGTGGTCAGCCAGTAGACGAGGACACCGACGGGGAAGTTGATGCCCATGACGGCGAAGATCAGCGGGAAGATGTACATGAGCATCTTCTGCTGCTGCATGTACGGCGTCTTGACCGAGAGGTCGACGTTCTTCGTCATCAGCTGGCGCTGCGTGAAGAACTGCGAGGCCGACATCAGGACGATCATGATCGCGGTGACGATGCGGACCGAGGTGAGCGACGCGTCGAGCGCGGCGACCTCAGCGGCGCTGTCCGTGAACTTCGAGGCCAGCGGAGCGCCGAAGATGTGCGCCTGACGGGCGCTCGCCAGCAGCGACTCGTTGATGACACCGATGGTCTTGCCCTCGGCGATGTGCGACAGCACCGAGTACAGAGCGAAGAAGAACGGCGACTGCGCCAGGATGGGAAGGCACGAGGAGAGCGGGTTGGTACCCGTCTCCTTGTACAGCTTCATCATCTCTTCGGACTGACGCTGCTTGTCGCTCTTGTAGCGCTCCTGGATCGCCTTCATCTTCGGCTGGAGCGCGGCCATGTTCCGGGTCGACTTGATCTGCTTGACGAACAGCGGGATCAGGCAGATCCGGATCAGCACCACCAGGGACACGATGGACAGGCCCCAGGCCCAACCCGTGTCAGGGCCGAAGATCGCCCCGTACATCGTGTGGAACTGGACGATCACCCATGAGACAGGTGTGGTGATGAAGCTGAACAGATTGGCAATCGTGTCCACTAATCAGGCTCCTTGAGCATTGGGCGAGGTCTCTGCGGCCGGGCTCTTCTCGGCGGAGGACCCGCCCTTGTCGCCGCGCAGGGCGTTCCGCAGCAGTTCGTGCCAGCGCGGACGCTTGCGCGGGGGTACATGGTCCACACCGCCCGGCGACCACGGATTGCACCGCAGGATGCGCCAGGCGGTCAGGGCCGTGCCCTTGATCGCACCGTGCCGGTCGATGGCCGTGAATCCGTAGTGGGAACACGACGGGTAGTACCGGCACACCGGACCCAGCAGCGGGCTGATCGTCCATTGGTACAGCTTGATCAGAGCCAGCAGCGGGTACTTCATCGCGTGCCCCCTCCCAGCAACCGCTGGAGAGCGGCGTCCAGGTCTCGGGCCAGCTGCGTGTGATCGGCGTCGCCCGCTCCGGGCAGCGCCCGTACAACCACCAGGCTACCGGGGGGCAGCTCGGCCAGCCGGGCGCGGACCAGATGGCGAAGACGTCGCTTCACCTGGTTGCGGACGACCGCACCACCCACTGCCTTGCTCACGACGAAACCCGCACGCGTCGGGGGAGCGCTCTCCCCAGGCGCGTGCGGGTCCGTTGCACCGCTGCGTAGATGGACGACGAGGAACGGGCGGCCGGCCCGGCGTCCTCGGCGTACCGCGGTCGCGAAGTCCTCGCGCCGCCTCAGCCGATTCTCGGAAGGCAGCACGTCATGACCTGTTAAGGCAGATCAGGCGGACAGCTCTGCGCGACCCTTGGCACGGCGGTTCGCCAGGATGGCGCGGCCGGCACGGGTACGCATGCGCAGGCGGAAGCCGTGGGTCTTCGCGCGACGACGGTTGTTCGGCTGGAAGGTGCGCTTGCTCACTCGGGGGCTCCAGAAATGATTCGTTGGTGGCGGGACATCGCCTGGCTGTCACCGTGCGCCCACGAGTAGCTCGCAATACGCCCGAGTGCACCGCTACACGATCACTGACCGTGATCTTTGCCCATCGGAGGCAGGCGGCAGCAGCCATCGACAACTCGACCTGGTTACGGTACGCGCGGCTACGCCATCCGGTCAAACCGGCCCCACGGCGGGGCCCGATATGCACAGGCTGTGGACAACAACTTGAACCACGTCAGCCGCCCCGACTACCGTGGCTGAACTCCTGAATCTTTTTCCGTTCTGTCCTTACCTGTCCTGACGGACACCGGACGGACCCCTACCTACCGTCCCGAGAACCACACATTCGTGGGACCAACGAGGAAGCGTGCCCCGTGGCTGACGTACCTGCTGATCTTGCCGCAGTGTGGCCACGCGTGCTCGAGCAGCTCCTCGGAGAAGGCCAGCAGGGCATCGAGCCCAAGGACAAGCAGTGGATCGAGCGGTGCCAGCCTCTCGCACTCGTGGCCGACACCGCACTTCTCGCCGTCCCCAACGAATGGGGCAAGCGAGTTCTCGAGGGCCGGCTCGCGCCGCTGATCAGCGACACCCTGAGCCGTGAATGCGGCCGGCCGATCCGGATCGCGATCACCGTCGACGACTCCGCCGGCGAACCGTCCGGCCCGCCGGCCCCGCCCGTCCAGCAGCCCCAGCACCCCCGCTACGACGACCGCGGGACCACCGAGCCGTACGACAAGTACGACGGCGGCTACGGACACCGGCCCTCCGGCGACGACGGACTGCCGTCCGTGCGCCCGGCCTACCCGGACTACCAGCAGCAGCGCCCCGACCCGGGCTCCTGGCCGCGCACCCAGGAGGACCTCTCCTGGCAGCAGCCGCGGCTCGGCGGCTTCCCGGAGCGCGAGGCCCCGGCGGAGCAGTGGCACGAGCCCTACGGCAGCCGCGCCCCGCAGCCCCAGGCGCCGCGCTACGACGAGCGGCCCGCGCCGTACGAGCAGCCGCGGCCGGAGCGCGCCGACCTGCCCGAGCCGCACGGCCCCGGACAGCCCCAGGCGCAGCCCGGCCAGGGCCCGCGGCACGGCGGCGGATCCGGCGGCGGCCAGCCTGGCCCGGCCGGAGAGCAGCACGCGCGGCTGAACCCCCGGTACCTCTTCGACACCTTCGTCATCGGTTCCTCGAACCGCTTCGCCCACGCCGCCGCGGTCGCGGTCGCCGAGGCGCCGGCGAAGGCGTACAACCCGCTCTTCATCTATGGGGAGTCGGGACTCGGAAAGACCCACCTGCTGCACGCGATCGGGCACTACGCCCGCAGCCTCTACCCGGGCACCCGGGTGCGGTACGTGAGCTCGGAGGAGTTCACGAACGAGTTCATCAACTCGATCCGCGACGGCAAGGGCGACGCCTTCCGCAAGCGCTACCGCGATGTGGACATCCTGCTCGTCGACGACATCCAGTTCCTCGCGAGCAAGGAGTCGACGCAGGAGGAGTTCTTCCACACCTTCAACACGCTCCACAACGCGAACAAGCAGATCGTCCTCTCCTCCGACCGGCCGCCCCGGCAGCTGGTGACCCTGGAGGACCGGCTGCGCAACCGCTTCGAGTGGGGCCTGACCACCGACGTGCAGCCGCCGGAGCTGGAGACGCGGATCGCCATCCTCCGCAAGAAGGCGGTGCAGGAGCAGCTGAACGCCCCGCCGGAGGTGCTGGAGTTCATCGCCTCGCGGATCTCACGGAACATCCGTGAGCTGGAGGGCGCACTGATCCGGGTGACCGCGTTCGCGTCGCTCAACCGGCAGCCGGTGGACCTCGGGCTGACCGAGATCGTCCTCAAGGACCTGATCCCCGGCGGCGAGGACTCGGCACCGGAGATCACCGCGACCGCCATCATGGCGGCGACGGCCGACTACTTCGGGCTGACGGTGGAGGACCTCTGCGGATCCTCGCGCAGCCGGGTGCTGGTGACGGCGCGCCAGATCGCCATGTACCTCTGCCGGGAGCTGACCGACCTCTCGCTGCCGAAGATCGGCGCGCAGTTCGGCGGCCGCGACCACACGACCGTCATGCACGCGGACCGGAAGATCCGGGCTCTGATGGCGGAGCGGCGCTCGATCTACAACCAGGTCACGGAGCTCACCAACCGCATCAAGAACGGCTGACGCCGGCCGTCTGTACGGCTCTCAGGGCGCCTCGGGACACCGTCCCGGGGCGCCCTTCCGTATGCCCGGTCGACGCGTGGCACCTGTGTACGAAACCGGGCTGTTCGAATACGGGGCGCTGGGGCAAGGTTCTCCACAGAAGTGGGGACGATCTTCCGTCCACAGCCTGGGGACTGCCAAGTTGTCCAGATTATGTCCACAGGTCCGGTGGGGGAAAGATCATCGCAGCAGGTCAGGTGGCTGTGGATTTGTGATCAACCAGGTTCCACAGACTGTGGACGAATCTTCCGTCCACAGGAGGCTCGTCGAGTTGTCCACCGGCAGCCCACAGGCCGGGCCAGCTTGTCCCCAGGTTTCCCACACCTCTGTCCACTGTTCGGCAAGGAAACACCCGTCATCACCGGGTCGAGTGAAAGCCGTCACATCGAGGGAGACGGTTTGGCTGTGGGGAACGTGGGGAAAGCTGGGGACAGCGCTGGGGAGAAGTCCATGCCGCCTGTGCATGGGGTGTGCAGAACTTTCGGGTGTCCACAGAACCCCCTAGTTGTCCACCGGTGTCACCCACAGGGGCAGTGGACAAAAAACCGGGTCTGACCTGCGTGGATGGCGTTATCCACGGTTTCCACAGGCCCTACTACTACTCCCACTTAGAGTTACCGGGAAATCCGCTTCGAAGTGGGTGCTGTGCACAACTCGACGCCGGACCGCCGGGTGCCGCTTGTCGCGACTTGACCCCGAGCCGCACCGAGTGTCGGTGGCGTACGTCAGACTGGTTCCCGCCAGTCGACGAAGAGCCAGCAACAGCAGGAGGCGGTTCCGGTGAAGATCCGGGTGGAGCGCGATGTACTCGCGGAGGCGGTGGCCTGGGTGGCCCGGAGCCTCCCGGCCCGTCCGCCGGCGCCCGTACTCGCTGGCCTTCTGCTGAAGGCCGAGGACGGCGCGCTGAGCTTCTCGAGCTTCGACTACGAGGTCTCGGCCCGTGTCTCCGTGGAGGCCGAGGTCGAGGAGGACGGAACCGTCCTGGTCTCCGGCCGCCTGCTCGCCGACATCTGCCGCGCCCTCCCCAACCGTCCCGTGGAGATCTCCACAGACGGTGTACGGGCGACCGTGGTCTGCGGCTCCTCCCGCTTCACCCTCCACACACTGCCTGTGGAGGAGTACCCGGCGCTGCCGCAGATGCCGACGGCCACGGGCACCGTCCCCGGTGAGGTCTTCGCCTCCGCCGCGCAGCAGGTGGCCATCGCCGCCGGCCGCGACGACACGCTGCCCGTCCTGACCGGTGTGCGCATCGAGATCGAGGGCGACACCGTCACGCTGGCCTCCACCGACCGCTACCGCTTCGCGGTCCGCGAGTTCCTGTGGAAGCCGGAGTCCCCGGACGCCTCCGCGGTCGCCCTGGTGCCCGCGAAGACCCTGCTGGACACGGCCAAGGCGCTGACCAGCGGCGACACGGTCACCCTGGCGCTCTCCGGCTCCGGTGCGGGCGAGGGCCTGATCGGCTTCGAGGGCGCGGGCCGGCGCACCACCACCCGCCTCCTGGAGGGCGACCTCCCGAAGTACCGCACGCTCTTCCCGACCGAGTTCAACTCCGTCGCGGTGATCGAGACCGCCCCGTTCGTCGAGGCCGTCAAGCGTGTGGCCCTGGTCGCCGAGCGGAACACGCCGGTGCGGCTGAGCTTCGAGCAGGGCGTGCTGATCCTGGAGGCCGGCTCCAGCGACGACGCACAGGCTGTGGAGCGCGTCGACGCGCAGCTGGAGGGCGACGACATCTCGATCGCCTTCAACCCGACCTTCCTGCTGGACGGCCTGAGCGCGATCGACTCCCCGGTCGCCCAGCTGTCGTTCACCACGTCCACCAAGCCCGCGCTGCTGAGCGGCAAGCCGGCCGTGGACGCGGAGGCGGACGAGGCGTACAAGTACCTGATCATGCCGGTGCGGCTGAGCGGCTGACGCCGCTGACCGGGGCGTCGACTGAGCGGCTGACCCCACAGGTGTGCACGCGGGTCCGGGCGTAGGCTCGGACCCGGGTACAACCGCACACGACGCTTAAGGAATCTCTGATGGAGCTCGGTCTCGTCGGTCTCGGCAAGATGGGCGGCAACATGCGTGAGCGCATTCGCCGCGCAGGTCACACCGTCGTCGGATACGACCGCAATCCGGACCTCGCGGATGTCCACAGCCTGGAAGAGCTTGTGGGCAAGCTCAAGGGTCCGCGCGTCGTGTGGGTCATGGTCCCGGCCGGTGCCGCGACCCAGTCCACCATCGACGAGCTGGCCGAGCTGCTCTCCCCCGGCGACATCGTCGTGGACGGCGGCAACTCCCGCTGGACCGACGACGAGAAGCACGCCGAGGAGCTCGCCGCCAAGGGCATCGGCTTCGTCGACTGCGGCGTGTCCGGCGGCGTCTGGGGCCTGGAGAACGGCTACGCGCTGATGTACGGCGGCGACGCCGAGCATGTGGCGAAGGTCCAGCCGATCTTCGACGCGCTCAAGCCCGAGGGCGAGTTCGGCTCGGTCCACGCGGGCAAGGTCGGCGCGGGCCACTTCGCGAAGATGGTCCACAACGGCATCGAGTACGCGATGATGCAGGCCTACGCCGAGGGCTGGGAGCTCCTGGAGAAGGTCGACTCGGTCACCGACGTGCGCGAGGTCTTCCGGTCCTGGCAGGAGGGCACGGTCATCCGTTCCTGGCTGCTGGACCTGGCGGTCAACGCGCTGGACGAGGACGAGCACCTGGACAAGCTGCGCGGCTACGCGGAGGACTCCGGCGAGGGCCGGTGGACCGTCGAGGCCGCCATCGACAACGCGGTGCCGCTGCCGGCGATCACCGCCTCGCTGTTCGCGCGGTTCGCCTCGCGTCAGGACGACTCCCCGCAGATGAAGATGATCGCCGCGCTGC
The DNA here is from genome assembly GCF_033343995.1 of Streptomyces sp. HUAS YS2. Classification (NCBI taxonomy): domain Bacteria; kingdom Bacillati; phylum Actinomycetota; class Actinomycetes; order Kitasatosporales; family Streptomycetaceae; genus Streptomyces; species Streptomyces solicathayae. Next base: position 4,004,249 of record NZ_CP137573.1, on the reverse strand, counting down.
GCAACCAGTTCGGCGGCCACGCGGTCGAGACGAAGAAGTAGTCCACAGGCTGTGCACCCGGCGGTGCACAGCAGCCGGGGGAAGGTCGGCGCACACCATGCACGTCACGCATCTGTCGCTGGCCGACTTCCGCTCGTACGCCCGGGTCGAGGTTCCGCTCGATCCGGGCGTCACCGCGTTCGTGGGAGCGAACGGGCAGGGCAAGACGAATCTCGTCGAGGCCGTCGGCTATCTCGCCACGCTCGGCAGCCACCGGGTCGCCTCGGACGCGCCGTTGGTGCGGATGGGGGCGGACCGGGCGATCATCCGGGCCGCCGTGACCCAGGGCGAGCGGTCGCAGCTGGTCGAGCTGGAGCTCAACCCGGGGCGCGCCAACCGCGCCCGGATCAACAGGTCCTCGCAGGTCAAGCCGCGTGACGTGCTCGGGATTGTACGGACGGTGCTGTTCGCGCCGGAGGACCTGGCACTGGTGAAGGGCGATCCCGGGGAGCGCCGGCGCTTCCTGGACGAGCTGATCACGGCTCGTTCGCCGCGTATGGCGGGCGTGCGGTCCGACTACGAGCGGGTGCTCAAGCAGCGGAACACGCTGCTGAAGTCCGCGGCGATGGCCCGGCGGCACGGTGGGCGGTCCATGGACCTGTCCACCCTCGACGTGTGGGACCAGCACCTGGCCCGGGCCGGCGCGGAGCTGCTCGCCCAGCGGCTGGACCTGATCGCCACGCTGCAGCCGCTGGCGGACAAGGCGTACGAGCAGCTGGCGCCGGGCGGCGGACCGATCCTGCTGGAGTACCGGCCCTCAGCGCCCGGCTCCGGGCACACCCGCGAGGAGCTGTACGGGCAGCTGATCGCCGCGCTGGCGGACGTGCGCAAGCAGGAGATCGAGCGCGGCGTCACGCTGGCCGGGCCGCACCGCGACGAGCTGCTGCTCAAGCTGGGCGACCTGCCGGCGAAGGGCTACGCGAGCCACGGCGAGTCCTGGTCGTACGCGCTGGCGCTGCGGCTGGCCTCGTACGACCTGCTGCGGGCGGAGGGCAACGAGCCGGTGCTCGTCCTCGACGACGTGTTCGCCGAGCTGGACGCGCGGCGGCGCGAGCGGCTGGCGGAGCTGGTGGCGCCGGGCGAGCAGGTGCTGGTGACGGCGGCGGTGGACGACGACGTGCCGGGGGTACTGGCCGGGACGCGGTACGCCGTGGCCGGCGGAGCCGTGGAACGGGTGTGACGGTCATGACGGGTCCGAACGACGAGACTTCCCCACAGCCTGTGGACAGCCCCGCGGCCCCCGAGCCCTCTGGTGTGGATCTCGCCCGGGTCGCGCTGCGCGCCGCGAAGGAGCAGGCGAGGGCGCGGGGCGCGGCGGCGCAGCAGAAGAAGCAGGCCCGGCGCGGCGGTGGGCTGCGTTCCGGCGCGCACGCGGACGGACGCGACCCGATGGCGCTCGGTTCGGCGATCAACCGGCTGATCACCGAGCGGGGCTGGGAGACGCCGGCGGCGGTCGGCGGGGTCATGGGGCGCTGGCCGCAGATCGTCGGCGAGGACCTCGCGAAGCACTGTGTGCCGCTCCGGTACGACGAGGAGCCGGACGCGCGGGAGCTGACGGTGCAGTGCGACTCGACGGCGTGGGCGACGCAGCTGCGGCTGCTCGCGCCGCGGCTGGTGGCGCGGCTGAACGAGGACCTGGGGCACGGGACGGTGCGGGTGATCAAGGTGCTCGGGCCTTCGGCCGGGCCGCGGCGGGGGTACGGGGCGTTTCGGGCGCCGGGGTCCGTGGGGCCGGGGGACACGTACGGGTAGGGCGCGGTCGGCCGGGCTTTTCAAGTGCGGCGCCGTCATGGTGCCGGTTCTGGCAGCTGGGGCGGAGGCGCCCGCGAAGGCGCCGTTCCGTTGTGCCCACCCTCCCCCAAGCTCTCGGCTTCGCTCGAGCAGGGGCCCCCATCGCCCCAGCGGAACGTATGCCCACAACGGCGGAAGCAACCGCCCACAACGGGGGGTCACGCTCCGAAGCGCTCGGTGGCCGTCAGGGGCCTCTGGAGCCCCTTCCCGTATATGGGGAGTCGTCTCGCTCCCGCTCAGGGCGGCACATGCGCATTCAGGTACCGGCAAACCCCCATGACTGTCCGTGGTACCGGTAGACTGGAAGACAATCCCGCCACCCAGCGGAACATGTCGAACGACGCAGCCGCTCCCGTATGCCCGGAGAACGGCCTGTGCTGTGCCAGAAAGGGCGCTTCGTGGCCGATTCCGGCAACCCCAACGAGAACACTCCGTCCGCCAACGCTGCGTCGTACGACGCCAGCGCGATCACCGTCCTCGAGGGTCTGGACGCAGTCCGCAAGCGCCCCGGCATGTACATCGGCTCGACCGGTGAGCGGGGACTGCACCACATGGTGCAGGAGGTCGTCGACAACTCCGTCGACGAGGCCCTGGCAGGGCACGCGGACACCATCGACGTGACGATCCTCGCCGACGGCGGCGTACGGGTCGTCGACAACGGCCGAGGCATCCCGGTGGGCATCGTCCCGTCCGAGGGCAAGCCGGCCGTCGAGGTCGTGCTGACCGTGCTGCACGCGGGCGGCAAGTTCGGCGGCGGCGGCTACGCGGTCTCCGGTGGTCTGCACGGCGTCGGCGTCTCCGTCGTGAACGCCCTGTCCACCAAGGTCGCCGTCGAGGTGAAGACCGACGGCTACCGCTGGACGCAGGACTACAAGATGGGCGCCCCGACCGCGCCCCTCGCCAAGCACGAGGCCACGGAGGAGACCGGCACCTCGGTCACCTTCTGGTCCGACCCGGACATCTTCGAGACGACCGAGTACTCCTTCGAGACGCTCTCGCGCCGTTTCCAGGAGATGGCCTTCCTCAACAAGGGCCTGACGATCGTCCTCACCGACGAGCGCGAGTCCGCGAAGGCCACGGTCGGCGCCGACGACCCGGACGCCGAGGCGGCCGCCGAGCCCGCCGCCCGCACGGTGAAGTACCACTACGAGGGCGGCATCGTCGACTTCGTGAAGTACCTCAACTCGCGCAAGGGCGACCTGATCCACCCCACCGTCATCGACGTCGAGGCCGAGGACAAGGAGCGCATGCTCTCGGTCGAGATCGCGATGCAGTGGAATTCGTCGTACTCCGAGGGCGTGTACTCGTTCGCGAACACGATCCACACCCACGAGGGCGGTACGCACGAGGAGGGCTTCCGCGCCGCGCTGACGACGCTCGTCAACAAGTACGCGCGCGACAAGAAGCTGCTCCGCGAGAAGGACGACAACCTCACGGGCGACGACATCCGCGAGGGTCTGACGGCGATCATCTCGATCAAGCTCGGCGAGCCGCAGTTCGAGGGTCAGACGAAGACGAAGCTCGGCAACACCGAGGCGAAGACCTTCGTCCAGAAGGTCGTCCACGAGCACCTCACGGACTGGTTCGACCGGAACCCGAACGAGGCCGCGGACATCATCCGCAAGGCCATCACGGCCGCCACCGCGCGCGTCGCGGCCCGCAAGGCCCGTGACCTGACCCGCCGCAAGGGTCTGCTGGAGTCGGCGTCCCTGCCGGGCAAGCTGAGCGACTGCCAGTCGAACGACCCGACGAAGTGCGAGATCTTCATCGTCGAGGGTGACTCCGCCGGCGGCTCGGCCAAGTCGGGCCGGAACCCGATGTACCAGGCCATCCTGCCGATCCGCGGCAAGATCCTGAACGTCGAGAAGGCGCGGATCGACAAGATCCTGCAGAACACCGAGGTCCAGGCGCTGATCTCGGCCTTCGGCACCGGTGTGCACGAGGACTTCGACATCGAGAAGCTCCGCTATCACAAGATCATCCTGATGGCGGACGCCGACGTCGACGGCCAGCACATCAACACCCTGCTGCTGACGTTCCTGTTCCGCTTCATGCGGCCGCTGGTCGAGGCGGGCCACGTCTACCTGTCCCGTCCGCCGCTGTACAAGATCAAGTGGGGCCGGGACGACTTCGAGTACGCGTACTCGGACCGCGAGCGCGACGCGCTGGTCGAGCTGGGCAAGCAGAACGGCAAGCGGATCCGCGAGGACTCGATCCAGCGCTTCAAGGGTCTGGGCGAGATGAACGCCGAGGAGCTGCGCGTCACCACGATGGACGTCGAGCACCGGGTGCTCGGCCAGGTCACCCTGGACGACGCGGCCCAGGCCGACGACCTGTTCTCGGTGCTGATGGGCGAGGACGTCGAGGCGCGTCGCTCGTTCATCCAGCGCAACGCCAAGGACGTTCGCTTCCTCGACATCTGAGTCGGTCTCAGCTGACCGTACGAAAGGACTGACGACCAGCAATGGCCGACGAAAACACCCCGACCGGGACCACCGAAGAAGAAGAGCCGGTGCTGCGGATCGAGCCCGTCGGGCTCGAGACCGAGATGCAGCGCTCGTACCTCGACTACGCGATGTCCGTCATCGTGTCCCGCGCGCTGCCCGACGTACGGGACGGCCTCAAGCCGGTCCACCGGCGCGTGCTGTACGCGATGTACGACGGCGGCTACCGGCCCGAGAAGGGCTTCTACAAGTGCGCCCGCGTCGTCGGCGACGTCATGGGTACGTACCACCCGCACGGCGACTCCTCGATCTACGACGCGCTCGTCCGCCTCGCCCAGCCGTGGTCGATGCGGATGCCGCTGGTCGACTCCAACGGCAACTTCGGCTCCCCGGGCAACGACCCGGCGGCCGCCATGCGCTACACCGAGTGCAAGATGGCGCCGCTGTCGATGGAGATGCTCCGCGACATCGACGAGGAGACCGTCGACTTCACGGACAACTACGACGGCCGGAACCAGGAGCCGACGGTCCTGCCGGCGCGCTTCCCGAACCTGCTGGTGAACGGCTCGGCCGGTATCGCCGTCGGTATGGCCACCAACATCCCGCCGCACAACCTGCGCGAGGTCGCGGCCGGCGCCCAGTGGGCGCTGGAGCACCCGGAGGCCACGCACGAGGAGCTGCTCGACGCGCTCATCGAGCGGATCAAGGGCCCGGACTTCCCGACCGGCGCGCTGGTCGTGGGCCGCAAGGGCATCGAGGAGGCGTACCGCACCGGTCGCGGCTCCATCACGATGCGCGCGGTGGTCGAGGTCGAGGAGATCCAGAACCGCCAGTGCCTGGTGGTCACGGAGCTTCCGTACCAGACCAACCCGGACAACCTGGCGCAGAAGATCGCCGACCTGGTGAAGGACGGCAAGATCGGCGGCATCGCCGACGTCCGTGACGAGACCTCCTCGCGGACCGGTCAGCGCCTGGTCATCGTCCTCAAGCGGGACGCGGTCGCCAAGGTCGTCCTCAACAACCTGTACAAGCACACCGACCTGCAGACGAACTTCGGCGCGAACATGCTGGCGCTCGTCGACGGCGTGCCGCGCACCCTCTCGCTGGACGCGTTCATCCGCCACTGGGTGACGCACCAGATCGAGGTCATCGTCCGCCGGACGAAGTTCCGGCTGCGCAAGGCCGAGGAGCGCGCCCACATCCTGCGCGGTCTGCTCAAGGCGCTGGACGCGATCGACGAGGTCATCGCGCTCATCCGGCGCAGTGACACGGTCGAGGTCGCGCGCGAGGGCCTGATGGGCCTGCTGGAGATCGACGAGATCCAGGCCAACGCGATCCTGGAGATGCAGCTCCGCCGGCTCGCCGCCCTGGAGCGCCAGAAGATCATCGCCGAGCACGACGAGCTCCAGGCGAAGATCAACGAGTACAACGCGATCCTGGCCTCGCCGGAGAAGCAGCGGACCATCGTCAGCGAGGAACTGGCGGCCCTGGTCGACAAGTTCGGCGACGACCGCCGTTCGAAGCTGGTGCCGTTCGACGGCGACATGTCCATCGAGGACCTGATCGCCGAGGAGGACATCGTCGTCACCATCACGCGGGGCGGCTATGTGAAGCGGACGAAGACCGAGGACTACCGCTCGCAGAAGCGCGGCGGCAAGGGCGTGCGCGGGACGAAGCTGAAGCAGGACGACATCGTCGACCACTTCTTCGTCTCGACGACGCACCACTGGCTGCTGTTCTTCACGAACAAGGGCCGGGTCTACCGGGCCAAGGCGTACGAGCTGCCGGACGCCGGCCGGGACGCGCGCGGTCAGCACGTCGCGAACCTGCTGGCATTCCAGCCGGACGAGCAGATCGCCGAGATCCTCGCGATCCGCGACTACGAGGCGGCGCCGTACCTGGTGCTCGCCACGAAGGCCGGTCTGGTGAAGAAGACGGCGCTGAAGGACTACGACTCGCCGCGCTCCGGCGGCGTCATCGCAATCAACCTGCGCGAGCGGGAGGACGGCAGCGACGACGAGCTGATCGGCGCGGAGCTGGTCTCGTCCGAGGACGACCTGCTGCTGGTCAGCCGGAAGGCGCAGTCGATCCGCTTCACCGCCACGGACGACGCGCTGCGGCCGATGGGCCGGGCCACGTCGGGCGTGAAGGGCATGAGTTTCCGCGAGGACGACGAACTGCTCTCGATGAACGTCGTCAGGCCGGGTACTTTCGTCTTCACCGCCACCGACGGCGGGTACGCGAAGCGGACCCCCGTCGACGAGTACCGCGTCCAGGGTCGCGGTGGCCTCGGTATCAAGGCCGCCAAGATCGTGGAGGACCGCGGTTCGCTCGTGGGCGCGCTGGTGGTCGAGGAGACGGACGAGATTCTCGCCATCACGCTGTCGGGCGGTGTCATTCGTACGCGCGTCAATGAAGTCAGGGAGACCGGCCGTGACACCATGGGCGTCCAGCTGATCAACCTGGGCAAGAAGGATGCCGTGGTCGGCATCGCTCGCAATGCCGAGGCGGGCAGCGAGGCCGACGCGGTCGACGGCGAGGACGCCGAGGGCGTCGAGGCCGCGGACGGTGTCGAGACCGCTGGCGCGGTCGAGGCCGCCGAGGGCACGGAGTCCTCGGCCGGGGAGCACGAGGAGTAGAGCGTGAGTGGAGCCATGGGCGCCGGGCCGGCCGCTGCCGGAGCTGCCGCTGGAGCGAACGGCGCCCGTGGCCCCGCCACGGACTCTCAGGGGGTCGGTGTGTCATACGGCAACAACGGGCCGCTGCCCGGTGAGCGGGCGGCCGCGCCGGCGGCGCAGCCGTACCACCCGCCGCAGGCGTACGCGGGCCAGGAGGGCCAGCAGGGCCCGCAGAGCCAGGGCGGTACCTCGGGTTCGGGTGTGCGGGTGCCGCGCACCGGGGCGCGCACGACGCCCCGTACGCGCAAGGCACGGCTGCGGGTGGCCAAGGCCGATCCGTGGTCGGTGATGAAGGTGAGCTTCCTGCTCTCCATCGCGCTGGGCATCTGCACGGTCGTCGCGGCGTCGGTGCTGTGGATGGTCATGGACGCCATGGGCGTCTTCTCCACGGTCGGCGGGACGATCAGCGAGGCGACCGGCTCCAACGAGTCGAACGGCTTCGACCTGCAGTCGTTCCTGTCGCTGCCGCGGGTGCTGGTGTTCACCTCGGTGATCGCCGTGATCGACGTGGTGCTGGCCACGGCGCTGGCGACGCTGGGCGCATTCATCTACAACCTGTCGGCCGGCTTCGTCGGCGGCGTCGAGCTGACGCTGGCGGAGGACGAGTAGTCGCCGGTGGGGGCCCTCCCGGAACCGATTTTGGGACTGGCCCCCACGTGCGCTAATCTTCAGGAGTCAGCGCGCGGGACACACACCGCAAAGCGCGGCGGGGCTATAGCTCAGTTGGTTAGAGCGCATCCCTGATAAGGATGAGGCCACAGGTTCAAATCCTGTTAGCCCCACAGACAATGATCGGCCCGGACGGAACTTACCGTCCGGGCCGATCGTTTTACCGCCGTGAGCCCAACGGGCTCCGCCCGGCTCTCAGGTAGGTCACCGATCGGTATCGGTCGGTGTGTATAGTCGGGCGCCAGAAGTCCTCATACGTCAAGGAAAGACGAGGTCGCGCGGTGAAGAAGCTTCTCCTGGTCGCACTGGCCGCCATCGGCGGGCTCCTCGTGTACCGCCAGATCCAGGCGGATCGCGCCGAGCAGGATCTGTGGACGGAGGCGACCGACTCCGTGCCCGCAGGTTCGGGTGTGTGAGACGCGCACAGTCTGCCGACGGAACCCCGGCCGCTCTTTTCGAGCGGCCGGGGTTCCGCTGTTTCAGGACCGTGACAGCGATCCCCTTGAGTTCGCCTACGCAAATGATTAGCTTGCAGGGGCAAAGTTGCGTGGTCACGGTCAAGGGGGACACGAGTGGGACCGGGGCGGGCAGCTGCGTTCCGAAGCGGAGTTCGCCGACGAGCCGACCCCGACTGATCGGGACGATTCGCCCGGCCGCGCAGACAGCGGAGGGACGGGCGGGGCAGGATGGACCGGCACCGCGGCCGCCGCTGTCGCGGGCGGCGCGGTCTTCCTGATCGCGGGAGCGGTGCTCGTACTGGTACGGCGCAGAACGGCGAACCGGACGACGGCCCGGACGACGATCACGGAGACGACGAGGAGAAGCGCGTGAGGACGCAGCGCACCCGGGGAATGCGCGGCACGGGCCGCACGGCCGTGGCCGCGGTGGCGGCACTGTGCGCGGTCGCCGGGCTGCCCGCCCAGGCCCGGGCGGCCGAGAGCCCGTACACGTACGACAACGCCGCCCAGCGGGTGAAGGGCGCGGCGACGACGACGGACTCGGCGCAGCTGAAGCCGGGGTCGGTGTACCGGGACACCATCAAGAAGGACGGCAAGGTCTACTACCGCGTCGATCTCGACGGCGAGCACAACGCCTACGTGTCGGTCGTCGTGGTGCCGCCGCCCGGCGGCAAGGCCGAGTACGGCGACGGGGTCAAGGTGAGCCTGCAGGACGGCTCCGGCTCCCAGTGCAGTTACGAGGACGCGCAGTTCGGCTCGGCCGGCTACACGCGGCCGATCACCGCGTACGTGGAGCGGGCCATCGACCCCGACGGCGGCAGCAGCTGTCAGTCGCCCGGCGCGTACTACGTGCTGGTCGAGCGGACCAGCAAGTCCACGTCCACGCCCCAGGACTGGGGCCTGGAGATCCGCCATCTCACCGAGCCGCGCCTGAAGGCCGCCGGCCCGACCAAGGCACCCGAGAGCTGGCCGTCCGCCTCGCCCCAGCCGCCCGCCGGCGGCCCGAAGAAGCGTGCCGGCGGCACCAGCTACTACGACGCCCCCGCTCTGCGCGAGGGCGAGTGGCGCGACGACATCAAGCCCGGCCAGACGCTCTTCTACCGGGTGCCGGTCGACTGGGGCCAGCAGATCTTCGCCACCGCCGAGTTGGGCAGCGCCACGGCGGGCGACGAGTACGTCGGCAACGCGCTCGTGCTGTCGCTCGACAACCCGGCCCGCGGGCACGTGTCCGAGCAGACGCTGGGCTACTCCGGGAAGCAGGCGACGCTGGCGCTGGAGCCGCAGCCGCCGGTCACGTACGAGAACCGTTTCGACTCCGACACCAGCACCAGCGCGATGCGGTTCGCCGGCTGGTACTACCTGTCGGCCACGCTCAGCCCGGAGGTGGTGGCGGAGTACGGCGACAAGCCCGTGCCGCTGACGCTGCGGGTGAACGTCACCGGGCAGGCGAACGAAGGCCCCGGGTACGACGGGGACGCCGGGCCGTTCGCGGTGACCGACGACGACCAGGACGCTGCCGCCAGCGGGCAGAGCGGCTCGGACGCGGACGCCACGAGCGGGACGATGAAGCTGGTCGCGGCGGCCGGGATCGGCGTCGGGGTCGTGCTGCTGCTGGGCCTCGGCGGCTGGACGCTCGTCGCGCGGCGGCGGGCGTCGCGGACGCCGGCGGAGCCGGCACAGTACGGGCCGCCGAACTCCTGGTAGCCCAGGGCCGGCCACACGGCAGCCGGCCCGGGCTCGAGCCACCCGGGCTCAGGCCACCCGGGCTCGGGCCACCCGGGCTCAGGCCTGGGTGAGGGCCCAGATGCCGACGGCCAGGCAGACCAGCGCGACGATCAGCACCGGGATCGCCACCTTCGGGGGCGGTCCCGGTCGTGTTGCCGGGGTCGCCGCCGGCACAGGCACGGGGGCCGCGCTCTGGGCGGGCACGACGGGGGCGTGCGCCGTGTACTGGCGCGTCGGGGGCTGCATCGACGGCACGGCGGACGTCGGGGCCTGGGCGAAGTCGGGCGCGGCTGCATGGGGGGAGAGCGGGTGCGCGGGGGACGGCGCCGAGAGCTGGGTGGGGGCGGACGCGGGCGCCGCGTAGGGGGACGTGGGAGCCGTCTGGGCGGAATGGGGCTGAAGCTGCGGCTGCTGCGCGGGCGGCGGCGGCAGGTGGAAGCTGCCCGTCTCGGACGGGTCAGGCGCGGTGTCCGGCGCGGGGGCGGCGTCCGGTACGGGCGCGGCGGCGGCCGGGCCCTCCGGGCCGAAGCCGGCGGGCAGCGGACCGATCTGGTCGAAGACCTCGACCGGCTCCTCGTCCGGACCGGCGTCCGGCAGCATCTCGACCGCCGTGGTCAGCGCCTTGCGGGCGCCGGTGGCGGACCGGAACCTGGCCTGCGGGTCGGGCTGGAGCAACCCCGCGAGCACCTGCCACAGCGGCTCCGGGATGCCCTGCGGGGCGCCGGGCGTGCCGTGCGTCAGGAAGTAGTCGACGAGGGCCTGGGAGTCGGGCTTGGTGCCCTGGAGGAGGTAGAGGGCCACCAGGCCCACCGCGAACAGGTCCGCGGTGAAGTCCGGCTCCGCGCCCATCATCTGCTCGGGAGCGAAGTAACCGGGCGTCCCCACCACGTAGTTCGTCTCGGTGAGCCGCGGCTCGCCCTTGCGCATGGAGATGCCGAAATCGGACAGCCGCAGATGCGGCCGCCCGGTTCCGGTGGCCTCCAGCAGGATGTTCGCCGGCTTGATGTCGCGGTGCACGACCCCCTCCGCGTGCACCGCGGCCAGACCGGACAGCAGCTGGTCGAGCAGGACACAGACGAAGCGCGGCGGCAGCGGGCCGTAGTCGCCGATGACGTGCGCCAGCGACCCGCCGCTCACCAGATCCATGGTGAACAGCACCTTGTCGTCGTCCGCGGCCCAGCTGGCGGGGGCGAGGACGTGCGGGTGGTCGATCCTCAGTGCCTGCTCGCGGACGAAACGCAGTAGCGTGTGCGCGTCGCTCTGCTGGAGCACCTTCGCGGCCACGTAGCGGCGCCGCCGGTGATCCCAGGCACGCCACACCGCGCCGACGCCACCGCGTCCGATCGGGTCGATCAGCTCGTACCGACCAGCGAAGACCTCACCCATTGCGCTGCGCCCGCTCCCGTCGTGCCGTCGTCTCGGTTGTCGTGCCGTCTCAGTTCTGGTGCGACTCGTAGTGCGAGACCGCGTCCGACGTCCGGCCGGCCCCGTACACCCGGAGGAACTCTGCCAGCTCGGGGTGTGTCGGGGCGAGGGAGTCCGCGGCATCGATGATGTCGCCGGCCGCCGCGACGGAGCGGAGCAGCGACTGGATCTCGCGGACCACGCGGCGCACGGTCGGCGCGCCTGAGCTGTTCGTCGTCTGGCTGGTGCCGGTCAGGACCGAGCCGCCCTGCGACTTCTTGATCTCGTCCATCCGGTCGGTGGCCTCGGCGGCGCTCACGCTGCCGTCGGCGACCTGGCCGGCGAGCTCCTGCAGGGCCTGGACCCGCTGGACGACGGCAGGGTTGCCGATCTTCGCCCGCTGGCCGCTCATGAGCTGGGACAGCATGGGCGCGGAGAGTCCGAGTACGGCCGCCAGCCGGGCCTGGTTCAGCCCGAGGTCGTCGATCAGCCGGCGGAAGAGCGCCCCCAGCGGCTCTCCGTACCAACTGCGCTGAAGCTCTCTGGCTCTTGCCGTGGCTTCCTGCTGCGCTGCATCCATTGCTTCTCCCCATCCCTGCGGTTCGCCACTGCGAACCTCGCAAGCATCTTACGGAGAGTGGTCGCACACCGGGAGCCCCAATCCTTTTGCGGGATACCGGGGGTGACCCGGTACTCTGGTCTGCGGCGCCGCCCGGTACACCTGACCGAGCGGACGTCATCCCTTTCGGGGCCTTAGCTCAGTTGGTAGAGCGCTGTCTTTGCATGGCAGATGTCAGGGGTTCGACTCCCCTAGGCTCCACTTCTTACACCCCTCCCGACCTGCGGAAACGCGGTCCGGAGGGGTGTTTTCGTGTGGCTGCGCCACCCCCCGGCCCACCGCGCGGCGGGCAGGGGCCTTCACGCGGCGGGCCGGGGGGTGGCGCTGCCGCGCTTGGAGACGAACGTGGTCATGTTCATGCGCTTGCTGTAGCGGTAGGTCGTCAGGGGGCTGCCGCTGACCAGCTCCTTGTACCAGGCGGCGCTGCGGCCGGTGAGGCGCAGGCGGGACGGGGTGAAGTCGGCCTTGGTGAACTGGATGACGGCGTCCTTGCGGCCGAGGCTGAGCGGCTGGTGGAAGTAGCCGAAGCGGAACGGTTTGACGTTCTTGCCGTGCACGAGGCGTGCGATGGTGTCGGCGGTGTACTGGGCGGTGGGCAGTCCGCTCTGGCAGGAGCCGTGGAGCTGTCCGAAGTCCATGGTGATCGCGGCGGCGTCGCCGACGGCGTGGATGTCCGGGTGGGACACCGAGCGGAGCGTGGTGTCGGTGAGGATGAGGCCGCGCTGGTCGGTGGCGATGCCGGCGTCGGCGGCGAGGGGGGAGACCCGGACGCCGGTGGTCCACAGGCAGGCGTCGGAGCGCAGTACCCGGCCGTCGGCGAGTTCGACGGCGTCGGGGAGCACCTTCGCGACCCGGACGCCGGTCTCCCGTGTGATGCGGAGGCGGTCCAGTACCCGGTGCAGGTACGCGCGGGCCTTGTCGCCCATCATCGCGCCGGGCTCCTGCGTGCTGATCAGGGTGATGTCCAGGCCCGGGTGGGCCTCGGCGATCTCGGTGGCCGCCTCGATGCCGGTCAGGCCGCCGCCGCAGACGGTGACCGTGCCGCCGGCCGCGGCGAGCTCGGTGAGCCGTGCGGCGAACCGGCCGGCGGTCTCCGGGCTGTTCAGGGTGAAGGCGTGCGCGTCGGCGCCGGGGGCGTTGCCGGTGTCGGTCGAGCTGCCGAGCGCGTAGACGAGGGTGTCGTAGGCGAGGGGTGTGGTGCCGTCGACGGTGATGCGCCGGGCCTCGGGGTCGATGGCGGTGGCGGCGCCCTGGACGAACGTGACGCCGGTGCCGTCGAGCAGGTCGGCGATCCGGTGGCGGGGCAGCTCCTGCCCGGCGGCGATCTGGTGCATCCGCAGCCGCTCGACGAACCGGCCGGACGGGTTGACCAGGGTGATCTCCACGCCGGTCCGGCGGGTGCGGTGGGCCAGTCGGATCGCGCTGAACATCCCCGTGTAGCCGGCGCCGAGAACGACGATGCGGTGGCCGGTGCTCATATCGGTCTCCCTGGGTCGGGCACCGGCCTCGGTGCCGGTGACGCCCATGGGACAAGCGACCCCCGCCGGACGTGACATGCCCTGATGTGTCCTGCGTCACATCGGGGCGGGTCGCGTTCTCCGCGGCTCGTCCGTCCCACGCCTCAGGGCGCCGGCCGCGAGGACCCTTCCACGGACCGTCTGAGGCCCATGGCACCGGCCGGTCGGTGGCCTGCGGGGATCACCGGCCCGCGCCGACGAGTTCCCGGCGGGCGGCCCGGCCCGCCTCGCGGTGCTCGGCGGCCGTGGCGGGGTCCGTGGCGTCCAGCACGGTCGCGATGCCCTCGTGGGCCAGCGCCTCCTCGTACCGGTAGCCGAGACCGGGGGCCAGCTCCAGCGCCTGCCGGTGCAGCCGCAGCGCCTCCTCCGGCAGGCCCGCGAGCCGACAGGTCTCGCCGTAGCCGTTGAGGAAACGGATCTTCCAGTGCTCCTCGAACAGCTCGTCGAGGAGCGCGAACGCCTCCCGGTGGCTGGCCAGGGCCTCTTCGTACCGGCCCATCCGGCGCAGCGCGACCCCCTGGCAGTTGAGGCCCCACGCCTGGTTGTGCAGGTGACCGTCGTCGCGGGACAGCTCCAGCGCCTGCCGCAGGTGCTCCGCCGCCTCTTCCGGCTCCTCGTCGGCCACGGCCACGCCGAGGGTGATCCGGGCCGTCAGCCGGGGCGGCCAGGCCGGGTCGGCGTGCGGGACGGCGAGGACCTCGCGGGCCAGCCGCGCCGCCTCCTCGCGCTGCCCCAGCTGGAGCAGCGCCCAGGCCTCCGCCGCGGCCGCGTACGCCGCGCCCGTGGGGCTCCCGGCCTCCCCGTACAGCTCCCCCGCGCGCCGGAACAGCGCGAGGGGCTCGTCGACGTGACCCGTGTCCCAGCTCAGATAGCCGCGGCGCAGGGCCAGTTCGGCCTCCGCCTGCCGGTCGCCCGCCTCGGAAACCCCTACGCCGGCCGCCTCGTACAGCGCCGCGGCCTCCTCGGTCCGGCCCGCGTTGTAGCGCGCGAAGCCCAGGTCGCTGTGCGCCTCGGCCAGTTGCAGCGGATCGCCCAGCCGCTCGGCGGCGGCCAGCGACCGCTCGAACAGGAAGTTGAGATGGGTCGTGCCGCAGCGCCGCGCGAAGTACGCCCGCAGGAAACGCGGCAGTTCGCACACGTGCGCGTCCGCGCCGACCGCCGCCGCCGTCTCGAACGCGGCGATCAGGTTCCCGTACTCGGCGACGAACCAGGACAGCGCCGCGTTCTTGTCCGCGAACCGCGGCAGCGCGGCCGGTACCGGACCCGCGGACGCCGCCCGGCCGGGCGAGACGAACGGCATCGCCGCGTCGGCGGCCGACGCCGCGTGCACGTAGTAGTCGAGCACCCGGACCAGGGCCCGCTCCCGCTCGGCCGCCGAGTCCTGCTCCGCCGCGGCCCGGCGCGCGTGCTGGTGCACCAGGTCGTGCAGCCGGTAGCGGTCAGGCGTCGGCTGCTGGACGAGGTGCGCGTCGAGCAGGTCCTCCAGCATCTCCTGGGCGGTGTGCAGCGGTACGTCCGCCAGCGCCGCCACCACGTACTCGTCGAACGACGCGCCGGGCAGCAGGCCCAGCATCCGGAACAGGCGGGCCTGGGCGCGGTTCAGCTGCCGGACCGACATGGCCAGCGCCGCGCCGAACTCGGCGTCGAACGCGGCCCCGCCCTGCGTCATCCGCTCGACGAGGATGCCCACCGTCCAGCCCGGCCGGTGCCGCAGCCGGGCCGCCGCGAGCCGCAGGGCCAGCGGCAGCCGGCCGCACAGGCGCAGCACCTCGGCGGCGGACTCCGGCTCGCGGCCCAGCCGGCCGTCCGGGCCGCCGGGGTCGCCGCTGGCCCGGGCCAGCAGTTCCGCGCTCTCCTCGGGGCCGAGGACGTCCAGTGAGACCGGAGGCACCTCGTCCAGGCCGAGGAGCCGGTTGCGGCTGGTGATCAGGGCGACGGACGGGCCGGCGCCGGGCAGCAGCGGCCTGACCTGTTCGGCGTCCGCGGCGTTGTCGAGGACCACGACGACCTTGCGGCGGGCCAGCTCCGACCGCCAGCAGGCGGCCAGTTGCTCCACCCCCTCCTGCGGGACCCGCTCGGACGGGACGCCGAGCGCCCCGAGCAGCATCCGCAGCGCGGAATCGGGGTCGAGCGGGGGCCTGCCGTCGGTGAACCCGTGCAGGTCCACATAGAGCCGGCCGTCCGGGTAGGCGTCGGCGAGCCGGTGCGCGGCGTGCACCGCCAGACAGGTCTTGCCGACGCCCGCCATGCCGTCCACCGACACCGCGCCGTGGGTCTCGACCGTGGCGAGGACGGCCGCGAGCTCGGCCTCGCGGCCGGTGAAGTCGGCCGCGTCCCGCGGCAGGTCGTTGCGCGGCACCGGCGGGACCACCCGGCTGCTCTTCGGGGGCGCCGGCAGCGGGTTCGAGGTCCGCTCCCACAGGGGGCGCAGCGGGCGCGGGTCCCGCTTGACCAGGCGGCACAGGGCGATCACCGCGGGCCACGGCGGCACGGTCTGCCCGCCGAGGTAGCGCGAGAGCGACGAGGAGCTGAGTCCCGTCTCCCGCGCGAGGGCCCGGACCCCGAGCCCGGACAGTTCCTGGAGCAGACGCAGCCGTGCCGCGAGCTCCTCCTGAGGGCCGCTCCGCGGCGCCCGTTCCTCGTTCCCCACTGTTCCCCCGTCTCCCCGTCCCGCTCTCGCGGAAATCTTGCGAGCCAAGTAGCCACTGGTCAAGGCCTGTTCAGCTGTCCCACGGTGTCCCACGGCCGTGGTCCGGGGGCGCCGGTGCGGCTGTTATGGAGTCACGCCCCGACGGAACGGGGCACCGAACAGACAGAGGAGAAAATCGAGATGCAGTCCCGTATGCAGAACCCCGCCGTTGTCCTGTCCGACGCCATGCAGCCCATCCAGCAGCTCTTCAAGGCCGTGCACTCCGGCGGCGTGGACGCCCAGACGCTCGAGCTGGTGCACCTGCGGGTCAGCCAGATCAACGGCTGCAGCGCCTGCGTCGACGGCGGCGCCAAGTCGGCCCGCAAGGCCGGCGTGAGCGACGAGCGGCTGCACGCGGTCGCCGCCTGGCGGGAGGCCCCGTACTTCACCGAGGAGGAGCGGGCCGCCCTGGCGCTGGCCGAGGCCGCGACCCGGCTGGCCGACCGTCCCGACCCGGTGACCGACGAGGTCTGGGACACGGCCGCCACCTACTTCGACGAGAAGCAGCTCGCCGCGATCGTCCTGATGACCGGCGTCACCAACCTGTTCAACCGGCTCAACGCCGCCACCCGCCAGATCGCCGGCGCCTGGGGCTGACAGGCGACCACGCCCGATCGTTCGTAGATTCGTAGCCGAGGAGGAACCACCATGACGGACGCACAGAAGACCACGCAGGCCGGCCGGACCACCGAGAGCACTTCCTCTGCCGCCTTCACCGCCGAGGAGCGCGCCGCGATGAAGGAGCGCGCCAAGGAGGTCAAGGCGTCCCGCACCCGGGCGACACGGGCCGAGAAGGCGGCGGCGGAAGAGGCCGCCGTGCTCGAGAAGATCGCCGAGATGCAGGACTCGGACCGGGTCATGGCCGAACGCATCCACGCCGTGATCAGGGACAACGCCCCGCACCTCGCGCCCAAGCTCTGGTACGGCATGCCTGCCTACGCCAAGGACGGCAAGGTCCTCTGTTTCTTCCAGAGCGCGGAGAAGTTCAACGCGCGGTACGCGACCTTCGGCTTCAACGACATCGCGAGTCTGGACGACGGCACCATGTGGCCGACGGCCTTCGCCCTGACGCGGCTGACGGCCGCCGACGAGACGCGGATCGGCGCGCTGGTGAAGCAGGCGGCGAGCTGAGGGGGGCCGGACGGGCGGGGCGAAGGGCCCCGCCGCCCCTCAGTGATCCGGCGGCGCGGCCGCATCCTGGACCGCCTCCTCGGGGGCGGCCCCGGATGCGGCCGCGCCGCGTTGTCGCGCGGTGACCGGCAGCAGCTCCGGGGCCAGGGCCCGCTACCTCAGGATTCCGTGCCGGGCCATTCGTCGCTGCGCCATTCGCGCTGCTCAGCGCCTCCGCCGCGGTGCGCGGCGAGCGCGGCCGGCAGATCGGTGTGCACCGGGATCGGCGGGCAGTCGTCGTCGGGGGCCGCGGCCAGTTCCAGGCTCCGCCCCTCCGCCGTCAGCCGGGCCGCCGCCTCGGATATCGCCGCGCGGCCGCCGTCCGACCAGCCCCGCAGGCTCGTCAGGTCGAGGATGACCGGCCCGGTGCCGCGGGCCACCGCCCAGCCCACCGCGCCCGCGAAGCGGCCCACGGCGTCCGCGCCGAGGTACCCGGCCAGGGACAGCACGCCCAGATCCGGCTGGATGGTGTATCGCCACTCGATGGTCATGGCCACTCTCTCGTCGGGGGACGGTCCGTGGGGGACCGACATTATGCAATTCCCCTTGTGAGAGGCCCTGTGATCGTCCACACCCTGGTCCGGGGGACCACGGTCGACTGAGCCGCACGGGTGGTGTTCATCGGAATAACTGCGCGCGAGCGGCGTCGCTCCTGGGATTCCTCCCGGGCGTACACATCATGAGAAAGGTATGTAGATCGCGCAACCCGAAATGCATCACCACAGAGCCGGACGAACGACCCGCAGAGCCGGACGAACGACCCGCAGTACTACCGAAAGCGAGGAGCCATGGCCGCCGTCAAGGTCAAGCAGTTCTGGACCGCCTTCATCTCCGTACTCGTCGCCCTCCTGGGCGCCCTCGGTCTGGCGACCCCCGCCTCGGCCGCCCAGCAGCCCGCCGTGAGCCGTCCGGAGGAGCCGGCCGCCGACGCCGCCGCCGCGCGTGTGCTCGCGACGGTGCCCGCGCAGGCGAACCGGAGGTCACCGGCACGGGACCGGTCCCTGCCGCCCACCATCAAGCAGCGCATCCGCGCCGAGGCGCACGGCGCCACGCCCTCCGTACGCCACCTGCCCGCCGCCGGCACTCCTGAGGCCGACCCGGCCGACCTGACCGAGCGCACGGACCGGACCGTCCCGGCCGACTCCGCCGCCCCGGCCGAGCGCGCCGAGAGCACCGCTCCGGCCGACCGCGCCCTCGCCGGAGCCGTGACGGCCGCAGCGGCCTAGACGCCGGGAGCGACAAGTCTCCCGGCGTCCGGACCACGATCCTCAACGGCGCTCGTCACGATCGGCATCGGCATCGGCCTGCTTGGCCTCCACCTCGGCATCGAGGGAGCCACTGCCGTCGACGGACGACAACGGGGAACGGCCGGAGTCCTCGGAACCCTCCGAGACCTCGGTAGGAGCGGGCGGCTCGACCAGCCAGTCGGGATTGGCCTGCTTGTCCCACCACTTCCACGCGGCGAAGGCCACACCGGCCAGCACGACCACGAGGGCGAGCCCCTTCGCGGCGCGCCCGGCCCTGGCCCGACGCTCGTGCTTCTTGACGATCTTCTGGATTTCCTTCGGCGTCACCTGACCGCGCAGCGCGGCCCAGGCGGCGGTGGAACGCGACCCGGCCTCCTCCAGGACGGGACCGGTCGCGGCAACCGCGTGTTCGACACGCGGCACGGTGTAGTCGGTCGCCGCACGGGCGGCCTTGCGGGTACGGTCCGCCGCGAGCTGCGCGGCCGCGTCCACCCGCGGCGGTACATGCGGTGCGACATGGGCGTCGTACTGCACACGAGCTTGAACACGGGCCTGCTGTGCGGCCTTCGAGACCTTCGGTCCGAGTTTGACGCGTGCCTCATGCGCATAGAGCGCGGCATGCTCCTTGGCCGAGCTCGCGTAAGGCGCCACCACTTCCGCGGCGTGCTGCACGCTGTCCTTCGCCGAACCGGTCGCGGCGCGCACGCTGTCCATGCGGGTCACGGGATCCTCCTCCTCGGTGGCGTTTGCGGTTCGGGACGTACCGGCGGACGGCAGCTCCCGAACAGGGCACAGAGTTCGCATATCCGCCCTTCGCGAAATCATGCCCGCAGTTCCGCGGTCCGGCATGCGGGGGCGGGCATCCGGGTCGTGCTTCTGCCTGCCCACCGCTTCCATGACAGGATCGGTGGACGTCAGCGAAGACTTACGGAAGGCAGATCGTGGCCGAGCAGCTTTACGCCACCCTGAAGACCAACCACGGCGACATCACGGTGAAGCTCCTGCCGAACCACGCCCCGAAGACGGTCAAGAACTTCGTCGAGCTCGCCCGGGGCGAGCGCGAGTGGACCCACCCCGCGACCGGCAAGCGATCCACCGACAAGCTGTACGACGGTACGGTCTTCCACCGGGTGATCAGCGGCTTCATGATCCAGGGCGGTGACCCGCTGGGCAACGGCATGGGCGGCCCCGGGTACGAGTTCGCGGACGAGTTCCACCCGGAGCTCTCCTTCAACAAGCCGTACCTGCTCGCCATGGCGAACGCCGGCCCGGGCACCAACGGCTCCCAGTTCTTCATCACCGTGTCGCCGACCCCGCACCTGAACCGCCGCCACACCATCTTCGGCGAGGTCGAGGACGCGGCGAGCCAGAAGGTCGTCGACTCCATCGCGACCACGGCCACCGGCCGCAACGACCGCCCGGCCCAGGACGTGGTCATCGAGTCCGTCGTGATCGAGAAGCGCTAGCGCCGGCCGTACGGCTCCTCCCCCGCAGGGGGAACCTTTTCGCCCCGCCCGTCCGTATGGATGGGCGGGGCGGTGCGTTGCGCTC
The DNA here is from genome assembly GCF_033343995.1 of Streptomyces sp. HUAS YS2. Lineage (NCBI taxonomy): Bacteria > Bacillati > Actinomycetota > Actinomycetes > Kitasatosporales > Streptomycetaceae > Streptomyces > Streptomyces solicathayae. Next base: position 3,984,248 of record NZ_CP137573.1, on the reverse strand, counting down.
CCCACACCAGCCATGTCCTCGGGAGGGACCTCCATGGAGTCCGGTCTTTCGCGCTGCTACCGCCACCCGGACGTGGAGACCGGCATCCGCTGCACCCGGTGCGAGAAGCCGATCTGCCCCGAGTGCATGATCAGCGCCTCCGTCGGCTTCCAGTGCCCCGACTGTGTCCGAACCGGCTCCGGCACCGGGCACGCCGCCGGGGCCAACCAGCCGCGCACGATCGCCGGCGGCAGGGTCGCGGCCGACGGCCGCTTCGTCACCAAGATCCTCATCGGGATCAACCTGGCGCTGTTCATCGCCGTGCTGGTGGCCGGGGACCGGCTGGTCGACGAGCTGGCACTGATCGGGTACGCGTACAGCCCGGCGCTCGGCGAGGTCGTCGGTGTCGCGGACGGCGAGTACTACCGGCTGCTCACCTCCACGGTGCTGCACCAGGAGATCCCCCACTTCGTCTTCAACATGCTGGGCCTGTGGATCATCGGCGGGCAGGTCGAGCCCGAGCTGGGCCGCCGCCGCTTCGCCTTCCTCTGCCTGATCTCCGGCCTGTCCGGCTCCACGCTGGCCTATCTGGTCGCCGCGCCGAACCAGCCCTCGCTGGGCGCGTCCGGCATCGTCTTCGGCCTGATCGGCGCGTTCGCGGTGCTGGCCCGGCGGCGCAGGTACGACATGCGGCCGGTGGCGCTCTTCGTGGGCCTGGCGCTGCTGCTGACCTTCACCCGGGAGGGGATCTCCTGGGAAGCGCACGTGGGCGGTCTGGTCGGCGGTGCGCTGGTGACCTTCGCCCTGGTGCACGCGCCGAGGGAGCGGCGCCGGCTGGTGCAGTACGGGTCGTGCGTCCTGATCCTGGCGCTGGACCTGGGGATCGTGCTGGCCCGGTCCGCCGCGCTCGTCTGAGAACCGGGGCCTTCCGGTGAGCCCCGTGGAAAGCTTTCCCCAGAGTTGTCCACAGCGTGTACCGGATCTTGTGCACGGGGTGGGAAAAAGCCGCGCCCCTCGCCTCTGACCTGGTGTTTCCAGGTCCGGGCGAGGGGCGTGCGAGGTATCCGGCGGCGTATCCCCAGTCACATCGGCGTCAACCCGATGTGAGTTATCCACAGATGGTCGTAACTTTGTCCCCAGCAGTGTGGACAACTCTGTGGATAAGTTCAGGGCTGAGGTTGACGCCGCTGTGGGCGAACCGCTACTTCCACTGCGTCGAGACGCCGAACCCGGCCGCGATGAACCCGAAGCCCACCACGATGTTCCAGTTCCTGAGGGACTTGATGGGCAGGGTGCCGTCGGTGACGTAGAAGACGACGATCCACACCAGGCCGATCAGGAAGAGGGCCAGCATCACCGGCGCCACCCAGCTGCTGCTGGTCAGCTTGATGCTGGTCGCCTGCTTCGCCGGCGGCGGCGTGAAGTCGGCCTTCTTGCGGATACGTGACTTCGGCACGAGGGACTCTCCTGTCGATGCGCTGCGTGACCGCGCAGGGAACGGGGGCTGGCGCCGGGAGGGGTGGGAGGCCCACCGGCCCCCCGGGGCGTCAGTTAGCGTAGTGGTTCCGCGGCACCGAAGGGGATCAGGGTACGTTGAGCAATTCCGCCGACTCTTCCGGCGGACCGGGGCGCAGCCCACGCTGGAGCCCGGTCCGCGTGCTGACGGCTGCCGTCTTCGCGCTCGCCGGTCTGATCTTCGTCACGAGTTTCAACACCGCCAAGGGCACCAACATCCGCACGGACGCCTCGCTGCTGCGCCTGTCCGACCTGATCGAGGAGCGCAGCCACCGCAACGGGGAGCTCGACGAGTCGACCGCCGCCGTACGCGACCAGGTCGACGCCCTCGCCCGCCGCGACGACGGCTCCACCACGGCCGAGGACGCGAAGCTGCACGCCCTGGAGGCCGCGGCCGGCACCACGAAGGTCACCGGCCCGGGCCTGACCGTCACGCTCGACGACGCCCCGCCGAACGCCCAGGCGGCCCCCGGCTACCCGGAACCCCAGGCCAACGACCTGGTCATCCACCAGCAGGACCTCCAGGCCGTCGTGAACGCCCTGTGGAAGGGCGGCGCCACCGGCGTCAAGGTCATGGACCAGCGGCTCATCTCGACCAGCGCCGTGCGCTGCGTCGGCAACACCCTGATCCTCCAGGGCCGCGTCTACTCGCCCCCGTACAAGATCACCGCCGTGGGCGACCGGGCCGCGCTCGACAAGGCGCTGAACGCCTCCCCTGCGCTGCAGAACTACCAGCTGTACGTGAAGGCCTACGGCCTCGGCTGGAAAGTCGACGAGCACGAGACGGTGACTCTGCCGGGCTACTCCGGCACAGTGGATCTCCACTACGCCAAGCCGAGCCGCTGACGCGAGGCCGCTCGGGCGCGCATCCCCTGGGGGTCCGGTGGTGCTGTCGGTACGACTGATCGTGAGGACCTTCAGCGAGCTGTGCATCACCGCCGGGACGGTGATCGTCCTCTTCGTCTGCTACCTGATGTTCTGGACCGGCGTGAAGGCCGAGGCGGCCATGGACGGCCAGATCCGGCTCCTGCAGGACGAATGGGTCGGCCGCGAGGCCGTGCTCCCCCCGGTGCCCACCGCCGGAAGCCCCCGGGCGCCCGCGACCCCGCCGCCGCCCGCGTACCGTGACGGCAAGGGCCTCGCCGTCATGTACGTCCCCCGCTTCGGGGCGGACTGGGACTGGCCGGTCCTGGAGGGCACGAAGGCCGGCACGCTCAAGAAGGGCCTCGGCCACTACACCGGCTCCGCCCGCCTCGGCGACACCGGCAACTTCGCGGTCGCCGGCCACCGCCGCACGTACGGGGACCCCTTCAAGGACGTCCCGAAGCTCCGCACCGGGGACGCGGTCGTCCTGACGGACGGGACGACCTGGTTCACGTACCGGATCACGAAGAAGCCGTACCGCACCGTGCCCACCGACACCGGCGTGATCGACCCGGTGCCGCGCAAGTCCGGATTCGACGGCCCCGGCCGCTACCTGACACTGACGACCTGCGAGCCCGAGTGGGGCAGCAGCCACCGGCTGATCGTCTGGGCCCATCTCGACGCCACCCAGCCTGTGACGAAGGGCAGACCCGCGGCTTTGAACAGCTGACCCAACCGGGCGCCTTCGCCCTTTACCCTGGTGCCGTCGAGGACCATCGGGACCACAGCACCACAGAACTCACGGAAGGACCGGCAGACGTCATGTACGGCTGGATCTGGCGGCATCTGCCGGGCAATGCGTGGGTGCGGGCGATCATCTCGCTCGTACTGATCCTCGCGGCGGTCTACGTGCTCTTCCAGTACGTGTTCCCCTGGGCGGAGCCGCTGCTTCCGTTCAACGATGTGACGGTGGACGGCCAGTGAGCGCACGGATTCTCGTCGTCGACAACTACGACAGCTTCGTCTTCAACCTCGTCCAGTACCTGTACCAGCTCGGCGCGGAGTGCGAGGTTCTCCGCAACGACGAGGTGGCCCTGGAGCACGCCCAGGACGGCTTCGACGGCGTCCTGCTGTCCCCCGGCCCGGGCGCGCCGGAGCAGGCCGGGGTCTGCATCGACATGGTGCGGCACTGCGCCGCGACGGGCGTGCCGGTGTTCGGCGTCTGCCTGGGCATGCAGTCGATGGCGGTCGCGTACGGCGGCGTCGTGGACCGGGCCCCCGAGCTGCTGCACGGCAAGACCTCCCCGGTCACGCACGAGGGCAAGGGCGTCTTCGCGGGCCTGCCGTCGCCGTTCACGGCGACCCGGTACCACTCGCTGGCGGCGGAGCCGGCGGACCTGCCGGCCGAGCTGGAGGTCACGGCGCGCACCGAGGACGGCATCATCATGGGCCTGCGGCACCGCGAATTCGCGGTGGAGGGCGTGCAGTTCCACCCGGAGTCGGTGCTGACCGAGCACGGCCATCTGATGCTCGCCAACTGGCTGGCGCAGTGCGGCGACGAAGGCGCGGTGGGCCGCTCGGCCGGGCTCGCGCCGGTGGTGGGCAAGGCCGTCGCGTGACGACGGGCTCGCCCTGGTTCCGGGCGACGAACCCGTCGGGCCCGGAAGCGGAGCGGGCTCACGAGCAGCCGTACGGGGACGGCGGCGGGTACGCGGACGGCGGCGGGTACGCGGACCCGTACGGGTACCCGCAGGAGCCGGCGCCGCCGGCGGCGCCGTACGAGCCGATACCGGCCGAGGACCCGTACACGTACGAACCGGCGTACGTCCCCGAGCCGGACCCCGCCGCGTACGTCCCCGAGGGCGTGCGGGACGACGAGACCGTCGCGCTGCGGACCGTCGAGCCCCCGCTGCCGCCCCCCTCGGACCCAGGTCCCGGCCGGGCCGAGCGCCGCAGGGCGGCGAAGGGACGCGGCCGGCGGGCCGCAACGGCCGCTCCAGCGGCCGCGCAGGAGCCCGGCCGCCCGATGTCCCGGGTGGAGGCCCGCAGGGCCGCACGCGCCCGCAAGGACAGCGTGGGCGTCGTCGCCAGCCGGGTCGTGGGCGAGCTGTTCATCACCTTCGGCGTCGTGATGCTGCTGTTCGTCACGTACCAGCTGTGGTGGACCAACGTCCGGGCCGGGCAGGAGGCCGACACCGCGAAGAACCGGATCGCGGACGACTGGGCGAAGGGCCGCAAGCCGGACGCGTTCGAACCGGGCCAGGGCTTCGCCATCATGTACATCCCCAAGCTCGACGTCGTCGTGCCGATCGCCGAGGGCATCAGCAAGCCGAAGGTCCTGGACCGCGGCATGGTCGGCCACTACGGCGAGGGCAGGCTCAAGACGGCCATGCCGTCGGACAAGCAGGGCAACTTCGCGGTGGCCGGCCACCGGAACACGCACGGCGAGCCGTTCCGGTACATCAACCGGCTGGAGCCCGGCGATCCGATCGTCGTGGAGACCCAGGACGCGTACTACACGTACGAGATGGCGAGCGTCCTGCCGCAGACCTCGCCGTCGAACGTCTCCGTGATCGAACCCGTTCCGCGGGGGTCGGGGTTCACCAGGCCGGGCCGATACATCACACTGACCACCTGCACCCCCGAGTTCACGAGCACCTACCGGATGATCGTGTGGGGGAAGATGGTCGAGGAACGCCCGCGCAGCAAGGGGAAACCGGACGCGCTCGTAGGCTGAGAGGAAGACGACACAGTGTCACGTGCGCGCGACCGGATTGCCGGCGCCATCAGTGTCTTCGGTGAACTGCTCATCACGGGCGGGGTGTTGCTCGGCCTGTTCGTCGTCTACTCGCTGTGGTGGACGAACGTGCTCGCCGACCAGGCGGCCGACAAGGACGCCTCCCACGTCCGCGACCGCTGGGCCGGCGGCCCTGGCGCGCTGGACACCAAGGACGGCATCGGCTTCCTGCACGTCCCGGCGATGGGCAACGGCGAGATACTCGTCAAGCAGGGCACGGCCACCAAGACCCTGAACAACGGCGTCGCCGGCTACTACACCGACCCGGTCAAGTCGGCCCTCCCGCAGGACAAGCAGGGCAACTTCACGCTCGCCGCGCACCGCGACGGCCACGGCGCGAAGTTCCACAACATCCACAAGCTGAAGACCGGGGACTCGATCGTCTTCGAGTCGAAGGACACCTGGTACGTCTACAAGGTCTTCAAGACCATGCCGCAGACGACCAAGTACAACGTCGAGGTCCTCCAGCCCGTCCCCAAACAGTCCGGCAAGAAGAAGCCCGGCCGCTACATCACCCTGACGACCTGCACCCCGATGTACACCTCGGACTACCGCTTCATCGTCTGGGGCGAACTCGAGCGCACCGAGAAGGTCGACAACACGCGGACACCCCCGGCGGAGCTCCGCTGACGGCACGCGCGAAGCGGAGTTCCGCCGACGGCACGCACGAACGCGTAGGGCCCGCCTCCCGGAGGAGGCGGGCCCTACGCGTGGTGTCCGTGACCGCGGGTGCTAGCCGCGGGCGCCGCCGAAGAAGCCGCCGCCGTCGTCGCCGCCCACCGTGAGGAGGGTGACGGTCTGGCCCGGCGTCACCGGGGAGCCGGCGGGCGGGTTGCTGTTGACGACCGTGGCGTTGTCCTTGTCGGACGAGCCCGGGGCGAGCTGGACGACGAGGCCCATGTCCTCCAGCTGCTTCCTCGCGTCCTTCAGCTTCTTGCCCCCGATGTCACCGGGGATGGTCAGCTGCTGGGCCGGTCCCTTGGAGACCCTCAGGGTGATCTGCGTTCCCTCGGCCGCCTTTGAGTTGCCCTTCGGGTCCTGGTCGACCACCGTGCCGGCCGGCTGGTCCGACTCGACGTCGACCCGGGCGACGGTGAACTTGAGGGTCTCGAGCTGGGCCTTGGCCTGGTCGAACTGGTTGCCCACGACGGGCGGGACCGTCTTCTGGTTCTGCTTCGCGACCGTGATCGTGACCTCGGAGTTCTTCTCCGCCTTGGAGCCGCCGGGCGGGTTCTGCTTGATGACCGTGCCCGGGTCCTCGTCGGACTCCTCCTCCTCGACCTTGACCTTGAAGCCCTTGTTCTCGAGCTGCGTCGTCGCGCTCTCCCGGGACTTCTCGGTGACGTCGGGGACCTCCTGGAGGGGGGAGCCCTCGGAGACCTGGACGGTGATCGTCTCGCCCTTGGTCATCTGCGCGCCGCTCGTCGCCTCGGGGGACTGGCTGCAGATGGAGCCCTTGGGCTGGTCGCAGCGGGCGGTGCCACCCTGCTGGAGTTTCACGCCCACGTTCGTGGCGGAGCCCTCGGCCTCCTGCAGGGTCTTGCCGACCAGCTGCGGCACCGGGATCTTGTCGGATCCGTTGTCGTTGTTGAACAGCGCCTGGCCGATCAGGATCGCGCCGACGAGGACCAGGATGCCCGCCACGACGAGCAGGATCGTCGCGGTGTTCGACTTCTTCTGGCGGTTCTGGCGGCGGCCGCCGGGGCGGTCGTCGTAGCCGTAGCCGCCGTCGTCCGGGTTCATCGGCGGGAGCATGGACGTCTGCCCGGCCGGGTCCGCCTGGCGCAGCGCGGTCGTCGGCTGGTCGTCGGCGCCGCCGTACCCGCCGTAGCCGCCCGCGGCGCCGTACGCCGCCGCGCCCATCGCCGCGGTCGCGGCGACCGGCTGGCCGTCGAGGCAGGCCTCGATGTCCGCGCGCATCTCGTCGGCGGACTGGTAGCGGTAGTCGGGGTCCTTGACCAGGGCCTTGAGGACGATGGCGTCCATCTCGGGCGTGATCTCGGGGTCGTACGTGCTCGGCGGCTGCGGCTCCTCGCGCACGTGCTGGTACGCGACGGCGACCGGGGAGTCGCCGACGAACGGCGGCCGCACGGTCAGCAGCTCGTAGAGCAGGCAGCCGGTGGAGTACAGGTCGGAGCGGGCGTCGACCTGCTCGCCCTTGGCCTGCTCCGGGGAGAGGTACTGGGCCGTGCCGATGACCGCGGCGGTCTGGGTCATGGTCATGCCCGAGTCGCCCATGGCGCGCGCGATGCCGAAGTCCATGACCTTGACCTGGCCGGTGCGCGTCAGCATGACGTTGGCCGGCTTGATGTCGCGGTGCACGATGCCGGCGCGGTGCGAGTACTCCAGCGCCTGCAGGATGCCCACGGTCATCTCGAGCGTGCGCTCCGGCAGCAGCTTGCGGCCGGAGTGAAGAAGCTCACGGAGGGTGGAGCCGTCGACGTACTCCATCACGATGTACGGGATGGAGACCCCGGAGCCCGCGCCGGCGCCGCCGTCGTACACCATGTCCTCGCCGGTGTCGTAGACGGCGACGATCGCCGGGTGGTTCAGCGAGGCGGCGGACTGGGCCTCCCGGCGGAACCGGGCCTGGAAGGACGGGTCACGGGCGAGATCCGCCCGCAGCGTCTTCACGGCGACGGTGCGGCCGAGCCGGGTGTCGTGGGCGAGGTAGACCTCGGCCATGCCACCACGGCCGAGCACCGAGCCCAGCTCGTACCGGCCGCCGAGGCGACGCGGCTCTTCCATAGCTATTCCAGCCCTCTCCGTCTGTCCCGACCGCACCCGTGCGTGGTCCGGCGGTATAGCTGTTCGCGCATACGGTACCGGCCATGGGAAGGCGTTCCGCCCGTGTCCGGCACCTGATACCTGACCGGTATCCGACCGTGCCCGGCCTGCGGTCAGCTTCTGCTCTTCAGAACCGCCTTCATCACATCTCGGGCGATCGGAGCCGCGAGGCCGCCGCCGCTGATGTCCTCACGGTCGGTGCCGGCGTCGTCCTCGACGATGACGGCGACGGCGACCGGGGAGCCGGAGTCGGTCTTCGCGTACGAGATGAACCAGGCGTAGGGACGGGCCTTGTTCTTCTCGCCGTGCTGGGCGGTACCCGTCTTGCCGCCGACCCGCACGCCCGGCATGTTCACGTCGGCCTTGGAGCCGGTGCCGTTCGTGACGACGCTCTCCATCATCGCCTGGAGCAGCTGGGCGTTCTCCGCCGAGACCGGCCGGCTCAGCTCCTCCGGCTCGTTCTGGGTGACGATGTCCACATTCGGGGCGCGCAGCTGGTCGATCATGTACGGCTTCATGAGCTTGCCGTCGTTGGCGATGCCGGCCGCGACCATGGCCATCTGGAGCGGGGTGGTCGCCGTGTTGAACTGACCGATCGACGAGAGCGCGTTTCCGCCGCGGTCCATGTTCTTGTCGTAGACGGAGGAGACTGCGCGGACCGGGATGAACTGCTCCTTGTTGAAGCCGAACTTCTCGGCCATCTCGACCATCTTGTCCCGGCCGACCTCGTCGCCGAGCTTGGCGAACACGGAGTTGCAGGAGACCTCGAGAGCCCGCTTCAGGCTGGCGTCCTTGCAGCCGGAGGCGTGGTTCTTCATGTTCTTCGTGGACAGCGGGATCTTGTACGGCTCGGGGGTTTCTGTGGCCGCGTCGATGTCGGTGACCTTGCCGTTCTCCAGCGCGGCGGCGGCGGTGACGACCTTGAACACGGAGCCGGGCGGGTAGATCTCGCGCAGGGCGCGGTTCAGCTTCGGCTTGTCCGGGTCCTCCTCCAGGTCGTTCCAGGCCTTGGAGTCCTTGTCGTGGTAGCCGGCGAAGGACGACGGGTCGTACGACGGGGTGGAGGCGAGCGCGAGGATCTTGCCGGTCTGCGGGTCGATCGCGGCGACGGCGCCCTTCTTGTCGCCCAGGCCCTCGTAGGCGGCCCGCTGGGCGGCGCCGTTCAGGGTGGTGATGACGTCGCCGCCGGTCTTCTTCTCACCGGTGAACATCGACAGGGTGCGGTCGAAGAACAGCCGGTCGTCGTTGCCGGTGAGGATGCCGTCCTCGATGGACTCGATCTGCGTGGCGCCGAAGGCCTGCGAGGCGTAGCCGGTGACCGGGGCCCACATGGGGCCGTCGGTGTACGTCCGCTTGAACGCGTAGTACGGGTCCTTGGTGTCGACGGAGCCGGTGATCGGCTTGCCGTCGACGATGATGTTGCCGCGCTCGTGCGCGTACCGCTCGATGGTGACCCGCTTGTTCTTCGGGTGCGTGTTCAGCTCTTCGGCGCGGACGTACTGGAGCCAGTTGTCGCGGATGAGCAGCGCGAGGACCAGGAGGCCGCAGAAGATCGCGACCCGGCGCAGGGGCTTGTTCACGGTCGGACCACCTGGGTCATCTCGGCGTCGGGGGACGGGGCGGGGGCGGGCGCCGGGCGGCGGGCGGTGTCGCTGATGCGGATCAGCACACCGATCAGCGCCCAGTTCGCGATCACGGAGGAACCGCCGTACGCGAGGAACGGCATGGTCATACCGGTGAGCGGGATGAGGCCCATGACACCGCCGGCGACGACGAAGATCTGCAGCGCGAAGGCGCCGGACAGGCCCATCGCGAGCAGCTTGCCGAACGGGTCGCGGGCGGCCAGGGCCGTGCGCACGCCGCGCTCGATGATCAGGCCGTAGAGGAGCAGGAAGGCCATCACACCGGCGAGGCCGAGCTCCTCGCCGACGGTGGCGAAGATGAAGTCGGAGTTGGCGGCGAAGCCGATGAGGTCGGAGTTGCCCTGGCCGAGGCCGGTACCGAGGATGCCGCCGGAACCGAAGGACATCAGGACCTGCGTCATCTGGTCGCAGGCGGCCGCCATGTTCGAGCCCTCGGGGGCCGTCTTCAGACAGCCGAAGGGGTCGAGCCAGGCGGCGACACGGGACTGCACGTGGCTGGCCGTGGAGCCGACGACGACCGCGCCCGCGGTGGACATCAGCAGACCCATGACGACCCAGCTGGTCCGCTCGGTGGCCACGTACAGCATGATCACGAACATGCCGAAGAACAGCAGCGAGGTTCCGAGGTCGTTCTCGAAGACCAGGATCAGCAGGCTGACGGCCCAGATGGTCAGGATCGGACCGAGGTCGCGGCCGCGCGGCAGGTAGAGGCCCATGAAGCGGCGGCTGGCCAGCGCCAGCGCGTCCCGTTTCACCATGAGATAGCCGGAGAAGAACACGGCCAGGACGAGTTTGGCGAACTCACCGGGCTGAATGGAGAAGCCGCCGATGTTGATCCAGATCTTGGCGCCGAAGACGTCGGCGCCCAGGCCCGGCACGAGCGGCAGCAGCAGCAGGACCAGGGCCGCCGCCATGGAGATGTACGTGTAGCGCTGCAGGACACGGTGGTCCTTCAGCAGCAGCATCACGCCCACGAACATCGCGACGCCGATCGCCGAGTACATCATCTGCTTGGGCGCGTCCGGCGTGAACGTGTCGTACCGGGCGATGATGCGCGGCGACTGGTCCAGGCGCCAGATCAGCACCAGGCCCAGGCCGTTCAGCAGCGTCGCGAGCGGCAGCAGCAGCGGGTCCGCGTACGGGGCGAACTTGCGCACCACGAGATGGGCCACACCCGCCAGCAGGGCCAGCCCCGCTCCGTAGCCGAGCATGCCCGGCGGCATCTTGCCGTCGATGGCCAGGCCGACGTTGAGGTAGGCGAACACCGGGATGGCGACGGCGAAGCCGAGCAGCCACAGCTCGGTGTTGCGGCGGCTCGGCGCCTCGATGGCGCCGATGGTGGTCGTGTTGGTGACAACGCTCATGGTGGTGAAAGGCCCCCCTACGGGCGCTTACTGCTTGCCGCAGTTCGAGGCCAGCTTCTGCTCCTCCTCCGAGAGGGTGGGGCCCGGGGAGGGAGCTGCTGTGGTGGGCTTGGTTGCGGGGGTGGTGCCGTCGGAGGGCGGCGGGGTGGTCGCCTTGTCGGTCGCCGCGTCGGCGGCCGCCTTGCGCTGTTCCTGCTTCTTGCACGCCGAGGCCTGCGTCGCCAGCTGCTCGATCTTGGCCTGCGCCTTGCCGAGGCTGCCGCCCGCGATGGTCTCCTCGACCTGCTTGCGCTGGTACTGCGGCAGGTACTTGAGTTCGATCTCGGGGTGGTCCTTCTCGACGTCCGAGAGTTTCACCCACGCCAGGTCCTGGCTGATGCCGCGGTACAGCGCCACGTGCTCGTCCTTGGAGCCGACGTAGTACTGCGTCTGCGTCCAGCGGTGGCCGCCGTACAGGGCGCCGCCGACGACGCCGACGGCCAGGATGAGGAAGAACGAGCGCTTGAGCCACTTCCGGCCGGTGCGCGGCTTGGCGAAGTCGTCGTCCGTGTAGGCGCCGAACGAGCCCTGCGGCGGCATGCCGCCGTAGCCGTGGTCGTCGCCGCTGCCGGGCGGGCCGAAGCCCCCGGCGGGCGGCTGGACCTGCGGCGGACGGCCGAGGCTGGACGCACGGCCGGCCGGGGTCTGCATGGCCCCGCCGTCGCCGAGCGGCGCCTGGTTCTCCGCGACCGCGCCCACGACGACCGGGGTGTCGCTCAGCCGGCCGGCGAGGGTGTCGCCGGAGTCGGTGTCGAGGACGTCGGCGACGATGCAGGTGATGTTGTCCGGGCCGCCGCCACGCAGCGCGAGCTGGATCAGCTCCTGCACGGTCTCCTGCGGGCCCTGGTAGCTGGCGAGGGTGTCCTCCAGGGTCTGGTGGGACACCACGCCGGACAGGCCGTCGGAGCAGATCAGGTACCGGTCGCCGGCACGGACCTCGCGGATCGAGAGATCGGGCTCGACGTGGTCGCCACTGCCCAGCGCCCGCATGAGGAGCGACCTCTGCGGGTGGGTGGTGGCCTCCTCCTCGGTGATGCGGCCCTCGTCGACGAGCCGCTGCACCCAGGTGTGGTCCTGCGTGATCTGCGTCAGCACACCGTCGCGCAGCAGGTACGCGCGGGAGTCGCCGACGTGCACGAGGCCGAGGCGCTGACCGGTCCACAGCAGGGCGGTGAGCGTGGTGCCCATGCCCTCCAGCTGCGGGTCCTCCTCGACCATCATGCGCAGCTGGTCGTTGGCCCGCTGCACGGCGGTGCCGAGCGAGGTCAGGGGGTCGGAGCCGGGGACGTCGTCGTCGAGCTGGACGAGCGTCGAGATCACCTCCGAGGAGGCGACCTCACCGGCGGCCTGGCCACCCATGCCGTCGGCGATGGCGAGCAGCCGGGGCCCGGCGTAGCCGGAGTCCTCGTTGCCCTCGCGGATCATGCCCTTGTGCGAGCCCGCGGCGAAGCGCAGTGACAGTGTCATGCCGACCTGCCCTGTCGATGCTGCCTCGGGGTACAGCCGGTCTCGAGCCACACTGCCCACCCTCCGGTCGGGAGCCCGTCCCGCTCGCTCCGCTCGCGCCTATTCATGATGTAGCACTACTTCCGCAGCTCGATGACGGTCTTGCCGATGCGGATCGGCGCGCCCAGCGGAATCGGTGTGGGGGTGGTGAGGCGGGTCCGGTCGAGATACGTGCCGTTGGTGGACCCGAGATCCTCGACGATCCACTGACCGTCCCGGTCCGGGTAGATCCTGGCGTGCCTGCTGGAGGCGTAGTCGTCGTCCAGCACGATCGTGGAGTCGTGCGCACGGCCCAGGGTGATGGTCTGGCCCTGCAGCGCGACGGTGGTGCCGGTGAGCGTGCCCTCGGACACGACCAGCTTCGTGGGGGCGCCACGGCGCTGGCGGCCGCCGGCCTGCTGGCCGCGCTGCTGCGGCGGCGCGGACTGGCGGGCGGCCTGCTGCGGCCGCGCGTTCTCCCTGCGGGAGCCGCGCTGCGTGACACGCGTGCCGAACAGGTCGCTGCGGATGACCTGCACGGCCACGATCACGAACAGCCACAGAACGGCCAGGAAACCCAGCCGCATGACCGTGAGGGTCAGCTCTGACATTGCCCCCGCTTCACCCTTCGGCTTGCCGGTAAACGATGGTGGTGCTGCCCACGACGATCCGCGAGCCGTCGCGGAGCGTAGCGCGGGTGGTGTGCTGCCCGTCTACCACGATGCCGTTGGTAGACCCGAGATCCTGGATCGTCGAGGGCGTTCCGGTCCGGATCTCACAGTGCCGGCGCGAGACGCCGGGGTCGTCGATCCGCACGTCGGCGTCGGTGCTGCGGCCCAGCACCAGCGTCGGGCGGGAGATCTGATGGCGGGTGCCGTTGATCTCGATCCAGCGTCGTACCTGTGCGCCGGGCAGCGGTCCGGGACCGGCCGCGGGCCGGCCCGCGCCGGGCCCGCCGGGCGCCGGGCGGGCGCCCGGCGGCGGACCGGCAGGCATCGGAGGCGCGCCGGCCGGCGGGTAGCCGTAGCCGCCGCGAGCCTGCTGCTGGCCGCCGAGCGGGGCCTGGCCCTGGCCCGGTCCGCCCTGCGGCTGCTGCTGTGACGCACTCGACGCCAGGGTACGGCTGCGCACCCGGTACAGGCCGGTGTCCAGGTCGTCGGCCTTCTCCAGGTGGACCTTGATGGGGCCCATGAAGGTGTACCGCTGCTGCTTGGCGTAGTCGCGGACCAGGCCGGAGAGCTCGTCGCCGAGCTGGCCGGAGTACGGGCTGAGCCGCTCGTAGTCCGGCGTGCTCAGTTCCACGATGAAGTCGTTGGGGACGACCGTCCGCTCGCGGTTCCAGATCGTCGCGTTGTTGTCGCACTCGCGCTGGAGGGCGCCGGCGATCTCGACGGGCTGGACCTCGGACTTGAACACCTTGGCGAAGGTGCCGTTGACCAGACCTTCGAGTCGCTGCTCGAAACGCTTCAGGACTCCCATGGGGCACCTCCTCCGTCGTTGCCGTCCTGGTACTGCTTACTGATCGTATCCACGCGTCGGGAAATCGGCTGGTTCCCCTTCTCTGCCCTGTGGACGAGTGTCACCTCTCACACGGATCGTAGAGGCGGCCTCAGGACAGTGTCCCGCAGCCCCTCCTGAGCCTGGTCCTGTTCGCCGGAGACCGAGTCCAAACAAACGGATGTGAATCCACGGTCTGCGACGTGCTAATCTTCAGATGTCGCCAGGGAGACCGGCCGGAAAAACCCGGAAGCCCAGGAGACACACCCAATGCGCGGGTGGCGGAATAGGCAGACGCGCTGGATTCAGGTTCCAGTGCCCGCAAGGGCGTGGGGGTTCAACTCCCCCCTCGCGCACCAGACGGAAGCCCCGTAGGTCGGAAGACCTACGGGGCTTCCGCGTTTGTGCGTGCTGTGAGATGAGCGACCTTCGTCGCGCCGGAGCGGGACGAAAGTGGGACGCGTCCGGTACGGGCCGCTGCCTATCGTGCGGGCGTGGAAGCGTCATCGAAGATCAGGGGCGGGGCGGGCGCCGCATGGCGGTGGCTCGTGGGCCCGGAGCCGTGGACCCGGCGGCGGACCGCGGGCGAGGCGGTGCTGGCGCTGCTCATGGCCGTGCTCGCTGCCGGCACCGAGGAGATACTCGGCGGGGACGGCTGGCGGCCCGCCGCGGTCGCGGCGAGCGCCACGGTCCTGTCCCTGCTGCGCCGCCGGTTCCCCGCCTCCGTCCTGGTCGTCACCGGATGCCTCGGGCCGCTGCTGCCCGGGTACGTGGTCCTTCTCATGCTGGTCGGCTGGTCGGCGGGACGGCACATCGGCGAGGCGGGGCGGGCGCTTGCCGCGTTCACGGCCTCGTACGTGCTCTACGTCGGCACGACGCTGCTGAACACCTGGGACTGGCAGGCCGCGCTGCGGCTGGCGTTCGTGTCCACCCTCTACTTCCTCGCGACGACCGTCGTCCCGGGCCTCGCCCACCGGTACTGGATCCAGCGGCGGACGCTGCTGCACGCCCTGCAGGACCGCAACAGCCGGCTGCTGCGGGAACGGTCGATGGTCGCGCTGCAGGCCCGGCTGCGGGAACGGCAGCGGATCGCGCAGGACATGCACGACAGCCTCGGCCACCAACTGGCGCTGATCTCCGTGCACACCGGCGCGCTGGAGGTGGACCCCGAGCTGACCGGCCGCCAGCGCGAGGCGGTCGGCGTGCTGCGCAACGCGTCGGTGGCGGCCATGCACGAACTGCGCCAGGTCGTCGGCATCCTGCGCGACGGGACCGAGGCGCCCGTGGCGCCCGGGCCGGCGGGCACCGGCGCCGTGGACGAGTCCCGGCGGGGGACGGCCGGCATCGAGGCGCTGGTGGAGGCCGGGCGGGCCGCCGGGAAGGAAGTGGAGCTGCGGCGGGCCGGGGAGGGCCCGCCGCTGATGGCGGCGGCCGACCACGCGGCGTACCGGATCGTGCAGGAGGCGCTGACCAACGCGTACAAGCACGCGCCGGGTGCGCCGATCGGCGTGGAACTCCGCCACGAGCCCGACGCCTTCGTCGTCGAGATCGTCAACGGGCCCCCCGCGGGGCCCGCCGGGGACGTGGTGAGCGGCGGGCAGGGGCTGACGGGGCTGCACGAGCGGGCCCGGCTGGTCGGCGGAATGGTGCACGCCGGGCCGGTGGACGGCGGCGGGTTCAGGGTCGCCGGGGTGCTGCCGTACGGGGCGGTGGAAGCCGCGCCTTTGGTCGATGCCGCCGACGACTTCCGGCAGCAGTCGACGAGCCTCCCGCCGCGCGAAGGTGATCCCGTCATGAACTGGCAGGCGGACCCGCTGTCCGACCTGAGCCTCACGGAACGGGAGCTGACGATGGCACTGCGCGAGGGTGGGACCCCCAGGAGCAGGACGGGCGGCGTGGCGCTGGGCTGCGGCATAGCCGCCGCGGCGCTGGTGCTGCTGGTGATCGCGGGAGGCTTCGGGATCTTCTTCCTGATGAGCGCGGTGGACAAGGCGATGATCGACCCGCAGCAGTACGAGGCGATCACGGTCGGCACGGCCGAGCAGGACGTCCGGAACCAGCTGCCCAGCGGCGACTCGGTCGCCACCTCGGGGCTGCACGGCAAGGGGCCGGCGGAGCCGGAGGGGTCCCAATGCCTGGTGCTGATGTCCTCGGACGTCCCGGACGACATCACCGTCGAGACGGAGCCGGTTTTCCGGTTCTGCTTCAAGGACGGCAAGCTGATCGAGAAGAAGGCGTACGACGTCAGGCGCTAGCCGGGACGGGGGAAGGGGGTGGCCGTGACAGCGCGCCGCATCAGGGTGGTGGTCGCCGACGACGAGCCGCTGATCAGGGCCGGGATCCGGATGATCCTCACCTCCGACCCGGAGATCGAGGTCGTCGCGGAGGCGGCGAACGGCCGGGAGGCGGTCGAGGCGGCCCGGACGCACGCGGCGGACGTGGTGCTCCTCGACATCCAGATGCCGGTCCTCGACGGGCTCGCGGCGCTGCCGGAGCTGCGGCGGGCGGTGCCGGCGGCGCGGGTCATCGTGCTGACGACGTTCGGCGAGCGGGAGAACGTGCTGCGGGCGCTGGAGCACGGCAGCGTCGGTTTCCTGCTGAAGGACACCGCGCCGGCCGAGCTGATCCGCGCCGTGCGGGCGACGGCGGCGGGGGACGCGTACCTCTCGCCGGCGGCGACCCGGCACGTCGTGGACCGGCTGGCGTCCGGGCGGGAGGCGGCACGGGCCGAGGAGGCGCGGGGGCGGGTCGCCGGGCTGAGCGACCGGGAGCGGGCGGTGCTCGCGCTCCTCGGCGAGGGCCTGTCCAACGCGGACGCGGGCAGACGGCTGCACATGAGCGAGGGCACCGTGAAGACGTACGTGAGCCGCATCCTGGCCAAACTCGACTGCGAGAACCGGGTGCAGGCTGCGCTGCTCGCGCGGGACGCGGGGCTCTGAGGAAGGGCACGGGACGCGGTGCTCTGAGGAAGCGCACGGGACGCGGTGCTCCGCGGCGGCGGCCCGCGGGGGCCGAGCCGGTTGCTTCGCCCGGGCTTCAGCGGGTGGAGGGGCCGCCGGGGGTGGGGAGGCCGGCGGTACCGGCGGCGTTGTAGCGGAGCAGCAGGGCGGCGAAACGGTCGAGGTCGTCGGAGGACCAGTCCTTGAGCCGTTCCTGGTAGGCGGCCAGGCGGCTGGCCTGCGCGGCGGCGAGCATCGCGCTGCCCGCTTCGGTGGGGTGCAGGACCTGCACACGGTGGTCGTCCGGGTCGGGGCGGCGCTCGACCAGGCCCATCTTCTCCAGGGCGGCGATCTGGCGGCTGACGGTGGACTTGTCCAGGAGGTAGTGCGCGGCGAGGTCCGTCGCCCGGCAGCCCTGCTGGTCCTCGATGTGGGAGAGCAGCGTGTAGGAGACGAGCGACAGCTCCGGGTGGACCCGCGCGGCGGCCGCGCGGGCGCGGCGGGCGAACGCCGTCAGCTCACGCTGGATGATGTCGACGGATGCGTCGCGCGCGCCTGGCATGGTGCGCTCCTTCTGTCTGCGGCTGTCCCTCTATTACTTCTACCTCGCCCGTTGTACCCCGCCCGCCGCTTCCGGGCAGGGGCGGGGCGGGCTCCGCGTTCAGTTGTATAACACAACATTTTGAGTGTATAGTGCAACGGTTATTCGGTTGTAAAAGCCAACCATCGATCCTCGTGGAGGTCCTCCCCATGCCCGCAGGGACACCAACGGCATCCGCAACGCCCGGCGCGCCCGGCACCGCCGGGGCACTGCGGCACGTGCTCGGACACCTGATCACCCCGCTGCTGATGTGCGTCGGCATGGGCCTGGCCTACCTCGGCGCCTTCCACGCCCCCCAGCCGCACGACCTGCGCGTCGACGTCGTCGGCTCCGGCCCCAGCGCCCAGGTCCTCGCCCAGACCCTGCACGACAAGGGCGCCGGCGCCCTCGACGTACGGACCGTCCCGGACCGCGACCGGGCGGTCGACGCACTGCGGGACCGGACCAGCTTCGGCGCCTACATACCCGGGGACCGCCCCGAGCTGCTGGTCGCCTCGGCCTCCTCCGACACCAGCGCGATGGCCGTGGAGAAGGTGTTCACCAAGGTCGCCGCCGGCCAGGGCGAACCACTGAAGGTGACCGACGTCGCCCCCGTCTCCGAAGGCGACCCCACCGGCCAGGGCATCTTCTTCCTGCTGGTCGCGGTGAGCATCGGCTCGTACGCCTCCGTCGCCGTGATCGGCGGCGCCGGCGCCGTCCTGCCGCTGAGGATCAGGGCCCTGCTGGCCGCCGGCATGTCCCTCGTCGTCAGCCTGATCGGAGCGGCCTTCGCCGGGCCCGTGTTCCACCTCGTCGACCAGGGCCTCGCCGGACTGTGGGCGATCTCCTGGCTGTACGCGGCCGGCATCCTGTTCATCGGCGTCGGACTGCACACCTTCCTGAAGCGATGGACGACGCTCGGCGTGATGGTGCTGTTCGTGATGCTCAACTTCACCAGCTCCGGCGGGATCTACCGGCCCGAACTGCAGCCCGGCTTCTTCGGCTCGCTGCACGCCTTTTGGAACGGCGCCGGATTCGTCGAGGGCCTGCGCGGCCACGTGTACTTCGACGGGCAGGGGCTCGGCCGGAACGTGGCCGTCCTCGCCGCCTGGCTGCTCGTCGGTGTGGCGGTCATGGCCGTCGCGGGCCGGGCCGAGGTCGCCCGTCGCACCCGAGCCGCAGTCCCGGCTGTCGTCCCGACCGTCGACGCCGCTCCGGCCGCCGCCTCGGCGCCCCCGTCGGCCGCCGAGGCGGAGGAGGAGATGGAGGAGACCGTCGCCGTGTGAGTGACGGAGATGTCCCCAACGGACCCGCTGTCCACAGGGGGAGACGGGTGATCGACACCGCCGGTACGGTCTGGGCAGTTGATGTTGCGCGGCGTCTTCGCGCGACCTGTACGAGAGCGGGGAGGGCGTCCCATGGGCGAGATCCGGGCGGCGGTGCCGGAGCAGCGAAGTGCCGCGGGAGGCGGGCGCGTTCCCGTCGTCCCCGGCTTCGCGCGGCGGGACGACGCGGCGGCGGGAGCGGGCGACTCCCCCAAGGAGCGCGGCAAGCGGCTGCGCGAGCGCGTACCGCGCTCCACGCACGACGCGCTGGTCCTCGCCGACGACCGGCCGGACGCCGTGCGGGCCGTCGAGGAGTCGAGCCGCGGCCGGGTCCCCGAACTCGCGCCGATACGCGTCGGCCGGATGGCCGCCACCCCGTTCGCGTTCCTGCGCGGCGCCGCCGGGCTGATGGGCCACGACCTCGCCGGCTCGCCCGTCACCGGTGTCCCCGCGCAGATATGCGGCGACGCGCACGCCGCGAACTTCGGGCTCTACGGCGACGCCCGCGGCCGGCTCGTCATCGACCTCAACGACTTCGACGAGACCGTCGTCGGGCCCTGGGAGTGGGACGTGAAGCGGCTCGCCGCCTCCCTCGTCCTCGCCGGACGGGTGGCCGGCGCCGACGAGGACACCTGCCGCGCCGCCGCGTTCGACACCGTCGGCGCGTACCGGAGGACGATGCGGCTGCTGGCCAAGCTGCCCGCCCTGGACGCCTGGAACGCCATCGCGGACGAGGAACTCGTCTCCCACACCGACGCCCGGGACCTGCTCGGCACCCTGGAACGGGTCTCGGAGAAGGCCCGCAACAACACCAGCGCCCGGTTCGCCGCCAAGTCGACCGAGGCCGTCACGGACGCCGACGGCACGAAGGGCCGCCGCTTCGTCGACGCCCCGCCCGTGCTGCGCCGGGTCTCCGACGAGGAGGCGTCCGCCGTCGCCGCCTCGCTCGGCGAGTACCTCGGCACCGTCTCGGAGGACCGACTGCCGCTGCTCGCCCGGTACGCGATACACGACGTGGCGTTCCGTGTCGTCGGCACCGGCAGCGTCGGCACCCGCTCGTACGTGGTGCTGCTCCTCGACCACCGGGGCGAGCCGCTCGTGCTCCAGGTGAAGGAGGCCCGGCCGTCGGCGCTGCTGCCGTACCTGCCCGCCGCCGGGTTCGCCGTCACCGACGCCGGCCACGAGGGACGGCGCGTGGTGCTGGGGCAGAAGCGGATGCAGGTGGTCAGCGACATCCTGCTCGGCTGGACGACCGTGGAGGGCCGGCCGTACCAGGTCCGGCAGTTCCGGAACCGGAAGGGCAGCGTCGATCCGGCCGCGCTCGCCGCGGACCAGGTCGACGACTACGGCCGCATGACCGGCGCGCTGCTGGCCCGGGCGCACGCGCACAGCGTCGACCCGCGGCTGCTCGCCGGCTACTGCGGAAAGAGCGAGGAGCTCGACGAGGCCGTGGCCTCCTTCGCGGTCGCCTATGCCGACCGCACGGAGGCCGACCACGCCGACCTCCTGACGGCTGTCCGCAACGGCCGCATAGCGGCCGAACTGGGCGTTTAGCCGACCGGGGGCGGGAGGGCAGGGGGAGGGGGCGGGGGGAGGGAGGGGGGAGCCCCCCTCCCCGGATCGCCCGTAGGCTGGGTGGGTGACGAGTCGGAGCGACGGCGTGGACGTGAGCGACGTGAACGAGGAACGGCCCGAGGCCAGGCTGGAGCGGGCCGTGCGCGCCGCCGAGCAGGCGCTCATCGAGTTCGAGATCGCGGTCGAGACCTTCCGCGTCGAGGTCGAGAACTTCTCCCGGCTGCACCACCAGAAGCTCGGCCCGATGTACGCGCGGCTCGACGAGCTGGATGCGCTGATCGCCGAGGCCCGGGCCGCCCGGAGCGGCGACCCGGAGGACCTGCGCAGGGCCCGGGAGGCGCGGGCGGCCGTGATGCCGATGCCCGGCGTCGACGAGCTCTTCCACGACTGGCTCGACTCCGACGGGCTGTCCCCCGAGGCCGCCGCGATGCTGACCGGCCGGCCCGTGCAGCCGCCGAAGCGCGTCCGGCCCAGCGAGGAGGCCCGGAAGCTGTACCGCGAGCTCGCCAGGCAGGTGCACCCCGACCTTGCCCGGGACGAGACGGAACGGGTCCGGCGCGAGGAGTTCATCACGCGGGTCAACGCCGCCTACGGGCGCGGTGACGTGGCGCTGCTGCGCGAGCTGTCGGAGGAATGGGCCGCAGGGCCCGTGACGGAGAGCGAGCGGCCGAGCGAGAGCGAGGAGCTGTACGCGCGCCTCGACTGGCTGGCCCGGCGCAAGGAGCTGCTGACCGTGGTCGCCCGGGAACTGGAGGAGAGCGCCATCGGCGCGATGCTCAAGATGGCCCCGGACGACCCGGACCGGCTCCTGGAGGAGATCGCCGAGCAGCTGCTCGCGCAGGTCGCGGAGCGCGAGGTGGAGCTTTCCGCGCTGACCCCGCCGGTGCAGTAGGTTTTCCGTACCCGTACCGACGAGAGAAGGCCTGACCCATGAACTTCGCCCCGCTGCCCTCGGTGGACGTCGCCTCCGTGCCGGCGGACGCCCTGGTGGTCGACGTCCGTGAGGACGACGAGTGGGCGGCCGGTCATGTCGAGGGCGCGCTGCACGTGCCGATGAGCGACTTCGTGGCGCGGTTCGGCGAGGTGACCGAGGCGGTGGCCGAAGGACGTCGCGCCTATGTGATGTGCCGGGTCGGCGGCCGCTCGGCGCAGGTCACCCAGTACCTCGTGCAGCAGGGCATCGACGCGGTGAACGTCGACGGCGGCATGCTCGCCTGGGACGGCGCGAACCGTCCCATGGTCAGCGACGCCGGCGGCGCCGCGTACGTCCTCTGACGGCCGCGACTGCCCGGCTTCCGGCTCCTGCGGCTCAGCCGAGGGGGTGTGCGGCCAGCAGGTCGCCCAGGGTCTGCTCGTGCGCCGCGGCGGGGCCGAGCGACAGCTCCAGGTGCTTGGCCCAGGCGTGGAAGCGGTGCAGCGGGTAGTCCGTGTCCGCGCCGAAGCCGCCGTGGAGGTGCTGCGCGGTCTGCACGACCCGGCGGACGCCTTCCGAGGCCCAGATCTTCGCCACCGCGATGTCTCCGTCGACGGGCAGTGCTCCGCCCGCCCCGGTGCTGATCCGCCAGGCCGCCTGCCACAGGGTGACCTCCATGGCGCGCAGGTCGATGTAGCGGTCGGCGGCCTGCACGGCGACGGCCTGGAAGGTGGCCACGGGGTGGCCGAACTGTTCCCGCTTCCCGGTGTACTGGCTGGTCATCGCGAGCACGCTCTCGCCGAGGCCGAGGGCGAGCGCGCAGGTTCCGGTGGCGAGGACGCCCCGGAGCCATTCCCAGGCGCCGTCGGCGTCGATGACCCGGTCGCCGTCGAGCCGTACCGCGTCGAGGCGTGCCTCGGCGAGCAGTTCGCCGTTGGTGGAGTACTGCTCGGCGAGGGTGAGCCCGTCCTGGTCGCGGGGGACGAGGGCGAGGACGGCGCGGCCGTCGGGGGTGTGCGCGGGTAGGGCGAGCAGGTCGGCGGAGTGGGCCCAGGGGACGGCGGAGTGCAGTCCGTCGAGGATCCAGGCGGCGCTGTCGCCGTCGCCGTCGCGGCGGGCGGTGACGGCGAGTTCGGCGGGGTCGTGGCCGGTGCGGCCCTGGGAGCCGCAGGTGAGGACGAGTTCGCCGCGGCCGGCGCGGGGAAGGAGTTCGGCGGCGAGCGCGGGGCTGCCGTACCGGTCGATGGCCATGGCGACGGCGGAGTGTTCCAGCAGGGGTACGCGGGCCAGGACGCGCGCGGACTCCCGCAGGACGAGGCAGAGCGCGAGCACGTCCAGTCCGGCGCCGCCGTGCCGCGGGTCGAGGACGAGGCCGAGCAGGTCGGTGTCGGCGAGGCCGGCCCAGAGCGGCCGGTCGAACTCGTCGGACACCGCGCCCGGCGTGAGGGCCGGGCTCGGCACCCGGTCGGGTGTGACGTCCGTGAAGACGCCCCGGGCCGCCTCGACGGCCGCCTGCTGCTCCTCGGTGAAGGTGAAGTCCACAGCCCTGCCCTCCTGTCACTGCCCTGACGGAGCGTCAAGATAGAACAGGTTCTAGGGGAAGGGAATGGCCGCGCGTCAGCGGTCGAAGTCCAACTCCACTTCGGCCGTGGCCGGATGGGACTGGCAGGCCAGTACATAACCGGCGTCGGTCTCCTCGGGCTCCAGCGCGAAGTTGCGGTCCATCCGTACCTCGCCCTGCACCAGGAACGCCCGGCACGTGCCGCACACCCCGCCCTTGCAGGCGTACGGGGCGTCGGCGCGGGCCCGCAGCACCGTCTCCAGGAGCGTCTCGCCCTCCTGGACCGGCCAGTTGCCGGACCGGCCGTGCAGCGTGGCGGTCAGCGTCGCGTGCACGGGGGTGCCGGCCGCCGGGGTGGGTGCGGGCGCCGAGCCGTCGTCGACGTGGAAGATTTCCTGGTGGATCCGGCCGCGCTGGACGCCGAGTCCGCGCAGCGCCCGCTCCGCGCCCTGGACCAGGCCGAACGGGCCGCACAGGAACCAGCCGTCGATCTCGCCGACCGGCAGCAGCGCGGGCAGCAGGGTCGCGAGCCGCTCCTCGTCGAGTCGACCGGACGGCAGGCCGGCCTGCTGCTCCTCCCGGGACAGCGCGGTGACCAGCTGGAACCGGTCGGGGAAGCGGTCCTTCAGGTCCGCGACCTCGTCCAGGAACATCGTGGAGGCGGCGGTGCGGTCGCTGCGTATCAGGCAGAACCGGGCCTCGGGCTCCCGGGCGAGCAGGGTGGCCGCCATGGAGAGCACGGGGGTGATGCCGCTGCCGCCGACGACGGCCGCGAAGTGTCCGGGCCGCGGTTCGAGGACGAAGCGGCCCATCGGCTCCATGACCTCGACCGTGTCGCCCACGGTCAGTTCCTTCAGCGCGTACGTGGAGAACTCGCCGCCGTCCACGAGCCGGATGCCCACCCGCAGCACCGGGGCCTCGCCGGCCGGTACGGCCGGGGCGCAGATGGAGTACGTGCGCCGGATCTCCTCGCCGTTCTGCGCGGTGCGGCGCAGGGCGAGGTGCTGGCCGGGGGTGTGCCGGTAGGTGTCGTGCAGCTCGGGCGGGACGGCGAAGGTGACGGCCACCGCGTCGTCCGTGAGCTGCTCGACCGCGCTCACCCGGAGCGGACGGAATCCGGCCCGGCCGGCACCTGAGGTCAGCATCTACAGCTCCTTGAAGTGGTCGAACGGTTCGCGGCAGGCCGCGCAGCGGCGCAGTGCCTTGCACGCGGTGGAGGAGAACCGGCTGAGCAGCTCGGTGTCGGTCGAGCCGCAGTTCGGGCAGCGGATCGCGAGCGTCAGCGGAACGGGTCCGCCGGCCGTCGCCGTCTGCGGGCGCGGCGGGGCTATGCCGAATTCGGCGAGCTTGCGCCTGCCCTCCTCGCTGATGTCGTCCGTCGACCAGGCGGGGGAGAGGACGGTCACCACGGAGACCTCGGGGACGCCGTGCGCGTGCAGGGCCTGCTCGATGTCCGAGGACATCGCCTCGATCGCCGGGCAGCCGGTGTACGTGGGGGTGAGCTCGACCTCGACCTTGCCGGGCGCGAGGTAGTGCACGCCGCGCAGGACGCCGAGCTCCTCCAGGGTCAGTACCGGCAGCTCGGGGTCGGGAACGGCGCCGGCGATCCGGCTCAGTTCCTCCTCGAGGGCCGTCATGGTCACCACGACGCCCCCGGGTGGCTGCGATGCAGGTGCTGCATCTCGGCGAGCATCCGGCCGAACGGTTCGGTGTGCAGGCCCTGGCGGCCCGCGCCCGCGCTCCACGCGCCGGTGCGGGGGCCTTCGGGAACGGTCAGCGTCGCGCGGCGCAGCACGGCGGTGACGGAGTCCAGCCAGGCGGCCTCCATCGCCTCCCGGTCCAGGTCCAGGCCGTCGACCGGCTGGAACAGCTCGCCGGTGTACTTCCACAGCGCGTCGCAGGCGCGCTGCATCCGCTCGTGGCTCTCGGTGGTGCCGTCGCCGAGCCGGAGCGTCCAGTGCTCGGCGTGGTCCTGGTGGTACGCGACCTCCTTGACGGCCTTGGCGGCGAGGCCGGCCAGCGGGCTGTCGGAGGCGGCCAGCTGTGCGTACAGCAGGCGCTGGTAGGTGGAGAAGTACAGCTGGCGGGCGATGGTGTGCGCGAAGTCGCCGTTGGGCTGCTCGACCAGCTGTGCGTTGCGGAAGGCACGCTCCTCGCGGAGGTACGCCAGTTCGTCCTCGTCGCCGGCCATGGAGAGCAGGACGCGGGCCTGGCCGAGCAGGTCGAGCGCGATGTTCGCGAGGGCGACCTCCTCCTCCAGGACCGGGGCGCTGCCCGCCCACTCCCCCAGCCGGTGGGAGAGCACGAGGGCGTCGTCGCCGAGGGCGAGCACGGCCGCGACGGGCACGGCGGCGGGTGCGGCGGACACGGCGGTTTCGGTGGTGCCGGCGGTGTCGGTGTGGGCGGTCACAGGTGCTTCACCCCCTCAGGGATCTCGTAGAAGGTCGGGTGGCGGTAGGGCTTGTCGGCCGACGGCTCGAAGAACGGGTCCTTCTCGTCGGGCGAGGACGCGGTGATCGAGGCGGACGGGACCACCCAGATCGAGACGCCCTCGTTGCGCCGGGTGTACAGGTCGCGGGCGTTGCGCAGGGCCATCTCGGCGTCCGGCGCGTGCAGGCTGCCCGCGTGGGTGTGGGACAGTCCGCGGCGCGAGCGCACGAACACCTCCCACAGCGGCCATCCGTCGGTGCTCATCCCTGCGCCTCCCCGTGGTTCCCGTGCTTCTCGTGCTTCCCGGCGTACGCCGCCGCTGCTTCCCTGACCCAGGCGCCGTCCTCGTGGGCCTGGCGCCGCTTGCTCAGCCGCTGCTCGTTGCAGGGGCCGTTGCCCTTCAGGACCTCCCAGAACTCCGTCCAGTCGATCGCCCCGAAGTCGTAGTGCCCGCGCTCCTCGTTCCACCGGAGGTCCGGGTCGGGGAGGCTCAGGCCGAGGGCCTCGGCCTGCGGGACGGCGATGTCGACGAAGCGCTGGCGCAGCTCGTCGTTCGAGTGGCGCTTGATCTTCCAGGCCATCGACTGGGCGGAGTGGGCCGACTCGTCGTCCGGCGGGCCGAACATCATGAGCGAGGGCCACCACCAGCGGTCCACCGCGTCCTGCGCCATGGCGTGCTGCTCGTCGGTGCCCTTCGACAGGGCGAGCAGTGCCTCGTAGCCCTGGCGCTGGTGGAAGGACTCCTCCTTGCAGACCCGGACCATGGCGCGTGCGTACGGACCGTACGAGCAGCGGCACAGCGGGACCTGGTTGGTGATCGCGGCGCCGTCCACGAGCCAGCCGATGGCGCCGACGTCGGCCCAGGTCAGCGTGGGGTAGTTGAAGATCGAGGAGTACTTCTGGCGGCCGGAGTGGAGCTTGTCGAGCAGTTCGTCCCGGCTGGTTCCGAGGGTCTCGGCGGCGCTGTAGAGGTACAGGCCGTGGCCCGCCTCGTCCTGCACCTTGGCCATGAGGATCGCCTTGCGCCGCAGCGAGGGGGCGCGGGTGATCCAGTTGGCCTCGGGCTGCATGCCGATGATCTCGGAGTGGGCGTGCTGCGCGATCTGGCGGACCAGCGAGGCGCGGTAGGCGTCCGGCATCCAGTCCCGCGGCTCGATGCGCTCGTCTGCCGCGACCGCGGCGTCGAACACCGCCTCGTGGGCGGCGTCGTCCACTGTCACTGCTGTCGCTGACGTCCCTGCGGTCATCGGACCCCCTACCGACCGATCGTTCGGTTGAATGACTTCAATGGTGGGTCGGCGGCCCGTAAGGTGTCAACCCTGTGGATAACTGACGGGGCCGAACGGGCAGCCGAATCGTGCTGCCGAACGGGATCGGGGCGGGATGGACTCGTACGACGAGGAGGGCGTGCGCGCCGGGCGCGCCGGGCCGCCTCCCGCGCCCGGTGAGGGCCCGGCGGAACCGTCCGCGCCCGGTGGCATAGCCGGCCTGTCCCTGCCCGGCCAGGTCGTGGCCGCCGTGGCCCTGGCCGTGATCGCGGTCCTGGCCTGCGTCCATCTGGCCATGGTCTTCCTGCACGTCGCGCCGTCCAACACGCTGACGAAGCAGAACGGCGCGGCGGTGGACGAATGGATCTACCCCGAGTTCGAGCAGAACTGGAAGCTCTTCGCTCCCAATCCGCTGCAGCAGAACATCGCCGTCCAGGTCCGCGCCGTCGTCGTCTCGCGGGACGGCGACCGGCGGACCACCGACTGGATCGACCTCTCCGCGCAGGACGCCGAGCAGATCCGAGGCAACCCGCTGCCCAGCCACGCGTTCCAGAACGAGCTCCGCCGGGGCTGGGACTTCTTTGTGAACTCGCACAACGCCGACAACGAGCCGAACGGCATGCGCGGTGAGCTCTCCGAGCGCTACGTCCGTCGCATGGTGATGCTCCGCCTCGGCGAGGACCGGGTCGGCGGCCGGGTCGAGCGGATCCAGGTCCGCTCCGAGACCCGCTGGGTCGCGGCCCCGCCGTGGAGTGCTGAGAAGAACTCCAAGGACATCGTGCACCGCACCC
Source organism: Streptomyces sp. HUAS YS2 (assembly GCF_033343995.1). NCBI lineage: Bacteria > Bacillati > Actinomycetota > Actinomycetes > Kitasatosporales > Streptomycetaceae > Streptomyces > Streptomyces solicathayae. Next base: position 3,956,896 of record NZ_CP137573.1, on the reverse strand, counting down.
TGCCGTGGTGGACGGTGACCGCCGCCGACCTGCCCCGGGGCGCGCGCGACGACCGTACGGAGGCAGCGCGGTGACCGGCGACCAGCCCGTCGAGAACGTCCGGTCCGTCGAGCCGGCCCAGCCTGCCAAGCCCGCTCAGCCGCTCGACCGGCGCCTCGCGCGCGCCGTCCAGCGCGTCACGAGCACCGCCCTCGGCCCGTACCAGACCGCGGTCGTCCGCATCGGCTTCTCGCTGACCTGGCTGCTCTTCCTGCTGCGCGAGCTGCCCCATCGCCACGAGCTGTACGGTCCGGACGGCCCCTGGGCCTGGGACATGGGCCGGCGGCTCATCGCCGACAACGGATCGTTCACGGCCCTGATGTGGTCCGACAGCGGCCTCTGGTTCGAGATCGTCTACGGCCTCGCCGTGCTCTCCAGCGCCCTGCTGCTGCTCGGCTGGCGTACCCGCGCCACGTCCGTGGTCTTCATGGCCGGTGTGCTGTCGCTGCAGAATCGCTCCGTCTTCATGGGTGACGGTGGCGACAACGTCGTGCACATCATGGCGATCTACCTGGTCCTGACCCGCTGCTCGCAGGTCTGGTCCCTGGACGCCCGGCGGGCCGCCCGCGCCGAGGACGCGCTGCGGCGCGGAGACCTGCCGCGCGGGGACGTCGTCGGGCCGCTGCTGTGGACGGTGCTCGGCGGGTTCCTGCTCGCCGCCACGTACTACTCCGGCCGCACCGGCGAGGGCTGGCTGCTGGGGCTGCTGTGGCTGCTCTGGTCGGCCCAGGCGCTGTGGTGGATGGTGTGCCGGTACGGCCCGGGCGAGCCGCGCACGCTGCTCGACGTGCTGGCGAACCTCGTGCACAACGCGACGCTGCTCGTGATCATGGTCGAGGTGTGTCTGATCTACGCCACGGCCGGCTGGTACAAGATCCAGGGCTCGCGCTGGCAGGACGGCACCGCCCTGTACTACCCGCTCAAGCTGGACTACTTCACTCCGTGGCCCGCGCTGTCCGACCTGCTGGCCTCGGGCGGCGTGATGGTGATGCTGCTGACCTACGGCACCGTCCTGGTACAGGTCGCGTTCCCCTTCACGCTCTTCAACCGCAAGGTCAAGAACGTGCTTCTGGCCGCCATGATGCTGGAGCACGCGGGGATCGCGGTGCTGCTCGGACTGCCGTTCTTCTCGCTCGCGATGATCGCGGCGGACGCGGTGTTCCTGCCGACCGTGTTCCTGGTGTGGCTGGGCGCGCGGGCGGCGGGCGGCCGGGACCGGGCCCTTGCGCGGCTGGGCCGCGGCGCGGTGCCCGGGCAGCGGCCCGCCGAGACCGAGGGCGCCCCCCGTACCCTCGTCGGGTGAGCACCAGCACCGCCGAAGCGCCGAACGGGCCCGAAGAGCCGAGCCGGCCCGACGAGCCGATCCAGTACGACGAGGGGTACGCCCCCGAGGTCGGCGTGGGGCCGCACCCCGAGCCGTGGCCGCGGGGCGAGCGGTACGACCCGGAGCTGCTGGCCGGCGGCGACCGGCGCAACGTCGTCGACGAGTACCGCTACTGGACGCGGGAGGCGATCGTCGCCGACCTGGACACCCGGCGGCACGACTTCCACGTGGCGGTGGAGAACTGGGGCCACGACTTCAACATCGGATCGGTGGTGCGGACCGCGAACGCGTTCCTGGCCAAGGAGGTCCACATCGTGGGGCGGCGGCGCTGGAACCGGCGCGGGGCGATGGTCACCGACCGGTACCAGCATGTGCGCCATCACCCCGACACGGAGTCGCTGACCGCCTGGGCGGCGGCCGAGGACCTGCCGGTGATCGGGATCGACAACCTGCCGGGCGCGGTGCCGCTGGAGCGGACCGTGCTGCCGCGCCGTTGTGTGCTGCTGTTCGGCCAGGAGGGGCCGGGCCTCACCGAGGAGGCCCGGAAGCACGCGGCGATGGTGTGCTCGATCGCCCAGTTCGGCTCCACGCGGTCGATCAACGCGGGCGCGGCGGCTGCGATAGCGATGCACGCGTGGGTCCAGCGATACGCCGAGATCGCCGGGACCACGGACGGCCCCCGGGCCTAGGGGCCGCCCGTACGTCGCCCGGATGCCGGGCCGTGCGTCGGGTCCTGCGTCAGGCCTGGCGGCGGACCTCGACGACGCGGAAGCGGTTGGCGACGAACGCGCCGTCGCACAGCGCCGCGTTGGCCGCCGGGTTGCCGCCGGAGCCGTGGAAGTCGGAGAACGCCGCCGTCTGGTTGACGTAGACGCCGCCGGTCAGGTTCAGCGAGAGCTGCGCCGACTCCTCCAGGCAGACCTCCTCGACGGCCCGCTCGACGTCCGGGGACGTCGTGTACGCGCCGACGGTCATCGCGCCCTTCTCCCGCACGGTGCGGCGCAGCAGCTCCACCGCGTCGTCCGTGGAGTCGACCCGGACGGCGAAGGAGACCGGGCCGAAGCACTCGGAGAAGTACGCGGCCTGCGCCTCGGGCTTGGAGCCGTCCAGCTTCACGATGACCGGGGTGCGGACGACCGCGCCGGGGAAGTCCGGGTTCGCGACCTCGCGCGACTCCAGGGCGACCTCGCCGAGCCCGGCGGCCGCCTCCAGGCGGGCCTTCACATCCGGGTTGACCAGGGCGCCGAGCAGCGCGTTGGCCCGGGCGTCGTCACCGAGCAGACCGCCGACGGCCGCCGCGAGATCGGTGACGACCTCGTCGTACGACTTGGGGCCCGCGTCGGTGGCGATGCCGTCGCGCGGGATCAGCAGGTTCTGCGGGGTGGTGCACATCTGGCCGCTGTAGAGGGAGAGCGAGAAGGCCAGGTTGGAGAGCATGCCCTTGTAGTTGTCGGTGGAGTCGACGACGACCGTGTTGACGCCGGCCTTCTCCGTGTAGACCTGGGCCTGCCGGGCGTTCTCCTCCAGCCAGTCACCGAAGGCGGTGGAGCCGGTGTAGTCGATGATCTTGATCTCGGGGCGGACCGCGAGGGTCTTCGCGATGCCCTCGCCGGGCCGCTCGACGGCCAGCGCGACCAGGTTCGGGTCGAACCCGGCCTCGGCGAGCACCTCGCGGGCGACCCGCACGGTGAGCGCCAGCGGGAGGACGGCCCGCGGGTGCGGCTTGACCAGGACCGGGTTGCCGGTGGCGAGGGAGGCGAACAGGCCCGGGTAGCCGTTCCAGGTCGGGAAGGTGTTGCAGCCGATCATCAGCGCGATGCCGCGGGCGACCGGGGTGAAGGACTTGGTCAGCTCCAGCGGGTCCCGCTTGCCCTGCGGCTTGGACCACGCGGCCTCGCCGGCCGGGGTGCGGGTCTGCTCGGCGTACGCGTACGCGACGGCCTCCAGGCCGCGGTCCTGGGCGTGCGGGCCGCCGGCCTGGAACGCCATCATGAACGCCTGGCCGCTGGTGTGCATGACGGCGTGGGCGAACTCGTGGGTGCGGGCGGAGATCCGGGCGAGGATCTCCAGGCAGACCAGCGCGCGGGTCTCGGCGCCGGCCTCGCGCCAGGCGGCCGTCCCGGCGCGCATCGCGGGCAGCAGCACGTCGATGTCGGCGTGCGGGTACTCGACGCCGAGCACCGGGCCGTACGGCGAGATCTCGCCGCCGGTCCAGCCGTCGGTGCCGGGCTGGTCGAGCTCGAAGCGGCCGTCCAGCAGTCCCTGGTACGCGGCGAGGCCCTCGGCGGCGCCCAGCGAGCCGTGCTCCCCGTACGCCTTGGGGTGCTCGGGGTGCGGGGACCAGTAGGCGCGGGTGCGGATGGTGTCGAGTGCCTGGTCGAGCGTCGGCCGGTGCCTCTCGGCCAGGGTGTCGGTGGTCAGCTGAGCGGCGGCCATCAAGGACCAACTCCTCGGTGAGCTGGGCAGGAAGGGGCGGACAGAGCTAGAGTAACCGAACGATCGGTCGGTACAAGGGGGTCCGCAGAACCTGTGGATAACCGAGTAGGGGAGGATCACCGGCATGACCGCCATCGAGCACAGCCGAACCGTCTCCGTCGTCGGCACCGGCACCATGGGCCAGGGAATCGCCCAGGTCGCGCTGGTCGCGGGCCACCCGGTCCGGCTCCACGACACCGTTCCCGGTCGGGCCGAGGCAGCCGCCGCGGCGATCGCCGCCCGTCTGGACCGTCTGGTCGAGAAGGGCAAGCTGGACGCGGACGCGCGCGCCGCCGCCGTCGCCCGCCTGCACCCGGCCGAGCGGCTCGACGAGCTCGCCGACAGCGCGCTCGTCGTCGAGGCAGTCGTCGAGCGCCTGGACGTCAAGCAGGAGCTCTTCACGGAGCTGGAGAAGGTCGTCGACGACACCTGCCTGCTCGCGACGAACACCTCCTCGCTCTCCGTCACGGCCGTCGCCGGAGCGCTGCGGGTGCCGGAGCGATTCGTCGGCCTGCACTTCTTCAACCCGGCGCCGCTGCTGCCGCTGGTCGAGGTGGTCAGCGGGCACGCCACCGCCGACACGGTGGCCACCGCCGCCTACGAGACGGCGAAGGCCTGGGGGAAGACCCCGGTGCGCTGCGCCGACACCCCCGGCTTCATCGTCAACCGGATCGCTCGCCCCTTCTACGCCGAGGCGCTGAGGGTGTACGAGGAGCGCGGTGCGGACCCGGCCACCATCGACGCCGTGCTGCGCGAGTGCGGCGGCTTCCGGATGGGCCCGTTCGAGCTGACCGACCTGATCGGCCAGGACGTGAACGAGGCGGTCACCCGGTCCGTCTGGGAGTCCTTCTACCAGGACCCGAAGTTCACTCCTTCGCTCGCCCAGCGCCGGCTGGTCGAGTCCGGCCGCCTGGGCCGCAAGTCGGGCCGGGGCTGGTACGCGTACGAGGACGGCGCGACCGCCCCCGAGCCGCACACCGCGCCGCCGACCGAGCCGCCGGCCGAGATCACCGTCGAGGGTGGTGATCTGGGTCCGGCGCAGGAGCTGCTCGCGATGGTCCGCGAGGCCGGGATCACGGTCCACGAGGTCGAGGAGGACCGCGGCACCCGCATCGTGCTGCCGAGCGGCGGGCAGCTGGCGCTCGCGGACGGCCAGACCTCGATCGAGTTCCGCGACGTCGTCTTCTACGACCTGGCGCTCGACTACCGCAAGGCCACCCGGATCGCGCTGTCGGCCTCGGAGGACACCTCGGGGGAGACGCTGCGCGAGGCGATAGGCCTGTTCCAGGCGCTCGGCAAGAAGGTCAGCGTCATAGCCGACGTCCCCGGCATGATCGTCGCGCGGACCGTGGCGATGCTGATCGACCTCGCCACCGACGCCGTCGCCAAGGGGGTCGCCTCCGCCGAGGACGTCGACACCGCCATGCGGCTGGGCGTCAACTACCCGCTCGGGCCCGTCGAATGGGGCCGCCGCCTCGGCGCCGGCTGGGCGCACGAGCTGCTCGAGGAGCTGGACAAGCGGACCCCCGGCAGCCGCTACGCGCCCTCTCTGGCGCTGTACCGCAAGGCGTACGCCGAGGGGGGCGAGTGACCGTGACGACGGCGAAGCGTGACACGTACACCCCGGAGACGCTGCTCTCGGTCGCGGTGCGGGTCTTCAACGAGCGCGGTTACGACGGCACGTCCATGGAGCACCTGTCCAAGGCGGCCGGCATCTCCAAGTCCTCGATCTACCACCATGTGGCCGGCAAGGAGGAGCTGCTGCGGCGCGCGGTGAGCCGGGCGCTCGACGGGCTCTTCGGGATCCTGGAGGAGCCCGGGGCGCAGCGCGGCCGGGCCGTCGAGCGGGTCGAGTACGTGACGCGGCGGACGGTCGAGGTGCTGACGGCGGAGCTGCCGTACGTGACGCTGCTGCTGCGGGTGCGCGGCAACACCAAGACCGAGCGGTGGGCGCTGGAGCGGCGCCGCGAGTTCGACCACCGGGTGGCGGAGCTGCTGAAGGCGGCCGTCGCCGACGGGGACCTGCGGGCGGACGTGGACATCCGGCTCGCGACCCGTCTGCTGTTCGGCATGGTGAACTCGCTGGTGGAGTGGTACCGCCCGCATCCGGGCGCCGACACGGACCGCGAGCAGCTGGCGGACACCGTCGTGCACCTCGCGTTCGACGGGCTGCGCACCGCGCGCTGAGCCGTGTTTCCGCCCCCGGCCGCCCTCAGGGCCGGTCGGGGGCGGCCCGGTCCGGATCCAGATCCGTCTCCTCGAAGACCAGCAGGGTGCGGGTGGACAGCACCTCGGGGATCGACTGGATCTTCGTCAGGACGAGCTCGCGCAGCGTCCTGTTGTCCGGCGTGTGCACCAGCAGCAGCACGTCGAAATCGCCGCTGACCAGGGCGATGTGCGCGGCTCCCGGCAGGGCCTGGAGCTGTTCGCGAACCGTGCGCCAGGAGTTCTGGACGATCTTGAGAGTGATGTACGCGGACGCGCCGTGCCCGGCCCGTTCGTGGTTCAGGCGTGCGCTGAAACCGCGGATCACGCCGTCGTCGATCAGCCGGTTGATCCGAGCGTAGGCGTTGGCCCGCGAGACGTGGACCCGTTCGGCCACGGAGCGTATCGAGGCGCGCCCGTCCGTCTGCAGGATGCGCAGAATGGCCTTGTCGATGGCGTCGAGCGGGCGCGGCGCGAGCGCGTGCTCCCCGCCCTCGGCCATTTGTTCATCCGCCATGTCCCCCCGCCTCTCTCCCATGGACGACCTGCTTCCATCCCAAGCCGTGGAGAACCGATTGTCCACAGGCTGAGGGTGCCTGTAGCCAAAATGCGTCCACGACCGAACAATCGGTAGGTGAGGCGCGCCACACCCGCGCCACCCGCCTTCGGGTCTTATGCCCGCTCCCACGAGGAGGTGGACTCGTTGCAACAGCGCAGTTCGACAGTCCAAGCGCCGCCCGCCGCCGTCGCCAACCGGCCCGCCCCGCCGCCGGCGTGGCAGCCGCGCGTCGACCCGGCGCCGCTGCTCCCCGACGCCACGCCCTTCCGGGTGATCGGCACGGACGCCATGGCCGACGCCGACCCCGAGCTGCTGCTCCGGCTGTACGCCGAGCTGGTGCGCGGCCGGCGGTACAACGCACAGGCCACCGCCCTGACCAAGCAGGGCCGGCTCGCCGTCTACCCCTCCACCACCGGCCAGGAGGCGTGCGAGGTCGCCGCCGCGATGGCCCTGGAGGAGCGCGACTGGCTCTTCCCGTCGTACCGGGACACCCTCGCCGCCGTGGCCCGCGGGCTCGACCCCGTGCAGGCCCTGACGCTGCTGCGCGGCGACTGGCACACCGGGTACGACCCGCACGAGCACCGCATAGCCCCGCTGAGCACCCCGCTGGCCACCCAGCTGCCGCACGCCGTGGGTCTGGCGCACGCCGCCCGGCTCAAGGGTGACGACGTGGTCGCGCTGGCCATGGTCGGCGACGGCGGCACCAGCGAGGGCGACTTCCACGAGGCGCTGAACTTCGCGGCCGTGTGGCAGGCCCCCGTGGTCTTCCTGGTGCAGAACAACGGCTTCGCCATCTCCGTGCCGCTCGCCAAGCAGACCGCCGCCCCGTCCCTGGCCCACAAGGCCGTCGGCTACGGGATGCCGGGCCGGCTGGTCGACGGCAACGACGCGGTGGCCGTGCACCAGGTCCTCACCGAGGCGGTGGCCCGTGCCCGGCGCGGCGGCGGCCCGACCCTCGTCGAGGCGATCACCTACCGGATCGATGCCCACACCAACGCCGACGACGCCACCCGCTACCGCGGGGAGAGCGAGGTCGAGGCGTGGCGCGAGCACGATCCCATCCGGATTCTGGAGCGGGACCTGACGGAGCGCGGAGTGCTCGGCGAGGACGGCGTACGGGAGGCGGCCGAGGCCGCGGAGACGATGGCGGCGGCGCTGCGCGAGCGGATGAACGCCGACCCGGTGCTCGACCCGATGGACCTGTTCGCGCACGTGTACGCGGAACAGACGGCACAGCTGCGTGAGCAGGCGGCGCAGCTGCGGGCCGAGCTCGACGCCGAGAGCGAGGCGTGATGACGAGGGCGACGACGGTGGCGAAGACGGTGGCGGCGAAGCCGCGCCCGGCCACCATGGCGCAGGCGCTGCAGCGCGCCATGCGGGACGCGATGGCCGAGGACCCGACGGTCCACGTGCTCGGCGAGGACGTCGGCACGCTCGGCGGCGTCTTCCGCGTCACCGACGGGCTGCAGAAGGAGTTCGGCGAGGACCGTGTCACGGACACGCCGCTCGCGGAGGCCGGCATCCTCGGCACCGCGGTCGGCATGGCGATGTACGGGCTGCGGCCGGTCGTCGAGATGCAGTTCGACGCCTTCGCCTACCCGGCGTTCGAGCAGCTGATCAGCCATGTGTCCCGGATGCGCAACCGCACGCGCGGCGCCATGCCGATGCCGCTGGTGGTGCGGGTGCCGTACGGCGGTGGAATCGGCGGGGTCGAGCACCACAGCGACTCCTCCGAGGCGTACTACATCGCCACCCCGGGCCTGCATGTCGTCGCCCCGTCGACGGTGGAGGACGCGTACGGGTTGCTGCGGGCGGCGATCGCCTCCGACGACCCGGTGATCTTCCTGGAGCCCAAGCGGCTCTACTGGTCGAAGGCGGACTGGTCGCCCGAGTCGCCGGCGGCGGTCGAGCCGATCGGCAAGGCCGTCGTACGCCGCCGGGGCACCAGCGCCACGCTCATCACGTACGGCCCCTCGGTGCCGGTCTGCCTGGAGGCCGCCGAGGCCGCGCAGGCCGAGGGCTGGGACCTGGAGGTCGTCGACCTGCGCTCCCTGGTGCCGTTCGACGACGAGACGGTCTGCGCGTCGGTGCGGCGCACCGGCCGGGCGGTCGTCGTCCACGAGTCGACCGGCTTCGGCGGTCCCGGCGGTGAGATCGCGGCCCGGGTCTCCGAGCGCTGCTTCCACCACCTGGAGGCGCCGGTGCTGCGCGTCGCCGGGTTCGACATCCCGTACCCGCCGCCCATGCTGGAGCGGCACCACCTGCCGGGCGTCGACCGGATCCTCGACGCGGTGGCGCGGCTGCAGTGGGAGGCGGGGAGCTGATGGCTCAGGTGCTCGAGTTCAAGCTGCCCGACCTCGGTGAGGGACTGACCGAGGCGGAGATCGTGCGCTGGCTGGTCGCGGTCGGCGACGTGGTCGCCATCGACCAGCCGGTCGTCGAGGTCGAGACGGCCAAGGCGATGGTCGAGGTGCCGTGCCCGTACGGGGGCGTGGTCACCGCTCGCTTCGGCGAGGAGGGGACCGAACTTCCGGTCGGCGCGCCGCTGCTGACGGTCGCCGTGGGGGAGCCGGCCGACGGGGCCGTCGCTCCGGCCGCCCCGCAGAAGGCCGAGGCGAAGGACGCGGAGTCCTCGGAGTACTCCGGGAACGTGCTGGTCGGCTACGGCACGGCGGGCCCCGCGGCCCGGCGACGCCGTGTCCGCCGGGACGGTCCGGTGACCGCTCCGGCGACCGCGGCCGTTGCCGCGCCTGCCGCCGCCCCGGTCTCCGCGCCCGCCCCGGCCGTGGTCGACGGACCGGTTCCGGTCATCTCGCCGCTGGTGCGCAAGCTCGCCCGTGAGAAGGGCCTGGACCTGCGGACGCTGCGCGGATCGGGACCCGACGGCCTGATCCTGCGGGCCGATGTCGAGAACGCGGTACGGGCCGCGGAGGCGCCGGCCCCCGCTCCTGCTCCCCAGCCCGTCACGGCCCCCGCAGGGGCCGAGCGAAGCGAGATGGGGGCGCCCCCGGCCGAAGGCTGGGGGAGAGTCCCGCTGCGCGGGATCCGGGGCGCGGTCGCGGACAAGCTGTCCCGCAGCCGTACCGAGATCCCGGACGCGACCTGCTGGGTCGACGCGGACGCGACGGAGTTGATGGCGGCGCGCGCCGCGATGAACGCGGCGGGCGGCCCGAAGATCTCCGTGCTCGCGCTGCTCGCCCGGATCTGCACGGCCGGGCTCGCGCGGTTCCCGGAGCTGAACTCGACCGTGGACACGGCCGCGCGGGAGATCGTGCGGCTGCCGTCGGTGCACCTCGGCTTCGCCGCGCAGACCGACCGCGGGCTCGTCGTCCCGGTGGTCCGCGACGCGCACACCCGCACGGCGGAGTCCCTCACCGCCGAGTTCGCGCGGCTGACGGAATCCGCCCGGCAGGGCACGCTGACGCCGGCGGACCTGACCGGCGGCACGTTCACGCTGAACAACTACGGGGTGTTCGGGGTCGACGGCTCCACGCCGATCATCAACCACCCCGAGGCGGCCATGCTGGGCGTGGGCCGGATCATCCCCAAGCCCTGGGTCCACCAGGGCGAGTTGGCGGTCCGTCAGGTCGTGCAGCTCTCCCTCACGTTCGACCACCGGGTCTGCGACGGCGGCACGGCGGGCGGCTTCCTGCGCTACGTGGCGGACTGTGTGGAGAACCCGGCCGTGCTGCTCCGCACCCTCTGACCGGACACGACTCACGGGACCCGACGCCCGGACCGAGGCTCTTCCCCTGCCTCGGTCCGGGCGCTCTCGTGCGCGGGCGGTGTCCACGTCTTCGTCCGTGAGACGTGCCGCACGAAAAGGCCTGGCAGGCGGGCCGGCGGATCATACTGCTGGGGTGACGACCTCGTATGACGCCATCGTGCTCGCCGGGGGCGCCGCGCGGCGGCTCGGCGGTGTGGACAAGCCCGCGGTGACCGTGGGCGGGCGCCCGCTGCTCGACCGGGTCCTGGGGGCGTGCAGGCACGCCGGCCGGACCGTCGTCGTCGGCGACCCGCGGAGCACCTCGCGGCCCGTGCGGTGGACGCGGGAGGAGCAGCCCGGTGGCGGCCCGCTGCCGGGCATCGACGCCGGCCTCCGGCACGTCGAGGCCGAAGTCGTGCTCGTCCTCTCCGCGGACCTGCCGTTCCTCGGGGAGGCCACCGTGCGGCGGCTCGTCGAGGCCGTGGACGTCGGGGACGCCGCCGACGGGACGGACCGCGAGGCCGCTGTCGTCGTCGACGCCGAGGGGCGCGAGCAGTTGCTCGTGGCCGCGTACCGGACGGCGTCCCTGCGGCGCGAGCTGTCCCGCATGCTGCACGACCGTCGCGATCTCGCGCACCTGCCGGTGCGCCTTCTCACCAAGGGGCTTCGGACCGCCCGGATCGACGCGGACCCCTTGGACTCCTTCGACTGCGACACCTGGGAGGACATCGCCGCGGCCCGGGCACGGATCAGGGAGCATGGGAACGTGCTGGACGAATGGATCACCGCAGTCAAGGACGAGCTGGGCATCGAACTCGACGTCGACACCGGCGTCCTGCTCGACCTGGCGCGCGACGCCGCGCACGGGGTCGCCCGCCCCGCCGCCCCCCTGACCACCTTCCTGGTCGGATACGCGGCGGCACGGGCCGGCGCGGACGGCGGCCCCGAGGCCGTCGCCGAAGCGGCCCGCAAGGCCGCCGCGCTCGCCAACCGCTGGGCGGCGGAGTCGGAGCAGGGCGACGCCGGATGACGCCGCAGGACACCGCGGCCGGCGGGCCGCCCGCCGAGGACCCGGACGGTCTCGCGGACGCCCTCGCCCTCCAGGCCCCGCCCCCACGCGGGCACGACGCCGAGAACCGCACCGAGCACCCCTCCGAACACCACGGAGGGCGCCACGGCGGACACCACGGCAAGGACCGCGAGCGGCATCGCGCGACCCCCTGGCCGGAGGCCCGGGAGACGGCCCGGAAGGCCGGTGCGGCGCTCCGCCCGGAGCCCCGCCGGGTCCCGCTCGCGGACGCGATCGGCCGGGTGCTCGCCGAGCCGCTCGCCGCGCTCACCGACCTGCCGTCCTTCGACAGCTCCGCCATGGACGGCTGGGCCGTCGCCGGCCCCGGTCCCTGGCGGATCGCCGAGGAGGCCGCCGTACTTGCCGGGCATGCCCCGTCCGCCACGCTGGCCGACGGCACGGCCGTACGGATCGCCACCGGCGCCCGGGTCCCGTCCGGGGCCACCGCCGTGATCCGCAGCGAGCACGCACGTACCGACGCCGGCGGGCGGCTGCACGCCGAGCGCGCGGTCGTCCCGGGCCAGGACATCCGCCCCCGCGCCCAGGAGTGCCGCACCGGCGAGCCGCTGCTGCCCGCCGGCACGCCGGTCACGCCGGTCGTCCTCGGCCTCGCCGCCGCCGCCGGGTACGACGACCTGCTCGTCCTGCCCCGTCCCCGGGTCGAGGTCCTGATCCTCGGCGACGAGCTGTTGACCGAGGGTCTCCCTCACGAGGGTCTGATCCGCGACGCCCTCGGCCCCATGCTCGGCCCCTGGCTGCAGGCGCTCGGCGTCGATGTCCTCGCCACCCGGAGGGTCGGCGACGACGCCGACGCCCTCCACGCCGCCGTCACCGCGTCCGCCGCGGACCTGGTGATCACCACGGGCGGCACTGCCGCCGGGCCTGTCGACCACGTCCACCCCGTGCTCGCCAAGGCTGACGCCGACCTCCTGGTGGACGGCGTGAAGGTGCGTCCGGGGCACCCGATGCTGCTGGCCCGGCTCGGCCCGGGCCGTCACCTCGTCGGCCTCCCCGGCAATCCGCTCGCGGCCGTCTCCGGCCTGCTCACGCTCGCCGAGCCGCTGCTGCGCGCCCTTGCCGGCCGGCCGGCGGCGGAGCCGTACCGGGCGGCCGTACGCGACGAGGTGCACGGCCATCCGTACGACACCCGGCTCGTCCCCGTGGTCCACCGGGGCGACCGCGCCGTGCCGCTGCACTACAACGGCCCGGCCATGCTCCGCGGCATCGCCGCCGCGGACGGGATGGCCGTCGTGCCGCCGGGCGGCGCACGGCCCGGCGACACCCTGGACATCCTCGATCTGCCCTGGTCGGCGCCCGCGGCGCAGTCGGTGACGGCAGCCGCGGCCCAAGGAGCGTGTTTCACGTGAAACTTCCCGGACAGGACGCCATGGCCCGCAAGGCCGACGAGAACGCGCGGGTGAAACTGCCCCGCAGGGTCGTCGAGAAGCCTCTGCGCCAGGTCGGCAAGCGACTCCTGATGGCCCTCGGGGTGCTCGTGCTGACCGTGCTCATCGTCTACATCGACCGGGCCGGCTACCACGACAACGCCGACGACACGGTCGACCTGCTCGACGCCGCCTACTACTCGACGGTGACCCTCTCCACCACGGGGTACGGCGACATCGTCCCGCACAGCGACAGCGCGCGGCTCACCAACATCCTGCTGATCACGCCGCTGCGCGTGCTGTTCCTGATCATCCTGGTCGGCACCACTCTCGAGGTCCTCACCACGCGGACCCGGGAGGAGTGGCGACTGAACCGCTGGAGGAGCGCCTTGCGCGACCACACCGTCATCGTCGGATTCGGTACCAAGGGGCGGTCGGCGATCCAGACGCTCTGCGCGACCGGGCTGCGCAAGGAGCAGATCGTCGTCGTCGACCCCTCCAGCAAGGTGATCGAGGCGGCGAACGCGGACGGGTTCGTCGGCGTGATAGGCGACGCGACCCGCAGCGACGTGCTGCTCCGGGCCGAGCTGCAGAAGGCCCGGCAGGTCGTCATCGCCACCCAGAGGGACGACACCGCCGTGCTCGTCGCGCTGACGGCCCGGCAGCTCAACCGGGGCGCCAAGATCGTGGCGGCGGTCCGCGAGGAGGAGAACGCTCCCCTGCTGCGTCAGTCCGGTGCCGACGCGGTGATCACCAGCGCCAGTGCCGCCGGACGGCTGCTCGGCCTGTCCGTGCTCAGCCCCAGCGCGGGCGCGGTCATGGAGGACCTGATCCAGCAGGGCTCGGGCCTCGATCTGGTCGAACGCCCCGTCACCAAGGCCGAGGCGGGCAGGAACGTCCGCGACACCGACGACCTGGTGGTGAGCGTGCTGCGCGGCCACCGGCTGCTCGGGTACGACGATCCGCAGGCCAGCCCGCTGCAGTTGACGGACCGTCTGATCACCATCGTGCGGGCGGCTCCCGTCGCCCCGTTGACCACCCCGACGCCGGAGTAGCCTCGCCGACATGCATGCGATCACGATTCCGGAACCCGGCGGACCCGAGGCCCTCGTCTGGGCCGAGGTGCCCGATCCCGTGCCGGCCGAGGGCGAGGTCCTCGTCGAGGTGGTGGCGAGCGCGGTCAACCGCGCCGACCTGTTGCAGCGGCAGGGCTTCTACAACCCGCCGCCCGGCTCCTCCCCCTACCCGGGCCTGGAGTGCTCCGGCCGGATCACGGCGCTCGGCCCGGGGGTGTCCGGCTGGTCCGTCGGCGACGAGGTCTGCGCGCTGCTGGTCGGCGGCGGGTACGCGGAGAAGGTCGCCGTCCCCGTCGGGCAGTTGCTGCCCGTGCCGGAGGGCGTGGACCTGGTGACGGCGGCGGCGCTGCCGGAGGCGATCTGCACGGTCTGGTCGAACGTGTTCATGATCGCCCACCTGCGGCCGGGCGAGACGCTGCTGGTGCACGGCGGCGCGAGCGGGATCGGCACCACGGCGATCCAGCTGGCCAAGGCGGTCGGCGCGAAGGTCGCGGTCACCGCGGGCGGCCCGGAGAAGCTGGCACGCTGCGCCGAGCTGGGCGCGGACATCCTGATCGACTACCGCGAGCAGGACTTCGTCGAGGAGTTGCACAAGGCCACCGACGGCGCGGGCGCGGACGTGATCCTCGACATCGTCGGCGCGAAGTACCTGGAGCGCAACGTGAACGCGCTCGCGGTCAACGGCCGTCTCGCGATCATCGGCCTCCAGGGCGGCGTGAAGGGCGAGTTGAACCTGGCCGCGCTGCTGGGCAAGCGGGCCGCGATCACCGCGACGACGCTGCGCAGCCGGCCGCTGCACGAGAAGGCGGCGATCGTCGCGGCGGTGCGCGAGCACGTCTGGCCACTGATCTCCGAGGGCACGATCCGTCCGGTGATCCACACGACGGTGCCGATGGAGGACGCCGCCGAGGGCCACCGGGCGCTCGACTCCGGCAGCCACGTCGGCAAGGTGCTGCTGCTCGCACCGCAGAGGGACTGACACGAAGAGACGGAAGGCCCGGCACCACAAGGTGCCGGGCCTTCCGCATGCATGGTCTACAGGTACGGTCCCGAGCGCGCGCCGCCGTGGCCGCGCTCCTCGTCGTCGTCGTGCGAAGCGCCCGGCGGGAGCGCCCGGCGCATCTGCTCCAACTGGGCGCGGGCCGCCATCTGCTGGGCGAACAGCGCCGTCTGGATGCCGTGGAACAGACCCTCCAGCCAGCCCACCAACTGCGCCTGCGCGATCCGCAGTTCCGCTTCGGAGGGAATGGCCTCGTCGGTGAACGGCAGCGAGAGCCGCTCCAGTTCCTCGACGAGCTCGGGAGCGAGCCCGTCCTCCAGCTCCTTCACGGAGCTGGCGTGGATGTCCTTGAGCCTGACCCGGCTCGCCTCGTCCAGAGGAGCCGCGCGGACTTCCTCAAGGAGCTGCTTGATCATGCTGCCGATCCGCATGACCTTTGCCGGTTGTTCGACCATGTCCGTCACGGGAACCTCGCGCGACTCGTCGTCCGCGCCGCCGATCGCCGTCCCGTCCTGGCCTACCACCAGGATGGGAGTGCTCTCCTGCGACGACCGTTCACTCCTCGGCATCTCCATGCCGCCCATTCTCTCGCACACGTCCTTCCAGACACGGTGTGCCCCCGGAGGAGGGTGATCCACCCTCCTCCGGGGGCACGGTCGGGCAACGCCCGCGTCAGGTCGCCGTGGCGCCCGCGTCAGGTCGCCGCGCGGCGGGCCAGTGCGCCGCGGGAGCGCGTCACGAGGGCCGCGAGCACCGCGGCACCGGTCGGCACGACGATCAGCAGCGTGGCGAGGGTCGCCCACGGGATGACGATCGGCACGTACGGGGCCGGGCCGCCGTCGCCGAAGCCCTGCGCCAGCGCCTCCTCGTACCAGCGCTGCCGCTCGCGGCCCTCGGTGAGCCGCAGGCCCATGGCGGGCAGCACGCCCGCCGCCGATCCGAGGACCACACCCATCGCCGCGACCACCCCGCACTGGAAACCGCTCAGGGTGCGGCGGACGCGCGGCGGTGCGCCGACCGCGGAGAGGGTTTTCAGGTCGGCCTCGGCATCGGCCTGGGCCAGGCCGGTGGCGATGCCGGCGGCGCCGATGGTGACGAGACCGGCGAAGACGGTCAGCGCGAGCAGGACGATGCCGTTCTCGCTGACGTAGCCCTCCTCCACGTGCAGCTGGACGCCGCTGCCGAGCCTGGCGAGCTCGGCGTCGAGCTTCTGCCGCTGTTCGGAGCCGGGCATCCGGTCGGTGCTGAACAGGGCTCCGTACGGGACGGTGGTCAGCCCGGCGGCCTTGGCGGCCGCGGGGGTGAGGAGCGCCTTCACGCCGTACGTCCGGGGCTCGCCGGTCGCCAGGTGGGCGGGCAGGGACACGACCTTTCCGGGCGGCTCGGTGCCCTTCATCCTCGCCTCGTCCGCCTTGTCCGGGTCGGTGATGAGCCGGATGCCGACCTTGCCCGTGGTGTCGACCGGGGGCTTGGTGAAGGTGACCAGCTTGCCCGCGGCCAGGGCCTGCTCGGCGGCGGCGTCCTTGATGCCGAGGACCTTCAGGACCTTGGCGTCGCCGATGAGCAGGCCGCCCTCGACGTAGACGCCATTGTCGTCCGACTCCTTGCAGCGCCAGTCCTTCGAGAGCTTGCGGATCTCCTCGGGGGAGAGTTTGGCCAGGGGGTCCGGGTTCTCCTCGGTGGAGATCCACAGCGGGCACTCGTGGGCCTTCGGGATCACCAGCTCGTACAGGCCGCAGCCGCTGCCGCGGCTGTACACCGAGCAGCCGGTCCGGCCGACGGAGACCCGATCGACGTCCGCGCGGAGGTCGATGGGCAGCAGGCGCTGCACCGCGTCGCGGACCGCCGGGACGTCCCGGCCGCCGTCCTCCTCGATGAACGCGGAGACCGCGCCGTGCGGCAGCGACGCCCGGTACTCGGCGCGCCGCTGGGCCTCCTCGCTGGCCCCGTAGGTGGCGACGGCGACGGTGCCGGCGACCGCGGCGAGCACGGCGGCGACGGCGGGGGCCGTACGGCCCCGGTTGCGCACCGCGTCCCGCAGGGCGAGGCGGGGCGAGAGCGGCAGCCAGCGGCCGGTGCGGCCGAACATGCCGACCAGGGCCGGCGTCATGGCGACCACGCCCAGCTCGGCGATGGCGCTGCCGCCCGCGACGACGACGAACTGGTCGGAGATCACCGACCCGTACAGGGCGATCGCCGCGCCGAGCAGCACCGCGCCCAGGCCGACCAGGGGAAGCACCCGGTTGCTGCGGCGGACGCCGCGGCGGCCGGTGAGCGAGGCGAGCACGGACTGCCGGGAGGAGGTGATCGCCGGCACGATCGCCGCGAACAGGCCGGTCAGAACGGCGAGCAGTGCGATGCCCAGGAGTTCCAGCGGGCGGATGTCGAAGCTGCCGAACCGCCGTCCGATGTAGTCCTCCAGGACGGGCCGCAGCGCGTACGTGAGGATCAGGCCGAGTGCCGTGCCGACGACGGCCGCGGCGGCGCCGATGACCAGGCCGCCGGAGAGGACGATGGCGCGGATGTGGCGCCGGTCGCCGCCGTTGGCGCCGACCAGGCCGAGCTGTCGGCGCGAGCGGCGGGCGCCGACGGCGAACGCGGGGCCGGCGAGCAGGCAGATCTCCAGCATCGCCAGGCCGACGACGGTGCCGACGGCGGCGAGCGCGGCGGCGCGGGCGCCCGGGCTCTCCTCGTACGGGTCCCAGCCCTCCTTCTGATAGAGCGGGATCTCGGACCGGGCGGGCGGGTCGAGCGCCACGGCCCGGGAGACGACCACGACGCCCTTGGTGTTGGCCTCCTTGACCATGTTCCACGTGAAACCACCCGAGAGCTTCAGCAGGTGGGTGGTGGAGACGTTGGGCCGCTGCAGGCCGGCCTTGTCGGCCGCCTTCTTGTACGCGCCGAGGAACGCGCCCGGCAGGGCGTTGACCTGGTCGGTCGTCAGTTCGCCGGGGAGCTCGTACACGCCGGTGATCCGGTACGTGCGTTCGAACCCGCGGGCCGTGACGGAGGAGCCGACCCGCAGGCCACTGGTCTCCAGGAAGTGTTCGGTGACGGCGACCTCGTCGGCCTTCTGCGGGAACCTGCCGTCGAGCAGGGTGAGCATCCCGCGGGCCATCGGGTCGTCGGCCTTGAGCTCACGGACCTCCGTCTGCAGCAGGCCGTACTCCGTGGTCAGCTTGGCCGTGCCGGTGCTGTCGGTCAGGACCGAGGCTCCGGCGGGTATGGCCTTGGTGACGTCCGTGCCGCCGTCGGGGAACGGCTTGTCGTCGTCCTCGGCGGCCGGGGCGCTCGTCCCTCCCGTGGGGTCCTGGAAGACCGGCACGCTGCCGTATCCGGACTCCGTCAGGCGCGCGTCGGCGGCGCCGAGAGAGCGGGCCAGGGACTCCTCGGTGGAGAGCTCGGAGCTGCGCAGGGTCAGGTCGGCGGCGCTGACGCCCAGGATGGGCAGGGCGATCATGGCGAGGACGAGGAAGCTGCGTCCCTTGTAGCGCCAGGCGTCGCGGCGGGCGATGCGCACCGCGGCGCGCCAGGAGTGGAACCAGTTCGTCACCGCTGGGCCGCCCGGCCGGACAGGAGCGAGTCGGCCTCGCTGCGGACGGTCTGGTCGACGACGGCGCCGTCGCGCAGGAACACCACGCGGTCCGCCCACGCGGCGAACCGCGGCTCGTGGGTGACCAGGACACCGGCGGCGCCCGCGTCGCAGCGGCTGCGCAGCAGGGCCAGGACGGCCTCGCCGGTCTCGGAGTCGAGCGCGCCGGTCGGCTCGTCGGCGAGCACCAGACGGCGGTCGCCGACGAGGGCACGGGCGAGGGCGATCCGCTGCTGTTGGCCGCCGGACATCTCGTCCGGGAAGCGGTCCGCGAGGTGCGCCAGCTCCATCTCCTCCAGGGCAGCGAGGGCCTCGACGCGGGCCTTGCGGGCGGAGACGCCGTCGAGCTCGCGGGGCAGCGAGACGTTCTCGGCGGCGGTGAGCGCGGGGATGAGGTTGTAGTCCTGGAAGACGTAGCCGATGCTGCGGCGGCGCAGGGCGGCCAGCCGCTTGCGGTCGGCGGTGGTGATGTCGGTGCCCTCGACGATGACGTGCCCGGATGTGGGGGTGTCGAGGCCGCCGGCGATGGTGAGCAGCGTGGACTTGCCGGAGCCCGACGGCCCCATGACGGCGACGAGTTCGCCCGGGAAGACCTCGAGGTCGATGCCGCGCAGGGCGTGCACCTCGGTGGCGCCCGAGCCGTGGACCCGGGTCAGGTTCTGCAGTTGCAGCACGGGCTGCGACGAACGGTCGGGTGTGGAAGCGGACATGGAGTGGGGTCCCCCCTCGGGCGTACGCGCTCGGGCGCGCACGGAGCGGATGAGCGGTTCGGCGCTGCGGCGGTGCGGGGTGGCAGCGGCGCGGAAGCAGGCGCTGCGCGTGGCAGCGGTGCGGTGGTGCTGCGACGCCGCGGCGCTGGTCGCGCCGTGGGGCGTGGGTCAGCGGGTGGTGGGCGGTACCGGGGGACGCGCGGTCAGGGCGGCCTCCGGTGCGGCGGGAACGGTCGTGGCCTGCGTGCCCGGACCGGCGTGCGGGCCGGGCGCCGTACTCGGCCCGGGACCGGGGTCCTGGGCCGCCGTGGCGGAGAGCCGGATCAGCCGGGCCTCGCAGTGGTCCAGCCACCGCGCCTCCGCCTCGGTCTGGAAGATGAGCTGTTCCAGCACGAGCAGCCAGGCGATGTCGTCCCGCTCCCCCGCCGGTCCGCCCTTGACGGCCTCCACGGCCTCGACGGCCTGGCGCTTGAGCCGGGTGTAGTCCTGCATGGCCTTCACGGTGTGGCGGCGCTGCGACTGGATGACGGCGCGGATGTCGACGCCGGGCGCGCCGACGGCCATGGCGAGCTTGATGGCCAGTTCGTCCCGGGCCGGGCTGGTCCGGTCGACGGGCTTCTCGAACCAGGACTTCAGCTCGTCCCGGCCGGCGTCGGTGATGGTCCACAGGGCGTGTCCGGCGTCGTCCTCGCCGCCCTGCCCGACGAGGCCGTCCCGCTCCAGGCGGTTCAGGGTCGTGTAGACCTGACCGACGTTGAGCGGCCAGGTCTGGCCGGTGCGGGACTCGAACTCCGTACGGAGCTGGGACCCGTAGCGCGGGCCGCGTTCGAGAAGGGCGAGCAGCCCGTGGCGGATCGACATACTCAGTATGTATACCGAGTATGTCGCCGCCCACAAGGGACCTGAGACGGAATGAAGGTGTCCGTCGCAAGGGGGACGACGGGTCGTGAGGCGGAGCCGGAAGCGGGGTCAGCGGCGCCGGATCCGTACCCCGAGGAAGCCGAGCCCGAGCCCCACGAGGGCCAGCCCGATGCCCAGGGTGAGGACGGGAATCTGCTGGTCGACGGGGGTGGCGGCGGCCTGCGGGGCGGGCAGCCGGACGGCCTCGGCGGGGGTGCCGACGGGCGGGGTCGGCGAGGGGACGACGTCCTCCTCGGGTACCGCCTCGGCCTCCGTGTCGTCCTCGGCGGGCTCCTCCTCGTCTGTTGCCGTTCTGGTACGAGAAGGGCTCGGCGAGGCGTCCGAAGCGGGGCTCCCGGCGTCCGAGGGGCTCGCGGAGTCGGGCGTCTCGCGCCGCCCGGGCCGCTCGCGCCCCTCCGCGGCGGGCCGCCCGGCCAGCGTCGCGGCCGGGCTGGCCTCCTCGGCCTCGGTCGGCCCGGCGGCCACGGGCGGCTGGTCGGCGGACGGGGACGAGGCCGGGGCCGGAGGCGGCGCCGGCGACGGCGCGGACGGCGGCCCGGCCGCAGGGCTCTCCTCGGCCCAGGCCGACGGAGCCGGGGCCCGGGCAGGCCCCCGGGCAGGCTCCTGGGCGGGACCCCAGGCAGTTCGGTCGGGTACGGAAACGGCAGGCTCGGGCGCCGGTGGCCCACCATGTACCCCGTACGCGCCCCGTGTCCCGTACGACACCGGCGCCCCGTACACGACCGGCGCGGTGGCCGTCAGCAGCGAGCACGCGGCCGTCAGTGAGCAGGCGGCCGTCAACGAGCACGTGAAGAAAGGCCCGCGGACCCAGGTCCGCGCCCTGTGGAGCACCGGAGTCACCGGGTGACCCCCCTCCCGTGCCGAGCCGCCGAGTTGTTCAACTCAGCGTCACATGACGGGACGCAACCGGCATCCCGGACGAAATCGTCCGGGCGACGGACCAAGGACTAAGGACCAAGGAGCAGAGACCAGGGACCACGAGCAAGGACCAAGGACTACGGTCTTCGGCCACCCGAAGGGAACGCGGCCGGAGCCGGTGGCTACTGCGGCGGGTTGCCGGTCGAGATCTCCAGCGTCAGCTCCACGTCTTCCTTCTTCACCTCGGAGCCCGCCGGCGGGTACTGGCTCATGACCGTGCCCTCGCCGTAGGCGTTCTCGTCGAGCGGCTGCTGCTTCATGATCTTCCAACCCGCGGCCTGTACACAGGCCTGAACCGACTGAAAGTTCTTGTAGCGGAAGTCGGGCAGCTCGAACTTCTCCGGGTCGTCGCTCGACTCGGTCGGTTCGGTGCACTCCTTCGTCTCGATCGTCTTGCTGAGGTCCGGACCCTTGTGGCCGGCCACCGGCGGGGCGCTCTGGCCGCCCGTGCCGCCCGTCGAGCCCGGGTCGTCGTCGCCGCTGAGCTGGATCGCGGTGATCACACCGCCGATGACGACCAGCGCCGCCACGGCCGCGCCCACGATCACCGTCATGTTCCGCTTGCCACCGCCGCCACCGGTGCCGCCCGACGCGGGCTGCGGCGTCATCGTGTACGGCTGCGGCGTCTGGTACGCCGGAGCGGGCGGCGGGGTCTGGGCCTGCTGGGGGTAGCCGTACGACGGGGCCGGGGCCGGCGTCGGCGGGCCGTACGGGCCGGGCTGCGGCGTGTGCGGCGCCTGGTACGGCGTCTGCACGCTCTGCGGCGCCGGGGTCTGCTGGCCGATCGGCGGGAACACCGCCGAGCCCACGCCCGAACCGCTGCTCACCTGACCCCCCGCGACGATCACCGGCGCGCCGGTCTGGCCCGCGGACAGCACCCGCAGGCACTCGTCGCGCATCGCCGCGGCGCTCGGGAAGCGCTCGTTCGGGTTCTTCTTCAGCGCCCGCGCCACCAGCGCGTCCATCGCCGGGGTGACCGAGCGGTTGATGGAGGACGGCGCGACCGGCTCCTCCTGGACGTGCGCGTACGCGATCGCCAGCGGGGAGTCCGCCTCGAACGGCAGCCGGCCGGTCAGCAGCTGGAACAGCATGATGCCGACCGAGTACAGGTCGGAGCGGGCGTCCACGCCGCGTCCCAGCGCCTGCTCGGGGGAGAGGTACTGCGGGGTGCCGACGACCATGCCGGTCTGCGTCATCGAGGTGACGCCGGACTGCATGGCCCGCGCGATGCCGAAGTCCATGACCTTGACCACGCCGCGCTTGGTCATCATCACGTTGCCGGGCTTGATGTCGCGGTGGACCAGGCCCATCTCGTGGCTGGTCTCCAGCGCGGCGAGCACGTCGGAGGTGACCTTCAGCGCCTTGTCGGCCGGCATCGCGCCGTACTGCTGGACGTCGGCGGCGAGCACCGAGCCGAGCGGCTGGCCCTCCACGTACTCCATGACGATGTACGGCATGAGAGCGCCGTCCAGCGCGTCCTCGCCGGTGTCGAAGACGGAGACGATGTTGGTGTGCGACAACTTCGCAACAGCCTGCGCCTCACGCCGGAACCGCTCGCGGAACGATTGTTCGCGCCCCAGTTCGGTGTGAAGGGTCTTGATGGCGACCTGGCGGTCCAGCGCACTGTCGTACGCGAGATACACCGAGGCCATGCCGCCTTCGCCGAGCAGGTCGCGCAGCTGGTACCGGCCGCCCGCCACCGAACCGCCCGCATAACGGCCCTGTGCGCCGTCCTGGCTCATTTCTGACTCCCCCGTACGCGCGCGTCACATCGGCGATGATCCGGAATTTACTGGCCAAGTCTGCCCGAGGGCTCGGACACGTCAAGCCGGGTGCCCGTTCCGTGACACTCAGCACAAGAAGCGTCTCGGAAGCGTTACCGGAACAGCACGGAATTTGCATCGGTGTACGCGGAAGCGGTTGGATGGCCGGTCCATCTCGGACCGAGGTGTCCGAGGAAGCCTGTAGCGTGACGTGGCAGAGAACGTCACGGCGACGCACGGCATCACACGGCAACACACGACGGCGAGGACTGATGGCACCCGAACCCGAAACCGGCGGCAACGGAGTGTCGGACGCCGCCGCGGAGTCATGGGGCGTCGGCGGTCTCGTCGGTGACGGCCGTTACCGGCTGACGCACCGTCTCGGACGCGGCGGCATGGCCGAGGTGTTCGCGGCGGAGGACGTCAGGCTCGGCCGCACGGTCGCCGTCAAGCTGCTCCGCGCCGACCTCGCCGAGGACCCGGTCTCCAAGGCCCGCTTCACGCGCGAGGCGCAGTCCGTCGCGGGCCTCAACCACCATGCGATCGTCGCCGTGTACGACTCCGGCGAGGACGTGGTGAACGGCCAGTCCGTGCCGTACATCGTGATGGAGCTGGTCGAGGGCCGCACCATCCGCGACCTGTTGATCAGCGCCGAGGCCCCGGGCCCCGAGCAGGCGTTGATCATCGTCTCCGGTGTCCTGGAGGCGCTGGCCTACTCGCACCAGCACGGCATCGTGCACCGCGACATCAAGCCGGCGAACGTCATCATCACCAACACCGGTGCGGTGAAGGTGATGGACTTCGGCATCGCTCGCGCGCTGCACGGCGCGCAGTCGACGATGACCCAGACCGGCATGGTCATGGGAACCCCGCAGTACCTCTCCCCGGAGCAGGCGCTCGGCAAGGCCGTCGACCACCGCTCCGACCTGTACGCGACGGGCTGTCTCCTCTACGAACTGCTCGCGCTGCGGCCCCCGTTCACCGGCGAGACCCCGCTCTCGGTGGTCTACCAGCACGTACAGGACGCGCCGATCCCGCCGTCCGAGGTCGCCGACGGCGCGCCGCCGGAGCTCGACGGGCTGGTCATGCGCTCGCTCGCGAAGGACCCGGACGACCGGTTCCAGAGCGCCGAGGAGATGCGCGGACTCGCCCAGTACGCCCTGCAGATGCTCCAGCAGCAGGGCGGTCACACCGGCTCGTGGAACACCGGGCCGGTCGCCGTGTACGAGGGCGGCCCGGGCACGCCGAGCGGCGGCACCGCCGCGACGGCCGCGTTCGGCCACCCGGTGCAGGGCGACACCTCGCAGGGCCGGATACTGCCGCCGATGAACCCGGACGACGGTGGCGTCGGCGGGTACGACGGCGGCGGCCCGGGCGGCTACGGCAACGGCAGGAACGGGGGCGGGCGCGGCAAGGTGCTGCTGTTCGTCGCGTTCGCGCTGATCGCGATCGTGGCCGGCATCGTGTACGCGGTGGACCGGGCGAACCAGAAGGACGGCGGGACGACCGACAACCCGCCCGCCACGACCGCGCCGTCCACGCCGGAGACGTCGCCGGAGCCGACCGAGGAGCAGTCCGAGGAGACGGACGAGCCCGACACCTCGACCGGCGGCAACCAGGACACGTGGACGCCGACGCACGTCCCGTCGCAGAAGCCGAGCTTCACGCAGTCGCCGACGGACCAGCCGAGCAGCCCCGACCCGGGCACCGTCGACGGCGGGACCGACCAGGGCGGCACCGGCGAGCCGACGGACAAGCCGACGGAGCCCACGGAGCCCGCCGACGGCGGCGCGGACAACGGCGGCACCGACCCGGGCACGACCAACGGCGGCAGCACGGGCGATCCCGGCACCACCGGCGATCCCGCGGGTGGCGGCGGCGCGAACTGATCGCCCGTCAACTTCGTTGAAACCGGCCCTCGTCAACCGGCGAGGGCCCGGTTCACCCGGTGAAGGCGTCGCGTACCGCCTCGTACTCCCGGGTCCACCACACCACCAGGGCCGACACCGCGGGAAACTGCGGGTCGGCCCTTCGGTCGTCCAGCTGGTAGCGCCAGCGCAGTATCCAGAAGTCGTTGAGCCGCTCCCACCACACCCGGTGCACGGCGGCGGCGAGTTCGGCCGCGTCCGCGCCGGCGGCCCGACGGTAGGCGCGCGCGTACGCCCGCACCTTCGCCAGGGCCAGCTGCCCCGCCGGGCGGACGAAGAAGATCGCGGCGGCCCGGACCGCCTCCTCGGCGCGTGGCTGGACGCCCAGCCGGTCCCAGTCGACGATCGCGGCGGGTTCCGCGCCCCGGTAGAGCAGGTTCAGGGGGTGGAAGTCACCGTGCACCCAGCCGCCCGCGGCGGCGGGCGGGGGACGGCGGTGGGCGTGCTCGGCGAGCAGTTCGCGGCGCTCGGTGAGCCGGTGCTCGGCGAGTTCGTCGAAGCCGTCGCGGGGGCGGTGGGCGCGGGCGAGGCGCAGCAGCTCGTCGACGACCCGGACGGTCCGCTCGGGGTCGGCGCTCTCGTACGCGCGGCCCGCCGGCGGGGTCTCCATGACCTGCGCGAGGCAGGTGTGGACATGGCCGAGCAGCGCGCCCAGGCGGCGCGAGCCGCCGGCGGTGAGCTGCGCGCCGTCGCGGTGCCGGCCCTCGATCCAGGGGTGCAGGGCGTAGCAGCGGCCGCCGATGACGGCGACGGTGCGGCCGGCCGCGTCGGCGAGCGGCGGGGCGACGGGCAGGCCGAGGTCGTGCAGCCGCTGGGTGGCCAGGTGCTGGCGGGCGATGGTGTCCCGGTCGGCGGTGGGGGCGTCCAGGTGCTGCTTGAGGAAGTAGGCGCCGCGGGTGGTGGCGAGCCGGTAGCCGCGGTTGAGCAGGCCCTGGGTGACGGGTTCGCAGGAGAGCGGTTCGCCGGCTTCGCGATAGCGGCGCAGCAGGGCGCCGACGGGCGGAGCGAGCGTTGCAGATGAGCGCGGCACCCGTCAGATGTTAGATCACCCGGTGTGGTGAGTCCGTCGCTCTCCGGACAGCTGGTGCACGGTTGCGAAATGGGGCTCGATGCGCAGATAGACCGCCTCTTCGCGCTCCCCCTCCGCGAGCGCCGGCGCGGGCCCGAAGGCCGCGAGCTGGGCCTGGGTGGGCTCGACGAGCGCCGCGGTGCCGGTGAACTGCACGGACCAGGCCTCCGGCGCTCCGGAGCCCAGGTTGTCCGCCCCGTACACGACGACGCTGCCGTCGCATGCCTCGTGGTAGCCGAGGCTGCGGTGCAGCCGCAGCACGAGCCGGCCGTCGTCCACGACGTGCCGGGCGGGGGCGACGAAGGGTAGCGCCCGCATGCTGGTCGCGACCCGGCCGTACGCGACGCGGGTCAGCAGTTCGATGGCGCGCTGTTCGTCGGCGGATTCGTCGAAGGGCATGCCCTCCACTCTCCGCCGCCCGCCGGGCCCGCGGAAGGGGCCCCCGCCCCGCTCGGTCCGGGACCTAGGTCCCGAAGTCGGGCGCCGCGGCCGCTCCTCAGCAGCTGCTCGTCCGTGCCTCAGCAGCGCCTCAGCCGCGCTGGGCCTGCCGGCGGGCCACGTACGCGGCGGCCTGGGAGCGGCGCTCCATGCCCAGCTTCGACAGCAGGCTGGAGACGTAGTTCTTGATCGTCTTCTCGGCGAGGTGCAGCCGCTCGCCGATGGCCCGGTTGGTCAGGCCCTCGCCGATCAGGTCCAGGATCCGCCGTTCCTGGTCGGTCAGGCTGTCGAGCTTGTCGTCGCCCTTCGGGTTGTTCCCGTCGCGCAGCCGTTCCAGGACCCGGGCGGTCGCCACCGGGTCGAGCAGGGACTTGCCGGCCGCCACGTCCCGTACGGCCGAAAGCAGCTCATTGCCCCGGATCGCCTTGAGGACATAACCGGAGGCTCCGGCCATGATCGCGTCGAAGAGGGCCTCGTCGTCGGCGTACGAGGTGAGCATCAGGCACTTGACGTCCTGGTTCTGCGATCGGACCTCGCGGCAGACCTCGACACCGCTGCCGTCCGGCAGGCGCACGTCGAGCACGGCCACGTCCGGACGCGTCGCGGGGATCCTGACCAGGGCGTCCGCGGCGGTGCCGGCCTCGCCGACCACCTCGATGTCGGATTCCACGGAGAGCAGTTCGTGGACGCCGCGCCGCACGACTTCATGGTCGTCCAGCAGAAATACCGTGATTTTTCCATCTTCGCGCACGGGGCCAGTCTCACATATTGGCTCTTCCCGCGCCCGGGGTGCGCGGGATAACGTGCCGGTGTTCCGGCGGCCTGCAAGGCTGTTACCAGTGATTTCTCGATTTACTTGGAAATCCAAGCAAAATCGCAGGTCAAATGGGGTTTCGCAGTAATGCGCAGCTCTGGGTAACGTGCCTGTGACAGGGCGCTCGCCGGGGCACCTGTCACGCCCGACCCCTGCCGCGTCGCACCCACCCCGTGCGCGGGTACGGATAAGGCGAGCCGCACTGGCCTTGCCCGGCGAACCCGGGGGCCGGACCGACGGAGGAGCACGCACGTGACCGTGGAGAGCACTGCCGCGCGCAAGACGACGCGACGCAGCAGCGGCACCAAGCGCACCACCAGCGCGAGCGCGAAGAAGGCACAGGCATCCGAGAACACGGAGCCCGAGCTCATTCAGCTGCTGACGCCCGAAGGGGAGCGCGTCCAGCACCCCGAGTACGACATCGATCTGAGCGCCGAGGAGCTGCGCGGGCTCTACCGGGACATGGTCCTCACCCGCCGCTTCGACTCCGAGGCGACCTCGCTGCAGCGCCAGGGCGAGCTGGGCCTGTGGGCCTCGCTGCTGGGCCAGGAGGCCGCCCAGATCGGTTCGGGCCGCGCGCTGCGCGACGACGACTATGTCTTCCCGACCTACCGCGAGCACGGCGTCGCCTGGTGCCGCGGGGTCGACCCGACGAACCTGCTGGGCATGTTCCGCGGCGTGAACAACGGCGGCTGGGACCCCAACAGCAACAACTTCCACCTGTACACGATCGTCCTCGGCTCGCAGACCCTGCACGCCACCGGCTACGCCATGGGCATCGCCAAGGACGGTGCGGACTCCGCCGTGCTCGCGTACTTCGGTGACGGCGCCTCCAGCCAGGGCGACGTCAACGAGTCGTTCGTGTTCTCCGCGGTCTACAACGCCCCGGTCGTGTTCTTCTGCCAGAACAACCAGTGGGCGATCTCCGAGCCCACCGAGAAGCAGACCCGCGTCCCGCTGTACCAGCGTGCCCGCGGCTTCGGCTTCCCCGGCGTCCGCGTCGACGGCAACGACGTGCTGGCCTGCCTCGCGGTCACCCGCGCGGCGCTGGAGCGCGCCCGCCGCGGCGAGGGCCCCACGCTGGTGGAGGCGTTCACCTACCGCATGGCCGCCCACACCACCTCCGACGACCCGACCCGCTACCGCCGCGACGCGGAGCGCGAGGCATGGGAGGCCAAGGACCCGATCCTGCGCCTCAAGGCGTACCTGGAGCGCGAGGGGCACGCCGACGCGGCGTTCTTCGAGGAGCTCGAGGCGGAGAGCGAGGCGCTCGGCAAGCACGTCCGCGAGGTCGTCCGCGCCATGCCGGTCCCGGAGCACATGGCGATCTTCGACAACGTGTACGCGGACGGGCACGCGCTCGTCGACGAGGAGCGCGCGCAGTTCGCCGCCTACCAGGCGTCCTTCACGGGCGGAGAGGCCGAGTAATCATGGCTGTTCAGAAGCTTCCCCTCGCCAAGGCGCTCAACGAGTCGCTCCGCAAGGCCCTGGAGACCGACCCCAAGGTCGTCATCATGGGCCTCGACGTCGGCAAGCTCGGCGGTGTCTTCCGGATCACCGACGGCCTGCAGAAGGACTTCGGCGAGGACCGGGTCGTCGACACCCCGCTGGCCGAGTCCGGCATCGTCGGCACCGCGATCGGCCTCGCGCTGCGCGGCTACCGGCCGGTCGTGGAGATCCAGTTCGACGGCTTCGTCTTCCCCGCGTACGACCAGATCGTCACCCAGCTGGCGAAGATGCGGGCCCGTTCGCTCGGCACCGTGAAGATGCCGGTCGTCATCCGCATCCCGTACGGCGGCGGCATCGGCGCGGTCGAGCACCACTCCGAGTCCCCCGAGTCGCTCTTCGCGCACGTCGCGGGCCTCAAGGTGGTCACCCCGGCGAACTCCTCCGACGCCTACTGGATGCTCCAGCAGGCGATCCAGAGCGACGACCCGGTGATCTTCTTCGAGCCCAAGCGCCGCTACTGGGACAAGGGCGAGGTCGACACCGAGGCCATCCCGGGCGAGCTGCACAAGGCCCGCGTCGCCCGCGAGGGCACGGACCTCACGCTCGTCGCGTACGGCCCGATGGTGAAGACCTGCCTGGAGGCCGCCGCGGCCGCCGCCGAGGAGGGCCGCTCGATCGAGGTCGTGGACCTGCGCTCGATCTCCCCGCTCGACTTCGACACGATCCAGACCTCGGTCGAGAAGACCCGCAGGCTGGTCGTCGTCCACGAGGCCCCGGTCTTCTTCGGCTCCGGCGCGGAGATCGCCGCCCGGATCACCGAGCGCTGCTTCTACCACCTGGAGGCCCCGGTCCTGCGGGTCGGCGGCTACCACGCGCCGTATCCGCCGGCGCGCCTGGAGGAGGAGTACCTGCCGGGCCTGGACAGGGTGCTCGACGCCGTCGACCGCTCGCTGGCGTACTGAGGAGAGCCCCCGTGACCATCCGCGAATTCAAGATGCCCGACGTGGGCGAGGGCCTCACCGAGGCCGAGATCCTCAAGTGGTACGTCCAGCCCGGTGACACGGTCTCCGACGGCCAGGTCGTCTGCGAGGTCGAGACGGCCAAGGCTGCGGTCGAGCTGCCGATCCCGTTCGACGGCACCGTGCACGAGCTGCGCTTCGCCGAGGGCACGACGGTCGACGTCGGCGAGGTCATCATCTCGGTGAACGTCGGCGGCGCCGCGCCCGCCGAGGTCGCCGAGCAGGCCGCCGCCCCGGCTGCGGCTCCGGCCGCCGCCGCACCCGCCCCGGCTGCGGCTCCGGCCGCGGAGGCCGAGGCCGAGCCGGAGGGCCGCCAGCCCGTCCTGGTCGGCTACGGCGTCGCCGCGAGCTCGACCAAGCGTCGCCCCCGCAAGGGCACCGAGGGGGCGCCCGCCCAGGCCGCCGCGGCGGTCCAGGGCGAGCTCAACGGGCACGGCGGGGTCGCCACGGCCACCCGGCCGCTGGCCAAGCCCCCCGTGCGCAAGCTCGCCAAGGACCTCGGCGTCGACCTGGCCTCGGTCGTTCCGACCGGCCCCGACGGCATCATCACCCGCGAGGACGTCCACGCGGCCGCCGCACCGGCCCCGGCCGTCCCGGCGCCCGCCCCCGTGACCGAGGCCCCGGCCCCGGTGCCGGCCCCCGTGGCAGCCGCCGCGGTGGCCTCCGACGCCCGGGAGACCCGGGTGCCGATCAAGGGCGTGCGGAAGGCGACGGCGGCGGCGATGGTCGGCTCGGCCTTCACCGCGCCGCACGTCACCGAGTTCGTCACCTTCGACATCACGCGCACGATGAAGCTGGTCGAGGAGCTCAAGTCCGACAAGGACATGGCGGGCCTGCGCGTCAACCCGCTGCTCCTCATCGCCAAGGCCGTCCTGGTCGCCGCCAAGCGCAACCCGGAGATCAACGCGGCCTGGGACGAGGCGAACCAGGAGATCGTGCTCAAGCACTACGTGAACCTGGGCATCGCCGCGGCCACCCCGCGGGGCCTGATCGTGCCGAACATCAAGGACGCGCACGCCCAGACCCTGCCGGAGCTGTCGCGCTCCCTGAGCGAGCTGGTCGCCACCGCCCGCGAGGGCAAGACGACCCCGGCGGCCATGCAGGGCGGCACGTTCACCATCACCAACGTCGGCGTCTTCGGCGTCGACACCGGTACGCCGATCCTGAACCCGGGCGAGTCCGCGATCCTCGCGGTCGGTGCGATCAAGCTCCAGCCCTGGGTCCACAAGGGCAAGGTGAAGCCGCGTCAGGTCACCACCCTGGCGCTGTCCTTCGACCACCGCCTGGTCGACGGCGAGCTGGGCTCCAAGTTCCTGGCGGACGTCGCCGCGATCCTGGAGCAGCCGAAGCGGCTGATCACCTGGTCATAACATCCCAGACGTTCCAGTTGCGCCGTTTCACGTGAAACAGGCCCGTCCGCGATGCGGACGGGCCTGTTTCTTGTACCTCTGTTGTATCTATGCTGTGCGCATGCCATCAGCGCCCGCCGGGCCCGTCAAGCAGCCACCCGCTGCCGATCGGGTCTACATGCATGTCAAACAAGCTGTTCTGGACCGTCGTTACGAGGGCGGGACGCTGCTCACCGAGGGGGAGCTCGCGCAGGCCGTGGGGGTGTCGCGGACGCCCGTGCGGGAGGCCCTGCTCAAGCTGGAGATGGAGGGGCTGCTCAAGCTCTACCCCAAGAAGGGCGCGCTCGTCCTCGCCGTCTCCGCGCAGGAGATCGCCGACGTCGTCGAGACCCGGCTGCTGGTCGAGGAGTTCGCGGTCCGCCGGGCCGTGCCCGCGCCGCCCGCGCTGATCGACCGGCTCAAGGAGCTCCTGGAGGAGCAGAAGCGGCACGCGGACGCCGGGGACCTCGCCGAGGTCGCGGTCACCGACCGGTGCTTCCACGCCGAGATCGTCCGGTACGCCGGCAACCAGATCCTCGCCCGCCTCTACGACCAGCTGCGCGACCGTCAGCTGCGGATGGGCGTCGCCGTGATGCAGTCCCAGCCCGACCGCATCGCCAAGAACATCACCGAGCACGCCGAGATCCTGGAGCGGATCGAGGTGGGGGACGTCGAGGGCGCCGCCCACTGCGTCCGGCAGCACCTGAGCTGGGTCAAGGTCCTGGTCCGGGGCGAGGACCGGTGAGCGGCTCGCGCGGCCCCCGTGGCTCCGCGGCCGGCCTGCCCGGCGACCCGCCGGGCGGCCGGCGCGCCGCGCTCGTCTGGGGCGTCGGCGTCGCCGTCTACTTCGTCGCCGTCATCTTCCGTACCTCGCTGGGCGTCGCCGGCCTGGACGCCGCCGACCGCTTCGACGTCAACGCCTCCGCGCTCTCCACGTTCTCGATACTCCAGCTGCTGGTCTACGCCGGCATGCAGATACCCGTCGGCCTCATGGTCGACCGGCTCGGCACCAAGAAGGTCCTGACCCTCGGCGTGGTCCTGTTCACCGCCGGCCAGCTGGGCTTCGCGCTCTCCCCCTCGTACGGCACGGCGCTCGCCGCCCGCGCGCTGCTCGGCTGCGGCGACGCGATGACCTTCATCAGCGTGTTGCGGCTCGGCTCCCGCTGGTTCCCCGCCCGCCGCGGCCCGCTCATCGGCCAGGTCGCCGCGCTCTTCGGCATGGCGGGCAACCTGGTCTCCACGATCCTGATCTCGCGGATGCTGCACGGCCTCGGCTGGACCGCCACGTTCGCCGGCAGCGCCGCCGCGGGCGGGCTCGTCCTCGTCCTGCTGCTGCTCTTCCTCAAGGACCACCCCGAGGGCTACGAACCCGCGCCAGTCAGCCACGCCGGCAGCGCCTTCGTCCGCCGTCAGATCGCCGAGTCCTGGCGCGAACCCGGCACCCGGCTCGGCATGTGGGTGCACTTCACCACCCAGTTCCCCGCCATGGTGTTCCTGCTCCTGTGGGGCCTGCCGTTCCTCGTCGAGGCACAGGGCCTGTCCCGGGAGACCGCCGGCGGGCTGCTCACCCTCGTGGTGCTCTCCAACATGGTGATCGGCCTCGCGTACGGCCAGATCGTGGCCCGGCACCATGCCGCCCGTACCCCGCTGGCACTCGGCACGGTCGGCGCGACCGCGCTGATGTGGGCGGCCACCCTGGTGTACCCCGGTGACCATGCCCCGATGTGGCTGCTCGTCACACTGTGCCTGGTGCTGGGCGCCTGCGGGCCCGCGTCGATGATCGGCTTCGACTTCGCCCGGCCGGCCAACCCGCCCGAGCGTCAGGGCACCGCCTCGGGCATCGTCAACATGGGTGGTTTCGTC
The DNA here is from genome assembly GCF_033343995.1 of Streptomyces sp. HUAS YS2. Classification (NCBI taxonomy): domain Bacteria; kingdom Bacillati; phylum Actinomycetota; class Actinomycetes; order Kitasatosporales; family Streptomycetaceae; genus Streptomyces; species Streptomyces solicathayae. The sequence goes on along the minus strand of NZ_CP137573.1, from coordinate 3,924,186 downwards.
GCCTCGATGACGACGCTGCTCGCGGTCGGCATCCTGCTGGACGCCACCGGCGACGACTACCGGATCGCGTTCTCGTCCGTCTTCGTCCTGGAGGCACTGGGCCTCGCCCAGATCCTCCGGCTGCGCGGCCGCACCGCCCGCAGGGAACGGGAGCGGCTGGTCGCCAGCCGGGTCGAGGCCGTGCACGTCCCGGTCTGACGCCCGCGGGCCCCCGCGCCCGGGGTCAGGGGGTGACCGCGAAGTTGTCCAGGATCGCCTGCGCCAGCTCCGCGTCGCCCTCGACCTTGATCCGGTCCACGACCGCCGCGGGACGCACACGGCCGCAGGCCAGGCGCACGTACGTCTCCCAGTCCAGCGCCAGCGTCGCCGCCGGCCCCAGCGACGGCGCGCCGTCCACCGAGCCGCGGCCGTCCGCGTTCACCCGCACCGTCCGCAGGAACTCCACCGGACCGTGGACGTCGAACACCACGGCCGAGTTCGCGGGCGCGCCCGCGTCCTTGGCGACCACCTTCGGCAGCGCCTCCAGCAGGACGTCCCGGGCCACCAGCGCACCGGCCGAGTCCTGGTTGCCGGGCTTGTTCAGCGTGATCCGCAGGTCCTGCTCGTGCACCCACACGTCGAAGGCGCGCATCCGGTACGCCAGCTCCAGCGGCTGCTCGGCACCGAGCGGGGCACGGACCTTGTGGTCGGGCTGCCGGGACTCGTTGCGCAGCTGACGGGCCCGCCGGATCAGCACGTACTCCAGCTCGGAGGTCATCTCCGGCGCGGTGTGGTGCCGCCGCACATCGACCTGCATCTCCATGTAGCGGGCGAACTCACTGCGTACGTGGTAGAGATCACGCGGCAGGCTGTGGATCGGCCTCGGGTCGCCCAGCATCTCGCACTCCATGCCGATGACATGGGAGACGATGTCACGCACCGACCAGCCCGGGCAGGGCGTCGCCCGGTTCCACTCACCTTCCACGAGCGGCTGCACCAGCTCGGATATCGCTTCGATGGAGTGGGTCCAGGCGTCGGCGTAGGTCTGGAGGCTGGGATGGACGGTCACGGGACCCCTCGGCGGTTCTGCTGGTGCGCGGGCTGAAACAAGTCGGCGTGGGAGGTTCGGACGCTAAGTTACGCTGCCCGAAGGCACCCCGGCAGTGCTTTCGTGTGACGATCGTAGGCTGTGTCGACGGCTCGAATGCCAGGACGGTGGTAGTGTGCGCGCCTCGCTGATCCAGATCGCAGTAGACCCGGACGAACCGGTCGACGCGCGGAGGGCGCGCGCGGCCGATCTGGTAAGGGCGGAACGGGACGCCGATCTCGTCGTCCTGCCCGAGCTGTGGCCGATGGGCGCGTTCGCCTTCGACTCCTTCGCCGCCGAGTCCGAGCCCCTGGACGGACCCACGCACGAGGCCATGTCGGCCGCGGCCCGCGACGCCGGGGTCTGGCTGCACGCCGGCTCGATCGTCGAGGCGGCGGGCGGCGCGCTCTACAACACCTCGCTCGTGTACGACCCGGCCGGCGTCCGCGTCCGCACCTACCGGAAGATCCACCGCTTCGGCTTCGACAAGGGCGAGGCCGTGCTGATGGCCGCCGGCGACGAGCTGGTGACCGTGCCGCTGCCGGACCTCACCCTCGGCGTCGCCACCTGCTACGACCTGCGCTTCCCCGAGCTGTTCAGGGGCCTGGTCGACGCGGGCGCGCAGGCCCTGGTGATCCCGGCCGGCTGGCCGGCCCGCCGCCGCGCGCACTGGACGCTGCTGGCCCAGGCGCGGGCCGTGGAGAACCAGGCGTACGTCCTCGCCTGCGGCACCGCGGGCACGCACGCCGGGGTCGAGCAGGCCGGCCACTCGATCGTCGTCGACCCGTGGGGCGAGGTCCTCGCGGAGGCGGGCCCGGACGAAGAGGTGCTGCGGGCCGAACTCGACCCGGCGAAGGTCGCGACGACCCGGGAGCAGTTCCCCGCGCTCAAGGACCGGATGCTGGGACTCCCGGCGCCGGGGGCCTGAGCTTCGGGGGCTGAGCGTCGGCGGGGCCTGAGCTTCGTCGGGGAGCCCGGGCGTCGGCGGGGAGCCCGGGCGTCGGCGGGGAGCCCGGGCGTGCGCGTCGCCGCCGCGGGCTCCCGTCAGACCACGACGGGGCGGAGCGCAGGAGTGCCGACGGCGAAGTGCCCGCGCGGTGCCGGCACAGCCGCCCGCGCGCGCACGGCACGGGGCGCCGCCCCCGGCGCGTACTCCCGCCAGGCCGCCGCGAGCCGCCGCACCGCCTCCGTGAGGACCTCCGGCGGCAGCAGGAAGTGCAGCCGCAGGTACCGGACGCTGCCGCCCAGCGCGTCCATCGTCGACCCCGGCAGCACGGCCACCCCGTGCCGCAGCGCCACCTGAGCGAACGCGACCCCGTCGCCGTACGGGAGCCGGACCCACAGCGTCTGGCCGCCCGAGGTGGGCGCGGGTGTCCACGACGGCAGCAGCCGCGCCAGTTCGGCCACCAGGTGGTCGTGGCCCTCTCGCAGGTTTCGCAGCCGGTCCCGCAGGACCGGCGCGAAGCCGGCGAGCACCCGGACCGCGGCCAGTTGGCCGGGCAGGTCCGAGCCCAGGTCGTGGATCGCCTTCAGCCGGGCCAGCCGCGCGATCGTCGCCGCCGGGCCGCGCACCCAGCCGATCCGCAGACCGCCCCACACAGGTTTGCTCAGCGAGCCGACGGAAAGGACGTCGCCGTACGCGCAGAGCGTCACCCACGGCTTCTGCGCGGCGTCCTCCTCAAACCCCGGATCCACCCCCATTCCCGGATCCACCCCCACTCCCGGATCCGCCCCGAACCCCAGATCCGCGCGCGCCTCGTCGTCGATCAGCGGCACGCCCAGCCCGTTCGCCGCCTCCACCAGCCTGCGGCCGGACAGCGGCGGCAGCACGGCACCCGTCGGGTTCTGGAACCGGGACACGACATAGGCCAGCGCGGGCCGGTGACGCTCCATCATCCGGATCGCCTCCGCCACGTCCACCCCGTCCGGACCCACCCGCACCGGAAGCGGCACCGCCGCCGCCTCCCGGAACAGGTCCAGCGCCCCCGAGTACGTCGGCGCCTCCACCAGCACCCCGTCGCCGGGCGCGACCAGCAGCCGGGTCAGCAGCGAGAGCGCCTGCTGGGCGCCCGTGGTGACCAGGATCTGCGCGGGGTCCGTCGGCACGCCCCGTACCGCGTACTTCTCCGCGAGCGCCGCCCGCAGCGCCTCCAGGCCCGCCGGGTGGTATCCGAGGTCCGCTTCGGGCAGGACGAGCGAGCGGTACGCCTCCGTCAGCTCGGGCGGCGGCCCGAGCGGCGCCGCGCAGCTCAGCAGGATCACGCCGTCCGACGGCTCCAGCAGGTTCAGGAAGAGCGGGTTCGACGTCTCCCGCACCCGCGGGCCGGGCAGCAGCGCCGCCGCCGACGCCACCCGCGTCCCACTGCCCTGCCGCCGCACCACGCGCCCCTCCTGACGCAGTGCCTCGTACGCCGCGACCACCGTCGACCGCCCCACCGACAGCGCCGCGGCGAGCCGACGGTCAGCCGGCAGCGGGGTGTCGGGCGGCAGCAGCCCCTCGTCGATCAGCTGCCGGAAGCGGGCGGCGAGCAGCAGATACAGCGGTCCGCGGCCGGCGGACCAGCGGCCCAGCCGGGTCACGAGGGCGTCGATCGGTTCCATTGGCTCCATCGGCAGACCAATCTGCCGGTGATTGGCCCTGTGGGGCAACGGAATAGAGACGTTGACTGGACGACATGAGCGACGACTTCAGCGACCGCCCGACGCCCCCCTCCAGCGACCGCCCGACGCCCCCGCCCCTCCGTCCCGAGACCTTCGCCGTCCACCCGCCGCAGCCCGAGATCGTCGGCAGCCGCCCGCTCGGCGTCCCGCTCCACCAGGGCCACGTCTTCACCTTCGACAGCGCGGACGCGCTCGCCGACGCGTTCGAGAGCCCCGACGCCTTCCTCTACAGCCGGCACGGCAATCCCACCGTCCGCGCCCTGGAGCAGGCCGTCGCCCGCCTGGAGGGCGGGGCCGCCGCCCTCTCGTACGCCTCCGGCATGGGCGCGATCAACAGCGTGCTGCTCACCCTGCTCGGCTCCGGCGCCCACGTCGTCGCCCAGACCTGCGTGTACGGCGGCACCTACGCCGTCCTCACCGACCTCACGCGGCGCTGGGGCGTCGAGGTCACGTACGTCTCCGGCACCGACCCGGAGGAGGTGCGCGCCGCGCTCCGCCCCGAGACCCGGCTGCTGTACCTGGAGACCATCGCCAACCCGACCGCCCGCGTCTCCGACCTGGCCGCGCTCGCCGCCGTCGCCGCCGAGGCCGGCGTGCCGACCGCCGTCGACAACACCTTCGCCTCACCGCTGCTCTGCCGCCCGATCGAGCACGGCGCGGACATCGTCGTCCACTCGGCGACCAAGTACCTCGCCGGTCACGCGGACGTCCTCGGCGGCATCGCCGTCTTCAAGGACGCGGAGCTGTACGAGCAGGTCCGCCACTACGCCGTCGAACAGGGCGCGATCACCGACCCGTTCGCGGCCTGGCTGACCCTGCGCGGCATGCAGACGCTGCCGCTGCGCATCGAGCGACACTGCGCGAACGCTGCCGAGCTGGCCCGCCGCCTGGAGGCCCACCCCGCGGTGGCGGCCGTCCGCCACCCCTCGCTGCCCAGCCACCCGGACCACGCCGTCGCCGCGAAGCTGCTGCCGGCGGGCGGCGGCGGGGTGATCTCCTTCGACCTCGCGGGCGGCCGGGAGGCCGGGCGGACGCTGATGGAGGCGGTCCGGGTGGCCTCGCTGAGCGTCTCGCTCGGCGACGTACGGACCCTGGTCATGCACCCCGCCTCCACCTCGCACCGGCAGCTCGACGCGGCGGCGCTGGAGACGGCGGGCATCGGCCAGGGGACGGTCCGGCTGTCGGTCGGCGTCGAGCACGTAGAGGACCTCTGGGCGGACCTGGAGCAGGCGCTGGAGCGGGCGGCGAAGGCGGCCTGACCCGCCTCGCCGACGCGGGGCGGGTAGTCGGGGGCCGCGGGGCTCGGTGCGCGGAGGCCGTGGGGGCTCGGTGAGCGGGGCCGCGAGGGCTCGGTCCGCGCGGCCCCCGTTCAGTCCTCGCGCTCCCGCTCCGCCATCCGGATCACGCACACCGCGACCGCGATCATCAGGGCCGGGTCGGCGTCGTCCCGGACCACGTTCACGGCGTACGTGTCCCGGACCCGGAACCACTGGCGCGAGATGTGGGCGAGGAGTTCGCCGTCGTACTCGACGGTGAACTCCCGGTCCAGGATGCGTCCGCTGACGTCCAGTTCGGTGCCGTCGACGAGGCTGACCCGGAAGTGGTTGCGCAGCAGCGACAGCCGCTTGCGGCGGACGGACGCGAGCGGGCGGTCGCCCCGCTCGATCGTCATCGTGTCGCGCAGGCTGAACATCTTCTCCCGCAGCACGATCAGCACCTGGCCGGCCGGGTCCTTCAGCTCCAGGGTGTCGCGCAGCCGCAGGGCCTTGCCGTCGACGAGGAAGGCGTGCCGGCCCTGCTCGTCCTCGATCCAGTAGTCGTCGCCGATCGCGAAGATCTTGTCCCGTACGAGGTATTTCATGACCCTCCCAACGCGAAGTAGCGGGTGAACGGGTCGGCGGAGGCGCCGAACATCCCCCCGAAGGGGGAGTCCAGCTGGTGGATCAGCAGCACCGTGAACGCGATGAAGCCGGCCAGGCCCATCACCATGATCACGTGGGTGAAGCTCCGTCGGATGCCGAAGAGGAACATGAAGGCGAGCGTGAGGAAACCTCCGTTGATCAGGCCCACCCACAGGACGGGCGACAGGCGTTCCTCGGCCGCCGCCTCGCGGCCGCGGCGCGCGTCGTCGATGTATCCGAGCTGGGCGAGGACCTCCTGGGCCGCGATCTTCTGGGAGATGGTGCCGGAGTCCTCGACCTCGCTGACGACGCGAAGCCGGTCGAGCATGCTCCAGCCGGACCGGCCCAGGGACTCGCGGGCGGCCATCCGGGGCCACTCGACATCGACGACATGGACGGCGTACGAACGGGCCGCCTCCCGCAGCGGTGCGCGCCGGGGCTCCGGGAACGAGGCGGCCAGCAGGTACGTCTGGTGCAGGGCGCCCGCTTCGGCCTGGACGTGGTCCTGGGCGTCCGAGCGGTTGTCCCAGACGGACACCAGGCAGAGGCCCAGGACGACCGCGTACAGGACCGACACCATCATGGCGATGTACTCGGCGACGTCCTCGCGCGGAGGTTCGTCCTCCGGAATCGGAAAGAGGCGCTCCTTGAGCAGCACGATCGCCGCCGCGATCAGGGCGACGCCGATCATGACGCCGAGGGTTTCCAGCAGGTAGGGCATGAGGTCCGTCTCCGGGGGCGGATGGGGTCAGGGGCGGCGCGAGCCCAGCAGAGCGGCGGCGACGGCGGCGGGGATCAGGATCAGCAGGAGCGTCAGGGCGACGCTCATGTCGGCGAGTTCGCGGGATCGGCGCTGGACGCGGGCGAGGAGGCCGTCGTCGTCGGAGTCGTCGGTGGGGGGTCGGGCGGTGGGGACGTCGGCGAGGGCGGGCCTGTCGGCGGGGGGTTGGGCGGCGTTCGCGCCGATGCCGGCGGGCGGGGCCGCTCCGGGAGGCGGTACGACGGGAGGTGCGGCCGCGGCCCCCGCCCCGGCCCCTTCGGCCCCGACCCCATCGGCCCCGGCCGCCGCCCCTGGAGCAGCGGTCCCTGGAGCAGCAGCGGCCCCCGGAGCCACCGGACCCACCCCTTCCGCCGCACCGGGTCCCGGCGCGACGAGCAGCGGGAGAGCCGCGGCGTCCGACGCGGGCGGCACGGATGCATCAGCAGCCGCCGCAGGCGCGGGCGCGGCGCTCTGCGCGGCCGAGGCCGACGGGGCAGGCGTCCGCGCCGCCGTCCGGGCGGGCGAAGGCCGCGCCCCCGCAGGCGGCTGGGGCGGCCTCGCCACCGCCGCCGGCGCCGTGGCGGCGCCCCGCAGCGTGAACCGGGCGGTCGCGCGGGCCACGAGGAGCGGCGGGGCGACCGGCCCGCCCCCGGCCCCCAGCGTGGCGACCCGGTCGCTCCCGCTGGCCTCGCCGGTGCTGCGATGGACGCCCGGCGGGCGGTGGACGGTGGCCGTGCACCGCACCGAGCCGCCCGGCGGCAGCACCGGCACGCCTCCGGGCCGCCCCGCGCAGTCGATCCGCCCCGGCGCGAGCGCCCGGTCGGTGAGCCGTACGCCGTGCACGGGCCGGTTGCCCCGGTTGGCGACCGTGTACCCGACCACGGCGGATGGCAGCGAGTGCGGCGGCACGGTCCGTACGGTCTCGGTGAGCACCAGCACGCCGCCCACGCCCTCGTACCCGGAGCGCGAGGTCGCGGTCAGCGTCCGCCGCAGCGACGGGACGTCCCCCGAGGCCGTCGCGGCCGCCGCGTACCGCCCGGGCCGGGCCGCGAACCGCACCGAGCACTCGACGGAGGCGAGCGCGGCGAGCGTCCGCACCGGACAGGTCACCGACCCCGGGACGGACGGATCGACGACCCGGATCCGGTACAGATCCGCCTCACCGCGGTTGACCAGCCGGTACCGCTTCACGACGAGGCCGCCGACCCGCACGGCAGGCGGCGCGGCCGCCGTCCCGCCGCGCCCGTTGACCGTGACCGTCATCCGCAGGGCCCCCGCCCCCACCCCGCCGGCCACGGCGTCCGGGCCGGACCCCACGGGAAGCAGCACCCCCAGCACCAGGCCCGCCAGAAGCGGCACCGCCATGCGCCGACCGTTCATGGCACCCCTTGCCGTTCATCCGATGATCGTCCCGAGAACGCCCTGCCATGCTCACCAGTCCGCTGGCACATGCCACCGTCAAGACACGCCGCACCCCACCCCACCGCCCCCGTCTTTCACCCTCCCGGTGGCCACCCCCGCCCCGTACGGCACCCTTGAACCATGAACGAACCCGCCCCGGCGCCCACCCCCGCGCCCGCGCCCCGCCGTCGTGCCCGCGTCCGTGCCCCCGAGCTGATCGGCAAGGGCGGCTGGCTGAACACCGGCGGCGCAGATCTGACGCTGTCCGACCTGCGTGGAAAAGTCGTCATTCTGGACTTTTGGACGTTTTGCTGCATCAACTGCCTCCATGTCCTCGACGAGCTGCGTGAGCTGGAGGAGAAGCACCGGGCCACGCTCGTGATCGTCGGGGTGCACTCGCCCAAGTTCGTGCACGAGGCCGAGCATCAGGCCGTGGTGGACGCCGTCGAGCGGTACGAGGTGCATCACCCGGTGCTCGACGACCCGGAGCTGGCGACCTGGAAGCAGTACGCCGTGCGGGCCTGGCCGACGCTCGTCGTGATCGATCCGGAGGGGTACGTCGTCGCGCAGCACGCGGGCGAGGGGCATGCCAACGCGATCCGGACGCTCGTGGAGGAGCTGGAGGCCGAGCACGAGGCCAAGGGGACGCTGCGGCGCGGCGACGGGCCGTACGTGCCGCCGGAGCCGGTCGCGACCGACCTGCGGTTCCCCGGGAAGGCGATCCTGCTGGAGTCCGGGAACTTCCTGGTCTCCGACACCACCCGGCACCAGCTCGTCGAACTGGCCGCCGACGGGGAGACCGTCGTGCGGCGGATCGGGGACGGCGAGTTCCGTGAGCCGCAGGGGCTCGCGCTGCTGCCGGACGGCAAGGTCGTCGTCGCGGACACCGTGAACCACGCGCTGCGGACCTTCGACCCGGAGACCGGGGCCGTCGAGCTGATCGCCGGTACCGGCAGGCAGTGGTGGCAGGGGTCGCCGACCTCCGGGCCTGCGCTCGACGTCGACCTGTCCTCGCCGTGGGACGTGGCCTGGTGGCAGGGCAAGGTGTGGATCGCCATGGCCGGTGTCCACCAGCTGTGGGCGTACGACCCGGAGACGGGGACCGTCGAGGTCGCCGCCGGCACCACCAACGAGGGGCTCGTCGACGGGCCCGCCGCCGAGTCCTGGTTCGCGCAGCCGTCCGGGCTCGCGGCCACCGAGGACCGGCTGTGGGTCGCCGACTCCGAGACCAGCGCGCTGCGGTGGGTCGAGAAGGACGGCGACGGGTACGCCGTGCACACCGCCGTCGGCACCGGCCTGTTCGACTTCGGACACCGTGACGGCGCCGCCGACCAGGCCCTGTTCCAGCACCCGCTCGGCGTGACCGCGCTGCCCGACGGCTCGGTCGCGGTCTCCGACACGTACAACCACGCCCTGCGCCGTTTCGACCCCGCCACCGGCGAGGTCACCACGCTCGCCACCGATCTGCGCGAGCCCAGCGACGCGGTGCTGGTCGGCGACGAGATCGCGGTCGTCGAGTCGGCCCGGCACCGGCTGACCCGGCTGCGGCTGCCCGAGGAGGCCGTTCGGGTCGAGTCCGCCGCCTACCGGACCCAGCGCGAGGCCACCGAGGTCGCGCCCGGCCGGCTCCGCCTCGACGTCGTCTTCCAGGCGCCGACCGGGCAGAAGCTGGACGAGCGGTACGGGCCGTCCACCCGGCTGCTGGTCTCGTCCACCCCGCCGGAACTGCTGCTCTCCGGCGAGGGCACGGGGTCCGACCTCTTCCGCGAGCTGGAGCTGAACCCGGACCTCGCCGAGGGCGTGCTGCACGTCTCGGCGATGGCCGCGTCCTGCGACGACGACCCGGCCAACGAGTACCCGGCCTGCCACGTCCACCAGCAGGACTGGGGTGTTCCGGTGAAGGTCACCGGGTCCGGTGTCTCCCGGCTGCCGCTGATCCTCGCGGGGATGGACGGCTAGGCGGCGCGGAAGACCTTCACCAGCGGGCGGGCCGGGCGGAGGCGTCGGCAGACGTCCTCCGCCTCGGCGTGCAGTCTGCGGGCGTGGGCGGTCACGTCGAGCCGGTGGACGGCGCGTCCGTGCGGCTGTCGACAAGCCGCTCCAGGCGCTCGTCCGTCTCCCGGAGGGTGCGTGAGAGCGGGCCGCTCGTCACGCGTACGTGTGCTTCTTCCGCCCCCACGGCCACATGCGCGTGCCCCTCCCCTGTGCGTGCGGATCATGCACGGCAGGCATGACAGGGAAGGGGCAGGGGCGGGGCCGGTCAGCCCTGCAGGAACGCGACCAGTGCGTTCGCGAGCAGGTACGGGTCGTCGGCGCCGCAGAGTTCGCGGGCGCTGTGCATCGACAGGCAGGCGACGCCGATGTCGACGGTGCTGATGCCGTGGCGGGCCGCGGTGATCGGGCCGATCGTCGTGCCGCAGGGCATGTCGTTGTTGGAGACGAAGGACTGCCACGGCACGCCGGCCTTCTCGCAGGCGGCGGCGAACACGGCCCGGCCGCTGCCGTCGGTGGCGTAGCGCTGGTTGACGTTGACCTTGAGGATCGGGCCGCCGTTGGGGCGCGGGTGGTGGGTGGGGTCGTGGCGCTCGCTGTAGTTGGGGTGCACGGCGTGGCCGACGTCGGAGGAGAGGCAGACGGAGCCGGCGAAGGCGCGGGCGCGGTCCTCGTAGCCGCCGCCGCGGGCGTAGACCGAGCGCTCCAGGACGTTGCCGAGCAGCGGGCCGTGGGCGCCGGTGTCTGCCTCGGAGCCGTTCTCCTCGTGGTCGAAGGCGGCGAACACCGGGATGTACGGGAGGTCCGCGTGGCCCGCCACCGCGCTGAGCGCGGCGGTGCAGGCGTGCACGGAGATGAGGTTGTCCATGCGCGGGCCGGCCAGCAGCTCGCGGTCGCGGCCCAGGTAGGAGGGGGCTTCGACGGCGTGGACCATGAGGTCCCAGCCGGCCACGTCCTCGGCGTCGACGCCGGCCTCCTCCGCGACGAAGGCGAGCAGGTCGCCGTCGTGGGTGTCGCCGAGGCCCCAGACGGGTTGCATGTGGCGCTGGCGCTCCAGCTTCATGCCCTCGTTGACCTGCCGGTCGAGGTGGATGGCGAGCTGCGGGACGCGCAGCAGCGGGCGGTCCACGTTCACCAGGTGGTGGCTGCCGTCGCGCAGGGTGAGCCGGCCGGCGAGGCCGAGGTCGCGGTCGAGCCAGCTGTTGAGCAGCGGTCCGCCGTAGATCTCGACGGCGACCTGGCGCCAGCCCTCGCGGCCCATGTCGGGCTGCGGCTTGACGCGCAGGTTGGGGGAGTCGGTGTGGGCGCCGACGATCCGGAACGGGGTGTGCGGGCTCGCGCCCTCCGGGACGTACCAGGCGATGAGCGCGCCGCCGCGGATCACGTACTTCCCACCGGCTGTACCGTCCCAGGCGTCGGTCTCCTCGACCCGGTGGAAGCCGGCCTTCTCCAGCCGCTCGGCGGCGTTCGCCACGGCGTGGTACGGCGACGGGGAGGCCGCGAGGAAGGTCATGAGGTCGTCGGTGTGGCCGCGGTCGAAGGGTGCGGTCGCCGGGCTGGAGGGTGCGCTACTCATGGACTTCACCTTACGGGGGTCTCGACATGCGGACGTGGGGTGCCGGAGCCTCGCCCGCCCAAGGGGAGAAACCTTCCTGTACGGAGCAGCCGAGTTCTCCCGCGAACAGCGGAACGGCCCGCCCCCCTCCCCGGGAGCGAGCCGTTCCTCTTGGGCGGGGCGCGTCCTAGAACGCGGCCTCGTCCAGGTCCATCAGCGAGCCGTCGACGGCCTCGGCGAGCACGCGCTCGGCCGAGACGCCGGGCAGGACGTTGGCGGCGAAGAACTTCGCGGCCGCGATCTTGCCCTGGTAGAACGCGACGTCCTTGCCGGAGGCGCCCTCGGCCAGCTTCTCGGCGGCGACGGCCGCGCCGCGCAGCAGCAGGTAGCCGACGACGACGTCGCCGGAGGCAAGCAGCAGGCGGGTGGTGTTGAGGCCGACCTTGTAGATGTTCTTGACGTCCTCGCCGGTGGCGGTGAGGTCGGTGAGCATCGTGCCGACGATGCCCTCCAGGTCGACGGCGGCCTTGGCGAGCGCGTCGCGGGCGCCGGCCAGCTCCTCGCCGCCGGTGCCGACCGCGAGGAACTTCTTGATCTCCTCGGCCAGCGCGTTCAGGGACGCGCCCTGGTCGCGGACGATCTTGCGGAAGAAGAAGTCCTGGCCCTGGATGGCCGTGGTGCCCTCGTAGAGGGTGTCGATCTTGGCGTCCCGGATGTACTGCTCGATCGGGTACTCCTGCAGGAAGCCCGAGCCGCCGAAGGTCTGCAGCGACTGGGCGAGCTGCTCGTAGCCCTTCTCGGAGCCGTAGCCCTTGACGATCGGGAGCAGCAGGTCGTTCAGGCCGTGCAGGGCCTTCGCGTCCTCGCCGGCCGCTTCCTTGATCGCGATCTCGTCCTGCACGGAGGCCGTGTAGAGGACGAGGGTGCGCATGCCCTCGGCGTACGCCTTCTGCGTCATGAGCGAGCGGCGGACGTCGGGGTGGTGCGTGATGGTGACCTTGGGGGCGGCCTTGTCCATGAAGTTCGCCAGGTCGGTGCCCTGGACGCGCTCCTTGGCGTACTCGAGGGCGTTGAGGTAGCCCGTCGAGAGGGTGGAGATCGCCTTCGTGCCGACCATCATGCGGGCGAACTCGATGATGAGGAACATCTGGCGGATGCCCTCGTGCTTGTCGCCGATCAGCCAGCCCTTGGCGGGGTGCTTGTCGCCGAAGGTCATCTCGCACGTGTTGGAGGCCTTGAGGCCCATCTTGTGCTCGACGTTGGTGGCGTAGACGCCGTTGCGGGCGCCCAGCTCGCCGGTCTCCCAGTCGAACTCGTACTTCGGGACGAGGAAGAGGGAGAGGCCCTTGGTGCCGGGGCCGGCACCCTCGGGGCGGGCGAGGACGTAGTGGAGGATGTTCTCCTCCATGTCGTGCTCACCGGACGTGATGAAGCGCTTGACGCCCTCGATGTGCCAGGAGCCGTCCTCCTGCTGGACCGCCTTGGTGCGGCCGGCGCCGACGTCCGAGCCCGCGTCGGGCTCGGTGAGGACCATGGTGGAGCCCCAGCGCTTCTCGACGGCGATCTGCGCGACCTTCTTCTGCGCCTCGTTGCCCTCGTTGTAGAGGACGCCGGCGAACGCCGGGCCGGAGGAGTACATCCAGACGGCCGGGTTCGAGCCGAGCAGGAGCTCCGCGTAGGCCCAGACGAGCGAGCGCGGGGAGACGGTGCCGCCGATGCCCTCTGGGATGCCCAGACGCCAGTACTCGGAGTCCATGAAGGCCTTGTAGGACTTCTTGAAGGAGGCCGGGACGGGGGCGGTGTTGGTCTCCGGGTCGAAGACCGGCGGGTTGCGGTCGGCGTCGGCGAAGGAGTCGGCCAGCTCGTTCTCGGCGAGGCGGCGGATCTCGTCGAGGATGCTCTTGGCGGTCTCGACGTCCATCTCCTCGAACGGACCGCTGCCGTACACCTTGTCGCGGCCGAGGACCTCGAAGAGGTTGAACTCGATGTCGCGGAGATTCGACTTGTAGTGCCCCATGGCGACGGCTCCGTAAGGCTCGGGGAGGGAGGTTCCTCGTACACGTACCGGCAAGTAGCAAAACGCTCTCTACGATGATGCTACCCGTCGGTAATAAGAGCAACCCCTCTCCGGACATCTGTGACGCAGTAGGCTCGCCCCCATGTACGGCTACGAGCAGAATCCGGGTGCCCAGCAGCAGTACGCCCCGCCTCCGCAGCCCGGAGCGCAGCCGGGAATGCACGCCGGGATGGCCGGTGGCATGCAGGGCGGCTACGGGCAGCAGCCGCCGCTCTACCCGGAGCCGTCGCCGCCGACCCTGGCCGACGCCGTGCGGGCGTTCACGACCGGATCGATGGCCGCCGAGGACTTCCAGCAGGTCTTCGCGACGTCCAAGGTGTACTGCCCGCGCGGCGACACCCCGGGCTTCCTGGCGCTGCACAACACACAGCAGCCGGTGATCCCGATGTTCACCTCGCTGAAGGAGCTGCGCCGGTACGCCGGCAAGGAGTCGAAGTACTTCGTGATCACCGGGGCGGAGGTCATCGACCTGCTGCCGACCGGCTACGGCTTCGTCCTCGACATGGAGGGCGACCACCGGATGGTCTTCGACGCGAAGGCCGTGGAGCAGATGGTCGACTTCGCGATGCGCCGGATGTACGGCTGACGGAGGCTGGAGGCAAAGGAGAGCGCCCGGGAGGAATTCCTTCCGGGCGTTTCGCGTTCAGGGTGGCAAGAAGTTCAGTGTTCAACTAAACTGGTCGCACAAGGAGGTCCCGCCATGCCCGCTGTGACTGTGGAGAACCCGCTCACCCTGCCGCGCGTCGCGGCGCCGGCCGATGCCGCGCCGCGTCCCGTCCTCGCCGTGACCACGGCGCCTTCAGGCTTCGAGGGGGAGGGCTTCCCGGTGCGACGCGCGTTCGCCGGGATCAACTACCGCTACCTCGACCCGTTCATCATGATGGACCAGATGGGCGAGGTGGAGTATGCCCCGGGCGAGCCGAAGGGCACGCCCTGGCATCCCCACCGCGGCTTCGAGACCGTCACCTACATCATCGACGGCGTCTTCGACCACCAGGACTCCAACGGTGGCGGCGGCACCATCACCAACGGCGACACCCAGTGGATGACCGCCGGCTCCGGGCTGCTGCACATCGAGGCCCCGCCGGAGTCGCTGGTCGTCAGCGGCGGCCTGTTCCACGGGCTCCAGCTGTGGGTGAACCTGCCCGCGACCGACAAGATGATGGCCCCCCGCTACCAGGACATCCGCGGCGGGCAGGTCCAGCTGCTCACCTCCCCCGACGGCGGCGCGCTGTTCCGCGTCATCGCGGGCGAGCTCGACGGCCACGCCGGACCGGGCGTCACGCACACCCCGATCACGATGGTGCACGCGACGCTGCGCCCCGGCGCCGAGGTCACGCTGCCGTGGCGCGAGGACTTCAACGGCCTCGCGTACGTGCTCGCCGGCCGCGGCACCGTCGGCGCCGAGCGCCGGCCGGTCCACATGGGCCAGACCGCCGTCTTCGGCGACGGGGGCACGCTGACCGTCCGCGCGGACGAGAAGCAGGACGGCAACACGCCGGACCTGGAGGTCGTGCTCCTCGGCGGCCGGCCGATCCGCGAGCCGATGGCGCACTACGGGCCGTTCGTGATGAACACCCAGGCCGAACTCCGCCAGGCCTTCGAGGACTTCCAGGCGGGACGGCTCGGCACCATCCCGGCCGTGCACGGCATGGGCGAGTAGCCCGAACGGGATCCCGTGCGGAATCCCGTGAGGAATCCCGTACGGAGTCCCCGCGACCAGGGGCCGCGCCGGCTGACGCGACGTCACCCGGGCGGCCCCGCAGCGCAGGACGGCGCGCCGGAGGGCGTGGTCCGGTGGAGGGATGCAGACGACCAGACCGCTCCTCCCCGAGGCCGCTCGCCGCGTCGCCGCCTGGTGCGTGGTGTTCCTGCTGGTCGCGGGGGTCGCGGCGGTCGGGATCTGGCTCTGCGTCGTCTTCAAGACCGCCGTCACGCCCGTGCTGCTCGCGCTGCTCGGCACCGCGCTGCTCGGACCGCTCCACCGGCGGCTGTTGCGGATGAAGGTGCAGAAGTCCCTTGCTGCCGCACTGACCTGCGTCGCCGTGCTCGTGGTCGTCGGCGGGGCCACGTACATCGTCGTCGCGGCGCTGATCGACACGGGCGACCAGATCGTCGCCTCGCTGCGCCGCGCGGGCGAGGACATCGCCGCGCACCTGGGGGCGGCCGGCACCTCTCTCGACGACCTCGCCAAGAACGCCAAGCGACTGCTCGAGAAGTTCGGCGGGACGGCGGCCTCCGGAGTGATCTCCGGGCTGAGCGTCGTCGGCCAGGCGGCCGCCACGGCCGTGCTCGCGCTGCTGTTGATCTTCTTCTTCCTGCGGGACTCCGACCGGGCCGTCGGCACGCTGCGGTCGCTCGTCCCGCGGTCCGTCGGGGACACGGCCGAGGCCATGGGCCGGCGCGCGTTCGAAGCCGTCGAGGGGTTCATGCGCGGTACGACCTTCGTGGCCCTCGTCGACGCGGTCCTGATCGGCATCGGCCTGCTGGTCCTCGACGTGCCCGGCGCGGTCGGGCTCGCCGCGCTCGTCTTCGTCACCGCGTACATCCCCTACCTCGGCGCGTTCCTGTCCGGCGCGGTCGCCGTGCTGGTCGCCCTCGCCGACCGGGGGTTCGTCATCGCGCTGTGGGTGCTCGGGATCGTCCTCGCCGTGCAGGTCCTGGAGGGGAACGTGCTGCAGCCGATGGTGCAGAGCCGGACCGTGCAGATGCATCCGGTCGTCGTCCTGCTGGCGATCACGGCGGGCGCGTCCGTCGCCGGGATCCTCGGCATGCTGCTCGCCGTGCCCCTGACGGCCGCGTTCTTCGGGGTGATCGGCGAGCTGCGCAGCCGGTACCAGCCGCCCGGCGACGCGACGCCGGCGGACCCCGACTAGGCGAACTCCGACCAGCGGAGGGCCACGCGCTAGGCCGGTGCGCCGCCCGGCTCGAAGGTGGCCAGCATCTGCTCCAGGGCCGCCTGGTCCGGGCCGACGAACGGGTCCGCGTCCGGCGCCATCGTGATCGTGTCGATCATCAGGGAGGTCATCCGCACGGCCGGCGGCAGATGCGTCGAGAGCACGATCTCCGGGTTCATCGCCAGCAGCGGCTGGATGGTCGCCCGGTACTTCGCCGGATCCACGATGTGCACCCAGGGGCTGTCCACCGTCGCCCACAGCAGCTGCGCGGCGCGCAGGTCCTCCGGCTTGAGGTCGTTGGCGTGGCCGCTCTCGGCCAGTTCGGCGGTCGGCATCGGGCCGCCGAAGCAGTCCGAGCTGAAGCAGATCCGGGTCCGGTCGTCGTAGAAGCCGACGGTCGCCGGGTTGTCGAACAGCGGCGGCTTGAAGGCCCGCAGCATCCGGTCGCCCACGTCGAGGGACTGGCCGGGGTTGAGGAAGTACACCCGGTCCATCGGCAGCGGCCGCTCGGTGGTCATGATCCCGGCGCCGAGGAACGTGGTCACCACGCGGGCCTCGGGGGCCGCGTCGAGCAGCTCGAAGATTCCGCCGGTGTGGTCGCGGTCGGGGTGGGTGAGCCAGATCCAGCGGACGTCGGCCGGGTCCATCACCGAGCCGAGCGTGGCCACGAAGTCCCGGTCGGCGAGCGAGAGGCCGGTGTCCACGACGACCGGTTCACTGGCCGTGAGGACGTACGCGTTGACAGGGATGTGCCCGATTCCCGGTATGTCCAGGCTGTCCGCCAGGACCGTGGTGTCGCTGCCGACCTTGTGGGTGTCCATGTCGCGCTCCGTGGGGGTCCCCCGACGGCCGTGCTCCCACCAGTCTGCGCCGAGCCCCGGCGCCCCGCCCGTCGGGCGCAAGCCCCCGCGGCGCGCCGGGGAGCTACTCGCGGCAGCCCTGCCCCGAGGCCGGCTCACGCAGCTCGAACCAGATCGACTTGCCCTCGCCGCGCGGGTCCACGCCCCACGCGTGCGCCAGCATCTCCATCAGCAGCAGGCCGCGCCCCGAGGAGGCCATCTCCCCCGGGTGGCGCTTGTGCGGCAGCTCGTCGCTGCCGTCCGAGACCTCCACGCGCAGCCGGCGGGCGTCCTCGGCGCAGCCCACCTCGGCGACCAGCAGCGCGTCCCCGTCGGTGTGGATGAGCACGTTGGTGACCATCTCGGAGACCATCAGGACCGCCGCGTCGACCTGGTCCTCGTCCGTCCAGTCGTGCAGCAGCCGGCGCAGCTGCCTGCGGGCGTCGGCGATCCGCTCCGGCTCGGCCTGGGCGATGGTCATGACGGTGCGGCGCGGCGCCGGCAGGACCCTCAGGTCGCCGGTGCGGGCCAGCAGCAGGACGGCGATGTCGTCCTCGCGGCGGTCGGCGAGCGGGCCGATGGTGTGGTGCGAGCCGGGGCCGTGGACGGCCTCGACGAGCCGGTCGGCCAGCGTCTCCAGGGACTCCCCGTCGTGCTGCTCCATGAGGGTGCGGATGCGGTCCCAGCCGCTGTCCAAATCGTGCCCGCCGGTCTCCAGGAGGCCGTCGGTGCAGATCATCAGGGTCTCGCCGGGGTCCAGGCGGAGCCGGGTGGTCGGGTAGTCGCTGTCCGGGTCGATGCCCAGCGGCAGGCCGCCCGCGGTGGGCTGCAGCAGGACCGTGCCGTCGGAGGTGCGCACGGCCGGTTCGGGGTGCCCGGCCCGGGCGATGTCCAGGGCGCCGGTCGCCGGGTCGACCTCCAGGTACAGGCAGGTCGCGAACCGGGGGCCGCCGAGGTCGTCCGTGCCGTCGGTGATGCCGTGCAGGAACCGGGAGGCGCGGGACAGCACCGCGTCCGGGCGGTGGCCCTCGGAGGCGTACGCGCGCAGGGCGATCCGCAGCTGGCCCATCAGGCCGGCGGCCCGTACGTCGTGGCCCTGGACGTCGCCGATGACCAGGGCTATCCGGCCGCCGGGCAGCTGGATCATGTCGTACCAGTCGCCGCCGATCTCGAGACCGCCGCCGGTCGGCACGTACCGGGCGGCCACCGCGATCCCCGGGATGCCGGGCCCGAGGGCGGGCATCATCGTCCGCTGCAGGCCCAGCGACAGCTCGCGCTCGGACTCGGCGACGCCGGCCCGGGTGAGGGCCTGGGCGAGCATCCGGGCGACCGTGGTGAGGACGGACCGCTCGTCCGGGGTGAAGGCGACCGGGTGCTTGAAGGCGGCCATCCAGGCGCCCATGGTCCGGCCGGCGACGGTCAGCGGCAGGAACGCCCAGGACTCCCGCCCGAACCGTTGCGCCAGCGGCCAGGTGGTGGGGAAGCGCCGCTTGTACTCCTCCGGCGAGGGCAGGTAGATCGCCCGCCCGTTCCGGGCCGCCTCGGCCGCCGGATAGTCCGTGTCCAGGGACATCTCGGTGAACGGGCCCTCGTCGCCCTCGCTGTGCCCGTGGTGGCCGATGACGGTGAGCCGGTCGCCCGCCACGCCGAAGACCGCGAGGCCGTCCGGCGAGAACCCCGGCATGGACAGCGACGCGGCGACCCGCAGCACCTCGGCGGTGGACCGGGCCTCCGCCAGGGCCCGGCCCGCGTCCAGCAGGAACGCCTCGCGGGAACGGCGCCAGTCGCCGGTGATCGGGGTGCGCGCGGCGGTGCCGGGCTGGGGCTCGGCGACCTCCTGGAGGGTGCCGACGAGCTGGTAGTCGCCGTCCGCGATCAGCGGCTTGGAGCGGCTGCGCACGGTACGGATCACCCGGCCGTCCGGGGCCATGATCCGCAGCCGGGCCTCGGCGAGGGTGCCCTCCGCCACGGCGAGGTTCACCACGCCGTCGATCTCGTTCCAGTCGACGGGATGAAAACGGGAGCGCACGGCCGCCTCGGTGAGCCGGGCGGGCTCGGCGGGCAGCCCGAGCAGCCGGGCGGCCTCGGCGTCGAGGGTGACGATCCCGGTTGCGTTGTCCCAGCGCCACAGGCCGGTCGCGATCGCGGCCAGGACGTCCTCGGTGCGCATTGCCCCACTTTATGAATATCGGACCGCAGGTCGCCACTGAGAGTATTCGATGAGCGATCTTGGGACGCCCGGTACCCTTGACGGGCCTGGATACGTCCGGGCTCCCCACCGATTCCGAAGACTGGATGAACGACGATGCATCGGTACAGGTCCCACACCTGCGGCGAGCTCCGCGCCTCTGACGTCGGCACCGACGTCCGGCTGAGCGGCTGGCTGCACAATCGGCGCG
Source organism: Streptomyces sp. HUAS YS2 (assembly GCF_033343995.1). Lineage (NCBI taxonomy): Bacteria > Bacillati > Actinomycetota > Actinomycetes > Kitasatosporales > Streptomycetaceae > Streptomyces > Streptomyces solicathayae. The sequence goes on along the minus strand of NZ_CP137573.1, from coordinate 3,904,638 downwards.
ACCTGGGCGGCATCCTCTTCATCGATCTGCGCGACCACTACGGCATCACCCAGCTGGTCGCGCGGCCCGGCACCGCCGCCGCCGAGGTGCTCGACAAGCTGACCAAGGAGACCGTCGTCCGCGTCGACGGCAAGGTCGTCTCCCGCGGCGCCGAGAACGTCAACCCCGAGCTCGCGACCGGCGAGATCGAGATCGAGGCCGCCGAGGTCGAGGTCCTGGGCGCGGCCAAGCAGATCCCCTTCACCATCAACGCCGACGACGGCGTCAACGAGGAGCGGCGCCTGGAGTACCGCTTCCTCGACCTGCGCCGCGAGCGCATGCACCGCAACATCATGCTGCGGTCCGCCGTCATCGCCTCGATCCGCTCGAAGATGGTGGCCCTCGGCTTCAACGAGATGGCGACCCCGATCCTCGCCGCGACCTCCCCCGAGGGCGCCCGCGACTTCGTCGTCCCGTCCCGTCTGAACCCGGGCAAGTTCTACGCGCTGCCGCAGGCGCCGCAGCAGTTCAAGCAGCTGCTGATGATCTCCGGCTTCGACCGGTACTTCCAGATCGCGCCCTGCTTCCGCGACGAGGACGCCCGCGCGGACCGCTCGCCGGGCGAGTTCTACCAGCTCGACGTCGAGATGAGCTTCGTCGAGCAGGAGGACGTCTTCCAGCCGATCGAGAAGCTGATGACCGAGCTCTTCGAGGAGTTCGGCGGCGGCCGGCACGTCACGTCCCCGTTCCCCCGCATCCCGTTCCGCGAGTCGATGCTCAAGTACGGCAACGACAAGCCGGACCTGCGCACCGCCCTCGAACTCGTCGACATCTCGGACGTGTTCGAGAACTCCGAGTTCAAGGCCTTCGCCGGCAAGCACGTGCGCGCTCTGGCCGTCCCGAACACCGGTGACCAGCCGCGCAAGTTCTTCGACAGCCTCGGCGACTTCGCGGTCGAGCAGGGCGCGAAGGGCCTGGCCTGGGTTCGCGTCGGCGAGGGCAACGCGCTGACCGGCCCGATCGCCAAGTTCCTCACCGAGGAGAACGTCAAGGTCCTGACCGAGCGCCTCGGCCTCGAGCCGGGCCACGCGCTGTTCTTCGGCGCGGGCGACTTCGACGAGGTCTCCAAGATCATGGGCGCGGTCCGCGTCGAGGCCGCGAAGCGCGCCGGCCAGTTCGAGGAGAACGTCTTCCGGTTCGCCTGGATCGTCGACTTCCCGATGTACGAGCGGGACGAGGAGACCGGCAAGATCGACTTCTCGCACAACCCGTTCTCCATGCCGCAGGGCGGCCTGGAGGCCCTGGAGACCCAGGACCCCCTGGACGTCCTCGGCTGGCAGTACGACATCGTCTGCAACGGCATCGAGCTGTCCTCGGGCGCGATCCGGAACCACGAGCCCGAGATCATGTTCAAGGCCTTCGAGATCGCCGGCTACAGCCGCGAGACCGTCGAGCAGGAGTTCGCGGGCATGCTCCGCGCCTTCGAGTACGGCGCCCCGCCGCACGGCGGCATCGCCCCGGGCGTCGACCGCATCGTGATGCTCCTCGCCGACGAGCCGAACATCCGCGAGACGATCGCCTTCCCGCTCAACGGCAACGCCCAGGACCTCCTCATGGGCGCCCCGACGGAGCTCGACGAGGCCCGCCTGAAGGAGCTGAACATCCAGCTCCGCAAGCCGGTCGCCAAGGAGAAGCCCGCCGACGGGCGCCCGGTGACCGAGGCGGTCCACCCGGAGGCCGGCCGCTGAACGGCTGAGCAGTCGTAGCGCCGAGGGGCCCGGGATCGTGACGATCCCGGGCCCCTCCGCCTTTTCCGGCGGGCCGGTGCACGTCAAGGACGTCCCGCGTCCCGGCGTCGCCCGTACAGCTCCGTGACGGCCGCGGCCGCGGCCGCCAGTTCCTCCCGGGCCGCCGGCGGGTCCAGTACCTCGATGTCCGCGCCGAAGGGGAGGAGGGAGCGGACCGCCTCCACGACGGGGAACGCGAGCCGCACCTCCGTCCATCCGTCGTCGCGGGGGACCGGGGCGGCGACCACGTTCCCGGCCTGGAACCGCAGGAACATGTCCAGCCGGTCCTGGCGCACCAGGCAGGTCGTCGGCAGGGCGTCCGGGACGCGCTCCACCCGTTCCCGCAGCGTCGACCAGACCTCGGCGAGACCGATTCCCCGGCGCCGGCGCACCGGCTCCTCGGACACCACGGCCTCGACCACCCGGTCCGCGCGGAACAGCCGGGGTTCGCCGTCGCGGTCGGCGGCGAGGTACCAGACGCCCGCCTTGTTCACGAGGCCGTACGGGTCGACGGTGTAGTCGCGCGGTACGGTCTCGCCGCTGCGGCGGTAGCGCAGCAGCAGGCGCTTGTCCGCGAACACCGCCTGCTGCAGGACGCCGAGTTCGACCTCGGCCGCCGCACTGCCGCCGCGGGTCCAGCGCGCCGGATCGACCAGGATCCGCTGGCTGGTCGCCTCGGCCGCCGGGCGGTGCCCGGCAGGCAGTGAGGCCATCACCTTGCGCAGCGCCGAGCCGATCGCGCCGCCGAGCCCCAGTGCCTCGTACGCCCCGTCGGCGGTGAGGACGAACAGGGCGCGGGCCTCGTCACCGGTCAGTCCGGGGACGTCGGTGCGGTAGCCGGGCAGCAGCCGTACGCCGCCGTTGCGGCCGCGCTCGACCCAGACCGGCACGCCGGCGGCGGAGAGCGCCTCGACGTCCCGGTAGATCGTGCGGACCGAGACCTCCAGCAGCTCGGCCAGCTCGGGGGCCGAGGCTCCGCCCCGGGTCTGGAGCAGCAGCAGGATCGACAGCAGCCGGTCGGCCTTCATGAACGGTGGTCCTCGAATCCTGCCGGAGGGTGTCAGGTATCGGGCGGCAGAGTACTCAATGCCGGTCGGGGCAGGGGGCCCTGACCACCGATCGAGGAGTACCCACCGATGGACCGCACGTTCGATCCCCGTCCCGTCCTGCTGAGCGCCCTGGACCAGCTGGAGAAGCTGGCGGCCCGCCTCGACCCGGCGCGGCTCGACCGGCCGACCCCGTGCACGGAGTACGACCTGCGGGCCCTCCTGGGTCACACCCTCGGCGCGGTCCACCGCATCGCGTACGTCGGCGAGGGCGGCCGGGGCATGGACCTGCCGGCGGCGGCCGGCGCGATCGAGGACGCCGACTGGGGCGGCGCGTTCGGCCGGTCCCGCGACCGGCTGGCCGCCGCCTGGGCCGACGCGGCGAAGCTCGACCGGGAGGTCGAGGTGCCGTGGGGGCGCGTCCCCGGCCGGGTCGCACTCGGCGGCTACGTGATGGAGGTGGTGACCCACACCTGGGACATCGCCCAGGTGATCGACCCGGAGGGGGAGCTGGACGAGGAACTCGGCCACATGGCGCTCGGCATCGCGCAGAAGGTGCTGCCCGCCGCGCCGCGCGGCGGCGAGCTGCCGTTCGGCGACGTCCAGCCGGTCCCGGCCGACGCCGACGTACACACCAGGCTGGCCGGCTGGCTCGGCCGGAAGGTCTGACGCGGGCAGGGCTGACGCCCATGACGGAGCCCCGCACGGGCGTACCGTGCGGGGCTCCGATCGTGTCCGTTTCAGGCCGGACTACTGGTCCTTCTTCGGCTCCTCGAGACGCGGGAACAGCACCGCGCCCTTCGTGACCGTCGCGCCCGCTGGGAGCTGCCCCCACGTGCCCGCGTCCTGCACCGGCTGGGCCGGCAGGGCGCCCAGGGACGCCTCGGCGCCGAGGGAGTCCCAGAGGGCCTGCGAGGTCTCCGGCATGATCGGGTTCAGCAGGACCGCGACCGCGCGGAGCGACTCCGCGGCCGTGTAGAGGATGGTCGCGAGGCGGGCCCGGCCCTCCTCCGAATCGTCCTTGGCGACCTTCCACGGCTCCTGCTCCGTGATGTAGCCGTTGACCTGCTTCACGAAGTCGAAGACCGCCAGGATGCCGCCCTGGAAGTCCAGATCCTCGCCGATCTTCCGGTCGGCCTCGGCGACCGCCTTGGCCAGGCCCTCGTGGATCGCCTTCTCCGCGTCGCCGTCGGCCGTCGCGGCCGGCAGCTCCCCGCCGAAGTACTTGCCGACCATGGCGGCCACGCGCGAGGCGAGGTTGCCGTAGTCGTTCGCCAGCTCGCTCGTGTAGCGGGCGGTGAAGTCCTCCCAGGAGAACGAGCCGTCCTGGCCGAACGCGATCGCGCGCAGGAAGTACCAGCGGTACGCGTCCACGCCGAAGTGCGAGGTCAGGTCCTGCGGCTTGATGCCGGTCAGGTTCGACTTCGACATCTTCTCGCCGCCGACCATCAGCCAGCCGTTCGCGGCCACGCGACCGGGAACCGGCAGGCCCTGCGCCATCAGCATCGCCGGCCAGATCACGGCGTGGAAGCGCAGGATGTCCTTGCCGATCAGGTGCACGTTCGCCGGGAAGGTCTCGTCGAACTTCGCCGGGTTCTCGTTGTAGCCGACCGCGGTCGCGTAGTTCAGCAGGGCGTCGATCCACACGTAGATGACGTGCTTCTCGTCCCACGGGACGGGGACGCCCCAGTCGAAGGTGGAACGGGAGATCGACAGGTCCTCGAGGCCCTGCTTGACGAAGTTCACGACCTCGTTGCGGGCCGACTCGGGCTGGATGAAGCCCGGGTTGGCCTCGTAGAACTCGATGAGCTTCGGGCCGTACTCGCTCAGCTTGAAGAAGTAGTTCTCCTCCTTGAGGATCTCCACCGGCTTCTTGTGGACGGCGCACAGCTTGGTGCCGTCCTCGGCCTCGATGAGATCGCCGGGGAGCTTGTACTCCTCACAGCCCACGCAGTACGGACCCTCGTACCCGCCCTTGTAGATCTCGCCCTTGTCGTAGAGGTCCTGCACGAACTCCTGCACACGGTCCGTGTGCCGCTTCTCCGTCGTCCGGATGAAGTCGTCGTTCGCGATGTTCAGGTGCTCCCAGAGGGGCTTCCAGGCTTCGGAGACGAGCTTGTCGCACCACTCCTGCGGGGTGACGCCGTTCGCCTCCGCGGTGCGCATGATCTTCTGACCGTGCTCGTCCGTGCCGGTGAGGTACCACACCTTCTCGCCGCGCTGACGGTGCCAGCGCGTGAGCACGTCGCCTGCGACGGTCGTGTAGGCGTGGCCCAGGTGAGGAGCGTCGTTGACGTAGTAAATGGGGGTCGAGACGTAGAACGCCTTCGCCCCCTGCTTCTCGGATCCAGTGGCCGCCATGGTCGAAATCCTATCGGCCCTCCGGTGATCCACTCACCGCGATTACGGGCGGGCGCTCAGGGGCGGTCCACCTCGGGGGCGTCCAGGTCGAACGGGTCCTCGGTGACGAGCATGTACACAGGGTTGTCCAGAACGCCCGGTGCGACGGGCGTCACGGGCAATGCCGGCAGGGAGACGTGCTCGCCCGCCGCCTTGCAGGCGGCGAACGGCCCTGTGACGGGGTTCAGCAGCACCGCCAGGTGGGGGTCGGCGTGATGCAGCCACCAGGTCGACATGCCCAGCGAGCCGTCCGTGCACAGGTACTCGAAGGCGCGCCACATGGCATTGAGCCGGACGAGAGCCGCCGCGTGCCTCCACCAGTCCGGACACCAGGCGTGCACCGGCCCTGTCGTGTCACGCCCGAGGACCTCGGCGAGGTACTCCGTGACGAACGCCTCCAGGCTGGTGAAGACCAGGCGCACGCTCGGCTCCTCCTCCAGGAGGCGGCGGTCCTCGTCGTCGACGTGCTCGATGCTCATCCGTTCCTCCGATGGGTGACGAGGGGGCTGTGCCCCGCCCGCACGGCCGACGCGTCGTCCGGCCGTCCGAGCCGCTCCAGTACGCGGGCGAGGACGCCGACCGCGTTCCGCAGGGCCTGCTCGTGCGGACTGCGCCGCAGCAGTGTCACGGCCTCCTGCGCGGGGGCCAGAGCCTGCGCAGCGGCGCGCGGGTCGCTGTGCCGTGCGCAGGCCAGCAGGACCTCCGCCTGCAGGTGCAGGACGTGGGAGAGGTACGGGACGCCCTCCGTTCCGGCGGCGACGCCCCGCCGGGTCCTCGCGACCGCCCTGCGGGCCAGGTCCCGTGCCTCCGCGTACTCCGCAGCGCTTCGGGCCGTACGGGCACGGGCCTGCGCCAGGCAGATCAGGGCCGCTGCCGTCGGCGTGGGCTCCGTCTCATGCCGCGCCGCCTCCAGGGCGAGTTCTGCGGAGCGGGCGGCGCCCCGGTAGCGGCCGGCCAGCAGCAGGGCGTCGGCCAGCCGCTCGGCCCGGTGGCGGAGAACGGCGTACTCCTCGGGGCTGGGGCGCTCGGCCACCGCGCGCCGCTGGATGGACACTGCCTGCGCCAACAGTCGCCGTCCTTCCGCGGGGCGGAACGAGACCACGCTTTCGCCCAGCTGGAACGCCCAGTTCCCCAGGGCCGTGGGGTCGACCGGCCCTCCGGGCCGGAGCAGAAGCGGCCCCGCTCGGCGCAGCAGCACCCGCTCGGCCGCGGGCCGACCGGCGTCCGCGTAACAGGCCGCCAAGCGCAGGAGTGCGTCCGCCAGGTCGGCCCGCGAGTCCCGAACGTTGTCGGGCTCTGTCTCCGGCTGCTCCGCCTTCGCCCGCCCTTCCGTCTCCGCGCGCTCCGCCGTGGCTTCCGTCTCCGCCTCCTCCCGTACGCCGCGGCGCAGCGCGACCGCCTCCCACAGGGGTTCCGCCGCCTCGGCGTACCGGCCCAGTTTCATCAGACAACCGCCCAGGTCGTACGCCGACCACGCGAGCTGGCGGTCCACGTCCGTGCTCCGGGGCAGCTTCCGGCGCACCTCGTGCGCCTTCCGGTAGTACCCGGCTGCCTCCTCCCACTGGGTCTCGGCCTGCAGACTCATCCCGTGCCAGTAGAGCGAGTAGCCCAGCTGCTCCAGGCGGCGGCGCTCGGGGATGCTCCGAGAGGCGCGCAGTACGGCCACCGACTCGGCGAACGTCCGCTGCGCCTCCTCCTGCCGGGTCGCGTAGTAGTGGATCTGACCCAGGCGGAAGAGGTCGAGCGCGAGTTTCTCCGCGTACACGCTCGGCAGGTCGTGCGCGCGGCGGCGGCGGATCGCGACGGCCTCGCCGCACAGGGCGGTGGCCTCCTCCAGTCGCTCGGACCGCCGGTAGTTGGACGAGAGCAGTACCAGCGCGCCGGCCAGCTTCGACGCGTTGGCGTCCCGGTTCGCGGCGGCGAGGTGCCGCCACAGCGAGACGGCTTCCTCGACGGCTTCCACGGCCTGCTCGTACTCGCCGTCGTTCCAGAACAGGACGCTGGAGTCGCGCAGCGCTTCGGCGAGGAGACTCCGATGCGGTCCCGGCCGCTCCCGCTCCAACTGCCGGCTCAGTCGCAGGGCCTCCTGCGTATGCGCGTCGGACTCCTGCCGCTCGTCGGTGTGCCACAGCACGATCGCCGTGTCGATCAGGCTCCGTACCAAGGCGGGGCGTTGTCGCTCGGGGTCGGCGGCGGCCAGCCGGCGGTGAATGGCGAGTGCCCGCAGGACCGGCTCCCGCGCCTCCTCGGACCGGTCCAGGAAGTCCAGACAACTGGCCTGCAGCGCCAGGGAGGCGGCCAGGTCGGCCTCGTGCGCCGACGGGTCGGCGGCGGCCAGCTGCTCGCGCATGCGCACGGCGGTGCCCGCGCGTTCGAGCGCCTCCCGGTCGCGGCGCAGGCTCAGGGTGCGGCGGGCGAGGTTGTGGTGGGCCCAGGCGAGGTCGGCCTCGGTGATGTCCGTGTTGCCCGCCGTGCGTTCCTGCTCGTACACGGCGAGCAGGTCGGCGGCGATCCGGGCGGCGAAGCGGGCCAGGACGTGCGAGGTCTCCGGCAGGGCGGCCGACGTGCGGCGGAGTACTGCCGCGCTCAGCGGGACGGTGTCGAGAGCCCTGTGCAGCCGGGCCAGGACGATGCCCGCCTCGTCCGGCCGGTCCGCGTTGGCGTGGGCGACGACCGAGCGGGTCAGCACGGTCAGGGCCTGGACCAGCTGGTCGTCGGTGGCCTCGCGGAACAGCGAGGGCAGCAACGCCGGGTCCGCGATCACCTCCTTGGACGCCTGGAACTCGGCCACGCGGTCCGGCTGCAGCAGCCCCCAGTACCGGCCGTGCGAGGACGGGTAGAGCTCGTGGAGCCAGTCCGCGAGCGGGGCGTGCAGCCGGGCCCCGACGCCGGGGATACGGGCGACCGTGCGCAGCGCCTCGGCGCGGTCGGCCGCGCCGAGGAGGCCGGCCGTGGCCACGGCGGTCCGCAGCACCGGCAGGTCGCGCGGGCCGAGGCCGACGGACTCTGCGGTGTTCTCCCAGTACCGCTCCTCGTGCCGCAGCAGGCCGTCCTGGAGCGTGTCGAGGTCGTCGGCGAGCGGCCGCGGGCCGAGCTGGAGCAGGGCGGTCAGGGCGCTCATCTGGACCGTCAGGGCCGCCTCGAAGGCGGCTCGTCTCCGGCGGGTCGCGGGCCGGACCTCGCGGGCGAGGGCTTGCCAGTCGACGTCGCCGTGGCCGGGGACGTGGCCGAGCAGCGGCGCGAGGTCGGCGGCTGCCAGCGCGAAGGCCTCGTCGCGGGCCTCCACGGTGGCGTCCAGGGCGTGCAGCCGGACGACCGGGGCGGTGCTCAGGATGTCGTGCACGACGCCGGACGCACCGAGCGCGGCGGTCTTCCAGGTGCCTTCGGAGCGGGCCAGGAGCAGGATGCGGAACCGGCGGCCGGCTCGCCGGGCCTCGGCGATCAGCTGGCGTACGAGCCGGGGCTGCATCTCCGCGTAGTCGACGACCACGAGCGCGTCGACCTGGAGCGCGGCCAGTGGGCGCAGGTCCGGCTCCGCGCCGGGACCGCCTGCCGCCAGGTCGGAGCGGAGCTGGCCGGCGGCCCAGCCGCGGGCCCGCAGCGCGGCCGTGAGCCAGCGCGAGAGCCGGGTCTTGCCCTGGCCGGCGGGGCCGACCAGGGCTCGTACGGAGAGGATCTCCGGGTCCTGCTCGCACCAGGCCATCAGCTCCTCGCACACCTCCGCACGGCCGCGGAAGGCGACCGCCTCGGTGTCGGCGCGCAGCAGCATCAGCGGGGAGCGCAGGTCCCGTTCGGGCGGGGCCGGGTCGAGGAGCCCGGCGAGTTCGGCGGCCTCCAGCTCCGGGGCGACGGAGGAGTGCCGGGCCACGAGGGCGCGGAAGCCGGGGTCGGCGACGAGCGCGCGGGCGCGGGTGGCGGTCAGCCGGGCGCCGGTGCGGGCGTGGCGGTCGTGCCGGACGACCCCGACGAGCAGGTGGTCCCGGAAGACGGCCGCGCCGGACATGCCCGACCAGGGGGAGCCGGTGGCGTCCCCCTCCGAGCCGTACGGGGAGTGGGTGCTCAGCAGCTCGTAGCGGTGCGCGCCACCGCCGGTCAGCGGGTTGATGCGGGCGGCGAGCTGCTCCGCGGCGCGGCGCGGCGGACCGCCCGGCTCCGGCACCGTCCGGCCCATGCGGGGGAAGCCCAGGCAGCTGACCGGCTGTTCGACGGCTGCGGTGACCAGCAGGCCCCAGCGCTGCACGCGGCGGTTGGGGTTGCCGGCGAAGGAGGGCGGGGGCCGCCAGTCGTCGTCGGTCACCTCGACGAGGGCGGCGTCCGCCGCCTCGTCCTCGCGCCGCCAGCGCACCGCCGCGCGCCACGGGCGAGGCTCCGCCGCCGCGTCGGCGACGAGCCCGGGACCGGGCAGCGTCACGGTGATCTCCGTGCCCCGCGGGACGACGTGGGCAGCGGTCAGCACCAACCGGGGCGCGACGAGGTAGCCCGAGCCGAACCCTGCGGGCCCGTCGCCGAGGTGCGCGCGTACCTGCACGGCACGGTCCATCTCCATGCGCACCCCCGTACGCGCCGTTTCCGCTTCCTACTCGGTGTCGCCGATCGCCGTGTCGCCGCCGTCGGCGCGCTGCGGGCGGAGCTTGAGGGCGATCCGCTGGACGGACCTGCGGCTGCCCTCCGTACGCCCTCTCGCCTCGACGATGCCGAAACGCAGCCCGCCGCCGCCCTCGCGGGTGCGGACCAGTTCCGTCTCGAACTCGACGGTGATCTCGTCCACGCCGAACCGGACTTCGGACGTCCGCGCCCGGCGCTGTGCCTCGGCGACCTGGGTGCGCAGGAGGTCGAGTGCGTCGGCCAGGTCGAGCCAGTCCTCGCCGTCGTGGGTCGTGCCGTTGGTGGTCATCGGTATTTCCCCCGTCTGTACACGGTCAACACCCTTGAGTAACAACGGATTTGGGGTGGTGAATGGTTCCCGTGGTACGAAAACGGCGGAGCCCGCCCCGGAAGGGGGCGGGCTCCGCGGCAGTGGCTTCGGTCAGGCCTCGTAGCCGTCCAGAAGGCCCTTGAAGAACGCCGGGTGCGGGGTCTCGGCGGGGGTGGGGCCGGCGTGGAAGAACGCGGCGTTCGGGACGTCCAGCTTGCGGAGGTAGTCGAAGCCCTTCGCGTCCTCCTCGCCGAACGCGACGAACCGCCAGTGCAGCGGGCGGTCCGCGGCCTCGGCGAGCGCCTTGGTGGCGGCGGTACGGGACTCGGGGGCGCCGTCGGTCTGGAACACCACGAACGCGGGGCGGTCGGCGCCCGCCTTCTCGTGGTGGGCCAGCACCTCCGCGATGGCGCGGTCGTAGTTCGTACGGCCCATCCGGCCCAGGGAGTCGTGCAGTTCGGCGATGCGGCCGTCGGCGTTGTCGAGGGTGAGGTCGCCGGTGCCGTCGACCTCCGTCGAGAAGAACACGACCGGGACGGTCGCCTCCTCGTCGAGGTGCGCGGCGAGCGCGAGCGCCTGGTCGGCGAGGTGCTGGACGGAACCGTCCTTGTAGAAGCCGCGCATCGACAGCGACCGGTCGAGTACGAGGTACACGGCGGCACGGCTCCCCGAGAGCCCCTGCCGCTTGAGCACGGCCCCCGCGGCCTTGTACGCCTCCACGACCTGCGGCGCCCGAGCCTTGACCCGAGCCAGGGTGACGGCGGGCTTCCCGCCGGCCGCGGCGACGGCCTCCGGCTCGACCTCGGCGGGGGTCTCGTCCTGCGCCTCGGGCGCGGACGCCTCCGGCTGGGTCGCCGTGGCCTCGTCGGCGACGGACGCGTCGGTGGCGGCGGCCACCGGCTCGACCTCGGCGGGGGTCCCGGTCGCCTCCGTGGCAACCGCGGTCTCGTCCTGAGCCTCCGGGGCGGTCCCGACCTCGGCGGTCTCCACCAGGGCGGTGAGCTCCTCGATCGTCACCGGCGCCTCGTCCTGGACCTCCGCCTCAGCGGGCTTCCGCTCAGCCTCGTCCTCGACGTCAGCCTCGGCCTTCGGCGCGGCCTCAGCCTCCGCCGTCGGCTCGTCCTCGACGCCGGCCTCAGCCTCGGCCTTCGGCTCGGCCTCGGGAACGACCGCTTCGGGGCGCTCGGTCGCCTCGACCTCGGCGGCCTCCGCCGTGGCACCGGCCTCGGACGCAGCCTCGTCCTGGACCTCCGCCTCAGCGGCCTTCGGCTCAGCCTCGTCCTCGACGTCAGCCTCGGCCTTCGGCGCGGCCTCAGCCTCCGCCGTCGGCTCGGCCTCGACGTCAGCCTCGGCCTTCGGCGCGGCCTCAACCTCAGCCGTCGGCGCAGCCTCGGCCTTCGCCTCGGCCTCCGCGTCCGGCTCCGCCTCCGTCCTGGCCTCCGGGACCTTCGGGTTGTCGAAGGCCGCGGCGACCAGTTCCTCCGCGGCCTTCTCGGCCTGGCTCTGGGCCGGGGCCGCGGCCTTCTCGGCCTGGCTCTGGGCCGGGACCGTGGCCTTCTCGGGCTGGCTCTGGGCCGGGACCGTCGGCTTCGGGGTCTCGGCCTCGGCCTCCGCCGCCTTGGACGGCGGGCCGTCCGTCTGGGGCGGGACGGAGGTTGCCGGCGACTCGTTCTGCTCTTCACGGTCGCGTCCGAACACCTTGCGCAGCAAACTCCGGATGCCCATGGGCGAGGCCTTTCGCATGAGTGGGGTGCCGAGTATGTCCGTACTGGGGGAATCATCCCTGGCCAGGGCGGACACGTAAGGTTAGCGGCCTGCTGTGTCGCCGCCCGCGCCCCGGTCGACCCTTCGTCGCGCCCGGTCGCTCCGGGTTCATCGGGCGTTCATTCCACGGCCGCTCACGAGCACATCTGCGCGCATAGCGTCGCCGCCGAACATATTCCCGACACATTGTCGGCGCGGAGTGCGCCGAAGGAGGACCACGTGCGCAAACTGCTGCCGCTCCTGAGCACCAGCACCCACGCAGGCGGCCGTTCCGCCCTCACCTGCCGCTTCCGCTGCGGTGACGCCTGCTTCCACGAGGTGCCGAACACGAGCGACAACGAGTACGTCGGTGACGTCATCGCCGGTGCGCTGTCGCGCCGTTCGATGATGCGCGCCGCCGCGGTCGTGACGGTGGCGACCGCCGCCGGCACCGGTGTCGCCATGAGCGGCGCGCCCGCCGCCGAGGCCGCCACCGCGACGGACACCTTCGGCCGCGCCGACGGCGCCCGCGGTCTCCGCTTCGCGCCTGTCGCGCCCAACACCGCCGACCAGGTCACCGTCCCGGCCGGCTACAGCCAGAGCGTCGTGATCCGTTGGGGCGACCCGATCCTCCGCGGCGCCCCGGCCTTCGACGCGAAGAACCAGACCGCCGCCGCCCAGGCCGGTCAGTTCGGCTACAACAACGACTTCCTCGCCCTGCTCCCGCTGGACGACTCTTACGCGCGCCGCCAGGTCCTCGTCTCGAACCACGAGTACACCGACGAGGTGCTCATGTTCGCGAACTACGACGCGGACAACCCGACCCGCGAGCAGGTCGAGATCGCCTGGGCCGCGCACGGCCTCGGCGTCGTCGTGGTCCAGGAGGACCACCGCAGCGGCAAGCTCACCCCGGTCCGCCGCCACGAGCTGAACCGCCGCCTCACCGCCACCAGCGAGTTCCGCCTGACCGGCCCGGTCGCGGGCAGCGACCTGGTGAAGACGTCCGCCGACCCGACCGGCACCAAGGTCCTCGGCACGCTGAACAACTGCTCCGGCGGCACCACCCCGTGGGGCACCACCCTCCACGGCGAGGAGAACTTCAACCAGTACTTCGCCAACGGCGGCGCCGTGACCGAGCCGGTCCAGGCCGCCCGCCTGAAGCGTTACGGCATCGGCGGCGCCGCGTCCGAGCGCAAGTGGGAGCGGTTCGACAAGCGCTTCGACGTCCTGCAGGAGCCCAACGAGGTCAACCGCTTCGGCTACGTCGTCGAGCTCGACCCGTACGACCCGACCTCCACCCCGCGCAAGCACACCGCGCTGGGCCGCTTCAAGCACGAGGGCGCGCAGCCGCGACTGACCGAGGACGGCCGCCCGGTCGTCTACACCGGCGACGACGAGCGCTTCGACTACTTCTACAAGTTCGTCTCCAGCAAGCGGATGAAGAAGGGCACGTCGCGCGCCGCCCGCGCCCACAACCTCACGCTGCTCGACGAGGGCACGCTGTACGTCGCCAAGCTCACCGGCGACTCCCCGGTCGCCGAGATCGACGGCAGCGGCAAGCTCCCCGCCGACGGCGAGTTCGACGGCACCGGCGTGTGGATCCCGCTGGCCACCGCCACCGCGGACGGCGCCGTCTCGCACGTCGAGGGCATGACCGCCGAGGAGGTCTTCGTCTTCACGCGCCAGGCCGGTGACAAGGTCGGCGCCACGAAGATGGACCGCCCCGAGGACATCGAGCCGTCGCCGCGCACCGGCCGCGTCTACGTCGCGCTGACCAACAACAAGGACCGCGGCGCCGCGGGCAAGGCCGCGGCGGACGAGGCCAACCCGCGCAACGCCAACAAGCACGGCCAGATCCTGGAGCTCGCCGAGCACTGGAACGACCCGGCCGCGACCGGCTTCGCCTGGCGCCTGTTCCTGGTCGCCGGCGACCCGAACGACCCGGCCACCTACTTCGCGGGCTTCCCGAAGGACAAGGTCAGCCCGATCTCCTGCCCGGACAACGTGGCCTTCGACGCGCACGGCAACCTGTGGATCTCCACCGACGGCAACCAGCTCGGTTCGCACGACGGCCTGTTCGGCGTGGCCACCCGGGGCGATCGCCGCGGTGAGCTGAAGCAGTTCCTCACCGTCCCGCGCGGCGCCGAGACCTGCGGCCCGCTGGTGCAGGACCGCCGCGTCCTGGTCGCCGTGCAGCACCCGGGCGAGATCGACGGCGCGTCCGTCGAGAACCCGCAGTCGGTGTGGCCCGACGGCCCGGGCAAGATCGTCCGCCCGGCCGTCGTCGCGGTCTACCGCACGGACGGCGGCAACATCGGCGTCTGACGCCGTGCCGGTGCCGAACCGGTGACACGCCGAGAGGCGCGGGTCCGTCCGCCCGCGCCGACCGGTGACTGGGGCGCGGCTCCGTCCGCCCGCGCCGACCGGTGACGGGGGCGCGGGTCCGTCCACCCGCGCCCCTTCCCGCTACTCCGGCTCCAGGCCCTCCCGGAACCGTACGAACTGCTCCTCCGGCTCCCCCGTGTACGCCCACGGCACCCACGCCGCCCGCGTCCCGAGCATCCCGAGCACCCGCCGGGCCAGTTCCACCTGGCCCGCGTAGCACGCCGCGTGCGCCAGGTAGTTGAGGTCCGCGACCTCCTCCGGCGCGACCGGCCGGCCCGGGTCCCGGCCGCCGATCCACCGCTCGAACGTGCGGCGCAGCTCCGTCACCGCCAGCTCGTGCTTCCAGTGCTGGTCGAAACCGCGCACCGGTCCCCGGCCGCGCGCCCCGTCGGCGATGTAGCGGTACTCCTCCACCCGCGCGACCTGCACGAGCACCGGCAGCGGCGATCCCGGTGGGGCGACCCCGGCCGCGCTGCGCGCGAAGTCGTACATCGCGCCGTGCGTGCCGTGCCATCGCGCCGACCAGTACCGCATGACCTGCGCGTGGCCCTCCGTGTTGTACGGGTCGCGGCGGCGCAGTTCGTCGAACCAGTGCCGCAGTTCGCCCCGGGCGACCCCGCCCTCGTACAGCCGGGCCACGGTCAGCAGCGACACCCACGGCATCGGGTCGGCGGGCGCTGCCTCGGCGGCGCCCAGGCAGGCGTCGACCGCCGCGTCGAGCCGGCCGCGGTCCACGGCGGTGCCGCGGCCGACGGCGATCGCCTCGTTGAAGACCCGGACCACCTCGGTGGCCGCCCGCAGCACCGCCGCGTCCGGGTCGCCCGGCTCGGCGGCCCGCCACGCCTCGGCGACGGAGCTGTCGGCGGCGGCGTGCGACAGCAGCCGCAGCCGGTGGGTGCGGCGCGGCCAGTCCGCCCCGGTCGCCCGCAACAGGTCGCGGACGCCCTGCCAGCGGCCGATGACCATGTCCTGGCGCGCCTCGGTGAGTGGGCGGTCGCCGTGGTCGGGGTCGAAGTCCGGGACGAAGCGGGCGGGTCGGCGGCGCGCGGCCATCGGGTCTCCTTCCGTCGAACGCGTCGGGCGGGCAGCGGTCAGAAGTCGGTCGCCGGCATGCCGTCGTCCCGGCGGGGGAGGCGCGGGCGGGGGGTGTACGGCCCGTCGGCGGCCAGCGCACGGGCCGCGTCGAGCTTGGCGGGACGGTAGTAGGCGCTGCCCTTCCTCCGGTACACGACCATGGGCACGAGGCCGGCGAGCAGGCCGCCGAGGCCGATGACGAGGGCGGTGGTGGACAGCGTGCCGAGCGATTCGACGAACACCCAGAGCATGAACGCCGAGCCGAGCAGCGGCCACGCGCCGCCGAGCAGGAAGTTCCGTACCGAGCCGAGCAGCATGCCGCGGTACGCGACGACCGCGGCGAGCCCCGCCAGGCCGTAGTAGAACGCGATCTGCAGGCCGATCGCCGCGACCGCGTCGCGCAGCACGCTCTGCACCGAGCCCGCGGCGGCCGCCGCGGCGAACAGCACCATGGCCGCTCCGCCGACGGCGGCGATCGCCACCCACGGGGTGTTCCAGCGGCGGTGCACGGTGCCGAGCGAGGCCGGCAGCGTCCGGTCCCGGCCCATCGCGAACAGCGAGCGGGTGACCTGGATGAGGGTGGTCTCCAGGGTGGCGACCGTGGACAGCAGGACGGCCGCGACGAGCAGCTTCCCGCCCGCGCCCGGCCAGATCTCGTGGCCGAGCACGGCGAGCACGTTCGCCCCGCTCGCCTCGATCCGCTCCGCGCTCACGATCACGTTCACGGCCACCGTGACCGCCTCGAACAGCAGGAAGACCACGCCGACGCCGACGAGCGCGGCGAGTCCGGCGGTGCGGCGGCTGTCCCGGGTCTCCTCGCTGAGGTTGCTGGTGACGTCCCAGCCCCAGTAGTAGAACGCGGCGATCAGCGCGCCCGAGGCGAAGCCGGCCGGTCCGTCGAAGTGCCCGAGGCCGAACCACGACCAGTCGAAGGCGGTCGCCGCGCCCCGGTGCAGCAGCGCGGCCAGCAGGAACACCAACAGGATCGCGATCTCGACGCCGGACATGAGGAGTTGGGCGCGTACGGTGAGCCGCGCGCCGCCGAGCACCACCAGCAGCATCATCAGGAACCAGCCCGCGCCGACGGCGGCGGCGAGCGGGGTGTTCCCGGCGAGGTCCTGGTCGATCAGGGAGAGCGTCAGCACCCCGGCGGGCAGCGAGCCGGCCACCATGAACACGGTCGCGGAGACCACCAGCGCCCAGCCGGACAGGAAACCGAGGAACGGGTGCAGGGTGCGGCCCACCCAGGAGTACCCGGCGCCGGCGTTGACGTCGATCCGGCCCAGCCGGGCGTAGGCGAGGACGATGCCGAGCATCGGGATCGCGCAGTACAGCAGCGCGGCGGGGCCGGCGAGGCCGACGGTGCCGAAGAGGACGGCCGTGGTGGCGGCGAGCGAGTACGCGGGGGCGCTGCCGGCGACCGCCATCACGATGGTGTCGAACGTGCCGAGGACATTGGGCTGGAGCCCTCTGCCGGTGGAACTGCGCATGGCGGATGTCCTTGGGTGAGCCGGAAGCCCGGAGGTGGTGCAGGACGATAGGGGGCGTGCCTCCGGTTCGGGTGTCCGCCGGTGCGCGCGGGAGATGGAGCGCATGCTAGCCGCCCCGTCGGCTCGTGGTGGCGGCGGTGGCCAGGATTCCGCAGGATGGGACAGCCGGGGGGTCGACGGCCCCGCCGGGCGTACTACTTGGGGCCGGGATCGGCGATCGCACGGGCGGCCCGTACCTCCTGGCGCAGCGGCTGCAGCACACTGTCGTCGGGGCCCGTCAGATCGGTCCGCACCGCGAACAGGACCTCGGACTCCCGCACCCCGGCGGAGAGTTCGCGCAGCTCGCGCTCGATCGCGGCGGCCTCGGCAGGGTCCGGCGGCGGGGCCCCGTGGTCGACGCGGACCCGGGCGGCGGTGGTGGCGTCCACGATCCGCTCGACGGCGACGAGCAGCGGCCACCAGGCGGCGGCCCGCGTCCCGGTGGGCGGCGGCTCGGTCAACGCCCTCTGGAACTCGGCCCGTACGGCGGACAGGTCCCGGTAGAGCTTGCGCCGGGAGCGGACCCGGGCGGCCTGGTCGCCGGACTTCTTCCCCGGCCCGTCGGGGCGTTCGGGGGCGAAGGCGAGGGCGACGTAGCGGGCCGTGTCGGCGATCGCGTCGGCGAGCCGGTCGCCGATCCGGGTGTGCCAGGACTCCGGCCAGAGCAGGTAGCCCGCGACCAGCGAGATCCCGCAGCCGATGAGGGAGTCGTACAGCCGGGGCAGGATCAGGTCGAAGCCCTGCCGGTTGATCAGGTCGGACAGCAGCAGGATGACCGGGGTGATGGCCGCGGTCTGGAAGGCGTACCCCTTCGCCGAGAACGCCGGGATCAGCGCCGCCAGCACCATCATCACCGGCACGTCCCACCAGCCGCGCGGCACCTCCGCGAGCACGACCGCCGCCGTCACCAGGCCGAACGCGGTGCCCAGCGCACGCAGTACGGCGCGCGAGAACACCGAGCCGAAGTCCGGCTTCATGACGAAGGTGACGGTGAGCGCGACCCAGTACGAGCGGGGCACGTCGATCAGCGACACCAGCGACTGGGCGAGCCCGATGCACAGCGCGAGCCGCAGCCCGTACCGCCAGGACTGCTCGGAGAACAGCACCGAGCGGGCGGTGCGCCGCACCCGGACCCGCAGCGCGGCGGGCCGGCCGAGCCGGTCGTCGACGTTGTACGGGTTCGGCTCGGCCTTGTGGACGACGGTGGCCGCGTACCGCAGCGCCCGGTCGACGGCCCGTTCGGCGGGCCGCTCCGGCTCGGGCAGGGCGAGGTCCGGTGCGCCGGTGCGCCCCTCCTCGACGGCGTCGGCCAGGTCCCGGACGGCGGCCGGGATCTCCGGCGGCAGCGGGCCGATCAGCCGGCCCCGCAGGTTGGCCGCGGGTGCGGCCTCGACCAGCGGGATCAGCGCGTTGAGCTGGGCGAGCAGCCGGATCAGGACCGGTGCGCGGCCGTGCTCGCGGGCCCGCCGGGCGAGCACCAGGTCGTACGACTGGTTGAGGGCCTGGGTGACCTCTCGGCGGCGTTCCTCGTACTCCTCCGATCCGGCGGCCTCCAACAGGTCGGCGACGGCCCGGTAGGCGGCGGCCACCGAGCCCTTCTCGGGCGCGCCGCGGCGCAGCGGCCACCCCAGCAGGGTCAGCACGAGGACGACGACCCCGCCGAGGCCGAGCAGCAGGGCGGGCAGCCACCACGGGTCGGGCATCGGCAGCCCTGCGCCGACGACCGTGTTGAGGAGGAGCAGCAGTCCGGAGACCGAGGCGATCGCGCCGATCGACGAGATCATGCCGGAGACCAGCGCGACCAGGGTGACCACGGCGACCGCGGTCCAGCCGTGCCCGAACACCAGGGAGCCGAGGGTGACGCCGAGGGCGCCGAAGAGCTGGGGGACGGCGATGTTGAAGACCCGCATGCGGTACGCGTCGGCGGTGTCGCCGATGACCCCGGAGAGCGCGCCCATGGAGACCAGTGCGCCGTACACGGGCCGGTCGGTGGCCATGCCGACGGCGAGCGGTGCGGACAGCGCGATCGACGCGCGGGCGACGGCGGCCCAAGGGATCGGCGCGGGCTGCGGGCGCAGGCCCTCGGTGAGCCAGGCGGGGGGTGCGAGCCGTGCGGGTCGTGCCATGCGCCAACCCTAGGCCCGGGCCCGGCGCGGGCGGCCGGTTCGTCGCACCACCGGCCTGCGTCGTGCGGCCGGCTCGCGTCGTGCGGCCGGCTCTCTTCGCACGGTCAGCTGCGGTAGCCCTCCACCTCGGAGGCCGGGCGCACCGCCGCCGTGTCCGGGTCGTCCCCGTACTCCTCCTTGGCCCGGCGCTGCCGCAACAGGTCCCAGGCCTGGTCCAGTTGCACCTCCAGCTCCGCGAGCCGGGTCAGCTCCTCCGGGAGCAGTCCGCCGGTCCGCCGCCGCAGGATTCGTTCCTCTTCGACGAGCGCTCCGATGTTGTCCAGGATCTGCTCGTTGTTCATGGGGCTCATGCCCTCAAGCGTGACAAATCAACCGTCCGCGTGCAGGTCGAGATCGGCCAGCACGGCCCGGTGGTCGGTGCCCGCCAGATCCAGGAACCGGGTCCCGCGCGCGGAGAAGTCCCGGCCGGCCAGCACATGGTCGATCTGCGTGTACGTCGGCACGGCCCCCTCCCGCGGCCAGGTCGGGGTCCGCGCCTCCCCCGTCAGACGGGCCGCGTCGTGCAGGCCCGTGTCGAGGATGTCCCGGAACGCCGCGTGGTCCTGCGAGGCGTTGAAGTCGCCGGCCAGCAGGACGGGCCCGGCGGGCACGGCCGTGGCGGCCCACGACCGCACCCGCCCCAGCTCCGCGCGCCACCCGTCCACCTGTCCGGGCAGCGGCGGCAGCGGGTGCGCCAGCCGCAGGCGTACGTCCCGGCCGCCGATCCGGGCCTTCGCCCCGGGCATCCCCATCGCGGCGGGCAGCGGCGGCTCCGCCGTGAGCGGGTAGGCGCTGAGGATCGCCGAGCCCGTCGAGCCGGCCCCGTCGACGGTCACCCGGTACGGCAGACGGTCGCGCAGCCCGTCCGCGAGGGTCCGTACGCAGGCCGGGTCGCACTCGGTGACGAACATCAGCTGCGGCCGCTCGGCGCGTGCGGCGGCCAGCAACCGGCCGGTCGCCACGCCGAATTCGACGTTCGAGGCGAGCACCCGCAGCCGTGCGACGACCGGTCCGTCGGCCCCGGTGGAGCCGGGCCCGTACCCCTGGAGGTACCAGAGCGTCCCGGCGAGGGCGGCCGCGGTGATCCCGACGAGCGTCCGGCTGCGCGCGGCCAGGGCGAGCGGCAGCGCGACCGCGGCCGGGACGGTGAGCCACGGCAGCGCGGACAGCAGCTGCGGTACGGGGGTGAAGGCGTCGGTGCCGATCAGTCGGCAGGCCGTCACCACGACGGGGACGGCCACGAGCAGCGCGGCGGCCCAGGCGGCGACCGCCCGCACACCCCGACGCGGACGGGGGCCGGGGGGCGCGGGCGGTGCGGCGCCTGGGTCGGGACCGGGGCGGGAACCGGGGTCGGGGTGCACGCGGTCAGTGTCGCAGCGCCTGCCCGATCTCCGCCTTCGTCTCGCCGGACAGCGAGCGGTTGCTGCGGGCGGTGCCCGTCTTGGACTTGCCGGGCTCGACGCCGTCGATGTTCAGGACGACCGTGTCGAGCAGGTTGCCGTCCGGGTCGCGGAAGTCGACCTTGATCGTGTAATCGGCGCTCTTGTCCTGGGGATTCGTCGCGGTGATCTCGGCGACCGTGCGGTCGCCGTCCACCGAGGTGGCCCCGGCCTTCACCTCCTCGGTGGCCTTCACCCCGTCCTTGACCTCGTCCATCTTCTTCTCGGCGGCCGAGGCGGCCGCCGCCGTGGCGGAGGAGACGACGCCCCCGACCACGTCCCCGGCCTCGTCGCAGCCGGAGACCCCGAGGGCCAGGGCGGCGGCGAGGGCGAGTACGGCGCTGCGTCGTGGTGCTGAACTCACGGGGCGCCTCACATCCGGGTGGCGTCGTGGCCGTACGCCTCGTCGGTCGCCAGCGCCCAGATCACGAAGACCGAGATGGCCATGGAGAACAGGGCCCACCAGGGCTGGTACGGCAGGAACAGGAACTGGGCCACGATGTTCAGCGCGGCCAGCGAGATACCGGCGATGCGGCCCCACTCGGCGCCCTTGAGGATGCCGTAGCCCGCGATGGCCACGACGATGCCGAGGACCAGGTGGATCCAGCCCCAGGTGGTCAGGTTGAACTCGAAGACGTAGCTGCCGATGCGGGCGTAGACGTCGTCCTCGGCGATGCCTGCGATGCCCTGGAAGATGTCCATGATGCCGGTGACCAGCATCAGGACGCCGGCGAACAAGGTGCCGCCGGCGGCCCATCCACCGGCGGTGCTGCTGCGGGGTGCGGTGTTCTGGCTCATGACCACATCGTCCGGTCGTTGGTGCAGCACCGAACTTTCTGCTGGGCCGAACGGGTGAGTGCCCCACCACGGGAAGGCGTGGCGGGGCGCTCGGGGCCGCTCGGAGAGTGGTGCGCGGGGTTCAGCGCGCGCCGTGGCGGCGGTGCAGCGCGAGCGCGACGCCCGCCGCGCCCGCCGCGACCAGCGCGCCGCCGCCCGCGAAGAGCAGCCGGCCGTCGGTGGTCTGCGGCAGTTCGGCGCCGGCGGCGACGCCGCCCTGCGGCACGACGATGGTCTGCGCGCCGGTCTGTGCGCCCGTCTGCGTGGCCGGCTCGGCGGCGGGCATCGCCGACGAGGTGACGTCGCACTTCGGGGCCGCGGGGAACGCGAGGGTCGACCAGGGGATCGGGCCGCCGTACTGCCGCATCTGGAAGGACGGGACGGACGGGGCCGGGTCGAGCAGGCCCTTGATGCGCGCGCCGCCGTAGAACGCGGTGTCGTGCTTCTTGTCGAGGCTCGCGAGGACCTTGCCGCGCAGCGAGACCTCGGCGACCGGGCCCTTGGGGCCGTTGCTCAGCTTGACGTCGAGCCCGTGGAAGCCGGCGCCGGCCGTGCGGGTCGCGGTGCAGCCCTCGACGCGGTCGGTCAGGTCGCTGCGCACCTCGGTGTCGAGGTAGGAGCTGAGCGTGCCCCGGGTGTCCAGGGTGACCCAGTCCGTGGAGAACTGCATGCCCCGGTGGACGGAGGAAGAGCCGCATGCCGCTGACGTCTCGTTCGGTCGGGGCCGTTGAGTTCTGGCCGGCTGCACGAACGAATTTATGGATCTTGTGTGAGTGAGGCGTCCGTTCCGTGTCACGGGCGTGTGACACGTAGTGGCGAACGCGGTTGCCCCCATGATTCTGGACGGCGCGCCGGCGCTGCCCGGGGCGCTGTTCGAGATCGACGCGGTGGCGGTGCGCCCCGCCGTCGGCTGATCCAGTTGCGCGGGCGGGGGCTCCGGGTGTGCCCTGGAGGGTGAGGTTTCCAGGGGGCGAGCGCGAAGGAGCTCCTGCCATGGCCGCACACGCAGCGGTGCCGATACGGCGCCACGTACGGCACTACGAGGGCGTGACCCGCGGCTGGGGCTTCCCGGTCACGCTGGGCGTCGTCTACGGCCTCTACACGTCGACCGTCGCACGCGGCGGCGGCGGATGGTCCTGGGGCCAGCTCTGGCTCGGCCTGATCTCCGGAGCGGTGCTCGCGGGCGCGGTCTACGCCGTGCACACCGTCGGGCCGCTGCTGCCCCGCGAACTGCACGCGGCGGCCTGGGGCGTGGTCGCGGGCGGCGCGGTCGGCTTCCTGTTCAGCCTGTCCGACGCGAGCATCCTGTCGTCGTCCGTGCTCGGACTGATCATCATGGCGGGCACGACGCTCGGCATGTTCTACATGTACTACACGCACGAGGACGCCCGGGGCAGGCCGATCAGGAACTGACAGCGGGCCCGGGCCGGGGCGCGGGCGGGCCGTCCGGCAGTCCTCTGGCATCCCGTCCCCGGAGGACGGAGACTGGGGAGAGCGGCCCGAACGCCCCGGCCCGGAGGATGCGCATGTCCGACCTCGCCATCGAGACCGACGGACTCGTCAAGGTCTTCGGCGCCAACCGCGCCGTCGACGGTGTCGACCTGCGGGTCCCGGCCGGGACGGTCTACGGGGTGCTCGGGCCGAACGGCGCCGGGAAGACTACGGCCGTGAAGATGCTCGCGACCCTGCTCCGCCCGGACGGCGGCAGCGCCCGGGTGTTCGGCCGGGACGTGGTCCGCGACGCCGACGCCGTACGCGACCGGGTCGGCTTCATCGGCCAGTACGCCTCCGTCGACGAGGACCTCACCGGCACCGAGAACCTGGTCCTGCTGGGCCGGCTGATCGGCTTCACCCGCCCCGCCGCGAAGGAGCGGGCGGCGCAGCTGCTCGCCGCGTTCGGGCTCGCCGGGGCGGCCGACCGGCAGGTCAAGAACTACTCGGGCGGCATGCGGCGGCGCATCGACATCGCGGCCTCGCTCCTGAACGTTCCCGACCTCCTCTTCCTCGACGAGCCGACCACGGGGCTCGACCCGCGCAGCCGTAACCAGGTCTGGGACATCGTGCGGGCCGTCGTCGCGCAGGGCACGACGGTGCTGCTCACCACGCAGTACCTGGACGAGGCGGACCAACTGGCCTCCCGGATCGCCGTGATCGACCACGGCAGGGTCATCGCGGAGGGCACGAAGGGCGAGTTGAAGGCGTCCGTGGGCTCGGGTTCGGTGCACGTCCGGCTCCGGGAGGCGGCGCAGCGGCCGGACGCGGAGCGGGTGCTTGCGACCGAACTGCGGGCGCTCGTCCAGCTGGACCCGGACCCGGTGGCGCTCACCGCGACGGTGAACGGCCACGGCACGGACCTGGGCGCGGCGGAACAGGCGGCGCGGGCGCTGGCGGAGCTGGCCCGGGCCGGGATCACGGTCGACAACTTCGCCCTCGGCCAGCCCAGCCTCGACGAGGTGTTCCTGGCGCTGACCGACGGGCGGGACGAGGGACGGAAGGGCACGGAGGCATGACGACGGCGACCACCGGCACCGGGACGGACAAGGACACCGCGGCCCTGGACTTCGTCGCGCCGAAGGCCGACGAACTCGCCGCGCTGCTCGCCGGACACGAGCGCCCGCAGCGCCCCGGCGCGCTGTCCGCGTCGCTGACCTTCGGATGGCGGGCGATGCTGAAGATCAAGCACGTGCCGGAGCAGCTCTTCGACGTGACCGCGTTCCCGATCATGATGGTGCTGATGTACACGTACCTCTTCGGCGGTGCGCTGGCCGGCTCGGTCTCGGAGTACATCCAGTTCCTGCTGCCGGGCATCCTGGTGATGAGCGTCGTGATGATCACGATGTACACCGGGGTGTCGGTCAACAACGACATCGACAAGGGCGTCTTCGACCGCTTCCGCACCCTGCCGATCTGGCGCCCGGCGCCGATGGTCGGCTATCTGCTCGGCGACGTGGTCCGCTACGTCATCGCCTCGGTGGTGATGCTCTCCGTCGGCCTGCTCATCGGCTACCGGCCGGCCGGCGGAGCGGCGGGCGTCCTGCTGGGAGTGGCGCTGCTCCTGGTCTTCTCGTTCGGCTTCTCGTGGATCTGGACCATGTTCGGCCTGCTGCTGCGCAGCGAGAAGTCGGTGATGGGCGTCTCGATGATGGTCATCTTCCCGGTCACCTTCCTCTCCAACGTGTTCGTCGACCCGAGCACGATGCCCGGCTGGCTGCAGGCCTTCGTCAACAACAACCCGGTGACGCATGTGGCCACGGCGGTGCGCGAGTTGATGGCGGGCGAATGGCCGACGGCGGAGATCGCCTGGTCGCTGGGGTGGTCGGTGCTGTTCGCGCTGGTCTTCGGCGCGGTGACGATGCGGCTGTACAACCGGAAGTAGTCAGGCGGCGTCGCGCGGGGTGGTCTGCTGGACCGCCCAGCGGTTGCCGTCGGGGTCGGCGAAGTAGACGAAGGAGCCCCAGGGCTGGTCGTCGATGGGGCTGACGTCGATGCCCCGGCCGGTGAGGTCGGCGTGCGCCTCCTCGATGTCCTTGACGACGACCTGCATGTTGTCCAGCGAGCCCGGGGTCATCTCCGTGATGCCCTTGCCGAAGGCGATCGAACAGGCAGAGCCGGGCGGCGTCATCTGCACGAAGCGGATGTCGTCGCTGACGGTCACGTCGTGGTCGGCGTTGAACCCGACCTGCTCGTAGAAGGCCTTGGCACGGTCGACATCGGTGACGGGGACGCCGATCAGTTCCAGCTTGATGTCCATGGGGGCATCATGCTCCCGACCGGCGTCCCGCGCTCCCGGGCGGATCTCTTCCGGACTCCCGTGGGACTCCGTCGAGACCCCTTTCGGACCCCGCGATTCAGTCGAGCCGCAGGTCGGCGAGCTGCCGCTCGAACGGCACGACCTCGTCGAGGTCCTGCGTCCGGGCCGGACGGGCGGCCACGGCCGTGGCCAGTTCCGCGCCCGCCCGGGTGATGCGGGCGGGGAGGCCCTCGGTGTACTCGTCGCCGCCGGAGCCCCAGTCCTCAGAGGCCGCGTAGACGGCCGTGGGGATCACCTGGGCGCGCAGATAGGCGAAGAGCGGCCGCAGGGCGTGGTCGAGGACCAGGGAGTGGCGGGCGGTGCCGCCGGTGGCGGCGACCAGGACCGGGGTGCCGGTCAGGGCCGCCGGGTCGATCAGGTCGAAGAACGACTTGAACAGGCCGCTGTACGACGCGGTGAACACCGGCGTCACCGCCACCACGCCGTCCGCGCCCGTCACCGTGTCGATCGCCGTCTGCAGCTTCTCCGAGGGGAAGCCGGTGACGAAGTTGTTCGCGATGTCGACGGCGAGGTCGCGCAGTTCGACGACCTCGACGTCGACCGCGTACTCCTGCTCGGCCAGCCGGTACCGGGCCGCCTGGAGCAGGCGGTCGGCGAGCAGCCGGGTGGAGGACGGCGAGCTGAGGCCGGCCGAGACGGCGACGAGCTTCAGGGTCTGCATGGCTGCTCAAGCCTCCTTCGTGGTCACTGCGGGGTGGAGCGGCGCGGTCGACGGGACGTCCGCCGGGCGCAGGTTCGCGAACTCCTTGCGGAGCACCGGGACGACCTCCTCGCCGAGGATGTCGAGCTGCTCCAGGACGGTCTTCAGCGGCAGACCGGCGTGGTCCACCAGGAAGAGCTGGCGCTGGTAGTCGCCGACGTAGTCGCGGAAGGACAGGGTGCGCTCGATGACCTCCTGCGGGGAGCCGACGGTCAGCGGGGTCTGGCTGCTGAACTCCTCGAGCGACGGGCCGTGGCCGTAGACCGGCGCGTTGTCGAAGTACGGGCGGAACTCCCGTACCGCGTCCTGCGAGTTCTTCCGCATGAAGACCTGGCCGCCGAGGCCGACGATCGCCTGCTCGGGGGTGCCGTGGCCGTAGTGCGCGTACCGCTGCCGGTAGAGCCGGATCATCTTCTCGGTGTGCTGCTTGGGCCAGAAGATGTGGTTGGCGAAGAAGCCGTCGCCGTAGTACGCGGCCTGCTCGGCGATCTCCGGGGAGCGGATGGAGCCGTGCCAGACGAACGGCGGGACACCGTCCAGCGGGCGCGGGGTGGACGTGAAGCCCTGGAGCGCGCTGCGGAACTTGCCCTCCCAGTCGACCACGTCCTCCCTCCACAGCTTGTGGAGGAGCGCGTAGTTCTCGATGGCGAGCGGGATGCCCTGCCGGATGTCCTGGCCGAACCACGGGTAGACCGGGCCGGTGTTCCCGCGGCCCATCATCAGGTCGACGCGGCCGTCGGCGAGGTGCTGGAGCGTCGCGTAGTCCTCGGCGATCTTCACCGGGTCGTTGGTGGTGATCAGCGTCGTGGACGTGGACAGGATCAGGTTCTCGGTGCGGGCCGCGATGTGGCCGAGCAGGGTCGTCGGGGACGACGGGACGAACGGCGGGTTGTGGTGCTCGCCGGTCGCGAAGACGTCCAGGCCGACCTCTTCCGCCTTCAGCGCGATGGCGACGGTGTTCTTGATGCGCTCGTGCTCGGTGGGGGTGCGGCCGGTGGTCGGGTCGGTCGTCACATCGCCGACGGTGAAAATGCCGAACTGCATCGTGATCGCCTCTCGCGCTGATTGTTGAAAGTTGAACTGACTGCCTCAACGGTACCCCCTCGCGCCCTATTCCCGGGCCCTTCGGGTGATCCGGCTCACCTCGGAGGTCATGTTCCGGTCACGTAGAGTTCCGGGCGTGAGCTCAGGACCCCCTTCCCCGCCCCCGCGCCCCGTATCGGTCGTCGGCATCGGCGCGGACGGCTGGGACGGACTCCCCGAGGCCTCCCGCAGGGTGCTCCGCGAGGCCGAGGTGCTGATCGGCGGCCTGCGCCAGCTGCAGCTCGTGCCCGCCGACGACTGCCCCGGCGAGCGCGTCACCTGGCTGTCCCCCCTGCGCCCGACCGTCGCCGGCCTGATCGCCGAGCACGACGGGCGCCGGATCGCGGTGCTCGCCAGCGGCGACCCGACGTTCTACGGCATCGGCCGGACCCTCGCCGAGACCGTCGGCGCCGACCGGCTCCACGTCCTGCCGCACCCGTCCTCCGTCTCGTACGCCTGCGCCCGCCTCGGCTGGCCGCTGGAGGACGTCGAGATCGTGACGCTGGTGGGCAGGCCGGTGGCCTCGCTCGTCGCCGCCCTCCACGACGGCCGGCGGCTGCTGGTCCTCAGCGCGAACCGGCACACCCCCGGCGCCGTCGCCGCGCTGCTGAGGGAGAAGGGGTACGGCGGCAGCCGGATGCGGGTGCTCGAACAGCTCGGCGGCCCGTACGAGCGGACCGTCGACGGCACGGCGGGCGGCTGGGACGACGACGAGCGGCTCGACGCCCTGAACGTCGTCGCGATCGACTGCGTCCGCGACCCCGACGCGCTCCGCCTCGGCGCCGTGCCCGGCCTGCCGGACGAGGCGTACGAGCACGACGGCCAGCTCACCAAGCGCTACGTGCGCGCCGCCACCCTCGCGGCCCTCGCCCCCGCCCCCGGCGAACTGCTCTGGGACGTCGGCGGTGGCTCCGGCTCCATCGGCATCGAATGGATGCGCACGCACCGGACGTGCCGGGCGATCGTCGTCGAGAAGCACCCCGAGCGCGCCGAGCGGATCGGCCGCAACATGCTCGCGCTCGGCGTGCCGAAACTCCGCGTCGTCACCGGCCCCGCGCCCGAGGCCCTGGCCGGACTGCCGGTTCCGGACGCGATCTTCATCGGCGGCGGGCTCACCGCCCCCGGTCTGCTCGACGCCTGCTGGGCCGCGCTGCCGACCGGCGGCCGGATGGTCGCGAACACCGTGACCCTGGAGTCCGAGGCGCTGCTCGCCGAGTGGTACGGCCGGCACGGCGGCGAGCTGGTCCGGCTCGCGGTCGCGACGGCCGTCCCGGTGGGCGGCTTCACCGGCTGGCGCCAGGCGATGCCGGTCACCCAGTGGTCCGTAACGAAAGGTTCTGAAGAGGGATGACCGTCTACTTCATCGGCGCCGGCCCCGGCGCGGCCGACCTGATCACCGTGCGCGGCGCGCGCACCCTCGCGTCCTGCGGGGTCTGCCTGTACGCGGGCTCGCTCGTCCCGCGTGAGCTGCTCGCCGAGTGCCCGCCGGACGCGCGGCTGATCGACACCGCGAACCTGGACCTGGACCGGATCGTCGCCGAGATCGTCCGCGCCCACGAGGAGGGCCACGACGTGGCCCGGCTGCACTCCGGCGACCCGTCCGTCTTCAGCGCGGTCGCGGAGCAGATGCGGCGGCTCGACGCGGCGGGCATCCCGTACGAGGTCGTGCCCGGCGTCCCGGCGTTCGCCGCGGCCGCGGCGGCGCTGAAGCGGGAGCTGACGGTCCCGACCGTCGGCCAGACCGTCATCCTGACCCGCATCGCCCAGCAGGCCACCCCCATGCCGGAGGGCGAGGACCTCGCCACGCTGGGCCGCAGCGGCGCGCTCCTGGTCCTGCACCTCGCGGCCCGCTACGTGGACCGCGTCGTCGCCGAACTGCTCCCGCACTACGGCGCCCAGTGCCCGGCCGCGGTCGTCGCGATGGCCAGCCGCCCGGACGAACTGATCCTGCGCGGCACCCTCGACGACATCGCCCAGCAGGTGAAGGACGCCGGCGTCACCAAGACCGCCGTGATCCTCGTCGGCCGCACCCTGGCCGCCTCCCAGTTCCGCGACAGCCACCTCTACGACCCGGCCCGGGAGCGGCACGCCTGCTGAGGGGGGCGGTCACAGCCCCCGGTAGACGTCGCGTCGGTGAGCGACGGTGAGCACCCAGACGACGAGCCGGCCGTTCTCGACGGTGTACACCACTCGGTAGTCGCCGACTCTCAAGCGCCAACGTGTGTCGTGGCCCTGGAGCGCCTTGACGTCCAGAGCCGCGATGTCACCGGCGGTCAGCGCCTGTTGCAGCTCGGTGAGGCGGTGGAGGATCCGCCGGGCGTCCGTGAGTGGAATCTTGAGCAGGTCTCGCTGCGCGTGCGGAGTGAACCGCGTGACGTAGCCCATGCGTCAGGCGTGATGGTCGCGGAGGGCCGCGGCCATCTCTTCCAGGGACACCGACCCGTCGAGGCCCTCGGCCTCCGCCCGGTCGGCGAGGCGGTTCAGCCAGGCGTCCTCGGCGTCGTCCGCGAGTCGGCGCATCCGCTCGTACTCCGCGATGTCGATGACGACGGCTTCCTGCCTGCCGCGGCGCGTGATGATCGTGGGCGTCTCGTCCCTTCGGGCACGGTCTATGACGTCCGCGAGGTGCTTGCGGACCTCGGCCATGGACTCGATCACAGGCTCGCTCATGTATCAAATGTAGCGGATGTACATCTGATACGTCTCTGCTACGGCCCCTTCGGGGCCGAGCGGCCTACCATTGTTCCCGCGCGGTCGATGCAGACGACGTCGACCGTGACCGGGGCGCCGCGCAGGACGGACAGGGCCTCGTCGCGGGCTCGGGCGGCCACCGCGTCGCCGAGGGGGACGCCGGCAGCCTCGCAGAGGCGGAGGGCGGCGAGGCCCGTGTTGGCGGCGGCGATCTCGGCGGCCAGCGGCTCGGACGCGCCCACCGAGCGCGCGAGGTCCGCCAGGAAGGGCTTGTCGACCTGGGAGCGGGCCGAGTGCAGGTCCAGATGCCCGGCGGCGAGCTTGGACAGCTTGGCGAAGCCGCCGCACAGGGTGAGCCGGTCGACCGGGTGCTGCCGGACGTACTTGAGGACCGCGCCCGCGAAGTCGCCCATGTCGAGCAGGGCGATCTCGGGGAGCTCGTACAGCTCCGTCACCGTCCGCTCGGACGTGGAGCCCGTGCACCCCGCGACATGCGTGAGACCGCCGGCCCGTGCCACGTCGACGCCCCGCCGGATGGAGTCGATCCACGCCGAGCAGGAGTACGGGACCACGATCCCCGTCGTGCCGAGGATGGAGAGGCCGCCCAGGATCCCGATCCTCGGGTTCCACGTGGAACGTGCCAGCTCCTCGCCGTGGTCGACGGAGACCGTGATCTCCACGTCGCCCGTGCCGCCGTGCGCCGCGGCCACCCGCGCCACGTGGTCGCGCATCATCTGCCGCGGCACCGGGTTGATCGCCGGCTCGCCCACCTCCAGCGGCAGCCCCGGCAGCGTCACCGTCCCCACGCCCGACCCGGCCCGGAACACCACTCCGGAACCGGCCGGCAGCAGCCGGACCGTCGAGCGGACCAGCGCGCCGTGTGTCACGTCCGGGTCGTCGCCGGCGTCCTTGACGATTCCGGCCATGGCCGCGCCGGCGGTCAGTTCCTCCGCCGCCAGCGCGAAGGACGGCGTCTGGCCCTTCGGCAGCGTGATCGTCACCGGGTCCGGGAAGTCGCCGGCGAGCAGCGCCGTGTACGCGGCGGTCGTCGCCGCGGTCGCGCACGCCCCGGTCGTCCAGCCGGGCCGCAGACCGGTGTGCTTGAGTTGGGCGTCGCGCCCGCCGCCTGAACTCATGAAGGGACTCCCGTGCACGTTCTCATTCTCGGCGGGACCGCCGAGGCCCGCGCCCTCGCCGGGCTGCTGGCCCCGCAGGTGCGGGTCACCAGCTCGCTCGCCGGGCGGGTGGCGAACCCGCGCCTCCCCGAGGGCGAGGTGCGGATCGGCGGCTTCGGCGGCCCGGACGGGCTCGCGCGGTGGATCGGCGAGCACGGAGTGGACCGGGTCATCGACGCCACGCACCCCTTCGCCGAGCGGATCAGTTTCAACGCGGCCCGGGCGGCCGCTGCCGCCCATGTTCCCCTGCTCGCGCTGCGCCGCCCCGGCTGGGTCCCGGTCGAGGGCGACGACTGGCACGAGGTCGGCTCGCTGGAGGAGGCGGCGGCGGCACTGGACGGGCTCGGACAGCGCGTGTTCCTCACGACCGGCCGCATGGGGCTCGCCGCCTTCGCGGACCGCCCGCAGTGGTTCCTCGTCCGGTCTGTGGACGCCCCGGAGCCGCCGATGCCGGCCCGCACCGAAGTGCTCCTGGACCGGGGCCCGTTCACCCTCGACGGCGAGCGGGAACTCCTGCGCGCCCACGGCATCGACGTGCTCGTGACCAAGGACAGCGGGGCCGCCGCGACCGCCCCGAAGCTCGCCGCGGCCCGCGAGGCGGGAATGCCGGTCGTCGTCGTCCGCCGCCCGCCGGTGCCGGCGGGCGTGGAAACGGCCGGCTCCGTGGCGGAGGCGGCCGCTTGGGTCACGCGTACGAACTAGTCCGTCAGACCCAGTCCCGGAAGATGCTGTACCAGGGGTACGTGCCCACCACGGTGCCGTCGGCCGTCACGGCCTCCAGCGTGTAGAAGTACGTGTTCTGCTTCGTCGCCGTGGCGTCCTCCCACATCCCGGTCGTGGTCGGCAGCAGCCCCTCGTGCTGCGGCTGGTACGCCCCGGCGGCCGGGTTCCACCGGCTGACCCGGTAGCCGGCGACCGTGTCGCAGACCGCGGTGTCGGTGCACTTCCAGGTGACGGTCGGCCGGGTCGTGATCGTCGTGCCGTGGCCCAGCGCGCCGAGCGTCCAGTTCTTGGTGACGGTCACGGACGGCCGGACGTCGAGCTCGGTGGCCTCGACGACGGTGACCTTCGGGTCGCTCGGGTGCAGCTTGTTGTTCCAGCGGTCCACGGCGACCACCGCGTAGACGTGCTTCGTGCCGTCCGGCAGATCGCCGCAGAGGGTCGCGAGCGGGTTGCTCGGGTTGTCCCAGCAGCTGTCGGGGCCGAGCCACTTGACCGTGCCGTCGGCCTCCCGGACGCCCTTCCACACCACGTACTCGTCGATGTCGTCCTCGGGCGAGGCGGCCCAGCTCACCACCATGCCGTCGGCGCGCGGGGTGACCTTCACGCCGGTGACCGGGCCGGGCGCCACGGTGTCGCCCGTGCGGACGACGACCGGTGTGGAGTACGCCGACTCGTTGCCGCCCGGGTCCACCGCGGTCACGGCGTACGTCACGTACGTGTTCATGGGCATGCCCAGGTCGACGCATGTGCCTCTGTTGCTCGCCTCGTTGCTCTGCTCCTCGTCGCAGGTCACCTGGGTGCGGGCGGCAGGGTCGAAGGTCTTGCCGGGCGAGCGGTACACGCGGTAGTGCCCGCCGTTGTCCCAGTCCTCGTACCAGCCGCCGCCGGGCGCGGTCCAGGACACGGAGGTGGCGCCGGGAACGGCGCCGGCGTACACGCCGGTCGGGGCCCCCGGCGGCATCCGGTCGACGCCGTCACTGGTGACCGTCGCGTACGCCCCCGGGTTGCCGAGCGCGTCGAGGGCGCGGACCCGGTAGTACCGCGTCGTGTTCGCGGGCGCGTCGGCCCGGTAGGTCGCCGTGGTGGTCGAGCCGAGCAGCTCGAACGGGCCGGTGGCCGCGGACGAGGCGTACACCTCGTACTTCGCCGCGTCGGAAACGGCCTGCCAGTTCAGGGTGGCCCACCACCCGTCGCCGACGGAGACCGTGAGACCCGTCGGGGCCACCGGGCCCGTGAGGTCCGCGGTCTTCGCCGTCACGTCGAGGCTTCCGGCGGACTCGTTGCCGGCCTTGTCGACGGCGCGGACCTCGTAGAGGTACGTCTGGCCGGTCGTGGGCGGGGTGTCGACGAAGGTCGGGGTGGTGAGCAGCGAGGTGCCGCTGACCTTGGCCCACTGGGCGGTGCTCAGCCGGCGGTACACGCGGTACCCGGCGAGGTCCATCTCCTTGTTGGCGGCCCAGCGCAGCGTGGTCTTCAGCGTCGTGGTGTTGTACGTGGCGGTGAGACCGGTGGGGTACAGCGGCTTGACGGTGTCGACGCCGGTCGCGGTGCGCGGGGCGTAGGTGAACCCGGCGTACGCGTAGCCGGTCCAGGCGACGTAGTCCACGCGGATGGTGTGCTTGCCGGCCGGGATGCTCAGGTCGAGCGTCTTGCGGGCGGTGGTGGAGACGTTCTTCCACAGGTCGATCTTGCGCACGCCGTCGACGTAGACGCGCATGCCGTCCTGCGTCGCCGCGTTGAAGGTGAACGGGCCGCCGGAGCCGAAGTCGCGGGTGAGCTGCCAGCGGATGGAGAAGTTGTCGTTCGGGAGCGTGACGCCGGCCGGGTCGCCGCTGCCCATGTTCTCGGCGATGGCCGAGTCGCACGCGGTCAGCTTCGGGGTGCCGCTGAACGAGGTGTTCGCGAAGTACTGCGCCGTCCAGACCGGAGAGGTGCAGGTGACGGCGGAAGCCGGGGTGGCGGTCAGCAGACCGCCGGCCGTGGCGAGGGCGGCCGTCAGGGCTGCCGCTCCCAGGCGGTTACGAGTCATCACAGAAAGTGGGGTCCTTTCCGGACCGACGTGGAACACGTGAAACGTAGTGATGCCTGTGTGACTCGTGAGGCGGGGGCAGGGTTGCCCCTGCCCCCACTCTTTCTTGCACGGTGTTCGGACGCCCGCGGCGCGGCCGAGGTCTCAGCCGTACCGGCGCGGCGTCCAGGCGATCGTCCGGCCGTCGCCCCGCTCCACCGCCCGCGTCTGCGACGAGCCGATCAGCAGCAGCGTGCGCATGTCGACCTCGGACGGCTCCAGCGTCTTCAGCGTCACCACCCGCACCGACTGCTCCGGCCCGCCGACGTCCCGCGCCACGACCACCGGGGTCTGCGGCGAGCGGATCTCCAGGAGCAGGTCACGAGCCGCCGCCACCTGGTGCGTACGGGACCTGGAGCCCGGGTTGTAGAGGGCGATGACCAGGTCGGCGGAGGCGGCGGCGCGCAGCCGGGCCTCGATGACGTCCCAGGGCTTGAGCCGGTCGGACAGCGAGATCGTCGCGTAGTCGTGGCCGAGCGGCGCGCCCGCCGCCGCGGCGGCGGCGTTCGCGGCCGTCACGCCGGGCAGTACCCGCACCGGCACGTCCGCGTACTCCGGCTCGCAGGCGACCTCCAGGACCGCCGTCGCCATGGCGAAGACGCCCGGGTCGCCGCCGGACACCACCGCGACCTTCCGGCCGCGCCGGGCCAGGTCGAGGGCGAACTCGGCGCGCTCCGACTCGACCTTGTTGTCGGAGCCGTGCCGGATCTGCCCGGGGCGGAGCACCGGCACCCGGTCCAGGTAGGTGGTGTAGCCGACCAGGACGTCGGCGTTGACGAGCGCGCCGCGCGACTCGGGGGTGAGCCACGGCGCGCCGGCGGGGCCGGTGCCGACGACGGTGACCTCGCCCACCTCCCGTACGCGAGGCTCCTGGTCGATCCGGGACGGCAGCACGGCCACCGAGAAGTACGGCACGGACTCCGGGTCCACGTCCGCGAGCCGGCCGGTCCGCTCGCCCGCCATCGTGGCGCGCTCCACGTACCGCGCGTCCTCCAGCCGGCCGGCCCGCTCCAGGGCACGCCTGACCGCCGGGAAGGTCCGGCCGAGCTTCATCACGACCGCCGAGTCCGTGCCGGCCAGACGGGCCGTCAGCTCGTCCTCCGGCAGCGTGCCGGGGACGATCGTCAGCACCTCCTCGGCCTCGCACAGCGGCTCCCCAAGCCGGGCGGCCGCCGCGCTGACCGAGGTGACACCGGGGATGACCTCGGTGTCGTAGCGGTCCGCGAGGCGCTTGTGCATGTGCTGGTACGAGCCGTAGAACAGCGGGTCGCCCTCGGCGAGCACGGCGACCGTGCGGCCCGCGTCGAGGTGCGCGGCGAGCCGGGCCGACGCCTCCTCGTAGAAGTCGTTCAGCGCGCCCCGGTAGCCGCCGGGGTGGTCGGTGGTCTCCACCGTGAGCGGGTACATCAGCCGCTCCTCGATGTGGTCCTCGCGGATGTGCTCCGCGGCGATCGAGCGCGCTATGGAGCGGCCGTGCCGCGCCGAGTGGTACGCGACGACGTCGGCGGCGGCGATGGCCTTCACGGCGGCCACGGTCATCAGGTTCGGGTCGCCGGGGCCGAGCCCGACCCCGTACAGCTTTCCGCTCATGCCTGGATCTCCGCTTCGTGCGCGAGGGCGTTGATCGCCGCCGCGGTCATGGCGCTGCCGCCGCGCCGGCCCCGTACGACCAGGTACTCCAGGCCGAGTTCGCTCGCCGCGAGCGCGTCCTTCGACTCGGCGGCGCCGATGAAGCCCACCGGGATGCCGAGGACGGCGGCGGGCTTCGGCGCGCCCTTGGCGATCATCTCCAGCAGGTGGAAGAGCGCGGTGGGCGCGTTGCCGATGGCGACGACCGAGCCTTCGAGGCGGTCCCGCAGCACTTCGAGGGCGGCGGCGCTGCGGGTCGTGCCCAGCTTCGCGGCCAGCTCCGGCACCGTCGGGTCGGACAGTGCGCAGAGCACCTCGTTGTCGGCGGGCAGCCGCTTGCGGGTCACGCCGCTTGCGACCATCTGCGCGTCGCACAGGATCGGCGCGCCAGCCTGCAGGGCGGCGCGGGCCTTCGCGACGACACCGGGTGAGTAGGCGAGGTCCCGGACGAGGTCGGTCATGCCGCAGGCGTGGATCATCCGTACCGCGACCTGGCTCACGTCGGCGGGCAGGCCGGCGAGATCCGCCTCGGCGCGGATCGTGGCAAAGGACTGGCGGTAGATCTCCGCCCCGTCCTTCTCGTAGTCGAACATCCTGGTGCTCTCGCTCATCTCGTTGTGCGGGCCGTGGCGACGGCTTCGGGCAGGGAGGTACGGGGGACGGGGACGCCGTCCACCAGGTAGCCGCCGCCCTCGGCGGCGAGCACGTCGACCCAGTCGCCGTGCGGGTGTCCGCAGCGGCGCTCGCAGCCGGAGTAGTGGACGGGGAGGCCGGGGACGCCGGGCGCCGCGTCGGCGCGGACGTCCGCCAGGGACTTGGCGCAGCCGGGCCGCCCGGTGCAGGCGCTGACGCCGGCCCAGGGGGAGTCGGGACGGACGATCAGTCCGGCGGCGGCGAGTTCCGGCAGCCGTGCGACGGCGTCCGGGCCCACCACGACCGCCCCGCGCCACGGCGTCAGCCGCACCTCGTCGGCGGGCAGCAGCGCCCGCAGTTGGGCCGAGGACAGTCGCCCGAGCGGCGCGAGCGCGTACCCGGCGCGCTCCCCCAGCCCGCCGGGGGCAGGCGGCGCGCCGTTCGGGACCGGAGGCGGTACGGGCACGGGCTCGGCGTCCACCCGGGCGCGCGCGACGGCGGCGGGGAGGTCGGGTACGTGCCCTTCGGGCAGCTCCCGTACGCGCCAGGCGCCGTTCCCGGCGGCCTGCGCGACCCGCAGAAACGCGTCCGCGGCCGCGAGCGCGGCTCGTGGCGCGTCCGAGGCCGCGAGGCGGAACGCCCGGCCGCCGACGTACAGCAGGGCGGCGTCCCCCGGTCCTGCGATCAAGGTCACATCGCCGCCGAGCCCCGCCACGTCCCCGCGGCCGTCGTCCAGGACGAAGAGGAAACGGCCGGACAGGGCCGCCGTCCAGGGCTCCGCGCACAGCAGCGCGTCCAGCGTCCGGGCCCACAACTGCACGTCCGCGTGGCCGAGTCCGTCGAGCGCGGCGGCCGGGGAGGCGACGATGTTCCGGATGCGTTCGTGGCCGGCGGAGGGCAGCAGGCCCGCCTCCGTCAGCAGCCCGGCCAGTTCCGCCCCGCAGCCGTCGCCGAGGCCGCGCAGCTCCGCGTTGCCGCGCGAGGTGATCGTGATCCGCCCGTCGCCCAGCGACTCGGCCGCGGCGGCCAGGACCTCGACCTGACGCGACGTCAGGCGACCTGCGGGCAGGCGCAGTCGGGCCAGACGCCCGTCGTCGGCGGGGTGCAGGCGCAGCGCCCCGGGGCAGGCGTCGCCTCGGTCCCTTATGAGAGGTTCGCCCGACTCGGGCGAGGTGTGTGGGGTGGGCGGCATGGCGGCGAGCATACCCACGGGAAACCGGCGTTCCACGAGGTGTGATCCGGTCGACTCCACGGCTCCGCCCGCCTCGCCGCGGCCAGGATCTACTATGCAGACGGCATGGGGTCCCAGGACCCCGGGGAGGAAGCCCGGTGAGAATCCGGCGCGGTCCCGCCACTGTGAGCCGGCCCCGCCGAAAGGGGACGGTGAGTCAGGAACTCCCTTCCCCAAGCTCTCGGCTTCGCTCGAGCAGGGGATGCCCCAACCCACACGACCACCCGGGGCGCGGACAACCCCGAGGAAGGCCTGCGCTCGCATGCGAATTCTGTTGCTGTCGCACTCCGACACCGACCTGCTCAGTGCCCGCGCGGCCGGCGGTCCGGTCGAGTACCGGTTCGCCAACCCCTCCCGGCTCCCCGCGGCCGACCTGCCCGGGCTGCTCGACGACGCCGGCCTCGTCGTCGTCCGCCTCCTCGGCGGCGTCCGCGCCTGGCAGGAGGGCCTCGACGCGATCCGCGCCGCCGGGAAGCCGGTCGTCGTGCTCACCGGCGAACAGGCCCCCGACGCCCAGCTCATGGCCGCCTCCACCGTGCCGATCGGAGTCGCCACCGAGGCGCACGCCTACCTGGCGCACGGCGGCCCGGACAACCTGGAGCAGCTGGCCCGGTTCCTGTCCGACACCGTCCTGCTGACCGG
The DNA here is from genome assembly GCF_033343995.1 of Streptomyces sp. HUAS YS2. NCBI lineage: Bacteria > Bacillati > Actinomycetota > Actinomycetes > Kitasatosporales > Streptomycetaceae > Streptomyces > Streptomyces solicathayae. The sequence continues at coordinate 3,866,953 of NZ_CP137573.1, read as the reverse complement.
CCACGGCTTCGAGGCCCCGGCCGCCGCCCCGACCTGGGGCCCGCTGGAGCGCACCCCGCGCACCACCACCGGCCCGACCGTCGCCGTGCTCTACTACCGCGCCCACCACATGAGCGGGAACACCGCCTTCGTCGGCGCCCTGTGCGACGCGATCGAGGACACCGGCGCGCAGGCCCTGCCGCTGTACGTGGCCTCCCTGCGCGCCCCCGAGCCGGAGCTGCTCGACCGCCTGAAGGGCGCGGACGCGATCGTCACCACCGTTCTCGCGGCCGGCGGCACCAAGCCCGCCGAGGCGCAGGCCGGCGGGGACGAGGAGGCCTGGGACGCGGGCGCGCTCGCCGCCCTCGACGTCCCGGTGCTCCAGGCCCTGTGCCTGACCGGTTCGCGCTCCGCCTGGGAGGAGAACGACGAGGGCCTCTCGCCGCTGGACGCCGCCAGCCAGGTCGCCGTCCCCGAGTTCGACGGACGCCTGATCACCGTCCCGTTCTCCTTCAAGGAGATCGACGAGGACGGCCTGCCCGCGTACGTCGCCGACGCCGAGCGCGCGGCCCGCGTCGCCGGGATCGCGGTGCGCCACGCCCGTCTGCGGCACATCCCGAACGCCGAGAAGAAGCTCGCGCTGGTCCTCTCCGCGTACCCCACCAAGCACTCCCGCATCGGCAACGCGGTCGGCCTGGACACCCCCGCCTCCGCCGTCGCGCTGCTGCGCCGACTGCGCGCCGAGGGCTACGACTTCGGCCCGGTCGAGGACATCCCCGGCCTGGTCTCCGGCGACGGCGACGAGCTGATCTACGCCCTGATCGAGGCCGGCGGCCACGACCAGGACTGGCTCACCGAGGAGCAGCTGGCCAAGAACCCGGTCCGCATCCCGGCCGCCGACTACAAGCGCTGGTACGCCGAACTCCCCGCCGAGCTGCGCGAGCAGGTCGAGGAGCACTGGGGCCCGGCCCCCGGCGAGATGTTCCTGGACCGGTCCCGCAACCCGGAGGGCGACATCGTCCTCGCGGCGCTGCGCCGCGGGAACCTGCTGGTCCTCATCCAGCCGCCGCGCGGCTTCGGCGAGAACCCGATCGCGATCTACCACGACCCCGATCTGCCGCCCTCGCACCACTACCTGGCCGCCTACCGCTGGATCGCCGCCCGCGCCGAGGACGGCGGCTTCGGCGCCGACGCCATGGTGCACCTGGGCAAGCACGGCAACCTGGAGTGGCTGCCCGGCAAGAACGCGGGCCTGTCCGCCGCCTGTGGCCCGGACGCCGCGCTCGGCGACCTGCCGCTGGTCTACCCGTTCCTGGTCAACGACCCGGGCGAGGGCACCCAGGCCAAGCGCCGGGTGCACGCCACCCTCGTCGACCACCTCGTGCCGCCGATGGCGCGCGCCGACTCGTACGGCGACATCGCCCGCCTGGAGCAGCTGCTCGACGAGTACGCGCAGATCAGCAGCATGGACCCGGCGAAGCTGCCGGCCATCCGCGCCCAGATCTGGACGCTGATCCAGGCCGCCAAGCTCGACCACGACCTCGGCCTGGAGGAGCGGCCGGAGGACGACGGCTTCGACGACTTCCTGCTGCACGTCGACGGCTGGCTCTGCGAGGTCAAGGACGCCCAGATCCGCGACGGTCTGCACGTCCTCGGCGGCGCGCCGACCGGCGAGGCCCGGGTCAACCTGGTCCTGTCCATCCTGCGCGCCCGTCAGATCTGGGGCGGTACGCAGGCCCTGCCCGGCCTGCGCGAGGCGCTCGGCCTGGACGAGTCCGCCGCCACCCGCACCACCGCCGACGAGGCGGAGGCGAAGGCACGCGAGCTGGTCGAGGCCATGGAGGCCGCGGACTGGAGCCCGGAGGCCGTCGCGACGGTCGCCGCCGACCACGGTCGGGCGGTCGCGGACATCCTCGACTTCGCCGCCCGTCAGGTCGTGCCGCGCCTTGCCGCCACCACCGACGAGCTGACCCACGCCGTGCACGCCCTGAACGGCGGCTTCGTGCCGGCCGGCCCGTCCGGCTCGCCGCTGCGCGGCCTGGTCAACGTGCTGCCGACCGGCCGGAACTTCTACTCCGTCGACCCCAAGGCCGTGCCGTCCCGCCTCGCGTGGGAGACCGGCCAGGCGCTCGCCGACTCCCTCCTGGAGCGGTACCGCACCGACAACGGCGACTGGCCGACCTCGGTGGGCCTGTCCCTGTGGGGCACGAGCGCGATGCGCACCGCCGGCGACGACGTCGCCGAGGCGCTCGCCCTCCTCGGCGTCCGCCCGGTGTGGGACGAGGCGTCCCGCCGCGTCAACGGCCTCGAGGCCATCCCGCTCGCCGAGCTGGGCCGCCCCCGCGTCGACGTCACGCTGCGCATCTCCGGCTTCTTCCGGGACGCGTTCCCGCACGTCATCGGCCTGCTCGACGACGCCGTCCGGCTGGTCGCCGGGCTCGCGGACGAGTCCGCCGAGGAGAACTACGTCCGGGCCCACGCGCAGGCCGACCTGGCCGCGCACGGCGACGAGCGCCGCGCCACCACCCGCATCTTCGGCTCCCGTCCGGGCACGTACGGCGCGGGCCTGCTCCAGCTGATCGACTCCCGCGACTGGCGCACCGACGCCGACCTCGCCGAGGTGTACACGGTGTGGGGCGGCTACGCGTACGGCCGCGGCCTCGACGGCCGCCCGGCCCGCGAGGAGATGGAGACCGCGTACAAGCGGATCGCGGTGGCCGCGAAGAACACGGACACCCGCGAGCACGACATCGCCGACTCGGACGACTACTTCCAGTACCACGGCGGCATGGTCGCCACCGTCCGCGCGCTGACCGGCACCGCGCCCGAGGCGTACATCGGCGACTCGACCCGCCCCGAGACCGTCCGCACCCGCACCCTCGTCGAGGAGACCTCCCGGGTCTTCCGCGCCCGCGTGGTCAACCCGCGCTGGATCGAGGCGATGCGCCGGCACGGCTACAAGGGCGCGTTCGAGCTGGCGGCGACCGTCGACTACCTCTTCGGCTACGACGCCACGACGGGCGTCGTCGCCGACTGGATGTACGACAAGCTCACCCAGGAGTACGTCCTCGACCCGGAGAACCAGGCCTTCCTGAAGGAGGCCAACCCCTGGGCCCTGCACGGCATCGCGGAGCGCCTGCTCGAAGCCGAGTCCCGGGGCATGTGGGAGAAGCCGGACCCGGAGACCCTGGCCGCCCTGCGCCAGGTGTTCCTGGAGACCGAGGGCGACCTGGAGGGCGACGACTAGGCGTTCGCCACCACCGGGGCCGTCAGTTCCAGCCGGCGGCCCCGGAACCCTTCCCGGATCCGGCGGTCGTGGGTGACGATCACCAGCGTGCCGGGGTAGCCCGCCAGGGCCGCGTCCAGCTCCTCCACGAGCCCGGGGGCCAGGTGGTTGGTCGGCTCGTCGAGCAGCAGCAGGTCGACGGGGCGGGTGACCAGGCGGGCCAGTTCCAGCTTCCGCCGCTGTCCGGTGGACAGCTCGCGCACGGGTGTCGCGAGGTCTCCGGCCGCGAACAGTCCGAGGGACAGCAGCTCGTCCGTCCGGTCGGCGCCGAACGCCTCGGCGACCGTGCGCGGATCGTCGGGCAGGGCGGTGTCCTGCCGGAGCATCCCGACCCTGGCCGGGGCGGACACCGTGCCGCCGTCCGGGGCGAGTTCGCCGGCGAGGACCTTGAGCAGGGTGGACTTGCCCGCGCCGTTCGGCCCGGTGACCAGGAGCCGCTCGCCGGGGTCCAGGTGCAGCGCGTCCAGGCGCAGCCGCCCGTCCACCCGTACGCCGGTGAGGTCGACGGGCGCTCCCTCGCCCGCGAGGTCCGCGTGGAACCGCAGCTGCTCCGGCGGTGCGGCGACCGGGCGCTCGGTGAGCCGCCGCAGCTGCTCGCGCGCCGCCCGGATCCGGCTCATCGCGCCGTGCGCCCGTGACCGGGCCCGGAACGCGCCCGCGCCGCTGAAGGCCGCCGGGGCCTTGCGCGGGATGTGCGAGAAGCGGTCGATGTTGCTGTCGGCGAGCGCCGCGTACCGGGCGGTCTCCGCCCGCCACTCCTCGTACTCCCGTTCCCAGCGGGCCCGTTCGGCGGCACGGCCGGTCAGGTAGCCGGCGTAGCCGTTGCCGTACCGGCGTACCGTGCGCCGCTCGTGGTCCACCTCCAGGACGGTCGTGGTGACCCGGTCGAGGAAGACCCGGTCGTGGGTGACGGCGACGACCGTCCCCCGGTGCGTGCGCAGCCGCTCCTCCAGCCAGGCCACCGCCTCGTCGTCGAGGTCGTTGGTCGGCTCGTCGAGCAGCAGCAGCTCGGGGTCGGCGGCGAGGGTCGCGGCGAGCGCCAGGCGGGAGCGCTGACCGCCGGAGAGCGTGCCGAGCGGACGCGTCCGGTCGAGCGGGGCGTGCTCACCGAGCTGCCGCAGCGTCGTCTCGACCCGCCGGTCGGCGTCCGCGCCGCCGCGTGCCTCGTACGCGGCGAGCAGCGCGGAGTATTCGTCGAGGTCACCGGTGGTGTCGAGCGCGGCCTCGGCCTCCCGGATCGCCCGCTCCAGCTCCCTTACGTCGGAGAGCGCGAGGTCGACGGCGTCGCCGACGGAGGCAGTGCCGGGCAGGTCCAGGGTCTGGGCCAGGTGGCCGAGGCCGCCGGGGGAGGCGACGGCGACGGAGCCGTTGTCCGGTCGCTCCTGGCCGGCGAGCAGCCGCAGCAGCGTGGACTTGCCGGAGCCGTTGTCGCCGACGACACCGACGCGCTCGCCGGAGCGGACGGTGAGCGAGACCCGGTCGAGGACGAGACGGTCGTCGTAGCGCTTGGTGACGTCGGAGAGTTGGACGCGGAACAAGGGCGCCTCCTGAAGCAGACAGACAACGAGACGAGACGTCTCGTTGCGGAGACTCTACGGCAGTCCGAAGGCGCCCGCAAGACGTTCCGTCTCGTTGGGCTGCGTCAGGCGGAGAGGAGGCGCAGGGTCAGGGCGACCAGGGCGAGCAGGGTCAGCACGACCACCGGGGCGACCTCGTAGTCCTTCTTGCGCAGGTGGGTGATCAGCGCGCCGATGAAGTAGAGGGCGACACCGATCGCCGCCGCGCCGCCGAGCGCCGGGACGGCGAGCCCGGCGAGCAGCCCGAGGGCGCCGGCGATCTTCGCGGTGGCCAGCCAGGGCATCCAGGAGTCCGGTACGTCGAGCTTGGTCATGCTGCCGACGACCTGCGGGTTTCTGGTGAAGGTCAGGAAGGCCGAGGCGGACAGCGCGAAGGTCAGCAGGACCGCGACGACGGCGTAGCCGATGAACATGGAGACACTCCAATAATAGGTCGAGCGGAATCGTTGAACGGTATCAATGATTTTCCGTTCTCCACAATGGAGCCGCTGTTACGGTGGGTGGCATGGCTGCTGAACCGTCCGACCGCCTCGGCTTTCTCCTCTCGTTCCGGGGTGAGCTCACCGGCGCCCGTATCCGTACGGCGCTCGGCGTCGCCGGACTGCATCCGAGGAACGCGATGACGCTGATGCAGCTGGCCCCCGGGGCCATGAGCCAGCGGGACCTGGCTGCCGTGTTGGAGGTCGATCCCAGCCAACTGGTGGCGATCCTGAACGAGTTGGAGGGGTCCGGGCTCGCGGAGCGCCGTCGCGACCCGGCCGACCGGCGCCGCCACATCGTGGAGATCACCGAGGCGGGCGAGGCGGCGCTGGAACGGGTCGACAGCGCGGTGAGCGAGGCGGAGCGCGAACTCTTCGCGAACCTCACGTCGGAGGAGCAGGACGTACTGCGCCGCCTCCTCGACCGCGTGGTCGTCGAGCGGGGCGACCACGACTGCAGCGAGTAAGGCGGCCGATTACCGTCCGGAGCACAGACGTGCGCGGTCATTGTTCTAGTAGAGTGCAAACAACTAGAATCGTAGAGACCTCGGGAGGCTCTCGATGAACCACGCAACCCGTCGCCCGGCCACCGACTCGACGCTCCGGCTGATGACCGCGCTGCCCTTCGTACTCGCCCTCGCGATGTACGGAGCGGCCCTCGCCGTCTGGTGGGACCGGCTGCCGGACCCCGTCGCCACGCACTTCTCGGCCGGCGGTGGAGGCCGCGCCGACGGCTGGACCGGCCTCACCGCCTTCGCGGCCATCGGCGCGTCCCTGCTGGTCGCGACCGGTGCCGGCTGGACCGCGCTGGTACGGCGCCGAGTGCTCTGGGGCGCCTGGGCGACCGCCGGGTTCACCGGCACACTGCTCGTCCTCCTGCTGCGGGACAACCTCGACGCGGCCGACGCGACGGGGGTCGTCTCACCGCTCGCGAACCTCGCGCTCGCGGCCGGCACGGCCGGGCTCGCGGCGCTCGCGGGGTGGGCGCTGAGCCGCCTCGTACCGGAGGAGACGCACACTGACGCGCCGGCCCCGGAGTCGTACGACCGGTTGCCGCTGGGCCCGAGCGAGGTGGCAGGCTGGTCCCGCGACGCCGGCTCGGGCACGCTGACGGCGCTCGGCGCGGCCTTCGTGCTCGCCGGGCTGGTCTCCCTCTTCCTCGGACCCTGGCCGCTCGCGCTCCTGCTGCTGGTGGTCGGTGTGCCCGGACTCGCCCTGGCCCGGATGCGGGTGACGGTCGACCGGCGCGGCCTGACCGTCGCGCCGGTGCTGACCGCCCGGCCGCGGATCCGCGTCCCGCTCGACGACGTCGCGGCCGCGACCGTGCGCGACGTCGACCCCGTGTCGGACTTCGGGGGCTGGGGCTACCGCGTCCGCGCCCACCGCACCGGCCTGGTGCTGCGCTCCGGCGAGGCCCTGGTCGTACGGCGGGAGGGCGGCCGGGAGTTCGCCGTCACCGTGGACGACGCGAAGACGGCGGCGGCCCTGCTGAACACGCTCGCCGCGCGCGGGGAAGGGGTCTGACCATGCTGTTCCGGGTGGATCCCGCCTCCGCCGTCCCGCTCGGCGACCAGATCGCCGCCTGCGTGCGCGGCGCCCTCGCCGACGGCACCGCCGAACCCGGCGAACGCCTGCCGGCGGCACGTCAGTTGGCCGACTCGCTGGGAGTCAACGTGCACACGGTCCTCCGCGGCTACCAACGCCTCCGCGAGGAGGGCCTCATCGAACTCCGCCGAGGCCGAGGCGCCGTCATCATCCCCGGCACGACGACACCAGCCAGAGCGAACCTGCTCGAACGAGTCAGAGAACTGGTGGCAGAAGCAAGAACATTGGGAGTGGCGGACGACGAACTGCTGACGTTGCTCCGGACGGAACTGAAGGGATAGCCGACGACGGACGGGAGCGGGGGACGTGGAGGGGGTGGCGTCCGGGACGTAAAGCGTGATTTGTGGCGCACGGAGCGGGGTCGGGATCCGAAGACCCCGAGGCGCCGTAAATCATGCAGTCCCGGACGTCACCCCCGGAACGGCCCCCGCGTCACCGAACACCACGGCACGAACATCACGGCACGAACCCCACGGCACGAACATCACGGCACGAACCCCACGGCACGAACCCCACAGCACGCACCCCGCGAACGCACCCCTCACCCCCTCCCCAGCGGCTCCCCGAGGCGCAGGTTCCACCGCCCGGCTCGCCCCGTCAGATGCGTCACGGACAACGGCCGCGGATCCAACCGCCACAGAACAGCGTCGTCCAGCCCCAGCGCATGCACCACCACCGCCCGCAACACATCCGGCTCGACGACCGCCACCACCCACCCCGGCTCCAGCCTTTCCACCCACGCCCCGACCCGTTCGCGCAGGGCCCGCAGGGACTCGCCGCCGTGCGGCGCGGCCGCCGGGTCGGCGAGCCAGGCCGCGACGGCCGGGCCCTCCGCCGCCGCCACCTCGTCGAGCCGCAGCCCGCGCCAACGGCCCATCGCGCAGCCGGCGAGCGCCTCGCGCGGCTCCGCCGCGCCACCGAGACCCAGCGCGTCCGCCGTCTCGCGGCACCGCACCGACGGCGAGACGCGCACCCGCGCGCCCTCGGTCCGCAGCGCCCCGGCCGCCGCCACAGCCGCCGCCGCCGCGCGGCCGGCCGGTTCCAGTGGCCCGTCGTCGAAACGGGCCTCGCGCAGCGCGGTGTTCATCGCCGGCGCGACGAGGGTGAGCCGTACAGTCATCTGATCTCCTCCGAAGGACGCTCCGCCCTCCAGGAGTGGGGCGAGGAACGGACTCTGGTAGCTCAGGCCGAGGAACGTCGCACGATTCAGGTGAATTAGCGTCAGATTACAAGCTCTCAGGCTAGTTTGTGAGAGTGACCTCGAGCCCTGTGAAGCGGGCATTCAAGTACCGCTTCCATCCGACTGATGCGCAGGCGTCGGAGCTGTCGCGCACGTTCGGGTGCGTGCGGAAGGTTTACAACATGGCGCTCGCGGCTCGTACGGAGGCGTGGGCCCGGCAGGAGCGGGTGAACTACAACGCCACATCGGCGATGCTGACGGCATGGAAGAAGACGGATGAGCTGGCCTATCTGAACGCGGTGTCATCCGTCCCGCTCCAGCAGGCGCTGCGGCATCTGCAGTCCGCTTTCGTCGGTTTCTTCGCGAAGCGGGCCGCGTACCCGCGCTTCAAGAGCCGGAAGAGGTCGCGGAAGTCGGCTGAGTACACCACCTCCGCGTTTCGGTTCCGGGACGGGCTGCTCACACTGGCGAAGATGGCCGAGCCGCTGGACATCGTGTGGTCGCGCCCAATTCCCGAGAAGGCGACGCCGTCCACCGTAACCGTCTCGCAGGACAGTGCGGGGCGATGGTTCGTCTCCTTGCTGTGTGACGACCCGTCCGTCAAGCCGCTCCCCGCGAGTGACGCAGGGATCGGGATCGACGTCGGCCTGGACCACCTCCTGACCCTCTCGACCGGGGAGAAGGTCGCCAACCCCCGGCACGAGCGCCGAGACCGTGCCCGTCTCGCGAGGGCTCAGCGGGAGCTGTGCCGCAAGGCCAAGGGCGACGGCGCCAACCGGCGCAAGGCCCGGCGGAAGGTCGCGAAGATCCACGCCCGGATCGCTGACCGTCGCCGGGATCACCTGCACAAGCTCACCACTCGACTCGTGCGCGACAACCAAACGCTCGTGATCGAGGACCTGACCGTGCGCAACATGGTCAAGAACCGGAGCCTGGCACGCGCCATCAGCGATGTGGCGTGGGCCGAGTTCCGGGGCCTGCTGGAGTACAAGGCTGCTTGGTACGGGCGGGAAGTGATCGCGGTGGACCGCTTCTTCCCCTCCTCCAGGCTGTGTTCCCACTGTGGTGCCCTCGCCGAGAGGATGCCGCTGAGCGTCCGTATCTGGACATGCGAGAGCTGCGGTTCGACCCACGACCGGGACGTGAACGCGGCGAAGAACCTCCTGGCCGCCGGGTTGGCGGTGTCTGTCTGTGGAGCCGGCGTAAGACCTCAACGGAGAATTCCGGGCGGGCCGCCGGCGAGGAAGCAGAAACCCTCACAGCGCAAGCCGTGAGAACCTCCCTCCGCCAGGAGGGGGAGAAGCCAAGGGTGATACATCCCTCACGCATACGGCTGGTCTTGGCGGCGACCGTCACACGCGGTACGGTCACGGCGACAATTCGACAACTCGACGACGGCGACACGGAAGTCCGGTGCAAATCCGGCACGGTCGCGCCACTGTGAGTCGCCCCCGGCGAAGGGGACGGCAAGTCAGACCTGACGACCGTCGTCGCGCACCACCGTATGGGACGCGAGTTCCCGAGGAGGTACCACCATGGCCGAGGCCGTCGCCCCCGCCGTCTCTTCCGCCACCCCTTCCGTCGCCGTACCGGCCGCTCTGCCGGTCCGCGCCGTCCTGCCCTGGGCCGTCTTCGGCGGTCTCCTGATGCTGATCGCCCTCTACTTCGTCGGCGCCGAGCAGGGCGCCACCTCGGTCTTCGCGGGCGCCGACGTGCACGAGTGGGTGCACGACGGGCGTCACCTGCTCGGCTTCCCCTGCCACTGAGGGGCGGCACGACCATGCACGGATCGACTGTCAGAAACCTGTTGGTCCGCGGCATGCTCGCGGGCCTGATCGCCGGACTGTTCGCCTTCACCGTGGCGTACGTCGCGGGTGAGCCGTCCGTCGACGCCTCGATCGCGGTGGAGGAGGCCGCGGCGGCCAAGGAGGCCGCCGCGCACCCCGGGCACCACGAGGCGGAGGCCGAACTCGTCAGCCGGGATGTCCAGTCCACGGCCGGCCTGGCCACCGGAGTCCTCGTCTACGGGGTGGCGCTGGGCGGCATCGCGTCCCTCGCGTTCTGCTTCCTGCTCGGCCGCACGGGGCGGTTCAGCCCGCGTGCGACGGCGGCGCTCACCGCCGGGGCCGCGTTCGTCACCGTCTACCTGGTGCCGTTCCTCAAGTACCCGGCGACCCCGCCGGCCGTCGGCAACCCGGACACCATCGGGAAGCGCACCACGCTCTTCTTCCTGATGATCCTGCTGAGCGTGCTGCTCGGCGTCGCCGCGACCATCGCGGGCCGCCGCCTCGCACCGCGCCTCGGCAACTGGAACGCGACCCTCGTCGCGCTCGCGGGCTTCGTCGCCGCGGTCGTGCTCGCGTGCGCGTTCCTGCCCGGCAACGACGACGCGGTCCAGGCCGGCTTCCCTGCTGCCGTGCTGTGGGAGTTCCGGATGGCGGCACTGGCCGTCCAGGTCACGCTGTGGGCAGTGTTCGGTGTCGCCTTCGGGTACCTGGCCCAGCGTCTCCTGGCGCCCGAGCCGGCGTCCGACGCGCAGCAGGCCCAGGTGGCCGCGGCCTGATCGGCCGCGGTGCGGATCGGGTGGGGCGCTCCTAGACTGACCAATGCCGCGCAAGTCCGGCACATCAGACAACAAGGAGGACATGCCCCATGTCCACGCGAGGCAACAAGCGACGCGCACGCAAGAAGAAGAAGGCGAACCACGGCAAGCGCCCCAACGCGTAGCGCGTGACGCCGTACGCCTGACACGCCGAAGCCCCGGACCGAGGTCCGGGGCTTTCGTGCGTTCACGCCGGGGGCTGCTCGGCGTGGCTCAGCCGAAGTACGCGGCGGCGCTCGGCGTGGCCAGCAGGGCGACGACCAGGAGCGAGCCGAGCGTCGCGAGCGGGAAGCGCACCAGGACCAGGGCGCGCAGCCAGCGCGGGAAGCCGGAGTTCGCGGCGGCGATGACGGCCTTGGCGTCGACGGTGCGGGCGGCGGGGTGCTCGGACCGCTTGAACGCGGCCTCGGTGTACTTCACCGCGAAGACCTGGCCGGCCGTGATGAAGCCGACGACCAGGAAGATCAGGGGTTCGGCGATCCAGGAGGCGAGCCGCGCGCCGCCGTGGGCGGCGAGGGTGAGCGAGGCGAGCGCGGTCAGGAGCGCGCCGATGGAGAGCGCGAACCCGAACTCCCAGCGCTCCTCCTCGAACCGGATGCCGTGCCGGGCGAGAACCTCGGGCGGGTGGCCCTGGGCGGCGACCTCGGCCTCGGCGGCCCGCTGGGCGGCGGCACCGGTGAACCAGACGGTGACCGGGATGACGAGGAAGAGGGCGGCGAGGGCGAGCTGGAGGGTGGCGGCGAGGGCGATGGTGAGCGGCATGGCGGGGTCTCCTGGAGGCGAGGTCTTGCACTAAGTTCAAGTGGTGGGCAGGCGTAGCCCGGGTTCATCGGCGTCGTGTCAGGCGGCGATCGCGGTCAGGGTGATGGCGAGCGCGGACCCGGCGAAGACGACGGTGTGGCGGACGTTCTGCAGGATGCGGGTCCAGGCGGGGAACGCGTCCTCGGCGGCCTTGAGCAGCGCGGGGACGTCGATCGCCAGCAGGCTCGGGTCGTTCTTGCGGGCGAACGCGGCCTGGACGGACTGTGCGGCGGTCAGCTGGCTGTAGAGGATGACGCCGTTGCCGAGCAGGACCAGCGACTGGAGGATCCAGGTCAGCAGGTGCCCCCAGTCGTTGCCGGCGAAGTTGAGCCCGGCGAGGACGGCGACCAGCGCGGCGATCGAGACGGGTGCCCAGGTCTCGTGGCCGCTGGCGTCGAACCGCATCCCGTTCTCCTCCAGGACGGTGTCCCGGGCGCCCTGGCGGCGGAGTTCGGCCTTCGCGGCGACCTTGGCGCGGTCGCCGACCTTGTGGCGCAGCACCGGGATGCTGACGAAAGCGGCGGAGACGAGCAGCTGGGCGAGGGCGGCGACGGTGTTCATCGGTTTCTCCTTCGAGGTGTTCCGTGAGTGACTTGCACTGTGTTCAAGTAGAACGTAGTCGAGGACTTGAACAGCGTGCAAGAGAGTTCTCGAACTTTGTGCAAGTCGATGTCGGCGCCCTATCGTGAGCGCATGCCGCGCGACACGCTGACCAAGGACCAGATCGTCAGGACCGCCATCGAGCTCCTGGACTCCGAAGGGCTGGAGGGCCTCAACATGAGGGCTCTGGGGCAGCGCCTCGACTCCGCCGCCACGGCGGTCTACTGGCACGTCAAGAACAAGGACAACCTCGTCACGCTGGCCGGCGACGAGGTCTGGAACGAGATCCGGCTGCCCGACCTGGACGTCGTCGACTGGCGCACGGCGGCCGCCTCGATGGCGACGGACCTGCACGGGATGTTCAGCCGCCACCCCTGGCTGGTGCAGGCCTTCGCGAGCCACCTCTTCTTCGGCACCGCCAAGTCCCGCCTCGACGACCACACCCTCGCCGTCTACGAGAAGGCCGGCTTCACCGGCCCCGACGCGGACCGCGCGGCGGCGAGCGTTTTCACGTACGTCCTCGGCAACGCGCTGGGCGCCGCCGCCACGGCCTCGCTCACCCGCAGGATCGAACGCGGCGGCGGTGACGCGGAGGCGTCGTTCGCGGCGACGATGAAGGAGGCCGCCGAGACGGCCTCCCGCTTCCCGCGGCTGCGCGCCCGGATCGGCTCGACGGAGTACGCCGGTAGCCCCGACGAGTCCTTCGAGTTCGGCCTCGACGCGGTCCTGGACGGCCTGGAGGCGCGCCTGAAGCGCTGACGTTCACGCCGGCGGCGGGCGTCCGGGGGCCTCACGCCGGCGGCGGGCCGCCCCGGCCCTCAGGCCGGTGACGCGGCGTCCGGGTCTTCAGGCCTGCGCCGCGGCGTCCGGGTCCAGAAGGGCCAGCACCTGCTCCGGCGCCCAGTGGCCCGCGGCCCCGGGGCGGCCGGCGAGGTAGCCGGCGATCTCGTCCGGCCCCCAGGTCCCGGTCTCGTGCAGCCCGGCGGCGAGATGCCGTACGTACGCGGCGGACGGCGCCAGCGGCGGCACGTCCGCCATGTTCCACGGCGCGGTGAACGTCAGCAGCGGGACCCCGTCGAGCGCCCCGGCGCACACCAGCGTCTCGTACCGGCCCGGCCCCAGCGCGACCCGGCCGCGCGCGACGACGTCGTCCAGGTCGAGGCCGACGTCGGGGTCGGTCCCGGGCTCCCGCTCCATCTCCTGGGCCACGATGTCGCCGAACTGCCCGGCGCCCACCAGATGCGCCCGCGCGTACGCGACCCCCGGCGCGCTCGGGTCGTAGAACGCCCGCCCGCCCGACCACACGGCCGACTCGGTCGCGAAGTACACGCACCCCGGCAGCACCACGCCCGCCGACCGCACCGGCTCCGAGGCGTCCCGGCAGCCGGGATACACCCGATCGGTCCCCGGCGGTGACCCGCCGGCCAGGTAGCACCGCAGACGGGCGGCGTGCATGTTGGACCCGTACGCCACGTACCAGACGAGCCGCCGGTCATCCATCGGCACACCTCCGGAGTCTCTTCCGTCCCGCTCCCGATTATCGGCCCGTCGCTTCCCTTCCTACTCTGGAGAAGACGTGAGGAGGCGGAATGTCGACCGTCGCCGTGCACAGCGCCGTCCTGGGCGAGGGACGGCCGACCCTCCCGTACGCCGAGGCCGGCGGCCCGGACGGCACGCCGGTCGTGCTGGTCCACGGCTACGTGGACTCGTGGTGGACGTTCGAGCCCATGCTCCGGCGTATGCCGTCCGCGCTGCACGCGTACGCCCCGACGCAGCGGGGCCACGGCGACGCGGAGAAGCCCGAGGAGGGCTATCTGCCCGAGGACTTCGCCGACGACCTCGTCGCGTTCCTGGACAGCACGGGGATCGAGCGCGCCGTGCTGGTCGGGGGCTCCAGCGGAGGAGTGCAGGCCCGGATCGTCGCGGGCCGCCGCCCGGACCGGGTGGCGGGCCTGGTCCTCCTGGGCGTACCGGCCTCCCTCGCGGACAAGCCCGGGGCGGCCGAGTTGCGGGAGCGGCTGAGCGCGGCGGAAGACCCGGTGGACCGCGCGTTCGTGGAGGACTTCGTCCGCGGCATGACGGAGGTCCCGATCGCCCGCGGCTTCCTGGAGACGATCGTCGACGAGAACCTGAAGGCCCCGGCCCGCGTCTGGCGCGAAACGCTGCACGGCCTCCTGGAGACCGACCTCCTCGCCACCCTCACCGGCATCCTCGTCCCCACGCTGGTCGTCTGGGGCGACCGCGACCCGATCCTGCCCCGCGAGGACCAGCAGAGGATCCTCGACACCATCCCCCTCTCCCGCCTCCTCGTCCACGAGGGCGCCGGCCACGTGCCCTACTGGGAGAACCCGGACCGCGTCCTCCGCGACATCGCCGCCTTCGCGGCCGAGGTCATGCCGAGCTGACCTGGGCCAGGGCGCACCGGTCGCCGGGCTCCAGCAGGTGGTCGGGCAGGGCGAGTTCGGTGGCGGGGCGCTGGGCCAGCCAGCCCGAGCGCCGGTGGGACGGGGCTTCGGTGCGGACGTGGTCGAAGCCCAGGCGCTCGTAGTAGGCGTGGAGGTCCGTGTTCGTGCGCCAGGTATCGATACGGACCCACTCCCGGCCCTCCAGCGCGGCGACGCGGGAGGCCCAGTCCAGGACCCGGACGCCGAGCCGCTGCCCCTTCGCGGCCCGGGCGACGATCAGTTTGTACAGGTAGAACCCGGACTCCGGCCGGTCGTCGGCGGTCCAGAAGTCGCGGTCGGCGGGCCCGCGGCTCACCGTCGCGAGGATCTCGCCGGTGTCGCCGCCCACGACGACCCAGGACCGCCCGTCGTCGATCGCCGCCCGCCACTTCCCGATCGCGGTGCTCCCCGTCTCCGGATCGCTCCACTGATCCGTCCCCTTGGTGCTGAGCCACCGCTCCGCCTCCGTCCGAAGAGCCATCAGCGCGGGGACGTCCACGGCACGGGCGGGGCGGATGTGTTCGGTCGGTTGCGGCTTCATGGGCACTCGCGCCTCACTCCGGCAGGGGTCGGTGTTCGCACGGTCAGACGCGTGCCCCTGAGTTGTAGCCGTTACGCATGCGATTTCGCGAGCGCGGGGTAGTCGGTGTAGCCCGCCTCGCCGCCCACGTACATCAGGCCCTTGTCCTGCAGGGGGTTGAGCGGCGCGCCCACGCGCAGCCGTTCGACCAGGTCGGGATTGGCCAGGAACGCCCGGCCGAGGGAGACCAGATCGGCTCCCGCGGCCAGGAGCCGCTCGGCCTCGTGCCGGCCGCCGTCGGCCGGCAGCGGACCGGGCCACGGCAGCGCCGGGTTGGCGATCAGCGTGCCCGCCCACTGCTTGCGGATGCGCTGGAAGAGCGACTGGTCGGGGTCGGCGAACACCACGTGCAGGTAGGCGAGTCCGCTGTCGGCGAGCGCGTCGACGAGCGCCGGGTACACCTCCTCCGCGTCGTCCTCGTGCATGCCGTTGGCCGTGACGCCGGGGGCGATGCGCAGGCCGACCCGCTCGGGGCCGACCGCGTCGGCGACGGCCTCGACCACCTCGCGTACGAACCTGATGCGACCGGCCACCGAGTCGCCGTAGGCGTCGGTGCGGTGGTTGGTCCCCGAGGCCAGGAACTGGTGGAGCAGGTAGCCGTTGCCGCCGTGCACCTCCACCCCGGCGAAACCGGCGTCGATCGCCCGGCGGGCGGCGGCGGCGAAGTCGGCCACGGTGGCCCGGATCTCGTCGACGGTCATCTCGTGTGGTACGACGGCGGGTTGGTGGCCGTGGGGCGTGAAGATCGTGTCGGGGAGCGGGACCGGCGAGGGCGCGACGGGCCACAGGCCGCCGCTGTTGTCGGGGTGACCGATCCGGCCGCCGTGCTGCAGCTGAAGGAACATGCGGCCGCCCGCGGCGCCGACCGCCTCGGTGACCTGCCGCCAGCCGGCAACGTGCGCGTCGTTGTGGATCGCGGTGATGTTCGGGTACGTCTGCCCGACGGCGTTGGGCGTCGAGGCCTCGGCGACGATCAGCCCCGCGGAGGCGCGCTGCGCGTAGTACGTGGCCATGATCGAGGTCGGAACGCCGTCGTCGGCGGCCCGGTTGCGGGTCATCGGCGCCATCACCAGGCGGTTGGGCAGGTCCAGGGCGCCGATTCGGGCGGGGTCGAAGACGCTGGGGGTGGTCATGACGATCGTCCTTGGGGAGATGGGGTGGTGGACCTCGGCGTGCGGGCCTCGGGGTCTGATCCACTCTCGAACTCCGTTCCGGGCCGAACAAGATCGAAGTCATCTACGATCGGTGCGCCAAACTCACCCATGGAGGCCGGCGATGGAGCGACACGAGATCGAGGTGTTCCTGACGCTGGCCGAGGAGCTGCACTTCCGGCGTACCTCCGAGCGGCTCGGTCTGGCCCAGGGACGGGTCAGCCAGACCATCAAGAAGCTGGAACGCCGCATCGGTGTCCCGCTGTTCGAACGCACCAGCCGCCGTGTCGCCCTGACCCCGACGGGGCAGCAGTTGCGCGACGATCTGATCCCGGTCCGCCGGCAGCTCCAGCGCGCCGTGGACCGCGCGATGGCCATGGGCCGGGGCATCACGGGCGTGCTCCACGTCGGGTACTCGAGCCCGATGGTCGCCGAGATCCTTCTGAGGGCCGCCGACACCTTCCGTACCCGCTACCCGGACTGCGAGATCGAGATCCAGGAGGTCCAGCTCTCCGACCCGTTCGGGCCGCTCAGGAGCGGTCGGCTCGATCTCCAGGTCACCGAACGCCCGGTGCAGGAACCCGATCTCACCCTCGGTCCCGTCGTCCTGCACGAGCCGCGGTCGCTGATGGTCCCGGCCGAGCACCCCTTCGCCCGGCGTACGTCCGTGTCGGTGGAGGACCTCGCCGAGTCGACGCTCCTCGCCGTGTCCGGAGCCGTACCGCCGTACTGGCTCGACCACCACTACCCGCGGCGGACTCCCCAGGGGTCGCCCGTCGAGCACGGCCCGACGTTCACGTACTGGACCGAGGTGATGAACCTCGTCGGCCTGGGACGTGGCGTCTCACCGGCGTGCCGGACCGCGGAGCGCTACCACGCCCGTCCCGACGTGGCGTGGGTCCCCTTCCGGGACGCCCCGCCCGTCGTGTACGGCTTCGTCTGGCCGGCGAGCGGCGAGAGCGCCCGGGTACGCGCCTTCGTCGACACGGTCTGCGAGGTCACTCGATGACGCTGTCCCGGATGCCACCGATGTCGGTGGTCGGCACGGGCCGGTTCATTCCGACCGGCTGACGGCCGCGGCCCCTTCCGCCAGCAGCGCGAGCACCTTGCCGATCTGCTCGCGCACGTCCGGATCGGTGATGAGCCCGTCCTCGCCGACGATCTGGGGAGCCACCGGAATCCTGGCGCAGGCCGATTCCACGACGGCGGCGCCGGTGTAGCCGAGCACGAGGCGCAGAGTGGCCTCCGCACCCTGGCCGCGCCCGGGGGCGGCGGCGGTCACCCAGGCCACGGGCTTGTCGCAGATCTCGGTGCCGCCGACCGTCCAGTCCAGCAGGTTCTTGAACGAGCCGGGCAGCGTACCCGCGTACTCCGGAGTACAGATCAACACCGCGTCCGCCTCCTCGACGGCGGCCCGTAGCGAGGCGACCGGAGCGGGCAGCGGATCGCGGTCGTCGTCGGGGTTGAAGTGCGGAAGCGCGCCCAGGCCCTCGTAGAGGCGGGTGCGTATCCAGGAGGGCGCCACCGCTTGCGCGGTGCCGAGCACCGCCGCGTTGGAGGAACCGGCCCGCAGGCTTCCGGACACCAGGAGAATCAGAGGCGGCGTAGGCATCCAGCCACCCTAACCAGCGTGCCGCGCACGGCGGATGGGCTTTTCGGCCGCGCGGATGGAAGACCTGGGGCCGAAGACGTGCGGGCGGAAGCCCTGCGGACGGAAGACCTGCGGGCGGGGCCGGTCCTACGGGCGACCACCCGCTTCGTGCTCCCGGATCGCCGCCTCCACGAGGGCGCGTGCCGCCCAGGTGATGGCCTCCTCCTCGGCCTGCGGGCCGAGCCCGCGGACGTCGCGCAGAGCGATCTGCGCCTCCCAGCCGACCACGATGGTCAGGGCCGAGATCAGCCTCTCGTACGACTCCGGGGCGAGGGTCTCGCGGAGCGGCTCGCAGGCCTGCTCCAGCCACTCGACCCGGCGGGGGCCGCGCCGCGGGGCGGGCGGGTCCTGGCTCTCGTCCACCGGCTGATCGACGGTCAGCCGGATGAGCCGGCGGCCGAGCGGAAGCGACTGCGGTGAGTACTTCAAGAGCGTCCTTATGAGGGCGTCCACGCGGGCCGCGGGGTCGTCGGCGATCGCGGGGTCGGCGAACGCCTCCTCGACGGGGGGCTCGTTGAGCGCGCCGGCGGTCGCGTCGATCAGCAGGTGATCGAGGCTCGGGAAGTACGCGTAGACCGTGCGCCGCGACACGTCGGCGGCGGCCGCGATCTCGTCGATGGACGGCGTCGCTCCGCCGGCGCTCAGCCGGACCGCCGCTTCGACGATCGCCTTGCGGGTACGGCGGCGCTGCGCTTCGCGGCCACCGCGACGGACTGGATCGTCACTGGTCATCGTCGACTGTCGCTCCCGGGTCGGTGGGTCGGCGGGGTCTTGACGCCCCCTCAGGGAATAAGTATATCTTCATGCAGTCGCTGCACAGCAGTGCAGTGAGTGCACGAAAGTGAACCGGAATGTTGTCCAGGTCACACAGCCGTACCTGTCACAGGAGCCGGGCCGCCGGTGTCTTGAGGCCGAACAGGCAGAACCGGACCTGATGCGGACTTGAAGCGGAGGACACACCATGAGCAAGCACACCGATGTGGTCGTGATCGGCGGCGGGTACGCCGGTGTCATGGCGGCCAACCGCCTCACGCAGGGCGGCGACGTGACGGTGACCGTGATCAACCCGCGCCCGTCCTTCGTCCACCGGATCCGCCTGCACCAGCTGGTGGGCGGGACCGGGGAGGCGGTCCACGACTACCGGGAGGTGCTGGGCGAGGGCGTCCGGCTGGTGGTCGACACCGTGACCCGGATCGACGCGACGGAGCGCAGCGTGGCGCTGGCGTCGGGCGGCACGGTCGGCTACGACTACCTGGTCTACGCGGTGGGCAGCGGCAGCGCCGACCCGAGCGTGCCGGGAGCGGCCGAGTTCGCGTACCCGATCGGCACGTTCGAGGAGGCGGAGCGGCTGCGGCCGGTCGTGGAGGCCGCGTCCGCGACGGCCGCGGTGACGGTCGTGGGAGCCGGCCCGACCGGCATCGAGACCGCAGCCGAACTGGCGGAGGCGGGTCGCGCGGTGACCCTGGTCTGCGGCGGCGTGCTCGGCCCGTACCTGCACCCGCGGGGCCGCCGTTCGGTGGCCCGGCGCCTGGCCCGGCTCGGGGTGACGGTCCTCGACGGCCCCGACGCGAAGGTGACGGAGGTGACCCGCGACGCCGTCCGGCTCAGCGGCGGGCGCGAGCTGCCGAGCGCGGTGACGATCTGGACCGTCGGCTTCGGCGTCCCCGACCTGGCCGTGCGCAGTGGTCTGAGCACCGACGCCCTGGGCCGCCTGCTCACGGACGAGACACTGACCAGCGTGGACGACGCCCGCATCATCGCGGCCGGGGACTCGGCGGCACCGTCGGGCCTGCCGCTGCGGATGAGCTGCCAGGCCGCGATGCCGATGGGCGCGCAGGCCGCGGACACGGTGCTCAGCCTGATCGCGGGCGAGCAGCCCGAGACCCTCAACAACCCGTTCGCCGCCCAGTGCATCAGCCTGGGCCGCGGCGACGGCATCTTCCAGTTCTCCAACCGGTCGGACGCCGCGGTGTGGCTGAAGGTCGACGGCCGCCTGGGCGCGAAGATCAAGGAGACGGTGTGCGTGGGCGTCGTCAAGCACATGGCCGACGAGGCGGCCAACCCCGGCGGCTACCGCCTCCACCGCGCGGGCGGCGCCGGCGCCCGCCAGGCCCGCCTCGAGGCAGCCGGCCCGGCCCCGACCTCGGCCCAGCGAGCATCGGCCTGAACGCCCGCGCCCCGGGCTGGGTGCGCGAAGAACGAGTGCACCCGGCCCGGTCACGACCGGGCCGCCGTCCGCAGCCCGGTCACGACCGGGCGGCCGCCCCTTCCGAAGCCTCCGCGGCGCGCCGGGCGGTCACCAGATAGCCCGCGAACCGCACATCGGGCCGGGCCTTCGCCCACCCGTCCGCCCGCTCGACCGGCACCAGCACGGTGGTGCCCGGAACGGGGTGGTACGTGTTGCCCGTGCTGCCGGGAGGCAGCGCGTAACGGCAGTGCACCTCGGCGATCGTCAGCACCTCCAGCGAGCTCGGCGCCTGCTCGTCCCCCTGCCCGTGATGCTCCTCGCGGAAGTCGATGCCCGCCGCCCGCTCGTCACCGACGACGTCGGCGTAGTCCTCCGGATCGACCTCCAGCAGCCGCCACGAGACGACGTCCCCCGGCGCGAAGTCCTCCCCGCAGCACTGCATCTGCCAGTCGTCGACCCAGATCGTCACCGTCATGAAGACCATTGTCCGCCGAGGAGCTCCCGGGCCCGGAGCCCGGCCTGGAAGCGCGAGCGGGCGTCCAGCGCGGTCATCAGCGAGGCCACCCGACGCCGGTACGTGCGCAGGGAGACCCCGAGCAGTCGGGACGCCGTCTCGTCCGTGTGGCCGGCGGCCAGGGAACGCAGTACGGCCCGGTCGGCCTCGCCGAGACGCGGAAACGGCGTGCGGCCGTACGCGGCGAGGTCCGTGGCGGTCTCCCACGCCGTCTCGAACAGTGCCCGCACTCCGGCCACGACGTCCGGCTCCTGGACGACGCTGTACGTACGGGGTTCTCCGGTCGCGGGCCGCGGCGCCGCGAGGACGGCGAGGCGCCGGTCGACGACGATCGCCTCGTGGGCCGGGGGAGCGGGCGAGATCCGGATCTCCGCACCGGCCCCGGCGAGGCGCTCCAGCAACTCCCGTCCGCCGGGAGCCCGGTAGACGGCGGGCCCGTACAACTTCCGCACCACGAGGCCCGGTACGGGTGTGCGCCGGGCGCCGACGGCCGCCGCCGACCAGGTCCCGGGTTCCCCGGCGGCGCAGAGGAACTCCTCCCGTGCGCCGTCGAAGAGGGCGCCGGCCCGCCGCACCAGCTCGGCGGTCCCCCGCAGCGTCACGATGCCCTGGGTCGTCATGGCACCAACCTGCCACCCGTTCGCCACGGGTACGACCGCTCCGCAGGATCTGAGGCATGACGACCACTGATCAGCAGACCTCCCCCACCTTCCTCCTCGGCGGAGACCTCCCCGTCGCCCGCATGGGATTCGGCGCCATGCGGCTGCCGGCCCGGGAGATCGCCGGCCCCGCGAACGACCCGGAGACCTCGGCGGCCGTACTGCGGCGGGCCGTCGAGCTCGGGGTGAACCACATCGACACCGCCTGGTTCTACTTCCACGGCGGGCTCTCGGCGAACGGCCTGATCCACCGCACTCTGCACCCGTACCCCGAGCACCTGGTCCTGGCGGCCAAGGTCGGCCCGGTCCGGAACCCCGACGGCAGTTGGGGACCCCCGGCGGGACCTCGCGAGCTGGCCGCCGACGTCCACCGCACCCTGCGCGAACTCGGCCGCGACCGTCTCGACCTCGTGTACCTGCGCCTCCAGCCGGGCGGCGGGGAAGGGCCGCTCGCCGACCGGTTCGCGGCACTCGCAGCCCTGCGCGAGGAGGGCCTGATCCGACACCTCGGCCTGAGCAACACGACCACCGAGCAGCTCGCCCAGGCGCAACGGATCGCCCCGGTGGCGGCCGTGCAGAACCAGTACGGCCTGTTCCACCGCCCGGACCCGGCCGTCCTCGACGCGTGCACCCGTCAGGGCATCGCCTACGTCCCGTTCTTCTCCTTGGAGACCCTGGGCCGCCCGGAACCGACCGAACCCCTCCACCGCATCGCCGCGCGACACGAAGCCACACCGGCCCAGATCAAACTCGCCTGGATGCTCGCCCAGTCCCCGGTGGTCCTTCCCATCCCGGGTACCTCGTCACTGCCCCACGTGGAGGAAAACACCGCAGCCGCCACCGTGCGCCTCGCGGAGCCCGACCTGACGATGCTGAACGCGCTACCGCACTGAGTCCGCCGCGCCTGGGTTCGATGCACCGCGGTGGGCCCGCTCACTCCGCCGCGTAGGCGCCCGTGAAGTAGTCGAGTTCCGGATCGGGCGGCCCGCACCGCAGGATCGCGTCGACCGCGGGCCGGACCTCGACCGGTACGGCGTAGCAGTAGAGCATCCAGGGGTCGTCCGGATCCGGCTCGATCACGTCCCGAAGCCGCAGAATCTGCTCGGGTTCGACGGGGAACGTGGTGCGCAGGAACTCATCCGCCTTGCTGTACCCCTCCAGTACCCAGACGGCGACGGGAGCGGTGAAGGGCAGTCGGCGTGGGCAAGGTCTTCCCGTCGGCTCACTGGACATGCGCTCAGCACGGCGCCCGCCCCAGGCCGCGACCATCGCTTTTCGCGATGCCAGGACCAGCGCCCACGTCACCGACCTCCCGAAGTCGTGCCCGGCTACTTCGCCTTGTCCTCCGCGAGGGTGTGGGCGACCAGGGCGTTGGCGTGGCCGTGGCCCAGGCCGTGCTCGGACTTGAGCCACGAGACGAGCTCCATGTGCTTGGTCAGCGGGGAGGAGCGGATGAGGTCCTTCCATTCCGCGATCGGGCGGCCGTACTTCTTCTCGATCGAAGGAAAGTACGCGGCACCCTTCAGCGAGTCCGTCATGTCGTCCATGCCTTTCGTTCGTCGGTGTAACTCGGTGTAACTCGGTGTAACTCGGTGTAACGCGGTGTTGGACGGTGTCGGTCGGTGTGTGTCGGTCGGCAAGCTCGGGTGTGTGCCGACGTGTCGGCCGCCACGCGGTCCGGTTGTATGACCGAGGGGGATCACCGAACTCATCGGTCCGGCCGCGGGGGTCACAGGCTGCGGGCGGTGATGTCCCCGTAGGACGTGGTCGCGTGGATGTTCAGGCCGGCGGCGGCACCGCCGGTGTTCTCGAGCGAGTTGTGGATGCGGCCGTAGCCGGTGCCGGCGTCCAAGGAGGCGGAGACCCCGCGGGCGACTCCGACGGTGATCGGGCCGTGCTCGGTGCTCAGGGTGACCGTGCCGGTCACGGCCTCGGTGACATGGATGGCGCCCTTCTGGGTGCTGATCCGGGCGGGGCCGCTCAGGCGGCCGACCGAGACGTCGCCGGCGAGAAGGGTGAGCCGGGCGCCGGCGGTCTCGTCGAGCTCGACCTTGCCCTGTGCGCCCTCGAAGGTGACGTCGCCGAGCCGTCCGACGCCCTCGAACGCGGCGTCGGCCGTCTTCGCCTCGACGCTCGAGCCGGCGGGCAGTTGGACGGTCACCGCGACATATCCGGAGTTGCCGAGGAGCTGGTGCTTCGCGGCCGGGGCCGCGATCCGCAGCACACCGTCGCCGAACTCGACGACCGTCTCCGCCGCCGCCTGCACGTCGCGACCCTTCGAGGCATCCGCGGGCAGGACCTCGACGGTGGTGTCGCTGCGGTCGGAGGCGATGAACCGGACGCGTCCCGCGGGGATGTCCAGGACGGCGGTGATCGGGCTGGTGGTGTCGAACTTCTGCATGTCGCTCTCCCTGGGCTCGTTGTTTCCGATACAGGAAAAGCTACGTTGCGTTCAGGGATCGGTCAACGAGATCTTTGCGCGGATTCGGCGTTATCCCAGGTAGTCGCAGCAATTTCATTGCGATGAGCCTACTGCTTAATGCAACGAGAGGGGCCCTCGATCGTTGCGATGACTGAAGGTGAACGCGCGGGGAGCGTGGAGCCGCGCGACAACAGGGGCATACCCGCAGTCGCTTCGGCCGGCCGGCCGGTCGGCGAGTCGCCTTCGCATCCCTCAGGGACTGGCGAAGGTGTGCCGGGTTTCCGGGTGGTACTAGGCGTCGAGACCCAACGAACGCCCCAGCTGGGCGAGTTCGGCATGGAAGAGCTTCTCCGGTGAGGGCGTCTGGGCGCGCAGGTGACCGTAGATCTCCAGCGTGACCAGGCCGTGCAGGTGTCCCCAGATCCGCAGGGCCAGGGCCACCCCGGCCGGCGGAAGCGCGGGGAACGCCGGTCGGACCTTGCCGAGGAGGCCGGGGTCGAAGTCGTCCCATGCGAAGTCGCCCTCGTACGCGGGTCCGGCGCTGTCCCAGGCCGCGTCGGCAAGCCCGGCGATGCCCACGCAGACCCGCCGCGCGGCGTCCGGCGCGGCGCCGCCGTCCGGGGCCCGGTAGCCGGGGACGGGGTCGCCGTAGATCAGCCGGAAGCCCTCGGGGTTGGTCAGCGCCCAGTCGCGGAAGGCGTGCGCCCATGCCTGTATCCGCTCGGCCGGGGCGCCCTGCGCGGAGGCGGCCCAGGCGGCGTCGACGGCGTCGGCGAGCGCGGTGTAGACGTCCGCGATGAGGGCCGTGACCAGGTCGTCGCGGGTCGCGAAGTAGCCGTAGATGGCGTTGGCGGTCATGCCCATCTCGCGGGCGATCGCCCGCAGGGTGATCGCGTCGGGACCGCCCGAGCCCATCAGCTCAAGTGCCGTGCGCTTGATCTCCGCGGTCGTCTCGGCCCGCAGTCGCTCGCGTCGTCCGGTGCTTCGGGTGGCTGCCACAGGCGCACTCTACAGCGTCACTACACTGCCTGCCGTATGGAAACTTCACGCTGTATAGTTTCCGCGCGGCGTGAGGCCCGGGCCTCGTGCCGCGTCCGGCACGACCACGGCATGAATCAAGGGGAGAACCATGCACATCGGCGTCATCGGAGCCACCGGCACCATCGGCAGTCGGGTCGTCGACGAGGCGCTGCGACGCGGACACCGCGTCACGGCGTTCAGCCGAAACGCCTCCTGGATCACCGACCGGCGCGAGAACCTCAGTTGGGCGAGCATCGACGTGTTGGACGCCGCGAGCGTCGCCGCCGTCCTGCCGGGCCTGGACGTCCTGATCAGCGGCTTCCAGCCGGGCAACGCGGCGAAGGACTTCGCCGACACCGTCCGGCGCTCGATCGCGGACCCGACCGTCTACGCGACTGCCGCCCAGGCCCTGCTCAAGGCCCTGGAGAGCCACCCCCGAACCCGACTGATCGTCATCGGCGGCGCCGGCAGCCTGGAGATCGAGCCGGGCGTCGTCCGCGCCGACCACGAGGACCTCATCCACGCATCGCTCGACGAACTCGGCCTGCCTCGCGCGTACGCCGCCGCCGTACGCGGCCACCGAGAGGCGCTGAACGTCCTGCGCGCCTCGAACCGCCTCTGGACGTACTTCAGCCCCGCCGAACAGATCGCCCCCGGCGAGCGCACCGGCCGCTTCCGCATCGGTGGCGACCAGCCCGTACGAGACGCCGACGGCCTGAGCCGAATCTCCGCGGAGGACGCCGCGGTCGCCCTCCTGGACGAAGCGGAACTGCCCCGCTTCGTCCAACGCCGCTTCACCATCGGCTACTGACCCGACAACAGGGTTGCCGCACGTGGCTGCCGTACCGCAGGATCCTGGCGGGGGTGACCATGGAACGCCATGTGCTCGAGAACCTGTTGGCCGGCGGCGACGAGGTGGCCGAGGCCGCCCTGGCCGCCCTCCGCAACGGCGCCACCTACACCGTGACGGACACGACGCATCCCGCAGAGCGACATGCCGGAGTCTTCGCACTCCGACTTCGGCGCATGCGGCGGCGGTACGGAGCAGAACCTCTCGGGGCGGAACGCATGGTGCACCTCCTCCGCGAACACCGCCGTCCGGTGCGCGGATGCCTGATCGATACCGCCGATCAGAAGTGGACCTACCTGCTCTACCTCACCGAAGACGCCGACGCCCTGGTGTCCTGCGCCCGCCTGCAGCGAGGTCCCCAGCGCCGACCGCTTCAATGAAGCTCTTTCATCCTGTACTGGTGGGTGAAATGGGCTGGTCAGCGGGTGCGGTGACGAGGCAGGGCCCCTCGTCGTCGGCGTGGTGATTCCACTCATCACACCCGAAGCACGGCATGAACGTGCAGGTCATCGCCCGTCCCGATGGCACACCGCTGTGGTTCTCCCGCGCGACACCCGGTCGCACCCACGACCTGACCACGGCCCGCGCCCATGGCATCGTCCGGGTCTGCCTCACCCGGCAGATCCTCGTCCTCGCGGACCGCGCCTACCAAGGTGCCGGCGCCACCTTCCGCACCCCGTACTACCGCCACCGAGAACAGCCCCAGCATTACCATCGTCCAAGCCGTCCACACGCTGCTGACCTGCAACTATCCGGGATGAAAGAGGCCGAAGGAATCAGGCCGGCCTCCTCACCTATGCCCTCACATCGAGACGCACGAGCGCGCCGATCTCCACGAGCTGGTCCGGCAGCGCCAAGTCGGAAACGCCCATGACCGTGCTGGCGGGCCGGTGCTCCCCGAAGTACTCGGCGTGGAGGCGTGCTGTCGTGTCGAAGTTCTCCCGCAGGTTCCTCACCAGAACCGTGGTCTCCACTATCTGGCCACGCTCGGCCCCGAACTGCCTCAGCACCAGGTCCAGATTCTCCAGCGTGGTGCGGACCTGCAGTTCGAAGTCGCCGGCACCCACGAAGTCGCCGTGACGGTCATGAGACAGCTGCCCCGACACATAAACCGTGTCACCGACCTGAGTGGCCTGACTGTACCCGTACAACGACTCCCACGGCATGCCGAACCCGAATGCCTTCACCTGAGAACTCATGACTCACTCCCTTGATACAGCGCGCGGAACCGTCCGTTGCAGACCGGCCCCTTGCGCATAGAAGTTACGGGTCCGTACAAACGATGCTTGTCTGGTAGCGCCTTCCAAGTGTTCTCTGCGCGCACAAAATTGGCGCAGTGGGCTCCTCCGGGCGCCGGTGTGATGAGTGGAACCTGTACGCCGACGACGAGGTGCCCTGCCTCCTCACCACACCCCGTCGGCCAGCCCGTTTCACCCTCCAGCAGAGGATGAAAGAGGCTCAATGAGCTAGGCCGGGCTGCGCAGCACCTCGCCCGCAGTAGCGACAAACGCGTTGTATGCCGACTCGGTATCGAAATGCAGGTAGCGATTTCGGTGCGTCGCCATGTCGGCCGCCGAGGTTTCTACGGCATGCGCCCATTCCCTCAACAGGTAAGTGATCCCTCTGATCCTGGCCATGAGTTCACCCACTGCATCCTGGAGCTCAGGTGGTCCCCATAGGTCCAGTTGACGGCTCACGGGCGCCATGGCCACAAGCAAGCTCTCCATCGTCTGCCTCTGTTCGGCAGTTGGTGTCTCCTCGCGCCACAGAGCTTCCTGCGCCCCTGCCAATACCTGAAGCATTCCCGCGTAGTGCTCCATGAGCTGAGAGCAGGCCTGCCGTCGATGCTCCCGCGCCCAGTGCCGGTGTTCGATCTCCGCCTGGTCCTGTGTCTGCTTGAGAAGAGCCGCAGAGGTCTTCTCCGCGCCGATTCGCGCGCCGCGCACAGCGGCCAGGCCTCCCACCGCAGCCCCACCGAGCGCACCCACCATGCCGGCCACACCGGCGACAACCCCTGCGACCCCTGCGTCCATTCGCTCATGGTGGATCACTGCGGCGATACCCGCGTGAACACTGGCAGAAGAGGGCCCCGCCGGCGCCCGCGGATGGGACGACCCACGGTGGGATCGGATGGATGCGCCACACCCCGCGCTGGACGGTCATATCGGTCTGCGTCGCCGAGGAACCGACGTCGCCGCCGACTGGTACGCGGTCTACGGCATCCAGCACAGCAACCTCGCCGCTCAACCCGGCCTTCAACGACTGACCGTCGTCGCCGCACTCGTCCTGGTAACGGCACCGTTCATTCGACGACACCCCACCAAGGTGAGATGACGTCTTCGGCGTGCGCTGCTGTACCGCCCCCAGTTCGGAGCTTCCATGGAGCGCCCGACGGCGGCCATGTCGCTCCGAAACGCCTCCTGGTGTTCGGCGCTCGGCGTGATGGAGTCCCCGCCATCTCAAGGCGGCTGGTGAGGTACCAGCCGCCGCCGACATCCGTCGACGGGTTCGGTCCGATGGTCGGTGGCCACCGGCGCTAGTCGGCCGTCGAGCTGCTTGGCTTCTCGCCTCGGTACGGCATCCAGCGGTATCCGGGCCGGAAGGGGACGTACTCGTCGTCGAGGCCAAGCTCACCGTGGAGACTCTCGCAGAGCACGAGCCCGTGGAGGCTGCCATCCGCCAGCTCCTCCGACCACTCAGCCTTGAGCTCGACGGGATCCAGCAGCGATTCAGGATCCCAACCGACGCGTGCGATGACGTACCCGTCAAACGTGGCGAGCAGCTCGTACAACTGGTGCCCCAGCTCGGTGAGCTCCGCCGCGGTGAGTCGCAGTCTCGGAAGGGTGCCGTCCAGGGCAACCCCCGAACCGACGGCCACCGGCACGAAGGAAACCTCGGAGTACGAGCCGGCGGCCCTCAGCATCGGCCGATGCAGGCGGACGCTGTGGTCACCTGCGCGCAGCACCCACGGCTTGGTATCGGTAAGGGCGGCCGCCCGCGCGGCCCTGATGTTGTCGCCGAAGTTCACGACGAGCTCGAAGCAGATCGCCAAGATTCGTCCCCCACTCTCACATAACTCAGCCCGCATCCCAGCACCGAAGACATCCCCACGATGCGCGAGGTGCGGCGAAATGGGTCCCTCGGCGACTCGGCAGCAGGGGGAGTACGGCGTTCCCGGCCACGGATCTGGCACGCAACCAATAGAAAGGTCTCGACAACACAAAAGCCCCGGGTCTCTGACCTGGGGCTTTGTAGTGGAGCGGATGACGGGAATCGAACCCGCGCTATGAGCCGGGGAACCACCGGCGCCCAGCTGGAGAATCAGGTTCCTGACCTGCGAAAACGGCCTCAGTTGCGGGGCTTCTTGTTGGCTCGGCGACAACCGTGTTGACGGCTGTTCACCGCCCCCAGGGCACGGGAGCGGAAGGCGGGGCGCAGCGGCGGTGGCACCTCCTGGACAAGACGAGGGATCAGCGCGGTCGCGGGAACAG
Organism: Streptomyces sp. HUAS YS2; assembly: GCF_033343995.1. Classification (NCBI taxonomy): domain Bacteria; kingdom Bacillati; phylum Actinomycetota; class Actinomycetes; order Kitasatosporales; family Streptomycetaceae; genus Streptomyces; species Streptomyces solicathayae. Next base: position 3,837,874 of record NZ_CP137573.1, on the reverse strand, counting down.
CAGGTGTCATCTCCGCACGCCGTGGGGCAGGTAGATCATGCGTGCCCCGACGACGGGGCGGGGGCGGAGCCGGGGCTGCCGGGAGGCGCCGCGGTCCGTCTCCCAGGCGTCCTCACCGGCCCCTGCCTCCCGCAGGAGACGACCGGTCGCGTTCTCCTCGGACATCAGGGTGCCTGTGGTGTGGACGTTGCCCGGGGCGGACGCGGCGGCCATCAGCCTTGCGGCGGCGGCGGGTTCGGTCTCCGGGGGAATCACCAGCAGGTCGCAGCGGCCGAGGTCGTACGAGAGCAGGATCATCGTGTCGGGGGCCTGCTCGGTGAACCAGCCGACGTGCACGGCGTAGCCGCCGATGGGGACCTTGCGCAGGGCGACAGGCCAGGGTGCCGGGTTCGCGGTGATCCGCGTGACGCGTCCGAAGCGGTCCCGCAGCGCCTCCACCAGGGGGAGCAACTCGGTGGCGAGATCGCGTGAGTACGGCCACCAGGCGCCGTCCAGCAGGCCGGCCATGGAGGTGTTCGGGGTCAGGACCAGGCGAGCCTGGCGGGTGGGAGCGGTGGTGCTGGTCATGAGACCGGGACCCGTCCCCGGGGCGCCTGCGGGCGCCCCGGCCTAGTGATCGCCGGGAACGACGTCCGCGTGGGAGCGGGTGTACGAAGTGCTCCCGGTACCTCCAACGTACTCCGCGCCGCAGCCGGACGGGGGCGGCGGACCGGGCCGGTTCTTCCGGCGGGCGGGGCCGCCGGAAGCGCCGGGTCCCCGTCATCCGCGTCCGCGCCACTCGACGAGGACGAGGGTGGCGTCGTCGGTGGTGGCCCCGCCGCGGGCCCGTCTGAGCGTGTGGGACAGGTCGCGTGCCACGGCCCGTACGCTCCGGTCGGCCCGGTCCAGCCGGTGGACCCAGTCGATCAGCTGGTCCTCGCCGAACTCCTCCTGCCCGGTCTCGTGTTCCTCGATCAGGCCGTCGGTGAAGCAGAGGATCCGGTCCCCGAGCGCGAGCGTTACTTCGCTGACCTGCGGCTGGTCTCCGCCGAAGCCGACGGGGAGGGTGGTGGGGCTGTCGAGGCGGCGTACGACGCGGTGCTCGCGGATCAGCATGGGGGCGGGGTGCCCGGCATTGACCCACTGGAGGCGGCCGGTGCCCGTGTCGAGCCGCAGCATCTGTGCGGTGACGAAGTGGTCGGGGGCGAACTGTTCGGCGACGGCCCGGTCCATGAAGAGGTAGATCTCGGACAGCTCGACGCTGGTGCGGCGGGCGTGCCGGTACGCGCCGATGGCCACGGTCGCCATGGTCGCCGCGTCCAGGCCGTGGCCCATGGCGTCGATCATGGCGAGATGGAGGACGTCGCCGTTCAGGGCGTAGTCGAAGCTGTCGCCGGCCACGTCGTAGGCGGGTTCCAGGACTCCGGCGACGGCGACGCGGGGCATCGTCATGGCGAGCGGTGGCAGGAGCGACCACTGGATCTCGGCGGCGACGCTCATCGGTTCGCCGCGGCGGGTGCGGAAGAAGAGGTCGGTGTAGCCGTTCTTGGTCTGCATCGTGTCGGCGGCCAGGGCCGCGAGCCTGCGCAGGATGCGGCGGGCGTCGTCGTCCACCGCGTCCAGGGTGACGGCCAGGACGCCGGCCTGGTCGCCGCCGTCGAGCAGCGGGACGTGGACCCGTACGCCGTCGGCCACCGGCACCTCCACCGGGCGCGAGGTGAGGAAGCAGCGGCCGGCCTCCGAACCGTCGATGGGCAGGGGGTAGCCGTCCTCCAGTCCGTCCCCGGCCAGGGGGACCAGATTCTGCTGACCGTAGTCCTGGAGCAGGATCCGCACCTCGCGGCCCCCGATCCGGGCGACCGCGTCGGCGAGGGCCGATCCGACCCGGTCGGGCGGCAGCGCGTGGGCGTGGTCCAGGAGCCCGCCCAGCAGCATCTCCCCGAAGCTCTCCGAGCGGTCGGGGTCCCCGTCCTCGTGCGGTCCGACGGTCATCCGGGGGGCCTCCAGGTGGGCGGCGGGGCAACGCCCTGGTCCGGTGCCGACGGGCCGATCCGTCGGTATCGCGGTGCGGCTTCCAGGATGCTCCGCGGCGACCGGGTCCGCCACGCGCGCCGTGGGCTCCGCCCCCTGGTCAGGGTTCCTGCGAGTGGGGCCCCGTGCCGCTCGGGGGCCTGCTGGTGGCCAGCCAGGACCGGGCCGGTTCGGCGGTGTGGGCGGTGTCGACGGTGAGGTGGAGGCGGGTGCCTCCGCCGGGGGCGGGGTAGCTGCGCTGCTCGTCACCGGCGAAGCAGTGACGGAGGACATCGGCCACCATCCGGGCGGCGTCGGGGGTGGCGGCGACGATGCGGACTTCGGCGTACCCCGGCGGCGGCAGGACTTCGGCTTCCGGCTCGTTGCGGTCCAAGGCGGCACCGTCCTTTCCCATCGGCGACCCGCCCGCGCACGCCCGGAGCGGGCATGGCTCCATACGTCCACGGTACGTCCGAAGCCGTCGGCGCCGACCGGTCCCCGGCGGAGAGCGGCGCGTCCGCGCGACCTCCCGGAGTACGGTGAAAGAACGGGGCCGTCGCCCCGCCCGCCGGCCCGGCGTCCGCCGTGGCACCGGTCCGGGCGGCAGCGGCACCACCCGTGGACGGGCGGACCGATCATGACCGACGCAGGCTTCTCCCCGCGCCTCCTGCCGGACGAGGTCCACCGGGCCGTCGGGCCGGGCACCGCGCTGCTCCGGCTGGAGACGACAGGGTCTCGGCAGAGCCTCCTCGACGGCGCGTGGTGGCCGCGCTCGCGCGACGTCGGGCGGGAGATCCCGCCGTTGATCACCGCCCTGACCGAGCACCTCGGGCCCATCACCCGGGTCGGCCTGGACGCCTCCGCCTGGAACGGCATCCCCACTCGCCTGACCGTCGACGACCGGGTCGTGCACCTCGACTCCTTCCCCGTCGGCGACGACACCGTCCTGATCACACGCGGCGACAACGACCACTTCTCCCTCATGGTCGTCCCGCCCGCCACGACCCCCGAGGCCGCTCGCACGGCCATGGCCCGCGCCGTCCACGCCGACAACGTCACCCAGGCCGCCGAGATCCTCCTCGCCGAACTCCCCCACGCCGCAGCCCCGTCGGGCGGTACTTCCCCGGACGACGACGAAGCCCCAGGTCGCTGACCTGGGGCTTCATAGAAGAGCGGATGACGGGAATCGAACCCGCGCTATAAGCTCGGGAATCACCGCTGCTTTGGCCGCCCACATGGCCTCTGACCTGCGGACAAGTCTCTTCGCGGGTCCTGCCGGGAGGCTCTGCTCACACCCGTGGTGACCGCTGTTCACCGTCCTGGAGGGCACGGACGGGCACGTACCGGCTCCCACCCGGCGGTCCGGTGCGGCTGGACGGGTGTCGTTCGGCACCCGACTCCGGCGCCGTCCGCCTGGAGCGTCGCCCGGCCGGATTACATGAGCCTGCGCCTCGGCGCGGGGCGTGCCGGGGCCCTTCGCGGCCCCGGACCCGACGACTGGAAGAGCACCATGGCAGAGCGCCACCCTCGCAACCGCACCGGCCGCGGCCCGCTACGTCGCGGGCTCGCCGCCGCCCTGCTCGCGGTCGGCATGCTGACGGCTTCGACGACACCCGGATACGGCACAGGCGAGGCCGCGCCGGTGCCCGGCCCCCAGTTCACGCCGCTGACGGCGGCGGTGATGACGGAACCGGCTCCGTTCGTTGCCACGGACGGCAAGACGCACCTCTCGTACGAACTGCTCACCACGAACGCGCTGGCCGGCAGCGCACGGGTGCGGCTGGACCGTGTCGAGGTCCGGGACGCCCGCACACACCGGGTGGTGGGATCGCTGAGCGGGCAGGCGCTGGCCGATGCCGCCAACCCGGTGGGCGACCCCCTGCCGGGTGCGGACGGGTATACGCCGGCGCCGCCGGGGCCGACGCCGACCGTGATCCCGGGCTCCCAGCAGTGGGTCGTCTGGATCGACCTGGCCCTCGACCACGGCCAGCGGGTGCCCAAGGTCCTTGAGCACCACCTCTCGGGCGCCGTCCTCACTGCCTCCGGCTCCGCCCCGTTCGAGGAGACGGTTCAGGTCACCCCGACCGACCGCACCGCGCCGCTGAACCTGAACGCGCCGGTCCGCCTCGGCACCTGGTACTCCAGCGAATCGTGCTGCGGCAACACCCACCACCGTCGCGGCCTCGGCCCGATCAACGGCCGCTTCTACGTACCGCAGCGCTTCGCGATCGACTGGTACCGGGTCGGCGAGCAGGGGCAGACCTGGGAGGGCGACCCCGCGCGGCTCACCAGCTACCTGAGCTACCGGCAGCCCGTCGTGGCGGCGGCCGGCGGCCGAGTGGTGGAGGTCCAGGACGGGATCCCGGACAACACGCCGCCCGTCACGCCGCCGGTCCCCCCGATCGAGGAGACCGTCGGCAACCACGTCACCGTGGAGGTCGCGCCCGGCCGCTACCTCCTCTACGCGCACCTGAAGCCCGGCTCGCTCAGGGTCCGGGAAGGCGACCACGTCGAACCCGGCCGGGTCCTCGGGCTGATCGGCAACAGCGGCAACTCGACCACGCCGCACCTGCACTTCCAGGTGATGACCACGCCCGAGTTCTTCCCGACCGACAGCCCGCCGTTCACCTTCCGGAAGTTCCGCGTCGTCGGACAGGTCGAACCCCGCATCTGGGACGACAACCTGGGCCTGCAGCCCACCGGCGTCCTGCCGATCACGCCCTCGCCGTACGACGGACCCCACCGCGCGCGGTACCCGCTCGACCGCGAGGTGCTGGAGTTCTGACCGGATTCCGGTCGGGCCGACGATCGAGACAACGACGAAGGCCCTGGTCTCTGACCAGGGCCTTCGTTCAAGAGCGGATGACGGGAATCGAACCCGCGCTATAAGCACCCGGCACTTGAGCTGTTATATACCCGCTGACCTGCGGAAACGGATGCCGAGGCATGGGGTGGGCTGTCGCGGCCCACCCCATGCCGACCGTTGTTCACCGCTGCTACTGGCATGTTGTGGCACGGCCGCCGACTTCATGCGGCTCCTGATCGGGAGCTGGATCCGCAGCGTCTCCGGGCGCGGTTCACCCGCGCCCTTCTTCTTCGGCCTCCATGCGGCGGATGCCCTGGTGGGTGAGGGAGATCATCGCGGGGGTGTTGCCCGGTTCCCAGTCGACGGTGATCAGGTTCTCGCCGGCGAGGTAGGTGCAGGCGGCGGCCCGGTCCTCCTCCGGGATGCGCAGGTCGTTCCGCAGCTTCGGCCCGGGGACTCCGAGGAGGCGGTTGCCTCCGGTGGCTTCGTACGGCGAGCGGGATCAGGATTTCCACGGGGTCACCTCCGGAGCATGCCCGGGATGGGGATCGTCCGCGCGCCGATGAGCGGGTGTCGCGGGGGCGCCGGAGCCGCGCCGCCGTCGGTCTCCCAGGCGTCCTCGCTGCCGCGGGCGTTCCGTATACGTCGGCTGATCGTGGCCTCGTCGGACATCAGGGCGCCGGCGGCCAGGATGCTGCCGGGGAGGGCGGCGGCGGTCATGAGCCGTGCTGCCGAGGCGGGTTCGGTTTCGGGCGGGATCACCAGGAGGTCGCAGCGGCCGACGGCGTACGAGAGCAGGATCATCTTGTCGGGATCCTGTTCGGTGAACCAGCCGACGTGCACGGTGTGCCCGGTGACGGCGACCTTGTGCGGGACGACGGGCCAGTGGGTGGGGTTCACCGCGACGCGCGTGATGCGTCCGAAGCGCTCCTCCAACGCGTCGACCAGAGGCGGGAGTTCGACGTCCAGGTCATACGAACGAGGCCACCAGGCACCGTCCAGGAGGCCGGCGAGTGTGGTCTTCGGTGTCAGTGACAGGCGCGCCGAAAGCAGGGATGCGAGGGTGGTGGTCATGATCGCGGACCCGTCTCCGGGCCGCCCTGCAGGGCGGCCCAGTGTCTTGATCGCCGGAAACGACGTCCGCGTGGGAGCGGGTGCTCGACTTACTCCCGGTACTTTCAGCGTACTCCGCCCAGCGGCCGGACGAGCCGCCCTGACCAGGTCATTTCCCGCCGGGCACGCCGCCCGGAGCCGGGGTGGTCCCGAGCGTCATCCGCGCCACTCGATCATGACCAGTGTGGCGTCGTCCGAAGTGGCGTTGCCCCGTGCCCGTTTGAGGGTGTGGGAGAGGTCCCGTGCCACCGCCCGGACCTGCCGGTCCGCCTTCTCCAGCCGGTTCACCCAGTCGATCAGCTGCTCCTCGCCGAACTCCTCCTGTCCGCTCTCGTGTTCCTCGATCAGCCCGTCGGTGAAACAGAGGACGCGATCCCCCGGTGCGAGCGTCACTTCGCTGACCTGCGGCTGCGCTCCTCCGAAGCCGACGGGCAGGGTCGTGGGGCTGTCCAGGCGGCCTACGACGCGGTGTCCGCGGACCAGCATGGGGGCGGGGTGGCCGGCGTTGACCCACTGGAGGCGGCCGGTGTCCGTGTCCAGCCGCATCATCTGCGCGGTCACGAAGTGGTCGGGTGCGAACTGCTCGGCCACGGCGCAGTCCATGAAGAGATAGATCTCGGACAGCTCGATGCTGATCCGTCGGGCGTGCCGGTACGCGCCGATGGCCACGGTCGCCATCGTCGCCGCGTCCGTACCGTGGCCCATTGCGTCGATCATGGCGAGGTGGAAGGTGTCCCCGTTCAGGGCGTGGTCGAAGCTGTTGCCCGCCACGTCGTAGGCGGGTTCGAGGACGCCGGCGACGATGACGTGCGGCGTCACCATCGACAGGGGCGGCAGCAGCGACCACTGGATCTCGGCGGCGACGCTCATCGGTTCGCTGCGACGGGTGCGGAAGAAGAGATCGGTATGGCTGTTCTTGCTCTGCAACATGGCGGCGATCAGCCCGGCGATCCTGCGCAGGAGGCGGCGGTCGTCGTCATCGACGGCGTCCAGGGTGACCGCCAGGACGCCTGCCTGGTCGCCCCCGTCCAGCAAGGGCAGCAGGACCCGTACGCCGTCGGACAGTACGAGTTCGACCGGGCGTGAGGTGAGGAAGCACCGGCCGGCCTTGGAGTCGTCGATGGCCTGCGGTTCGCCGGCCGCCAGCCCTTCGCCCGGCAGGGGGATCAGCCGCTGCTGTCCGTAGTCCTGGAGCAGGATCTGCGGTTCCCGTCCCCCCCAGCCGCGCCACCGTGTCGGCGAGCACCGGCCCGACCTGATGCGGTGGCAGCTCGTGGGACCGGTCCAGGAGGCCACCCAGCAGCCCCTCCCCGAAGCTCTCCGAGCGATCGGGATCCCCGGGCGATCCGACTGTCATCCCGCTCCCTTCCGCAGGGCGGCGGACGGGCCGTGCAGCGCATCTGCCACGGCCCGGCGGGCACGGGAGCCGGGCCCGCCACCGGCGATCTCGCCGCCAGGATGCGCCTCGACGGCCGGGCCCGCCACACAGGACGCGGTCGCCGGTACAGCGCTCGACGAGGCACGCTGGGGACCGGCGGGAGACGATGGCCGACTGGGCGTCATCGCAGGACAACGTCACCCAGGCAGCCGAAGTGCTTCCCGAACAGGTGGCCGATGGCGGACATCTGCCAGGGGCGGACCCATGTCGTCGTGGACGCGCGGGGCCACAGGATCGGTGCGCTGTTCAGGAGAGGACGGCGGGAACCCGTATCGGAGCAGGGCTCCGTGCTGTCGACGGGCTCGCTCGGCTCACTCCGAGGACGGCGGCGGGGATGACTCGGCGGCGCGGCGGTACTCGGCGTTGATGCGCTGGGCTTCTTCGAGCTGGTCTTCGAGGATGATGATGCGGCAGGCGGCCTCGATGGGGGTGCCCTGGTCGACCAGCTCCCGGGCGCGGGCGGCGATGCGCAGCTGGTAGCGGGAGTAGCGGCGGTGGCCGCCGCCGGAACGCAGCGGAGTGATGAGGCGCGCTTCGCCGAGGGCGCGCAGGAATCCCTGGGTGGTGCCGACCATCTCGGCGGCCCGGCCCATCGTGTAGGCGGGGTAGTCGTCGTCGTCGAGACGGCCGAAGGAGTCGTCTGCTGTCACTTGCACCTCTCTGGTGAACGCGTGGAGGGGCCCCGGTGCCGTACTGGCACCAGGGCCCCGAAGGAACTACTACACCATCTGCCGGTCCTGATACTGCACCGGCCTTCTGTTTCCGCCGACCCGACCGAGATGCTGTCGGGCTCGCGGGGATCGCGATTGCTTGACCGGAGACCACCTCACTGTCGATGTCCTGCGGTACCCGGGGTCAAGAGTTCCGCCCCGGGCGATCCTGATGGCGCTCGGTCCCTCCGTTCTTCCCTCGGTGATCAATTGCTTCCCAACGGGGACTGCGTACTGCTGGTACTGCGCTTACGGGCACCGCGACGGTCATGACCGTGGTCCCGTGGACGGCGGCCCCTGATCACTGCGGGCCACCCGGTGCGGTCGTCAGTCCCGTCGCCATCCTGCTGACGATCCTGGCTTCGGAACTCCACCACCGCACCGCCCTGCCAACTGCACTTGCGGGTACTGCTGCCCGGCAGTTCATCTCTGCCCGGCCTTCTTGTCTCTCTGGGCTACGAGAGAAACCATAACCACGACACCACTCAATGTCTACTCCAGCCGAGACAGATTTTTGTGTGTCGAGAGGGGAAGTTGTCCTTTGTCGCAGCGCGGCCGGGAAGCCCGTCGTACGCGGGAGGGCCCGACCGGCACGTGTGCGGGTCGGGCCCTCCTCAGGCTGTCCGGTGGCGGCTCGCGTCGGTCCCGTCGGTCAGACGGCGACCGGGGTGCCGAGCATCGCGGATGCCTGCTGCACCGGGGTGAGGTCGGGTGCGTCGGCGTCGGCAAGCCCTCGGCAGGTGAAACCGAGCCGGGTCATGGCCCTCAGGACTTCGCCGGAGCTGAAGTCACGGCGGTCCTGGCGGGTGATGACCTGGCCGACCTGCTTGGCGGGATAGGCGCGGCGACCGATGATCACGGATTCACCGGTGACCGGCTCGGGCTTGATGCCCTTCATGGATTCCAGGACGCCGCTCTTGGTCAGATCGAACGGGTACCGGGCGATGACGCAACGCATGGTGCCTCACAGGGAGAGAGGGAGAAGGGGGCCGGCCGCGGTGAGTCGGTTCAGGCGGGGGTGAGGGCGTCCGGAGCGCCGCCTTGTCCGGCCGCTCCGGGCAAGGCGGCGCTCCGGTGGTTCCTCGTGGGGTGTCCGGCCGGGGCGATCTGGGTGGGGGGCGAGGTGAACGGCCGGTGGTCGCCAGGGATGTCGCGCAGCCGGATGCGGTCCGTGTACGCGCTGCTGTCACGGACGACGGCGAGCTGGGCCCGGGTGACCAGCCGGGTACACAGACCGTCGTCGTCGCAGATGAGCAGATGCTCCGAGCGGGCACTGATCACGACGGACAGGGCCACTTCCACGGTCATGTCGTCACCGACCCGCGGTGCGGCCGTTTCCGTGAGGTCGGCCACCTTCCTGTCCACGGGGTTGGCGTTCGCTGAGCGGGGCTGCGTCTGAACCAGCGTCAAAGTCTGGGCCGGCGTCAAAATGCCTCCTGCGGAGATGGGTCGGATTCCTCTTCACACGACGTGCGGACCGCCAGGCGGACGGCGGACCGCCGCGGGCTCACGCGCCGGCTCGCTGTGAGCTCGCGCGGCGGGCCGCCGAGGCGGCGCTACGCCGACCGCGGGACACCGGGCCGCGCTTACGCGGCTCGGCCGTCGGCGCGGTGATGGTGACCGGGACGCCGGAGGGGGTCCGCGCGCCGGTGATCCGGTGGAGCGCTTCCTCGCCGGAGCGGACCTGGGTGGTCCGGGGCACGATGCCGGCGGTGGCCATGAGGCGGGTCAGGCCGCGCCTCTGGTTGGCGGTGACCAGGGTGACGACGCTTCCGGACTCGCCCGCGCGGGCGGTGCGGCCGCCGCGGTGGAGGTAGTCCTTGTGGTCGGTCGGCGGATCCACGTTGACGACGAGGTCGAGGTTGTCGACGTGGATGCCACGGGCGGCGACGTTCGTGGCCACCAGGACGGTGACGTGGCCCGTCTTGAACTGGGCGAGGGTGCGGGTGCGCTGGGGCTGGGACTTGCCGCCGTGGAGCCCCGCGGCGCGGACTCCGCTGTCGAGGAGGTCCTGGGTGAGCCGGTCCACGGCGTGCTTGGTGTCCAGGAACATGATCACCCGTCCCTCGCGCGCCGCGATCTCCGTCGTCACCCGGTGCTTGTCAGCGCCGTGCACGTGCAGGAGGTGGTGTTCCATGGTGGTGACCGCACCCTGGGAGGGGTCGACGGAGTGGACGACGGGGTCGGTGAGGTAGCGGCGGACCAGGAGGTCGACGTTGCGGTCCAGGGTGGCGGAGAACAGCATCCGCTGGCCCTCGGGGCGTACCTGGTCCAGGAGAGCGGTGACCTGGGGCATGAAGCCCAGGTCGGCCATCTGGTCGGCCTCGTCCAGGACGGTGATCGCGACCTGGTCCAGCCCGCAGTCGCCTCGGTCGATGAGGTCCTTGAGGCGCCCGGGGGTGGCGACGACGACCTCGGCACCGCCCCGCAGGGCGCCGGCCTGGCGCCCGATGGGCATGCCGCCGACCACGGTCGCCAGGCGCAGCCTGACGGCGCGGGCGTACGGCGTGAGGGCGTCGGTCACCTGCTGGGCCAGCTCGCGGGTGGGGACGAGGACGAGGGCGATCGGCCGACGGGGCTCGGCGCGCTGCCCGGCGGTGCGGGCCAGGAGGGCCAGGCCGAAGGCGAGGGTCTTGCCGGAGCCGGTCCGGCCGCGGCCCAGCACGTCACGGCCCACGAGGGAGTTCGGCAGGGTCGCGCCCTGGATCGGGAACGGCACGGACACGCCCTGCGCGGTGAGCGCGGCCAGGAGCTCCCTGGGCATGTCGAGCGCGCCGAACGCCTCGACGGCGGGCAGCGGGGGCGTGATCGTCTTGGGGAGGGCGAACTCTCCCTGCACCGCGGCGAGCCGACGGCCGCGGCCGCCCGAGCGGCTCGGGTCTCCCGCACGGCTGGGGGCGGCCGAACCGAAGCGACCGGACCGGACGGGAGCGGCGATGGAGCCGAAGGCGGAGCCGCCGGTGCGGCGGCTGCGGGAGGAGCGGCTGGTCGTGCGTGTGGGGTTCATTCAGAACCTTCCTTGATGCGGCACGTCATCAAGGAATTCCCGCAGCGGTGGAGCGGTGCGGGGAACCGAAAGAACGGGCCGAAGGTAATGCGAAAGCGAATATTGCTCGCACGGATTCTGTATCGGTGCAGGCGCTGAAACTGAAAGAGAGTGACGTCAGGTGGACGTCGATATCCAGGGATCCAGGGCGGCGGAGGGACACAGGTTCGAAGTGGGCGGGCGTCCTCGGAGGGCCCATGGGCGGCGGAAGTCGATGGCCGTCCCGTAGAGGAAAACGCTGCCTGAAAATGCCTGTAGCTGGGGCCCGCACCCCGAGGGATGCGGGCCCCAGCTACGAACTGCGCGTCAGCTTCAGGCGGGAACGATGTTCTCGGCCGTCGGGCCCTTCTGGCCCTGCGCGATGTCGAAGGTGACCTTCTGGCCTTCCTGCAGCTCGCGGAAGCCCTGGGCGGCGATGTTCGAGTAGTGGGCGAACACGTCGGGGCCGCCACCGTCCTGCTCGATGAAGCCGAAGCCCTTTTCCGCGTTGAACCACTTCACGGTGCCAGCAGCCATGTCATATCTCCTTTGGGCAGTACATCGGCATCCGCACTTTACGGATGCCGTGTCGCCGCGATGATGCCCTGCCCGGAAAATGACCGGAAATAAAAAGTGCTCCTGCGCGACGGAGGGCCGCCTGGAGGCACTTGAAGTCTTTGGGTACCAAAACTGCAACTGATATCGACAGTAGCAGGTCGCGGCGGCTTCTGCGTGCAGATCAATCGCCCTCTGTGTGTTGCGGTAAAAACTCTCCCCGCGAGGCACGGTAAATTCTCGGCCCGCGGTCATAGATAGTGACTCACCCTGAGTGCAGCATTTCGGAAGCGCGGGCCCCCTCCGGGAGCAGTTCGGTCCGGGGTGGCCGATCGGGGATGTCGTGGTGAGGCGTCTCGGTGATGGCGATCCTGTCGAGCACGTTTCTACGACCTCCGCCACACGGGCAGCACCCTCGCCGCCGACGCGGGCGCCAAGCTGAAGGACCTCTCGAGCGTGACTCCGATATCGATCGGAGTGGAACGCCGCAATGCGCTGAGGAGCGGGTTCTCCTGACCGCCAGAATCGTCCGAGACGCCCCACTCGACGATGAAGCCGTCCCGGACAGGAAAGAAGGCCCAGGTCGCTGACCTGGGCATTCTCCAAAGAGCGGATGACGGGAATCGAACCCGCGCTATAAGCTTGGGAATCACCGCCGCCCGGCTTGATCGGCAGGCATCTGACCTGCGAAAACGTTCTCTGAGGCGGAGCCGGTCGCTGGCTCTGTGGCACCCGTGTCGACCGCTGTTCACCGCTCCGAAGGGCACGGATGGGGCACGGCCCGGAGTCTCGGGCTGCCGGACCGAGTTCCTCGGCCAGTCGAGGGTGTAGCCCCATTCGATCGAGCGCTGCTGCGGGATCGCCAGCGGTGCGGTCGATGCGGACGTTCTTCGTCCTGGTGCGACGGCGTGCGTGACGAGGTGTGTGAGTCGGGTGGGTGAGAGCTCCGGGGTGGTCGGTGATCTGCAGGCTTCGTGTGAAGGGCCGGTGCGGGCGTATCCGCAGGGAGGCGAGCCTCCCTGAGCTGTTCGTGCGGCCGGGCCGCCGAGATGGGTGGTGTCGGCAGGGCGACACCACCGTCCGCGTGGTCGCCGCCCCCGCATGGTGCACCAATGGCCTGCATCCGGCCCCGACTGGTCCGCGTGAAACCAGTGGGGGGCATCGCTGCGGGATCACCTGCGAGTATCACGTGTAGGTGATATCATGCAGGGGTATTAGTCGACCAGAGGGGCTTATGCCGTACGAGATCAAGGTCATCGAGCCGGCGCTTGCCTGGCTTCATGGCCTTCGTCGCACCGACCGGGAGACGCTGGTGCAGATCGCCAGTGCCCTTGACGTCCTCAAACAGGAAGGTCCCACGTTGGGGCGTCCCTTGGTCGATCACATTAAGGGGTCGAAGCTCCCGAACCTCAAGGAGCTCCGGCCAAGGCTCGTCCGGATCAACTGAGGTCAGACTGTTGTTCGTCTTCGACCCCGACCGGAACGCGGTGATCCTGGTCGGCGGTGACAAGTCGGGGAGTTGGCAGACCTGGTACCCGAGCGCAATCAAACAGGCCGAAGCGGCATACGCGATCTACCGAGAGGAGACGCAGGCATGACCACCGATAAGAGCGGCGCCACCTCGTGGGACGACCTTAAGGAAGATCTCGCGTTCACACCCGAAGAGAAGGCAAGGACCGAGGCAGGGACGCAGCAGATGCTTGCCGAGGTTCGGGCGTACCGCTTGGCGGAGGTGCGGAAGCGTCAGCACATCACGCAGAACCAGGTCGCGGAGATCCTGGGTGTCACTCAGGGTCGCGTCTCAGCCATCGAGAGGGGCGAGGTGAGGCGCTCTGAAGTCGAGACCCTAGCCTCCTACGTGGCGGCGCTGGGAGGGCAGCTCAAGCTTGTAGCAGACTTCGGAGACGAATCCCTAGTCCTTGGCTGACTCGGCTGCTGCGGTGGTAGCGGGCTTGGACCCTCTCCTGGCCCCGGCCTCCACCGGCCGTTGCGGCGGCGCTCGGCCTCTCGCCTGGCCTGCTCAGCCTCCCTCGCCTCAGCCTGGCTGCAGCACTCGGCGGCCTCGTATGCATGCTGCGCCTCCTGGAGGCACAGCGAGGGGAAGGCCATCGGCGACCTGGTCGCCCTGAGGGACTCCAAGCAGCCCGAGCAGACCCCGCTTGTGCACACCCGGGAGGAGATCTCGGCGATGTCGCCGGCGCGAGGGCAGGCGCCTTCGACTACCTGACCTGAGTGCCCGCCGGCTGTGCCGGGGCATGGTCGTAGCCGTAGACGAAAGACGGTGGCCGACCCCAGCGTCAGTGGGGTCGGCCACCGCAGTCATCTTCCCAGCCCCTGACGCCAGGGCGAGGAGACTGGACCGCTCGGTCCAGGTGTACGAGTCAGCCTCCCGTGCTCGACCTCCCCGTAGAGCGGCTGAACTCCGGTATCACCAGCAGCGTCCAGTACGTCCACGCCGCTCTGTCGATACGTGGTGCCTTTGCCGATAGAGGGCCTGACCGTGGCGTCGAGGGCTCTCACCGTAGGCGGCGGGCGCTGACCTCTTGGTCGAGTCGCCAGCTGTGTCCGCCGTCGGTCGATCGTTCGTTGCGCCAGTGGAAGGTGTCGGCGGTGATCTCGGTGAAGGTCCAGCGGATGAGGTCGCTGCCTGCGGCGCGTTCCATGACGATCTCGTCGTCGATCTGGCGGGCGTACATGTGCACCAGGTCGCCGCGGGCGGTGCCGTGGAAAGTGAACCGCCACAGTTGCAGGCGCGGATCCCAGATGCGCACGCACAGGCCGCACTCCTGGTCCGGAGCGCGGCCTGCGGCAGGGAGGTCCCCGCGCCCGGGCCATTGCCAGACGTCCAGGACGGCTCGGCCCTCCAGGGCGTAGCCGAACTCCCATTCGCCGCTGACGCGGCGGGCCGGCGCCCCGTGGGCGGGGTAGTAGGCGATCTCAGTCGCCCAGAGTCCGGCCAGGCGTCCGAACTGCTCCATCTCGGTCGCGTACAGGTCGCTGGGGCCATCGGCGAGCAGTGTCTTCATGCGTGCGTCTCCACGGTCGCGAGCGGGGTCAGGGCGGAGGCGAGGCAGTCGACGAGGGGAGCGGCGTACGCACTGTCCGGGTCGAGTTCCGGGTCGTAGATGGCGACGTCGAGCCCCACCACCCGGCCGGTGGCGGCCAGGGTCGAGACGAGTTCGGCGAGCTGGGAGAAGTCCAGGCCGGGACGGCCCGGGGAGTCCACCGCGGGCAGGACGCGTTCGTCGAGCACGTCGAGGTCGAGGTGGAGCCAGACACGGTCCAGCTCGCGTCGCTCCAGGCGGCGGATCACCCGCTCGCCCAGAGCGGCGATGCCGATCCGCTGGATCTCCTGGGCGGTGAACCGGGTGACCGGGGGTGTCTCCCCGCTCTCCTCCCGGTCGCCGATCTGGACCACGTCCTCGTCGGCGACCAGCGGTCGGCCGACCACGGGCCAGTGGGTGAGCAGCAGTTCACCGCGGCCGGTGGCCAGGGCCAGGTCCATTCCGGCGGCCGACCCGAGGGACGAACCGGTGTCGTGGTTGCCGGGGTGCCGGAAGTCGCTGTGCCCGTCGAGGTGGACGAGGCCGCAGCGTCCGAGGCGCCGGGCCCCCAGCAGGCATCCCAGCAGGATGCTGCAGTCGCCGCCCAGTACGACCGCGAACCGGGAGGCGGCGAGCGTGGCCCGGACCGCCTCGCCCAGTTGCAGCGCGTGCTCGCGGATGGTCACCCCGTTGCGGATGCGGGTCGCCGGCTGCGCGTCGAAGTCGTACGGCGGACGGTCGAGTTCCACCACGCGCGCCGGCCGCAGATGTGCTTCCAGCCCCGCCGACAGCAGCGCTTGCGGGGCCCGCCATGTTCCGGGCTCGCGCCCCGGCGCGGGCGGTCGCAGGCCGAGATTCCAGGGGGCCGTGATGAGCTCGACGGCAGCCATGAGCGTCTCCGATCATCCGGGAGTCATTTCCAACCGGATAACATCAGTACACTGGTTGGATTGATGGAGGCAAGCTCGTGAAAGGCGGTCGTGCGTGACGGGAACCATCCAGCCTCACACCTTCAGGCTCCGTGACCTGGTCGGCGGGCACATCGTCATCGACCTGGTGAACACGGTCACGGCGCGTGGCGCGGAGCCGATCGACTGGCTCGACGGTTACCCGCGCCTGCTGGAATGGGCCGCCCTCACCGGTCACTTCGCCCCCGCCGACCTCACGGCCTTGCGGCGGCTGGCCGGGTCCGAGCCCGACAGGGCCGAACTGGCCCTGGGTCGCACCCGCGAGCTACGCGAGGCTCTGCACGATCTGCTCGCGGCACTGATCCACCAGGATGCTCCGGCCCCGGCGGAGGCGGTCGACCGCGTGGAGAACCATTGGAAGCGCGCGGTCGCCAGCGCGCGTCTCACCTTCCGCGGGGCCACACCGCAGCTCCAGGCCGGCGTCGAGACATCGGGGCTCGACTACCTCGATCACGAACTCGCCCTGCAGGCATTCGACCTGCTTCGGGCGCTGCCGCTGGAACGCACCCGCGTCTGCCTCGGTCAGCGATGCGGCTGGCTGTTCATCGACGGCTCCCGGGGCGGCCGCCGCCGCTGGTGCTCCATGGCCACCTGCGGGAACTCCGCCAAAGGCCGAACCCATTATCAGCGGAATCGAGCCGGTGGCACGGGCCCAGGTCTGGACAACGACGAAGCCCCAGGTCTCTGACCTGGGGCTTCGTTCAAGAGCGGATGACGGGAATCGAACCCGCGCTATAAGCTTGGGAAGCTCATGTTCTACCATTAAACTACATCCGCGCAGCGGTTCGGTGATCCGTACCGTAGCGTCACACACTGTACCTCATAGCGGGCTCCCGACGTGTCGCGTCGTGGGGCCCTTCGGTTTTGGTGGGGTGGACGGGTGTGCGGGGGAAGGAAGTTGGGGCGTAGCGTGGGGGGCGGAGTGCCGGATGGAGTGGCGTCCTGTTTATCCCCTAATGTGGCTGTCTCGTCCACCACTTGTCGGGGAAGGGACTTGATGGGTTCGATGGAGCGCACCGTCGTCCGTTGTGCCGAGGGGCACGTGTTCAGTACCGCTTCGTTCCCGTTGCAGCAGCTCGGTGCCGGGCGGATCGGGCCCGGGCGGCTCATCCGATGTCCACGGTGTGCGCGGCTGCGGCACGCGGTGCCCGTGGAGCTCGAGCGGCGCTGATGTGGGAGCTGGGCGCGGGCCGTCCCGATTGGGGACGTCCGCGCCCTCTGCGTATCGTGGGGGCGTGCTTCTCTCAGACAAGGACATCCGGGCCGAGATCGACGCAGGCCGGGTGCGCATCGACCCGTACGACGAATCCATGGTGCAGCCCTCGAGCATCGACGTGCGGCTCGACCGCTTCTTCCGTGTGTTCGAGAACCACCGGTACCCGCACATCGACCCCGCCGTCGAGCAGCTGGACCTCACCCGTGAGGTCGAGCCGGAGGGCGACGAGGCGTTCATCCTGCACCCCGGCGAGTTCGTGCTGGCCTCGACGTACGAGGTCATCACCCTGCCGGACGACATCGCCTCCCGGCTGGAGGGGAAGTCCTCCCTCGGGCGGCTCGGCCTGGTGACCCACTCGACCGCCGGGTTCATCGACCCTGGCTTCTCCGGGCACGTGACCCTGGAGCTGTCGAACCTCGCCACCCTGCCGATCAAGCTCTGGCCGGGGATGAAGATCGGCCAGCTCTGCATGTTCCGGCTGAGCTCGCCCGCCGAGTTCCCGTACGGCTCCGAGCGCTACGGGTCGCGGTACCAGGGCCAGCGGGGGCCGACCGCCTCCCGCTCCTACATGAACTTCCATCGGACCCAGGTGTGAGGCGGTAGCCGACATGAGTGAAGTGCGCGAGAACCTGACGTACGAGGACTTCGGCCGCGCCGTCCGCGAGCTCGCCCAGACGATCGCGGACGACGGCTACCAGCCCGACATCGTGCTCTCCATCGCCCGCGGCGGCGTCTTCGTCGCCGGCGGCCTGGCGTACGCCCTCGACTGCAAGAACATCCACCTCGTGAACGTGGAGTTCTACACCGGCGTCGGCACCACCCTGGAAATGCCGGTCATGCTCGCGCCCGTCCCCAACGCGATCGACTTCTCCGACAAGAAGGTCCTCATCGCGGACGACGTCGCCGACACCGGCAAGACGCTCAAGCTCGTCCACGACTTCTGCGTCGACCACGTGGCCGAGGTCCGCTCCGCGGTCATCTACGAGAAGTCGCACTCCCTCGTGAAGTGCGAGTACGTCTGGAAGAAGACCGAGGACTGGATCAACTTCCCGTGGTCGGTTCTGCCGCCGGTCAGCCGGACGGGCGAGGCGCCGAAGCCGAACCTGGAAGCGCTCTAGGGACGCGGGCGCAGGATTCGGTTCCGCCGGGCTCGATCCGGCCCGGCCTGCCCCCGCCCCGTACGGAACCGCGCCTCGTGCGGTGTCGTCCCTCCAGGAGTCCGCAAGATCGACTCCGAGGAGAGCCCGCGCATGACCGGAACCGCTGCCCGCTACCTCTACCTCACCCGCCACGCCGAGGCCTCGGCGGACGAGAGCGAGCTGACGGAGGCCGGGCGCCGGCAGGCCGTGCTGCTCGGGGAGCGGCTGCGCGGGGTTCCGCTGGCGGCGGTCCACCACGGGCCGCTCGCCCGTGCCGAGCAGACCGCCCGGCTGATCGGCGAGCAGCTCGACGGCGTCCCGCTGCGGCGCTCCGCCGCGGCCGGCGACTACATCCCCTATCTGCCGGCGCGCGAGGAGCTGCCGCCGGAGACCGCGGACGCCATGCTCGGCTTCCTGGCCGGGTTCCCGGCCGAGGAGCGGGAGCAGGGGCCCGGGCTCGCGGCGGCGGCGGTCGCGGAGTTCACCGGACCCGTCGCGCGCGACGAGCCGCGCCATGAACTCGTCGTCACCCACAACTTCCTCGCCGGTTGGCTCGTACGTGCCGCGCTCGACGCCCCGGAGTGGCGCTGGATGGGCATCAACCACGCCAACGCGGCTCTGACCGTGCTTCGTTACGCCCCCGGCCGTCCGCCGTCGATCCTCCTCTTCAACGACGCCGGTCATCTCTCCGCCGACCTCCGCTGGACCGGTTTCCCACCGGAGCTCCACGTGTGAGCGTCAAACGACGAGCGTCAATCCGTTGTGCGCCAAAGCGATGAGCGTCAAACCGATGTGCGGTGGACCGATGAGTTTCTCCGTGGCCGGCAGTCAAAAGTCATGGTTGGGTGCACGGCGGCCGGCGTGACCCTCTCCAGGCAAGAGCCAGTACCGAGTCACCGAGCACCGAGCTACCGAGGAGCAGTCCCATGCGTACTCTGATCAGCACCGCTTTCGTCTCGCTCGACGGCGTCGTGGAGGCCCCGGGCGGCGAGCCCGGCTACCGGAACTCCGGCTGGACCTTCAAGCACACGGACTTCCTGCCCGAGGCGTTCGAGATCAAGGAGCGGGAGCAGAAGGAAGCCGCGGCGATGCTGATGGGCCGGACCAGCTACGAGGCCTTCAGCCCCGTGTGGCCGGACATGGAGGACTTCGCCGACTACAAGGTGATGCCGAAGTACGTCGTCTCCACCACCCTCGCCGAGGGCGACCTGGTGTCGAACTGGGGCGAGACCACGATCCTGCGCTCGGTCGACGACGTCGCCGCGCTGAAGGAGACCGAGGGCGGCCCGATCATCCTGCACGGCAGCGCCGCACTGAACCACGCGCTCTCCGACGCCGGCCTGATCGACCGTTACCACCTCCTCGTCTTCCCGCTCCTCCTCGGCGCCGGCAAGCGCCTGTTCAGCGCCACCGACAAGGACGCCCAGAAGCTCACGCTCGTCGAGCACGAGGCCTACGCCAACGGCCTGCAGAAGAACGTCTTCGACGTCGTCCGCTGACCACACACGAACTGCACGCGCGAGGCCCCCACCGCCGTGCGGTGGGGGCCTCGCTGTGTCCGCGTGTCCGTCCGAGCCGTCCGCGTGTCCGTCTGCGCGTCAGTGCGCGGGTCGCTCAGATCGTGCCGAGTTTGATGATCGACAACAGGGCGATCAGCTGGATCGCCGAGGCGCCCAGGGCCTTCGGCCAGGGCAGGTCGTGCGACTTGCTCACCATCGACGTGAACAGCGCGCCCGCCGCCAGCCAGGTCACCCAGCCGAGGACCTGCACCAGGCTGTTCTCGCCGCCCAGGAAGAGGGCGAAGAGCAGACGGGGCGCGTCCGTGATCGACATGATCAGCATCGACAGGCCGACCGTCGGCTGCCACGCCCCGTCGCCGCCCAGCTGGCGCGCCAGCGTGTGCGTCACCGCGCCCAGGATCGCGCCACCGATCACGAAGCCCACGCCCGTCATCAGGACGTAAGGGACCGCCGTCGACAGCGTCGCGTTGATCGCCTCGTCGCGGGCCTGGTCGAATCCGAAGATGGCCAGCAGGCCGTAGAGGAACGTGACGATCAGCGCCGGGCCCCACACCGGGTGGTCCCGCATCTGGAGGAACGTCGGGCCCGGGCGCAGCACGATGCCGCTCAGCAGGGCCTTCCACGGGAGCCGGGGGCCGGTCGGGGCGACGGGGGCCGCGCCGGCCTGGTACGTCGCCGCGTCGCCGTACGGGTCGTCGTGGATGCTGAAGGCCCGCGTGTGGCCCGGGTTGTTGTCCACGTAGCCCTGCTGCGGGTACGGGGGCTGCGGGTGCCCGCCCTGCCCATCGTGTCCGCCATGCCCGCCGTGCCCGCCTGGGCCGCCCTGCTGCGGGTACGGGTCCCCGAAGTACTCCGGCTCGCCGTACTGCTGCTGCGAGCCCTGCTGCCACTGCTGCTGCGGGTACGGCGGCGGGGCCGCCGGCTGCCCGTACTGCGGTGCCTGCTGCGGTTGTTGTTGCGGGGAGCGGTTGTCCCGGCCGCGTCCGATCCTGAATCCAGCCACGTCGTCGAACGTACCCGCTCCCGCTGTGTGCGGTGCGCGCACGGGGGAGCAGGGGCGCCTTTGCGGCCGACCTGTGACATCCCCTAGGGGCCGTGGGCCGGGGTACGGCCCGGGGGTACGACCCGTGGGCCGGAGTACGGCCCAGAGGTCCGTCTCAGGGGCTACGACCCAAGGGGGACCGGCCGAGGGGGACCGGCCGAGGGGACGACCCGAGAGCTACGCCCGCACAGGTACGACGAAGGGGCCGGCCCCCTTCCCGGGGGCGGCCCCTTCGTCGTACCTCAGCGGGTCCCTACTGCGCGGGCTCCGGCTCGGGCTCCGCCGGCACGTCCTCCACCGGCGTCTTGACCGAGTCGAGCAGCAGCTGCGCGACGTCCACGACCTGCAGGCTCTCCTTGGCCTTGCCGTCGTTCTTCTTGCCGTTGACCGAGTCCGTCAGCATGACGAGGCAGAACGGGCAGGCCGTCGACACGATGTCCGGGTTGAGGGACAGCGCCTCGTCCACGCGCTCCGTGTTGATGCGCTTGCCGATCCGCTCCTCCATCCACATCCGGGCACCACCGGCGCCGCAGCAGAAGCCGCGCTCCTTGTGGCGGTGCATCTCCTGCTGGCGCAGGCCGGGGACGGCGGACATGATCTCGCGCGGCGGCGTGTAGACCTTGTTGTGGCGTCCCAGGTAGCACGGGTCGTGGTACGTGATGAGGCCGTCGACCGGGGTCACCGGGATCAGCTTGCCCTCGTCGATGAGGTGCTGCAGCAGCTGGGTGTGGTGGATGACCTCGTACTCGCCGCCGAGCTGCGGGTACTCGTTGGCGATGGTGTTGAAGCAGTGCGGGCAGGTCGAGACGATCTTCTTCGCCGACTTCGGCTTCTTCGTCGACTCGTCCTCGTCGTCCTCGCCGAACGCCATGTTCAGCATCGCGACGTTCTCGGCGCCCAGCTGCTGGAACAGCGGCTCGTTGCCCAGACGGCGCGGGGAGTCACCCGTGCACTTCTCCTCGCCGCCCATGATCGCGAACTTGACGCCCGCGATGTGCAGCAGCTCGGCGAAGGCCTTCGTCGTCTTCTTGGCCCGGTCCTCCAGGGCGCCGGCGCAGCCGACCCAGTAGAGGTAGTCGACCTCGGTGAGGTCCTCGACGTCCTTGCCGACGATCGGGACCTCGAAGTCGACCTCCTTGGTCCACTCGACGCGCTGCTTCTTCGCCAGGCCCCAGGGGTTGCCCTTCTTCTCCAGGTTCTTGAGCATCGTGCCCGCCTCGGACGGGAACGCGGACTCGATCATCACCTGGTAGCGGCGCATGTCGACGATGTGGTCGATGTGCTCGATGTCGACCGGGCACTGTTCCACGCACGCACCACAGGTGGTGCAGGACCACAGCACGTCCGGGTCGATGACGCCGTTCTCCTCGGCGGTGCCGATCAGCGGGCGCTCGGCCTCGGCCAGGGCGGCCGCCGGGACGTCCTTGAGCGCCTCCGCCGAAGCCTTCTCGTTGCCCTCCATGTCCTTGCCGCCACCCGCGAGCAGGTACGGCGCCTTGGCGTGGGCGTGGTCGCGGAGCGACATGATCAGGAGCTTCGGGGAGAGCGGCTTGCCCGTGTTCCAGGCGGGGCACTGCGACTGGCAGCGCCCGCACTCGGTGCAGGTGGAGAAGTCGAGGATGCCCTTCCAGGAGAACTGCTCGACCTGGGAGACACCGAAGACGGCGTCCTCGGCCGGGTCCTCCCAGTCGATCTCCTTGCCGGCCGTCGTCATCGGCTGCAGCGGGCCGAGGGCGGTGGAGCCGTCCGCGTTGCGCTTGAACCAGATGTTCGGGAAGCCGAGGAAGCGGTGCCAGGCCACACCCATGTTCGTGTTCAGCGAGACCGTGATCATCCAGGTGAAGGACGTGACGATCTTGAGCGCCGCGAAGCCGTAGGTGAGGTACTGGATCGTGCTCAGGTCCAGGCCGTCGAGCAGCGCGATCAGCGGGTACGAGGCGAAGAAGCCCGGCTCCCAGCTGGTCACGTGGTGCTGGACGCCCTCGAGGGCGCGGAGCGTCATGATGCAGACGCCGACGATCAGGATGACGGCCTCGACGAAGTACGCCTGGCCGGTCTTGGAGCCCGCGAAGCGGGACTTGCGGCCCGCCTTGGTCGGCTTGCTCAGCTGGCGGACGACGATCAGGGTCACGATGCCGAGGACCGTCATCAGGCCGAGGAACTCGGTGAAGATCTCGTACGGCAGCCAGTCGCCGATGATCGGGATCAGCCAGTCGGCCTCGAAGAGCTGGCCGAAGGCGTTCACGATCGTGAGCAGCAGCGCGAAGAAGCCGATCGCCACGAACCAGTGCGCGAAGCCGACGATGCCCCAGCGGTTCATGCGCGTGTGGCCGAGGAACTCCTTGACCAGCGTGATGGTGCGCTGCTTGGGGTCACCGGTACGCGTACCGGCGGGCACCGGCTGACCGAGCCGCACGAAGCGGTAGATCTGCACGGTGGCGCGGCCGAACAGCGCGACGGCCACCACCGTGATGGCGATCGACACGATGATCGCGGCGAGTTGCATGACGGGCTCCTCGGGCGGGCCTGCGAGGCGGAATCCACAGAACGTACTAAGCGGTAACTTAATTCAGTCCTGCTGAGGGTACCCAGATATTCCGCCGCACTGTAGTTGTGCCTGCGGTGATCTGTGTCGCTCAGGCCACCCTTGCCGGGCCCGCTCAGGAGACGTGCGCCGATGCCTTCACGGACGCCCGTGTCCATGCGTGAATCGTACGGCCCAGAATCGCCAGATCCATGCCCAGCCAGTGATGGTCCACATAGTGGAGATCGAGCAGGGTCATCTCCTCCCACGGCAGGTCCGACCGGCCGCTGACCTGCCACAGTCCGGTCAGCCCCGGCCGTACGGTCAGTCGCCGCCGGCCCTCGCCCCGGCACTCCTCGTCGTCGGGCGACAGTGGCGCCGGACCGACCAGCGACATCTCGCCACGCACGACATGGAGCAGTTGCGGCAGCCGGGTGATCGGGCGACCGCCGCCGCGGAAGCTCAGCAGGTGGTACGGGCGCCCGCCGAGCCCTGCCCGTACCTCCCGGCGCAGCACCCCGCCCGGGGCCTCCAGGGGGCCGAGCGCGGACAGCGCGAGCGCCGCTGCGACGGCGAGCAGGACGGGGGAGAGGAGCAGGAGCAGGATCAGGGCGACGGTGAGATCGAGTACGCGCTTGGCCGTCATGCCGCTGCCTCCTGCGGGCCGCCGCCTCCGCTCATGCCCTTACCTCCGCTTCATGCCGGTTCATGGGACCCTTCAAGAGGTCCGTCATGGGATATGTCCGGCTTTGATCCACGAATGCCCCGACCCTCTCACCCGGAACCCCGAATTCCCGGTCGCCACACCGCGATCCGGCCCTCCCCAGGGCTCCACCTGAGCCCCCTGTCCGACGAAGAGTTGAGTCGACTCCACTCAGGTCTGTTGACTCCGTGGGACGGGTGGTGCATCCTTGAGCGAGTTCCACTCAAGTCAGTTCAGCTGGAGGAATCGAAATGGCACGTGCGGTCGGCATCGACCTGGGCACGACTAACTCCGTCGTCAGCGTTCTCGAAGGCGGCGAGCCCACCGTCATCACCAACGCCGAGGGCGCCAGGACCACGCCGTCCGTCGTCGCCTTCGCGAAGAACGGCGAGGTGCTCGTCGGCGAGGTCGCCAAGCGTCAGGCGGTCACCAACGTCGATCGCACCATCCGGTCGGTCAAGCGCCACATGGGCACCGACTGGAAGATCGACATCGACGGCAAGAGCTTCAACCCGCAGCAGATGAGCGCCTTCATCCTGCAGAAGCTGAAGCGTGACGCCGAGGCGTACCTGGGCGAGAAGGTCGTCGACGCGGTCATCACCGTCCCGGCGTACTTCAACGACTCCGAGCGTCAGGCCACCAAGGAGGCCGGTGAGATCGCGGGCCTCAACGTCCTGCGCATCGTCAACGAGCCGACCGCGGCCGCCCTGGCCTACGGCCTCGACAAGGACGACCAGACGATCCTCGTCTTCGACCTCGGTGGCGGCACCTTCGACGTGTCCCTCCTGGAGATCGGCGACGGCGTCGTCGAGGTGAAGGCCACCAACGGTGACAACCACCTCGGTGGTGACGACTGGGACCAGCGCGTCGTCGACTACCTGGTGAAGCAGTTCGCCAACGGGCACGGCGTGGACCTGTCCAAGGACAAGATGGCTCTCCAGCGTCTCCGCGAGGCCGCGGAGAAGGCGAAGATCGAGCTCTCGTCCTCGACCGAGACCACGATCAACCTGCCCTACATCACGGCCTCCGCCGAGGGCCCGCTGCACCTGGACGAGAAGCTCACGCGCGCCCAGTTCCAGCAGCTCACCGCGGACCTCCTGGAGCGCTGCAAGACGCCGTTCCACAACGTCATCAAGGACGCGGGCATCCAGCTCGGCGAGATCGACCACGTCGTTCTCGTCGGTGGCTCGACCCGTATGCCGGCCGTCGCCGACCTGGTCAAGGAACTGACCGGCGGCAACGAGGCCAACAAGGGCGTGAACCCGGACGAGGTCGTCGCCATCGGCGCCGCCCTGCAGGCCGGTGTCCTCAAGGGTGAGGTCAAGGACGTCCTGCTCCTCGACGTGACCCCGCTGTCCCTCGGTATCGAGACCAAGGGCGGCATCATGACGAAGCTCATCGAGCGGAACACGACGATCCCGACCAAGCGGTCCGAGATCTTCACCACCGCCGAGGACAACCAGCCGTCCGTCCAGATCCAGGTCTACCAGGGCGAGCGCGAGATCGCGGCGTACAACAAGAAGCTCGGCATGTTCGAGCTGACCGGTCTGCCGCCGGCCCCGCGCGGTGTCCCGCAGATCGAGGTCGCCTTCGACATCGACGCCAACGGCATCATGCACGTGACCGCGAAGGACCTGGGCACGGGCAAGGAGCAGAAGATGACCGTCACCGGTGGCTCCTCGCTGCCGAAGGACGAGGTCAACCGGATGCGCGAAGAGGCCGAGAAGTACGCGGAGGAGGACCACGCCCGCCGCGAGGCCGCCGAGAACCGCAACCAGGGCGAGCAGCTCGTCTACCAGACCGAGAAGTTCCTCAAGGACAACGAGGACAAGGTCCCGGGTGACGTCAAGACCGAGGTCGAGGCCGCCGTCGCCGAGCTGAAGGAGAAGCTCAAGGGCGAGGACTCCGCCGAGATCCGTACCGCCACCGAGAAGGTCGCGGCCGTCTCCCAGAAGCTCGGTCAGGCCCTCTACGCCGACGCCCAGGCCGCCCAGGCCGCGGGTGGCGCCGAGGCCCCGAAGGCCGACGACGACGTCGTCGACGCCGAGATCGTGGACGACGAGAAGCCCGGTGACGCGAAGGGCGGCGCTGTCTGATGACGGAGGAGACCCCGGGCTTCGAGGAGAAGCCCGACGTCCCCTCCGGCGCCACCCCTGACGACGCCGCCGATGCCGCCGAGTCCCCCTCCACGGAGGAGGGCCCGGCGGCCCCGGCCGGGGACGCACTCAAGACCGCCGGTCTGACGGCCGAGCTGGACCAGGTCCGCACCGCGCTCACCGAGCGCACCGGGGACCTCCAGCGGCTCCAGGCCGAGTACCAGAACTACCGCCGCCGGGTGGAGCGCGACCGGATCACCGTCAAGGAGATCGCCGTCGCGGGCCTCCTGACGGAGCTGCTGCCCGTGCTCGACGACGTCGGCCGGGCGCGGGACCACGGCGAGCTCGTGGGCGGGTTCAAGTCGGTGGCCGAATCGCTGGAGACGGTCGTCGCCAAGATGGGCCTGCAGCAGTTCGGCAAGGAGGGTGAGCCCTTCGACCCGACGATCCACGAGGCCCTGATGCACTCGTACGCGCCGGACGTCACCGAGACGACCTGCGTGGCGATCCTGCAGCCGGGGTACCGGATCGGCGAGCGGACCATCCGGCCCGCCCGTGTCGCGGTGGCGGAGCCCCAGCCCGGGGCGGCGCCGGCCGCGAAGGACGAGAAG
This sequence comes from Streptomyces sp. HUAS YS2, assembly GCF_033343995.1. Taxonomy (NCBI): domain Bacteria; kingdom Bacillati; phylum Actinomycetota; class Actinomycetes; order Kitasatosporales; family Streptomycetaceae; genus Streptomyces; species Streptomyces solicathayae. The sequence goes on along the minus strand of NZ_CP137573.1, from coordinate 3,811,375 downwards.
AAGAAGGCCGACGAGGAGAGCGGTGGCCCCGAAAAGGGCTGACGCGAAGATCGTCCGAGAGGAGGGACGCCGGTGAACACGAAGGACTTCGTGGAGAAGGACTACTACAAGGTTCTCGGCGTCCCCAAGGACGCCACCGACGCCGAGATCAAGAAGGCGTACCGGAAGCTCGCCCGCGAGAACCACCCGGACGCCAACAAGGGCGACACCAAGGCGGAGGAGCGCTTCAAGGAGATCTCCGAGGCGAACGACATCCTCGGCGACCCGAAGAAGCGCAAGGAGTACGACGACGCCCGCGCCCTGTTCGGCAACGGCGGCTTCCGGGCCGGCGGCCCGGGCGGCGGCTCCTTCAACTTCGACCTGGGCGACCTCTTCGGCGGCGCCCAGGGGGCCGGCGGCCAGGCCGGCGGCTTCGGCGGCGGGCTCGGGGACGTCTTCGGCGGGCTGTTCAACCGGGGCGCGGGCGGCGCGGGTACGCGTACCCAGCCGCGCCGCGGACAGGACATCGAGTCCGAGGTGACGCTCAGCTTCACCGAGGCGGTCGACGGGGCCACGGTCCCGCTGCGGATGTCCAGCCAGCAGCCCTGCAAGGCCTGCTCCGGCACCGGTGACACGAACGGCACGCCCCGCGTGTGCCCGACCTGCGTCGGCACCGGCCAGGTCTCGCGCGGCTCGGGCGGCGGCTTCTCGCTCACCGACCCGTGCGTGGACTGCAAGGGCCGCGGCCTGATCGCGGAGAACCCCTGCGAGGTCTGCCAGGGCAGCGGACGCGCCAAGTCGTCCCGGACCATGCAGGTCCGGATCCCGGCGGGCGTCTCCGACGGCCAGCGGATCCGGCTGCGCGGCAAGGGCGCGCCGGGCGAGCGCGGCGGGCCGAACGGCGACCTGTACGTCGTCGTGCACGTCGACGCCCACCCGGTGTTCGGCCGCAAGGACGACAACCTGACCGTCACCGTCCCCGTCACCTTCGACGAGGCGGCGCTCGGCGGCGAGATCAAGGTCCCGACGCTGGGCGGCCCCCCGGTCACCCTCAAACTGCCGGCGGGCACGCCCAACGGCCGGACGATGCGGGCCCGCGGCAAGGGAGCGGTCCGCAAGGACGGCACCCGCGGCGACCTGCTGGTGACGGTGGAGGTCCAGGTCCCCACGGACCTGACCGACAAGGCGCGCGAGGCCCTCGAGACGTACCGCGAGGCGACCGCGGGCGAGGACCCGCGGGCGGAGCTGTTCCAGGCCGCGAAGGGAGCATGAGGACATGGAGAGCCGTCCGGGGCGCAGCCGTAACCCGTACGAACTGACCGACGAGACGCCGGTGTACGTCATCTCGGTGGCGGCCCAGCTCTCCGGCCTGCACCCGCAGACCCTGCGCCAGTACGACCGGCTCGGGCTGGTCTCCCCGGACCGCACCGCGGGCCGGGGGCGGCGCTACTCGGCCCGCGACATCGAACTGCTCCGTCAGGTGCAGGCGTTGTCGCAGGACGAGGGCATCAACCTGGCCGGCATCAAGCGCATCATCGAGCTGGAGAACCAGGTCGCCGCGCTGCAGGCGCGGGTCGCCGAGCTGTCGGCGGCCGTCGAGGGCGCTGCGGCGACGCTGCGGCAGCGCGAGGCCCAGGTGCACGCCTCGTACCGGCGCGACCTGGTGCCGTACCAGGACGTGCAGCAGACCAGCGCGCTGGTCGTGTGGCGGCCGAAGCGCCCCGGCGAGTAGCTCCACGGTCGTCGAACGAGGCCCCCTCCCGTCCGGGAGGGGGCCTCGTCGCGTGTCCGCCGGCCCGGGCGGGGGTTACGGGATCAGCTCGCCGATCGCATCGGCGGCGATCTCCCACCAGGGCGCGGCGCCGGTGCCGAACGCGGCGGCGAGGGCGGTGCCGAGGGCGATGTCCCGTGGCTGGACGCCGTCGTGCCATTCGGCGCCGACGAGGCCGTCCCCGGTGGAGTCCAGCAGCCCGAGGGCGCGGCCGTCGCGGGTGAGCCGGCTCTCGGCGTACGAGCAGGGCACGAGGCGGTAGCGGACCCCGTCGACGGCGGCGTCGACGCGGTACGAGCGCCGGAACAACCGCCCCTTGGCCGGCCGGAGGACGGCGGGCAGCCCGTCGACGGTGAGCGTGAGGCGGGCGGGGTCGCGGGTGCCGACGGGGACGGCGTCGTTCGTCTCGCCGTCCCCGGGCGTGCGCGCGACGATCACCTCGGGCAGCCCGTCACCGGCGACGCGCACGGTCCCGGAGGCGTGGTCGAGCGCCACCCGCGGCGTCTGCGCGGTCGCGGTCACCGGTCCTGCTCCAGGATCCCGGACTGGGCGATGAGATACCCGAGTTGGGCCCGGCTGCCGCTGCCGAGCGCGGCGGCGAGCTTGGCGATGTGCGCCCGGCAGGTCCGCACGTTCATGCCGAGCCGGCGGGCGATGGCCTCGTCGACATGGCCCTCGACGAGGAGCCGGGCGATGGAGCGCTGGACCCCGCTGATGTCGTCGGTCTTGAGGTCGTACGGGATCTCCGCCTTGATGGGCACGGCCAGTCGCCAGAACTGGTCGAACACGTTGGCGAGATAGGTGACGAGGCCGGGGTGCCGGAGCTCCAGGGCGATCTGGCGGTCCTGCCGGGCGGGGATGAAGGCCACCTCGCGGTCGACGACGATCAGCCGGTCGATGATCTCCTCGAGCGTGCGCACCTGGACCTCGGGGCCGACGTGCTCCAAGTAGGCCAGGGTGAGCTCGGTATGACGCGCCGTGTGCTGGTAGAGGGTGCGCATGCGAATGCCGCGACCGAGCAGCGGGGTGACGCGCCCGAGCGCCTCGCTGAGGGCGTGCGCGGGGCGCCCGCCGCCCGGCTGGACGGTCAGCAGCTCCCGCGTACAGTTGGCCACCACCCGGTCCAGGGTGGTGTTGATCCGGTCGATCCCTTCGAGCACCGTGATGGCGTGCGTCGTGGGCGACTCCTGGGCGCTGATGGCCATGAACGGTTCGAACGCGTCGGAGAGTTCGACGGTGAGTCGCCGGCGGTCGAGGATCTCGCGCTCGATGGGCTGCAGCAATTGAGCCAGAGCCGCCGAGGGCGGAACCGGGCGGAGCCACTGCGCGTCGTCGGGGTCCGGGTGGAGCAGGGACAGGTCGAGCAGACAGGGTGCCTCGGAGACCTCCGACCGGGCTATTCGTCCCGTACGCAAAGCGGTGGCGTAAAGCTCGCCGCCCGATTCGCACAGCTCCGCATGCGAATGCGGGTGCCCCGGTCGGTCCGGTTTTTTCTGCATATGTACACCCCCAGGCTCCTGCATCTCAGGAACATGATGCCTGGCCGAGGTGGTGGAAGCGGTGAGAGTAAGCCATCGTCGTTGCCGCGGGGGTCGAAGAACAGACGTTGCCTTCAAGTGAGGTTGCTCGGTGATGACGAAGAAACTCATACACGCAGTGACCGCGGGAGCTTTCATCGCGGCTGCCGCGATGGGCGTTCTGGGGGCGGTCGAGGACCCGGGCTGGCACACCACGCCTGCGAAGGTGCAGGCCGCCGCTGCCCCGAACGACCCGGGCTGGTCTCTGACCCCGGCCTCCGTGACCGAAGACCCGGGCTGGAGCTTCGCACCCGCTGTCGCACAGGACCCGGGCTGGAGCTTCGCTCCGGCCGCCGTTCAGGACCCGGGCTGGTCCCTGTCCCCGGCGGACATGCAGGACCCCGGCTGGCACCTCCTCGAGGCATGAACATCCCCGAGGACTCGCGCTTCCGACGCGAGATGGCGACCGCCTACCGATCCGGGTGGCACTTCATCGACCTCGTCACGGCCTTGCCGCACGGTGGCGATTCGTTGATGGTCACCCTCTTCGGTGAGCCGATCATCATCACGCGCGGGGAGGACGAGGACATCCGCGCCTACCGATGTCTGCGCAAGCCGCGAGGCGCCCCGCAGCCCGTCCGCTGTGCCATCCGGTACGGCATGATCTTCGTCAATCTCGACCAGCGGGACCACCAGCTGGTCGAACCAGAGACCATCACCGCCACCCCCCGCAGTGCCTGAGCGGTTCCCCCGTCGTTCCAGATCGCTCAGGTGCTTCCCCCACACAGCGGCGCCATCGTGGACCTGAAACACGATGGCGCCGCTGTGCTGTCCGCGCTCGGTGGCGTCACGCCCGGCCCATCGCGCGGGTCAGCGCGATCTCGATGACCACCCGGTCCGGGTTCGGCGCCGGCGTGCGGCCGTACCGGGCCGCGTAGCGGTCGACCGCGTCCGCGACGACGTCCGCCTCCGTGCGGATCCGCGCCACGCCCTCCAGCGTCGCCCAGCGGCCCTTGTCCACCTGGCACACCGCCACCCGCGCGCCCTCCGGGCCCGCCGCCAGGACGTTGGCGACCTTGTGGCTGTGCTTGTTCGTGATCACCCGGGCGATGCCCTTCTCGCCGCCCTCGGGGTCGTACGTGACGCCCACCGCCACCACGTGCGGCGTGCCGTCCGGCCGCGGCGTGGTCAGCGTGCACATGTGGTACTCGCGCCAGAAGCTGAGATACGAGTCGTCCGGGTTCCTCGGGTCAGTCGCCATGCCCGGAAACTACCCGCGGCGGACCCCTGTCCGACACCTTGAGCGGAATAGACTCAACTTTGTGTATGTTGGAAGCGTCAGAGAAGTGGCATGAACAGAGTGCCTGAGGACGCCGGCAGCCGACGCCGAGGAGGAGACACCGCACGTGGACGCAGAACTGACCAACAAGAGCCGTGACGCGCTGAACGCGGCGAGCAGCCGCGCCGTGTCCGAGGGGCACGCCGACCTGACCCCCGCGCACCTGCTCCTCGCGCTGCTCGCCGGTCAGGACAACGAGAACATCGTCGACCTGCTGGCCGGCGTCGAGGCCGACCAGGCCGCCGTACGCTCCGGTGCGGAGCGGCTGCTCGCCGCCCTGCCCAGCGTCACCGGCTCCACCGTCGCGCCGCCGCAGCCGGGCCGCGAGCTGCTCGCCGTGATCGCCGACGCCGCCGAGCGCGCCAAGAAGCTGGGCGACGAGTACCTGTCGACCGAGCATCTGCTCATCGGCATCGCGGCGAAGGGCGGGCACGCGGGCGCGGTCCTGGACCAGCAGGGGGCCACCGCGAAGAGACTGCAGGACGCGTTCGAGGAGAGCAGGGGAGGGCGCCGGGTGACCACACCCGACCCGGAGGGTCAGTACAAGGCACTGGAGAAGTTCGGCACGGACTTCACCGCGGCCGCGCGCGAGGGCCGGCTCGACCCGGTCATCGGCCGCGACCACGAGATCCGCCGGGTCGTACAGGTGCTGTCCCGGCGCACCAAGAACAACCCGGTCCTGATCGGCGAGCCGGGCGTCGGCAAGACCGCCGTCGTCGAGGGGCTCGCCCAGCGGATCGTGAAGGGCGACGTCCCCGAGTCGCTGAAGAACAAGCGCCTCGTCTCACTCGACCTCGGCGCGATGGTCGCCGGCGCGAAGTACCGCGGCGAGTTCGAGGAGCGGCTGAAGACCGTCCTCGCCGAGATCAAGGCCAGCGACGGGCAGATCATCACCTTCATCGACGAGCTGCACACCGTCGTCGGCGCGGGCGCCGGCGGCGACTCCGCGATGGACGCGGGCAACATGCTCAAGCCGATGCTGGCCCGCGGCGAGCTGCGGATGGTCGGCGCGACGACGCTCGACGAGTACCGCGAGCGGATCGAGAAGGACCCGGCCCTGGAGCGCCGCTTCCAGCAGGTGCTGGTCGCCGAGCCGACGGTCGAGGACACCATCGCGATCCTGCGCGGCCTCAAGGGCCGGTACGAGGCCCACCACAAGGTCCAGATCAACGACTCCGCACTGGTCGCCGCGGCCACGCTCTCCGACCGGTACATCACCTCCCGCTTCCTGCCGGACAAGGCGATCGACCTCGTGGACGAGGCGGCCTCCCGGCTCCGGATGGAGATCGACTCCTCCCCGGTCGAGATCGACGAGCTGCAGCGCTCCGTCGACCGGCTCCGCATGGAGGAGCTGGCCCTGAAGAACGAGACGGACGACGCGAGCAAGCAGCGACTGGAGAAGCTGCGCCGCGACCTCGCCGACCGAGAGGAGGAGCTGCGCGGCCTGACCGCCCGCTGGGAGAAGGAGAAGCAGTCCCTCAACCGGGTCGGTGAGCTGAAGGAGCGGCTCGACGAGGCGCGCGGCCGCGCCGAGCGGGCGCAGCGCGACGGCGACTTCGACACCGCGTCCAAGCTGCTGTACGGGGAGATCCCGGCGCTGGAGCGGGAGCTGGCGGAGGCGAGCGAGGCCGAGGCGCAGCAGGAGGCGTCGAAGAACACGATGGTCAAGGAGGAGGTCGGCCCGGACGACATCGCCGACGTCGTCGGCGCCTGGACCGGCATCCCCGCCGGGCGCCTCCTGGAGGGCGAGACGCAGAAGCTGCTGCGCATGGAGGACGAGCTGGGGCGGCGGCTGATCGGCCAGACCGAGGCGGTGCGAGCCGTCTCCGACGCGGTGCGCCGCACCCGCGCCGGGATCGCCGACCCCGACCGTCCGACCGGCTCGTTCCTGTTCCTCGGCCCGACCGGCGTCGGCAAGACCGAGCTGGCGAAGGCGCTCGCGGACTTCCTCTTCGACGACGAGCGGGCCATGGTCCGCATCGACATGTCCGAGTACTCCGAGAAGCACTCCGTCGCCCGGCTCGTCGGGGCGCCCCCCGGCTACGTCGGCTACGAGGAGGGCGGCCAGCTGACGGAGGCGGTGCGCCGCCGCCCGTACAGCGTGGTGCTGCTCGACGAGGTGGAGAAGGCGCATCCGGAGGTCTTCGACATCCTGCTCCAGGTCCTCGACGACGGCCGGCTCACCGACGGCCAGGGCCGCACGGTCGACTTCCGCAACACGATCCTGATCCTCACCTCGAACCTGGGCAGCCAGTTCCTGGTGGAGCCGATGACGAGCGACGAGGAGAAGAAGCAGCAGGTCCTGGAGGTGGTGCGGACGAGCTTCAAGCCCGAGTTCCTCAACCGCCTGGACGACCTGGTGGTCTTCTCCGCGCTGGACAAGGCCGAGCTGGGCCGCATCGCGCAGCTCCAGATCGACCGCCTCGCCAAGCGCCTCGCCGAACGCCGGCTCACCCTGGACGTCACCCCGGCGGCCCTGGAGTGGCTGGCCGACGAGGGCAACGACCCCGCGTACGGCGCCCGCCCGCTGCGCCGCCTCATCCAGACGGCCATCGGCGACCGCCTGGCGAAGGAGATCCTCGCCGGCGAGGTACGCGACGGCGACACGGTCCGGGTGGACCGCTTCGAGGAGGGGTTGATCGTGGGCGCGGCGCAGTAGGGGCCGCGCGGTTCGGGCCTCCGCTTTCCGGCCTCCTCCGCGTGGCCGGGTGACCGTCCCGCCTCGTACGCGTCAGACCGTGAACGGCATGACGCGTACGAGGGCCGTGTTCCCGTCCTTCCACCGCACCGACACGCTCACCGCCGCCGGCGGGTCCGGCACCGTGGCCGGCTCCTGCACGTCCAGGCACACGTCGGCCCCGCAGTACGTGCGCCGCTCGCCGGCCGGCCAGGTGCCGGCCAGCCAGCCCTCGACCTCGTCGCGGGGCATCCGGAACTCGGCGGTCTCCTGCACGTCCAGCCAGCTGGTCCGCGTGCAGCGGGCGCCCTCGGCGCTCCTCGGGAGGGTCGCTCCGGCCCACGCCATGGTCTCCGCGCAGTCGACGGGTTCCGGCTCGGCGGCAGAGTCCCAGAACGACACGCTCCAGACGACGAAGGCGACCGGCAGACCGCACAGGACGGTCATCAGGCCGAGCGAGATCCACAGCCATCGGCGCCCGCGCCTCGGCGCGGCGTTCGTCGCGTTCCCCGTGAGATCCCCCATGAGCACGAGATCATGTCAGCCCGCAGCGGATACGGGACCCGTTACGGCCCTGTGGGGTTGCCACCCCCCGCCCCGCATGGGAGAGGATGACAACATCCGTACGAAGGGAAATCCACGGTGAGCATCGACCCGTCCTCGATTCCGAATTTCGGGGGCCAGCCCCAGCCTCAGGCCTCAGGACCGGCGGGCCCCGTCGTCCCCGACCAGGACCTGGTCAAGCAGCTCCTCGACCAGATGGAGCTGAAGTACGTCGTCGACGACGAGGGTGACCTCGCGGCGCCGTGGGAGGACTTCCGCACGTACTTCATGTTCCGCGGCGACGACGAGCAGAAGGTCTTCTCCGTGCGGACCTTCTACGACCGTCCGCACTCCGCCGACGACCGCGCCAAGGTCCTCGACGCGATCGACGACTGGAACCGCCGCACCCTGTGGCCGAAGGTCTACACGCACCTGCACGAGGAGGAGGACGGCTCCGCCACCCTCCGTCTCATCGGTGAGGCGCAGATGCTGATCGGCACCGGCGTCGCCCTGGAGCACTTCGTGTCCTCCACGGTCAGCTGGGTCCGCGCGTCCATCGAGTTCGACAAGTGGCTCGTGGAGCAGTTCGGCCTGGAGAGCCCGGAGGACAAGGAGTCCGGCGACGCCGGCACCGAGTCCGAGTGAGGCCTCACAACGCCATCGGGGCCAGCGTCAGCGCGTACACCCCGTAGCAGAACGACAGCCCGGCCAGGGCTGCGGTCACCGCGACCGCGGCCCTCGGCCGGGCTTTCGTCAACGCGCAAGCGAGCGGCAGCAGCAGCGGGAACGCCGGCAGCAGGAAGCGCGGCTTCGACTCGAAGAAGCCCGAACCGCCGACCGTGATGAGCACCAGCACCCCCGTGTAGACCAGTACCGGCAGCGGCGGCCGGTGCGCCCGGTCCGCCAGCGCGAGCAGCGCGAACAGCAGCACCCCGGCCGCCGTGATCACCAGCGCCATCGCGAAGCCGAACTGGGTCGGCCGGGTCAGCATGTCCCGTACGAAGCGCAGCGCGCCGGCCCCGAAGTCGAAGCGGGACGTCCAGCCGTCCTGGACGGCGAAGTACCCGCCGAGCGGATCGCCCCGCCGCACGCCCACCCACACCACGTACGCCAGCCAGCCCGACGGCGCGAGCGCCGCCGCGGCCCACAGCCGGCCCGCCGCCCGGCCGCGCCGCCGCCACAGTTCCCAGCCGGCCGCCGCGAGCACCGCCGCCGCGACCGCGATCCCGCTCGGCCGGGACAGCCCGGCGAGCGCCGCGAGCGCGCCCGCCCACAGCCAGCGCCGGGTGAGCAGCGCGTACAGCGACCAGGCGGCGAGGGCCGTCATCACCGGCTCCGTGTATGCCATCGACAGCACGATCGAGTGCGGCAGCAGCCCCCACAGCACGACCAGCCAGGTCGCCGTCGTCCGCCCCTGCAGCCGCTCGCCGACCAGGTAGACGCCCCAGGCCGCCGCCCCGGCCGCCGTCCAGGACACGAGCAGCCCGGCCGTGCCGCCGGCCACCGGCAGGACGGCGGAGACGCCCCGGACCAGCCCGGGGTAGAGCGGGAAGAACGCCAGGTCTGACTGGACGGCGCCGTCGGGCCAGTACAGCGTCCGGCCGTAGCCGTGGGCGGCGATCCGGGTGTACCAGTCGGAGTCCCAGGACGTCGCGAGCAGCGCCCGCGGCGACCGGCCGACGTGCCAGGCCCAGAGGGCGAGGACCAGCATCCCGGTGAGCCGGGCCGCGGCGAACAGTCCGAGCGCGGGCGCCGCCCGGTGCAGGGACGCCCGCCACCGCGCCGGGTTCCGGACGGCGACGCCACCGGTGGTCGACGGGGCCGCGCGATCGAGGGTCTCGGCGGACAGGGTGCACCTCCGTGCGCACGGGAACCGATGAGCCGGGTCGATCCGACGAACTGAACCGGATCTGTCCGACAAATCGGTCTACCCGACGATCGGCGCGGCACGGAGGGGGCGCGCCGGGAACGCCCGCTACAGCCCCTGGAGTCGGCTCACCGCCTGTTCGAGAACATCGGACCTCTTGCAGAACGCGAACCGCACGAACGGCGCGCCCTCCTCCCGGTGGTCGTAGAACACCGCGTTCGGGATCGCGACGACGCCGCAGCGCTCCGGCAGCGACCGGCAGAAGGCGAAGCCGTCCGTCTCGCCCAGGGGCCGGATGTCGGTCGTCACGAAGTACGTGCCGGCCGGGCGGTACACCGCGAAGCCCGCCCGCTCCAGGCCGTCGCTGAGCAGGTCCCGCTTGGCCCGCAGATCGGCCCGCAGTGCGTCGAAGTACGTCTCCGGCAGCCGCAGCGCCTCGGCGACCGCGTACTGGAACGGCCCGGACGACACGTACGTGAGGAACTGCTTCGCCGAGCGGACCGCGCTCGTCAGCTCCGGCGTGGCGGTGATCCAGCCGACCTTCCAGCCGGTGAACGAGAACGTCTTGCCCGCCGAGCCGATCGTGACCGTCCGCTCGCGCATCCCGGGCAGGCTCGCGATCGGCAGGTGCGCGGCGTCGTCGAAGACCAGGTGCTCGTACACCTCGTCGGTGACCACCAGCAGGTCGCGGGCCACCGCCAGCTCGGCGATCGCGGTCAGCTCGGTGCGGGTGAGGACCGTGCCGGTGGGGTTGTGCGGGGTGTTGAGCAGGATCAGCCGGGTCCGGTCGGTGACCGCGGCCCGCAGTTCGTCGAGGTCCAGGACGTAGGCGCCCTCGTGCGGGCGGAGGGTGACCGGGACCCGGGTCGCGCCGGCCATCGCGATGCAGGCGGCGTACGAGTCGTAGTACGGCTCCAGGGCGATCACCTCGTCGCCCGGTTCGAGCAGCGCGAGCAGTGACGCGGCGATCGCCTCGGTGGCGCCCGCGGTGATCAGGACCTCGGTGTCCGGGTCGTACGCGAGTCCGTACCGTTTCAGCTGGTGCTCGGCGACGGCGGTGCGCAGCTCGGGGACGCCGGGGCCCGGCGGGTACTGGTTGCCCCGGCCGTCGCGCAGGGCGCGCACGGCGGCCTCGCGGATCTCCTCCGGGCCGTCGGTGTCGGGGAAGCCCTGCCCGAGGTTGATCGACCCGGTCCGGGCGGCCAGCGCGGACATCTCGGCGAAGATCGTCGTGCCGAACTCCGCGAGGCGGCGGTTGAGCAGCGGTCGTGTCATGACGGCCATCCTGGGCCGAAGCTCTGGCCTTCCTCAAGTGCGCTTTGGCATGCGCGCGGCGAGGGGATCACCGCCGTATGACAGCGGTAGCCCTCTTCGTGATCGGGATCGTGATCGTCCTCGCCATCGTCGTGTCGGTGGTGGCCTTCCACCTGAAGGACACCGCGTACAGCGCGGGCTCGCGCTCCGACGGGAGCTGGTGGGCGTCGTCCTCCTCCTCGTCCTCTTCCTCGTCCTCCGGCTCGTCCTCGTCGTCGTCCACGTGCTCGTCGACGTCGTCGTCCACGTGCTCGTCGACGTCGTCGTGCTCGAGTTCGTCCTGTTCGTCCTCCTCCTGCTCCTCCTGTTCGTCGGGCTCCTCGTGCAGCTGAAGCTCTGGAGTTGCTCAAGTCGCGTTGCGGCCCGGGTGGGCGGGGGCATCCCCCTGACACGCACAGAACGGGGGTGACCGTCATGGAAGGTCTGGTGATCGCGATCGTCCTGCTGCTCGTGGTCGTGGGCGTCATGTCCTCGGCCCGCGGCGGGCGACGGAGGGGCGGCCGGCGTCGCAGTTGGTGGGACAGCGGCGGCGGCAGCGGCGGATGCGGGGGCGGAAGCTCGTGCGGCTCGTCGTCCTGCGGGGGCGGCGGATGCGGGGGCGGCGGCGGAGGCGACTGACACGGGGCAGTCGGTCCGCTCGTCGTGAAGGTGCCCGGTGCGGCCAACGGCCGCCGGGCACCTTCCTGTTGTCCGGGCCCTGTGTGGCCCGGTGCGCCGGGTGAGCCTTCTTGTGGGACCTGACGATCGAATCCGATTGAACAGTTGAACCGTGGGGCCCCCGAGGGGATGGAAACCACGCCAAGTTGGGTAAAAACGCTGTGCCGTCCTAGTACTTCATGATTCCCTCGCTGTTGAGAACATCCAGCCCTCGGACCGTGTGTGGACCCGAGACGGCGATCCCCCACTCCCGTAGAACCCTTCTCCGGGGCGCCCCCGGCCCACCCGTCAAACCGTGTTTGCGGAGCCGACCCATGCTCACGACCCTGAAGACCTCCTACACCGATACACGCGCGGCCGACCTGGCCTGGGCCCTGGGGCGCGAGCCGCTGCCCGCCCTCGCCGTGCTCGATCTCGAACTGACCGGAGCCAAGCTCCAGTTGCGCCTTCTGGGCGCCTCCCACCAGGTGCTCCTCGAGGAGGAGAGCCGTAGCTGCTCCGAGACCGTCGCCTGCATGCCCGGCAGCAGCACTCCGCTGCCGCTGGGCGTGTCCAAGCGGGTGGGCGGGTGGGAGTACGAGTTCGCGGCGCGCGTCGAGACCCTCTCCCAGGGCTCGTTCGCGGGCCGCGCGCAGGAGCTGCTCGCCCTCGTCGCCGACCACCCCAACGGCCTCGCCGGAACGTTTCCGGGCTCGCCGCACGCGTTCACCGCGATGCTGGCGCAGCGGCACGAGGGCCAGGTGCGCTGGCGCACCTGGCACGCGTACCCGCAGGAAGGACAGTTGGTGGTGACCCGGACGCGGATCGGCGCCCGGACGCCTGCCGCGTCCTGAGTCCGCGAGCCGCGCCGTGCGAGCTCTAGACGCGCCGTGCGAGCGCTTGATGCGCCGTGAGAGCTCTCCGACGCGCGGTGCGAGCTCTTTGCCGCGCCGTGCGGCGAACTCGGCCATTGCACTCTTGTGGGTGACAATTTGCTCCGCATGTGTGACGTAGCGTTACGAACATGATCGACCCGCCCGTGTCCCTGTCGCCCAAACCCGCGGCGCGGCTGCCCGAGCTCGTGGAGCGGCGGCACCCGCGCCCGTCGCCGGTGCGGCCGCGGGAGGTGCGGTACCGGGTTCTCGCGGTCGTCTTCGTCTGCGCCGCCTGCGGACTCGTCTACGAGCTCGAACTCGTCGCCCTCGCCTCCTACTTGATCGGCGACTCGGTCACCCAGGCGTCCGTCGTGCTGTCCGTCATGGTCTTCGCGATGGGGGTCGGGTCGCTGCTCGCCAAGCGGCTGCGCTGCCGCGCGGCCGTCGGCTTCGGCCTGGTCGAGGCGGGGCTCGCGCTCATCGGCGGCTGCTCGGCGCTCGTGCTGTACGCGGCCTTCGCCTGGCTCGGCGAGGCCCGTTACGTGCTGGTGGCGTTCTCGCTGGCCATCGGCGTGCTGATCGGTGCGGAGATCCCGCTGCTCATGGCGCTGATCCAGCGCGCCGAGACGTCGTACGGGTCCGGGGAGGGCGGCCGGGCGTACAAGGCGGGTGCGGGCGGCCGGGCGGGTGCGGGCGGTCCGACGGGCCCGGGCGGCCGGGGGCGCGGGTCCCGTCGGCGGTCCGCCGACGGGACGGACGACGCCGCCGGCACGGTCGCGGACCTGTTCGCCGCCGACTACGTGGGCGCGCTGGTCGGCGGACTCGCCTTCCCGTTCCTGCTGCTGCCCTGGCTCGGCCAGCTCACCGGCGCGCTGGTGACGGGCGCCGTGAACGCGGTGGCCGGCGGCGCGCTGGTGCTCTGGCTCTTCCGGCACGACCTCACGTCCCGCACACGCGCGATGCTGCTCGCCGTGAACGTGGGCGTGCTGGCCGTCCTGGCCACCGCGACGGTCCTCGTCGACGACTTCGAACGGGCCGCGCGGCAGGCCGTGTACGGGGACAGCGTGCGTGTCGCCGCACGGACCGACCTCCAGGAGGTCGTGGTCACCGGTGAACGGGGCGGCCCGGCCGCGCTGTTCATGAACGGCACCTTCCGTACGGGCGGCGGCGACGCGCACCTGTACCCCGAGGCGCTCGTCCACCCGGCGATGAACGGGCCGCGGTCCCGCGTCCTGATCCTCGGCGGTGGCGACGGACTCGCCGCCCGCGAGGTGCTGCGCTACCCCGACGTCACCTCGGTGACCGTCGTCGAACTCGACCCCGGCGTCGTCCGGCTCGCCCGGACCTCTCCCGAACTCACCGCGCTCAACGGCGAGGCGTACGCCGACCCGCGGGTGCGGGTGGTGTACGCGGACGCGTTCCGCCGGCTGCGCGCCGAGGCCGCGCGGGCCGCCGGACGGTACGACGTCGTCGTCTCGGACCTGCCCGACCCCGGGATCACCGCGAGCACGAAGCTGTACTCGGAGGAGTTCTACGGGCTCGCCGCCCGTGTCCTCGCACCGGGCGGGCGGATGGCGGTGCACGCGGGCTCGGCGACGGCGCGCCCCGGGCCGTACTGGACCGTCGAGGCGACGCTCCGCTCGGCGGGCCTCGCCACCCGTGCGTACGGCGCGTTCGGCACGGGCTCCCGGGCCGGCGGCCGTGCCTCCGGCGAACGTGCCTCCGGCGGGCGGGGCGAGGCGCCGCACGACTGGGGCTTCGTGCTGGCCTCGGCCGCCGCTCGGCCGCCTGCCCTGGCTCTCCCGTCCGAGGCGCCGCACCTGCAGTCCCTGACCGCGCGGGCGCTGGCGTCCGGCGCCCGCCGCGTCGAGCGCACCCGGGGCCCGCGCCCGCTGCCGCCGTCCACGCTGGTGCATCCGCGGTACGGCGGATGACCGCCGGGAGACGACGGAGGGGAGGGAGGGGCGCGACGGACGCGGCGCGCAAAGCGAAGACGGCGGCGGGCGGTCTGAGTAGGCTCGGCTTCCATGGAGCATGAGGTGTTCGTTCCGGTCACGACCGAACTGCTGCGCGGGACGCTGGCGGACCCCGCCCGGGTGGCGCGCTGCGTGCCCGGGCTCCAGCAGGACGCCGACGCGGACGCCGGTCCGTTGGCCGGCCGGCTGAGGATCCGGGTGGGCGGCCACACCATCACGTACCGCGGCGCGCTGCGGCTCGCCGGGCGCGGCGACGCCTGGACGGTCGAGGGCGAGGGTACGGAGGCGCGCGGTTCGGGCTCGGTGAAGCTCGCGCTGACGCTCCGGCTCACCCCGACGGAGGAAGGCGCCACGCTCGCGTTCAGCGGGACGGCCGGGGCGGAGGGCCGACTCGTGGAGCTGCCGGCCGACACCGTCGACGCGGCGGCCCGGCGCCTGCTCGACCGGTTCGCGGCGGCCCTGGGCGCCGAGGCGGAGCGGGCGGAGGAGGCTGCGGCGCGTCAGGCCGAGGCCGACGACGAGGGGGCGGACGCCGCTGAGGAGTCCGGGGACGCGGAGGCCGGTGCGCCGCCCGCGGCCGGCCACGACCTGCCCGTACCTCCGCCGTCCGTCGAGCCCCTCGAGCCCCTCGAACCGCTCGTCGGCGACGAGCCCGACGCCGAGACCGCCGCGCCGGACTTCGTCGGTCCTCCCGCCGAGGCCGCGCACGCCCGGCGGACCATGATCGGCCGCAGTGCCGAGGAGGTCGACCACGCGCCGCCGCGCGGCCGGTACGCCCCGGTGCCCGCGCCGGAGACCGCCCGGGCCGGGGCCACACTCCGATGGGTCGCCCCCGCCGCGGCCCTCGCCCTCGCCTCGGCGGTCGTCGTCGGACGTGCCCTGCGCCGCCGTCGCTGACACCGCCTAAGGTCGGGGCTGTGAGCATGCAGACGCGACTGACGGCGGGCGACGCCGAGTTGACCATCGACCCCGACAACGGCTGCCGCATCGCGGGCCTGCGCATCGGCGGCACCGAACTCCTGCGCCAGGGCGAGCGGTACGGCAGTTTCCCGATGGCTCCATGGTGCGGGCGGGTGGCGAACGGCGAGTTCCGCGACGGCGCCGACAAGCACCAGCTGCCGCTGAACGCCCCGCCGCACGCCATCCACGGCACCGTCCGCGACGGCGCCTGGCGGCGGGCCGAGGCCGACGAGCGCACTGCGGCGTTCACGTACGACCTGGTCGCGCCCTGGCCGTACGCGGGCCGGGTCACCCAGACCTTCGAGCTCGCCGAGGACACGCTGACCCTGCGGATGGGCGTCGAGACCGCGGGCGAGTCCTTCCCGGCGCAGGCCGGCTGGCACCCCTGGTTCAACCGCGTCCTCGACGGCCCCGACGGCCCGTCGGCCCCGGTCCGTATCGACTTCACGGCCGGCTGGCAGGAGGAGCGCGGCGACGACCACCTGCCCACCGGCCGCAGAATCGACCCTTCCCCGAGCTCTCAACTTCGTTCGAGCAGGGGATACCCCATTCCGGGTCTGTGGGACGACTGCTTCGGCATGCCCGGCGGCGTCGACGTGACCCTCACCTGGCCGGAGCGGTTCGAGGTCAAGATCACCAGCCGCGACGAGTGGGTGGTGATCTACGACGAGCAGGAGGCCGCGGTCTGCGTCGAGCCGCAGTCCGGTCCGCCGAACGGCCTCAACACCCACCCGCGCCTCGTCACCCTCATCGATCCGCTGGAGATCACGGCGACCATCGCCTGGCGGCGGCTTTAAGCTCATGACCATGACTGACGTACGCGCTGAGCTGCTCCAGCAGATCAAGGACAAGGCCGTGGTGCACGGCAAGGTGACCCTCTCCTCGGGTCTGGAAGCCGATTACTACGTGGACCTGCGCCGGATCACGCTGGACGGTTCCGCCGCGCCGCTGGTCGGTCAGGTCATGCTCGACCTGACCGCCGACCTGGACTTCGACGCGGTCGGCGGGCTCACCCTGGGCGCCGACCCGGTCGCGACGTCGATGCTGCACGCGGCCGCCTCCCGGGGCCGCCGCCTGGACGCCTTCGTGGTCCGCAAGGCCGCCAAGGCGCACGGCATGCAGCGCCAGGTCGAGGGTCCGGACATCAAGGGCCGCCGGGTCCTGGTCGTCGAGGACACCTCCACCACCGGCGGTTCGCCCCTGACGGCCGTCGAGGCCGCGCGCGCCGCGGGCGCCGAGGTCGTGGCCGTCGCCACGATCGTCGACCGGGCCACCGGCGCCGGCGAGAAGATCAGCGGTACGGCGGGCGTGCCGTACCTGTACGCCTTCGCGCTCGACGAGCTGGATCTCGGCTGATCAAGAGTGTGACCTGCAGGTTTCGGTCAGGGCGGAGTGTTTCACGTGAAACGCTCCGCCCTGACCTGTAAGGGGAGGTCAAGAGTCTGGAAAGATGGGCCCCGACGATGACGTCGCCCCCAGGTCAGGGCTAAGCACCACACATCCCCGCACATCACAAGGAGCGGACGAATGCCCATCGCAACCCCCGAGGTCTACAACGAGATGCTCGACCGGGCGAAGGCAGGCAAGTTCGCCTACCCGGCCATCAATGTCACCTCGTCCCAGACGCTCCACGCTGCGCTGCGCGGTTTCGCGGAGGCCGAGAGCGACGGCATCATCCAGATCTCGACCGGTGGCGCCGAGTTCCTGGGTGGCCAGCACAAGAAGGACATGGTCACCGGCGCCGTCGCCCTGGCCGAGTTCGCGCACATCGTCGCTGCGAAGTACGACATCACGGTGGCTCTGCACACCGACCACTGCCCGAAGGACAAGCTGGACGGCTACGTCCGTCCGCTGCTCGACATCTCTGCCGAGCGCGTCGCCCGCGGCGACAACCCGCTGTTCCAGTCGCACATGTGGGACGGCTCCGCCGAGACCCTCGCGGACAACCTGGCCATCGGCCAGGAGCTGCTCGCGAAGGCCGCCGCCGCCAAGATCATCCTCGAGGTCGAGATCACCCCGACCGGTGGCGAGGAGGACGGCGTCACCCACGAGATCAACGACGAGCTGTACACCACCGTCGACGACGCGATCCGTACCGCCGAGGCCCTGGGCCTGGGCGAGAAGGGCCGCTACCTGCTGGCCGCCTCCTTCGGCAACGTGCACGGCGTCTACAAGCCGGGCAACGTCGTGCTCCGTCCCGAGCTGCTGAAGGACCTGCAGGCGGGCGTCGCCGAGAAGTTCGGCAAGGTCTCCCCGTTCGACTTCGTCTTCCACGGTGGCTCCGGCTCCTCGCAGGAGGAGATCTCCACCGCCCTGGAGAACGGCGTCGTCAAGATGAACATCGACACCGACACCCAGTACGCCTTCACGCGTCCGGTCGCGGACCACATGTTCAAGAACTACGACGGCGTCCTGAAGGTCGACGGCGAGGTCGGCAAGAAGTCGACCTACGACCCGCGGACCTGGGGCAAGCTGGCCGAGGCGAGCATGGCCGCGCGCGTGGTCGAGGCCTGCGCGGCGCTGCGCTCCACGGGCACCCGCCTGAAGTAGTCGTTCCGCGCGTACGTGACGACGCGTCTCGTACGTGACGACGCGTTGCCACACGCCGACGGGCCCGGCACCTTCCTGGTGCCGGGCCCGTCGGCGTACGCGAGGATGGCCGGTATGGAGATGCGGCTGAAGTCCCGCGCCGGGCGCTGGGTCGTCTTCGTGACGGTGCTCGGGTCCGGGATGGTGCTGCTCGACTCCACCGTCGTCAACGTCGCCCTGCCCCACATCGGGGAGGACCTCGGCACCGACATGGCGGCCCTCCAGTGGACCGTCAACGCCTACATGCTCACCCTCGCCGGGCTGATCCTGCTGGGCGGGGCGCTCGGCGACCGGTACGGGCGCCGGCGGGTGTTCCTCATCGGTGTGGTGTGGTTCGCCCTGGCCTCGCTGCTGTGCGGGGTCGCGCCGAACGCGGGCGTCCTGATCGCCGCCCGCGCCCTGCAGGGCGTCGGCGGTGCCCTGCTCACCCCCGGCTCCCTCGCGATCCTCCAGGCGAGCTTCCACCCCGACGACCGGGCGCGGGCGGTCGGCCTGTGGTCCGGATTCGGCGGGGTGGGCGCGGCGGTCGGGCCGTTCGTGGGCGGATGGCTGGTCGACGGGCCCGGCTGGCGCTGGGTGTTCCTGCTGAACGTGCCGCTTGCCGCCCTCTGCGTGCCGATCGCGCTGCGCCACGTCCCCGAGACCAGGGACTCGGAGGCGGACCACGGGCGGTTCGACATCCCGGGCGCGCTGCTCGGCGCGGCGTCGCTGGCCCTGATCACGTACGGGTTCATCGGGGAGAGCTGGGCCGCGGGGATCAGCGGCGTGGTGGTCGGGGTCGCGTTCGTGGCCGTCGAACGGCGCACCGCCCATCCGATGCTGCCGCTGTCGATCTTCTCCTCGCGGTTGTTCACCGCGGTCAACCTGGTCACCCTGTGCGTGTACGCGGCGTTCGGCGGCTTCTTCTTCCTCGCGGCGCTCCAGCTCCAGGTGGTCTCCGGGTACTCCGCGCTCGGCGCGGGCACCGCGCTGCTGCCGACGACCGTGCTGATGCTGCTGCTCTCCGCGCGGGCCGGGGAGCTCGGCGAGCGGATCGGGCCGCGGATCCCGCTGACCGTCGGCCCGCTGCTGTGCGCGGCGGGGATGCTGCTGATGCTGCGGGTCGGCGAGGACGCCTCGTACGTACTCGACGTGCTGCCCGCGATGCTGGTGCTGGGGCTCGGCATGACGACCCTGGTGGCGCCGCTCACCGCGACCGTTCTGTCCTCCGTGGACGTCGCGCGGGCGGGTCTGGCCAGCGGGATCAACAACGCGGCGGCGCGGGCGGCGGGCCTGCTCGCGGTGGCCGCGCTGCCCCTGCTCGCCGGCATGGGGCCGGAGGCGTACCGCTCGGCCGAGGAGTTCGGGGAGACCTTCCGCCGCGCGATGCCGATGTGCGCCGGGCTGCTGGTGGCGGGCGCGGCGCTGGCCTGGGCGACGATCCGCGAGCCGAAGCCTGCCGGCTGCCACCCCGACTGCAAGGTCCACTGCGGCGTCACCGCGCCCCCGCTGGACCCGGGCGACGCACGCGGCGGCACGGGCGACCAGGGCCCCGCCCCGGACGCCGCGGGGTCCTGAGGCGTGGGCGGTGCAGGCCCCCCGGGGGCCTGAGGCAGGAGTGACAGGGGCGTCGCCCGAGGCGCCGCGGGGTCCTGAGGCAGACTTGGCCTCATGGCCATCCACGAGAACCTGCTGGGGGGACCCGCCCCCACCCACCTGCCCGACGAGCCCGAGCCGCGCGAGCTGCTCGCCGCAGGCACCGCTCCGGCGGACGTCGCCGCGAAGTACCCGACCTCCTCGCTGGCCTGGGCGCAGCTCGCCGACGAGGCGTTCGAGGGCGGCCGCGTCGTCGAGTCGTACGCCTACGCCCGGACCGGCTACCACCGCGGCCTCGACGCGCTGCGCCGCAGCGGCTGGAAGGGCCACGGCCCGGTGCCGTGGGAGCACGAGCCGAACCGCGGCTTCCTGCGGGCGCTGCACGCGCTGGCGCGGGCCGCGCAGGCGATCGGCGAGCAGCACGAGTACGAGCGCTGCTCGACGTTCCTGCGCGACTCCTCGGCCACCGCGGCCGACACGCTGAACTGACGACCGACCTCCGGTGAGGCGCGCGGCGGGACCCGCCGCGCGCCACGCGGGGAGCCGGGGGGCGACAGGGGCGGCCGGTACGATCGCACGCACCATCGAATTGACCATCCGGCCCACGAGGCCGGCGCAGGGGGGAAATCTGTCGTGGGCAAGCGTGGTGCCGGTTCACGGGGACGCCGGCGTGCTCAGGGGCGTCGCCGGGCCCGGAACAGACGCCGTCCCGTGGCGCGGGTGATGCTGCTCGCCGTCGCGCTGATCGGCATGACGTTCGCGGGGGGCGCGGCGCTGGCGTACTGGAAGAACGCGCGGGAGACCGGGGCGTCGGCGGCCCCGGAGCCGACCCGGACGCCCACCCCGAAGCGGGTCGCGAGCCCCCGCCCGAGTCCGAGCCCGACGCCCACCCCGAAGCCCAAGCCGTCGCCCTCGCCCTCGCCGAAGAAGACGACCGTGCCGAAGTCCGGCGCCGGCACGTTCACCACCGCCCAGGCCGCCGGCGACGCGGTCGGCTCCGGGACGCTGCGCCGCTACCGGGTCCAGGTCGAGGACGGCATCGACATCTCCGCGCGCGAGGCGGCGAAGGAGATCCAGGAGATCCTGGCCCACCCGCAGGGCTGGGCCGCGCACGGCCGAGGCCGGTTCCAGCTGGTCTCGGAGAACGCCGACTTCGTCATCCGGATCGCCACCCCGGACACCGCCGACCGGCTGTGCCTGGCACAGGGTCTCAACACGCACGGCGAGCTGAACTGCGAGACCACGCAGGGCGTCGTGGTGAACCTGAAGCGCTGGATGCTCGGCTCCCCGACCTTCGCCGGGCCGCCCTCCGAGTACCGGCACCTGATCATCAACCACGAGGTCGGGCACGAGATCGGCATCCGGCAGCACATGAGCTGCCCGGGTCCGGGCAAACTCGCGCCGGTGATGCAGCAGCAGATCAAGGGCCTGAACGGCTGCCGTTCGAACGCATATCCGTATGACGAAGACGGGAGCTACATCACGGGCCCAGTCGTGCCATGATGCGCGTGGGACGTACACGAAGTCGTGTGCGCCCCGAGGGGACCGGGGCTCCGTCGTCACACGGAAGGAGCGGACCGCTACCCGGAAGTACGTATCGAGGAGACAGAAATGTCTACTTTCCCCGATGCCTCCGGAGCCGGTTCGGTCGATGACCCGAACCTCGACTTCGCGGGCACCACGCCGTACGAGGACTACGTCCAGGCGGACGTTCTCACCCACCTCCAGCACCTCCGCTCCGACGATCCGGGCGAGATGGTCTTCCTGGTCACGACCCAGGTCATGGAGCTGTGGTTCACCGTGATCGTCCACGAGTGGGAGACCGCGAGCCGCGCCCTGCGCGAGGACCGGATCCCGGTGGCGCTGGACGCGCTCAAGCGCTCCGTGCGCGAGCTGGAGGCCCTGAACCACTCCTGGCGGCCGCTCGCCCAGCTCACCCCGGCACAGTTCAACGCCTACCGCGGCGCCCTCGGCGAGGGCTCCGGCTTCCAGTCGGCGATGTACCGGCGGATGGAGTTCCTGCTCGGCGAGAAGTCCGCGTCCATGCTGGTGCCGCACCGCGGCGCGCCGCGCGTGCACGCCGAGCTGGAGAAGGCGCTGCAGGAGCCGAGCCTGTACGACGAGGTGCTGCGGCTCCTCGCCCGGCGCGGGCTGCCGGTGCCGGACGCGGTCCTCGGCCGCGACCTGGCGCTGCGCTACGAGCCCTCGCCCGAGGTCGAGACGGTCTGGGCCGGTATCTACGCCGACCCCGACCAGAACGGTGAGCTGGTGCGGCTCGGCGAGGCGCTCAGCGACGTCGCCGAACTGGTCTGGCGCTGGCGCAACGACCACCTGGTCGCCACCCGGCGGGCCATGGGCTCGAAGACCGGCACCGGCGGTTCGGCGGGCGTGGCCTGGCTGGAGAAGCGGGCGCAGAAGAACGTGTTCCCCGAGCTGTGGACGGCGCGCAGCCATGTCTGAGACCTTGCGCGAGACCGCGCTGCGCCTTGACTCCGAGGACCCGCTGGCCAAGCGCCGCGAGCTGTTCGCCCTCGACGCCGCCGTGTACCTGGACGGGAACTCGCTGGGCGCGCTGCCCGCGCACGTCCCGGCCCGCATGGCCGACGTCATCACCCGTGAGTGGGGCGCGCTGCGCATCCGCTCGTGGGACGAGAGCGGCTGGTGGACGGCCCCCGAGCGGACCGGCGACCGGATAGCCCCGCTCGTCGGCGCGGCCCCCGGGCAGATCGTCGTCGGCGACTCGACCAGCGTGAACGTCTTCAAGGCCGTCGTGGCCGCCGCCCGGCTGGCCGGGGAGGAGCGCGACGAGATCCTCGTCGACGCGACGACCTTTCCCACGGACGGGTACATCGCCGAGTCCGCGGCCCGCATGACCGGGCGCCGGATCGTGCCCGTCGCGCCGGCCGAGGTGGCCGGCGCCGTCGGGCCGCGTACCGCCGCCGCCCTGGTCAACCACGTGGACTTCCGCACCGGCCGACTGCACGACCTGCCCGGCATCACCGCCGCCGTGCGGGCGGCCGGCGCGCTGGCCGTCTGGGACCTGTGCCACAGCGCCGGCGCGCTGCCGGTCGGCCTGGACACGCACGGCGTCGACCTGGCGGTCGGCTGCACGTACAAGTACTTGAACGGCGGTCCCGGCTCGCCCGCGTACCTGTACGTCGCCGAGCGGCACCAGGGCGTCTTCGATTCGCCGCTGCCCGGCTGGAACTCGCACGCCGACCCGTTCGGCATGACGCCCGGCTACGCGGCGGCGGACGGCGCGGCGCGCGGCCGGGTCGGCACTCCCGACATCCTGTCGATGCTGGCCCTGGAGTCGGCGCTCGACGTGTGGGACGGGGTGGCGATCGAGGACGTGCGCGCCAAGTCGCTCGCCCTGACGGACTTCTTCCTGGAGTGCGTCCGGGGGTACGTGCCGGACGGCGTGGTCGAGTCGCTGACGCCCGCGGCGCACGCCGAACGGGGCAGTCAGGTGGCGCTGCGCTGCGACGCGGCCCCTGCGGTGATGGCGGAGCTGATCGCGCGCGGCGTCGTCGGCGATCTGCGCAGGCCGGACGTGCTGCGCTTCGGCTTCACGCCGCTGTACGTCGGCTTCGCGGACGCCGAGCGGGCGGCGCGGGTGCTGGCGGAGGTCGTCACCGACCTGGGCGTCGCGGCCTGACGGCGTGACCGTCTGATGGCTTGATGGCCTGATGATCGCCTGATCTGCGGGGGTGTTGCTTTTGGTACCGTCCCCGCAGGTCAGGCCGATTCGGCCCCGTCCCCGAGAGGTTGGCACAGCCATGCCGGATCCCGCCGCACGCGACGCCGCCGAAGAAGCATCGGCCTTCTCGCACCCGGCCGTCGCCCCTGACGCGTCCGCCCCGTACGGCGAACACCCGGACCAGGTCGTCGACTTCTACGCCCCGCGCGACGGCAGACAGCAGGCCCCGCTCGTCGTCGCGCTGCACGGCGGAGCGTGGCGGGCACCCTACGACCGGCAGCACCTGACCCCTTTCGTGGACTTTCTGGCGCGCCACGGCTTCGCCGTCGCCAGCGTCGAGTACCGACGCGGCAGCGACATCCCCCGGCAGGGCGGCACGGCGCCGGTCGCCGGCCGCTGGCCGGAGACCTTCGACGACGTGGCCGCCGCGCTGGACGCCGTACCGGACCTCGCCGCCGCGCACCTGCCGCAGGCCGACCCGCGCAGGATCGTGCTCACCGGGCACTCGGCGGGCGGGCATCTGGCCCTGTGGGCCGCGGCCCGGCACGTCCTTCCGCAGGGCTCGCCGTGGCGGCTGCCCGCCGCGCCGGCGCTGCGCGGTGTCGTCGCCCTCGCCCCGATCGGGCACTTCGCGCGGGCCGTGGAACTGGACGTGTGCGGCGGCGCGGTGACCCAGCTGCTCGGCGGCGAGGCGGAGGCTGAGGGCCGGATGCCGTACGCGGATCCGGCCGCGCTGCTGCCGACGGGGATCGCGACCACGATCGTGCAGGGCCGCGAGGACATCGTGGTGCCGGCGGAGGTCGCGGACGCGTACGTGGAGGCGGCGGCGAAGGCCGGCGAGACGGTGGGGCTGACCCTTCTGGAGGACATCGGCCACTTCCCGCTGAT
The DNA here is from genome assembly GCF_033343995.1 of Streptomyces sp. HUAS YS2. NCBI lineage: Bacteria > Bacillati > Actinomycetota > Actinomycetes > Kitasatosporales > Streptomycetaceae > Streptomyces > Streptomyces solicathayae. The sequence goes on along the minus strand of NZ_CP137573.1, from coordinate 3,787,169 downwards.
CGATCCGGCGGCGGACGCGTGCGCGGTCGTCGCGGAGGAGATCGCCCAACTGGCATGGTGATGGAGCGGATCTGACCCGGGGTCGTACGTCCCGGGTCGACAGTCGGGTGCTACGGAACGGCAGTTGAGGCGGCCGGGAGTCGTACCCGTCATACCTGAGAGCTACGTGGGAAGTGTCCCCCCTGGTGTGATGCCCGCTACCAGGGCCGGTTCGTAGCTTCGGGGCATGAACACGAACCGGCTCCGTCGCACGCTGCTCGCCTCGCTCGTCGTCGCCGCGGTCGCCGTTCCGGTGTCCGGTGCGGCGACCCGGGCGGGGATCCCCGCGCCCGCCGCCGTCGTGTTCGACGCGGGCGACACCCCACAGGCGCGGTACGCGGCCAACCGGGTCGCCGTCGCCGAGGCCGCACGCACGGCCGAGGCGCACGGCGACCGCAGGCGCGCCGGGCGACTGCGCGCCCTGGCCGCCGCCGACCGCCGGCTGCTCGCCTTCGACGGGCACGGCACCGGGCGGATCGTCGAGGTGTTCGGCGACCTGGAGCGGGCCCGGCGGATCGCCGTGCTGGTCCCCGGCTCGGACGTCAACCTCGACACGTACGGCGGCCGGTTCAGGCGCGGCGCGGCCGCGCTGAGCGCGGAGCTCGGACCGGACGCGGCGGTGGTCGCCTGGCTCGGCTACGACACCCCCGAAACGGTCGGCCCGGAGGTGCTCACTCCGGGCCGGGCCGACGAGGCCGCGCCGGAACTCCGGGCGTTCATGGGCCTGCTGAGGTCCTTCAACCCGGACGCGCGGATGTCCGCGCTCTGCCATTCGTACGGGTCCGTGGTCTGCGGCCGGGCCGCGCGCGGCCTCGACGTCACCGACCTCGTTCTGTACGGCAGCCCCGGCACCGGCGCCGACACGGCCGCGGGGCTCGGGACCGCGGCGCGGGTGTGGGTCGGGCGGGGCGCGGACGACTGGATCGCGCGGGTGCCGCACGTGGACGTCGAGGTGTTCGGCACGAAGCTCGGGCTCGGCCCGGACCCGTCCGAACCATCCTTCGGCGCGCGGCCGTTCGCCGCCGGGGACGGCGGGCACGGCGACTACCTGGAGGCGGGGACGGTGCCGCTGCGCAGCATCGCCCGGATCGTGAAGGGGGACGTGGCGTGATGGCGACCGATCGTGTGCGGGGGCGAGGCGTGGCGGCGAGCGTCCGTGGGCCTGGGCGAGGCGTTGCGGCGGCCGTTCGCTGGCCTGGGCGAGGCGTTGCGGCGGCCGTTCGTGACGCGGCGCGGCGGATCGACGAGGCGACCCCGCCCGGGCGCGACCGGGCCGTCGACGCCTTGAGGGCCCTGGCCATCCTCGGGGTGGTCCTGGGGCACTGGCTGGTCACCGCGCTCGTCGCCGACACCGGCACCCTGCGGACCGCGAGCCCGCTCCAGCACCTTCCCGAACTCACCCCGATCTCCTGGGTGTTCCAGACGCTGGCGGTGTTCTTCTTCGTCGGCGGTCATGTCGGGGTGCGCAGCCACCTCGCCGCCCGGGAGCGCGGCACGCCGTACCGGGCCTGGCTGACGGCCCGCCTGGCGCGGCTGTTCCGTCCGGTCGTCGCGGTGCTCGTGCTGTGGACGGTGGCGGCGGCCCTGATGCTGCTCGCCGGGGCGGAGCCGCAGACCGTCCACACCCTGGGGAAACTGGTGCTCTCCCCGCTCTGGTTCCTGCTGGTGTTCGCCGCCCTGACCGCCGCGACCCCGCTGCTCGTCCGGCTCCACCCGCTGTGGGCGCTCGCGGTCGTGGCCCATGTGGACCTGATCCGGTTCGGGTTCGACGGTCCGCAGGAACTCGGCTGGATCAACGTGGCGGCCGGCTGGCTCGTCCCGTACACGCTCGGTGCGCTGTGGGCGCGCGGCGAACTGAGCCGGCGGGCCGGGTGGATCCTGCTGGTGTCCGGCGCGGCGGTGACCGCCGCCCTGGTGGCCGGGTGCGGCTATCCCGCGTCGATGGTCGGCGTCCCGGGGGCCGAGGTGTCCAACCTCAGCCCGCCGACGCTCGCCGCCGTCTGCTTCGGGCTCGCGCAGTGCGGTCTCGCGCTACTCCTGCTCGGACCGCTGCGCCGGGCGATGCGCAGGCCCCTGGCGTGGGCGGCGATCGCGCTGCTCAACGTGTCGGCGATGACGGTGTTCCTGTGGCACCAGACGGCGATGATGGCGGTCACCGCGACGGGCCTGCTGGCCGGCCGGCCGCTGGCCGGGCTGCACACGGTGCCGGACGACGCGGGCTGGATACTGGCACGCTTGGCCTGGCTGCCGGTTTTCGCGCTGGCGCTGGCGGTGTGCTGGACGGCCTTCCGGGCGTACGAGACGGGGGAGCGGGGCGGGTCACGGGTGCGGGGCGGTTCACGGGTGCGGGGCGGATCGGGGGAGCGAGTGAGGCCGGGGGAGCGAGTCGGGTCGCGGGTGCGGGGCGGGAGTCCGAAGGGCGGTGCCTCTTCGCCTCCCGTCCTCCGGAGGAGGGAGATGCACCGTGCCTAGGGGGGACGGCCGGACGATCGCGGCCGAGGTGCGTCGAGTGCTGCGCGCCGATCTCGGCGCGACCGGACCCGACCCGCTGCCGCCGCTGAGCGGGCCGCGCGGACCCCTGCTGCTGCGCTGGGTGCGGTGGATGCCGCACGGACTGGTGCTGCTGACGGCCGCGCTGCTCGCGTCTTACGAGCTCAAGGAACTGACGGCCCGTCTGGGCGTGAGCGCGGCCGGTGCGGTCGTGCTCGTCGCCGCGCAGTCCGGCTGCGTCCTGCTGGCGCTCTTCCGTCCGCTGAACGCGCTGTGGTTCTCGCTGACCCTCGCCGTCGTGGTCGCGGTGCTGTCGAAGACGTACGCCACCGAGGACGGGGTGCCGATGTGGCCGTGGCTCCGGGACGGGCCCTGGCCCTGGCCGGTCGGCGGGATACTGGCCCACGCCCTGGTCCTGCTGCTGCTCGCCCTTCGGGTCCGGGTCCGGGTCGCGGCCCAGGCACTGATGCTCAGCCTGCTCGTGGGTCCGGTGCTCGAAGCGCTCACCGGAGACCACCCGCACATGCAGACGGCGTCCTCGGCAGCCCTGGCGTTCGCGGTCGTGGTCCTCGTCGGCGCGTCGATGCGCGGCCGGCGCGTGGCCGGGGTCCGCCTCGTCGAGCAGGAGGTGCTGACGGCGGAGGAACGCACCCGCCGCACGATCCTGGAGGAGCGCAGCCGGATAGCGCGCGAGCTGCACGACGTCGTCGCCCACCACATGTCGGTGATCTCCATCCAGGCGCAGGTCGCCCCACACCTCGTCGAGGATCCACCGGAGGAGCTGCGGGAGAACCTGGCGGCCATACGCCGGAACGCGGTCGACGCGCTCACCGAACTCCGCCGCGTCCTCGGGGTCCTCCGCGCGGAGGAGGCGAACGGGACGGCGGAGGCGGCGCCGCAGGCCCCGCTGCCGACCCTCGACCGGCTCGACGCCCTGCTCGACAACGCGCGCGCGGCAGGGCTCGACGTGACCTCCGAGGTCGTCGGGGAGCGGCGGGCCGCGACGCCGGGCGTGGAACTCTCGGCGTACCGGATCGTCCAGGAGGCGCTGAGCAACGCGCTCCGGCACGCGCCGGGTGGTACCGCGCGGGTGGAACTCTCCTACTCCGCGCCGGGGCTGCGGGTCCGCGTCACCAACACGGCGGGCACGCAGGGGAGTCGGGTGCGGAAGGGAGCCGGGGTGGGCGCCGGCGCCGGGCACGGGCTGCTGGGCATGCGTGAGCGGACCGCCATGCTGGGCGGGGAACTGGCCACCGGGCCGACGCCCGACGGCGGTTACGAGGTGTCGGCGTTCCTGCCGACGGAGGGGGAGAGAGCATGACGGCCGGGACGATCCGGGTGCTGATAGCCGACGACCAGATGATGGTCCGGCAGGGTTTCACGGTGCTGCTGAACGCCGAGCCGGGCCTGGAGGTCGTCGGCCAGGCGGTGGACGGCCTCGACGCCGTCGCACGGGTGGCCGAGACGCTGCCGGACGTGGTCCTGATGGACATCCGGATGCCGGAGCTCGGCGGCATCGAGGCGACGCGCCGGATCACCGCGGCCCACCCCGGCATACGCGTTCTGGTGCTGACCACCTTCGACCTCGACGAGTACGTCTACGAGGCGCTGCGCGCAGGCGCGTCCGGATTCCTCCTCAAGGACGCCTCGGCCGACCAGTTGGCGGAGGCGGTCCGGGTCGTGGCGGCCGGGGAGGCGCTGCTGTCCCCGGGGATCACCCGGCGGCTGATCGCCGAGTTCTCCCGGCTGAGCGGTGAGGCGCCCCGCGTGCCGCTGATGCGGCGGGTGGGGGAGCTGACGGAGCGGGAGACGGAGGTGCTCGCGCTGATCGCGCAGGGCCTGTCGAACGCGGAGATCGCGCGGCAGTTGGTGGTGGCCGAGCAGACGGTGAAGACGCACGTGGGCCGGATCCTGGTGAAGCTGGGCCTCCGGGACCGCACACAGGCGGCGGTCTTCGCGTACGAGACGGGTCTGGTGCGGCCCGCGGGCTACTAGCGGCCCGGGGTACCGGCGGCCGACCGACCGGCCGCCGACCGGCGTCAGTCGTCCGTGTAGTACCTGCGACGGAGGGCGAAGGATCCGCATTCAGCCGGACGACCCGACCCCCGCACCGCCCGTACCTTGGCTGACGTGACCGAGACGACGCGCATTCCACTCGACGACAAGCGCAGCCCCGAGTTCCGCCTGGCCATGGGCGCGCTCGGCGGACTGCGCGAGGACCTCTTCCACAACGCCTTCGCGTACCGGCCGCTGCCGCGGATGGACGTCGACCGCGGCCTCACCCGGCACCTTCCGGAGGGCATACGTGCCTACACCGGGTACCTTCCGCACGCCGCGGTGGCCTGGGGCGCCTTCATGGTCTTCCTGATCGGCCTCGGCGCGATCAGCGGCACCGGGGCCATGGCGCTCGGGATCGCCGCGATTCCCGCCGGGATCGTGCTGCTCACCCTCGTCCGGCCGGTGTTCGCCTTCTGGGCCTCGCTCCTGGCGACCCCGTTCATCGGAGTCATCGGCTCACCCGACGGCTGGCCCTGGTCGCCGAACGGCTTCGCCGCGCACGTCCTCGTGCTGACCGTCGTCGCCGCCCGCACCCGCCCCCGCACCGCCGCCTGGATGTGGGCCGCGACCGCCGGCTACGCCCTGTTCGCCGAGACGTTCCTCGGCATCGGACGCACGAGCGACTCCGTGCCGCTGCTGTTCGTCGCCGCGCTCGCGCTGCTCGTCGTGACCGTCCTCCAGGTGCGCCGCCAGGCCGCCGCCGAGGTCACCGCCCAGCAGTCCGTGACGGCCGTCGAGCGGTCGAAGCGGACCCTGCTGGAGGAGCGCACCACCATCGCGCGCGAGCTGCACGACGTGGTCGCGCACCACATGTCGGTCGTCGCCATCCAGGCGGAGGCCGCCCCGTACCGGGTGGAGAACCCGCCGCCGGAGCTGGAGCAGGCGTTCGCCACGATCCGGGAGAACGCGGTGGCGGCGCTGACCGAGCTGCGCCGGGTCCTCGGGGTCGTCCGTGCGGAGGACTACGAGGCCCCCGACGCCCCGCAGCCGACGCTCGCCGATCTCGACGGGCTGATCGGCAACGTGCGGGAGGCCGGGCTGGACGTGGAGAAGACGGTCACGGGTGCGGTGCGCGAGCTGCCGCAGGGCGTGGAACTGTCGGCGTACCGGATAGTCCAGGAGGCGCTCAGCAACGTGCTCCGGCACGCCTCGGGGGCGTCCGCCAAGGTCGAGGTGAGCTATGTGCTCGGCGGTCTGGGGCTGCGCGTGGTGAACGCGCGGCCGGCGGTGGCGATGGTCAAGCCGTCGCCGGGGGCCGGGCACGGGATCACCGGGATGCGGGAGCGGGTGACGATGCTGGGCGGTGAGATGGACGCCGGGCAGACGGACAGCGGCGGCTACGAGGTGACCGCGTTCATCCCGGTGCCGCGAGAGGAGGCCGGCCAGTGATCGGAGTGCTGATCGTGGACGACCAGATGATGGTCCGGGAGGGCTTCTCGGTGCTGCTCGGCGCGATGCCGGACATCGAGGTCGTCGGCGAGGCGGTGAACGGGCGGGAGGCGATCGCGCAGGTGGCGGCACTGCGGCCGGACGTGGTGCTGATGGACATCCGGATGCCGGAGCTGAACGGCATCGAGGCGACCCGGGAGATCGTCGCGTCGAACCCGGAGGCGAAGGTGCTGGTCCTGACGACCTTCGACCTCGACGAGTACGTGTACCAGGCGCTGCGCGCCGGGGCCTCGGGCTTCCTGCTGAAGGACGCCTCGGCCCGGCAACTGGCGGAGGGCGTACGGGTGGTCGCGGCGGGCGAGGCGCTGCTCGCGCCGACGGTGACGAAGCGGCTGATCACCGAGTTCGCCAAGGCCGCCGGGTCGCCCCGGCCGCCGGCGCTCTCGCAGATCGGGGATCTGACCGAGCGGGAGACGGAGGTGCTCGTGCTGATCGCGCAGGGTCTGTCCAACCAGGAGATAGCGGACCACCTGGTGGTGGCCGAGTCGACCATCAAGACGCATGTGAGCCGGATCCTGGTGAAGCTGGGCCTGCGGGACCGGACACAGGCGGCGGTGTTCGCGTACGAGGCGAGGCTGGTGCAGGTGGGCGGGTAGCGTCCGGGCATGGACGTTGCTTTCGACCCCTGGTCACCGGAGTTCGTCGCCGACCCCTACCCCGCCTACGCCGAGTTGCGGGCGACCGGACGCGCCCACTGGTACGCGCCGACCCGGCAGTGGCTGATCCCGCACTACGAGGACGTGTCGGCGTTGCTGCGGGACCGGCGGCTCGGGCGCACGTACACGCACCGCTTCACCCATGAGGAGTTCGGACGGGAGGCACCGGACGCGGCGCACGAGCCGTTCCACACGCTCAACGACCACGGGCTGCTCGACCTGGAGGGGGCGGACCACACGCGGATCCGGCGGCTGGTCTCCAAGGCGTTCACGCCGCGGACGGTGGAGAACCTGGTGCCGACGGTGCGCCGGCTCGCCGCCGGCCTGGTCGGGGGCCTTGTGGAGCGGGGCGGCGGGGACCTGCTCGCGGAGGTCGCCGAGCCGCTGCCGGTCGCGGTGATCGCCGAGATGCTGGGAATCCCGGAGGGAGAGGAGGAGCGGGGCCGGCTGCGGCCCTGGTCGGCCGCGATCTGCGGGATGTTCGAGCTGAATCCCTCGGAGGAGACGGCCCGGCAGGCGGTCCGGGCGTCGATCGAGTTCTCGGACTACCTGCGGGAGTTGATCGAGCGGCGGCGGAAGAGTCCGGGGGACGACCTGATCTCGGGGCTGATCGGCGTGGAGGATCTGACCGAGCAGGAGATGATCTCCACCTGCGTGCTGCTGCTGAACGCGGGCCACGAGGCCACGGTGAACACCACGGTCAACGGCTGGTGGACGCTGCTCAGGGAGGGCGTGCTGCCGGATCCCGAAAAGTTGTCCACAGCTGTGGAAGAACTGCTGCGGTACGACACCCCGCTGCAGATGTTCGAGCGCTGGGTGCTGGACGACATCGAGGTCGGCGGCCAGGTGATCCCGCGTGGCTCGGAGGTGGCGCTGCTGTTCGGCTCGGCGAACCGGGACCCGGCGCGGTTCGGGCCGACGGCCGACGTGCTGGACCTGACCCGCGTGGACAACCCGCACATCACCTTCGGCGCGGGGATCCACTACTGCCTGGGCGCGCCGCTGGCGCGGGTGGAGCTGTCCGCGGTCTTCGCGGAACTCCTCCACCGCGCGCCCTCGCTCCGCCTCGCGGCGGAACCGGTGTGGAAGCCGGGCTACGTGATCCGGGGCGTCGACGAACTCCTCGTGGAGCTGTGACGGAGCGGGGGCCGGTCGACTCCCGACCCGGCCCCCGCTCCGTCCCTCGTCCCGCTCCCCCGCGCCGTCCGCCCGGTTCAGCAGCCCGCGTCGCGGCGGCGGAGCCGCCACAGGCCGGCCGCCGTCAGGGCCACCGCCAGGGCGGTGAGGACGACCAGCGGCGTCCAGGTCATCGACGGGCCCGGCAGCTTCGGCAGGTGGCCGAAGGGCGAGATGTCCAGCACGGTCTGCGGGAGGTTCAGCGCCGGGCCGATCCACCCCAGGACCAGCGCCAGTCCGGCCGCGCCCCAGGCCGCGGCCGCCGCCTTCGGGACCGCGCCCCACAGCAGGACCGCGAGACCGCCCAGCACCCAGACGGCGGGCAGTTGGGCCAGCGCCGCGCCGAGGATCGCCCCGAAGTCCTTGCCGTACGAGGCGTACAGGCCGACCGCAGCCAGCGTCATGATCAGCGCCGTGCCGGCGAACGCGATCACCAGGTGCCCGGCCGCCCAGCGCAGCCGGCCCAGCGCGTTCGCCAGGAGCGGTTCGGCGCGCTGCGAGGTCTCCTCGCCGTGCAGCCGCAGCACCGAGCCGACCACGTACAGGGCCGCGATCATCCCGAACATGCCGACCATGGTGGCGAGGAAGGCGTCCGTCAGGGCGCTCTGCCCGCCCATCCGCTCGAAGATCTCCTTCGCCTGCTCGTTGTCCCCGACGATGTCCGCCGCGCCCTCGACCATGCCGCCGAAGACCAAGCCCACCACCAGGAACCCGAGCGACCAGCCCAGCAGGGTGCCCCGCTGCAGCCGCCAGGCCAGCCCGCCGGCCGTCGCGAGCCGCCCCTCGGCCGGGCCCGGCCGGGCCGGCAGGAAGCTCATGCCGACGTCGCGCCGGCCGGTCAGTACGTACGCGATCGCCGTCTGGACGACCACCGCCGCCGCGATCAGCAGCAGCACCCACCAGCGCTCGTCGGCGTACGCCCGGACGTTCTCCGCCCAGCCGACCGGCGACAGCCAGGTCAGCACGGAGCTGCCGTCGGCCGTCCCCGCGTCGCCCGCGGCGCGCAGCACGAAGGCGAGTCCGAGCACCGCGCCCGACAGCCCCTTCGCGAGCCGCGCGCTCTCGGTGAGTTGCGCGACGATCGCGGCCGTCGCGGCGAACAGCATGCCGGTCCCGCCCACCGCGAGCCCGAGGGCGAGCGCGCCGCCGGCGCCCTGGCCGGCCAGGCCGGCCGTGACGATCAGCGCGACGGCCGTGTTGGCGACGAGCGCGGCCAGCAGCGCCGCCGTGAGCGGCGCCCGCCGCCCCACCGCGCCGGCCGCGAGCATCTCCTGACGGCCGGTCTCCTCTTCCTCCCGGGTGTGCCGGACGACGACGATCAGGCTCATCACGGCCGCGAGCGTCGCGGCGAAGACCCCGAACCGCCAGGCGACGAGGCCGCCGATCGAGTCGTCGAAGACCGGTCCGTACAGCGACCGCAGCGAGCTGTTGGCGTTCATCGAGCCGGCCAGCTGGGCCCGCGCGGCGTCGGTGCCGTACAGGCTCTGCAGCGAGCCGACGCCGCTGGCGACCATGCCGCCGACGACCAGCACCCACAGCGGCATCATCAGCCGGTCGCGCCGCAGCGCGAGCCGGGCCAGGGTGCCGGTGCCGGTCAGGGGAACCGCGAGCGTACTCATCGCGCCATCGCCTCGTCGTCCGCGTAGTGACGGAGGAACAGCTCCTCCAGGGTGGGCGGGGTGCTGGTCAGCGAGCGCACCCCGGACGCGGTCAGGGACCGCAGTACCGCGTCCAGCTGGTCGGTCTCGACCTGGAGCTTGACCCGGTTCCCCTGCACGTCCAGGTCGTGCACGCCGGGCAGGTGGGCCAGCCCGTTCGGCGCGCCGGAGAGTTCGGCGCTGACGCTGGTTCGGGTGAGGTGGCGCAGGTCGGCGAGCGAACCGCTCTCCACGGTCCGGCCCTTGCGGATGATGCTGACCCGGTCGCAGAGGGTCTCGACCTCGCTGAGGATGTGCGAGGAGAGCAGCACCGTCGCGCCCCGGTCGCGCGCCTCGGCGACGCAGCTCTGGAAGACCTCCTCCATCAGCGGGTCCAGGCCGCTGGTGGGCTCGTCGAGGATCAGCAGGTCGACGTCGGAGGCGAAGGCGGCGACGAGGGCGACCTTCTGCCGGTTGCCCTTGGAGTACGTCCGCCCCTTCTTCGTCGGGTCGAGCTCGAACCGCTCGATCAGCTCGGCCCGCCGCGCCTTGTCCAGCCCGCCGCGCAGCCGGCCGAACAGGTCGATGACCTCGCCGCCGGAGAGGTTGCGCCACAGCGTCACGTCGCCGGGGACGTAGGCGATGCGGCGGTGCAGTTCGACCGCGTCCTGCCACGGGTCCCGGCCGAGCAGCTGGGCCGCGCCGGCGTCGGCGCGCAGCAGACCCAGCAGGACTCGGATGGTGGTGGACTTCCCGGACCCGTTGGGTCCGAGGAAGCCGTGGACCTCGCCGGTCTCGACCGTGAGGTCGAGGCCGTCCAGCGCATGCGTCCGCCCGAACGACTTGTGCAGTCCGGAGACGGTGATTGCCTTCGTCATGCTTCAGAACGTACACTCATTTCACAAACTTGTGAAGTTAAGAAAGCGTATAAAGTCGAGGCGCCAAGGTGAACGAGGGAGACCATGAGCGGCATGACCAGCAACGAAGAGGACGTGGCCCGGTTCGTCGAGCGCTTCGCCGCCGAACTGACGCAGGCCGGCATGCAGCGCATGGCGTCCCGCGTCTTCGCCGCCCTGCTCGCCTCCGAGGCGGGCGCGCTGACCTCGGCCGAGCTGGCCGAGCAGCTCCAGATCAGCCCGGCGGCCATCTCGGGCGCGGTCCGGTACCTCACCCAGGTCGGCATGGTCAGCCGTGAACGCGACCCGGGCACCCGCCGCGACCGCTACGTGCTCCACAACGGCGTCTGGTACGAGACCTTCACCCGCCGCGACCAGATCCTGACCCGCTGGGAGAAGGTCCTCCGCGACGGCGCGGAGATCCTCGGCCCCGACACCCCGGCGGGCGCCCGCACCGCCGAGACGGCCGAGTTCTTCGAGTTCCTCCAGAAGGAGATGCTCGCCACCATGGACCGATGGCGCGAGCACCTCGCGGCGAAGACCCGGGCCTAGGGTCTGTCCGGTGTCCCGCCCCAGACCTCTCCCGCCCCCGCTGGAACGGGCGGCAGGGTCAGGCTCCACGCTCCTTCGCGGACCGTCCAGGTGCGTGCGCGGACGAGCGGGGAGGTGCGGGAGTCCGCGTGGTAGCGGAAGTCCGGGCCGGAGACCGTGAGGGTGCGGGCCTCGGCGCGCAGCGGCGGCGCGTGCGGGGGGCGTACGACGACCTCGGCGATGCCGCCGAGGGAGCGTACGGTCACCGCCTCCACCGGCTCGTCCACGTCGCTGAGCAGCACCCCGTCAGCCTCCACCCGGAGCCGGTGGGTGCGGAGGCCGCCCTGCGCGGGGACGGTCCTGACGAGGGTGCGCACCAGCGTGCGGCAGGTGTCCCACATCGTCGCGGGCGGCGGCGCCGCGACCGCGGCGGGCCCTGGCGTCGCCGGGATCCGCACTCCGCCGAGCACCACGCCGTCGCCGTCGTCGACCAGCAGGTCCAGGCGGCGCGCCACGCCGTCGACCACCGTCCGTGCCGCCGCCACCGCGCCCGGCGGCACGCCGAGCGACCTGGCCACTTCGAGTGATCCCGGCGCGCCGATCGGGACGACCGACAGCGCGCCCTGCGCGAGCTCACGCTCCCGGTGCAGCAGCGTCACCGTCCGTAGCAGCGCCCGGTCGTCGCCGACCACGACGGGGCGGCGCGAGCCCCGCCGGGCCAGGGCCCGGGTGAATTCCTCGGGGCTGTCCGGCAGGCAGATCTTCGTTTCCGCGGCCGCACACAACACATCTTTCGCGATCCGCACGGACTCGCCGTCACTTCGGCGGGCGACCGGGTCGACGATGACCAGCAGCTGGTCGTGATCCGACACCTCGGTCCTTCCTCGGGTAGCATCTTTGTGCAAGAGCCCCTTGCGCTATTGCGCCAGGGGCTTCGTCTATTCCGGGGCACACCGGTGAGGCGGCGTACGCCCCCTGACCTTGGACATGCCCCGCCCGGAAGGGGTGTACGCCTGTGCCCGCACTTGTGCTGCTCGGTGCTCAGTGGGGTGACGAGGGCAAGGGAAAGGCCACCGACCTGCTCGGTGGCTCCGTGGACTATGTGGTGCGTTACCAGGGCGGCAACAATGCCGGCCACACGGTCGTCGTCGGCGACCAGAAGTACGCGCTGCATCTTCTCCCTTCCGGAATCCTGTCGCCGGGGTGTACCCCGGTCATCGGAAACGGTGTCGTCGTCGACCCGGCGGTCCTGCTCTCCGAGCTGAGCGGGCTGAACGAGCGCGGCGTCGACACGTCCAAGCTCCTGATCAGCGGTAATGCTCACTTGATCACCCCGTACAACGTCACCCTCGACAAGGTGACGGAACGGTTCCTCGGCAAGCGCAAGATCGGCACCACCGGCCGGGGCATCGGCCCGACCTACGCCGACAAGATCAACCGCGTGGGCATCCGGGTCCAGGACCTGTACGACGAGTCGATCCTCACCCAGAAGGTCGAGGCGGCGCTGGAGGGCAAGAACCAGCTGCTCGCCAAGCTGTACAACCGCCGGGCGATCGAGGCCGGGCAGATCGTCGAGGAGATGCTCCAGTACGCGGAGCAGATCAAGCCGTTCGTCGCCGACACCACGCTGATCCTCAACAAGGCCCTCGACGACGACAAGGTCGTGCTCTTCGAGGGCGGTCAGGGCACCCTGCTCGACGTCGACCACGGCACGTACCCCTTCGTCACCTCCTCGAACCCGACCGCCGGCGGTGCCTGCACCGGCGCGGGCGTGGGTCCGACGAAGATCAGCCGGGTCATCGGCATCCTCAAGGCGTACACCACCCGTGTCGGCGCCGGCCCGTTCCCGACCGAGCTGTTCGACGAGGACGGCGAGGCGCTGCGCCGCATCGGCGGCGAGCGGGGCGTCACCACCGGCCGTGACCGCCGCTGCGGCTGGTTCGACGCGGTCATCGCCCGCTACGCGACCCGCGTCAACGGCCTGACGGACTTCTTCCTCACCAAGCTCGACGTGCTCACCGGCTGGGAGCAGATCCCGGTCTGCGTCGCCTACGAGATCGACGGCAAGCGCGTCGAGGAGCTGCCCTACTCGCAGACCGACTTCCACCACGCGAAGCCGGTCTACGAGATGCTGCCGGGCTGGTCCGAGGACATCACCAAGGCCAAGACCTTCGCCGACCTGCCGAAGAACGCGCAGGCGTACGTGAAGGCCCTGGAGGAGATGTCGGGCGCCCCGATCTCCGCGATCGGCGTCGGCCCCGGCCGCGACGAGACGATCGAGATCAACTCGTTCTTGTAGGCAGTACGTCCGTGAAGGGCCCGTCCCCCCGATGGGGGACGGGCCCTTCACGCGTCCCGGCGTCCTACGGCCGGGCGAACTCACCCGGCTCGCTGTCCCCCTGCATGCTGTAGACGAACAGCCGCTCCTTGCCGTCGACGCGCTCGATGCGGAGGTTGGACGCGCCGTTCTCGGCGCAGTCCTTGGCGTCCCAGTTCTCGGGGTCGCGGATCTCCGGGCCGAGGATCAGGTACGGGGAGGTGCCGCCGAGGACGGCGGTTGTGTGGCAGGCGTAGGACTCGCCGGTGAGGTTGCCCTCGGAGTCGGTACGCGGGTTGGACTGCTCGAGCCGGACCAGCTGCGCCCCGACGGGCCCTTGGGTGATGGTGAGCCGGTAGTCGTAGCGGTCGGCGTCGGCGGACGCCGTCCCGGCCAGGGGGACCTGCTTCCATCGGCCGAGGAAGGCCGCGGGGACGACGTCCGTGCCCGTGCGCGCCTTGCGGAAGGTGGCCTTGACCGTCCCGGAACTCCATTCCAGGACGTTGGAGCCGCGCAGGGTCAGCGTCTGGCGGGCGGCGGGGGTGCAGCGCCCGGCCGGGACGCTGGTGGTGACGTCGGCCTCGCCGAGGACGACCTTGTCCTGGTTCGCGGAGACCAGCACGGAGCGGCCCATGCACAGCTTCTCGCCGGTGACCATGACGTACACGGCCGCCTTCGAGCCGGCCGCGCCCTGGGTGATCTCGATGCGGGCCGTTTCGTACGGGACCTCCGCGGAGCCCTTCAGGACGCCCTCCCACGCACCGAGGAAGGCCCCCGGGACGATGCCGGCGGGCCTTGCGGCGACGCCGTCGGTGGTGCCGCGGGGGCGGTTCTTCTGCTCGTCGATGCCGGTGGTGGGGTCGGGCCAGAAGACGTACGCGAGCGAGGCCACGGCCACGGCGAGCGCGGCGGTCAGGGCGACGAGCCTCTTGCGGCGGGGGCGCCCGGGCTCGGGCCCAGGGTCCGCTGCCGGGATCTCGGGGCGAGCGGTCGCCGCCCCCTCGGCCTCCAGGGCCCGGGCCGCGTGCCGGCCGAGGCGTGCGAGGACCTCCGCCGGGAGCCACGGCTCGGGGACGACGAGCGTCCCGACGAGTTCCTCGGCCGACGGGCGGTCCGCAGGGTCCTTCGCCAGACAGGCCCGGGCCAGACCGGCGAGTTCGGGCGGCAGCCCGGTCAGGTCGGGCTCGTCGTGGGCGATCCGGAACATCGTCGCGTGCACGCCGCTGTCCGCCGTCCCGAACGGCGCCCGCCCGGTCGCCGCGTACACCAGCACCGAGCCCAGGCAGAACACGTCCGAGGCCGGGGTGAGCCGCTCCCCGCGCACCTGCTCCGGGGACATGAACCCGGGCGAGCCCACGACCGCGCCGGTGCTGGTCAGGCCGCCGTCGGTGATGGTGTCGACGGCGCGTGCGATGCCGAAGTCGATGATCTGCGGGCCGTCGACGGTGAGCAGCACGTTCGACGGCTTCAGGTCGCGGTGGACGAGACCGGCGGCGTGGATGTGGGTGAGTGCCCGGGCGAGCCCGGCCGCCAGGGCCCGTACCGACGGGGGCGGCAGCGGCCCCGACTCGTCGGCCACCACGGTCCGCAGCGACGGCCCTGGTACGTACCCGATCGCCACCCACGGCGCCTCCGCCGCGGTGTCCGAGCCGAGCACCGGCGCCGTGCCGGTCCCGCCGACCCGCTCGAGGGCCGCCACCTCGCGGGTGAAGCGCCGCCGGAACTCGTCCTGCTCCGCCAGCTCGGCGTGCACGACCTTGACCGCCACGGTCCGCCCGCCGGTCGAGCGGGCCAGGAAGACCCGGCCCATCCCGCCGACGCCGAGCCGGCCGAGCAGGCGGAACGGGCCGATGGCGACCGGGTCTTCGGGATTCAAGGGGTCCACGTCGACAGAGCATGCCAGACACCCGTTGCCCCCTTGGCCCCGTTCGCCTCCCCTGTCGCGTCCCCGTCCGGCGTCGTCCGCGTTGCCGGTGATGCGGGCCATGGGTTCAATGGCCACGAGGGGGCCTGTCGTCCGATCAGCCCGATCCGTCCCGATCCGTCCGAGAGGAACCCCGATGCGCGTGGTCGAAGTGTCCGCCTACGGCGGTCCGGAAGTGTTGGGGATGGCCCACCGGCCCGAACCGGAGGCCGGTGCCGTGCCGGGCGAGGTACGGGTCCGGCTCAAGGCCACCACCGTCAACCAGGCCGATGTCGCGATCCGTGCGGGCTTCTTCGCCGACGTCATGCCCGACCTCAAGCCGCCCTTCGTGCTGGGCTTCGACTTCGTCGGCCGGCTCCTCGATCCGGTCCCCGGACTGGCGGAGGGGCAGCGCGTCGCCGGCTTCGTCCCCTGGTTCAAGCGGCCCGGGCGGGGCACGTACGCGGAGGTCATCACCGTCGACCCGGTCTGGCTGGCCCCGGTGCCCGACGAGGTGGACGTGGTGGACGCGGTGTCCGTCCCGTTCAGCTCCCAGACCGCCCACGAGGCCCTGGAGCTCCTCTCGCTCCCCGAGGGCTCGACCGTCTTCATCTCCGGCGCGAGCGGTGTGGTCGGCCGCTTCGCCGTGCAGCACGCCGCCGAGCGCGGCCTGCGCGTCATCGCACTCTCCCACGAGGGCGGCGAGAACGAGCTGAAGGTGCTCGGCGCCGAGCACACCGTGCGCCGCGACAGTCCGGAGGCCGTCGTCGCGGAAGTGCTCCGGCACGTGCCGGAGGGCGTGGACGGCGTCTTCGACCCGGCCCGCATGGCCGACCCGCTGCTGCGCCTGGTCAAGGACGGCGGCGTCTTCATCGCCGGCCACGCGGCCTCGGTCCCGGCCGCGGAGCGCGACATCAGGGCCCACACGTTCGCGACGACGTCCGACGGCGCACGGCTGAAGGAGATGCTGGAGCGCCTCGCCGAGCGCAGGCTCACCACCCGCGTGGCCGACGTCCTCCCCCTGGAGGAGGCCGCCGAGGCCCACCGCCGCGTGGAGTCCGGCGGTCGCCTGGGGCGCATCGTCCTGGTGATCTGACGAGCCGCCGGATCGCCGGGTCCGGTCGCCGTCGAATCGCCCGCCCGGTAGCCGCCGAATGCCCGGCCGGGTCGCCCCGGATCCCCTGCGGTGACGCGCGAGACTGGCCGCGTGAACGCAGCGAACCGGGCAGAAGCCATGGACTGGATTCCGGTTTCCGGATTCCGACTCCGCAGAGCGGGCGTGCAGTTCGACGCGGTGCGGGTCGACGGGGACGACGGGCGCCGGCTGGCCGACTGGATGGAGGAGCTGACCGGCGGCGACCCCGGGCCCGTGGTCGCCGAGGCGAACGGGCGGCGGAGCGTCTACTTCCTCGTCCCGCCCGGTTCCACCACCCACCGCGCCTGGCCGCGCGGCGTCACCCGCCTGAACGCGGACGCCGCTCAGGTGGGTTACGTCCCCGTCCCCGCCCTCCGAGGCCGCACCTGGCCGCTCTCCTGGCGGTTCCCGCCGACGGGACCGGGCAGGTTCGTCCACTCCCTGCTCCTGCGCAGCACCGCGACCGAGCTTCTCGTGACATGAGGGCCCGGCGGGGTCACGCGGGGGCGTCGGCCTCGATCGCGTCCAGGGCCCGCGACAGCCGTTCGAGGACCCGTACCGTCTCGTCGAACGCCTCCTGACCGCCCAGTTCCCGCATCATCCGGGCGGCCAGCTCCGCGTGGCCCGGGTCGATGCGGCGGACGGCGGCGCGGCCCTCCGGGGTGGGGGCGAGGAGTTTGGCGCGGCGGTGCGCCGGGTTGGGCTCGTACGCGGCCAGGCCCTGGGCAACCAGCAGGTCGGCGATCCGCTGGACGCTCTGCCGGGTGATGCCCATGACCCGGGCGATCCCGGAGACCGGCAGGGGTTCGGGCAGTACGGCGCCCAGCACCTGCCACCAGGCGGCCGTCAGACCGGCCGGCTCGGCCAGCCTCTCCGAGACGGCGAGGAACTGGCCGTTCAGCCGGAACACGGCGAGAGCGGTCCTGGACAGCGCATCCTGTTGTTGCGCCCGGCTCATCTGTGTCTCCCCATCACTCCGCCTGCTCCTCCTCCGCGTTCAGCTCGGCGTACGCCGCCGGGTCCGAGTCGTGGAAGAGGCGGTACCAGGCGTCCAGCCTGGAGCCCTCGAACGCCCCCAGTGTGCCGAGGATCTCGCGGGCGAAGGCGACCGGCTCGGTCGGACCGGCCGTGATCAGCTCGCCGTCGGTGACCGCGTCCGCCTCCTTGTACCGCTCCGCGCCCGCGTAACCGGTCGCGGCGAGGTAGAAGGAGACCGCGCTGGTGTGCGTGCGGTCGTCGAGCAGGCCCTCGCGGGCCAGGCCGGCGGTCGCGCCGCAGATCGCGGCGACCGGGACCTTCGCGTCGAGGAACTCGCGGGCCTTGGCGGCGAACGGGGCGAGGCCGTCGCCCGCGTCCCACAGGTCGGCCCCCGGCAGGATCAGCATCTTGCTGTCCTCGGGGCGCAGGTCCGCGAGGGCGAGGTCGGGGACGACACGGAGGCCGGCGAGGGTGGTGACGGGCTCGTCGGCGACGAACCCGACCGTCCTGACCGTGAAGCCGGAGCGGGCGAGCCAGGCCGTCGCGTGACCGGTCTCCCAGTCGGCGAGGGTGTCGTAGACGGCGAGGTGGACGGTGTGGGACATGTCGGGCCTCCTGCGGTTGTCTGTGCCGATCGTGTGCCGAACTCTTATGACAGTAGACTGTCATTTCGACAGCATGCTGTCAATAGATTCCCCGATCGCGCGAACCCCCGCGACGAGGCCCCTCGTGGCAACCTGTCGCGTCGCTCCCGGTCTCGTTGGACAAGATGGTCATGGCCGCTCCGACCTGCACGTCCTTACCCTGGCCGCATGACCCCTCATGTCGAACCCGACCCCCAGGCCGGCGCCGCCGTCAAGGCCGCGGACCGCGCGCACGTGTTCCACTCCTGGTCCGCCCAGGGCCTGATCGACCCGCTCGCCGTCGCCGGCGCCGAGGGTTCGTACTTCTGGGACTACGACGGCAACCGCTACCTCGACTTCACCAGCGGCCTCGTCTACACCAACATCGGCTACCAGCACCCCCGCGTGGTCGCCGCGATCCAGGAGCAGGCCGGGAAGCTCGCCACCTTCGCGCCCGCCTTCGCCGTGGACGTCCGCTCCGAGGCCGCACGCCTCATCGCCGAGCGCACCCCCGGTGACCTGAACAAGATCTTCTTCACCAACGGCGGCGCCGAGGCCGTCGAGAACGCCGTCCGGATGGCCCGGCTGCACACCGGCCGCCACAAGGTGCTCTCGGCCTTCCGCTCGTACCACGGCGCCACCTCCACCGCGATCAACCTCACCGGCGACCCGCGCCGCTGGGCCTCCGACACGGGCTCCGCGGGCGTCGTGCGCTTCTGGGCGCCGTTCCTCTACCGCTCGCCGTTCTACGCCGAGACCGAGCAGCAGGAGTGCGAGCGCGCCCTGGCGCACCTCGAGGACACCATCGCCTTCGAGGGCCCGCAGACCATCGCGGCGATCATCCTGGAGACCGTGCCCGGCACCGCCGGCATCATGACGCCGCCGCCCGGCTACCTCACCGGCGTGCGCGAGATCTGCGACAAGTACGGGATCGTCTTCGTCCTCGACGAGGTCATGGCCGGCTTCGGCCGGACCGGCAAGTGGTTCGCCGCCGAGCACTTCGACGTCGTGCCGGACCTGATGACCTTCGCCAAGGGCGTCAACTCCGGGTACGTGCCCCTCGGCGGCGTCGCGATCAGCGAGAGGATCGCCGCCACCTTCGACAAGCGGCCCTACCCGGGCGGTCTGACCTACTCCGGTCACCCGCTCGCCTGCGCCGCCGCCGTCGCCACCATCGAGGTGATGGAGGACGAGAAGGTCGTCGAGCACGCCGCCCGCATCGGCGAGACCGTCCTCGGCCCCGGCCTGCGCGCGCTCGCGGACCGCCACCCGTCCGTCGGCGAGGTCCGCGGCCTCGGCGTCTTCTGGGCGCTCGACCTGGTCAAGAACAAGGAGACCCGCGAGCCGCTCGTCCCGTACAACGCGGCCGGCGAGGCCAACGCCCCGATGGCGGCCTTCGGCGCGGCGGCCAAGAAGCACGGCCTGTGGCCGTTCATCAACATGAACCGCACCCACGCCGTCCCGGCCTGCAACGTCTCCGAGGCCGAGGTCAAGGAGGGCCTCGCCGCCCTCGACGCGGCGCTGACCGTGGCCGACGAGCACACCGTCTGACCGGTCCGGCCGGGCAAACACGGGGGCGCTGTCGACCGGGAGGCCCCCTCCGTCTGGACTAGGGTGTCCGGGAGCCGGACGGAGGGGGCCGAACCATGGCCGCGAACGGAGCCGCCAGCGGGGCCGTGACGCGCAGCACCCTGCGGCAGCAGATCGCGGACGCGCTGCGTGACGAGATCCTCGCGGGGCGTCTGCGCCCCGGGGACGCGTTCACCGTCAAGCAGATCGCCGAGCAGTACGGGGTGTCCGCCACGCCCGTGCGCGAGGCCCTCGTCGACCTCTCGGCGCAGGGGCTGCTCGACTCCGACCACCACCGGGGCTTCTGCGTGCACCGGTTCACGGTCGACGACTACCGGGGCATGGTCGACGCCCGCATGATGATCGTGGACGGGATATTCCGCCGCCATCTCGCGACCCTCGCCGCTCCCCGGCCGCCGGCGGCCGCCGCCCCGGAGGCGGCCGGAGAGGCGCCCGACGTACGGCTCGGGGCCGCCATCGCCTCCGTGCGCCGCCGGGCCGAGGCCGCCTCCCGCGCCGCCCGCGCCGGGGACCTGGACGTCCTCATCGGCTACGACATCCGGTTCTGGCGCGAGCTGAGCCGGCTCGTCGCCGCCAACGACTACGTCGCCGGCTTCCTGCACCGGCTGCGCGTGCACGCCTGGGTCTTCGCCGTGCCCTACCTGCGCTCCGACCACGAGCTGCTCGACTGGCTGTGGGGCGGGCACACCGACCTCGTCGACGCCATCACCCGGGGCGACGCGGCGGCCGCGATCGCCGTGGTCGAGGCGTACAACGCGCACGCGCTGCAGTGGGCGGACCGGCTGGAGCGCCGCCCCGGGCACTGACGTCCGGGCAAAGTCGCGGTTGAGACCGCGTACCCGGCCTGTGCGGAGGGTACGGAGACAACTACGCTGTCCCGACCTGATGACCGACGACGACGGAGAGCGAGCCCGCCTTGGCCTGTGACCTGTGGCTGGTCCCCCTTGTCGACGTGCTGTGCCACAGCCCCGACAATCCCTTCGCCGAAGAGATCGCCGCCTACGACAAGGCCCTGACCGACTCCGGTCTGCCCACCGTCCCCGTCTTCGCCTACATGCCGGGGCTGTCCGGCGACGTCGCGCCCGTCGCCGGCTTCGACTACGACGCCCTGCACTTCCTGCGCCGCGCGTACCTGCTCCAGATGTGCGGGCTGCCCGTCGAGCCGGTCGACGAGCTCGGCGGGGACTACGAGCAGCTCCTGGAGATGTTCGAGGCGACCGCGCAGCAGTCCCACCTGGTCTGGCACTACGACCATGCCGGCGCGTACGTCCCGGTCGACTTCCCGGCCCCGCTGTCCAACGACGAGCTGCTGGAGGGCGGCGGCCCGCTCGGCTCCTCGCAGGGGCTGCTGCGGGAGCTGGAGTTCGTGGCCCCGGCGATCGGCATCGACCCGGCGAACCCGCCGGCCCCGCCGCGCCCGCCGGAGCGGCCGACCTCGCTGGAGGAACCGGCCGGTCCGATGCCGTACGACGAGAGCCCTTTCGCGCGGGAGCGGCACGTGTGGCTCGGACTGCACGCGGCGGCGACCCGGAGCCTCGGCCAGGGCTCGATGATCATCTTCAGCTGACCGGACACCCCGCGCCCGGAGACGGGCGCGGGGCCGTCGGCTACCGCGGCTCCGGCGGCCGCTGTCGCGGCATGTTCGGGCGGGTGCCCGGCGGGAGCGGGAACCGCGCCGACGGGTGCGGGGCCTCCGGGCGGCCGCCCGCGGCCCCCACCGACTGCATCACCAGCGGCGCCGGCCCCGAGCGGAACTCGACCATCCAGTCCGCCGTCTCCGCCCGCACCAGCTCCGTCACGTCCTCCGAGAACCGCCGCAGCACCCCCAGGCAGCGCTCCGCCGCCTCGCTCGCGGTGCCCTCCGTGGGGCCCAGCACCTCGCGCACGCTCTCCGACGCCCAGTCGAACTGGAGCGCCTGCAGCCGGCGCTGGATCGCCTGCGCGGTGGCCACGTCCCTTATCCAGCCGGACGTAAGGCCGAAGAACCGGTCGCACGCCATGCACGCCGCGCCCAGCAGCAGGGAGAGGTAGCCCCAGCCGGCCGCCCCGTCCGCCGCGACGCCCGTCAGGTCCAGCAGTGGCAGCGCCGCGCCCGCGACGACGCCCAGGGCCGTACCGACGCGCAGGGCGCGGGCGGAGCGGCGCTTCCAGACGCGGTCGGAGAGGTACCACTCGGCGGTGCGCAGCGCGTTGCCCTCGACCCAGCGGTACAGCTCGTCGAGGCGCTCCGCGGGCTCGCCCCAGTCCCCGAGCGGGAACGGCGCACCCGTCAGGTCCGGGTTCCGGTGCCGGTCCGCGGCCGCCGGGGCCGGGTCCGGCTCACGGTCGCCGTGCGGCGAAGGGCGGCCCGGCCCGCCGGGCTGCCCCGGCTGCATCTCCGGCGGCTGCATCTCCGGCTGCTGGCTCACCGGGGCACTCCTCTGCATGGTTGCGTCGTGCGATGCGTCGTGCGTGACGTGCGGTGCACGTGGTGCCTGCCCTTCCTACCGCCGAATGGTGGGCTGTGGGCCCGGATTCCCGGGATTTCCGCCCGCAAGGGGGTCTTGATCAGGTAGAGGAGACCTGAGTTTCTCACTCGAAAGAGTGGGGCGGCAGTCGGGGCGTGGACCACGTAGGCTCGGCATACCGAACAGTCGTCAGCAATGACATGCCAGGAGTGAGTGATCGTGATCCCCGGTGGTGGCCAGCCCAACATGCAGCAGCTCCTCCAGCAGGCCCAGAAGATGCAGCAGGACCTCGCGCGCGCTCAGGAGGAGCTCGCCGCGACCGAGGTCGAGGGCCAGGCCGGCGGAGGTCTCGTGCGCGCGACGGTCACCGGCTCCGGGGAGCTCCGCGGCCTGGTGATCGACCCGAAGGCGGTCGACCCCGAGGCTGCGTCTTCCTTGCAGGAGCTTGGCGAGACCCTGGCCGACCTGGTCGTCGCGGCCGTGAAGGCGGCCAACGACAACGCGCAGCAGCTCCAGCAGGCCAAGCTCGGCCCGCTCGCGCAGGGCCTGGGCGGTATGCCGGGTCTGGGCTTCTAAGCCACCCCTGAAGCCACTACCGTAAGAAACAAGCACTCCCGGGAAGGCGCTGACGTTGTACGAAGGCGTGGTGCAGGACCTCATCGACGAACTGGGCAGGCTGCCCGGCGTCGGTCCCAAGAGCGCGCAGCGGATCGCCTTCCACATCCTCCAGGCGGAGCCGACCGACGTGCGCCGGCTGGCGCACGCGCTCCTCGAGGTCAAGGAGAAGGTCCGGTTCTGTGCGGTCTGCGGCAACGTGGCCCAGCAGGAGCAGTGCAACATCTGTCGCGACCCGCGCCGGGACGCGACGGTCATCTGCGTGGTCGAGGAGCCCAAGGACGTCGTGGCGATCGAGCGGACGCGTGAGTTCCGCGGCCGCTACCACGTGCTGGGCGGCGCGATCAGCCCGATCGAGGGCGTCGGGCCGGACGACCTGCGGATCCGCGAGCTGCTCGCGCGGCTGGCGGACGGCACGGTCACCGAGCTGATCCTGGCCACCGACCCGAACCTGGAGGGCGAGGCCACCGCGACGTACCTGGCGCGGATGATCAAGCCCATGGGGCTGAAGGTGACCCGGCTCGCGAGCGGGCTCCCCGTCGGCGGCGATCTCGAGTACGCGGACGAGGTCACGCTGGGCCGTGCCTTCGAGGGGCGGCGCCTGCTAGATGTATGACGACAGGGCATGCGCGCACCGTGCGCTCAAGGGAGGCACCCTCGATGTCTGACGCCACGCTGCACTCGATCACGCAGGATCCGGACGACTTCGCGGTCCAGATCGCGGACTCGATCGAGTCCTTCATCGTCGCGACCACGGAAGTGGCCAAGGGCGACGAGCCCGACAGCGCGGTTCCGTTCCTGCTCCTGGAGCTCTCCCAGCTGCTGCTCGCCGGCGGGCGGCTCGGCGCGCACGAGGACATCGTCCCGGACGAGCGGTACGAGCCGGACACCGGTCCGGACGTGGACGTCGACGAGCTGCGGGAGCGGTTCGCGGTGCTGCTGGACCCGGTGGACGTGTTCTCCGAGGTCTTCGACCCGTACGAGCCGCGCAAGGCGCCCATCCCGTCCCGGATCTCGGACAACCTGGCCGACATCGTCACGGACCTGCGGCACGGTCTGGCGCACTACCGGGCCGGCCGGACGACCGAGGCGCTGTGGTGGTGGCAGTTCTCGTACTTCTCCAACTGGGGCCCGACCGCATCGGCGACCCTGCGGGCGCTGCAGTCGCTGGTCGCACACGTCCGGCTGGACCAGCCGCTGGCCGAGCTGGACGGCCTGGACACGGACGAGGACCTGACCGAGGACGATCTCGCGGAGGAGGCCGGCCGGGTGATGGCGCGGGAGATCGCCGGTCCGCTGGGGCTGCGCCCGGTCAAGCGCTGACCTCCCGGCATGCGGGTGCTCGCCCTATGAGCGGAACATCTCAGCATGCGATATCCGGTCGGCGATCCCGGGCCGCTCGATAAACTGACGCCGACCGCAGTGATGACTGCACTGCGGCAGGGACTGAGCGAGGAGCGCACGTGGGCCTTGTCGTGCAGAAGTACGGAGGCTCCTCCGTTGCGGATGCCGAAGGCATCAAGCGCGTCGCCAAGCGGATCGTGGATGCCAAGAAGAACGGCCACCAGGTGGTCGTCGTGGTATCCGCGATGGGCGACACGACGGACGAGCTGATCGATCTCGCCGAGCAGGTTTCCCCGATGCCTGCCGGACGCGAATTCGACATGCTGCTGACCGCCGGAGAGCGGATCTCCATGGCACTGCTGGCCATGGCGATCAAAAACCTGGGCCACGAGGCCCAGTCGTTCACCGGCAGCCAGGCAGGCGTCATCACCGACTCGGTCCACAACAAAGCGCGCATCATCGATGTCACGCCGGGCCGGATCCGTACCGCGCTGGACGAGGGCAACATCGCCATCGTCGCCGGTTTCCAGGGTGTCTCGGCGGACTCCAAGGACATCACCACCCTCGGCCGGGGCGGCTCGGACACCACCGCCGTCGCGCTCGCGGCCGCGCTGGACGCCGAGGTCTGCGAGATCTACACCGACGTGGACGGCGTCTTCACCGCCGACCCGCGCGTGGTGAAGAAGGCCCGGAAGATCGACTGGATCTCCTCCGAGGACATGCTGGAGCTGGCCGCCTCCGGCTCCAAGGTGCTGCTGCACCGCTGCGTCGAGTACGCGCGCCGATACAACATTCCGATCCACGTACGGTCCTCGTTCTCGGGGCTGCCGGGCACCTGGGTCAGCAACGAGAAGCCGAATGGGGACGTTCAGGTGGAGCACGCCATCATCTCCGGAGTCGCCCACGACGTCTCCGAAGCCAAGATCACGGTCGTCGGTGTCCCGGACAAGCCGGGCGAGGCCGCGGCGATCTTCCGCGCCATCGCGGACGCCGAGATCAACATCGACATGATCGTGCAGAACGTGTCCGCCGCGGCCACCGCCCTGACGGACATCTCCTTCACCCTCCCCAAGACCGAGGGCCACAAGGCCATCGAGGCCCTGGAGCGGACGAAGGGCTCGATCGGCTTCGACTCGCTGCGCTACGACGACCAGATCGGCAAGATCTCCCTGGTCGGCGCGGGCATGAAGACCAACCCGGGCGTCACCGCCGACTTCTTCAAGGCGCTGTCCGACGCGGGCGTCAACATCGAGCTGATCTCGACCTCCGAGATCCGGATCTCGGTCGTGACCCGCCAGGACGACGTCAACGAGGCGGTGCGCGCCGTGCACACCGCGTTCGGTCTCGACAGCGACTCCGACGAGGCCGTCGTCTATGGAGGCACCGGCCGATGAACCGCAGGCCGACGCTCGCGGTCGTCGGTGCGACCGGAGCCGTCGGTGCGGTGATGCTCCAGATGCTCTCGCAGCACGCGGACGTCTGGGGCGAGATCCGTCTCGTCGCCTCACCGCGCTCGGCCGGCCGCAAGCTGGCCGTGCGCGGCGAGGAGGCCGAGGTGCTGGCCCTCTCCGAGGAGGTTCTGGAGGGGGTGGACGTCGCCCTCTTCCTCGTACCGGAAGAGGTGGCGGCGCAGTGGGCGCCGATCGCCGCCGCCAAGGGCGCGGTGGTCGTGGACAATTCGGCGGCGTTCCGGCTCGATCCGGACGTGCCGCTGGTCGTGCCCGAGATCAATCCGCACGCCGTACGGGTACGGCCGCGCGGGATCGTCGCGAGTCCCGGCGACAGCACCCTGGCGCTGATCGTGGCGCTCGGGGCGCTGCACGCCGAGTTCGGCGTGGACGAGGTGGTCGTGACCGCCCTTCAGGCGGTCAGCGGGGCCGGGCAGGAGGGCGTCGCCGCGCTGCGCGCCCAGCTGTCGACGGTCGCCGGTACGGAACTGGGCGCGCACCCCGGCGACGTACGGCGGGCCGTGGGCGAGGACACCGGGCCGTTCGCCGCGCCCGTCGCGCTCAACGTCGTGCCCTGGTCGGGCGCGCCGGCCGAGGGAGGCTGGTCCTCGGAGGAGGCCGGGCTGCGCGCCGAGACCCGCAAGATCCTGGACCTGCCGCGGCTGCGGGTCGTCGCGACCTGCGTGCGGGTGCCGGTGCTGACCACCCACTCGCTGTCCGTGCACGCGCGGTTCGAGCAGCCGGTGACGGTGGAGCGGGCGCACGAGATCCTCGCCACCTCGCCCGGTGTCGTCCTCTACGACGACCCCGGCGCCGGGGACTTCCCCACTCCGGCGGACGTCGTCGGTACCGATCCCACCTGGGTGGGACGGGTGCGCCGGACGCCGGACGACGAGCGGGCGCTCGAGTTCTTCGTCTGCGGCGACAACCTCCGCAAGGGGGCCGCGCTCAATGTCGTGCAGATCGCCGAATCCGTCGTTTCCACGCTTCGTCCGGAATCCGGGAAGCGTCCGGAATTCGGCGACAGCTGATCGTTCGCCTTTGTAGGATCTGTGAACGCGGTGTGAGCAAATCGCGGACAAGTCACGAGTAAGTGGCTCTTGAACTGCGACGATGTCATGTTCGACGATGCTCTTCCCCCTACCGGCAACCGACGGCCGGTCAGGGGGCGTCTCTGTGGGCACCCTCGGGGTGCCCCGGACGACGGCGGTACGAACGGGGTATTGGGGAAGATCGGGTACGCATGAGGACGAACGACGCACCGTCAAAAACGGTGGCGTACGCGTACAACCCTGACGGGGGGGAACGTGTCCAACAGG
This sequence comes from Streptomyces sp. HUAS YS2, assembly GCF_033343995.1. NCBI lineage: Bacteria > Bacillati > Actinomycetota > Actinomycetes > Kitasatosporales > Streptomycetaceae > Streptomyces > Streptomyces solicathayae. The sequence continues at coordinate 3,760,518 of NZ_CP137573.1, read as the reverse complement.
CGTGGCAGAGGTACTCGACATCACAACGGTGGTCTCGCTCCGCGGCGCGGCCCTCGTCCCCGCGCGGGGCGCGGCGCTCGTCCCGGCACGGGGCGGGTCCGGCGTTCCCGCCGGAAGCGCCGTCGTGCGCCCGCTCCGGCGGCCGCGCACGCCCGGCGGCATGCCGGTGATCGCGCCGATGCCCACCGCCCGCACCACCCGCATCCCGTCGCCCCGCGAGGGCGCTGACGACGCCATGGCCGCGGGGACCACCGTCGACCACCTCACCGAGACCTACCGCGCCCACTACCGGTCGCTGCTCGGTCTCGCGGCCCTGCTCCTGGACGACACCGCCTCCTGCGAGGACGTGGTCCAGGAGGCCTTCATCCGGGTCCACTCGGCGCGCTCGCGCGTCCGCGACCCCGAGAAGACGCTGGCGTACCTGCGGCAGACGGTGGTGAACCTGTCGCGTTCCGCGCTGCGCCGGCGCATCCTCGGCCTCAAGCTGCTGTCGAAGCCGATGCCCGACATGGCGAGCGCCGAGGAGGGAGCGTACGACCAGCTGGAGCGGGACGCGCTGATCAAGGCGATGCGCGGACTGCAGCGGCGCCAGCGCGAGGTGCTGGTGCTGCGGTACTTCGCCGACATGACCGAGGCGCAGGTCGCCGAGACGCTCGGGATATCCCTGGGTTCGGTGAAGGCGTACGGCTCGCGCGGCATCGCGGCGCTGCGCGTCGCCATGGAGGCCACGACATGAGCGGGCCGCTGGACGAGCACGACAGGCACGACGAGCGGGACGAACGCGATGAGCGGGACGCACGCGACGAGCGGGCCGAGCACGACGGGCGTGACGAGTGCGACAGGCGTGACGAGCGCGCGGATCACGACGAGCTGAGTGGAAACGACATTGTGAACGACGGGCCGGACAACGGGCTGGGCGACCTCCTGGGCGGCGCCTTCGGCGGCGGCAGTCATCGCGGCGACGAGGAGGCGCTGCGCCGGCTGCTCCAGGGCGCGGTGAGCGACCTGGAGCCCTCCGACGGCGCGCTCGACCATCTGCGCCGGGCGGTGCCCGCGCGGCGGGCCCGCAAGCGCCAGGCCGTCGTCGGCATCGCGGCCGCCGTGGTGCTGATCGGCACGGCCGTCCCCGCGTTCGTGCACGTGGCGAGCTCCGGCGGGGTCAGCGACGAGCACGCGATCAACGCCGGGCACGGCGAGCAGGCCCAGGGCGGCACCGGCGCCGAGACGGGTGTCGAGGGCGGCGCGAAGGGCAACGGCACGCCGAGCGCCTCGACGTCCCCCGGTGGCCGCGACAACCCGGCCACCGAGAAGCCCCGCCAGTCCGGCTCGCGGACCGGCAGCGGCTCGGACGCGGGCGCGGGCGACCAGGTCCCGGCGTCCATCCCGGTCTCCTCGCCGATCTGCCGGGCCGACCAGCTCGGCGTGACCTCGGCGTACGCGGGCGGGCCGGACGGAGAGGGCAAGGTGTACGGCACCTTCCGGATCTCCAACATCTCCGGGCGCGACTGCAGGGTGAGCGGCGCCGGCAGCATCTCCTTCCAGACCTCGGGCGCGGCCGACTCGGCCAAGATCTCGGTCGTGACGCACCACGCCGGCGACGCGGCCGGCGGCCTGCCGGACCCCTCGCAGGAGTCCACCCCGCTGCTGCTGAAGCCGGACACGGCGTACGAGGTGAAGTTCGCCTGGGTCCCCTCGGAGACCTGCCCGACCACCAACCCCTCGCCGACGCCGACGCCGCCCGCCACGGACGGTGGGACCGGATCCACCGGCTCGACGGGCACCGACGGCACCGACGGCGCCCTGCCGCAGCTGGTCGCGGAGGACGGCGGCCTGGCGGACGGCAGCGTCACGGTGACCCACACGCCCGAGGCCGGTGCCCCGGGCGCGCAGGCGACCGTCCCGAACGCGTGCGCCGGAACGATCTACCGGACGGGCGTGCTGGACGCGTCCTGACGCGGTACCGGCTGTGCGACACGAAAGACCCCCGGGGCCATGCCGGCCGCCGGGGGTCTTCGCGTGTCGCGCGGGTCCTGCGGTGTCAGGCCAGGCCGAGGGCCTCGTCGCGGTGCGCCTCCGCCTCGCGGCGCAGCAGCCGGAACCACATGAAGACCACGAAGCCCGCGAAGACGAACCACTCGGCCGTGTAGCCGAGGTTCTGGAACGCCTTCACGTCCAGGCCGGTGCCCGCGGCGGCCTGCGGCGGGACCGGGGTCAGGCCCGCGGGGGAGTCGGTCTGGGCCAGCCACGCGTCGTAGACGTCGTCGTCGACCACGTTCACCAGAGCCGCCGCGCTGATGATCCCCAGCTGGCCCTCGGGCAACCCGCCCGCGGCGGACGCGCCCTTGGTGCCCGCGTTCTCCGAGGCCTGGAGCGCGCCGGTGACCGTGACCTCGCCGGACGGCGCGGCCGGGGCCTTGCCGCCCGCGGGCAGCCAGCCCCGTACGACCGGCAGCGTCCGGCCGCCGTCCGTCTTCAGCAGGGTCAGCACGTACCCGCCGTCCTTGCCGTCGAGCCGCCGGTCCGGCACGAGGAACTGCTCGCCGTAGCGGCCCTTCGCCTCGGCGATCCGCCCCGAGGTCTCCTTGTCCACCGGCAGCAGGGAGGCCAGCGGCGCGGCCTTCCGCGTCGAGGGATCCGGGCGCTTCTCGGCCGCCTGGTGGGTGTCCACGCGGTCCTCGAACTTGCCCAGCTGCCACGTTCCCATGAACAGGCAGAACGGAATCGCGAGCAGGACGAAGACGTTGATCCCCCACCAGCGGGGCGTTCTCAGGAACCCGTACACCCCTCCACGGTACGCAGCGCCCTCAGTTTCCCTCCGCCGGGGTCCCCAGGTGGCGCAGCGCGAAGTCCAGCTCCAGCCGCAGCTGCTTGATCCGCTCGTCGACCACCAGCGAGCCGTGCCCCGCGTCGTACCGGTACACCTCGTGCACCGCGCCGCGGGCCGCCAGCCGGTCCACGTAGTTCTCCACCTGACGGATCGGGCAGCGCGGGTCGTTGACGCCCGCCGAGATGTAAACCGGCGCCTTCACGGCGTCCACGTACGTCAGCGGGGACGAGGCCTCGAACCGCTCCGGGACCTCCTCGGGAGACCCTCCGAGCAGCGTGCGGTCCAGTGCCTTCAGGGCCTCCATCTCGTCGTTGTACGCCGTCACGTAGTCGGCGACCGGCACCGCGGCGAGGCCCAGCGACCAGGAGTCCGGCTGGGTGCCCAGGCCGAGCAGCGTCAGGTACCCGCCCCACGAGCCGCCCGCCAGGACCAGCCGCTCCGGGTCGGCGAGACCCGAGTCCACCGCCCATGTCCGGACCGCCGCGACGTCCTCCAGCTCGATCAGCCCGACCCGGTGCTTGAGCGCGTCCGTCCACTCCCGCCCGTAGCCGGTCGACCCGCGGTAGTTCACCCGGACCACCGCGAAGCCGTGGTCCACCCAGGCCGCCGGGCCCGCAGCGAACGCGTCGCTGTCGTGCCAGGCCGGCCCGCCGTGGATCTCGAAGACCGTCGGGAACGGGCCCTCGCCGGTGGCCGGCCGCTGCACCAGGGCGTGGATCCGGCCGCCCGGGCCCTCCACCCACACGTCCTCCACCGGCACCGACTCCGGCGCCTTCGGCCCGGGTGGGTCGAGCACCACGCCGCCTGCCGTCGACCGGAGCACCGCGGGCCGCGCCGCCGACGACCACATGTACTCCACCGAGCCGTCCGGCCGGGCCGTCGCACCCGAGACCGTGCCCGCCGGGGTGTCCACCTTCACCAGCGCGCCGGTGCCGATCTCGTACCGCCACAGCTCGCTGCGCGCCTCGTAGCCGTGCACGATCAGCAGTCCGGAGCCGTCCGGGTACCACTCCGCCGAGACGTCGCCGGGCAGCTCCAGGGCGAGGTCGGTCTCCGTGCCCGTCGCCACGTCCCACAGCATCGGCTCCCAGCGGCCGCGCCGCTGGTGACCGACCAGCAGCCGGGTGTCGCCGGGCAGCGGCGCGAAGCCCAGCACGGACAGGCCGAGTTCCGCCGTGCCGCCCTTGGTGTCGTCCAGTTCCGCCATCGTCGAGCCGTCCTCGGCGCGGAGCACGCGCAGCGACGCGTGCATCGAGTCGCCGTGCTCGGTGTGCTCGACCGCGATCAGGGACGCGTCGTGGGAGAGGTCGCCGACGCCCGCCGACTCGCGGTGCCGGTAGATCTCCACCGGCTCCGGCCGCCCCGGCCGGAGTAGATGGACCGTCGAGCCGTCCTCGTCCGTGGACCGGCCGACGACCACCGTGCCGTCCCGACCCAGCGCCAGGCCTGCCGGGTAGGACGCGTCGAGCCCGGGGACGGCCGGTTCGTCGGCGCCGCCCTCGAAGGGCTGGCGCATCCACACCCCGAACTCGTCCCCGTCGGTGTCCGAGAACCACCAGACCGACTCTCCGTCCGGCGACAGCGTGCCGTCCGTCGTGCCGTTGGGCCGGTCCGTGACCTGGCGCTGCATCCCGCTCGCCCGGTCCCACGCGTACAGCTCGTACGTGCCCGTCGCGTTGGAGACGAACAGCGAACGGTCCGGGGCCTCCTCGGCCCAGTCGGGCAGGGACACCCGCGGGGCACGGAAGCGCTGCTCCCAGACGGGTACGTCGGGGTCGCCCCCGCGGCTTTCGTCGCGGCCGTCGTCGTGGCTGTGGTCGATGCCGGTCTCGTTGCTCTCGGTCATGGCCCCATGATGCTCCGCCCCGGAGACAATCCGCTCGCGCCCTCGTGAACCTGTGGATAACCTGCCCGGCATGTACGCACCGACTCCGTCCGACTGGCGCGACGCCAACCGCGCCCGCTGGGACGAACGCGTCCCGATCCATGTCGCGAGCGACTTCTACGACCTCGCGTCATTCCGCGACGGCAAGGAGGCGCTGCGGGACTTCGAGATCGACGAGGTCGGCGACGTCACCGGCAGGTCGCTCCTCCACCTGCAGTGCCACATCGGCCTGGACACCCTGTCCTGGGCCCGCCGCGGTGCCGCCCAGGTCGTCGGCCTGGACTTCTCCGAGCCGGCCGTCGAGACGGCCCGCGGCCTCGCCGCCGATCTGGGTCTGACCGCCGACCGGGCGGCCTTCGTCGCCGCCGACGTCTACGACGCCGCAGAAGCGGTGCCCGACCGCGCGTACGACATCGTCTACACCGGCACCGGGGCGCTCAACTGGCTCCCGGACATCCAGCGCTGGGCCGAGACCGCGGCGTCCCTCGTCGCTCCCGGCGGCTTCCTGTACGTCGCCGAGTTCCATCCGCTGACCGATGTCCTGGACGACGAGACCGGCTCACGGGTGCTGCACGACTACTTCGCCCGCGACGCCTGGGTGGACACCTCGCCCGGGACGTACGCCGACCTCGACGCCGACACCGTCCACAACCGCAGCGTGGAATGGCAGCACCCGGTCGGCGAGGTCGTGACGGCGATCGCGGCGGCGGGGCTGCGCATCGAGTTCCTGCACGAGCACGATGCCTCGCTCTTCCCGCGGTACGGATCGCTCCGCCGCGACGAGCAGGGCTACTACCGCTTCCCCACGGACCGGGCGCGCATCCCGCTGATGTACTCGATCAAGGCGTCCCGCCCGGGCTGACGGCCGCTCCCGCCTCCCGGCCCTCCGGGAGGCGGATGACGGCGCGACCCGCTTTCAGGTCCACCGTCGACCGGTGCGGCGGCGCGCCGTCCTCCTCGTCGTCCCGCATGACCAGGGCGCTCTGCCGCTCCTTGAGCTCGTTCTCCTTGCCCGGCGAGAACGTCGCGTGCAACTGCTCGAAGCCGGTCGACGACACCTGCCCCTGCCGCCGGCCGCGTCCCGTCGCGCGCAGGATCTGGTCGGCGAAGGCGATCACGCACAGCAGGATCACCAGACCGGGCAGCGTCACGAACACGGCGAACTCCATGCCGCCATTGTCGGACCCTCGCCGCCCCCTGAGCCAGACGTCCGGGCGAGCGACATCGCCTGACGGAACCCGGCCGCCCTGCCCGGACCCCCGGACTCCTACGCCTCCAACCCGTCCAGCGCGGCCAGCACGTCGTCCGGCTCCGCCCGCCGCACGTAGTCGGTGTCGACGAACGACCACCGGACGACGCCGGCCCGGTCGATCACGTACGTCGCCGGGAGCGGGAGGGTCCGCGGGTGGCCGCCGTTGACCCGCTGGAGGTCGAAGCCCAGCGACTCGTACACCTCGGCCAGTTCCTCGGTCAGGTCGAAGGCGAGACCGAACTGCCGTGCCACGTCGGAGCCGAGGTCGCTGAGGACGTCGAAGGCGAGGCCGTGCTTCTCCGTCAGGGACAGGGACTCGTCCGGGATCTGCGGGGAGACGGCCACCAGACGCGCACCGCGCGCGGCGATCTCCTCGTGTCGCTGCTGGAGCGCGCGCAGCGCGATGTTGCAGAAGGGGCACCAGGCGCCCCGGTAGAAGGTGAGCACCACCGGCCCTTCGGCCAGCAGGTCGTCCAGGGCGACGCTGCCGCCGGTCGCGGTGGGCAGCTCGAACCACGGCGCGCTCGCGCCCACGGCGAGGGCGTGCCCGGCCAGTCCGGACCGCGCCAGCTCCTCGGCGGCACGCTCCATGACGGTCAGGTCGGCAGCGGGGATGTGGGCGTGGCGCAGGTCGAAGACAGCACGGAGTTCGGCGTCGAGGCTCATCGTGGGTTCCCCTCCAGAACTTGGAATGACCGTTTCAAGATAGGGGGAGGTGCGGGCTGCGCACCAGAGGAATCGCCGGTTATCTTGAACTCATCGTTCCAATATCCATTCCTTGCAGGTGGGCATGCCGGACATCAAGCACTTCGATCCCGACGCGGCGCTCGAAGCGGCCATGCAGCTCTTCTGGCGGCAGGGCGCGTCTTCGACGGGCATCCAGGAGGTCGTCACCGCCACCGGACTCAACCGCTCCAGCCTCTACTCCACCTTCGGCGGCAAGCAGCAGCTCTATCTGTCGGCCCTGCGCCGGTACGCGGAGCAGCGCGCCGACGTCGCGTACCGCGCCATCGCGGAGGACGAGCGCGGCCTGCCCGCCGTCGAGGAGTTCTTCGAGGCGCTCGTCGAGGTGCGTTGCACCGGGGAGCACGCACGCTGGGGCTGCATGATCACCAACGCGATCGCGGCCGGCGAGAACGGCGACCCCGACGTAGGCGCCGTCCTCGACGAGCAGTACCGAGCCCTCACCGACGCCTTGGAGCAGGCCCTCGTCACCGCCGACCGCCTCGGCCTGCTCGCCCCCGCCCCGGCCGCCGCGCCGCGGGCGGCGGCCGAGGTCCTCGTTCTGCTCGCCTACGGCGTGAACCTGCGCTCCCGAGCCGGCGCCGAGCCCGCGGAACTGCGGCGCACGGTGGCGACGGCCCTCGGCACCCTGCGCGTGCCGAAGCGGGCGGCGGGCGACGGCGGTCGCTGAGGCGGGGTGCGCCTCGGCGGGGTACACATCAGGGAAGGAGGCCGTCATGGAAGACAGAAGCACCGGATTCGTGCAGTCCTTCGACCGCCGTCGAGGCTACGGCTTCGTGCTCCCCAAGGGGTCCGAGGAACCCGTGTTCTTCGCCGCCGAGGAAATCGAGGGCCCCACCCGCACGCTCGCCGAAGGCCAGCAGGTCACCTTCGTCCTCGTCCTGGCCCCCGGCAGATTCGAAGCGAAACAGCTCCGCCCCTGACTCGGCCGCAGCCTCTCGAGGCGCCGGTCATATGGCGGCGGCGAGCACCTCGCGCAGCCGACGGGCGTAGGCACGCGGGTGGCTGGTGTTCCCGTTGTGCCCACCGGGGAACTCCACCACGTCCTCGCCCACGAGCTCGGCCAGCGCGAGGGAGCAGTGGTAGTCGAAGACCGTCGTCGGCGTGGTGCGGCCGACCACGGGGACCATGCGCGTGCCGGAGGCCTTCAGTGCCGTCGTGTCGAGGGTGTCCTGGATGATCGCCGTGAAGTCGTGCCGGATGAAGTGGTCGAAGTTGGCGATCCGGCGGGCGTCCATCGGCTGCGGCGTCAGGTCCGGCTCGGCGTCGCGGTTGGTGGGATCGATGCCGAGCGTCCGTGCGATCTCCGGCAGCACGCCGCCGAGCCCGTCCCGGCTGTAGAGGTCTTGCAGATGGGCGAGTTCGTGCTCGTGCCGGCCGCGCTCGTCGTCGGGCAGCAGCCTCGGCGCGACGGGCTCGTGGGCGATGAGCGTGCGGATCTGCCCCGGATGGCGCACGGCGGTGTGCAGCCCGATGACGGCCCCCAGGCTGCAACCGAGCACGTCGGCGGAGGAGTCGGTGAGAACCGAGAGCAGCCGGTGGAGGTCGTCGGCGTGCTCGACCAGCGTCGCCCCCCGCTCCGGGTCGTCGAGCCGGCTGCGGGAAAGGCCGCGGCGGTCGTACGTGGCCACGGTGTACGAGTCGGTGAGCTGTGCGACGAGGTCGGCGCTTCGGTCGGCGTCCCCCTCCCCGCTCTGCGAGATCACCAGCAGCGGTCCGGCGCCCTGGACCTGGTAGTGCAGGGAGGCTCCCGGTACGTCGAGCGTTCCGCGGTGCGTGGTCATGGTGTTCCCCCTCCGAGTGCGACGGTCCCTCCGTCGCGCCCTTCACAGACAATATTCCATCGAGTCCGATACATCAAACCCGATGGATAAATTTCGATGGATCGATTTGGATGTATGTTGTCGGGGTGAACGGAGTCGAGTTGTTCCTGCTGGGGCGTGTCCTGATGAAGATCGGCGAGGACGCCCTGCCCGAACCCCCCGGTGGCGAGGGTCGGTACGCCGGCAGCGCTCGTCTCGTCCTGATCGTGGCCAGTGACATCGCCGCCCACCCCGACAGTTCCGTCGGCGAGATCGCGGCGCGTACGGGCCTGCCGCAGAGTCAGGTGTCCACGGCTGTCGCCCGCTTGAAGGAGGCCGGTTCCGCCCAGGCCGTGCCGGACCCGGCCGACCGCCGCCGCGTCCTCGTGCGCCCGGCCCCCGGGGTGTCCGACCGCGTGGCCGAGGTCCGTGCCAGCCGTGTCGAGTCCGCCCTCGCCGCGGCCCTCGGCACCGACGACCCCCAGCGCCTGACCGAGATCGAAGCGGCCTTGGACGTCCTCGCCCGCCACCTCATGCCGGGCCCCGGTCGCGGCTGAAGTATCAGCCCAATCGCCGCCGGCGCACCCGCCCGGTCGTGGATCAGGCGCGCGGGCCGGCGCCGTGCAGCAGGGTGTCGATGATGCGGGCGGCGAGAGCGTCCGGGTCGGCGCCGTCCGCGTTGCCCCGCAGGGACTCCCCGATGAGTGCGTAGTAGACCCGGCGCACCCATTCGAGGTCGGCCGCCTCGTCGATGAGCTTCTCGGCCTGGGCCCGTTCCAGTACGGCGATGCAGCGGCGGTTGATGTCCTCGTGCAGGACGGCGGCGTCGCTGTCCGGGTCCGCCGGCAGCTCCAGGGCGAACGCCCAAGCACTCTTGACCTGCAGCACGTTGGCCGTGATCCGGTGCATCGCCACCAGCGGTGGCGCGGTGTCCGGCCTGCCGTCGTCCACCGCCTGGGCGAGCTGACGGGCCGCGGACGACGCCAGCGCCTCGATCAGCGACTGACGATTGGCGAACCGCCGGTGGATCGTCGTCCGGGCCACTCCCGCGGCCGCGGCGATCTGCTCCATCGATGCGCCGGGCTCCGCGGCGAGCACCCGCTCCGCCGCCTCCAGGATCGCCCGCACGCTGCGCTCCGCGTCCGCCCGCAACGGCTGTGCCGCCGTCTCACCCATCACGCCTCCTGGTAGAGCACCTGTCTCGAAACACAGTACATCCGGGACGCAATATCAGCGCTATCTGCATCACCACTGTTGCAACTTCTCGCGAAACCGGTACGCTCGAATACCAGTTGCCATCGACTGAAGGGGGAAGCCATGCACCGCACCGCTCTCATCACCGGAGCCTCGTCCGGCCTCGGCGCCGAATTCGCCGAGCAGCTCGCCGCCCAGGGACACGAAGTGATCCTGGTGGCACGGTCCGGCGACCGGCTGACCGCGCTCGCCGAGCGCCTGACCGCAGAGCGCGGCGTTCGCGCCCATGTACTGGTCCAGGACCTCGCCGAGCCGGACGCGGCCCGCCGCGTCGCCGACCGGCTGACGGCCCTCGGCCTGAGCGTCGACGTGCTGGTCAACAACGCCGGCTTCGGCACCTGCGGCCGCTTCGAGGAGATCTCCGGGGACCGCGACCACGACCAGCTCATGGTCAATGTCGTCGCGCTCGTCGACCTCACCCACGAACTGCTGCCCGGCATGCTGGAGCGCGGCCGCGGCTCGGTCGTCAACGTCGCTTCCAACGCCGCCTTCCAGCCTTCCCCGTACTTCGCCGTCTACGGTGCGGCCAAGGCGTTCGTGCTGAATTTCGGCCTCGCCCTGCGGCAGGAGTACCGGGGGCGCGGCATCCGTGTGCTCACCCTGTGCCCCGGCCCGGTCGAGACCGCGTTCTTCGACACCATCGGTACCCGCAAGGCGGCGGTCATGGGCTCCATGACCACCCCGAAGCCCGTCGTGCGCGCCGCGCTGCGCGCACTGGACCGCGACCGCGGCTACGTCGCCCCCGGCCTCGGCAACGCCCTGGCCGCACACCTGACACCGCGCCGCCCCCGCACCCTGGTCGCCGCCATCGCCGAACGCATCACCCGCAAGGTCCTGACCCCGCCGGCCGCCACTCCACCGGCCGCCACCCCGTCGCCCGCCACCCCGACATCGCGGGAGCACGCCGCATGAGACCCGCCACCGCCCCTCGGCGCGGCCTCGGCGATGCTGCTCGTGGTCTCATCCGCTGCGGTACGACTTGTCCGCCGCGCAGAAGCTGACCCTTGCGGCCAAACCGCGAAGAGTGGGCAGCTCCGCCGGATAGGGGAACTCGGCCGAACCGGCCCGCCCGCTCCTCTGTACCGCGCGTGGTTCGGATTGGGCTGGTAAGGGGCGTCGGCCGTGGCTCGGTTGAGCATTCCCGTGGAATACATGTTCTGGGCGTGCGTTCGGCATATGCCCGCCCCTTGAATGCACCGAAACATCATGAACCGCCCTCCGCCTCCCTTCCCGGCCTTCCGGCGGAGCGCCAGGGTGGTCGGACCCGATGTTGGCTACCGGGCTCACAAAGCCCGCACCACACAGGAGGTTTGTGATGGCGCTGACACAGTGGACGAAGGCAATCGAGTGGCTGGCAGCCACCGCCGACGATCCGCAAGCCTACGAGCGCGACTGCCGCCGCGGCGGCGCCGGCATCCATCTGTTGGCTGCCGGACGCCAATGGGACGTGCTGATCGTTCCCGCGTGCCTGGGCCTGCGCGCCGCGGACATCCTCGCCGCCCCTCCTCGCGTCGGTCCCGGCCCTGTGCTGCTGGACGGCCGGCGACGCGAGGTCGGTTTCTTCCTGCCCCCCGACCCCGGGGCCACCTGGGTCGGTGACCGCACCCGCCACATCACCCAGGGAGGATGGATCGCCGCCCCTGCCCCCCACTGCCGCTGGGGAGACCTGCGATGGCTCGTACCGCCCGACGGCAGCGGCGCCCTGACCACGCCCCGCACCATGGAGCTCGCCCTGCGCCGGGCCACGAAGGAGCTCGCCCGCTGCCACGGCACCCCCATCCACGCCGTCCGGTCCCCCCACCGACGTGCAGACGCCGACCCGCAGCGGCCGTAGACACGCGCGAAGCGGTAGTCACGCAGATAGACACGCAGACAGAAACAGGTGAGGGACCTACGGATATCCGTAGGTCCCTCACCTGGTGTTTCGGCTGTCGGGGTGGCGGGATTTGAACCCACGACCTCTTCGTCCCGAACGAAGCGCGCTGCCAAGCTGCGCTACACCCCGATGTCGCTGCTTCGTTGTTCTCGTCGCGGCGACATCGATTACTTTAGCCCACCCGCGCTCTAGGACGAAATCCGGTTTTCCCGCGGCCCCACCGCAGGTCGGATGCGGTCCAGGGCGACGATCGCCAGGCCGAGGGCGTAGAACGCGGCTCCCAGGACCAGGGCGTTGGTCAGGACGCCGGCGTAGCCGTGGGCGGCGGCATCGATGAAGGGGTAGGTGTAGCGGGTCGGGGTGTCCGGGGAGAGCAGGGCGCCGCGGATCAGGGCGAAGGTCAGGTACGCCGCCGGGGCGGCGAGCCACTGGGCGGCGTGGCGCCAGTGGAGGGCGCCGGGGAGGGTGAGGAGCAGCCAGTCCAGCACGGTGGCGATCGGGGTGACCGTGTGGAGCAGCTGGTTGGCGACCGCCTTCGCGCCCGTGAGCTCGGCGATCTCCGCCGCCTGGTTGAACTCGCTCGCTTCGTTCGCCAGCACGAAGTGGAAGACCAGGCCGACCACCGAGATGCACAGCAGCAGTCCGCCGGTCCACACCGCCGGCAGCGGGGTCCGGCCCGTCCAGGCCCGGACGGCGCCCCAGCCCATGACGACGGCGACCCCGATGTTCGACCAGATGGTGAAGAAGGAGAGGACCACCGGCACCCGGCCGTAGACGCACTCGATGCCGACACCGACGATGGCGGCCAGCGCGATCAGCGCGCGGAAGGCGGCCGCGTACGGGCGGCGGGCGAGCGGCACGGCCGTGCCTTCCGCGGACCCGGCGACCGCGCCGGTGGTGGGGGTGTCCCTCGGGGACGACCCGGCGGTGTTCGGCGTGAGCATGACTCACACCGTACGGGCCGGGCCGCCGCCCGGGCTCAGTCGCGCGCCGTCAGAGTGAGGAGTGTCGCCTCGGGCGGGCAGGCGAAGCGCACCGGCGTGAAGCGGTTGGTGCCGCAGCCCGCCGAGACGTGGAGGAAGGAGGTGCGGTCCGCGACCGTGTGCGTCGACAGGCCCTTCACCCGGTCCGTGTCCAGGTCGCAGTTGGTCACCAGTGCCCCGTAGAAGGGGACGCACAGCTGACCGCCGTGCGTGTGCCCGGCCAGGACCAGCGGGTAGCCGTCCGCCGTGAAGGCGTCCAGGCAGCGCAGATACGGCGCGTGCACGACGCCCATCGAGAAGTCGGCCGACTCGTCGGGGCCGCCGGCCACCTCCTGGTACCGGTCCCGCTTGATGTGCGGGTCGTCCACGCCGGTGAAGGCGAGTTCGAGGCCGCCGAGCTTCAGACGGCCGCGGGTGTTCGTCAGGTTCACCCAGCCCGCCTCGTCGAAGGCGTCCCGGATGTCCTCCCACGGGTTGTGCACGGCGCCGACGACCGGCGGGTTGCCGTTCAGGCCGTGCCGGCCCTGCACTTTCTCCAGGAGGTAGCGGGCGGGGTTGCGCAGCTGAGGCCCGTAGTAGTCGTTGGAGCCGAAGACGAACACGCCGGGGAAGTCCATCAGCGGCCCGAGCGCGTCGAGCAGCTCCGGCACGGCGTTGGTGTCGGACAGGTTGTCCCCGGTGTTCACGACGAAGTCGGGGCGCAGCCCCGCCAGCGACTGCAGCCACGTCCGCTTCTTGCGCTGGCCGCACACCATGTGGACGTCCGAGACCTGAAGCACCCGCAGGTCCCGCATCCCGCGCGGCAGTACAGGGACGGTGACGCGGCGCAGCCGGAACGAACGGGCCTCGAAGCCTGCGGAGTAGATCAGACCTGCCGCGGCCGTCGCCGCGACGCCTGCCGTGATTTTCAGGGGGAGTCCGTAGCGTGCGCGCATGCGCCCCATCGTCGCAGACCCGGAGGGCCGGCTCAGACGCGGATGCGCGGCGCTCCGGTCACGGCGGTCATGAAGCAGTACACGGATGTCGATGCGGCGAGGAACATGATGTTGTTCTTCGGGCCGCCGAAGGCGACGTTGGCGACCGGTTCCGGCATCAGCAGCCGGCCGATGAGGGTGCCGTCCGGGTCGTAGCAGTGCACGCCGCCCTGCATGGCGGCGGCCCACAGCCGTCCGCCGTCGTCGAATCGGATGTTGTCGAAGCGGCCGAGACCCTCCTTCGTCTCCGCGAACACCTTGCCGTCCGACAGCGTCCCGCCGTCGCGCACGTCGAAGACCCGGATCACCCCGTTCCGCGTGTCGGAGACGTACAACTCCCGCTCGTCGGGCGAGAACACCAGCCCGTTCGGCGCCCCGAAGCCGTCCGCGACGAGCCGCACCTCGCCGCTGCCGGGGTCGATCCGGTACACCTGGTTGGCGCCGATCTCGGACTCGGCGCGGTGGCCCTCGTAGTCGCTGGTGATCCCGAAGTCGGGGTCGGAGAACCACACGGACCCGTCCGAGTGCACGACCACGTCGTTCGGGCTGTTGAGCCGACGGCCCTGCCAGCGGTCGGCGAGCACCGTGATCCGTCCGTCGTGCTCGGTCCGCGTCACCCGCCGGTTCCCCTGCTCGGCGCTGATGAGCCGGCCCTCGCGGTCGAGCGTGTTGCCGTTGCTGTGCCCGGCGGGGGAGCGGAACACGCCGACGGTCCCGGTCGTCTCGTCCCAGCGCAGCATGCGGTCGTTGGGGATGTCGCTCCAGATGAGCTGCCGCCAGGCGGGCAGATAGACGGGTCCCTCGACCCAGCGGCCTCCGTTGTGCAGGACGCGCATGACGTCGTCGCCGTTGGCGCAGCGTCCGGTGCGGAAGCGCTCGTCCAGGATCTCGTACACGACAGGGTGAGTGCTGCCGGACATCGTCATCCCCCATGGCTTGTTCGCCGAATGTGATTCTGTCGAGGTCGACTATGGCAGAAGCGGATACGGTTGTGCCATGGCCAAGGATGTGACGACGGACATCGACGAGACCGACCGCAGACTGATCGCGGCGCTCCAGCGGGACGCGACCACGGCATACGCGGCGCTCGGCAAGGAGGTCGGCCTGTCCGCCGGCGCCGCCCACGAGCGGGTACGGAAGCTGCGCGAACGCGGGGTCATCCGGCGCACGACCGTCGACGTGGACCCGGCGGCGCTCGGGCAGGGGGTGCTGGCGTTCGTGATGGTCGAGTCCTCCGCCTGGATGGGCGACTCGGCGGACGCCTTCGCGGCCATCCCGGAGATCGTGGAGGCGCACGTCATCGCAGGCAGCGCGTCGGTCCTGGTCAAGGTGCGCACCGCGACGACCGAACAACTGCAGGACGTGCTCCGCCGGTTGTACGCGATCGAGGGCGTGCGCGGTACGCAGGCGACGGTGTCCCTGGAGACGTTCTTCGAGCGCCCGGTGGCCGCCCTCGACCCGTCGGCCACACCGAAAGCGCTTTGACCGGGTCCAGAGGAAGGGACTAAGAAGAAGCCATGACCACGCTCAAGTCCAAGCTGCAGGAAGACCTCAACACCGCGATCAAGGCGCGTGACGAGCTGCGTTCGTCCACGCTCCGACTGACGCTCGCCGCCGTCCAGAAGGAGGAGGTCGCGGGTACCACCAAGCGCGATCTCTCCGACGACGAGGTGCAGAAGGTCATCGCCAAGGAGGCGAAGAAGCGCCGCGAGGCCGCGGAGGCCTTCGCGCAGGGCGGTCGCACGGAGCAGGCCGAGCGCGAGAAGGCGGAGGGCGTCGTTCTCGACGCGTACCTTCCGCAGCAGCTGAGCGACGACGAGCTGGAGCAGATCGTGGCGGCGGCGGTCGCCGAGGCCAAGGGCGCCGGGGCCGAGGGCCCGCGCGCGATGGGCGCGGTCATGAAGATCGTGAACCCGAAGGTCGCGGGGCGGGCGGAGGGCGGCCGGGTCGCCGCCACGGTGAAGAAGCTGCTGGCCGGCTGAGCCGACGCGACGGCCGCACGGCAGCCGCACGCCGCGCCGTACCAAGGCCGCTCGGCCGTACGGCTGATGCAGAGACGGGGCGTCCCTCCTGAGAGGGACGCCCCGTCTTCATGTCAGCCGTGCCGCGTCACCGGCCTCCGCCGCCGTTGCCTCCCTGGCCGCGGTGGGTGCCGCCGCCGATGAGGTCCGGCGGGAAGGTGATGTCCGGGAAGATGTCGCCGTCGTCGCCCGGCTTGTTGTCGCCGCCCGGGCGCCGCCGGTCACGGCCCTTGTCCTTCGGGTCCTTCTGCGCGTCCGGGATGTTGACGCGGACGAACTGTCCCGCCGGCAGACCGTCCAGCGCGCCCGTCATCGCGTCCTTCCAGATCGGACCCGGGACCCGGCCACCGAAGACCTTGTCGTGGTAGACGCCGCCGATCGTGATCTGCTCCATCGAGACCTGCTGGCTGGCGCTGCCGACCCACACCGCGCCCGACAGGTTCGGCGTGTAGCCGACGAACCAGGCGTTCTTCCGCTCGTCCGTGGTACCCGTCTTGCCCGCGTTGTCACGGCCGCTCAGACCGGCCTGCTGGCCCGTACCGGAGTCGACCACACCGCGCAGCAGCTCGTTGATCGTGTCCGCGGTGCGCTCGGTCATCGCCTTGCTGCACTCGGACTTCGGCACGTCGAGCCGCTTGCCGTCCGCGGTCTTGATCGCCTGGATCGCGGTCGGCGTGCAGTACGTGCCCCGGTTGGCGAAGGTCGCGTACGCCGTCGCCATCGTCAGCGGCGAGATACCGGTCGAGCCCAGGGTCAGCGCCGAGGGCGACACCGGCAGCTTCGTGCCGTTGCCCTGCACGACGCCCAGCTTGTCGGTGATGTCGACCACCGGGCAGAGCCCGATGTCCTGGATCATCTGCACGAAGTAGGTGTTGACCGACTTCTCCATCGCCTCCTTCAGCGCGTACGGACCGACCTCCGTCTCGTTCTCGTTCTCCAGCTTGTAGCCGCCGTCGTTCACCCACGGGGAACCGGAGCAGGTGGGGATCGAGGCCGGGTACGGCATCTCGTACGGCGCCGAGTAGACCTGCGTCGGCGGTCGGCCCTGCTCGATGGCGGCCGCGGCGAGGAACGGCTTGAAGGTCGAACCGACCGGGAAGCCGAAGTTCGAGCCGCCCTGCTTCTTGTTCACCGAGTAGTTGATCGTGGTCTCGTGCTCGCCGAAGCCGTACGGCTTGGACTGGCCCATCGCCAGGATCTTGCCGGTGCCGGGCTCGACCATGGTCACCGCGGCGGCGACCTTGTCGTCCTGGTTCACGTGGTCCTTGAGCGACTGCTGCGCCGCCTCCTGGGCCTGGGAGCTCAGAGTGGTCCGGATGGTCAGACCGCCCTGGTTCCAGATCTTGGCCCGGTCCTCGCGGGTCTTGCCGAAGACCGGGTCGGACAGGAAGACCTGCTTGACGTAGTCGCAGAAGAAGCCGGCGCCGCTGGCGGCGGTGATGCAGCCGTTCTTCGGCTTGCTCACCTTCAGCTTCAGCGGGCTGGCCTTCGCCCGGTCCGCCTCCGCCTGGCTGATGTCCTTGAGGTCCGCCATGCGCTGGAGCACGACGTTGCGGCGCTTGACGGCCTCCTGCGCGTCGTTCACCGGGTCGTACCGGCTGGGGGACTGCACGATGCCCGCGAGCATCGCCGCCTCCTCCACGTCCAGGTCCTTGGCGTGCTTGGAGAAGTAGCGCTGCGAGGCCGACTCGATGCCGTAGGCCTGCTGCCCGAAGAACGTGATGTTGAGGTAGTTCTCCAGGATCTTCTTCTTCCCCAGCTCCTCTTCGACCTGGATCGCGTACTTGAGCTCGCGCACCTTGCGGCCGATGGTCTGCTGGGTGGCCTGGGCGACCTTGTCGGGGTCGTCGCCGGCCTCCTCGACGAAGACGTTCTTCACGTACTGCTGGGTGAGCGTCGACGCGCCCTGGGCGACCCCGCCGGACTGCGCGTTCCGGTTGATCGCGCGCAGCACGCCCTTGAGGTCGATCGCACCGTGCTCGTAGAAGCGCGAGTCCTCGATCGCGACGATCGCCTTCTGCATGTACGGGGAGATCTTCTCCAGCGGCACGACCGTGCGGTCACGGGAGTAGACCGTGGCGATACGGCCGCCGTCGGCATTGAGGATCGTGGTGCGCTGACTGAGCGGGGGCGTCTTCAGATTCGCGGGGATCTCGTCGAATCCCTCGACGGTTCCCTTCGCCGCGAGTCCCAGTGCCCCGGCGGCGGGCAGGGCGATTCCCGCCAGCACCGCTCCGGCGAGCACACTGACACCGAGGAACTTGGCGGCCTGCTGGGTCCCGGTCAGACCACCGCCCGAGCGCTTCTTTGCCATGGGGGCAGCCTACGTTCTCATTCGCCGGACACACGTATATGCCTTGGCCTAAGCTGCTCTCAACTGTCACAGCTGTGTGGTTCTGCATCAAGACCCCGTCATGAATTCGGCGTGACGACCCATGACCCCGAAACGTGGGACGTCGTGCCCGATTCCGCCGGATGTGTCATTCCCTGCCCAGTACGGCCCGGGTTTTTTGCCCAGAATTCACCGGGGAATTCCCTTATGTCCTCGGCTCACTCCCCTGGGTGATCTGCCGCGTACGCATAGTCCGTTCGGGCCATTCAAGATTGGGCCCGAAGGGGGTGTTGCGCTGTGCCCACCTTCCGTAACGTCCTCAACTGGCAGCGGTGAATATGCCGCTACCGCCGTGGGGGAGCCTCGATTCGGGAGAGGACGGCGCCGGTATGGGCTGGGTAGCTGACTGGAGTGCGCAGGCGGCCTGCCGCACTACCGATCCGGATGAACTGTTTGTTCAGGGAGCGGCGCAGAACAGGGCGAAGGCGGTGTGCACCGGATGCCCGGTGCGGACCGAATGCCTGGCCGACGCGCTGGACAACCGCGTCGAGTTCGGCGTGTGGGGCGGAATGACGGAGCGCGAGCGCCGTGCGCTGCTGCGCCGGAGGCCGACCGTCACCTCGTGGCGCCGGCTCCTGGAGACCGCGCGGACCGAGTACGAGCGCGGTGCGGGCCTGCTGCCCGTCGCGATGAACGACGACGAGACGTACGAGGAGTACGCCGCGGTGGGCTAGGCCCACACGCAGGTCGTCACAGCACGGCCCAGGCCGACACGCCACGGCTCAGGTCGGACACCTCATGGTCAGGTCCGACACGTCACAGCTCACACCGGGGACGGGCTTCCGGTCGCGAGCCGGTCGCCGATGGCCCGGAGGCCGGCGAGGTCGTGCACGTCACCGGGCAGGGCGGCCACTTCGGTCACCGCCACCTCGGGGTGCAGCGCGGTGAAGCGGTCCCGCGTGCGCTGTTCACGCGCGATCACCTGCATCCGCTCGGCGTGCAGCCGGAGCAACCCCGCGGTCAACTGCTCGAGATCGGGCCGGTTCTTCGTGTCCGTGTCGCCGCCGTCGAGGGGGGATTCGGACGGCTCGGGAGAGGCGGCCCCGGGGCCACGAACACCAGTCTTCCCGGCCTCCTGATCCACAATGCGGCCCTCACCAAGATTTTCCGCGGCCGCCCGTGCGCGCTCGGCGGAGAGCCGCGCGGCCCCGCTGCCGTGCACCCGGTTGAGGATCAGGCCCGCCAGGGGCATGTGCTCCGCGGCCAGCCGCTCCACGAAGTACGCGGCTTCGCGCAGTGCGTCCCGCTCCGGCGTGGCGACCACGAGGAACGCCGTGCCGGGCGCCTGGAGCAGCTTGTACGTGGCGTCGGCGCGGGTCCGGAAGCCGCCGAACATCGTGTCCATCGCGGCGACGAAGGTCTGCACGTCCTTGAGGAACTGCCCGCCGAGCAGCTTCCCCAGAGACCCCGTCATCATCGACATGCCGACGTTCAGGAACTTCATCCCCGCCCGGCCGCCCACCTTCGCAGGCGCCATCAGCAGCTTGATGAACTTCCCGTCCAGGAAGGACCCGAGCCGCTTCGGCGCGTCCAGGAAGTCGAGGGCCGAACGGGACGGGGGAGTGTCGACGACGATCAGGTCCCACTCGTCCTTGGCGCGGAGCTGCCCGAGCTTCTCCATCGCCATGTACTCCTGTGTGCCGGCGAAACCCGCCGACAGGGACTGGTAGAAGGGGTTCTCCAGGATCGCCCGCGCCCGCTCGGAATCCGCGTGCGCCTCGACGATCTCGTCGAAGGTCCGCTTCATGTCGAGCATCATGGCGTGCAGTTCACCGCCGTTCGACCCCTTGATGCCCTCCACCCTGCGGGGGACGTTGTCGAGGGAGTCGATGCCCATCGACTGGGCCAGCCGCCGCGCCGGGTCGATCGTGAGGACGACGACCCGCCGCCCCCGTTCGGCCGCGCGCACGCCGAGGGCCGCCGCCGTGGTCGTCTTGCCGACGCCGCCGGCGCCGCAGCAGACGATGATCCGGGTGCCCGGGTCGTCGAGGATCGGGTCGAGGGCGAGGACCGGCACGGAGTCGATGCCCTGTGACGCCCCGGTCCCGAACCCCGTCTCCGCCCCCTCGTTCGCCGCAGTGTCCCGCTCCGTCACGCGCCGACCCCCAGCTTCCGCAGTTCCTTCGCCAGCCGGTAGAGACCGGCGATGTCCGCGCCCTCCCCGAGGAAGGGCAGTTCGTACGCCGGCACGTCGAGGCCCGCCAGCACGGCGCGCTGCTCGCGCTCCAGGGCGACCCGCTGCGCGTGCTCCGCCGCCTGCTCCAGGAGCGGGTCGACCAGGCGCGTGCCGCCGGCGACGCCGACGGACGCCAGGGTCTTCGCGATCCCCGCGCGGTGGTCGCCGGCCGCGGCCCGTACCGCGTCCTCGTCCAGGACGTGCGGCCGGACCATGTTCACGATGACCGCGCCCACCGGCAGTTCGGCGTCCCGGAGTTCGGCGATGCCGTCGGCGGTCTCCTGGACCGGCATCTCCTCGAGCAGGGTCACCAGGTGCACTGCCGTGTCGGGCGACTTGAGGAAGCGCATCACCGCCTGCGCCTGGTTGTGTATCGGGCCGATCCTGGCCAGGCCCGCGACCTCGTCGTTGACGTTGAGGAAGCGGGTGATGCGGCCGGTCGGGGGCGCGTCCATCACGACGTAGTCGTACGTGAACCCGCCCTGCTTCTCGCGCCGCCGGACGGCCTCGCACGCCTTGCCGGTGAGCAGGACGTCCCGCACCCCCGGCGCTATCGTCGTCGCGAAGTCGATCGCGCCGAGCTTCTTGAGGGCGCGGCCGGCGCTGCCCAGTTTGTAGAACATCTGGAGGTAGTCGAGGAGCGCGCGCTCGGCGTCGATGGCCAGCGCGAACACCTCTCCGCCGCCCGGCGCGACGGCGATCTTGCGTTCCTCGTAGGGAAGGGCCTCCGTCTCGAAGACCTGTGCGATGCCCTGTCTTCCTTCGACCTCCACGAGGAGAGTCCGCTTGCCCTCGGTCGCGAGGGCGAGCGCGAGGGCGGCGGCTACCGTCGTCTTACCGGTACCACCCTTGCCGCTGACGACCTGGAGCCTGCTCACGTCATCGAGCCTAACCACTGGCGGGGCCGTCCAAGCAGGAGGCTGCCTGTGGCAGCGGCTACAGTCGGCTCCATGACCAAGTGGGAATACGCGACCGTGCCCCTTCTCGTGCACGCGACCAAGCAGATTCTGGACACCTGGGGCGAGGACGGCTGGGAGCTCGTCCAGGTCGTGCCCGGGCCGAACAACCCCGAGCAGCTCGTGGCCTACCTGAAGCGCGAGAGGTCCGCGTGAGCGGCGCCGGCGCCGTCGAGGCGAAGCTCGCCGAGCTGGGTCTGACCCTGCCCGAGGTCGTGCCGCCGCTGGCCGCGTACCAGCCGGCCGTGCAGTCCGGGCCGTACATCTACACCGCGGGCCAGCTGCCGATGGTGGAGGGCAAGCTCCCGGTGACCGGCAAGGTCGGCGCGGAGGTCACCCCCGAGGAGGCCAAGCAGCTCGCGCGCACCTGCGCGCTGAACGCGCTGGCCGCCGTGAAGTCGGTCGCCGGTGACCTGGACCGGATCAAGCGCGTCGTGAAGGTCGTCGGCTTCGTCGCCTCGGCCTCCGACTTCACCGGGCAGCCCGGCGTCCTCAACGGCGCCAGCGAGCTGCTCGGCGCGGTGCTCGGCGACAAGGGCGTGCACGCGCGCAGCGCCGTGGGCGTCGCGGTGCTTCCGCTGGACGCGCCGGTCGAGGTCGAGATCCAGGTGGAGCTGGAGCAGGGCTGACCGTCACCGGTCCAGCAGGTTCGAGTACGGCCCCGTGCGCGTGAGGACGCGCACGGGGCCGTACGCGTGTGCCGGAGGCCGTACGAACCTGCGGCCCGCCCCGGGTGCCGGCGCCTCGGTACGGCCACGCACCCAAGATCGGCCCTCGAACATCCCGATGGATGCGCATACCATCCGCCCATGTCGAATGGTCAGTGGTACCCACCGGAATGGCCCGACCGCATCCGCGCCCTTGCCGCCGGGGAGCTGGAGCCAGCGGCCCCCAAACGGGCCGCGACCGTCCTGCTGCTGCGGGACGGGGCCGACGGGCCCAGCGTCCACATGCTCCGCCGCCGCGCCTCCATGGCTTTCGCGGGCGGCGCGTACGCCTACCCGGGCGGCGGGGTCGACCCGCGCGACGAGCACCCCGTGCACTGGGCCGGACCGTCCCTGGCGGAGTGGGCGGAGGGGCTCGGCGTCAAGGACGAGGCGGAGGCGCAGGCCATCGTCTGCGCCGCGGTCCGCGAGACGTTCGAGGAGGCGGGAGTGCTGCTCGCCGGCGAGACCGAGAACTCGGTCGTCGGCGACACCACGGGCGCCGACTGGGAGCGGGACCGTGAGGCGCTGATCGCCCGGGAGCTGTCGTTCGCCGAGTTCCTCGACCGGCGCGGACTCGTCCTGCGCTCGGACCTGCTGGGGGCGTGGGCGCGCTGGATCACGCCCGAGTTCGAGCCCCGGCGGTACGACACCTGGTTCTTCGTGGCCGCGCTGCCCGCCGGACAGCGGACCCGTGACACCTCGTCGGAGGCGGACCGGACGGTCTGGATCCGCCCGGCGGAGGCGGCGGCCGGTTACGACCGGGGTGAGCTGACGATGATGCCGCCGACGATCTCGACGCTGCGCGGCCTGGAGCGCTTCGGCACGGCGGCCGAGGCACTGGGCTCGGCGGCCGGCCAGGACATGACCCCGGTGCTCGCGCAGGCGCGCCTGGACGGGGACGAGCTGATCCTGAGCTGGCCGGGACACGACGAGTTCACGAAGCACATCCCGTCGGCCGGCGGGACGGGAGGCACGGCATGACGGACGCGGCCGCCCTGCCGGGCCAACCCCGGGACGCCGTGGTCTCCGGGCCCGCGACCGCCCGCGCGGTCAACGTCCTGGCCCCGAACCCGTCCGTGATGACCCTGGACGGGACGAACACCTGGATCGTCTCCGAGCCGGACTCGGACCTCGCGGTCGTGATCGACCCGGGTCCGCTGGACGAGGCCCATCTGGGCCGGGTGATCCGTACGGCCGAGGAGCTCGGCAAGCGGATCGCGCTCACCCTGCTCACGCACGGCCATCCGGACCACGCGGAGGGAGCGGGCCGGTTCGCGGAGCTGACGCGGACTCACGTACGGGCACTGGACCCGGCCCTGCGTCTGGGCGACGAGGGCCTCGGCGCGGGCGACGTGATCACGCTCGGCGGTCTTGAGCTCCGGGTCGTACCCACCCCGGGCCACACCTCGGACTCGCTCAGCTTCCATCTGCCCGCCGACCGGGCGGTGCTGACGGGGGACACGATCCTCGGGCGCGGCACGACGATAGTGGCCCATCCGGACGGCCGGCTCGGCGAGTATCTCGACTCGCTGCGCCGGCTGCGCTCCCTCACCGTCGACGACGGTGTGCACACGGTCCTGCCGGGGCACGGGCCGGTCCTGGAGGACGCGCAGGGGGCCGTCGAGTTCTATCTGGCGCACCGGGCCGGCCGGCTCGCCCAGGTGGAGACGGCGGTCGAGAACGGCCACACCACCGCGGCGGAGGTGGTGGCCCATGTGTACGCGGACGTCGACCGCTCGCTGTGGCCGGCGGCGGAGCTGTCGGTACGGGCGCAGCTGGAGTACCTGCGGGAGCACGGCCTGATCTGACGCAGGGTCGGAGGCGGCGCGACCCCCGAGAAATGGATCTTTCGGTCCGTGCTTTACGCTCCGCTTACTTCTGGCCGTAGATCTCGGGGGAGAATGCCCGTGTTCGTCATATCCATCCTGTTGCTGATCGCCGCAGTGGTGCTGTTCTTCGTGGGCCGCGGCAACGACAGCCGCGGCCTGAAGCTCGGTTCGCTCGGCGCCCTGCTCGCCGGCCTGTTCACGCTGATCGGCAGCATGCTGTACGTCATCAGCGCGTACGAGGTGGGTGTCCCGGTCGCCTTCGGCAAGGTCGGCTCGCCGATGCGGTCGGGCATGCACTTCAAGTCGCCGTTCACCGACGTCACGACCTTCTCGACGCGCCCCGTCGACCTCAACCTCTCCGACAAGGACGTGGTCGAGGTCCGCTCCTCGCAGGGCGGCGTGATGTACGCCGAGGTGACCGTGAAGTGGGCCGTGACGCCGGCCAAGGCGGTCGAGCTGTACAAGCTCGCGGGCACCGAGGACGCCATCCAGCAGCGCCTGGTCTACCCCGACAGCCGTGAGATCGTCCGCAACGTCTTCGCCCGCTACTCCAGCGAGCAGGGCTACGCGAGCGACCGCGAGAAGATCAACGCCGAGATCGCCGACCTGATCAAGGAGCGCCTGGCGCCCCGCGGGATCGCCGTCACCACGGTGAACCTGCGCAACGTGAAGCCGTCGGACCGGCTGCAGGACCAGATCGACAGCAAGATCCAGCAGCAGCAGGCCACCGAGCGCGCCACCGAGGCCGCCCGTACGGCCAAGGCCGAGTCGGACCGCCGCCGGATCGAGGCGGAGGGCATCGCCCGCGCCAACAAGATCCTCAGCGACTCCCTGACCGACAAGGTCCTGATGAACCAGTGCATCGAGGCGTACAAGGAGGCCGCGGCGAAGAACCCGGTGTACGCGGTGCCTTGTGGCGGCGGCAGCGGCAACCCGCTGATCGTGGACACGAAGAAGTAGGACGGCCGGTCCGTATACGGAAGGGCCGCCCCGGTTCGACCGGGGCGGCCCCTTCTCGTGCGTACGGAGGGTGCTCAGCGCGAGCGCTTCGCGAGGCGCTCCACGTCCAGCAGGATCACCGCGCGGGCCTCCAGGCGGAGCCAGCCGCGCTGGGCGAAGTCCGCCAGGGCCTTGTTGACCGTCTCGCGGGAGGCGCCGACCAGCTGCGCCAACTCCTCCTGGGTGAGGTCGTGCACGACGTGGATGCCCTCTTCCGACTGCACGCCGAAGCGGCGCGACAGGTCGAGGAGCGCGCGGGCGACACGGCCCGGCACGTCGGAGAAGACCAGGTCGGACATCTGGTCGTTGGTCTTGCGCAGGCGGCGGGCGACGGCGCGCAGCAGGGCCGTGGCCACCTCGGGCCGCGCGTTCAGCCAGGGCTGGAGGTCGCCGTGGCCCAGGCCCAGCAGCTTGACCTCGGTCAGCGCGGTCGCGGTCGCGGTGCGCGGGCCCGGGTCGAAGAGGGACAGCTCGCCGATGAGCTCGCCGGGGCCGAGGACGGCCAGCATGTTCTCGCGGCCGTCGGGGGAGGTGCGGTGGAGCTTCACCTTGCCCTCGGTGACCACGTACAGGCGGTCGCCGGGGTCGCCCTCGTGGAAGAGCGCGTCGCCACGGGCGAGCGTCGCCTCACTCATCGAGGCGCGCAGCTCAGCGGCCTGCTCGTCATCGAGCGCCGCGAAGAGCGGGGCGCGCCGCAGAACGTCGTCCACGAGTTCTCTCCTTGTCGACCTGCTCAGGGGACGGTGGTCCCCATGATGCCGCACCGCAAAACAGTGCGATCGATCACAAGGATCCACCACAAGTCTGACGTACCGGCGACCCGGAGAGTGCCCGAGGGCCGGATTCGTGTGCTGATCGGCCTCGGCGGGGGGCAGTTGCCGGGTCGGGACGCAGGTTGTACCGGTTCCGGAAGATGGAATTCAGCCGTGGGCGAACGTGGGCTTTCGGAGTGGTGGGAATCTCCGCGAACCGGGCGAAATCGGGCGGGTCGTCGGGAGGGTCGGTCGGGCCCCGGCCGCCGGTGCCGGTGCGGCCGGGGCTCGCGCTGTGCGGCCGAGCGTCAGCGCCTGAGGCGAATGGTGGTTCGCTCGTCCAGGAAGGCGCAGCCGAAGGCGTCGCAGGCATTGGCGGACAACTGCGCGCCCGCCGGGCCGGGGGCGAAGCCCGGACCGCTGAAGGCCGTGATGGTGAACCAGATGGTCTGCGGGGCGCCCGTGCACTCGATCGAGCTGAAGCTCGAGCCGGCGGACAGGATTCCCATGCGTGTCTGCTGGGCGTACGCGCTGGCGCTGCCCTCGGCCCCTGCTGTGCAGGTGACCTCGGTCTTCAGCAGTACCTGGCCCTCGCTGTTCACATAGGACGGCGGCGTGACCACGAAGCTGAGTTGCGGGTCCGCGACGGCCGGCGCGGCGGAGACGGCGAGCGGGACGATGGACAGGACGGACGCGGCGAGCGCCTTGCGGATGGGCAGCACGGAGTTTCCTCTCGGGAAGTGACGGTCTGTAGCTGACTGCTACACACCGTCAGAATCCGGTCCGTGATCACCTCGCGCGAACGCAACTGCTCCGAACGCGTCCCGGCGTAGCCTTCAGGGCATGGCAGAGAGCAACGTCACGACGGCGAAGCCGAAGAAGGCGGCCGTGAAGCCGGCCGTGAAGCCGGCCAAGCCGGCCAAGCCCGAGTCGCGGCTCGCGATGGTGCGCCGGGCGCGCCGGATCAACCGGGAGCTCGCGGAGGTGTATCCGTACGCGCACCCCGAGCTGGACTTCCGCAACCCCTTCGAGCTGCTCGTCGCCACCGTGCTCTCCGCCCAGACCACCGACCTCCGGGTCAATCAGACGACGCCCGCGCTCTTCGCGAAGTACCCGACGCCCGAGGACCTCGCCGGGGCGAACCCCGAGGAGGTCGAGGAGCTGATCCGGCCGACGGGGTTCTTCCGGGCCAAGACCAAGTCGATCATGGGGCTCGCCACCGCCCTCCGGGACGACTTCGGCGGCGAGGTCCCCGGCCGCCTCGACGACCTGGTCAAACTCCCCGGAGTGGGCCGCAAGACCGCCTTCGTCGTCCTCGGCAACGCCTTCGGCGTCCCCGGCATCACGGTCGACACCCACTTCATGCGGCTGGCCCGGCGCTGGAAGTGGACCACGTCGGACGACCCGGTCAAGATCGAGGCCGAGGTCGCCACGATCTTCCCCAAGAGCGACTGGACGATGCTCTCGCACCGGGTGATCTTCCACGGCCGCCGCATCTGCCACGCCCGCAAGCCGGCCTGCGGCGCCTGCCCGATCACGCACCTCTGCCCCTCCTACGGAGAGGGCGAGACGGACCCGGAGAAGGCGAAGAAGCTGCTGAAGTACGAGAAGGGCGGCTACCCCGGCCAGCGGCTGAACCCGCCGCCGGACTACCCGGGCCTGCCGGCACCCCCGCTGGGCGCCGCGTGACGTCTGCACGCCGATCGCGGGGGAGCGGAACGATCTCGAACGCCGTAGGCGTTGCACAGGACGGACGGGGGTGCCGATGACACGCGCCGGAGAGACAGAGACGTACGACGGCAGGACCGAGAGCGGCACGGACGGCGGGATCGTCGTGTCGGGAGAGGGGCTGCCCGACTGGCTGGAGCCGGTCGAGCGGGCCGCGCGCACGGTCGAGCCCGAGCAGCTCAGCCGGTTCCTGCCGCCCGAGAGCGGCTCCGGCCGCCAGTCCGCGGTGCTGATCCTGTTCGGAGAGGGCGAGCGCGGGCCCGAGCTGCTGCTCATGGAACGCTCCGGCAACCTGCGCTCGCACGCCGGCCAGCCGTCCTTCCCGGGCGGCGCCCTCGACCCGGAGGACGGCGATCCGGAGAACGGCGGGCTGCTGCGCGCCGCGCTCCGCGAGGCCGAGGAGGAAACCGGTCTCGACCCCGCCGGCGTCCAGATCTTCGGGGTGCTGCCCCGGCTCTACATTCCGGTGAGTCATTTCGTCGTCACCCCCGTACTCGGCTGGTGGCGGACTCCGACGCCGGTCGGCGTGGTGGACCCCGCGGAGACCGCCCGGGTCTTCACGGTTCCCGTGGCGGATCTCACGGACCCGGCCAACCGCGCCATGTCCGTCCACCCGAGCGGCCACCAGGGCCCCGCGTTCCTGGTCGCATCGGCTCTGGTCTGGGGTTTCACCGCGGGAGTGATCGACCGGATCCTGCACTTCGCGGGGTGGGAGCGACCGTGGGACCGGTCGAAGCAGGTCCCACTGAACTGGCGCTCATGACACCCTGACCCGGGCGACCGAAGACGAATCTGCGAGGCTACCGACGGTGAATGTGCTGGACATCCTGCTGCTGCTCGCCGCCGTGTGGTTCGCGATCGTCGGCTACCGCCAGGGCTTCGTCGTCGGCATCCTGTCGGTGATCGGCTTCCTCGGCGGTGGCCTCGTCGCCGTCTACGTGCTGCCGCTGCTCTGGGAATGGCTGACCGACGGCTCCGAGGTGTCGACGACGGCGGTGGTCGTCTTCGTCATCGTGGTGATCGTCTGCGCGTCCGTCGGCCAGGCGTTCACCACCCACCTCGGGAACAAGCTGCGCCGGTACATCACGTGGTCGCCGGCCCGCGCCCTGGACGCCACCGGCGGCGCGCTGGTGAACGTCGTCGCGATGCTGCTGGTGGCCTGGCTGATCGGCTCCGCCCTCGCCGGAACGTCCCTGCCGACGCTCGGCAAGGAGGTCCGCACGTCGAAGGTGCTGCTCGGGGTGTCCCGCGTGATGCCGGCTCAGGCGTCCACCTGGTTCACCGACTTCTCCTCCGTCCTCGCGCAGAACGGCTTCCCGCAGGTCTTCAGCCCGTTCGCGAACGAGCCCATCACGGAGGTCCGGGCGCCCGATCCGGCCCTGGCGAACAGCCCGGTGGCCGCGCGCGCCCAGCGGTCCATCGTGAAGGTCGTCGGCACCGCGCCGAGCTGCGGCAAGGTCCTCGAAGGCACCGGCTTCGTCTTCGCCCCGCGCCGTGTGATGACCAACGCGCACGTCGTGGGCGGCGTCGACGAGCCGACCGTGCAGATCGGCGGCGAGGGCCGGCTCTACGACGCCAAGGTCGTCCTGTACGACTGGCAGCGCGACATCGCGATCCTGGACGTGCCGGACCTCGACGCCCCCCCGCTGCGGTTCACCGCCGAGGACGCCCGCAGCGGCGACAACGCCATCGTCGCGGGCTTCCCGGAGAACGGCTCGTACGACGTCCGCTCGGCGCGCGTGCGCGGCCGCATCAACGCCAACGGCCCGGACATCTACCACCGGGGCGAGGTGCGCCGTGACGTGTACTCGCTGTACGCGACGGTCCGTCAGGGCAACTCCGGCGGCCCGCTCCTCACCGCGGACGGCAGGGTGTACGGCGTGATCTTCGCGCGGTCCCTCGACGACGCGAACACCGGGTACGCCCTGACGGCGGACGAGATCCGCGAGGACATCGAGCGCGGTGCGGTGGCGAACCAGCAGGTCGACAGCCAAGGCTGCGCCCTGTAGCCCGGGCGCCGGCCCGGGCCCTCGGCCTCGGTCGCGGGTGTGTCTCAGTCGCGGGTGTGCCTCAGCCGCGCCGAGACCCAGCGGGCCCGGCGGCGGAGAATGCGCGGGATCCCGATCCCCTGACCGGAGTGCGCGTGGCCCTCGTCCTGTGGGCCACCCCTCTCGTGCGTGATCGGCCCCCTGGCCGAGCGGCGGTTGCGTGCTGCGTCACCGTAGTCGTGCGTCCAGCCCATACCCCGACGTCTGCCCGTGCCCCAAGGTCGGTAACCGCCCGGGGGGCGGCCAATTGGAGTATGCGCCGGGCACATGGCCGTTCGCAGAACGCGAGTTCGCCCCGCGCGGACCCCTCAACGGTCCGGTTCGGGGTCCTTGAGCCAGTTGATGAGCTCCGACGAGAACGCCACCGGGTCCTCCTCGTGAGGGAAGTGGCCGAGGCCGTCGAACAGGCGCCAGCGGTAGGGGGCCTCCACGTACTCGCCCGAGCCCGCCGCGCTGCGCGTGCGCATCGCCGGGTCCATCGAGCCGTGCAGGTGCAGGGTCGGCACCCGGACGGGGCGCTTCATGCGCCGGTTGAACTGGATGCCGTCCGGCCGGGCCATCGACCGCACCATCCACCGGAACGGCTCGATCGAGCAGTGCGCCGTCGACGGGATGCGCATCGCCCGCCGGTACACCTCGATCGCGTCCCCGTCCGGGATCCGCGGCCCGGACCAGTCGTGGATCAGCCGGCCCACCAGCGCCGCGTCGTCCGCGACGAGCTGACGCTCCGGCACCCACGGCCGCTGGAAGCCCCACACGTACGAACCCGCCCGCGACTGGGCGAAGTCGGAGAGCATCGCCGACCGCCAGCGCCGCGGGTGCGGCATGGAGGAGACCGCGAGCCGCCGCACCAGCTTCGGGCGCATCACGGCCGCGGTCCACGCCAGGTACCCGCCCAGGTCGTGCCCGACCAGCGCCGCGTCCGGCTCGCCGAGCGAGCGGACCACGCCGGTGATGTCCAGCGCGAGGTTCGCCGGGTCGTAACCGCGCGGCGTACGGTCGCTGCCGCCCACGCCGCGCAGGTCCATCGCCACGGCGCGGAACCCCGCGTCGGCGAGCGCCGGCAGCTGGTGCCGCCAGGTCCACCAGAACTGCGGGAAGCCGTGGAGCAGCAGGACCAACGGCCCGTCGCCCATCTCGGCGATGTGGAAGCGCGCCCCGTTGGCGGCCACGTCGCGATGGGTCCACGGCCCGTCGATGCGGACCGGGCTTCCGCCGTTGGCGCTGCTGCTCTCTGGGACGGTCATGCAGACGAGCGTGCCACAACGACGGACTTGTCCTGAACCGGACGCGGATGCGGCTTGACGCCCTGGAGTACGGCTGCCGTCTGCTTGGCCGAGGCGATGGACTTCTCCGGCGGCTTGACCTTGCGGAACTTGAGGTACGCCACGAAGCCCAGCAGGCCCGCGAGCAGCACGTTCGCCGCGAAGGACAGCAGGAAGCACCAGGCGAGGTTCCAGCCGCCGTTGCCGTTGTGCCCGCCGGTCCAGGTGTTGATGCCGTACGCGAGTGCGAAACTCAGCATCGGCAGCGAGAAGAGGAGCACGGTGGCCGCGCCGATCCCGGCCGCACCGCCCATCACACCCCGCTTGACGTCCTGGCGGATCTCGGCCTTCGCCAGGGCGATCTCGTCGTGCACCAGTGCGGACATCTCGGCGGTCGCCGAGGCGACCAACTGGCCGAGGCTGCGCTCGGTGCCGTCGAACGGCTCGCTCATGGCTGCTCCCTCTTCTCTTCTACGGTCCGGACTCAGATCATGCCGGACTGTCGGCGTCATCGCGCGATGCCCCCGCCAGTTCGGCCTTGGCGCGGTGCTCGGCGGCCTTCCTCTCGTAGATCGCCGCCATCCTCAGGTGGTACTCAGGGTTGTCCTGCTCGTACATGTCCGGGATGCCGTCCTCGTCCTCGTCGCGCTCCTCCTCGGTGAGGAGCGCCTGGTACTTCCGGACCCTGAGTTTGAGCAGCACGGTGGCGCAGATGGCGGCGATCAGCGAGCCGACCAGTACCGCCGCCTTGACCTCCTCGGTCAGCGCGGTGTCGTCGGCGAAGGCCAGCTCGCCGATGAGGAGCGAGACGGTGAAGCCGATGCCGGCGAGGGACGCGACGGCGAAGACGTCCGGCCAGGAGAGGTCCTCGTTCAGCTCCGCACGGGTGAACCGGGCCGTCAGCCAGGTGCCGCCGAAGATGCCGACCGCCTTGCCGACGACCAGGCCGAGGACGACGCCGAGCGTGACCGGCTGGGTGAACACGTCGCCGAGCGACTTCCCGGAGACGCTGACGCCCGCGGAGAACAGCGCGAACAGCGGCACCGCGATGCCGGCGGACACCGGTCGGACCAGGTGCTCGATGTGCTCGCCGGGGGACTGCTCCTCACCGTCGCGCCTGGTGCAGCGGAGCATCAGGCCCATGGCGACGCCCGCGATGGTGGCGTGGACGCCGCTGTTGTACATCAGGCCCCAGATGACCAGGGCGAGTGGGACGTACACGTACCAGCCGCGGACGCCCACGCGGAGCAGCACCCAGAAGACGACGAGGCCGGCGAACGCGCCGCCCAGGGCCAGGAAGTCCAGGTCGTCCGTGAAGAAGATCGCGATGATCAGGATCGCGAACAGGTCGTCGACGACGGCGAGCGTCAGCAGGAAGGCGCGCAGCGCGGACGGCAGCGAGGTGCCGATGACGGCCAGCACGGCGAGCGCGAAGGCGATGTCGGTGGCGGTGGGCACGGCCCAGCCGTCGAGGGAGCCGTCGCCGACCGTGTTGACCAGCGTGTAGACGAGCGCGGGGACGGCCATGCCGCAGACGGCGGCGATGACGGGCAGGGCGGCGGCTCTGGGGTCGCGCAGTTCACCCGCGACGAGCTCGCGCTTGAGCTCGATGCCGGCGACGAAGAAGAAGATCGCGAGCAGGCCGTCGGCGGCCCAGTGCTGAATCGACAGGTCGAGGCCGAGGGCGGCCGGGCCTATGTGGAAGTCCCGGACGGTCGTGTAACTGTCGCTCAGGGGGGTGTTCGCCCAGATGAGGGCGATGATCGCGGCGATGAGGAGGAGTACGCCGCCGACCGTCTCGGTGCGCAGGGCGTCCGCCACGAACCGTCGCTCGGGCAGGGAGAGACGTCCGAGTACTTTGCGGCGGGTGGGGGTGGGCGCGGCCACGGCGTGGGACCTCCGGTCGGGTGGGCAGGACGGATCACATGCCGACCAGACTTCCCGGCGCACCTAGGTCTTCTTGTCGCGTCGTTGACGCGGTCCTTACTTTACCTAACGGTGCGAGGGTGGTGTCCGGCGATCATCACTTTAGGTGCATAACGGCGACGACGCCCGCCCCGGAAGGCCGGGGCGGGCGTCGTCGTAAGGGGCGTCTCGGGTCAGTCCTCGCTGGGTGCGGCCGGCAGCTTGGTCTGGATCAGGTCCATCACCGACGAGTCGGTCAGCGTCGTGACGTCGCCGAGCTCGCGGTTCTCCGCGACGTCGCGCAGCAGGCGCCGCATGATCTTGCCCGAGCGGGTCTTCGGCAGCTCCGCGACGGGCAGCACCCGCTTCGGCTTGGCGATCGGGCCGAGCGTCGTGCCGACGTGGTTGCGCAGCTCCGCGACCAGGTTCTCGTCCTCGCTGGCGGTGCCGCGCAGGATCACGAAGGCCACGATCGCCTGGCCGGTGGTCTCGTCGGCCGCGCCGACCACCGCCGCCTCGGCGACGGCCGGGTGGGAGACGAGCGCCGACTCGACCTCGGTGGTGGAGATGTTGTGCCCCGAGACGAGCATGACGTCGTCGACCCGGCCGAGCAGCCAGATGTCGCCGTCCTCGTCCCTCTTCGCGCCGTCGCCGGCGAAGTACTTGCCCTCGAAGCGGGACCAGTACGTGTCGAGGAAGCGCTGGTCGTCGCCCCAGATGGTGCGGAGCATCGACGGCCACGGCTCGGTGAGCACCAGGTAACCGCCGCCGCCGTTCGGCACCTCGTTGGCCTCGTCGTCGACGACGGTGGCGGAGATGCCCGGCAGCGGGCGCTGGGCGGAGCCCGGCTTGGTCTCGGTGACGCCCGGCAGCGGCGAGATCATCATCGCGCCGGTCTCGGTCTGCCACCAGGTGTCGACGATCGGCGTCCTGTTGGCGCCGATGTGCTCGCGGTACCAGACCCACGCCTCGGGGTTGATCGGCTCGCCGACCGAGCCCAGCACGCGCAGGCTGGACAGGTCGAACTTGGCGGGGATGTCGTCGCCCCACTTCATGAACGTGCGGATCGCGGTCGGCGCGGTGTAGAGGATCGTGACGCCGTACTTCTGGACGATCTCCCAGAACCGGCCCTGGTGCGGCGTGTCCGGGGTGCCCTCGTACATGACCTGCGTCGCGCCGTTGGCCAGCGGTCCGTACGTGATGTACGAGTGGCCGGTCACCCAGCCGATGTCGGCGGTGCACCAGTAGACGTCGGTCTCCGGCTTGAGGTCGAAGACCGCGTGGTGGGTGTACGCCGCCTGGGTGAGGTAGCCGCCCGAGGTGTGCAGGATGCCCTTCGGCTTCCCGGTCGTACCGGAGGTGTAGAGGATGAAGAGCGGCTGCTCCGCCTCGAAGGCCTCGGGGGTGTGCTCGGCGGACTGGCGGCCCACGAGCTCGTCCCACCAGACGTCGCGACCCTCGGTCCAGGCGACCTCCTGGCCGGTGCGGCGGACGACGAGCACGTTGTTCACCCGGTCCACGCGGGCGAGGGCCTCGTCGACGGCGGGCTTGAGCGCCGAGGGCTTGCCGCGGCGGTAGCCGCCGTCGGCGGTGATGACGAGCTTGGCGTCGGCGTCCTCGATACGGGTGGCGATGGCGTCGGCGGAGAAGCCGCCGAAGACCACGGAGTGCGCGGCGCCGATGCGGGCGCAGGCCAGCATCGAGACGACGGCCTCCGGGATCATCGGCAGGTAGATGGCGACGCGGTCGCCCTTGGTGATGCCGAGCTCGGTGAGGGCGTTGGCGGCCTTGGAGACCTCGTCCTTCAGCTCGGCGTAGGTGATGGCGCGGCTGTCGCCCGGCTCGCCCTCGAAGTGGATGGCGACCCGGTCGCCGTTCCCGGCCTCGACGTGCCGGTCGACGCAGTTGTACGCGACGTTCAGCGTCCCGTCGGCGAACCACTTCGCGAACGGCGGGTTCGTCCAGTCGAGGGTCTCGGTCGGTTCGGTGGCCCAGGTGAGCCGCCTCGCCTGCTCGGCCCAGAAGCCAAGCCTGTCCGTCGCAGCCTGCTCGTACGCCGCCGCCGTCACGTTCGCGTGCGCGGCCAGCTCGGCCGGCGGCGTGAAGCGCCGTTCTTCCTTGAGCAGGTTGGCCAGGCTCTCGTTGCTCACGACATCTCCCTTTCCCAGGGCGTCCTATGTACCTCTGTGTCCCAGGTCATAGCTCATCAGCCAGATGCCCGGGTGACAAGAGCCTCCGGGAAATTGGTTTAGACCTGTGAGCGGACCGGGCGCGGTGCGGATGGCCCCCGCTCCCCGGGCGGTGGGGAGAAGGGGCCACACCCTCTCACGGACGGCCGCCGGGAAAGGTTCAGGACGCGCGGGAATCCGCAGGTCAGGCCCCTGCCTGCGCCAAGGCGGCGGGCTGGACGCGGTCGAAGACGTCGTCGTAGCCGGTCCCGGCGGCCGGGTCCGCCAGCAGGTACGCCTGGGCCTCGCCGACATGGAAGTACATGCCGTGCAGCTGCAGCGTGCCCTCCGCGAGCCGCCGAGCCACCGGCTCGTACGCCTTCAGGTGCTCAAGTTGCTGGACCACATTGGTCAGGCACAGCTGCTCCACCGCGTCGGCGGGCAGCCGGCCGGAGATCCGCGCCCAGACGTGGTGGCGGCTCGCCATCCGCTCCAGGCTCGGCAGTCCGTGCCGCAGCCAGCGGCGCAGCGGAGTCTGCGGGTCGTCGGGGCCGGCGGCCAGGAGCGCCTGCATGGCCCCGCAGCCGGAGTGCCCGCAGACCGTGATCGACTCCACCCGCAGGACGTCCACCGCGTACTCGATGGCCGCGGCGACCGAGTCGTCCCCGCTCTCCTCGCCGGGCAGCGGGACGAGATTGCCCACGTTCCGCACGGTGAACAGGTCGCCCGGGCCGCTGGATGTGATCATGCTCGTCACCAGCCGGGAATCGGCGCAGGTGAGGAAGAGCTGCGAGGGGCGCTGGCCCTCGCGGGCGAGCCGGGCCAGCTCGTCCCGCACCAGCGGGGCCGTGTTGCGCTGGAACTTGCGGATCCCGCTCGCCAGTTGGTGCCCGGTGGGGTGCGGGGTCTCGTCGGCCGGTGGGTGCTCGCCGCAGTGGTGGTTGCGCCAGGGCGTCCAGGGGCGGCAGCAGGTGTGGGCCTCGGAGGCCGGTTCGGTGATCCGGCCGCCGCCCGGGCCGGTCATCTCCACCGTGCCGCCCTGCCGGATGTACGACGCCTGCCACTCGGTCAGCGCCTCGTAGGCGGCGTGGTCCATGAAGGAGCCGTCCAGCTCGACCACCACGCCGGCGCCCGGCGGCAGATGGTGCAGCGTGCGGCTCAGCCGGGGGACGGCGAGGAACGTCAGCTGGCCGCGCACGCGCACCAGGTGGCCGCCGTCCCGCTCCTCATGGGTGATCCTCGTCCGGGTGAGCCGGTGCAGCGCGACGGCGACGGCGAACGCGACCCCGAGGGCCACGCCCTCCAGCACGCCGATCACCACCGTGCCGCTCAGCGTCACCGCGTACACGAGGACTTCGCGGTGCCGGGTGACCGTGCGGATGTGCGTGATGCTGACCATCTGGACGCCGACCACCATCACCAGCGCGGCCAGTGCGGGCAGCGGGATGAGGTCGAGCACCGGGATCAGGAGCAGCGCGGCCAGCACGACCCACAGGCCGTGCAGCATCGTGGAGTGCCGGCTGACCGCGCCCGCCGAGACGTTGGCGACGCTGCGGACCGCGACGCCGGCAACCGGTAGCCCGCCGAGGGCCCCGGAGACGACGTTCGCCGCGCCCTGACCGGCGAGTTCGCGGTCGAGCCGGGAGCGGGGCACGCCGTGTCCGTGGTCGGTGCGAGCGGCCACCAGCTTGTCGACGGCGACGGCAGAGAGCAGCGACTGGACACTCGTCACGAGCGTGATCGTGAGCACGGCGGCGAGCAGGCCGAGGACCGGCCCCTCGGGCAGCCCGGGCAGCGCGTGGCTCTGCCAGGACTCCAGGTCGACGCGCGGCACGCGCAGGCCGGCGAGCGCGGCGAGCCCCGTCGCCGCGGCCACCGCGGCGAGCGCCGCGGGGATCCTCCGCGCGAACGCCCCGGCGCGCCCGGGGATCCGCGGCCACAGCAGCAGGACGACGATGGTGAGGGCGCTGACCGAGAGCGCGGCCGGGTGCACCTCGGCCAACTGGGAGGGCAGGCCGAGGAGATTGTCGACGGTGGAGCTCTGCGGCGTGCCGCCGAGGACGATGTGGAGCTGGGCGACGGCGATGGTGACGCCGATGCCCGCGAGCATGCCGTGCACGATCGCGGGTGACACGGCGAGCGCCGAGCGGGCGACGCGCAGGGCGGCGAGGGCGATCTGGGCCAGGCCGGCCAGCACGGTGATCGCGCAGGTGGTGCGCCAGCCGTATCGCTGGATCAGCTCGGCGGTGACCACGGTCAGGCCCGCGGCGGGGCCGCTGACCTGGAGGGGGGAGCCGCCGAGGCGTCCGGCGACGATGCCGCCGACGGCGGCGGCCACCAGACCGGCCTGGAGCGGGGCGCCGGTGGCGAGTGCGATGCCCAGGGAGAGCGGCAGCGCGATCAGGAAGACGGTGACGGACGCGGACAGGTCGGCGCCCGCGATGCGGAACCGGCGGCCGTTGCCGGGCGGGCTGTGCGGTCGCTGGGAGTGGCGGCGGGCGGTCGTGCGGGCAGGGGTGCAGAGAGTCATGTGTTCCCGTCTCCTCCGGGGCAGCGCGGTCGCGGCTCGTGCGGGACGAACGTGGGGGTCGCGGCCGTGGGTCACGGCGTGCAGCGGCGGGATGCTGGGCGCTGCCGCTCGGTTCCGCCGGCAGCGCTCGCCTCGAGCGAGTATCAACGCTCAGTAAATGGATCGTAATGCAGAGTAAAGACTCCGGCATTATTTTCGGGGCAAACAGGGCAATGATTCACCGGTTCCGGTGATTGCCGGGCTCCGTTCCGCTTGTCGTTTCATCATTCCGGTTCCCGTGGTGCGACGTTGACGCCGCTCGCACGGAATCCGAGGAGAGGTGGGCGATGACAGTCGCCGGGAGAAGGACCACGGTCCGCAGGGGAAGTCTCGCCACCGGCGCGGTCGCCGTGGCGCTGGTCGCCGGACTTGCCGGCTGCTCAGGCCAGGGTGCCGACGCCCCGCCCAAGGGCGCGCGAGGCGGAGCGGCCGTCGAGAAGGGCGCCCCCGGAGCCGCGCCCCCGAAGAGCGCGGTACGCCTCATCGGCGACGGCTCCAC
Source organism: Streptomyces sp. HUAS YS2 (assembly GCF_033343995.1). NCBI lineage: Bacteria > Bacillati > Actinomycetota > Actinomycetes > Kitasatosporales > Streptomycetaceae > Streptomyces > Streptomyces solicathayae. Next base: position 3,722,907 of record NZ_CP137573.1, on the reverse strand, counting down.
GGCGTACACCGGAGCCCAGCCGCTCCAGCCGACATGGAAGCGCCTCAAGCCCGGCGAGAAGCCACCGCAGTTCGTGGTGTTCTCCTGGGACGGCGCCGGCGAGGACAGTCAGAAGCTCTTCTCCCACTTCCGGGCCGTCGGCAAGAAGTACAACGCGAAGATGACGTACTTCCTCAGCGGGGTCTACCTGCTTCCGGAGGGAAAGTCGAAGCTCTACAACCCGCCGCAGCACGCGGCCGGCCGCTCCGACATCGGCTTCAACGACACCGAGGGAATCCGCGACACAGTCCGTGAGCTGCGCGGCGCCTGGCAGGAGGGCAACGAGGTCGGCACGCACTTCAACGGACATTTCTGCGGCCCGGAGAGTGGTGTCGGCAACTGGTCGGTGGAGGACTGGAAGAGCGAGATCGCCCAGGCGAAGTCGTTCGTGAAGAACTGGCGGACGAACGCCGGCCTGACCGCGGAGCAGCCGCTCCCGTTCGACTACGACAAGGAATTGGTCGGCGCGCGCACCCCCTGTCTGGAGGGGCGCAAGAACTTCGTCCGGGCGGCGAGCCAACTGGGCTTCCGCTACGACACCAGCGGCGTCAACAACCAGGTCTGGCCCAAGAAGGACCAGGGGCTGTGGGACCTGTCGATGCAGCTCGTACCGATGCCGGGGCGGGCCTTCGAGACGCTGTCCATGGACTACAACTTCATGGTCAACCAGTCCGGCACGAGGACCCAGGGCGACTCCTCGCAGCACACGTACTGGGGCAACCAGATGCGTGACGGCCTCGTCCAGGCCTTCGACCGCGCGTACGAGGGCAACCGCGCCCCGCTGATCATCGGCAACCACTTCGAGTCCTGGAACGGCGGCACGTACATGCGTGCCATCGAGGAGACGATCGCGACGGTCTGCACGAAGCAGGACGTCCACTGCGTCTCGTTCCGGCAGCTCGCCGACTGGCTGGACGCCCAGGACCCCGCCGCCCTGGAGAAGTTCCGCAGTCTGAAGGTCGGTCAGGCCCCGCAGGGCGGCTGGCAGTCCTTCGCCGCCGCCCCCGCGGCCCCGGCGCCCGCGGTCAAGCGGGCTGAGGAGCGCTGACCTCCTCGCCCAGCATGAACCCGGGGTCGACCTGCGCCGCCAGGCCGACCCCGGGCTGCGTCTCTCCCGCGGCCCTCGCACCGCTCGGCGCCGGGGGCGCCTCCCGGGCTTCGGCGCGCTGCGCCGGACTCCGTCCGCCGATCGTGGGCATCGTCAGCCGGGCAGTGGTACGGCGAGCTGTTCGTCGAGCACGAACCCGGGGTCGACCTGGGCCGCCAGGTCGGCGCCGGTCTTGGCGTTGCCCCAGCTCTCGGCGTTTCTCAGGTGGAAGTGGACCATCTGGCGGGTGTAGCGCTCCCAGTCGCGGTGGGCGTACGAGTCGTCCGCCGCGTCCTGCAGGGCCTGGAGGGCCATCCGGTTGTCCGCCTCCAGGAGTTCGAACCGGGACGGCCGGCCCTTCTCCATCGCGCGGACCCAGTTCGAGTGGCCGACCGTCACCAGCAGGTCGTCGCCGACCTCCTCGCGCAGGAAGTCCAGGTCGTCCGGCCCCTGGACCTTGTTGCCGACGACCTTGAGCGCGACGCCGAAGTCCCGCGCGTACTCCTTGTACTGGCGGTACACGGACACGCCCTTGCGGGTCGGCTCGGCGACCAGGAACGTCATGTCGAAGCGGGTGAACATGCCGGACGCGAAGGAGTCCGACCCGGCCGTCATGTCGACGACGACGTACTCGTCCGGCCCGTCCACCAGATGGTTCAGGCACAGCTCCACCGCGCCGACCTTCGAGTGGTAACAGGCCACCCCGAGGTCCGACTCGGTGAACGGACCCGTCGCCATCAGCCGGATGTCGCCGTCGTCCAGCCGGACAGTGCGGGCGCAGGCGTCGTACACCGGGTTGTCCTCGCGGACCCGGAGCAGGCGCGAGCCCCGGCCCGGCGGAGTCGTCTTGATCATCGTGTCGGCGGAGGCGATCCGCGGGTTCGCGCCCCGCAGGTACTCCTTGATCAGGGGCAGATGCGCACCCATCGCGGGCAGCGCGGCCGTCTCCGTCTCGTCGAGCCCGAGCGCGGCGCCGAGGTGCTGGTTGATGTCCGCGTCCACCGCGACGACGGGCGCCTCGTTCGCGGCGAGATGGCGGACGAAGAGCGAGGACAGCGTCGTCTTGCCGCTGCCGCCCTTCCCTACGAAAGCGATCTTCATGTTCACCTAGCGTAGTCGCATCGTCGCTTCATGTGGTCAAGGTGCGTGAAGAAGACCACTCCAAGGTGGGGTGCGGCCCTTGGGCGCGTAGCCTCGCTACTTATGAGTACGCACGCCTCTGACCCCCTGGCCGCCCTCGGCTCCCTGCCGGGCGTCGCCGACTCGGTGGACTCCGTACGCAAGGCCGTCGACCGGGTCTACGGGCACCGCATCATGCGGCGCCGCAGCAGCGAGATCACCGGCGAGGCGGCGCTGCGCGGCGCGCGCGGCTCCGCGGCGCTGTCCGGCGCCGACTGGGCGCTGGAGGAGGTGCGCCGGCGCACCGACTTCGGCGGCGACCCGGAGGCCAGGACCGTCGGCGCCGCGCTGCGCCTCGGCTCCGAGGCCGGGCAGCTGCTGTCCATCTGGCGCCAGTCGCCGCTGCGGGTGCTGGCCCGGCTGCACCTCGTCGCCGCCGGCGAGCCGACCGACTCGACCGGACGCCCGCGCCATGACGGCGAGGCGGTGGACGAGCCGCTGATCGAGGCCCCGCTGCCCGGCGCGGAGGAGGTGGAGGGCCGTCTTGACGGGCTCTCCCGGCTGATCATCGCGGGCGGAGAGGCCCCGGCGCTGGTGACGGCGGCCGTGGTGCACGGCGAGCTGCTGGCGCTGCGCCCGTTCACCTCGTACAACGGGCTGATCGCGCGGACCGCGGAGCGGATCGTGCTGGTCGGCAGCGGCCTGGACCCGAAGGCGATCTGCCCGGCGGAGGTCGGCCACGCGGAGCAGGGGCGGGCGGCGTATGTCGCGGCCTTCGAGGGCTACCTCTCCGGGACTCCGGAGGGTGTGGCCGCGTGGATCGCGCACTGCGGGCGCTCGGTCGAGCTGGGGGTCAGGGAGTCGACGGCGGTCTGCGAGGCGCTGCAGCGCGGCGCGGCCTGACCGGCTTTGGGTGAAAGCCCCTGAACAGGGTTGCGGCGGTACCAACTTCTGGTACCGCCGCTGGCACGTCTGCCCAGTTACCAAGCGTCCTCGATATGTGCCCATCAGGCGGGGACTTTGCCCTACGCCTGGTGCGGCTGGCCCGTAATCGACGGGTCGACGTCGCGTGGGTGCCAAGCTTTCGTGCTCAGGTCCGTGGGGCCTTCATGCTCAACAGGTGATCCTCTCGGATGTCCTAGGTCTCGCGGGCCTGATTCCTTTGTACCTCTCCCGAATGGGAAGCGGAACCCCTTAGCTGCACTTCTTTGCCTTTCGCCTCAAATCTGGACAAAGTGTCCGATTCGGTTCGCCTGGCGGCGTCGACTGGCGTACCAGACCAGTCCGGCGGTGGCGACGGCCGCTCCGACGGCTGCCGCGGCGAGCAGTGTCGGGCGCGGCGGCATCCGGAATTCCGGGAGCCGCTGCTTGAGTCGAACGGGTCGGTTGAAGACGAGGACCGGCCAGTCCCGGGCGGTCGCCTCGCGGCGCAGCGCGCGGTCCGGGTTGACGGCGTACGGGTGGCCGACGGACTCCAGCATGGGGACGTCGGTCGCCGAGTCGCTGTACGCGTAGCAGCGCGAGAGGTCGTACCCCTCCGACTCCGCGAGCTCCCGGATCGCCTCCGCCTTGGTAGGGCCGTAGGCGTAGTACTCCACCTCCCCTGTGAAGCAGCCGTCGTCGCCGACGACCATCCGGGTGGCGACGACCCGGTCGGCGCCGAGCATCTCGCCGATCGGCTCGACCACCTCGACGCCGGAGGTCGAGACGATCACCACGTCCCGGCCGGCGGCGTGGTGCTCCTCGATCAGCGAGGCGGCCTCATCGTAGATGATCGGGTCGATCAGGTCGTGCAGGGTCTCGGCGACGAGTTGCTTGACCTGTGAGACGTTCCAGCCCTTGCAGAGCGCCGAGAGGTACTCGCGCATCCGCTCCATCTGATCGTGGTCGGCGCCGCCCACGAGGAAGACGAACTGGATGTACGCGGTCCGCAGGGCGGCACGGCGGCTGATCAGTCCGCCTTGGTAGAAGGACTTGCTGAAGGTCAGCGTCGACGACTTCGCAATGACCGTCTTGTCCAGGTCAAAGAAGGCGGCTGTGCGCGGCAACGAGTGGTTTTCCACGAGCCTGAGCATAGGTGCCCGCCATTCGGGGCACCCAGGGGCGCGTGGGTTTGCCTGAGAAGGCTCTCGGGTACACCATGGAAGTCACGGATCGTTCGCGACCGTGCTAACCCGGTCCGGCTCCTCCCCCCCCGAGTCGGCCGGAGAGACGACCCCCGCTCTCCCCCCCGGCGGGGGTCGTCGCATGTCCGGACGCGTTTTCCGGTGTCGCACCCGCCCATGACGCCCTCCTCTCCGCCGCGCGCGGGCGGCGGTCCGCATCTCTGCTTTCGTCACTCAGTGTAGTCGTGGCGATGCGCTCCGGAAGTCGCTGGTATGGGCGACGGGGATATTCACAACCGGCGAGTTATCCACAGTTTTTGAGCAAGATCCACTTTATTTCCGGGATCGCTCCACCGTGATTCCTGCCGCGAAGTTCGCGGACGACAGGAATCACGGATCTCGCCCCGCGCGGTCGAAGCGGGAGGGGATCACGGCGACGAGGGGGCGTGGACCATGAGCGGATCCATCACGGCCGAGCGGACGCGAGCCGTCGAGGGGCGGCGGGCCGGACCGCTGATCGTGACCGAGGACGTGGCGCTGCTCGACGACCTGCTGCGGCTGTGCGCCGCCGCCGGGGCCGAGCCCGAGGTGCATCACGCGGTGCCCGAACACCGCCCGAGCTGGGACGAGGCGCCGCTCGTCCTGGTCGGCGACGACGCGGCAGCGCGCTGCCGGGGTGCGACGCGCCGGCAGGGCGTTGTGCTGGTCGGCCACGACCAGGACGACGCCGACGTGTGGCGGCGGGCGGTGGAGATCGGCGCGGACTGCGTGTTGCGGCTCCCGGACGCCGAGGGCTGGCTGGTCGACCGGATCGCCGACGCCGCCGAGGGCGTGGGGCGCCAGGCCCTGACCGTCGGCGTCATCGGCGGCAGCGGCGGGGCCGGCGCGTCCACGCTGGCCTGCGGGTTGGCGCTGGCCGCCGCCCGCGCGGGCCGGCGCACGCTGCTCGTCGACGGCGACCCGCTCGGCGGCGGACTGGACGTGCTGCTCGGCGGCGAGCGCGCCGAAGGGCGGCGCTGGCCGGACTTCGCCGCCTCGAAGGGCCGGGTGGCCGGCGGGGCGTTGGAGGAGTCACTGCCGGCGGTGCGCGGGCTGCGGGTGCTGAGCTGGGACCGCGGCGACTCGGTGCTCGTACCTCCCGAAGCCATGCGGTCGGTGCTCGCGGCGGGGCGCAGGCGCGGCGGCGTGGTCGTCGTGGACCTGCCGCGGCGGATCGACGAGGCGGCGACGGAGGCGCTCGCCCAGCTCGACCTCGGCCTGCTCGTCGTCCCCGGCGAACTGCGCGCCGTCGCGGCTGCGGGCCGGGTCGCCTCGCTCGTCGGCATGGTGCTGCGGGACCTGCGCGCAGTGGTGCGCGGCCCGTACGCGGCCGGGCTCGACGAGCAGTGGGTCGCGGACGCGCTGCGACTTCCGCTCGCCGGTGAACTGCCGCTGGATCCACGGTTGTCGGCGGCGCAGGACGCCGGGCTGCCGCCCGGGGCGGCGGTGCGCGGGCCGCTGGCCCGGTTCTGCAAGGCGTTCTGGGAGCAGGCCCTCGCCCCGGACGGCGTCTCGTGAGCGCCCCGGCGGTCCTCGGCCCACAGAGCGGTGCGCGGCTGCTCGAAGCGGTGCGCCGGAGGCTCGCGGAGAGCGGCGCAGAGCCGACGCCGGCCCGGGTGGCGGCCGCGCTGCGCGCGCAGGGCCGACTGCTCGGCGACGCGGAAGTCCTCGGCGCGGCAGAGGAGTTGCGCTGCGAACTCGTCGGCACCGGGCCGCTCGAGCCGCTGCTCGCCGACCCGTCGGTGACCGACGTGCTGGTGTCGGCCCCCGACCAGGTGTGGGTGGACCGCGGATCGGGCCTCGAACGGGCCGCCGTGTCCTTCTCCGACGCCGAGGCGGTGCGCCGGCTGGCCCAGCGGCTCGCCGCCGTCGCCGGGCGGCGGCTGGACGACGCCCGGCCCTGGGTGGACGCCCGGCTGCCCGACGGCACCCGGATGCACGCGGTGCTGCCGCCCGTCGCGGTCGGCTCGGCCTGTCTGTCGCTCCGGGTGGTGCGCCCCCGCGCGTTCACCCTGGCCGAGCTGTCCGCCGCGGGCACGGTCCCGCCGGACGGCGAGCGGGTGCTGCGCGCGCTGATCGCGGGCGGGGTCTCGTTCCTGATCAGCGGAGGTACGGGCTCGGGCAAGACGACCCTGCTCGCGGCGCTGCTCGGCCTCGTCGGCCCGCGCGAGCGGATCGTCCTGGCCGAGGACTCGGCGGAGCTGCGCCCCGACCACCCGCACGTGGTGCGGCTGGAGGCGCGGCCCGCGAACCAGGAGGGCGCGGGACTGGTGACCCTGCGGGACCTCGTGCGGCAGGCGCTGCGGATGCGGCCGGACCGGCTCGTGGTCGGCGAGGTGCGCGGTGCGGAGGCCGTGGACCTGCTCGCCGCGCTCAACACGGGCCACAGCGGCTGCGGGACGGTGCACGCCAACACGGCCGCGGACGTGCCGGCCCGGCTGGAGGCCCTCGGGACCCCGGCCGGGCTCGACCGGGTGGCACTGCACAGCCAGTTGGGCGCGGCGCTGTCGGTGGTCCTCCATGTCGTACGGGACGGGGAGGGGCGGCGGCGGATCGCCGAGGCGCACGTCCTGGAGCGGGACGCGGCGGGGCTGGTCGTGACCGTGCCCGCGCTCAGGTGGGGCAGGGACGGATTCGTCCACGAGCGGGGCTGGGAGCGGCTGCGGGCGCTGATCGGGGGTGCGGGGTGCTGACGGGGCAGCAGGTGCCCTTCCTGGCGGCGGCGTTCGGGTGCGCGGTGGCGGCGGCGTGGTTGGTCGTGGACGGGCGCCGACGGGGCCTGCGCAGGGCCCGGCTGGTGCTCGCGGGCGGGGGCGTCGTGGCGGCGCCGCCGAGCGGGGCCGGTGCCGTGGAACGGTGGCGGGCGGCGCTGAGGGCGCGGCCGGAGTGGTTCTGCCTGGTCGCGGCGGGGCTGGTGGCCATGCTCGGAGGTTCGCCGCTGCCGCTGGTCGCGGGAGCGGTCGCGGTGCCGTTGGCCGGGCGCAGCCTGCGGGCGGCGCGGCTCGGGAAGGAGCGGGAGGAGCGGGCCGACGCGGTCGTCGCGCTGTGCGGCACGCTCGCGGGCGAGCTGCGGGCGGGGCGCCAGCCCGGACCGGCGCTGTGCTTCGCCGCCGGCTCTACGGGCGCACTGGGCCCGGACGAGGCGGCGGTCCTCGCGGCGGCCCGGTTCGGCGGTGACGTGGCCGGAGCGCTGCGGAGGGCGGCGGGACAGGGCGGGGCGGACGGGCTGGCCGGGCTGGCGGCGTGCTGGCAGGTCGCGGTGGACGGGGGCGCGGGCCTGGCGGCCGGGCTCGACCGGCTGGAGGGCGCGCTGCGCGAGGTCAGGGACCGGCGCGAGGCGCTGCGCGCCCGGCTCGCGGGGACCTGGGCGACGGTGGCGGTGCTCGCGGTACTGCCCGTGGCCGGGCTACTGCTCGGGACCGCGATGGGCGCGAGTCCGCTGCGGGTGCTGCTCCACACACCGGCCGGACTGGCCTGCCTCGTGACCGGATTGCTCCTGGAGGGCGCGGGGCTGCGGTGGGCGACGTGGATCGTGCGCAAGGGGGAGGCGGCATGACCGGGTCGGCGGAGGAACTCCTCCACAGGCTGGGGGCGGTGGGCGGCGCCCTGGGCGCGCTGGTGTGGGCCGGATACTCCGTGGCGAGGTGGCGCCACGAACGCCGGACGCGGCGGCGGGTCGCGGAGCTGCTGGCGGCGGAGTGCGAGCGGAGCCGACGGTGGCGCCCGGGCTGCCCCGAAGGGCTGCGGCCCTGGCTGGTGCCGCTGGGGGCGGTCCTGGCTTGCTACGTGCTGATCGGCGGGGCGACGGGGTGCCTGGTGGGGATCGGTGCCGGGTACGGGGTGCGGCGGTGGCGGGAGCGCCGGTTCCCGGCCGGGGAGGAACAGGAAGCCGCGCGGCAACTCCCGCTCGCGGCCGATCTCCTGGCGGCCTGCGTCTCCTCGGGAGCGGGGCCCGGACAGGCGGCCGAGGCGGTCGGGCGGTCGCTGGACGGCCCCGTGGGCGCGGCGCTGCTGCGGACGGCGGCCGAGCTGAGACTCGGCGGCGAACCGGCCGAGGTGTGGCGGAGGTTCGGCGCGATACCGGGCGCCGAGGGCCTCGCCCGTTGCCTGGAACGGGCCGGCTCCTCGGGCGCGCCCGCCGCGGAGGCGGTCTCGCGGCTGGCGGCCGGGCTGAGGGAGGCACGCGCCCGGGAGGCCGAGACCCGGGCCCAGCGGGCCCAGGTGCTGATCACCGCGCCGGTCGGGCTGTGCTTCCTGCCCGCCTTCCTGGCGCTGGGGGTTGCCCCGGTCGTGATCGGGCTCGCGACCGGCCTCCTGAGGAGATGACCGCGGCCGGAAGCCGCGGCTCGACGTACACGACACATCACGACGGATCGACACATCGGAACACACACATGGGGGTTGGCATGAACAGGCGAGGCTGGAGCCGGCTGAGGAGTCGGCTGGAGGCGCTCCGGGAGCGGTCGGAGCGGGGGATGGCGACGGCCGAGTACGCGGTGGGCACGATCGCGGCGGCGGCCTTCGCGGCGGTGCTCTACAAGATCATCAAGAGCGGCTCCGTCTCCAAGGCGCTGGAGTCGGTCATCGGGAAGGCACTCGATGCGAGTTTCTGACATCCGGGCGCCCGACACCCGCGTGCCCGACACCCGCGTGGCCGTCCGGGCTCCCCGGGTCCGCGACCGGGGGATGGTGACCGCGGAGGCGGCGACGGCGCTGCCCGCGCTGGTCGCTTTCGCCGCCGCCCTGGTCTGGGCGCTGGGCGCGGCCGCCGCGCAGATCCAGTGCGTGGACGCGGCGCGGGCGGGGGCCCGGGCAGCCGCCCGGTCGGAGCCGGTGGCGAGGGCGGAGGCCGTGGCGCGGGAGGCCGCGCCGGACGGGGCCGAGGTCTCACTCACCCGCTCGGGCGAACTGTGGCGGGTGATCGTCCGGGCGCCCGCGCCCGGGCCGGGCGGCCTGGGGCTCACCCTGGGCGCCGAGGCCGCCGCCCTTGCCGAGGACACCGTGGGGGTGGAGCCATGAGGGGCGACCGGGGACTGGCGACGGTGTGGACCGCGATCGCGGCCTGCGCGCTGTGCGCGGTGTTCGGGGCGGTACTGCTGCTCGGCCAGGCGGTCGCCGCCCGGCACCGGGCGGGCGGGGCCGCCGACCTGGCCGCGCTGGCCGCCGCGGACCGGGCGCTGTGGGGCGAGGAGGCCGCCTGTGACACGGCGGTCCGGGTGGCCGAGGCGCAGGGCGCCGTGCTCGTGCGGTGCTCGCTGCGCGCCGACATCGCCGACGTGACCGCGCGGGCGCGCTTCGGGCCGTACGCGCCGCAGGTCAGGTCGCGGGCGGGGCCTCCGGCGGCCGTGCCGGCTCCGGGGCTTCCCGTTCCGGGACCGCCGGTTCCGGTGCCTCCCGCAGGAGCTCCGTGAGGAGCCGCACCGCGCCGCGCTTGTGCAGCGGATCGTTGCCGTTGCCGCACTTGGGCGACTGGATGCAGGACGGGCAGCCGGCCTCGCACTCGCAGGCGGCGATGGCCTCGCGGGTGGCGGCCAGCCAGGCGCGGGCGGTGTGGAAGGCCCGCTCGGCGAAGCCCGCGCCACCCGGATGGCCGTCGTACACGAAGACCGTCGGCAGCAGGGTGTCCGGGTGGAGCGGGACGGAGACGCCGCCGATGTCCCAGCGGTCGCAGGTGGCGAACAGCGGCAGCATGCCGATGGACGCGTGCTCGGCGGCGTGCAGGGCCCCACCGAGGATCTCCGGGTTGATCCGGGCGGCGTCCAGCTGGTCCTCGGTGACCGTCCACCACACGGCCCGGGTGCGCAGGGTGCGGGGCGGCAGGTCGAGCTTGGTCTCGCCGAGGACCTCGCCGGTGATCAGACGGCGGCGGAGGAAGGAGACGACCTGGTTGGTGACCTCGACGGAGCCGTAGCAGAGGCGGCCGGCTCCCCAGGGGATCTCCGTGTCGGTCTCCAGGACGGAGATGGAGGTGGTGTCGCGGGCGACCGTCGAGTACGGCGGGTTCGCCTGCTCGACCAGGGCCACGGGACCGTCGGGGTCCTGAAGGTCCAGGTGCTTCACCAGGTACGTACGGCCCTGGTGGAGGTGGACGGCGCCGTCGTGGACGGCGGCGTGCGAGGCGGCCTCGTCGACCGTGCCGAGCAGGCGGCCGGTGCCGGCCTCGACGATCTGGACGGGGCTGCCGCCCCCGCCCCGGATGTCGGTGAGGTCGGCGGCCCGCTCGCGGCGGGTCCAGTACCAGCCGGAGGAGCGCCGACGGAGCAGTCCGGCGGCCTCCAGCTGGGGCATCAGGCCGGGCGCGGCGGGGCCGAACAGGTTCAGGTCCGCTTCGGTGAGCGGCAGCTCGGAGGCGGCGGCGCACAGATGGGGGGCGAGGACGTAGGGGTTGTCGGGGTCCAGGACGGTCGACTCGACCGGCTGTCGGAACAGGGCCTCCGGGTGGTGGACCAGGTAGGTGTCCAGCGGGTCGTCGCGGGCGACCAGGACGGCGAGGGCGCCCTCGCCGGAACGGCCCGCCCGCCCGGCCTGCTGCCACAGGGAGGCCCGGGTGCCGGGGTAGCCGGCGATGACCACGGCGTCCAGGCCGGAGACGTCGATGCCCAGCTCCAGGGCGGTGGTCGCGGCCAGGCCCAGGAGCTCGCCGGAGTGCAGGGCCTGCTCCAGGGCGCGGCGCTCCTCGGGGAGGTAGCCGCCGCGGTAGGCGGCGACCCGGCGGGCCAGGGAGCGGTCCACCTCGGCGAGCCGTTCCTGGGCGATGACCGAGATCAGTTCCGCGCCCCGCCGGGAGCGGACGAAGGCGACCGTGCGGACGCCCTGCACGGTCAGGTCGGTGAGGAGGTCGGCGGTCTCGGCGATGGCGGTGCGGCGGACCGGGGCGCCCTGCTCGCCGTGCAGCTCGGTGAGCGGCGGCTCCCACAGGGCGAAGACCAGTTCGCCGCGGGGGGAGGCGTCGTCGGCGACCTCGGTCACCGGCAGCCCGGTCAGCCGGCCGGCGGCCACGGCGGGCTCGGCGGACGTGGCCGAGGCGAGCAGGAAGACCGGGTCGGCGCCGTACTTGGCGCAGACGCGGCGCAGCCGGCGCAGGACCTGGGCGACGTGCGAGCCGAAGACGCCCCGGTAGGTGTGGCACTCGTCGATCACGACGTAGCGCAGTGAGCGCAGGAAGGAGGACCACCTGGGGTGGGAGGGCAGGATCCCGCGGTGCAGCATGTCCGGGTTGGTGAGCACGTAGTTCGCGTACTGCCGGACCCACTCGCGCTCCTCGACCGGGGTGTCGCCGTCGTAGACGGCGGGCCGGATCCGGTTGCCGAGCGGAGCCGCCAGCGCGCGCACGGAGCGGCGCTGGTCGGCGGCCAGGGCCTTGGTGGGGGCGAGGTAGAGCGCGGTGGTCCCGCGGCCGTTCGCGGCCTCGGAGCCGTCCAGCAGGGTGGACAGGACGGGAGCGAGATAGGCCAGGGACTTGCCGGAGGCGGTGCCGGTGGCGATCACCACGGACTCGCCGTCGAGGGCGTGCTCGGCGGCCTCCGCCTGGTGGGCCCAGGGGTGCTCGATTCCGGCGTCCTGGACGGCGCGGATCACTTCCGGCCGGATGGAGTGCGGCCAGACTGCATGACGACCCGGTCTGGGGGGCAAGTGCTCCGTATGAGTGATGCGCGCGGCCCGGCTCTCCGAAGCGGTGAGCCGGTCGAGGACCACGCGGGGAGAGGGGCGATTGCCCCGACTCTCCGGGGGTCGACTGGGGCGGTGATTCTTGGCCATCGGCACCGAGTGTGTCACTGGCATGACGGACAATGCTCCCAAGGCGTCGTGCATGGCTGCTGGTAAGTGATTGAATGCCATCGCGGCTGGCGATCCGTCCCCTGGCTCCGCCGGGGAGCCCGAAGGGGCGACCGCTCGATAGCAAGGTGCTGGAGGATCCGTGGACCTGTCCCTGTCGACTCGCAACGTGCCTGGACCCACCGGCGACCGTACGGTCGTCGAGGTCGGCGGCGAGATTGATGTGTATACCGCGCCCAAGCTGCGCGAGCAGTTGGTCGAGTTGGTGAACGACGGCAGCTACCACCTGGTTGTCGACATGGAGGGCGTGGACTTCCTCGACTCGACCGGCCTCGGCGTGCTCGTGGGCGGTCTCAAGCGTGTGCGCGCCCACGAGGGCTCGCTGCGCCTCGTCTGCAACCAGGAGCGCATTCTCAAGATCTTCCGCATCACCGGTCTGACCAAGGTGTTCCCCATCCACACCTCGGTCGACGAGGCCGTCAACGCCACCGACTGACGTCGGCCGGCATCGGCCGGAAGAGCGCAGAGAACCCGCTACGGAGTGCCGGGCCGGCGGCTCGGTCCTCCGAGCCGCCCGCCCGTACGCCCGAGGGGGACCGCATGGCCACCGTTGAACTCCGCTTCAGCGCTCAGCCCGAGCACGTCCGCACCGCCCGCCTGGTGGCGGCCGCGGTGGCGCGCCGGGCCGGCGTGGACGAGGCGGTCCTCGACGAGGTCAGGCTCGCCGTCGGTGAGGCGTGCTCCCGTGCCGTCGGGCTGCATCGCAGCAACGGCGTGACCGCTCCGATCCGCGTCGTGCTGACCGAGGAGGAGAAGTCGTTCTCCATCGAGGTCGGCGACGAGGTGCCGGGCGCGGGTGTCGCCGCCGCGGACGCGGCGGGGGTGCCCGGGGCTCGCGGCTCCGCCCCGGCGGAGGACTTCGACGACGCGGACGGCGAGGACTCGATGGGTCTCGCCGTGATCAGCGGGCTCGTCGACGACGTCGAGGTGCGCGCGGGCGAGGGGGGCGGGGTCATTCGCATGAGCTGGCCGACGAACCCGGCGATCGCGCTGCCCTGAGACACCCCGTTCCGAACGGAAAATGAGGCCCTGCCGAGCAGGGCCTCTTTTCATTTCTCCCGTTCATTGATCAAGCGTCAATGCGCCAGCCCCATTACTACTTTTGATGGGGAAGTGCAGGTAGCGGCCAATGAGATTTGCGGCGCCCTGTTTTGATCAGGTTCCGCTCCCTACAATCCGTCCACATCTTGAGCTCTGAGCGTCAAGGAGGACGAATGGCGGGGCTCTTCAATCCACACCTGTCCGACCACCCCACATCTCTCGCCGCAGCGGTACTCACCGACGAGAACCGAACCATCGTGATCGTCATCGCGGTCGTCGCGTTGGCCGCCCTGTTCGTCGCCCAGCTGCTGGTACGTCAGGTGCTGGCGGCGGGCGAGGGCACCGAATCGATGAAGAAGATCGCGGGCGCCGTGCAGGAAGGCGCAAATGCGTATCTGGCACGGCAGTTGCGCACTCTCGGGATCTTCGCCGTCGTGGTGTTCTTCCTGTTGATGTTGTTGCCGGCCGACAACTGGTCGCAACGCGCGGGCCGTTCCGTGTTCTTCCTGGTGGGTGCGCTTTTCTCGGCGGCCACCGGATACATCGGCATGCGGCTCGCGGTGCGGGCGAATGTACGCGTGGCGGCTGCCGCGCGAGAGGCGACTCCGGCCGAGGACGGACCGGAAAAGGATCTGACGTCCGTCGCGCACAAGGCCATGAAGATCGCTTTCCGTACCGGCGGCGTCGTCGGCATGTTCACGGTCGGCCTCGGCCTGCTCGGCGCCTCCTGCGTCGTCCTGGTCTACGCGGCGGACGCGCCCAAGGTCCTGGAGGGCTTCGGCCTCGGGGCGGCGCTCATCGCCATGTTCATGCGTGTCGGCGGCGGCATCTTCACCAAGGCCGCGGACGTCGGCGCCGACCTGGTCGGCAAGGTCGAGCAGGGCATCCCGGAGGACGACCCCCGCAACGCCGCCACGATCGCCGACAACGTGGGCGACAACGTGGGCGACTGCGCGGGCATGGCCGCCGACCTGTTCGAGTCGTACGCGGTGACGCTGGTCGCCGCGCTCATTCTCGGCAAGGCCGCCTTCGGCGACCTCGGGCTCGCCTTCCCGTTGATCGTCCCGGCGATCGGCGTGGTCACCGCGATGATCGGCATCTTCGCGGTCGCCCCGCGGCGCGCCGACCGCAGCGGCATGACCGCGATCAACCGCGGATTCTTCATCTCCGCGCTGATCTCGCTCGCCCTGGTCGCGGTGGCCGTCTTCGCCTACCTGCCGTCCTCGTACGCGGACCTCAAGGGAGTCACCGAGGAGAGCATCCTCACGCACAGCGGCGACCCGAGGATCCTCGCCCTGGTGGCGGTGGCCATCGGCATCGTCCTCGCGGCGCTGATCCAGCAGCTCACCGGCTACTTCACCGAGACCAGCCGGCGCCCGGTCCGCGACATCGGCAAGTCCTCGCTCACCGGGCCCGCCACCGTCGTCCTCGCCGGCATCTCCATCGGTCTGGAGTCCGCGGTCTACACCGCGCTGCTGATCGGGCTCGCCGTGTACGGCGCGTTCCTGCTCGGCGGGGCGTCGATCATGCTGGCGCTGTTCGCGGTCGCGCTGGCCGGCACCGGCCTGCTCACGACCGTGGGCGTCATCGTCGCGATGGACACCTTCGGCCCGGTCTCCGACAACGCCCAGGGCATCGCCGAGATGTCCGGCGACGTCGAGGGCGCCGGCGCGCAGGTCCTCACCGACCTCGACGCCGTCGGCAACACCACCAAGGCCATCACCAAGGGCATCGCCATCGCCACGGCCGTCCTGGCGGCGGCGGCGCTCTTCGGCTCGTACCGGGACGCGATCGCCGCGGCGGTCTCCGACGTCGGTGCGAAGGCCTCCGGGATGAACCTGTCGATGGACATCTCGCAACCCAACAACCTGGTCGGCCTGATCCTCGGTGCCGCGGTGGTGTTCCTCTTCTCCGGGCTGGCGATCAACGCGGTGTCGCGGTCCGCCGGCGCGGTGGTCTTCGAGGTGCGCCGGCAGTTCCGCGAGCACCCCGGGATCATGGACTACACCGAGACGCCGGAGTACGGGCGCGTCGTCGACATCTGCACCAAGGACGCGCTCCGCGAACTCGCCACACCCGGCCTGCTCGCCGTGATGGCGCCGATCGCGGTCGGCTTCAGCCTCGGTGTCGGCGCCCTCGGCTCGTACCTCGCGGGCGCCATCGGCACCGGCACGCTGATGGCCGTCTTCCTCGCGAACTCGGGCGGCGCCTGGGACAACGCGAAGAAGCTGGTCGAGGACGGGCACCACGGCGGCAAGGGCAGCGACGCCCACGCCGCCACGGTGATCGGCGACACCGTCGGCGACCCGTTCAAGGACACCGCGGGCCCGGCGATCAACCCGCTGCTGAAGGTGATGAACCTGGTCGCGCTGCTGATCGCACCCGCCGTGGTGCAGTTCAGTTACGGCGACGACGCCAGCCCCGGGATGCGGGCGCTGGTCGCGGTGCTCGCGATCGTCGTCATCATCGGCGCGGTGTACGTCTCCAAGCGACGCACCGTGGCGATGGGTGACGAGGACAACACCGCCGAGCGCACGTCGAGCAGCGCGGATCCCGCAGTGGTCTCGTAACAGCTGGTCAAACTGTGGGCGGGCGGCGCGTTCTGACGTGTCGTCCGCCCCCTCGTGTCTGGTGCAAATGGCTGCAATGGCATACGGATCGGTCGCACGAAAGGTGGATGTCGCCCGATCGGCGTGTATGTTCCGGGGCCGAGAGCCTTGGAAGGGACCGATCCGGTGAACAAGAAGCTTGCGGCCGCACTGTCCGGCGGTGCGGTACTGATGCTGGCGCTGTCGGGCTGCAGCGACGACGGCAACGACGACAAGGTCAACGCCTGGGCCAAGACGGTCTGCGACCAGGCCAAGCCCCAGCTCCAGAAGAGGGCCGACGCCCAGCAGGTCATCATCTCGACGGCCGCGGACGGCAAGCCCGCCGACATCCAGGCCGCGGACTCGAAGGCCTTCCAGGACATCGCCGACGCGGACCGCGCGCTGGCCAAGGCCGTCGAGGGCGCGGGCGCGCCGCCGGTGGACAACGGCGAGAAGCTCCAGTCGGACGCCGTGAAGGAGCTCAACGCCACCGCCGTCGCGTACGAGAACCTGAAGAAGCAGGTCGACGCGCTCGACCCGAACAACCAGCAGAAGTTCGCGGACGGCCTGCAGGGCGTCGCGGACGGGCTGAAGAAGATCGAGAAGATGGACCAGGACGCCCTGGCGAAGCTCCAGTCGGGCGAGCTGGGCACGGCCATGGCCAAGCAGCCGGGCTGCCAGAAGGTGACGCCGTCGGCGCCCGCGCCGAAGCCGTCGGGCTCCGCGAGCGCCAAGCCCGGCGCGCCGGCGTCCCCCTCCGCTTCGGCGAAGTCGTAACGGACCCGGAGAATCCCGTTCTCACGCCAGCGGGCCCGGGGACCTCGTGTCCCCGGGCCCGTCGCGTCCCGCGCCCTGGTGGCGGAATTGTCGGTGGCGCCGGTCACAATGGGGTGGTGAGTACGACCAGCCAGACCCCCGGCCTTCCGACGTCCGCGCGAGCGGGCCTCCTTCGCGACGCGCTGCTCGCCGCCGACTTCACCGCCGACGGGCTGCTCGAGCTGCTCGGAGCCCCCGCCTACGCCGCGCTCGCCCGCAGCGAGACCGTGCCCGCGCTGCGCGCCACCCGGGGCGACAGCCCGCTGGAGACCCTCGTCCGGCTCTTCCTGCTGCAGAAGCCCGTTCCGGCGGAGCGGGCCGCCGCCGCGCTTCCGCTCGAGGACGCGCTGGCCGACGGCTGGCTGGTGCGGACCCCCGGCCCGGACGGCGCCGACGAGGTCGCCGCCGCCGTCGACGTACGGCCGTACGGCGGACCCGAGGGCCAGGACTGGTTCATCGTCTCCGACCTGGGCTGCGCCGTCGGGGGCGCGGGAGGCATCGGCAAGAAGGACGAGGGCGTCGTCCTCGGCGTCGGCGGCGCCTCCACCACGCTCGCCGGCATCACCGTCCGCACCCCCGTCGCCTCCGCGCTCGACGTCGGCACCGGCTCCGGCATCCAGGTGCTGCACGCGGCCCAGCACGCGACGCGGCTGACCGCCACCGACCTCAACCCCCGCGCCCTGGGCTTCACCCGGCTGACCCTCGCGCTGTCCGGCGTGCACGAGGCGACGCTGCTCGAAGGCTCGCTGTTCGAGCCGGTCGACGGGGACACGTACGACCTGATCGTGTCCAACCCTCCCTTCGTCATCTCTCCCGGCGCCCGACTGACCTACCGGGACGGCGGGATGGGCGGCGACGACCTGTGCCGCACGCTCGTCCAGCAGGCCGGGGCCCGGCTCAACGACGGCGGGTTCGCGCAGTTCCTCGCCAACTGGCAGCACGTCGACGGCGAGCAGTGGCAGGACCGGCTGCGGTCCTGGGTGCCGCGCGGCTGCGACGCCTGGATCGTGCAGCGCGAGGTGCAGGACATCACCCAGTACGCCGAGCTGTGGCTGCGCGACAGCGGCGACCACCGCGAGGACCCGGAGGCGTACGCCGGTCGGTACGAGGGCTGGCTCGACGAGTTCGAGGCGCGCGGCACCAAGGCGGTCGGCTTCGGCTGGATCACGCTGCGCAGGTCGGCGGCGGTCGAGTCCGGCGCGGTCGAGCCGTCGATCGTGATCGAGGAGTGGCCGCACGCGGTGGAGCAGCCGCTCGGGGACGTCGTACGGGCGCACTTCGAGCGTCAGGACTACCTGCGGGCGCGGGACGACGCGGCGCTGCTGGCCGATTCGTTCCGCCTCGCCCCCGAGATCGTGCAGGAGCAGGTCGGGCTGCCCGGCGCCGAGGACCCGGAGCACGTGGTGCTGCGGCAGAACCGCGGGATGCGGCGGGCCACCCGGGTCGACCACGTGGCGGCCGGGTTCGCGGGCGTGTGCGACGGCACGCTCAGCGCGGGCCGGATCCTCGACGCGATCGGGCAGCTGACCGGCGAGGACCCGGTGCTGCTGCGGGACCGCACGCCGCAGGCGATCCGGCTGCTGGTGGAGGAGGGCTTCCTGGAGCCGACGGGCGGCGCGGGCGCGTCCTGAGGCGGTGTCGACCCGTACGGCGCTGTCGGGCGGCGCGGCCGTCCGTGGACTCGTGGGCTGCGGGCCGTGACGTCCTGACGTCGGAAGGTTGCGCTCAGTACCGGCCATATTCGTGAACTCGTCCGGACCGGCCCGCGTCGTTCACCCGGAATTCGCGCCCACGACGCCCGGAGGTGCCAGCCTCGGCCTCTCGGGGGAGACCGGACACGGGAACGGGGTACGGGCATGGAGAGCGGGCCTGCGATCTTCGCCGGAACGGCGTTCGCGCTGTTCGGGGCGGCGCTGATGGTCTGGACGGGGGCGCGGCTGCTGCACCGGGCACCGGTCGCGCACGGGGTGAGCCCGGTCGCGGCGGCGACGCTCGCCACCGCCTTCGGCGTGATCTTCCTCGCCCTCGGCGTGTGGTGCTTCGGCCGCGTCTGACGGAACGGGGCGCACACCCCCGACCGGGGGTCCGGACAAGATCCGCTCGATGTCACGCAGGGTCCGGGCGGCAGGAATGCCCTGAGTCGGGTTACCGTTCGAGTGGCCGTTGCGGGCTTTTGCCGTTTGACACGGGGGCGGGTTGTACCGTCACACTCCGCAGCGACAGCAGGTGCCACGCCGTGGCCACACATGCGCCACGCACCCTGCGCCGCACGTTCACAGAGCGTCGACCGGAGAGAAGAGCGAAGTTGTCCCCGACCAGCGAGACCGCACAGGGCGGCCGCCGACTCGTCATCGTCGAGTCGCCTGCCAAGGCGAAGACGATCAAGGGCTACCTCGGCCCCGGCTACGTCGTCGAGGCGAGCGTCGGGCACATCCGCGACCTCCCGAACGGCGCCGCGGAGGTGCCGGAGAAGTACACCGGCGAGGTGCGTCGGCTCGGCGTCGACGTCGAGCACGACTTCCAGCCCATCTATGTCGTCAACGCCGACAAGAAGGCGCAGGTCAGGAAGCTCAAGGAGCAGCTGGCCGAGTCCGACGAACTCTTCCTGGCCACCGATGAGGACCGCGAGGGCGAGGCCATCGCGTGGCACCTCCTGGAGGTCCTGAAGCCCAAGGTCCCCGTCCACCGGATGGTCTTCCACGAGATCACCAAGGACGCGATCCAGGACGCCGTGCGCAACCCGCGCGAGCTGAACAAGCGGATGGTGGACGCCCAGGAGACCCGCCGCATCCTCGACCGCCTCTACGGCTACGAGGTCTCGCCGGTCCTGTGGAAGAAGGTCATGCCGCGGCTGTCCGCCGGCCGCGTGCAGTCCGTCGCCACCCGGCTCGTCGTCGAGCGCGAGCGCGAGCGCATCGCGTTCCGCTCCGCCGAGTACTGGGACCTCACCGGCACCTTCTCCACCGGCCGCGCCGGTGACCCGTCCGACCCGTCGTCGCTGGTCGCGCGCCTGAACACGGTCGACGGCCGGCGCGTCGCGCAGGGCCGCGACTTCGGCGCGGACGGTCAGCTCAAGACCGCCTCGGCCGGTCAGGTGCTGCACCTGGACGAGGCGAACGCCCGCGCCCTCGCGGCGGCGCTCGCCGAGACCGCGTTCGCGGTGCGCTCGGTCGAGTCGAAGCCGTACCGCCGCTCGCCGTACGCCCCGTTCCGTACGACCACGCTCCAGCAGGAGGCCTCGCGCAAGCTCGGCTTCGGAGCGAAGGCGACCATGCAGGTGGCCCAGAAGCTGTACGAGAACGGCTTCATCACCTATATGCGTACCGACTCCACGACCCTGTCCGACACCGCGGTCGCCGCGGCCCGGGCTCAGGTCACGCAGCTCTACGGCGCGGACTACCTGCCGGACAAGCCGCGCACGTACGCCGGGAAGGTCAAGAACGCCCAGGAGGCGCACGAGGCGATCCGCCCCTCGGGTGATCGTTTCCGCACGCCGGCCGAGACCGGCCTGACCGGCGACCAGTTCCGGCTCTACGAGCTGATCTGGAAGCGCACCGTCGCCTCGCAGATGAAGGACGCGACCGGAAACTCCGTCACCGTGAAGATCGGCGGCCGGTCCGCCGACGGCCGGGACGTCGAGTTCTCCGCGTCCGGCAAGACGATCACCTTCCACGGCTTCATGAAGGCCTACGTCGAGGGCGCGGACGACCCGAACGCCGAGCTCGACGACCGCGAGCGCCGCCTGCCGCAGGTCGCCGAGGGCGACGCGCTGCGCGCCGAGGAGATCACCACCGACGGTCACTCGACCAAGCCGCCGGCCCGCTACACCGAGGCCACGCTGGTCAAGGAGCTGGAGGAGCGGGAGATCGGCCGCCCGTCGACGTACGCGTCGATCATCGGCACGATCCTCGACCGCGGCTACGTCTTCAAGAAGGGCACGGCGCTCGTGCCGTCCTTCCTGAGCTTCGCCGTGGTCAACCTGCTGGAGAAGCACTTCGGCCGGCTCGTCGACTACGACTTCACCGCCAAGATGGAGGACGACCTCGACCGCATCGCACGCGGCGAGGCGCAGTCCGTGCCGTGGCTGAAGCGTTTCTACTTCGGCGAGGGCGACGCCGCCGGTGCGGCCTCGGAGGCCGGGAACGGCGACGGGGACCACCTCGGTGGCCTGAAGGAGCTCGTGACCGACCTCGGCGCGATCGACGCCCGGGAGATCTCCTCGTTCCCCGTCGGCAGCGGCATCGTGCTGCGGGTCGGCCGGTACGGGCCGTACATCGAGCGCGGCGAGAAGGAGACCGAGGGGCACCAGCGCGCCGACGTGCCCGACGACCTCGCGCCCGACGAGCTGACGGTCGAGTACGCGGAGGAACTGCTGGCGAAGCCGAGCGGCGACTTCGAGCTGGGCACGGACCCGGTGAGCGGCAACCAGATCGTCGCGAAGGACGGCCGGTACGGGCCGTACGTCACGGAGATCCTGCCCGAGGGCACCCCGAAGACCGGCAAGAACGCGGTGAAGCCGCGGACCGCCTCGCTGTTCAAGTCCATGGCACTGGACACGGTGACGCTGGAGGACGCGCTGCGTCTGATGTCGCTGCCGCGCGTGGTGGGCACGGACGCGGAGGGCGTCGAGATCACCGCGCAGAACGGGCGGTACGGCCCCTACCTGAAGAAGGGCACCGACTCGCGGTCGCTGACCAGCGAGGACCAGCTCTTCACGATCACGCTGGAAGAGGCGCTGGCGATCTACGCCCAGCCGAAGCAGCGTGGCCGGGCGGCGGCCAAGCCGCCGCTGAAGGAGCTGGGCACGGACCCGGTGAGCGAGCGCCCCGTCGTCGTGAAGGACGGCCGCTTCGGCCCGTACGTGACGGACGGCGAGACGAACGCGACGCTCCGGACCGGCGACAGCGTCGAGGACATCACGCCGGAGCGCGGCTACGAGCTGCTCGCGGAGAAGCGCGCGAAGGGACCGGCCAAGAAGACGGCCAAGAAGGCCCCGGCGAAGAAGACCGCCGCGAAGAAGACGGCGGCCAAGAAGACGACGGCCGCCAAGAAGACCGCGGCGAAGAAGACGACGACGGCCGCCAAGAAGACGACCACGGCGAAGAAGACGACCGCGAAGAAGGCGGCGGCTTCGACGAAGGCGTCGACGGACGAGTAGTCCGCCACCAGGCGTGAGGGAGGGGGCGGGGGCGATGCCCCCGCCCCCTTCGCGCGGGGCAGGCAAATGTTCGGGTGGGGCGTCCGGGGAGCAGGGGGCTCCGGATAGGCTGGGCGGATGACGCGAGCCGAGCAGCCAGACTTCGACGCCGCACTCGTCGCGGACTCCCGGGAACGTGCCGTACGGGCCCTCCTGCGCAATCAGCCGCTGCGGCGGCTGTGGAGTGCCCAGCTCGTCGGCGGGACGGGGGACGCCCTCGCCCTGCTGGTTCTGGTGCTGCTGGTCCTTCAGGCCACGGTCGCCCAGGACGCCTTCGGCGGCGGATACCGCGGGGCCGCCTTCGCCGTCGCCGCCGTGCTCGGGGCACGGGTGCTCGCGACCGTGCTGTTCGGAGCCGTACTCCTCGGTCCGCTCACCGCGCTGACCCGGCCCGGCGGCCCGCTCGACCGCCGGTGGACCATGATCGCCGCGGACGGCATCCGGCTCGCGCTGCTCGTCGTCGCGCCGCTGTGGATCGACTGGGTCCCCGACCGCGCCGTCTGGTTCCTGCTCGGGACCGTCTTCGTCACCGGCGTCGCCGAGCGGCTGTGGACCGTCGCCAAGGAGAGCGTCGCGCCGGCGCTGCTGCCCGCGCCGCCGCTGGAGGGCGCGGCCGTCCGGCCGCTGCCCGACCACCTCGACGCGCTGCGCCGGCTGTCGCTGCGTACCGACTTCCTCGCCGTCCCGGCCGCCGCGGCCGTGCTGCTCGTCGCCACGCTGATCGGCAACCTGCTCGGAACCGGCATCGCGTGGTTCGACCAGCACCAGGCCGCGCTCGGCGCGTACGTCGCCGCCGGTCTGTTCTCCGCCTCGCTCTCCGTCCTCGCCCTGATCGAGCTGCCCGACCGGCAGACGCCGCGCCCGCGCTCGCCGCTGGAGGGCCTGCGCCGGCCCACCACCGGCGAGGGCCCCGACAAGGGCCGCACCGGCGCCGTCCCGCTGCTCGTGCTCGCCTGCGCGAGCGTCGCCGGAGCGATCGCCTCCGCCGCGGCCGTCGCCGCGCTGCACGCCGTCGACCTCGGCGGCGGGCCCGCCACCTTCGCGCTGCTGATCCTCGCGCTGACCGGCTCGGTCGCCGTCGGCATCCGCACCGCCCCGGCCGTCCTCACCCTCCTCTCGCGCCGACGGCTGCTCGCCCTCGCGATCGCGCTGACCGGCGTCGCGCTGCTGGCCGTGGGCCTGGTCCCGGACACCGCGACCGTCATCGGCATCGCCGCGGTCGCCGGGTACGCGGCCGGTGTCGCCGCGAACACCGGGCACATCCTGATCGACCAGGAGAGCGAGGAGTTCCGGCGGGCCCGGTTCACCGAGCACCTGCAGGCCGTCGTCCGGGTCGCGATCGCGCTCGGCGCGATCGCCGGGCCGCTCGTGGCGGCCGCGATCAGCCGGCAGCGGCTCGGCTCCGGCGACTTCGTCTTCGCGCACGGCGGCGCCGCCTTCACGCTCATGCTGGTCGGCGCGCTGCTGCTGCCCGTCGCCGTGATCGTCCTCGCCAAGACCGACGACCGCGCCGGTGTCCCGCTCCGCCGCGACCTGCGCGACGCGCTGCGCGGCGCCGACCCGGTCCAGGCCCCGGCCCCGACCGGCTTCTTCATCGCCCTGGAGGGCGGCGACGGCGCGGGCAAGTCCACGCAGGCCGAGGCCCTCGCCGAGTGGATCCGCGCCAAGGGCCACGAGGTCGTCGTCACCCGCGAGCCCGGCGCGACGCCGATCGGCAAGCGGCTGCGCTCGATCCTGCTCGACGTGTCCAGTGCCGGCCTGTCGCACCGCGCCGAGGCCCTGCTGTACGCCGCCGACCGCGCCGAGCACGTCGACTCGCTGGTCAAGCCCGCCCTCGAGCGCGGCGCGATCGTCATCTCCGACCGGTACATCGACTCGTCCGTCGCCTACCAGGGCGCCGGCCGGGACCTGTCGCCGACCGAGGTCGCCCGGATCAACCGCTGGGCCACCGGTGGTCTCGTCCCGCACCTGACCGTGCTGCTCGACGTCTCCCCGGAGACCGCGCGGGAACGGTTCACCGAGGCGCCGGACCGGCTGGAGTCCGAGCCGCCCGAGTTCCACTCCCGGGTCCGGGCCGGATTCCTCGCCCTCGCCGCCGCCGACCCCGCGCGCTACCTCGTCGTCGACGCCGGCCAGGAGCCGGAGTCGGTCACCACCGTGGTGCGCCACCGGCTCGACCAGATGCTGCCGCTGTCCGAGGCCGAGGTGAAGGCCCAGGAGGAAGCGCGCCGCAAGGCCGAGGAGGACGCTCGTCGCCGGGCCGAGGAGGAGGCCGCGCGCAAGGCGGAGGAGGAGCGGCTGGAGCGCGAGCGCCAGGAGCAGCTCGCCAAGCTCCGCGCCGAGGAGGAGGCCCGCCGCAAGGCCGAGGAGGAAGAGGCCCGCCGCCGCGAGGCCGAGCGCCAGGCGGAGGAGGCCCGGCAGAGGGCCGAGGAGGCGCGGCAGGCCGCCGAGGAGGAGCGCCGCCGGCGCGAGGCCGAGGAGAAGGCCCACCAGGCGGAGCAGGAGCGGCTGCGCAAGCAGGCCGAGGAGGAGGCCCGGCTGCGGGCCGAGGCCGAGGCGCGCCGCCTGGAGAAGCAGCGGAAGGCCGAGGAGGCGCTGCTGCGGGCGGAGGAGGCCCGGCGCGCCGCCGAGGCGGAGGCCGCGGCCAAGGCCCGGGCGGAGGCGGAGGCCGCCGCGAAGGCGAAGGCCGCTGCCGAGGCGCAGGCCGCCGCTGCCGCTGCCGCGGCCGCGGAGGCGGCCCGGAAGGCAGCCGCCGAGGCGGAGGCCGCCGCGACCGTGTCGGCGAACGAGGTGACCGTCCCGACGCCGGTGGTGAAGCCGGACGACGTGACCCAGACCGTGCCGACGCCGGTCGTGCGGCCGCAGGACGAGACGACGGTGCTGCCGCAGGTGGGCGAGGACCGCGCCGTGGACGAGACGGCGGTCCTCCCGCCGGTGCGCGACCCGCGCGAGGCCCGCGACCCGCGCGCCGCCGACGAGACGGCCGTGCTCCCGTCCGTGAGCGACGCCGCCCCCGCGGACCGCGTGCCGCAGGACTTCTTCCGCGACGAGCGGCCCGGGCCGGACGGTGCCAACGACCGGACCGCCGAGCTGCCGCAGGTCGACGAGCAGGGCCGGCCGCGCCGCCGCTCGGACTGGGCGGAGGAGACCCCGCTCGACGACCTGCCGAGCCTCGCGGACGAGCTCCTCGGCCCGCACGACGACGAGGAGGACGGCCGGCGGCGTCGCCGCTGAGCCTCCCGCCCTCTGCCGAGACGCGCCCCGCCGGTCACCCGACCGGCGGGGCGCGGGCGTTCGGGGGTGTAGCTGGCCCCACCATGCATCCGGGGGCCTGCCGGGTACCTGTCTGACCTGCGCTTTTCTAGCGTTTCCGGAGAGAGACCGACTGCGGAAAGGCTGGGGATGTTCGGCTTCAGGCGACGACGTGACCGTGGGGAGGCGGCCGGAGCGTACGACTCCGGTCCCGCCCTCGTGCTCGACGCGGTGACCCGCTCGTACGGGACGGCCCGCGACGGCGGCGCGGCGGCCGTCGCGCTCGACGCGGTGAGTCTGACCGTGCCGCGGGGCGGGTTCGTCGCCGTCATGGGAAGCTCCGGCTCCGGGAAGTCGACCCTGCTGCGGTGCGCGGCCGGGCTCGACCGTCCGACCTCGGGCACGGTACGCATCGGGGGCGCCGACCTCGCGCGGCTGAAGCCGGCCGAACTGACCCGGCTCCGCCGCGACCGTGTCGGCTTCGTGTTCCAGTCGCTCAACCTCGTCCCGTCGCTGAGCGTGCGGGAGAACGTGGCGTTGCCGCTGCTGCTGGCCGACACCCCCGACGACGGACGGGCGCTCGCCGGCCTGGCGGCCGTCGGGCTCGCGGACCGCGCCGAGGACGTGCCCGCCCGGCTGTCCGGCGGACAGCGGCAGCGGGTCGCGATCGCCCGTGCCCTGGTGACCGAACCCGAGGTGATCTTCGCCGACGAGCCGACCGCGGCCCTCGACCCGGCGACCGCCGACGGTGTCCTGGCGCTGTTGCGCCGTGTCGTGGACGACCACGGCCGGACGGTCGTCCTCGTCACGCACGACCCGGTCGCCGCGCAGTGGGCCGACCGTGCGGTCTTCCTCGACGCCGGGCGCCTGGCCGGCACCCTCGACCGGCCGGACGCGGCCTCCGTGCGGGCGGCGCTGGGCGCGCCGGACCGCCGTCCGGCGCATGCCCACGCGGGATCGCCCGTGTCGCCGGCGGGGCGGCGGTGAACGGCGCCGAGCGGCTGCTGGCCGCGCGCTCGCTGCGGGCGCACCGGAAGGCGTGGGCGGCGGTCTTCGCCGCCGTCGTGGTGACCTCGACGCTGCTCGGATGCCTGGCGCTCGCGGCCGGGTCGGTGGGGATCGGGCACGCGCGGGTGGAGCGCTACGCCGCCGCGGGCGTGGTCGTGGCCGGGGACCAGGAGGTGAGCTGGACCGCGAAGCCCTGGGGCGGTGAGCCCCGGACGACGACGGCGGGGCTGACCGAGCGGGTCCGGGTGCCGAGCCGCGCCGTCGAGGTGCTGCGCGCGGTGCCGGGGGTGAGGGCCGCCGTGCCCGACACGGCCTTCGTCGTACGGGAGGGAGGGCGGGCGCTTCCCGGGCGGTCCTGGGACGCGGCGCGCCTCGCCCCGTACCGGCTGGTCTCGGGGCGGGCGCCCGAGCGGCCGGACGAGGTCGTCGCGGGCGGCGCGCTCGGGCGGCGGGGAACGGTCGCGGGCCATCGGGTCGTCGGGGTCGCGGACGGACCGGACGCGCTCTACGTCACGGCCGACCGGGCGCGGACGCTCGCCGGGCACCCCGGAGCCGTCGACGCGATCGGGGTGCTGGCCGCGCCGGGCGTCACCACGGAGGCGCTGCACGGGAAGGTGCGGCAGGCGCTGGACCGCGCGGGCCTGGTGGACGTCACCGCCGGCCGGCCCCTGCGCGCGCTGACCGGCGACGGGCGCGGCGGCGCCGAACACCTCGCCGCGGGCCCGGCCCGCATCGAGCTCCTCGCGATGCTGGGCGCGGTGTCCGGAACCGTCCTGATGGTCGCCGTGCTCGTGCTGAGTTCGCTCGTGGCCCAGGCCCTGCGCCAGCGCGCCCCCGAACTGGACCTCCTGCACAAGGTCGGCGCCACGCCCCGCCAGGTGCGGGCGGCCGTCGGCCACGAGGTCGTCCGGATCGCGGGCAGGGCTGCGGTTCTGGGCGCACTGGTCTCCGTCCCGGTCTTCCTGGCGCTGTGGGCCGGCCTGAAGTCGCGCGGCGTCGTTGCCGAGGGGCTCGAACTGCCGGTGCCGCCCTGGTTGTTCACGGCGAGCCTCGCCACGGCGGGCCTGACGGCGGGCGTGGCCCGGCTCGTCGTGCCCCTGGCCACGCGCCGCGTGGAGCCGGGTCCGGGAGCCGGCGCCGGGACGAAGGCGGCGCGCGGGCGGCTGATCACCGGGCTCGTGCTGCTGGCCGCCGGGGTGAGCGCGGCCGGCGCGGCCGGCCTGCAGGGCGGCGCGGCGGCGGCCGCGGCTGCCGGCGCGGCCACCGTCACGCTGGTCGCCGGGTGCGCGGTGCTCGGGCCGTGGATCGCGACGGGGGCGATGCGCGTCCTGGACGGGCCGCTGCGGCGGCTGGGGCGCGCGCCGGCCCGGCTGGCGGCCGCCGCCTGCGCGGCGGACGCGCGCCGGCTCGGCGCCGCGATCACCCCGATCGTGCTCGTGACGGCCTTCGCCGCCGTGCAGTTGGGCGCGGGCGCGACGATGCAGCGGGCCGCGGCCGGACAGGCCGGGGCGGCCACGCGGGCCGACTTCGCCGTGACGGGAACGACCGCCGACCGGGTCCGTGCCGTGCCCGGCGTCGCGGCCGCGACCGACGTACTGCGGTCCACCGTGGTCCTCGCCCACACGGAGGCCGGCGACCCCCGTCTCGACCGGCTGCCCGCGCTGGGCGTGGACGCGGCCGGCCTCACGGGCACCCTCGACCCGGGCGTGGTCACGGGCGACCTGGGGGGACTGGCCGTGCCGGGCACGGTGGCGCTCGGCGCGGACCGGGCCGACGCGATGGAGGCACGCCCCGGTTCGGTGGTGACTCTGCGCCTCGGCGACGGGACCGAGACACGGCTGCGGGTGGTGGCGGTCTATGAACGTGCGCTCGCCCTCGGGGAGTTCCTGCTTCCGGCGGGTGATCTGGCCCGGCACATGACGGACCCGTCCCCGGCCCGCGTGCTCGTGGCGAAGGAGCCCGGCGCCGACCCGGCCGCCGTACGGGCCGGGCTCGCCGCGCTCGGCGCCGTACAGGCCGGGCCGGAGCCGACGCCCGAGCAGGTCGTACGGGACGGCGAGGAGCTGGGCGGGCTGGTCTCCACGGCCGTGGTCGTGGCCATCGGCGGCCTCACCGTGATCGCCGTGATCAGCACGCTCGTCCTGATCACCGTCGGCCGCCGCGGCGAGTTCGCGCTCCTCGGCCGGGTCGGCGCCACCCGGAGCAGGCTGCGCCGGATGCTGCGTACCGAGGCCGCCGTCGTCGCCGCGACGGGTCTGCTCCTCGGCGCGGCGGTGGGGGCCCTGCCGCTGACCGCCTTCGCGGTCTCGACGGCCGGGACCCCGCCGTTCCTGCCGCCACTGCAGGCCGCGGCGATCGCCGCGACCGTCGCGATCACGGCGTACGCGGGAATCCTGCTGCCCGCGAAGCAGGGCAGGTTCGGGCGGAGTTGAGGCGGTCGGCCACCGGCCCGGGTGCTGTACGCGGTCAGGCGTCGAGGTACGCCAGCACCGCGAGCACCCGGCGGTGGCCGCTGTCGCTCGGCGGCAGGCCGAGCTTCGCGAACACGTTGCCGACGTGCTTGTGGACGGAGCGTTCGGTCACCACCAGCGTGCGCGCGATCGTCCCGTTGTCGTGCCCCTGCGCCATCAGCTCCAGGACCTCGCGCTCGCGCGGCGTCAGCGTCTCCAGCGGGTCGTCCCGCCGTCGGGCCATCAGCTCCGTGACGACCTCCGGGTCCAGCGCCGTGCCCCCGCCGGCCACCCGGTCCAGGGCGTCCAGGAACTCGTCCACCCGCCCCACCCGGTCCTTCAGCAGGTACCCGACGCCTCGTGCGCCGCCGCCGAGCAGTTCGGCCGCGTAGGTCTCCTCGACGTACTGGGACAGCACGAGCAGCGGCAGGTTCGGCAACTGCTCGCGGGCCGCCAGCGCCGCCCGGAGCCCCTCGTCGCGGAAGCCGGGCGGCAGCCGTACGTCGAGCACCGCCACGTCCGGGCGGTGCTCCAGCAGCAGCGGCAGGATCTCCGGGCCGGTCGCCGCGACCCCCGCCACCTCGTGGCCCGCCGACGTCAGCAGCAGGACCAGGCCCTCCCTCAGCAGGGCATTGTCCTCGGCGATCACCACACGCACGGCAACTCCACTTCGATCACGGTCGGCCCCCCGACGGGGCTGTTCAGACTGACGGCGCCGTCCAGCGCGGCGACCCTGCGGCGCATCCCGAGCAGCCCCGAGCCGCCGCTCTCGTCCGCGCCGCCGCGCCCTTCGTCGCGTACCGCGATCCGCAGCCGGGCCGGGTCGCGGACCAGCTCCACGCGGGCGCCCGCGGCCCCGCTGTGCTTGGCGGCGTTGGTCAGCGCCTCGGCCACGGCGAAGTACGCGGCGGCCTCGACGGCGGCGGGGGCGCGCGGGCCGTCGTCCGCGCCGTCGGTGACGACGGTGACGTCCAGTCCGCTGCTCGCCGCCAACGCCCGGACCGCGCCGGTCAGTCCGCGATCCGTGAGGATCGGCGGGTGGATGCCGCGGACGACGTGCCGCAGCTCGGCCAGCGCCTCCTCCGCCTGGTCCTGGGCCTCGTCCAGGAGCCGGCGGGCGGTCGCGGGATCGGAGTCGTACGCCCGGCGGGCCAGCCCGATCCGCATGGAGAGCGCGACGAGGCGGGCC
The DNA here is from genome assembly GCF_033343995.1 of Streptomyces sp. HUAS YS2. Taxonomy (NCBI): domain Bacteria; kingdom Bacillati; phylum Actinomycetota; class Actinomycetes; order Kitasatosporales; family Streptomycetaceae; genus Streptomyces; species Streptomyces solicathayae. The sequence goes on along the minus strand of NZ_CP137573.1, from coordinate 3,693,141 downwards.
TGGGCGCCGTCGTGCAGATCGCGTTCGATGCGGCGCAGCTCGGCGCCGTGCGCGGCGACCGCCCCGGCGCGGGTCGCGGTGAGCTGTTCGATCCGTTCGGCGAGTACCGCGTCCGCGGCGGCCGGGGACGGCGCGAGCAGGGTGCGCGACCACGCGGCCTCCAGGTCGGCGAGCCGCCCGATCAGGGGCAGTGCGACCGGCGGGCGGCCGACGAGTCCGCACCATACGCCGTCGACGATCAGCGCGGGGATCCACAGCACCATGGCGGCGTACAGCAGGAACATGCCGTAGAGGAGCTGCGCGGCCATCCAGATCAGGTCCCGGAACGTGCCGGGGTCGCCGAGCGCCAGGCGGACGCGTTCGGGGAGCGGGCCTTCGAGCGGGCGGTACGCCTCCGGAACCGGGACGCCCGAACGGGCGGCGCTGCGACGGCGTTCCCAGCCGGCGAGCCGGCGCAGCAGCAGGACGCTCTCCGGCAGCACGCCGGCGCCGATCACGGTGGCCGTGAGGAAGGCGGTGAAGAGCGCGACGCCGATCATGAGGTGGCACAGGAGCGAGAGGGCGGCCCCGAGGACGAGATGCAGGAACGCCCCGCCCGCTTCCTTGACCGTCTCACTCATGCGCCCAGGCTAGGCGACGGCCGGGGGCGCGGACGGTGTAGGGGACTACACCATGGACGCGGGGGCGGGCACGGGTGTGCGGGAGGGGCGGGAAGGCGATCATCGAGTGGTCGGAACGACCGACCGATCGATCGCCCAACTCCCTTGGAGGAAAACCCATGAGGCCACTGCTCTGGCTGCTGCTCGTCGTCTCCGTCGCCGCCAACCTCTGGGTCTCTCTCCTGTCCGGCTACACCGGGGCCGAGGAGGTCGTCGCGAGCGTGACGACCGGCAGCGTGGTGCTCGGCTCCGTGGTCGGCCTGTGGCTGACGCGGTCGCGGTCCCGTACCTCCTGATCGGTCGGGGTTGTCACAGGGGTGCTCCACAATGGAGGGCGTACCTGAGGCCTGAGGAGGCGGGGCTGACATGGCCGTGTGGGACGACCTGGTCGGACAGGAGCGGTTGGCGGAGCAGCTGGCCGCGGCCGCGCGCGACGCCGACGCGCTCGTGACCGCCCAGGCCGCCGGCGAGCCCGGCCCCGAGGCGTCGAAGATGACGCACGCCTGGCTGTTCACCGGCCCGCCGGGATCGGGGCGCGCGACCGCGGCGCGGGCGTTCGCCGCGGCGCTGCAGTGCGTCAGCCCGGACCGCGCGCTCGGCGGGGCGCCGGGCTGCGGATTCTGCGACGGCTGCCACACCGCCCTGGTCGGCACGCACGCCGACGTGGAGGTCGTCCGTACGGACCTGCTCTCGATCGGCGTGAAGGAGACCCGCGACCTCGTCCGCCGGGCTCAGCTCTCGCCCGCGGTCGGGCGCTGGCAGGTCATCGTCCTGGAGGACGCGGACCGGCTCACCGAGGGCGCGGGCAACGTGCTCCTGAAGGCCGTCGAGGAGCCCGCGCCGCGCACCGTCTGGCTGCTGTGCGCGCCGTCCCTGGAGGACGTGCTGCCGACGATCCGGTCCCGCTGCCGGCACGTCTCGCTGCGGACGCCGCCGGTCGCGGCCGTCGCCGACGTGCTCGTACGGCGCGACGGCATCGAGCCGCAGGCCGCGCAGGACGCCGCCCGCGCCACGCAGGGACACATCGACCGGGCGCGCCGGCTCGCCACCGACGAGCGGGCGCGCGCCCGCCGGGCGACGGTGCTCAAGCTGCCGCAGCGGGTCGAGGACGTCGGCGGCGGCCTGCGGGCCGCCCAGGAGCTGATCGACGCGGCGGCGGAGGACGCGCAGCAGGTCGCCGAGGAGGTCGACGCCAAGGAGACCGAGGAGCTGAAGGCGGCGCTCGGCGCAGCCCAAGGTGGGCGGATGCCGCGCGGCACGGCGGGCGTGATGAAGGAGCTGGAGGAGCGGCAGAAGCGGCGAAGAACGCGTACCCAGCGCGACAGCCTGGACCTCGCCCTCACCGACCTGACCGGCTTCTACCGGGACGTGCTGGCGATCCAGCTGGGTGCCCGCACGCCGCTCGCCAACGAGGACGTCCGCGACGCCCTGGAACGGATCGCCCGCGGCACCACTCCGGAGCGGACCCTGCGCCGCATCGAGGCGGTGCTGGCCTGCCGCGAGGCGCTCGACCGGAACGTGGCCCCGCTGCTGGCGGTGGAGGCGATGACGATGGAGCTGCGCGGCTGACGGGCCGGGCGCAGGCGACCGCTCCCGCCTGATTGGACACGCTGTGTACTCGTACGGCTACCCTCCGGGGATGAACTCCAGGCGTTTGCTCCGCACCACCGCCGCGGCTCTGGCCGTCGCCGGGCTCGTCGTCTCCGGATGCACGGCGGGAAGCGACGCCGCCGGGCCCGCCGCCGGGCCTGCCTCCGCGCCGCACCCGGCGCCCTCGCCGTCGGGGACGGCCGGCCTGGAGACGTACTACGGGCAGCGGCTCGCCTGGCGGGACTGCGGTGTGCCGGACTTCCAGTGCGCGACGCTCCGGGTGCCGCTGGACTACGCGAAGCCCGACGCCGGCGAGGTGAAGCTGGCCGTCTCCCGGGTGAAGGCCACTGGTCCGGGCAAGAGGCTCGGATCCCTGCTGGTGAACCCGGGCGGCCCGGGCGCCTCGGCGATCGGCTACCTCCAGGGGTACGCGGGCATCGGCTACCCGGCCCCGGTCCGGGCGCGGTACGACATGGTCGCCGTCGACCCGCGCGGCGTGGCGCGCAGCGCGCCGGTGGAGTGCCTCACCGGGCCGCAGATGGACGCGTTCACGCAGGTCGACTCGACGCCCGACGACGACCGGGAGTCGGCGGCCCTCGAGACCTCCTTCAAAGCCTTCGCGGCCGGCTGCGAGAAGGACGCCGGGAAGGTGCTGCCGCACGTCTCCACGGTGGAGTCGGCGCGGGACATGGACATCCTCCGGGCGGTCCTCGGCGACGAGAAGCTGACGTACGTGGGCGCCTCGTACGGGACGTTCCTCGGCGCGACGTACGCGGAGCTGTTCCCGCAGCGGGCGGGGCGGCTGGTGCTCGACGGTGCGATGGACCCGTCGCTGCCCGCGGTGGACCTGAGCCGCGACCAGACGGCCGGGTTCGAGACGGCCTTCCAGGCTTTCGCGGCGGACTGCGTCAAGGTGCCGGACTGCCCGCTCGGCACCGGGTCGGTCGAGGCGGCCGGCGAGCGCCTGCAGGCATTCTTCCGGAAGCTCGACGCCGAGCCCGTCCCCACCGGGGAGAGCCGCGCGCTGGGCGAGTCCCTGGCCACGACCGGGGTGATCGCCGCGATGTACGACGAGGCGGCCTGGCCCCAGCTCCGGGAGGCCCTGACGCGGGCGATGAGCGGCGAGGGGGCGGAGCTGCTGGCGCTGGCCGACAGCTACTACGAGCGGGAGCCGGACGGCACGTACACGAACCTGATGTTCGCCAACGCGGCAGTGAACTGTCTGGACCTCCCCCCGGCCTTCAAGGACCGGGCGGATCTGGAGAAGGCGGTGCCGTCCTTCGAGAAGGCGTCCCCGGTCTTCGGCGAGGGCCTGGCCTGGGCCGCGCTGAACTGCACCTTCTGGCCCACCCCCGCCACCGGCCGCCCGCACCGCATCAGCGCGAAGGGTGCGCCCCCGATCCTGGTCGTCGGCACCACCCGCGACCCGGCCACCCCCTACAAGTGGGCCCGGTCCCTCGCGTCCCAGCTGTCCTCCGGCGTCCTCCTCACCTACGAGGGCGACGGCCACACGGCCTACGGCCGCGGCAGCGACTGCATCGACACCGCCATCAAGACCTACCTCCTGGAGGGCACCCCTCCGGCGGACGGAAAGCGCTGCTCATGACGGTGGTCGGAGCACCCCGATTAACTGTGTAGACTTGGCGACGCTGCTGCACCCACCATGGGAACGCGCAGCATGCCGCCTTAGCTCAGTTGGCCAGAGCAACGCACTCGTAATGCGTAGGTCTCGGGTTCGAATCCCGAAGGCGGCTCGGATGAACCCCAGGACGCGCTCGTCGCGACCTGGGGTTTTTTCGTGTGCCCGGGCCGTTCTGTGCAGGCCGTTCTGCCCGGGCCGTTCTACAGGCCGTTCAGCGGCGGCTCTCCAGCACACGGTCCAGGGTGAGCCCCAGCACGCTGCCCAGCAGGACCGCGGCGAGCATCATCGAGCCGACCTCCGCGTCGAGGTCGCCCCAGCCGTTGACCAGCGAGATCGCCAGGGTGAAGACCGGGACCGCCAGGGTCGCCGTGAGGTGGCGGGGGACAGAGTCGCGGTGCGGCTCGCGGTGGACGCGGGCGGCGGCGAGGACGCACGCGGTGATGGTCAGCACGTTGGGGACGTAGACGAGGGCGAGGCGCCAGCCGAAGGCGTGGAGACGGGAGTCGAACACGCCCTGAACCGCGTAGCCCACCGCGATGCTCAGCAGCACGACCACCACGAGGCCGACCGCCCACGAGCGCATCAGCGGGAAGAACCATCGGGGGCCTCCCTGGATCCCCCCGGCCCGCATGTGATGTGCTGGCGCCCAGGCCTGGTTGCTGCGCGTGCCGAACATCGTGCACCTCTCTCTTTCCTCGGGGCCGCACACGCTATCTCAGTCGATCGTGTTGCCATCCGGTCTCCGCCAAGCGCCCGCGGACGCACGGAAGTTGCAACACGCGAAAGGTGAAGCAATGAACGCACGGGGACACGCCGGACGGCAGGGGCGGCACGTCGGCCGCCGAGCGGTGCTCGGGGCCGGGGTCGTGGGCGTCGGAGCCTTCGCGGCGTGGAAGGTCCTCGGCGGTGCGGAGGACCCGGAGATCCCGGCCCCGCCCGAGCGGCAGCCCCTGTGGACGTACGCGCTGAACGGTGCCGCGGCCGGGGTGACTTGGCTGAGAAGTGCGGGCGGCTCCCTCTACGTCACCTCCGACGGCCCGCTGTCCGTGCACGCGCTGGATGCCGGGAGCGGTCGCAGGCGGTGGGTGGCCGAGGTGACCGGCGGCAAGCAGGGGGACGCGGTGCTCGGGCCCGTCACCGTCGCCGACGGGACCGTCTACGCCGTGGCCGGCGGCGGACACGTCAACGCCTTCGCGGACGCCGACGGCGGCCGGCGCTGGGCGAGTGCGCCGCTGGGCGGAGGTTCTCCCGCGGCGCCCGTGGTGATCGGCTCCACCGTGTGCGTGCTGATGCAGACGGAGAAGGCGGCGGACGAGGCCGGAGGCACCCGCACCCTGGTCGAGGGTGTGCTGTGCGGGCTGGCGAAGGGCACGGGGCGCGTCAAGTGGCGGACCGGGGGGAACCGGCTGCTGCTGGGGGACCCCTCCCGCGGTCAGGTGATCGCGGAGACCCGGGGCGGCGAACGGATCGTCGCACTCGACGCGGATTCGGGGGACGAGCGCTGGTCGCTGCCGAAGCAGGACAGCGTGGTCCTGGCGGCGAACGGGAAGCTGATGTACGCGATCGGGGCGGGAAAGGGCAACGAGCTTGCCGCGTACGACCTTTCCACCGGGGGGCGGCGCTGGAAGTCCCCCGCGCCTCCGAAGGAGAGCGCGGAAGGTCCGGGCGCGGCGATCACCCTCTCCGCCGACGGGCGCACGGTCTACGCCTGCGAGGGCGGGACCGGGGCCGTGTACGCGTACGACGCCGCGACGGGTGACAGGCGCTGGCGCGCCACGGTCGATGCGCCCGTGAACCCCGAGGTCGCGTCGGGCGGGACCGCTGTCTTTCTGGCCACGAGTGACGGTTACCGGGGCGCGCACAACGTCGACTCCGGCCTCCAGAACCCCTTCTCCAGCGGGCAGAAGAGCGCCGGCGGCTATGTCACCGCGCGAGCCGCGGCCGACGGCAAGCAGTTGTGGCGTACGCGCTCCGACAGCTGCAGCACCGCACCGGCGCCTGCGGGGAGCCGGTTCGTACTGGTGGGCCACGGCGCGGAGTTGTGGGCCTACGACGCGGGTACGGGGGCGGCGCGCTGGCGCGTGCAGGGCGAGCCGGGTGCGGACCGGGTCCCGCTGGTCGCCGACGGCAGGGCCTATGTGCTCACGGATGCGGGAGTCGGCGCGTTCTCGGTCGCGGCCTCGGCGTGACGCCTCGAAGGTCGGGACGGTAAGTCGCCGTACAGAGTTGCGAATTGGGCCCCTGGGCCCATGCGTCGATCGGCGTCGCTCCGTACGATTCTCGAACACTCACTACCCATGGGACACACCTGCCCCAGGAGACACATCCCCCTGCGCTGAGCACGCCGTACGGAAGGAACCACAAGCATGAAGCACAAGGCCATGCGTCCCACGGCGATGCGCGCCACGGCGGTGGGCGGTGTGGTGGCCGCGATGCTGTTGTTGGCCGGTTGCGGAGACGGCGGCGCGGCGGGCGGGGCGGCGCCGGAGGGTTACGAGCGCCTCAAGACGGCCCACGTCACCGTGGACTTCCCCGAGACGTGGAAGGTCCAGTCCGAGGCGGAGCGACCCGAGCTCGCCGACGGGGCGGCCGTGCTGGAGCAGGGCGGACGCCAGCTCGGGAAGATCTCGGTCGTGCTCAAGTACGACGACACCCGTGACGCCGACAAGGCGGCGGCCTCCGCACTCGGTGACCACGAACTGCAGGCGCAGATCAAGGGGTTCAAGGACTTCTCCGTCGCCGGCACGGACGACGGACAGCGGATCGACTACTCCTTCAAGTCCGCGGGAACCGGGTCGACCCCTCCCAAGGGGGAGCCGGTCAACGGGGTCGACGTGGTGGGCACGGACAAGAGCGGCGAGACCTTCCTGGTGCGGATCAACGCCGCCGCGTCCGCTCTGAGCGCCGACGAGCTGGAGAAGGTCGCCAAGAGCGTCCAGGTCGTCGAATCCGAATAGGCCCCGTGCGGCGGCCGATTTTTCGTTTGCGTCGCGGACCCGTGAGCCGATCCGGACGCGCACAGTGACACTTCGCCCCTCGATGACTCCTTGCCTGATCACCGGAGTTGGGGGCAACAGGAGAGAGGCAGGGGGAATGGGACCCTTCGAGGGGTCGAGGTCGGGTTCGGGCAGGCTGTCGAACGATGCCGGACAAGGCGCTCTTGACTACGTGGGCGTCGTCGTCGTGGCCGCCGCGGTCGTCCTGGGCTTAACGGCCACCGGTGTCGACGGCAGTTTGGCGGCGAGCTTCCAGGCCCAGATATGCAAGGCGATGGGCGGTTCGAACTGCGACATCGTCTCCATCAGCGCCCCGGGTTCGAACCCTCTGGACAGGGACAAGGCCTACCGGCCGGCGCTGTGCAACACGAGGACCGAGCAGACCGACTCCGGGCAGGAGGTCAAGGTCGCCGTCGTCAAGCTGGGCAGCAAGTTCACCATGAAGCGCGAAGACTTCACGGACACGTCGGAGAAGCTCCCGGACGGCTCGAAGGGCACCGGGAAGCGCATCATGATCACCGTCCAGGACAGCGGTGAGGCCGGCCTGGAGACCGGGATCAAGGGGAAGCTCGGATCGAACAAGGCGAAGGTCCTCGAACTCGGCGCCGGGGTCGAGGTGAAGGACGGGGACACCTGGGTCTTCACCAACGAGAAGGAGGCCCAGGAGTTCCAGGACAAGGTCAAGAGCCTTCAGGACTCCCCCCCGAAGGAGATCGGGAAGGGGTTCCTGCGGGTCTTCGGGGTCGACCTCGACAAGGACGAGCGGAACGAGTTCAGCAAGAAGTACAAGGACAACCACATCACCACCGAAGAGACGAAGGTCAAGGGGAAGGCGGAGCTCGGGCTCGAAGGCGAGGTCAAGCAGAATGCCTACGGGATCTCGGGAGCCGTCGACGTGAGCGGCATGAAGCGCACCCAGATCAACAACTGGCTGAACCCGCCGGTCATCTCCACCACACGTGACTTCGAGATCAGCGGCAAGGGCAAGGCCGGCTGGGGCGCGAACGCACTTCCCGGGACCAAGCTCAAGGGCGAGGCCGGCGCCGGGATCAACGGTGCCATCACGGTAACGCGTTACTCCGAGGGCCCGAACAAGGGGAAGCTGGCCCGGATCGACGTCGTCCAGACGATCACCAAGGAGGGCAGCCTCACCAAGAACATCGAGGCGTCGAAGGAAGAAAAGCAGGGCAAGCACCGCAAGGGCAACAAGCACCGGAAGGACAAAGCCCCCAAGGGCACCGTCAAGGGCGGGCTCAAGGACGGCCTGAAGGAAGTGGAGACCACCACCACGACCCTCGCCTTCCCGCCGGAGTCGGAGATCACGCCTGAGCAGCGCGAGCAGCGGGACATGGTGGAGAAGGCCATCGGTGAAGGCAACAACGACATCGTCGGCGCCTCCGAGGGCAAGCCGAACGTCGACGGCAAGACCCTGACGGGAATGATGACCGATCCGCCTCCCGCGACGTCGCCCGACAAGCCGGGAACGCCGTTCAGCCAGAGCAAGAACCCGTACGCCCGCCTGCTCCACGACTCCGCCATCGCCACCAGGACGGTCCACTCGGTGGACGTCGGCAACAAGGAGGGCGGCTTCGAGCTGAAGGCCGGTCTCTCGCTCGGGTACACCACGAAACTCGATTCGGAGACCGCGGACCTCGAGACGGCCGAGTTCCTCGGAGCCCCGTCGGGCCCGGACGGGACCAGGTCCTTCACGCCCATCGACGCCTGCAGCTAGCGGCGACGTCGCTCGGTGCGCGGGTGAGCGCTTCAGCCCGGTCCGGACCCTGTCCGGGCCGGGCTTTCTGCTGACCGACCCCGCGTCCGACCCGCATCGATGAAGGAATGCTTAAGCGTTCTTGGAGAATTATTCGCTTGTGCTGCGCGTTCGGGGTGCGGGAGCGTCATGTGCATGCGCACTGAATCGCCCTGGCGGGTGCCCGACTTCCGGACCTTGTTCTCGGCCGCCGTGCTCAGCAACGCGGGAACCAATGTTGGCTACGTCGCGGTGCCGCTCGTCGCGGTCGGCTCGCTGGACGCCGGGGCCGGTGAGGTGGGCGCGCTCGCGACGCTGAGCACGGTGGCCTTCCTGCTCATCGGGCTGCCCGCGGGCGCCTGGGTGGACCGGATGCGGCAGCGGCGGGTGCTGATCGCCGCCGACCTCGCCCGCGCGCTGCTCTTCGCCTCCGTGCCGATCGCCTGGTGGGCGGACGTTCTGACTCTCGGTCAGCTGTACGCGGTCGTGTTCCTCAACGGCTGCGCGACCGTTTTCTCCGACGTCACCTCGCAGAGCGTGCTGCCCCAACTGGTCGGCCGGGAGGGGCTGGTGCGTGCCAACGCCGCCATGGTCAGCCTCATGGCCGCGGGGAACGTCGCGGGGCGCGGCGCCGGCGGCGCGCTCGTCCAGTGGCTGACCGCGCCGGTCGCCGTCGTCCTCACGGCCCTGAGTCACCTCGGTTCGGCGCTCCAGCTGATCCGCGTACGGCACGTCACGGCGCCGCCACCGGGGCGCAAGGACGGTGGCGAGGGGTTGCGGGCGCAGATCGCCGAGGGGCTGCGGCACGTCCTCGGGAACCCCGAGCTGCGCGCCCTCGCCCTGAGCGCCGCGATCGTCAACTTCGGGCTTCAGGTGGTCAACACGCTGCTTCCGGTGCTCTTCGTCCGCGAGCTCGGGCTGTCCCCGGCCGCCCTGGGCGCCTTCTGGGCGGCCGGCGGAGTAGGACTGCTGCTGGGGTCGCGGTGCGCACGGCCGATCGCGGCGCGCCTCGGCTACGGGCGGGCTCTCGGCCTCGCCGGGCTGTGGATGGCGCCGGCCGGGCTGCTCGTGCCGCTCGTGGACCGTGGGCCCTGGCTGTGGATCGCGGGCGCGGGCTGGCTGCTATCCCTGTTCAGGATCGGGACGAACAACGTCCTCGGCGTCAGCCTGCGCCAGCGGATGACCCCCGACCCTCTCCTCGGCCGCATGAACGCGACCTTCCGCTTCCTTCTCACCGGCGCCCTCGCCATCGGCGCCGCTGTGGCCGGACTCCTCGGCGAACTCGCGGGCCTGCACGCGACCCTGTGGGTCGGCGGGGCCATGATCGCCCTCTCCTGCCTGCCCGTGTTCCTCTCCCCGGTACGGGCGCGGCGCGAACTGCCGCAGGAGCAGCCGCTGATGTCCGGTTCCGTCACCGTGGCCGGTGACCGGGATCAGTCCCGTGTAGGGGGCTGAGGGGCGCCGGCCGGGAGCGGGCTCACGGTCAGCCGGTCCAGGTGGTCCTCGTCGGCGACGAGGTCGATCGCGGCGATGCGGTTCTCCAGGACGGTGAAGCCGACGACGCACCGCGGTTTTCCGGCCGGGTCCCACGTCAGGCCGGTCATGCCGTCGATCAGGACCGGGCCTTCGAGCGGGACCGGGACGGCCTCGGCCGCCCGGCCGGCGAAGGTCTCCGCCACGGCGCGGGCGCCGTGCGCCGGAGTCGCGCCGGTCGTGACTGCGGTCGCGTCGGCGCGCAGCACCACGTCCGGGTCGAGCAGGGCGAGCAGGGCCTCGGCGTCGCCGCTCCGCGCGGCGGCCAGGAACGCCGTCACGACCTCCCGCTGGCGCTCCGGATCGGGCTCGGGCAGATCGTCCAGGCCCTGGACGCGTCGCCGGGCCCGGCCGGCGAGCTGCCGGGTGGCCGCCGGGGTGCGGTCCACGATCGGCGCGATGTCCTCGAAGGGCACGGCGAACAGGTCGTGCAGGACGAAGGCGAGCCGTTCGCCCGGCGTGAGGGTGTCCAGGACGGCCAGGAGAGCGGTCTCGGCCGCGTCGGACAGCAGGGCCCGTTCCTCGGGGTGGGTGGTCTCCTCCGGCCGGTGCGGCCCTTCCGTCTCGGTGCGGGACGTACGTGAGTGGAGCATGGTGAGCGAGACCCGGCCGACGGCCGTGGTGAGCCAGTCGGCCAGGTTCTCGATCGCGGCGGTGTCGGCGCGGTTCAGCCGCAGCCAGGTCTCCTGGACGGCGTCGTCCGCCTCGCCGAACGAGCCGAGCATCCGGTACGCCACGGCCCGCAGTCGCCCACGCTGCTCCTCGAAGCGCCGGGCCAGGAGTGCGCGCTCGTGCTCGTACCGGTGCTCGTCCACCACTGCGGATGCCTTTCGCGACGGCATGGCTCACCTCTCCGGGGAGTGACCCGCGGGATCCCCCGGATGGGACGGCTCAGTCGCCGTGCCCGGTGCCGCCGCTGCCGAATCCACCGCTGGAGATGCCGCCCCAGCGCCGTTTCTCCTCGCTCGGCGGCTCCGGCGAGGTCTCGGTGCCGGAGGTGCCGCCGTCGTTGAGCTGGTACGGCATGAGCCGGTGCTCGCCGTCCGTGTGAGGCATCTCCGCCGGCCGGCGGTACTCGATCATCTCACCAGGCAGCTGGTCCGTCTCCGGACGGTGCGGCTGCTCTTCCGGCTTGGGGGTCCGGGACTCGCGGTCGCGGATGTAGCGCCCCCATGCGAAGGCGCCGATGAGCATGGCGACGAGCACCAGGCCGCCGAGGACCTGGCCGAGCCCGTTCTGCCAGACCCCGGCCACCGACATCATGTCTGCGGTCTGCAGGGCAAATGCGTTCATACCCGAACAAATACCCGGTTCGGAGCGTCGTCAGACATGCCTCGGGATCTCGTACGGGAATCGGTGAAACATTCTCCGGGGCCCATCGCGTCAATTCGATGAAGGACGAACGAGGCACACGGCCGAGGGACGAGGGGGAGACGCGGCGCATGAGAAGGTCCCGCACGGAGGAGTTCATGGAGTTCGCCTCCGCCCGGTCCGGGCACCTCTTCCGGTCGGCATGCCTGCTGACCAGCGGCGACACCCACCTCGCCGAGGACCTGGTGCAGGAGACGCTGGGCCGGATGTACACGCTGTGGGGGCGCGTCACCCGGATCGGCAACCCCGCCGGATACGCCCAGACCGTGCTCGTCCGCGCCTTCCTCAGTCACCGGCGCCGGAAGTCCGCCACCGAGCGTCCGCTCGGGGAGCTGCCCGACCGGGCTCCGGACACGGGCGACGACCCGGCCCTGCGGATCGCGCTGCTCGACGCGCTGGCCCAGCTGGCACCGAAGGACCGGGCGGTCGTGGTGCTGCGGTACTGGGAGGACCGCAGCATCGAGGAGACCGCCGACGTGCTGCACGTCAGCTCCGCCGCGGTCCGCACCCGCTCGGTGCGGGCGCTGGCGAAGCTCAGGGAACAGCTCGGCGGCAGCATCACCGAGTTCGCCACCCGCTGACCCGGGCCCCGGGCACGCGCCCGGTCCGCCACCGAACGTTCAGGCTTTTCACCACACACACCGACCGGAGTTGATTCGGCATGCCCCAGGAACAGGACCAGCACCCCTTCGAGGAAGAGCTGGGCGCGGTCATGCACCGCACCGGCGACAGCTTCAGCGCCGCCGCTCTGCCCGACCTCGCCTCGCGCGGCCTGAGCCGGGGGCGGCGTCGGCTGGCGCGCCGCCGCGCCGGCGCCGTGGGCGGCAGCGTGTTGGCGCTCGCCCTGGTCGCCGTCGGCGGCGCGTACGGCGGCGGGCTGCTCGGCGGGAACGGTCCGGAGCGGGTCGACCAGTCCTCGGTCGGCGCCGGGGGCCGGGCGGAGAACGCCTCCGGCCAGGCCTCCGCGGCCCCGGACAAGGGAGGCAAGGGGCTCCGGGAGGCGCAGATCCCGGTCCGCGACCTGGCCGAGATCCTGAGGACGAACACCCCGGCCGGAAAGTGGTCCTTCGAGAACCTCGACGGCACGGGCCAGTCCGTCCTCGGAGTGTTCGACGACGGCAAGGGCAAGGCGGGCGTCTCCGTCGGCCTGTACCGCGCCGGGGAGGGCCGGGAAGCCGGGGCCGACCAGGTCTCCTGCCCGAACGAGGAGTTCGTCCCGTACGACGCCTGCACCAGCACCCGGCTGGCCGACGGCGCGCGGCTGATGGTGCTCCAGGGCTACGAGTACCCGGACCGGCGCGTCGACACCAAGGCATGGCGGGCCGTACTGCTCACCAAGGACGGGTTCCTGATCGACGCGAGCGAGTACAACGCCGCCGCCGAGAAGGACGCCCCGATCAGCCGACCGAACCCGCCGTTCTCGCCGGCGCAGCTCAAGACCCTCGTGACGGCCGAGGCGTGGCGTCCGCTGCTGAAGCAGCTGCCTGAGCCCGTGAAGCCCGCGCCCGGCTCGGGGGGCGCGTACCAGCCGCCCGCGACCCCGTCGGGCAAGGACGTCCAGGCGACGCTGCGCTCCCTGCTGCCCAAGGGCCTGCGGGTGACCTCCAAGGGCGGCGAGGGCGAGTTCGGGTACGTGGTCGTCGACGACGGCAAGGGCAAGAGCCTCGTCCAGATCAACGTGCAGCCCGACATGGGGGACGTGGCGGACCAGCTGTACACCGGCAGCGGCGTGACCACCCTGCCGAACGGCACGAAGGTGAAGCTGGAGAAGAAGCCGGGCGAGAAGGGCGGCGCGGGCGTCGTCTGGTGGACGGCCGACACGATGCGCAAGGACGGATTCCGGGTCGTCGTCTCCGCGTTCAACGCGGGTGCGCAGCACGAGGCCGCGACCCGCGAGGAGCCGGCGCTGACGCTGGAGCAGCTGAAGGGCATCGCGCTGAGCCCGAAGTGGGAGGCGCTGCCGCGCACGGTGCAGCAGTAGCTGCGCCCGGCCCCGGTTCACTTCGCGTCCGAGTACCGCTCCACCGTGGCGGTCGTGAACGGGAAGCGGACCGGGGTCTTGCCGAAGGCGATCCGCCCGGCCTCTTCTCCGGCCGCGCGGATCGCCTCCGTCACCGCCCCGGCCTCCTCGGCCGGGCAGTGCACGATCACCTCGTCGTGCTGGAAGAAGACCAGCTCGGCCCGCATGCCGGCGGTCGCGCGGCGCAGCGCGGCCAGCATCAGCAGTGCCCAGTCGGCGGCGCTGCCCTGCACCACGAAGTTCCGCGTGAAGCGGCCCCGGGCCCGGGCGTCGCCCGAGGCGTACCCGGGGACGAACGCCCCGTCGCCACCGGCCGGTTCGCCCTCGCCGCCCTCCTGCGGGATGCCCGCCTCCTCGGCGTCGCCCGCACCGGCGGCGCGGGGGCTGGTGCGGCCCAGCCAGGTGCGGACGAGCCGACCCTCCTCGCCCGCCTTCGCCGCGTCGTCCACGTACGCCACCGCCCGGGGGAACCTGCGGCGCAGCGCGGCCAGGTTCTTCAGGCCGTCGCCGCTGGTCTGGCCGTAGATCGCGCCGAGCAGCGCGATCTTCGCGTGGTCGCGGTCGCCGGAGAACGCCCGGTCGGACAGGCGGGCGTACAGGTCGTCGTCGTGCCCGGCGACCTCCATCAGGCCGGGGTCCCGGGAGATCGCGGCCAGCACCCGGGGCTCCATCTGGTCGGCGTCCGCGACGACCAGCCGCCAGCCCTCGTCGGCGACGACGGCCTGCCGGATCACCTTCGGGATCTGCAGGGCGCCGCCACCGTTGGTCGTCCAGCGGCCGCTGACCGTGCCGCCGGGCAGGTACTCGGGCCGGAACCGGCCGTCCCGCACCCAGTCCTGGAGCCAGCTCCAGCCGTGTGCCACCCAGATCCGGTACAGCTTCTTGTACGCGAGCAGCGGCTCCACCGCCGGGTGGTCGATCTCCGCCAACTCCCAGCGACGGGTGGACTTCAGCCGGATCCCGGCCGCGGCGAAGGCGCGGATCACGTCGGCCGGCAGGTCGGGGCGGACCCGGCGGCCGAGGGCCGCGGACACCTCGTCGGCGAGCTCGGCGAGGCGGCGCGGCTCGCCGCCGCCCGCGTACCGCTCGCCGAGCAGTTCCCGCAGCAGCTCGCGGTGCACGTCCGCCCGCCACGGCAGCCCCGACCGGTGCATCTCCGCCGCCACCAGCATCCCCGCCGACTCGGCGGCGGTGAGCAGCCGCATCCTGCCGGGATGCTCGGCCGCGTCGTGCCGCCGCTGCTGGTCCGCGTACACCTCCAGGAGGCCCTCGAAGGGAACGGGAGCCGCCGGCTGCGGCTCGAACAGCGAGTCCTGTGAGCCGGGTTCGGCGGCGCGCAGGGGAGGGTCGGGCGGTACGGGCGCGTTCCGCAGCCGGGCCAGCGCGGCCGCCGCGGACCGGGGCTCGCCGAGCCGCCCCTCGTGGCCGAGCAGCAGCAGTTCGGCGTCCTCGACGTCGTAGCAGCGCTCCACGCGCACCCCGGCGGCGAGCAGCCGTGGGTAGACCTCCGCCGTGGACCGCCACACCCAGCGGGCCACGTCCGGCCGCGACCGGACCGCCGCGACGAGATCCGGCTCGTACCGCACGTCCCCGGCGGGCGTCCCGTCCGGACGGAGGGGGACGAGCCGCGCGCCGTCCCCCTCCGCCTCCGGCGCGAGGGCCCAGCGTTCGTTCATGGGTGCGAGTCTGGCAGCCGGCACTGACAGCACGGCGGAGGCGGCGCGGGGGCGGAGCGGGGCCTGTCCGTCATTCCAGCTCGCGCACCACTCGCGCCGGGTTGCCGACCGCGAGGACGCCCGCCGGCAGGTCCTTGACGACCACCGACCCCGCCCCGACCACCGTGTTCGCGCCGATCGTCACTCCGGGGCACACGATCACCCCGCCGCCCAGCCACACGTTGTCCCCGAGGGTGATCGGTATGCCCTTCTCCCAGCCGGCCCTGCGCCGCTCCGCGTCGAGTTCGTGCGTGGGCGTGAGGAGCTGGACGTTGGGCCCGATCTGGACGTCCGCGCCGATCGTGATGGGTGCGACGTCCAGGAAGACCGCGTTGAAGTTCACGAACGTGCCGTCGCCGATGCTGATGTGCCGGCCGAAGTCGCAGTGGAACGGCGGCCGGATCCTGACCCCTTCGCCCACCGACCCCAGCAGCTCCACCAGCAGCTCGGTGCGGCCCGCGAGGTTCGGCAGGACGTCCCCGGTCGCGTTGTACGCCGCGCACAGCCCGGCCGCCCGCCGCGACTCGGCGGCCAGTTCGGGGTCGTCCGGCACGTACCACTCGCCGGCCAGCATCCGCCGCTTGTTCTCGCCCATCGTCCGCCCCTCCCTGCTCCGTGATCCCGTCGGTGAGGGTCTACCCGCGGCTCGCACGACCGTACGCGACCCTGGCGAGAACCGGACACTTGTACGAAGAATGTGGGTCCCTGTGCAGAACCGTCCCGCCGGCGCCCGGCCTGCGCGCGAGCCCTCGCCCGCCCCGCCCCCACCCGAGCCTCTGCCCGCCCCGCCCGCGCCCGCGCCCGCCCCGCCCGCGCCCGCCCCGCCCGCGCCCGCGCCCGCCCCGCCCCGCCCGCGCCCGCGCGTGGCCGGGGCGGGGGCCCCGGCTCCGACCCTGGCCCCCGCCCCGCTCCGTCCACCATCGCCGCTCAGCGCGTCAGCCGCCACGCGGGAAGCACCGCGGCCACCGTCGCGACCACCGCGCAGGTCCCCGCCGCCGCGCCCACCGCGGCCCACGGCACGGCCACCGCCACGGGCGCCGACAGCGACGCCAGCGCCGCCCCCAGCCCCGCCAGACCGACCGCCGTCACGGCCACCCCCAGCACCGACCCGATCGCCACCGAGAAGAGCGCCTCGCCCGCCACGACCCGCAGGATCTGCGCGCGCGTCGCCCCGGTCATGCGCAGCGCGCCGAGCTCCCCGCCGCGTACCGAGGTGGCCATGACCAGCGTGTTCGCCAGCGCGATGACCGTGTACACGACCGCGATGCCGAGCACGAGCATGAGGCCGAGGCGGGTGTTCCGGTTGACCGGAGGGTGGGTCTCGGCCGCCCACGCGTCGGCCGTCCGCACGGTGCCGCCGGTGGCGGCCATGGCCCGCTCCAGCGCGGGACCGCCCGAGACGTCGCCGCCGACGTCGATCCGGTCGACGGTCGTGCCGGGTGCGTTCGCCGTCGTCACGTACGGCCCGTTGTCGCCGGTGCCGGGCGCGAGGACCGCGACGACCCGCAGCGTCGTCGTCCGCCCGTCGGCGAGCCACACCTGCACCCGGTCGCCGATCCGGCGCCGCTCCCACTCCTGGTTGACGACGATCGAGCGGTCGTCGAGGTCCCGTACGTCCCCGGCCAGCACCGGAAGCCGGGCCAGGTCCGCGAAGGCGGCCGGGTCGGCGACGGCCCGCGCGCCGTACTTCACCAGCGCCGCGTCGCCGTCCCGCACGAAGACGGAGGTCGCACCGGTCGCGGACACGGTCGCGCCCGCCACCGCCCGCAGCCCGTCCGCGGACAGCCCCCGGCCGGCGCCGAGGCCGACACCCCGAGCTCCGGCACCCGAAGCCCCGGCACCAGCGCCCCCGGCCCCGCCCTCGCCGCCCGTGATCACGTAACCCGCCGCCGTCTGCTCCCGCGACTCCGCCCCCTTCGCCGTGGTCACCGTGACCGCCGAGCCGAACAGCGAACCGGCGAGCGCGACCGTGACCAGCACGGGCGCGGCGACCGCCGACGTGCGGCGCAGGGCCGCGGCCGTGTTCGCGCGGACCAGCATCCCGGTGACCCCCGGCAGGGGCAGGAGGCGCGCCACGGGCCGTACGAGCAGCGGGGCGAGCAGCGCCACGCCGGTGATCATGATCATCGGCTGCGTCGTGTACGTCTTGCGCTTGAGCAGCGTGTACGGGTCGTCCACGCACGTCCACACGAGCAGCACGACCCCCGTAAGGAGCAGGCCAGCGCCGAGCAGGCGGCGGCCGAGCGGCAGCACGCCGGTGTCTACGTCGGCCTCGCGCAGCGCGGCCGTCGGCCCGATCCGTCCGGCCCGCCGGGAGGCGGCGACCGCGCCGGCGACGGCGACCGTCACCCCGGTCCAGAACGCGGCGTGGAACGGCCAGCGGGCGTCGCCGATGGCGAACCATTCCGGGGCGACGCCCTCGTCCACGAGCAGCCGGGCGAGCCGCGGCGCGGCCCACGCTCCCAGCGCGCAGCCCGCGGCGGACGCGAGGACGCCGACCCCGGCGGCCTCGGCCAGCAGCAGTCGGCGCACCTGGCCGGGGGTCGCCCCCGCGGTGCGCAGCAGCCCGAACTCGCGGCGGCGCAGCGCGACGGCGAAGGCGAAGGTGGAGGCGACGACGAAGACCGAGACGAAGGACGTGACACCGCCGGACGTGCCGAGCAGCGCGTTGAGCGCGACGAGCGCCTGTTCGTCCCGCTCGGGGTCGGGGTCCGCGAGCCGCCGGTCGGCCCCCGTGAGGACCTGGGCGCGGTCGCCGACGAGCGCGCGGACCCGGTCGGCGGGGCCGTGGACCCCGACGGCGTCCGGGCCGCCGGCGACCGTCACCCGCCAGCGGGTGCGCAGTTCGTTCAGCAGTGCGGCGTCCACAGGGTGTGGACGGTCCAGCTTCTGCGCGGCCCGCACGGTGTCCGGCCCGCGCTGTACGTCGACCTCGACGGTGTCCTGCCCCATGACGACGACGGGCGCGGCGGCGAACCGTTCCGGCTGCCGCTCGGGCGCGTGGAGCGTGGACGCGAGCCCGAGGCCCATGGTCGTGAGCAGCCCGACCCCGAGCGCCAGCGCGACGAAGCTTCCGACGAACCCGGCCCAGCGGGTCCGAAGTCCGGTGAGCGCGACGGTCAGCATGCGAAGCCCCCCGCCTCGGCGGCACCCGTCTCCAGCGTCGCCATCCGCGTCGCGACCTGCTGCGCCGTCGGGGACGTCAGTTCGCCGTGGACGCGACCGTCGACGAGGAAGACGACGCGGTCCGCGTACGACGCGGCGACCGGGTCGTGGGTGACCATGACGATCGTCTGGCCCTCGCGGTCCACCAGCTCCCGCAGCATCCCGAGGACGTCGCGGCTCGTGGCCGTGTCCAGTGCGCCGGTCGGCTCGTCGCCGAACAGGACGGCCGGCCGGGTGATCAGGGCCCGCGCGATCGCCACCCGCTGCTGCTGCCCGCCGGACAGCTCGCCGGGCCGGTGCCCGGCCCGCGCCCCGAGGCCGACGCGCTCCAGCGCGCCCCGCACCTCGGCGCGCGAGGGTCGGCGGCCCGCGAGCCGCAGCGGCAGCGCGACGTTCTGGGCGGCGGTCAGCGACGGCAGAAGGTTGAACGACTGGAAGACGAAACCGATCCGGTCCCGCCGCAAAAGCGTCAATCGCCGCTCGCTCAGCCCCTCCAGGGCCACCCCGCCCACCTCGACCCGCCCGGAGGTGGGCCGGTCGAGCCCGGCGGCGCACTGCAGCAGCGTGGACTTGCCGGAGCCGGACGGCCCCATGACGGCGGTGAAGGACCCGGCGGGGAAGGCGAGTTCGACGCCGTCGAGGGCGCGTACGTCGCCGTAGTGGCGGCGGAGTCCGGTCAGGCGGACGGCGGGTGCGGGTGCGGCTGCGGGCCCGGTGGTGTGAGCGGCTGCGGCTGTTGAGGTCATGCCCCAAGCCAACCGCCGCGGAGGCTCCCGATCACGACCCTTGGCGGGCGTCCTGGGGGTAGGGCTGCCCCTACCCCCAGGCTCCCTTCAGCAGGCGTTACTTGATGCTGGCGAAGGACTTCCAGCCGGTGCCGATCTTGGCGCCGGAGCCGATGGCCCCGGTGCCGGTGCCGGCGTAGCGGTACAGGTCACCGGCGGTGGTGCGGCCGATGATGTCGTTCTTGCCGTCGCCGGTGAGGTCGCCGATGCCGATCATGTTGACCATGCCGCCCCAGCCGGAGCCGATCTTCACGCCGGAGCCGATGGTGCCGCGGCCGGTGCCGAGGTAGCGGTAGAGGTAGCCGGTCGACGTGCGGGCGATCAGGTCGGCGTTCTTGTCGCCGTTGAGGTCGCCGGTGCCGACGATGGTCAGCGACTTCCAGCCGGAGCCGATCTTGCCGACGCGGGTCAGTCCGCCGGTCGTCGTGCCGGTGTACAGGTACAGGTCGCCGGTGGAGATCTGGCGGGCGATCAGGTCCGGCCTGCGGTCGGCGTTGAAGTCGCCCGAGTAGGTCAGGGCGTCGAACGCGGCCCAGCCGCTGCTGCCGATCCTGGCGTTGGGCGCGGCCGGCGTGACCGGCGTACCGCAGGCCGGGTTGTAGCGGTACAGCTCCCCGGCGGCGGTGCGGACGAGGGTGTCGTTGCAGCCGTCGCCGTTGAGGTCCCCGAAGGGCACCACGTACGACGTGGTCGGCCACGTCCCGCCGCTGACCTTCGTGGTGAGGGTGTGGTTGGCGTTGCCCTGGTAGACGTACAGCGCGCCCGCGGTGGTCTGCGCGTACAGGTCCGGGAAGCCGTCCTTGCCGACGTAGTCGCGGTGCTTGGCCGGGGCCGGGGGCGTGGTGAGACCGGTGCCGGCGGCCCAGAGCTGGTCCTCCTGCGCCCAGACCGCGGTGGCGTCACCGTCGGGGGCGACGGCGACCCGGCCTTCGGCGTACGAGCTGCCCGCGCGGCTGAGCTGGGAAGGCGCGGTCCACGTCCCGTTGATCCGGGCCGAGGTGTAGAAGCGCCGGTCGTCGTCGGTCGTGCCGCTCTGGGCCCAGCCGACCTGCACGGTTCCGTCGGCGCCGATCGCCGCGTCGAACTGCTCGGGCACGTACCCCGTGGAGAGGGTCTTGACCGCGGTCCACGCGCCGTCCGGGGTCCGCGAGGCGGTCCGCACGCCGATGACGTTGTCCTCGCCGGCAGCGACGTCCTCGGTCCAGACGAAGGTGACCTCGCCCGTCGGACCGACGAGCGGATCGAGGACCGCGGCGAAGTCGCCCATCGGACGCGCCGCGTCGATCGTCCAGCTCCCGCCGCCGGCGGCCCGGACCGCGGTGACGAGGGCCGTGGTCGTCGAGCCGGGGCTCTCGATGTACTTCACCCAGGCCAGCGCGGCCGTGCCGTCCTGGCCGATGCTCAGCTGCGGGGTGCCGCCCTCGTTGGGCGCAGAGACCGGCTTCGGGGCAGTCCACTGCGTGGAGCCCGCGGGCCGCTCGACGCTCATCACGGTCCGGCCGGACTCGGTCTGCTCGTCCCACACGGCCGTGACCGCGCCGTCCGGTGCGATCGCGACCTGCGGCCAGTAGGCCGAGGCGCCGCCCAGAACGCGGGGCGCCGACCACGCGCCGGCGCCCGTGCGCTCCGACACGTACAGGACGCTGCCCTGGCTCGAAGTGCTCTCGCGCCAGACCGCCACGCTCTTGCCGGCGGTCGCGTCGTGCGCGAAGGCCATGTCGCCGATCGCGGCGCGGGTGGCGATCGTGCTCGGCGCCGGCCAGGCGGTCGCCCCCTTCGCCAGGCTGGTCGCCCGCAGGACCGAGGTGCTGCCCAGGTCCTCGACCCAGGTCACGGTCATGGAGCCGTCCGCGGCGGGCGTCAGCCTGACGGACTGCATGCCGTCCTTCGTGGTGCTCAGGACCTTGGCCGGACCCCAGACCGTGCTGCTCGCGGGACGGACCGCGACGTTCAGCTCGGCGTCGAGCGTGCCGGCGGGCCAGCGGTACCAGACCGCGACGGCGGTGCCGTCCGTCGTCGTCGCCACGTCGATGACGGACTTTCCGTCGGTCGCCCCGGTCAGCGCCGTCGGCGTGCTCCAGGACCCCGACTGGGCCGCCGCCGCGACGCCGGCCGTCGCCAGGACGGCCGTCGCGGCGGTTCCGATGCCGATCCCCCCCAGGGCCAGCGCCGGAACCAGTGCCGCAGTGACGATTCTTCTGTTGTGCTTCAAGAAGTGTTCCTCCCCCTTGTACAGGTGCGCGCGACAGTAACAGTCGCCCTGGGAGACCATGAAACGGGTTTCCACTACCGAGGGGTGACGTGAGCAGCACGGTTCAGAAGGCGTTCGAGGCGCTGTACGCGGAGGGCGACCACGCCCTCGACACGGCGGCCTCGCTGCTCGCCGCCGACACCGCCGCCGACGCGGAACTCGCCCGCCGCGGCGCGGAGTTCGTGCGCACGGCCTGGGAGCGCGGCTGGCAGCCCGCGGATCTCGCGCGGATCGTCCGGCGCGACCTCGACGAGCAGCACCTCCGCCTCCTCGCCGGGCTCGTCACCGCCGAGACTCGCCGCTACTCCGTCCTGCCGCCCCGCTGGGACGCGCAGCTCGCGGAGCTGGACGCCGAGCCCTGGCGGGCCGACCGGTTCTCGTACGCGACCGCCGTCCTGGAGCTGTACCGGCTGCTCGTCCGGCTGCCGGCGCTGGAGGCCGTCGGGCCGGTGCCCGGCGACTCGCTCCTGCCGCCGCCCGTCGCAGGCGAGCCGCGCATGCTGACCCGGGTCCGGGCGCTGCTCGCCAAGGCGGAGGGGACCACCTTCCCCGAGGAGGCCGAGGCGCTGACCGCCAAGGCGCAGGAGCTGATGGCCCGGCACAGCCTGGACGAGGCCGCGCTCGCCGCCCGCCGCCCGGACGCCGCCCGCGAGACGCCGGGGGCGGTACGGATCGGGGTGGACGCCCCGTACGAGACGGCGAAGGCGATCCTGCTGGACGCGGTGGCCTCCGCGAACCACTGCCGGGCCGTGTGGAACGAGCCGTACGGCTTCTCGACGGTCGTCGGCTTCGAGGCCGACCTGGAGCCGGTGGAACTGCTCTACACCTCGCTGCTGGTGCAGGGCACGGCCGCGATGACCCGTGCGGAGGCGGCCCAGCGCGCGGGCGGGCGCAAGCGCACGAAGTCGTTCCGGCAGTCGTTCCTGCTGGCGTACGCCAACCGGCTCGGTTCGCGGCTGGCGGCCACCTCGCGGCGCGTCGCCGCCACGGAGCCGACGCTCCTGCCGGCCCTGGCCTCCCGCGAGGTCGCGGTGACGGAGCGGGCGGACGCGATGTTCCCGGAGACCCGTACGACCCGGGTCCGGGCCGCCTGGGACGAGGCCGGATGGACGCACGGAACCTCGGCCGCCGACGCGGCGGCCCTGCACCCGGGCCGGCCGGAGGTCCCGCCGGCGGGCTGAGAGCGGCCGGCTAGGGGAGCTCGATCGCGTCCGAAGCCGATGCGGAGGCGGCCCCCGACGGCGCCGGATCCGCCTCCGTCAGCGTGTCCTTCGTGCCGCTCTTCCAGGCGACGACGAGCTTCTTCCCGTCGTTCGACTCGATGGTCCCCTCGGTCCGCTGGTTCGCCCCGTCGGTGCAGGTCAGGCGCAGAGTGACGGCGTCCGTCAGCTTGCCCTGGCAGACCTGCCCGGCCGCGATGACGACCGCGTGGCTCCTGCCGATGGACAGCCCGACGGGCTTCCCGTCGGTGATCCCCGCCCAGGACCCCTCCGGGCCGGTAGGCGCGGAAGGCACCGGGGAGGCGGTGGCGCGCGACGACGGCGCGGACGTCCGCCCGGCCGACGGCTCGGGGTCGCCCGACCGGTCCGCGGCGGGCTTCCCGCCCCCACTGCATGCCGTCAGGACGAGTGCCGCGGCGGCCACGCCCACCACGGCGGCGGAGCTTCGCTGCGTCGAGAACATCGCGCCAAGCTACCAAGGAGTAGCCGACGGCGTGGGGACCTTCGGGGGACCTCCGGGGCACCTTCACGCGCTCTCCCCGCCTGCCCCGTACGCTCGGTGGCGTAGTCGATACGCCACCCCGCGTGCACGTGCATCTGCTCATGCATTGGCATATGAACACAGCTATGATCCGAGACAGTTGACATCTGCACCAACCGTCTCGGGGAGCTACCAGTGCATCACGCGCACCACGCGTACAACGGCATGGCGGCAACGGAGCTGCGGGGTGTCGTCTGGCAGAAGAGCAGGCACAGCAACTCGCAGGGATCCTGCGTGGAGTTCGCGAAGTTGCCGGGCGGGAATGTCGCCGTGCGCAATTCGCGCCACCCCGACGGGCCCGCGCTGGTCTACACGCGGGCCGAGATCGAGGCGATGCTGCTGGGCGTGAAGGACGGGGAGTTCGACCACCTGGTGTGATCCCGACGTGCGACCACCTGGTGTGATTCCGCCGTACGAGCGGTGCGTGTGCGTGGAGGGCCCCGGCGATCCGAAGTCGCCGGGGCCCTCCTCGTACGCGTAC
Organism: Streptomyces sp. HUAS YS2; assembly: GCF_033343995.1. Classification (NCBI taxonomy): domain Bacteria; kingdom Bacillati; phylum Actinomycetota; class Actinomycetes; order Kitasatosporales; family Streptomycetaceae; genus Streptomyces; species Streptomyces solicathayae. Next base: position 3,669,422 of record NZ_CP137573.1, on the reverse strand, counting down.
CGCGGGCCGGCTACTCCGGGCCGATCCGGAACAGCGCCCAGACCACCTTGCCCTGGAGCGTCCCGGCCAGCGGGTGCCAGCCCCAGCCGTCGCTGAACGAGTCGACCAGGAACAGCCCGCGCCCCGATTCGGCGGCGAAGTCCTCGTCGCCCTGGCGGGCCTCCGGGCTCTCCTGGCTGGGGTCGCGGACGGCGCAGACCAGCCGGCTCGTCCAGCGCATCAGGTGCAGGCGGACCGACGGGGCCTGGCCGTCCTCGTGCGGGGCGTCGGCCGGGAGTGCGTGCCGCAGCGCGTTCGTGACGAGTTCGGAGACGACCAGGGCGACGTCGTCGAAGCGTTCGTGGAGATCCCACTGGGTGAGCGTCGACTGCGTGAACTTCCTGGCGCCGCGGACCGCTTCGTAGCGGGGCGGCAGGGCGCAGGAGGCGGAGCTGGAGACGGCCGCGGGATCGATCGGCGGAAGCCCCTGCCGTAACGGCTCGAGCATGGTCGATCCATTCGTCCCCATGCGAGGCACTCCCGGGATTCGCGGCTGTGGTGCTACAACACGAACGAGCACGCAGGTGCGCGGGGTCCATGGTTCCGAATGCGACCATCGGATGCAAGGGCAGATGCACGTGCACGCGCCGGACCTGTCCGTCCCCGTGCCGTTTGTTGTGCATATCTTCTGCCGACCACTTTCACGCTGCGGCCGAAGAGGCCCTCTTTCCGTAATCGAATGTGTACGGGCTGAAGCGTTTTGGTGGCAGAATCCGGGGCTCGGAGAGTTCGGGGGTGCTCCCGTCCGAGAACACCAACCGACGCGAAGGGGAGGCCGGAGCCGTGACCGCAGGCGAAACCGGCGGGACGAGCGGGAGTGTCGTGCGACGCATTCTGCTGGGCTCACAGCTCAGGCGGCTGAGGGAGTCGCGTGGCATCACGCGCGAGGCGGCCGGCTACTCGATCCGTGCATCCGAGTCGAAGATCAGTCGTATGGAGTTGGGAAGGGTGAGTTTCAAGGCCAGGGACGTCGAGGACCTCCTCACCCTGTACGGCGTCAGCGACGACATGGAGCGCGGCTCGCTGCTCGGGCTCGCCCGTGAGGCCAACGTGGCGGGGTGGTGGCACAGCTTCGGCGACGTGCTGCCCGGCTGGTTCCAGACGTACATCGGCCTGGAGGGTGCGGCCTCGCTCATCCGCATCTACGAAGTCCAGTTCGTGCACGGCCTGTTGCAGACCGAGGCCTACGCCCACGCGGTGGTCTCGCGCGGCATGCCCGACGCCCCGCGTGCCGAGATCGACCGCCGGGTCGCGCTCCGCCTGGAGCGGCAGAAGGTGCTCGTCTCCGAGAACGCGCCGCACTTCCACGCGGTGCTCGACGAGGCGGCGCTGCGCCGCCCGTACGGCGACCGGACGGTCATGCAGGGCCAGTTGCGGCACCTCATCGAGATCTCCGAGCACCCCAACGTCACGCTCCAGGTGATGCCGTTCAGCTTCGGCGGCCACGCCGGCGAGAGCGGCGCCTTCACGATGCTGAGCTTCCCCGAGTCGGACCTGTCGGACATCGTCTACCTGGAACAGCTGACCAGCGCCCTGTACCTCGACAAGCGCGAGGAGGTCGCGCAGTACGCCCGGGTGATGGAGCGGCTCCAGGGAGACAGCCCCGATCCCGAAGGAAGCCGCGATCTTCTTCGAGGACTCCTTCAACTCTCCTGAGACATAAGTACGATGACGTGACGTCAGTGCAGTCACGTTTCCGATGTCCGCCACCGCGGTCGGGGGGTCTCGTCGTATGTCCTACTTCACCGAGCTGGCACACCAGTACATAGACGGCGAATGGAAGCCCGGCAGCGGCTCG